>NZ_JAMZDZ010000001.1:0-1266344 GCF_024172085.1 Hamadaea flava | reverse complement strand
GACTCGCTGCCGCTGTCCGGTCATTACCTCTGGTACGCCGTCCGTGCCGATCTGCTGCGAAGGCTCGATCAGAAGCGGGCCGCCCTTTCGGCGTACGACATGGCCTTGAGCCTGGTGACGCAGCCGACCGAGCGGGCCTTCCTGAGCGCGAGACGCGCGGAGGTCGCCGCTTCCGGAGCGAATTCGCAGTGAATCTATGGCGGTGATCTCCACACTGCCGCCATGACTGACACGAGCACATTGCGCCGGCTGGTCTGGCTGTTCCCGGATCGCGAGTCGACCCGGATGAGCGGCAAGTGGGGCGCGGCGTTCTGGGACGCCTACGTCGACGTGGCCAAGAGCTTGGACCTGTCGTGGGATCGGGTGGCGCCGGAGGCGGTGACCGTCGACGCGCTGGAACCGACGGCCGCGAAGTTCTACATCGACGGTGAGCGGGTGACTCCTGAGGACACTCTGTTCATCTCGTCCATCTATTCCCTGCCCTATCAGTCCGCCGACGTCTTCACCCAGTTCACCCTGTACGCCGTCCTCGAACAGGGCGGCTTCTACCTGCCGCATCCGCCGAACCTGGCGGCGGTCTGCAACGACAAGATGGCGACGATCCTGATGCTCAAGGACTCGCCCGTGCCGCCGATCCCGACCGTCCGCATCGGATCGGGTCGTGACCTCGTCTACGACGAGTACGAAGTGGCCACTCAGGATCTGCCGTACCCGGCGATCGCCAAGCCGTCGGGCTGGGCGACGTCGCGCGGCATCAACATCGCGCGCGACTCGCACGACGTACGCGGACTGCTCAGCCTCGCCCAGGGCGGCGACACGGTGCTGGTCTTCCAGCCGTTCCTAGGCCACGGGACCACCGACTACCGGCTGCACCTGGTGGACGGCGAGGTGGCCGCCGTCCTGGTACGCCAACCCGGACCGGGCGCGCCCTACCCTCAGTTCAGTACCGGTGCCAAGCTGTCCTACGTGGATACTCCGCCGGAGCTGGAGGAGGCCGTCGCGTACTTCGCCGAGAAGTTCCCGGTGCCGTACCTGTGCGTCGACTTCCTGCACGACGGCGAGAGGTTCTGGCTCTCGGAGATCGAATTCGACGGGGCCATCATGTGCCCAGGGCCGGACTGGGTCCAGGTGCAGCACGACACGATCCTGGCGCGGTTCCTCGCCTACCGGCGCGCTCACGCCCGATTCCTGTCTCAGGGGCGCTCATGAAGCTCGGGCGGCAGTTCAACCTGCTGTGGGCCGGGCAGACGGTCAGCAACGTCGGCGACAAGATCACCCTGTTCGTGGTGCCGACGGTGATGATCCTGCTGCTGCACGCCTCGGCGTTCCAGGTGGGCCTGGTCGGGATGGCGCAGTACCTCGCCATCCCGCTGCTCAGCCTGGTCGCGGGGATGCTGGTCGACCGGTGGAACCTGCGGGC
Organism: Hamadaea flava; assembly: GCF_024172085.1. Classification (NCBI taxonomy): domain Bacteria; kingdom Bacillati; phylum Actinomycetota; class Actinomycetes; order Micromonosporales; family Micromonosporaceae; genus Hamadaea; species Hamadaea flava. The sequence goes on along the minus strand of NZ_JAMZDZ010000001.1, from coordinate 1,264,924 downwards.
CACCCTCGTCGCCTGCGATCTGATCCGGCTGATCGTCGTGCTCTCGCTGCCGGTGGCGTACTGGCTCGACGTGCTGTCGATCCCGCTGGTGTTCGCCGCCGTCGCCGTGCTCAACGCGACCTCGGTCTTCTTCAACATCGGCTACACCGCCACGATCGCGTCGATCGTGCCCGGCGACGGGCGGGTCAAGGCGTACGCGAACCTGGAGACCAGCCGGACGGCGTCCGAAGTGGTCGGACCGGCCATCGCCGGGGTGCTCTACCAACTCCTGGGCGTGGCGTCGCTGGTCATCGACGCGGCTACGTATCTGGTGTCGGCCGGGGCGATCCGGACCATGCAGCCCTACGGTTCGGCCGTCGAGCGCAAGGAGTCGATGTGGACCCGGCTCAAGCAGGGCGTCCGGCTGAACTGGCATGATCCGGTGCTGCGCCGGACGGTCCAGGGCACCCTGCTGGCCAACATCGGCGGGCCGATCTACGTCACCGTGATGCCGATGTTCGCGTACCGGGGACTGGGGTTGTCGGTCGGCGCGATGGGCGCGGCGATGTCGGTCGCCGCCGTCGGCGCGGTCGTCGGGACCTTCTTCGCCCAGCGGATCAGCCGCCGGATCGGGGCGGCCCGGGTCATGCCGTGGTCGATCTTCCTGCACTCGCTCGTCGGGCTCGGCATCCTCGCCGCACCCCTCCTGCCCGGCGCGATCGTCATCGGCGCGACGCTGGCGGCGTACGGGTTCTTCATGGTCTGGTACAACGTCAGCACCGCCGCCGTCCGGCAGGCTCGCGTACCGGTCTCGGACCAGGCCGTCTCGCACGCCGCCTTCCGCACGATCACCTGGGGCATCATCCCGGTGAGCGTGTTCGTCGGCGGCGTCCTCGTGGACCTGCTCGACGACGGGTTCGGCATCCTCGCCGCCACGAAGATCACCATGGTCTTCGGCACGCTCATCGGCACCTTCTTCGCGGCGGTTCCGCTGTGGGCGGTGCATCGACTGGTCACGGCGGCAGCCGCCGCGGACACCGATGAGCCCACCGTCGGAGTACAGGAGAAGGTGAAAGCGGCATGATCGTGCTCGTCACCGGCTGCTCGACCGGGATCGGCCTGCACACCGCCGTGGCGGCGGCGCAGGCGGGCTGGACCGTGGTGGCCACGATGCGTGACCTCTCGCGTCAGGACGCGCTGCTCGACGCGGCGTCTTCGGCCGGGGTCGAGGTGGACGTCCGGCGACTCGACGTCACCTCGTGGGAGTCCATTCAGGACTGCATGGCCGCCGTCGTCGACAAGTACGGGCGGCTCGACGCGGTGGTCAACAACGCGGGCGTCGGGAACACCGTGCCGACCATCGAGATGGCGTCGCTGGACGCGTACCGGGCGAACATCGAGGTCAACTTCTTCGGCGTGGTCGCGATGACGAAGGCCGCGCTGCCGCACCTGCGGGCCAGCCGAGGCCGCGTCGTGACCCTCGGCAGCACCCGTGGACTCATCGGGCAGCCGTTCAACGAGGCGTACTCGGCGGCCAAGTTCGCCGTCGAGGGCTTCCTCGAGAGCCTCGCCCCGACCGCGGCGGGGATGGGCGTCACCGTCACGATCGTGGAGCCCGGACCGGTGCTGGAGACCGCGTTCGGGGCGAACACCGGCATCACCCGGGACTCGCTCATCGCCGACTGCGGGCCCTACACCGACGTCCTCGTCCCGTACCTCGATTGGGTGGCGAGCGGCGGATATCCGGGCGCGCAGACCGCGCGCGAGGTCGCCGAGGTGGTCGTCGAATCGCTGTCCGATCCCCGACCCCCGCTGCGCGTCCTCACCAGCACTTGGGCCAAGGAGTACGCGAGCCGCAAGCTGGCCGACGTGGACGGATCGGCCGTGCAGACGGCGGCCCGATCCTGGCTCGGTCTTTCCTGACGGGGCCGTCGGATGCGCTGCCGAGCTGGCGGCCGGTGCCTAGGATTCGCGGCATGATGCGTGCCCGCGTACTGGTGATCCTGGTACTGGCCGCCACCACGGTGGCGGGCTGTTCGCTGCCGTTCGGCGACAAGACGAAGACCCGGGTCACCCTGTCGGTGAGCGGCGACGCCGACCATTCGACGGTGGAGACGATCCTGCGCAACCGGGTCACCGGGGCGGGGATGCCGAAGCCAGGGTTCGCCTGGACGGCGGAGGGACTGGTCATGACCGTCCCCGGCGATCGGCACGAGGTGGACTTCGCCCAGCTCACCGCGCCGGGCGTACTGGAGTTCCGCAAGGTCGTCGTCCGGACGCCGGCCAGCCAGGACTGCGGCAAGCAGCCGAAGGCCAGCCCGCCCGGCGAGTCGATGATCGCGTGCGACGCCGACGGCGTGGGGTACGGCCTCGACGTCGCCAAGGTCGTCCACTCCGATGTGGCCTCGGCGACCTACCAACGGGATCAGACCGGGCAGCAGACCGTTCTGATCAAGTTCACCGGCAGCGGCCAGGCCAAGTTCACCGATCTCAGCCGCGAGGCGGTCGGGAACTCGGGCTGGCCGGCGTGCGCGCAGGACGCCCTCGGCGGCAGCGGTAACTGCCTGGTCGCGATCGTGCTGGACAACAAGGTGATCTCCGCGCCCGAGATCATCTCGGTGCTGACCGGCGACGCCGTGATCAGCGGCTCCTTCACCGAGGCGGAGGCCGAACGGCTGGCGTCGGTCATCAGCGCACCCCAGCTGCCGGTCGATCTGACCGTCGCCGCGGTGACTGTCACGCAGTGACGCGGGCGATATCGCCAGTCGGCTGTGGCTCGGTGGCCGCTTCCCGGCCTGTGTCGGGGGTGGACTCGCGGCGGCGGTTGGCCACGCGGCGGACGTAGAGGAGGGCGGCGAGCGCCACGAGCAGGGGCCAGGCTAGGTAGAGCCCGGTCGTCAGGCTGAGGCCGAGGACGGTCACCAGTGCGACGACGGCCGTCCACCAGACGCCCGTACGCCGCGGCAGCAACCGGAGCGCCGCCGCCGCGCCGACGGCGTACACGGCGACGAAGCAGCCCGTCGTCGCGAGCACCAGCGGCGCCGTGCCGACACCGGTCGCGGCGACGATACCGAATCCGCCCAGCCCGAGCGCGATCGTCACGAACAGGCTGCGGCGGGGCACCTCGCCCGACTGACTGCCCCGGGCCAGCCATGCCGGGAGTGCCCCGTCACGGCCGAGCGCGGCGCCGAGCTTCGCCGATCCGGCGGTGTACGTGTTCATGACGCCGAGGGTCAGCAACACCGCGACGACGGCCGCCGCGGCCTTGGCCGGTCCGCCGAACCCGACGGCCAGCAGCGCGGACAGGGGAGCCTCGTTCGCGCCCGCCGCCGCGCCCAGAACCAGCACCACGGTCGCGGCGATCAGGAGGTAGACGCCGCCGACGATGACGATCGCGGCCGCCGTCGCGCGGGGGAGTGCCCGCGCCGGGTTACGGAACTCGGCCGCCAGGTGCGTCACCGCCTCCCAGCCAGCGAAACTCCAGACGAGCAGGGCGGCCGCGGGGAACACGGCGAACCAGCCGTGCGGCGCGAACGGCGTCAGGTTGCTCAGCTTGGCGTGCGGCAGCGCGGCGATGGCCGTCACGAGCAGCAGGGTCAGCAACACCCCGGCGAGGATCAGCTGCATCCGGCCGGAGACGCGTACGCCGAAGTAGTTGGCCAGGCCGACGACGGCGAACAGGCCGACGGCGGTGGCGTACACGGTGACGCGGCCACCGCCGAAGGCGGCTTCGACGTAGCCGCCGGTGAACAGAGCGGCGGCGGGCGCGCCGGCCGGGGTGGCGGCGTAGAACCACCAGCCGACCAGGGCGGCTGCCCGAGGGCCGAACGCGCGGCGGGCGTACGTGGAGACTCCGCCGCTGTCCGGATGACGCGCGCCGAGCGCGGCGAACGTGGCGGCCAGCGGGATCGATGCCAGCACCAGGCCGAGCCAGGCCAGCAGCGACGCGGGCCCGGCGACCCGGGCGGCGAGGGCGGGCAGGGCGATGACTCCGGTGCCGAGCACGGCGCCGACGTAGAGGGCGATTCCCTGGACGGTGGACAGGTGGCCGGTCGGGGTCGCCGCCGGGGCCGCCTTGGTTTCGGTGAGCGTCACCCGCACAGCCTCGCGCCCGCTGGTCAGGCCGGACCAGTGACAGGAATGCCATAGTGCGATAGATTTCTGCCATGGGCAAACCGCACGTCGTCGCGGTGGCCGTCACCGACCACGCGCCGATCTTCGAACTGGCAATCCTCTGCGAGGTCTTCGGCATCGCCCGGCCCGACCTGGCCGACCCCTGGTACGACTTCCGGCTGTGCGCGGCGCATCCGGGGCCGATCCGCACGGCGCAGGGCCTGGTGGTGCAGACGCCATATGGGCTGGACGACCTGGTCGCGGCCGACACCGTGATCGCCGCCGCGATGCACCGGCCGTTCCAGGTGACGCCGCCGCCGTCGCTGGTGACCGCCCTGCAGGAGGCGTACGCGCGGGGCGCCCGGCTCGCCGGGATCTGCAGCGGGGCGTACGCGCTGGCCGAGGCTGGCCTGCTCGACGACCGCCCGGCGACCACGCACTGGATGTACGCCGAGGAGTTCGGCGTCCGGTATCCGGCGGTGAAACTCGACCCGGACGTGCTCTACGTCGACGACGGCCAGATCCTGACCTCGGCGGGCACCGGGGCCGGCATCGACCTCTGCCTGCACATGGTCGCCACCGACTTCGGGGCCACGGTGGCGAACACGGTGGCCCGCCGGATGGTCGTGCCGCCGCATCGGGACGGCGGTCAGGCGCAATACGTCCAGGCGACGCGCTCGGTCCCGCCGGGGGAGGCGAGCCTCGGGCCGGTGCTGGACTGGGCCCGGGAACACCTCGCCGACCCGCTGACCGTGGCCGACCTGGCCGAACGCGCCCGGCTCGGGCAGCGTACGTTCGTGCGGCGGTTCGCCGAGACGACCGGCACCAGCCCGTTGCGCTGGCTCACCATCGAACGCGTACGCCTCGCCCAGCAGTTGCTGGAGACGACGGACCAGCCCGTCGAGCGGATCGCCGGCGCGGTCGGCTTCGGCACGGCGGCCAACCTGCGCCAGCACTTCAGTCGCGCGACCAGCGTCTCGCCGCAGACCTACCGCAAGGTCTTCCGCAGCCGCGTTTGATCATCGCGCCGGCCATGCTGGTTCGGCGGACATTTCGCCGCGAGAAGGCGCATGGCCGGCGCGATGATCAGTGCTTGTGTACCGTCTCCGACGCGGGCAGCCGGGGCGTCGCCTCCGGTTCCGTCTCGTCCGCCGGTACGCCGACGCGCACGGCGAGGTACGGCCAGCCGAGGTAGGACAGCGTCCGGCGCAGGATCTGACGGCCCGCCGGAACCTCGACCGGTTCGCTGATCGGCATGATCCCGAGGCCGAGGCGGACGGCGGTCAACCACAGCGCCGACAGTGCCTCGCCACCGCGCAGCCAGCCGAGCGGATTGTCCTCGTCGCCGTAGAGCAACCCGTAGGACGCCGACTTGTCGTGGTTGTCGCCGATCTGGAGGCTCCCCGAACCGGAGAACTCCCGACTCGGGACGTTGGTCTGCGGCGGCCGGGAGGGGATGACCTCGTCGGGGAGGCCGAGTTGGCTGCGCTCGCCGCCGGTCCACTCGGACAGCTCGTTCTGGATCGTCGGGTCGGCGGCGTCGATCTCCGCCGCGTGGGCGGTCGCGCTCGCCAGGTCGTCGACCTGTTCGACGTGCAGCAGCTGGAGCCGGGCGCCTTCGGCGTACGCCGCCGCGGCGAGGGCCTGCAGGGCGTCGGAGGGCACCGGGCGGTTCGCGACCGGCCGCCGGTCGGTATGCCGATGCCCGATCGTTCGGAGCAGCTGCTCGGCCTCGGCCGTGATCGGGATCGCGCCCGCCAGCCGGATGCGGGCCAGCAGGTCGCCGTCGCCGTCGGGGAAGCGGTCGACCTCGGCCTGCCAGCCCCAGCCGGCCAACGCCAGCCGGGCGTGGTGCAGGGAGGTGCCGCAGCTGATCGTCAGCATGCGGCCTTCCGGATCGGTCGCGGTGAGCTGGCGGGAGCGTTCGGCGTACAGCTCCAGGCGGTCGCCGTCGACCTCCCAGCGCCATGGCTGGGAATTGTGGATCGAGGGCGCGGCCGAGGCGGTCTCGGCGGCATGGGCCAGGATGTCGGGAACGGGCGCGTCGGTGTTCGTGTTGGCGGCCATGGGGTGATTGTTTCCCGGATCGGCGCGGACCACGCGTCGTTTGCGGGCAATCGGAGACCGCGCCCGGTGGCGGAGAAGATTCCGGACAGGCCGATCGGCCGGCATCTCAGGCGCTCACCCCCATAAGCGCCGAGGCCGACCGATCGGTCTTGACGAGCGGCGCCAACCTCCCCCGTTGACGGTAGGCATCCACCCATCCCCTATATGCGCTGTGCCCGGCGCTCACGTGATCAGCGGGACCTGCTGATCCAGGCGTCCGCACCCGATAGGTGCTGCGAGCGATATGCGCTTGTGCCTACGACCATAACCGCAGGTCACGCCGGTTGTCCACACCCTGCGAACACAAAACATTACTGATAGTGATTTACGCTGGGGGCGAGCTGCAAAACGCCTCAACGGCCTCACCTGTCACAGGGGCTGAGTAGGCTCGATCACGTGGAGCCTTTCTCGGTCCAGGTCACCGTGCGCGGCTATGAGCTGGACACCCAGGGACACCTCAACCAAGCCGTCTATCTGCAATACGGCGAGCACGCCCGGTGGGAGTGCCTGCGGGCGGCCGGGCTGTCCCAGGACCGGCTGATCGCCAGCGGAGTCGGGCCGGTCGCCCTGGAGGTCACCGTGCGATACCTGCGGGAGCTGCGGGGCGGCGACGTGGTCGACGTCACCTGCGAGTTCGAGTGGGGTGCGGGAAAGACCTTCCGTATCCGGCAGGATCTGCGCCGGCCCGACGGCACGCCGGTGGCGGAGCTGACCGGGGTCGGCGGACTGCTCGACCTGACCGCGCGTCGGCTGGTCACCGACCCGGCGGGGCGGTTCCGCGCCCTCGCGACGAAGCCCGAGCTGATGGGTCTGTAGCGGCGCGGGCGTCACCGGTGGGTGATGCGAAACCCTACCAACCGGAGTACTCTCAGCGCTGCGACGCCCGTTCCGGATGTGTTCCCCCGTGCGCACCCGGCCGGGCGTCGCTTACTGCCTCGATCACCGCCCAATCTGTTCAGTGAACGCGCTGAACAGATTGCGAAAAGGTTGCGGCCGGGATAGCGAAAGGGTGACGAGCCCTCCCGCGCGCTCGCGCGTCCGGTAGAAATAGCCTCATGGCAGATCGGAACGCGAACATCCTGCTGTCCACTGAGGACCTAGTGGCGGCGGTCAAGACGTTCGCTTCGGCGCACGGCGGAGGCAAAGCCGCCGTGGAGTACCTCGGCAAACGTGGCGCACTGGTCATCGTGACCGGTGCCGACGGCGAGGAGACGCAGCTGCCGACGACCAGCATCGAGGTCGCCCGCGACGCCTGCGGCCAGGCGGGCGTCGCCGTGGACAACGGGTGGGACAACGAACTGACGGACCTGATCCGGCCCAGCAACGACCTCTGGCGGTCGCGCGGCCGCAGCATGTCCCGCTGACCTCGCCAGCAGACCCCCCGAAGCGCCGTCCCGCCGGGCCGCCCGCCCCAGACTTCCCACTGGATCAGGGTTCCAGGTCGAATCAGGCGTCATGATTCGACCCAGAACCCTGATCCAGCGCGCAAAGCAGCCAGCGCGCAAAAAGCGAAGCGGTCAGGTGGGGAGGGTTACGCGGCGGGTGATCCCGATCGACTCCAGGAACGGCTCGTCGTGGCTGGCCACGACGAGCGCCCCGCGATAGGCCTCCAACGCCTGCGACAGCTGCCGGACGCTGGTCAAGTCGAGATTGTTCGTCGGCTCGTCCAGCAACAACAGTTGCGGTGCCGGTTCGGCCAGCAGCAGCGCAGCCAGCGTCGCGCGGAAGCGCTCGCCGCCGGAGAGCGTACCGGCGACCTGGTCGGCTCGCGTTCCCCGGAACAGGAATCGGGCCAGCCGCGACCGGATCTGATTCGGCGTGGCGTCCGGCGCCACCCGGGCGACGTTCTCCACGATGGTCAGCCGATCGTCGAGCAGGTCGAGTCGCTGCGGCAGGTAGCGCAACGGAACCGCGGCGTCCACCGAACCTTCGGCGGGAGCCAGTTCGCCCGTCACCGTCCGGAGCAATGTGGACTTCCCGGCGCCGTTCGCGCCCACCAATCCGATGCGCTCCGGTCCGCGTACCAGTAGATCCACCTGATGACCCACGTGCGCGAGCCGGGCGTGGACCGTCAGCACGGTGCGACCGGCCGGCACCTCGGTGGCCGGGAGATCGACGCGGATGGTGTCGTCCTCGCGGACCGCCTCCTCCGCCTCGACCAGGCGCTCTCGCGCCTGCTCCAGCTTCTCCTGGTGCATGGTCTTGTGCTTGCCCGCGGACACCTGCGCCGCGCGCTTGCGGTTGCCCATCACGATCTTCGGCTCGCGCTTGGTGTCGTTCATCTTCTGGCCGTAGCGAACGCGCCGGTCGAGCTTCGTCCGGGCGTCGATCAGCTCCCGGCGCTGCCGCCGGACGTCCGCCTCGGCCACCCGGACCAGGCGTTCGGCCGTCTCCTGCTCGGCCTCGACGGCGGCCTCGTAGTCGCTGAAGCCGCCGCCGAAGAATCGGATCTCGCCGTCGCGCAGCTCGGCGATCTGGTCCACCAGCTCCAGCAGGGCCCGATCGTGGCTGACCACGAGCAGGACTCCCGGCCACGCCGCGACGGCTTCATACAGTCTGGTACGCGCAGCGCGGTCCAGGTTGTTGGTCGGCTCGTCGAGCAGCAGCACCTCGGGTCGCCGGACCAGTTGGGCGGCGAGCCCGAGCAGGATCGCCTCCCCGCCGGAGACCTGGCCGATGCGCCGGTCGAGGTCGACGTGGGTCAGCCCGAGCCGGTCGAGCACCGCGCGCGCCCGTTCGTCGACGTCCCAGTCGTCGCCGACGGCGGTGAAGTGCGCCACGTCGGTCTCGCCGCGCTCGATCGCCTGCAACGCCCGCCGGGTATCGGCGATGCCGAGCAGCTCGTCCACCGGCATCTGGGTGTCGAGGGTCAGATCCTGCCGCAGGTAGCCGAGGCTGCCCGCGGTGTGCACGGTGCCCGAAGCCGGCCGCAGCACGCCGGCGATCAGGCGCAGCAAGGTCGACTTGCCGGAGCCGTTGAGCCCGACGAGCCCGGTACGCCCCGGGCCGACGGTGAACGAGAGGGAGTCGAAGACACGGTCGCCGTCGGGCCAGGCGAATCCGAGATCTTGTACGACAAGGGAACTAGACACAGGGCGACTCCACAGTGGTCGATCCGGCGGGGGATGCGGAGAGACACCACGGGATGGGCCAGGCGGAGAAAAGGCCGGCTCACAAGGGCGGGCGATCTGGATCGGCGCACGACTCGACGTCGTGGTGTCTCGATCTCAGATCAGCACTGATCGCGCTCCTCGGGACGGCAGTAGAACCTGATCATTGTAGCCTGTCGCCGAGCCGGACGACCAGGGGTTTCCGGGAGGTGTGCGGTAGCGCACTCCGGGGCGGTACCAGCGGATTCAAGGTTTGTTCAATCGCGGTGCAAGGCGCCCCTGCCACGCTGGCGGCGCTTCATCCAAGGCCCGCCTCCGCCGCATCGGATGTGCAGGTGGAGATCATTTACGAGGGAGAATGTGACATGTACAGGCAAGGCCGGGACCGCTGGCGATTGAGCGATGTGGATCTGGGTGGGGACCGGGCGCAGCTGCGGCAGGAGGCGTTGGCCGAACTGGCCGAAGCCGGGGGCCGTGACTACCGAACGCCGGTCGTGAAGGAGGAGGCCGACGCCAGTGGTCTGGTCCGGGTGGCGGTGGATCAGGCCGGCCAGGTCGTCGACGTCCACATCAGCTCGGACTGGTGCGATCGGCTCGGCTCGAGCGGACTAGGCCCAGCCCTGCTGGCGGCCCGGAAGAACGCGGCAGCCGCGATGGCGCGCGCCCACGGCCTCGCCGCGCTGGCGGAACGCGAACGCGTGGCAGCCCCCGGCCCCGATCCCGACGGCGAGTGGCGACCGGTGCCGTACGCCGAACCACTGAGCATCGAGCAGGTGTGGCAGCGGCTGTCGGACAACGAAGACCGGCGCTACCGCCGGCAGAAGGCGGCCCGAGCCGCCGCGGAGGCACGCCCACGGTCGGTCGGCGGCCCGCTGGGACTGCTGAGCGGCCAGTGCGCGGGCCACACCCTGGTGAGCGTCACCGCCGATGCGATGCGAGCACCGCGAGCCGACACCGAACAGCTGCGCCACCTGGCGCTGGAGCTGTTCCGGCAGGCCGAGCGGCGCGAAGAGGAGGCCGCCCGATGACCAGCCCGGCGACCACTGAGGTTGTCACCGACAATCTCCGACTGGAGGCCGACAAGTGGCGGGACCTGTCCGATGAGATGGCGGCCGTCGACTCGAACCCCGTCGGTAACGACGGGCTGAAGCTCGGCCTCAGCGCGTTCTTCATCGGGCCGACCGAGCTCGTCGCCACGGCACTGCATTCTTCGGCCTACAACGGTTTCTACGCGGAGGTCCAGGATCTGATCCGCGGCGCCAAGGAGGAGTGGCTGCAACTCGGGGAGGCGTTGGATCGGATGGCCGACGAGTTCGACCGGACCGATCAGACGGCGGAGGCCGACCTCGAGGCCGTCTACACCGAACCGGCGACGAACGGCGCGCAGGGTCCGCCGCCCACGGGACAGGCAGGAGGACAGCAGAGTGACTAGTCCAGGTGAGCCCAGCGGCGATCCGACGCAGCACACGAGCGCAGTCGAGACCGCCGTCCGGCAGATCGAGGAGACCGCCGACCAACTGGTGGAAGACTTCGACTCGCTGATCCAGCAGTTCGCCGACAACGTGGTGTGGCTTACCCCTGTCATCGGCGCGACCGCGGTGTGGCTGCTCCAGGAAACGCTGCAGGAGATCCGGGTCGAACTCGACGCGGTGCTGGACATCGCGGGGGAGGTGCTGGCGCACTACACCCCGGTGATCTCCTTGATCAATATCAGCTTCCACTGGCTGACCGCCGTCAAACAGCCCGTCTCCGGCATGGTCCCCATGATCCAGCAGTACGCGACCGAGAACCTCGCCTACTGGGAGGGTGGCACCGCCAATCACTACAAACAGCAGGTCCTGCCCCCACAGGTCGGCGCGGCCGGGGAGCTGGCGGCCAAGGCCGGTTTCATCAGTGAATGGCTGTACGCCATCGCGCAGGCCAACGTGGAGTACGCCGCCAAGTTCTCCGAGGTGATCAGCGCGATCGCGGGGGACGTCGCGCAGGCGGCCGTCAAGGCGGGCACCGTCATCGACATACCGTTCGCGATCTCGGATCTGGCCTCGATCGTGAAGACGCTGGTGCAGTCGGGGATGGACAACTTGGCCGGGATCGGTACGCGGATCGTGGAAGCCGGCGAGAACGTGCGCCAGATCGTGTCCGACCGGGTGGACGAGAGCAAGTTTCCCGGTGGGGCCTGGCCGCAGGCCGTCCAGGACTGAACGCGTCAGCTTCCTCAGGTCGGTTCCTGGCCGTCCCGTGGCGACTTGCTCAATGCGACGGACCACGGGCGGCGGCCGTACCGCCGATAGCACCACAAGCCCAGGATCAGCCCGCCGACGGCGACCGGCAGGTACGCCCACCACTGGGCCGCCCAGGGCGACGGTGCGATGGCGGGACCGTCGAGCCGCCCGTGTTCGAGCAGGTCACGTGCCCAATCGCCGCAGCCGTGCCCGGCGACCGCGAGGGGGAGTCGCTGCGCTCGGCCGGGCGTGAGAAGGACGGCTTGGCAGGAGTCGGTGGCGACGTCGGTGGTGGTCAGGAACGGCGCACCGTCGCGCCAGGCGACCAGACTGGGCCAGCCGGTGAACCGGGCGGCCTCGTCGGAGATCCGCCGGTCGGCGAGGTCCAGCCGCTGGAGGTGGAAGGTCTGGTTGCCGCAGTACATCCACCAGCCGCACTGTTCACCGTACGCCAGGTAGACGAAGGAGCCGTCCGGGCTGAACGCGGCTGGCCCGGCCAGCGTTTGCCGGTCGTTGATCGGCAGGTCCACCTGCAACGCGCCGGTGGCCACGTCGACGACGACGAAGCGATAGTCCTTTCCCGCCTTGCCCAGGACCATGGCGATCCGGCGGCCGTCCGGCGAGAACGACGCTCGCCAAGCGGCATCGGTGTCGGCGGTGAGGAGCGTACGCAGCTTTCCGGTCGCGACGTCGACCAGGACGATGTCGTCGGCATGCGAGGGGTCGTTGAGCTGCTCGTTGTTCGGCCCGTAGGTGATGACACCGTCGTCACGGTCGATCACCGCGACCGCAGTGCGACTGTCCGGAGCCCAGACCGGCGTCAGGTTCAGCGCCCAGATCGGCTCCGACACCATGCGGACCTTGCCGGACGTGAGGTCCAGCAGGTTCTGCCGGAGCAGGTAGCGCCCGTCGGGGGAGAGGCTGCCGGCGTCCTGACCGGGATTGAGGTAGATCAGGCGATACGAGTCGTCTCGCCCGACCAGCACGACGGCGGTTTCGAAGTTGAGGCTGTGCCCGGTGGTGAAGGCGAGCTTGACCGGCCCGTTCGGGTCGGCGTCGAAGGTCTGCTGCCACAGGTACGGCTCGGCCACCGACCTCGGCAGCACGTCCGGTCCGCCGCCGGCGAACCCGGTGTCGGTGTGGCCGCGTACGGGGAGCCAGGCCAGGCCCGCGAGCACGAGCAGGCAGAGGATGCTCGCGACGACCCGCCGGCGTCGCCGGGTACGCCGTCCGCGTCGCCACAGGTCGTCCGGCAGGCGTACGCCGGGAGCCGTGCCCGCGGCGTCGTGGAGCGCCTGCGTCAGCCGGGTCGTCATCGGGCCACCTCCTGCAGCTCGGCCAGGTCGGGGGCGAGGACGCGCAGCCGGGCGAGGGCGTCGCGGGTCTGACTTTTGACGGTGCCGACGCCGACGCCGAGAACCGTGGCGGCCTGGGTCTCGGTGAGGTCTTCGAAGTAGCGCAGCACGAGCACCGCCCGCTGCTTCGGGGTGAGTTTGGCCAGGGCCTGCTGGACGGCGACGGTCAGGGCGACGTCGGGGAGCGGCCCGGCGGTGTCGGGCAACCGGTCGACCGGTACGGCTTCCCGCCGCCACCGCCGCCACCAGGACACGTGCTGGTGATAGAGGACCCGCCGCACGTACGCGTCCGGGTCGCCGCCGGCGACGATCCGCTCCCAGCGTGACGCCACCTGGACCAGGGTCTGCTGCACGAGATCCTCGGCGAGATGGGCGTCGCCGGTGAGCAGGTACGCCGACCGCGACAGCGCCGCGACGCGCGCGTGCACGTAGTCGCGGAACGACTGCTCGGGACCGGGTGGCATGACGGGCACACTACGAACACGCTCGGAGCACCCTGTATGGAGGGGACGTCGGAGCGATGACGTGATGCGGCCGGCGCACTCCCCTCGAGGTACGCCGGCCGCGGTCGGTGGATCGCCCTCGTCACCTGATCGGAGGCGGCGGAACGTCTGAGCGTTCCTCGACCCGGCGGTACTCGACCGGCTCCTCGGCCACCGTCGTCCGGGACCGGCGGTTGCTCCAGAAGATGGTCGTGATGACCAGGCCCAGGGCGCCGGCCGCCATGAGGATCCAGCCGACGGCGTCGAGATCTATTCCGGCGATTCTGACATCCAGCGCGAAGGTCAGAATCGCGCCTACGGCGAGCAGGAAGATGCTGGCACCGATACCCACGACGCACTCCTCTCTTGCGAACGGCCCCCGTGCTGGCCGACCGGTACCCAGTCGGGCGGACCTTGACACCTGACCGGTTCGACCCCGCCGTCTGATCCGGTTCGACTTCACTGTCTGATCCGGGAAGACGGCCGTCTGTTTCGAGAGAGCGGCCGCCTGTTTCCGGAGAGTAGTCATGACAGAGAGTGGTCCGAACGTCGCGTTCTGCTGTCTCTCATCCGACACGGAGCTGGCTCCCAGCGACGCGCCGATGATCTGATCCGCCGAAGGCATACACATGCCTCACTGAATTGACCGGCCTCAGTGGACTGTCCTGTCTGGCCGGCGGGCGATCGGACGGGTCGACAATGGGGATGGGGAGCAGATCCCGGCTGGCCAGTGCCATCCGGGCGGCGCTGGCACTGGTGTTGGTGACTCCGGTGGCGGTGGTGGTGACCGGTGCGCCCGCGCACGCGGATCCACCCGCCTGGGAGACGGGCCTCCGGCAGGTCGTGACCGACACGGCCGGCTGGGCGAACGGATTGAGCAAGGTAGGGCAGCTGGCACAGCCGCTGCCCATGCTCGGCGTCAGCGCGGGATCTCTCGTGGACGCCGATCACCTGGTGCAGTCCGCTTCGGACGGGCTGACCGCGTACGGGCTGACCAACAGCGACCGCGATCTCGGCGGCGGCGTCCGGCTGACGAGCACCGTCACCGAGACCAACGGGGTTCACGAACTCGATCTCCAGCTCTCCGCCAAGCGCGAGGTCACCGGGAAGGACTTCGCGGCCGCGGGGATCACCGCCGGGCAGGCCGTCACCGTCACCGGCTGGGCCACGCTGCGGCTCAAAGCCCGCTCCGACGGGACGACCACCTATCTGGTCCGCGACGCCGACGCGCCGCGGCTGGACATCGACGCCGTCGCCCACTTCCGGCCCGATCTGGACAAGGCGACGGCGTCCGTGGGCATCCTGGAGGTCGCGCTCCAGCCGGGCACGACGCTCTCTGCCTCGGCACACCTACTGGTACGCGTGAACGACCCGAACGGCGACGGCAAGCTCGCCTTCGGCACGGGCGGTGAACTCAGCTCTCCCGGTTCGCTGACCGGTCTGGTCACGGCGGCGTTGGACGGCGCCGGCGGCGGCAAGATCTCCGACGACGCGACGGAGGCCGGACCGGGCTCGATCAACGCCACGATCAAACTCGGAGCGGCCGCGAGCGGCGCACCGGTCGGGCTGCCGACCCTCGACGCGACCGTCACGGTCGCCTGGCCGGACGTCAGCACCGGGCAGCCGACCGTCGGCACGTCCGGGCTGGACGGCACGATCGCCAAGTTCAAGAACATGAGTCCGCTCGACCTGGCGGCCGGACTGGCCCAGCTCGCCACGTTCCTGTCGGGCGTGCAGGGCAGCAAGGCGGCGGGCAACCTCAACCTGCCGTTCCTGCGCGGCACGTACGCCGACGCGGTGGCCGTCAACGAGAAGGTCACGGCGTTCCTGAAGAAGCACACGTATCCCAAGCCGGAAGACCCCGACTTCGTCCCGGGCACCGACGATCCGGCCAAGGCGGGCCAGCCTCGGTTCACCTCGTTGCAGCAACTGCTGAAGCTGCTGTCGGACGAGGGACTGCTCGGCTCGACGCCGATGTCGTTCGCCGGGGACAAGCTCGCCTTCTCGCTTGCGTTGGCGCGTACGCCGGGCTCGGCGGTCGCGCTGGACCCGGGTGCGGCGAGCGTCTCGGGCAAGGGCGCGACGTTCACCCCCAGCGGCTTCTCGGTGCCCACCAACCGGTTCACGCCGGGTGCGTTGAAGGGCCAGCGGGTGGTGGCCGGCACCTCCGCCGGCACCGTGGCGGACAACACGGCGACCACGGTGACCCTGACGGGCGAATGGATCGGCGGCCGCCCCGGCGACGACAGCAGCTGGGTCATCAGCAGCTCCGACCCGCACATCGGGGCCGTGCAGCTCGGCGACTCCTTCACCCAGACACTGGACGACGGCAAGAAGACCAGTCTGCGTACGGCGAACGCACAGGCGAGCCTGGCCCAGGTCAAGCCGGCCTACACCGCCGCGATCACGCTGGTCCTCGATCTGCGGGACAACGTCGGCGACGCCACCGCGAACGCCGACCGGGTGTTGCTGCGGACGGACCCGAACACCCCGCTGTTCACCGCCGACTTCCCGATCACCTCGGCGATCGACTTCTACACGAAGGTCGGCTTCCTCAAGGTACGCGTGAACGGCTCGCTGGCCGTGGGCAAGGCCGCGGCCGCGCCCGCCATGCTGAGCGTGAAGTTCAAGCAGGCCCAGGATCTCAGCCTGGGCGCGCTGTTCCAGAAGTTGCAGACCGACCCGGCGAGCCTGCTCGACGTCACGTCGTCCGTGCGGACGACCGGATCGGTGCGGCTGACCGTCCCGGGCGACACCGGGATCCTCGGCGAGGGCATCAGCGCCACCTTCAGCCAGACCGCCGGCGGCGACCCGGTGATCAACGCGACCAACCTCGACGGGCTCTACTCGCTGGACTTCAACGCCGACGACCCGAACGCCCTGTTCGCCACGGTCGTCGAGGCGATCAAGCTGATCAACCAGGCGCTCGCGGCGGCCAACGGCGGCAGCGGCATCATGGACCAGAAGATCCCGCTGCTCGGCAAGTCGCCCCGCGAGATGATGGGCAGCGACGAGAGCGGCGTCGGCACCTCGGTCAGCTACACCGCGGAGAACTCGAACTTCCTGCTGAAGGACGAGAGCCGGGATGCGAACTCCGCGTTCCCGCAACGGCTCAAGGACCGGACCGTCGTCATCGGGACGAAGGCGTACCGGATCCTCGACGTCGTCGACGACCAGACCCTGCGGATCGCCGCGGCCGGGTCGGCGACGCCGGAGGCCGGTGCGGCGTACGCCGTCCGCCCGGAACTGGCCGAGGCGGTCGACCGGCTGTTGGCGAACCCGCCGGAGACGCTGCAGGACGCGCTGGACATGGTCAACAAGACCATCGGCGAGGGCAGCGGCCTGAGCTTCGCCCTCGACCAGCGCGAAGGCGGCCCGTACCTGCGGATCGGGCTGGACTGGAAGCGCAAGTTCCACACCGGCGCGCCACTCACCTTCGCCTGGTCCGGTGCGGGCGACCTGGTCAGCCTCGACTCGTCGGGCACGGTGGCGCTGGACGTCACCGGCGAGGCGAGCCTCGGCCTGCTGCTGCCGTTGTCGCTGGACGCGGCCCCGCTGCTCGACCACTCCTCGCACGCCGGGGTGACCGTCTCGGTCGCCGCCAACCAGGTCGCGCTGGCCGCCCGCGTCGGGCCGCTCGCGCTCGAACTCGGCAAGCCGGGCGACTACGCGAGCGTCCAGGGCAACCTGAAGGTGGGCCTGGGCACCGGCGGCGACGAGGACAAGCCGGTGCTGGACGGGTTCCTGGGGCTCAGCCCGGAGCTGACCACCGACGGCGTGGACTGCGGCAACGGCGTCGGCGGCGCGAACATCGCCCTGTGCGCCCGGGCGCCGATCTTCCTCAACGACTGCGACCCGCCGGCCGGCAGCAACGTGCTGTCGCTGACGGCGACCAAGGACTTCGACCTGACCCCGCAGCTGCCCGACCTCGGGCCCTGCCTCCAAAGCCTGGTGCTCAAGCTGACCGACTTCAACGTCGGCATCGACGGCTACCTCGCCAAGCTGGAGGAGGCGCTGCGGCTGGCCAGCTTCGACGGCAAACTGCCCTTGGTCGGTGACGACCTCCAGCAGGGTCAGCGGTTCATCCATCAACTGCGCGAGGACATCAAGGCCGCCATCGGCCCGGTGCTCGCCAACGCCCCGGCCAACAGCGACGGGCTGGACACCGCGTTGACCGCGGCGATGCAGCAACTCGATCCGGCGCTCGCCGTCGACGTCGCCTGCCGTCAGGGCGTGGCCGAGCCGTGCTCGCTCGCCGAAGTCCAGTCGGTACGCATCCAGCTGACCACGCAACGCGGCAGCCCGTCCGCTGTGGACGGCTGTACCGGACCTGACTGCCTGGGCACCGACGTCCCGCTCGACCTGGGCGTACCGGGGCTGGCGCTGAAGGCGAAGAAGGGCGACACCGGCGGCGTGCACGTGGCGCTCGGCTGGAAGCTGCACCTCGACCTGGTCCTCGACCGAACCGAGGGTTTCTACGTGGCCACCCACTCCGGCGGCGATCTGTCGCCGGAACTGCAGATCGGCGCCAAGTTCGACGCGGACGACCTGGAGGCGCAGCTGGCCTTCATCCAGGTGCTCGCCGAGAAGAAGTCGACGGCGCCGCTGGCGAGCGCGTACTTCGCGATCGACCTGAAGGGCTCCGCGGGCGAGGAGAGCTGCTTCGCGGCAAGCCCGTGCACCGCCGACCCGAACGCCAAGCTGACCCTGTCCGAGCTGGGCGACCTCGGCTCGCTGATGAAGACCAACCTCACCGCGACGATCGCCATCGACTGGCAGCTGACCGCCAAGGTCGATCCGAGCACGGAGGTCGGCTCGGCCTTGCCGGGTATCAGCGCCCGGTTCAAGCTGGGCTGGGGGATCAGCAACCACACCGGCGAACTGGTGCCCGGCAACCTGAACATCGAGTTCTCCGACATCGCCATCGACGCGGGCGCGTTCTTCAGCAAGATCCTGAAGCCGGTCCTGGACAAGGTGAAGTCCGTGACCGGGCCGCTCCAGCCGGTCATCGACACCCTGTACGCGCCGATCCCGGTCCTGTCCGACCTCTCGAAGGCGGCCGGCGGCCCGGACATCACCCTGATCTGGCTGGCGAAGACGTTCAGCACCCTCAACGGCGGCCCGAACCTCGACTTCGTGGACACCGTCCGGGCCGTGATCGACTTCATCAACCACATTCCGGACTGCACGGCCAGCTGCAAGATCCCGATCGGCGCGTTCTTCGTCAACCCGGCGAAGGCGCTGACCACCCTCGCCTCCCCGGCGTCGGCGGCGAGCCTGATCGACAACCCGCAGCCGGTCAGCGCACAGGAGGTCAAGTCCAAGGTCGACGGCGCGTCCAACGGTGCCAAGCTGTTCGACGCCCCGGCCGGGCAGAAGAGCAACGCGGCGAAGATCGGCTTCACCTTCCCGATCTTCGACAACCCCGGGTCGCTGTTCGGCCTGCTGCTGGGCCAGGACGTGGAGCTGGTCGGGTTCGACTCCGGCCCGCTGGAGCTGGGCTTCTCCTGGCGCCAGTCGTTCGGCCCGGTGTACGCCCCGCCGCCGGTGATGATCACGCTGTCCGGCAGCGCCTCGGTGACCGCCCGGTTCATGGCCGGACTGGACACCAAGGGCATCCGCCACGCGATCGAGGCGGCGACCGACGGCACTGCGATCAATGCCGTGAGCCTGCTCGACGGGTTGTACTTCAAGACGACCGATGCCAACGGCGTCACCGTTCCCGTCGTGACGCTCCGCGGCGAGATCGCGGCCGGGGCCGAGGTCACCTTGCTGATCGTGAAGGCCGGCATCGAGGGCGGCGTACGCCTGACGGTCGGGTTCGCCTGGAACGACCCGGACAACGACGGGAAGTTCCGCCTCAGCGAGTTCCTGCAGGCCCTGCTGACGAACCCGATCTGCCTGTTCACCACCAGCGGCCAGCTGTCGGTGTTCCTGCGGGTCTACATCACCATCGACCTGTTCCTGTTCTCCAAGACGTGGAGCTTCACACTGGTCAACGCGGTTCTGCTCGACTTCCGGGCACAACCCGACTGTTCACCGCCGCCGCCCGAACTGGGCGGGGTCACCGGGGACACCCTGGTGGTCTTCGCGGGCAAGTTCGGCAAGTCCGCTGAGCGTGGGCACGCGGCCTGGGACAACACCGCCGGCACCTACCCCGGTGACGTGGTCAAGGTGTACGCGCTGCACTACGCCGATGCCAACGAGCCGGGCGGCAGCGACGACTTCGACGGGTTCGCGGTCGAGGCGCTGGGGCGTACGCAGCAGTTCCTGGACCCGAACCTGAAGCGGGTGGTCGTCGACGGCCGGGGCTACTCGGTCAGCGACGCCGACAAGACCGCGATGTCGGTGATCTTCCTCGGTGACGGCGACCCGTCCGGCAACGGCACGGCGTCTCCGTTCGACAAGACCGCCGTCGTGTTCGGTTCGGACGGCAAGGACCAGATCCGCACCGGCACCGGACCGGCGTACGTGGACGGCGGCCCCGGCGACGACACCATCGTCACCGCCGAGGCGCCCGGCGCGACCGCCTGGGTCGCCGGTGGTCCCGGCAACGACGCCATCACCACGGGCGACGGCACCGGCACGGTCGCCGGGGACAACGGCCTCGGCTACACCACCCAGAACGTGAGCGCCGGCGGCAAGAACCTCACCGGCGTCGTGAACTGGGCCAGCCTGACCCCGCCCGCGGAAGACCCGGACGGCGGGTCGGGTGTGGACACGGTGACGGTCGGCCACGGCGGCAACACCGTCTACGGCAACGGCGGCGACGACACACTCGCAGCGATGGTCGACGACACCAAGACCAACGGGACGAACGTCATGGTCGGCGGGGCCGGTTCCGACAGCGTCAACGGCGGCAACGGTCCTGACAAGATCTACACGTACGCCCAAGGCGTGCCGTCCGACCCGGACGCCGACGGCGTGGGCGACAGCGGCCTGACGAACATGGTGGACACCGGCGGCGGTCAGGACGAGGTCTACGGCAGCGCGGGCGTCGACCTGGTCGTCTCCCACTCCGCCAACGGCCAGACCGGTTCCATCAAGGGTTACGGCGCGAACGACGTGCTGATCGGCGGCTACGGCACCGACCAGATCTTCGGCGGCCCCGGCGACGACTACCTCATCGCCGAGCCCTCCGACGTCGGCGCACCGGACGGCACCGACGGCTACGGGCCGTTCCGCCCGGTCAGCCACCACCCGCTGCCCGCCGGTACGCAGTCGCAGACCAAGCTGCTCGTCGGCGGCCTGGGCAGCGACCACATCATCGGCGGCGACGGCGGCGCGACGATCTTCGGCGACAAGCACCTGACCGCCGAGGCGTGCGCCGACAGCGCCACCTTCGCCCAGCCGGTTCCGGCCGTGCAGGGTTCGGCCGACCTGATCCTGGGTGGGGCCGGAGCCGATGTGGTGACGGCCGGCGGCGGTGACGACCGCACAGACCTCGGCAGCGGAGCCGACCGCGCCTGCGGCCAGCTCGGCGACGACATCCTCGCCCTCGGCGGGGACGACGACAAGGCGTGGGGCGGCGACGGCGTCGACCAGATCTTCGGCGACGCCGGGCTCGACACCGTCTACGGCAACGCCGGCAACGACGGTCTCTACGGCGGCGGCGACGTCGACACCGTGGAGGGCGACGACGGCGGTGACCAGATCTACGGCGGCGACGGCGCGGACGTCCTCTACGGCGGAAGCCGGGCCGCCGGTGAGACCGACCAGGGCACCGACTACGTCTACGGCGAGGAGGGCGCGGACCAGATCGTCGGCGACAACGGCACGCCGGCCGACGGCGGCTCCGGGGCGTACCCGTTGGATCTGAACGGGACCACCCCGACCGCCGGAGCGGGCGACGTGCTGCACGGCGGCGCGCAGGACGACCGGATCTACGGCGGCCTGGGCGACGACCTGATCACCGGCGACGGCGACTCCGACGTCATCGAGGGCAACAACGGCGCGGACACGGTCAGCGGCGGTGACGGCGACGACCAGATCATCGGCGGCTCCTCGCAAGAGGCGTCGCCCGGTGTGGGCCGGCCCGACGGCTCCGACCGGCTGATCGGCGACGCCGACGACGACCTGATCGCCGGGGACAACGCCAGGTTCACCGACGGCACGCCCGCCCGGATCGTGGCCGGCCGAGCGGTTCCGCAGCGCGCCATCGTGCTGCTGGACCTCGGCCTGACCCCGGCCGCCGGGACGAGCGCCGGCGACTACCTCGCCGGGCTCGGCTCCGACGACGTCCTGCTCGGGCAGGGCGGGGCGGACCGCGTGCTGGGCGGCGCGGGCGCGGACTACGCCGAGGGCGGGCCGGGCAGCGACTGGGTCGAGGGCGACCTCGGCGACGACGATCTGGTCGGTGGTTCCTCCACCGTGGACAACGCGGTCAGCGGAACCGGTCAGCCGGACGCGGCGGACGCCCTCTTCGGCGGGCCGAACTCCGACGTGATCCTCGGCGACAACGGCGCGATCCTGCGCCCGCTGGCCGGGGAAGCGGCGTCGGCGGTGACCGGCCGGCTCAACGCCGACGGGTCGGCGTACCTGCCGAGGATCATCTCGCTGCTCGACCGGGGCAACGCCGATCCGGTACGCCACGGCGGTGACCGGATCAGCGGCGGCGACGGCGCCGACCTCGCGTACGGCCAGGACGGCGACGACGCGATCACCGGTGACGGCGACGCCGACTACCTCGAGGGCAACGGCGGCACCGACACCTTGCGGGGCGACCTCCCGCTCGGAGCGGCTGGGCACAGCACGGTGACTCCGTTGCCGGCGCAGCCGTGGCCGGGTGCGGCCGGTGCGGCCGGAGACCTCGTAGGCACCGGTACGCCCGACGGCCAGGACGACCTGATCGGCGGTAGTTCGGCGGCCGGCTTCCGGGACGGGGCCGACGTGGTCGAGGGCGACGGCGGCGACGACGTGGTCCTCGGCGACAACGGGTCGCTGATCCGGACGGTGCTCAACGGCAAGGAGAAGGTGTACGCCGAGCGCTACGCGACCGGCTCCGACCTGACCAACGCCACCGTGGTGCGTACGCACGACCCGGCGTTGCCCGGCCCGTCCACCCGGTTCTGCACCACCGCCCAGCCGACCTGTGAGCCGAACGGCGCCTGGGGTGCCGACCAGCTCTACGGCGACGGCGGAAACGACGGGATCTGGGGCCAGGACGGCGACGACACCGTCTGGGGCGGCTCCGGCGACGACGACCTGTTCGGCGAGCTGGGCTCGGACACGATCTACGGCGAGGCCGGTGAGGACGCCATCGTCGGCGACCGCGGTGGCCTGATGAACCAGTACCTCAACGCCGACGACGTGGCTGCGCTCGGCTTCACCATGACGCTGTCCAGTGTTCCGCAGGAGACGTTCACCGGCTTCCGCCTCGGCGCGTACGACCGGCGGGCGGACCTGCGGCACGACACCGATGGCGACGTCTGGATCGGGTCGCCGACGGACCCGGCGATGCCGCACAACGGGCTGACCGAAGGCGGCTTCGACCTGATCCGCGGTGGTTCGGGCAACGACGACATCCACGGCGGCTGGGGCGACGACGTCATCAACGGCGACAGCGGCGGCGACGACATCTTCGGCGCGGCGGGCTCGGACGTCCTCTGGGGCGGCAAGGGTTGCGACCCGACCCTCGACGCGGCGACGCCCGACTGCCTCGTCAACGGGGTGTTCACCGCCTCGTCCCGGGGCACGAACGACCGCTTCGTGGACCACGTCTTCGGCGGCTCCGGGGAGAGCGACGACGAGGGCTTCGGCTCCGACGTGCTCGACGTCAAGCCGCGCGGCGTGGTCGCGGACTGCCAGCCCGGCCGGTGGCCGACCGACGTCAACGGCATCACCCGGGACCCGTGCCTGTGGTTCCAGATGACCGACATGGCCGACGCGTCGGACGCCGACAACCAGCACCACCAGGGCACCGACTGGATCTACGGCGGCTGGGACCGGGACGTCCTGGAAGCGGACGTGGCGCAGAACGGGCCGAACGCCGGCGACCGGCTGTTCGACTGGAACGGCGCCTACAACCTCTACCTCCACTGCAATGCGTCCTACGGCGGCTACAACGACATCCGCCAGCACAGCCCGGCCATGCAGGACTTCCTGACCAGGCTCGCCTGGGCGTCCGGCGCCGGGCGTACGGCGGCCGACGTGGGCACGGCGGGCACCTCCGCCTTCGGCGAACTCGCCTTCACCTACGTCGGCGACACCGGTGGGCACGGCGCGGGGAAGGCGTACCCGGGCACGCCCGGCCACTTCTCCGACCCGGTCTCCTGCACCGACTGACCCTCACGGCCGGTGGGCGGACCCCGCCCACCGGCCACCCCATCCCTCGCGGAGGTAATCAATGCGGCGAACAGTCGCGTCCGCCTTGTCGGTGCTCGCCCTGGGCGCCGCGTTCAGCCTGTTCAGCACGCCCGCGGCCGGCGCACCCGCCGCGCAGACCTATCGAGTACGCGGACTGGAGCCGGGCCAGGAGATCCTGCTGGACCGGGCCGGAGCCGTCGTGACCGATGTGGACGAAGGAGCGGTGTACGTCAAGGCTCGCCCGGATCAGGCGGCCAAACTGCGCAAGCAGGGCCTCAAAGTGGACACGATGACGGCCACGGCGCTGGCGGCGACGTTCGGTCCGGTCGATCCCGGCTACACCGACTATCCCGAGATGCAGGCCGAGGTGGCCCGGCTCGTCGGGCTCTACCCGACGCTGGCCTCCCAGCAGGTCATCGGCAAGTCCTTCGAAGGCAAGGACATCGTCGCCCTCAAGATCTCCGACAACGTCGGAGTCGACGAGACCGAGCCGGAGATGCTGTTCACGGCGAACCAGCACGCCCGCGAGCACCTCACCGTGGACATGGCGCTGTACCTGGCGAACATGCTGCTCAACGACTATGGCAGCGACCCGGCGATCACCAAGATCGTGGACAACCGGGAGATCTGGATCATCCCGATGGCCAACCCGGACGGCGCCACGTACGACTTCGCCACCAGCAGCTACTGGCGCAAGAACCGGCAGCCGAACTCCGGCTCCACGGCGATCGGCACCGACCTCAACCGCAACTGGGGCTACAAGTGGGGCTGCTGCGCCGGATCGTCGGGGGTCAAGTCGAACGACACCTACCGGGGGTCGGCGGCCTTCTCGGCCAAGGAGACCCAGGTGATCCGGGACTTCGTGCTCAGCCGCCGGGTCGCCGGCGTCCAGCAGATCACCGAGCACCTGGACATCCACACGTACTCGCAGCTGGTGCTGTGGCCGTTCGGGTACACCACGAGCACCGTGGTGGCTCCGCTGACCGCGGACGCGTACGCCGCGCACCGCGCGATCGGCACCGAGATGGCCGACCTCAACGGCTACTGGCCCGGCCAGGCCAGCGGCCTCTACATCGCGGACGGCATCATCAGCGACTGGATGTGGGCCGACCAGAAGATCTTCAGCTTCACCTTCGAGATGTACCCGAAGCGGTCGGACCTGTTCGAGCAGTTCTATCCGCCGGCCTCGGTGATCCCGGCGCAGACCAGCCGCAACCGGCAGGCCCTGATCCGGCTCGCCCAGTACGCCGACTGCCCCTATCGGTCGATCTCGAAGGAGAACACGTACTGCGCGGTGGCCGACGACTACACGCTGACCGTTCCGGGAGCGACCTATGTGGTGGCCCAGGGCGGCACGGTCGCCACGACGATCACCGCGACCAAGACGACTGGCGCGAACCAGCTGGTCTCGCTGACCGCCACCGGGGCGCCGGCCGGGATGACGCCGATCTTCGGGCTGGGCTCGATCCCGACCGACGGGTCGGCGCAGACGATCTCGTTCTCCACCGCGGCGACCACGACCCCCGGCGAGTACACCGTCGTGGTCCGGGGGGACGGAACAGCGGGGACGGTGCGGACGGCTCCGGTCACCATCGTGGTCACCGGATCAGCGGCCTGCCAGGGAGCGAACGCGACCGACGTCGCCATCCCCGACGACGGCACGCCCGTGACCAGTTCGCTCACCATCGCCGGGTGCGGAAGCCTCGTGAGCCCGATGGCCAACGCATCCGCCCGGCTGGAAGTCCACATCGCTCACACCAACATCGGTGACCTGCAACTCCGGCTGATCGGACCGGGCGGCGCGGTGACGATTCACGACCGCGACGGTGCGGACATGAACAACATCGACAAGATCTACACCCTGGACCTGTCCGGCCAGACCGCCGACGGAACCTGGTCGCTGGAGGCGACCGACCTGGAGTCCGGCTCGACGGGGAAGATCGACTCCTGGACGCTGACCCTGAAGTAGCTCTGTCAGCGGACGAGGCAGAACGGATGACCGGCCGGGTCGAGGAACACCCTCGACCCGGCCGGATTCGGCTGGTACGCCGTCTTCTTCCCGCCCGCCGCGAGCACCACCGGCTCGGCCGCGTCGAGGTCGGCGACCCGCAGATGCAGGTGGAACTGCATCGAGGAGGCCGGATCGGGC
Organism: Hamadaea flava; assembly: GCF_024172085.1. Classification (NCBI taxonomy): domain Bacteria; kingdom Bacillati; phylum Actinomycetota; class Actinomycetes; order Micromonosporales; family Micromonosporaceae; genus Hamadaea; species Hamadaea flava. Next base: position 1,239,103 of record NZ_JAMZDZ010000001.1, on the reverse strand, counting down.
CAGACCGGCGGCCGATGCCCCGGTGCCCGCTGGAACGACAGGTGGAACGCCGACGCCTCGTCCTCGCCCAGCGAACACCAGTCGTCCGACTCGTAGACGAGCCGCCAGCCGGTCAGGCGGGCATAGAACCGGGCGAGCGCGCGAGGATCGCGACACTCCAGGGCGACTCCGCTGAGGCGGGCCAACGCTTCCATGAGCATCAGTATCCGCCACGCCGGCTCAGGCCGCTTACCGCCAGGCCGCCCAGACTCAGGCACCGAGCGGCGTCATCCAGGACAGCGGCACCCGGCCGCGTTCCATGAAGGACGGCCGAGCAGCCGTTGGCGACCACGGCGAGCAGGGTGAACACGACGTAGGCGGCCACGGTCAGTGCGCCACTCCGACGACCTGCCGGACGGTCTCCGGCTGATCGACCAGGCGGAGCATATGGTGGGCGACGTCGGCGCGGGAGATCGAGAAGCCGCCCCGGACGTTGCGGTTCAACGCCGTCCGATACTCGCCGGTGAGCGCCTTGTCGGTCAGCTTCGGCGGCCGGGACACCGTCCACTCCAGACCGCTGTCCCGCAGGATCTGCTCGGTGACCGCCAGATCGGCATAGTGCGTGCCGAAGAGCGTACGCGCGATCCGGGTGCCCACATGCCGCATGAAGAACCCGTCGCCGGGGTCGTGCTTGGGCAGCACCCGCTGACCGGGCACGGGCACCGGGCCGACCGGTGCGGCGCTGACGACGACGATGCGGCGTACGCCCTCGGCCGCCATCGCGTCGACGATCGCCTGAGTGCCCCGGGAGGTGATCCCGGCGTCCGCCCTCGGATCGCGGGGACCCAAACCGGACACCACGGCGTCGGCGCCTCGCACCGCGGCCCGGAGCGCGACCGGATCCGGGCGCTCGAAGTCGACTGCCATCGTGCGTACGCCCGCCGGCAGATCCCGGGGCCGCCGGGCGACCGCGGTGACCTCGTGGCCCTCCGCGACGGCCTGCTCGACCAGGTGACGGCCGACTCCGCCGGTGGCGGCGATGATCGTGAGCTTCACGGGTGCCCCCTACGCGGTGAAGGCTGCGGCGTGATCCGCGGCCCAAGTCTGGAAACTGCGAGCCGGACGGCCCAGCAGCCGGCGGACGGTGTCGGTGGTCGGCCCGGCCTCGCGGGCATAGTCGGCCTGCGAGCCGAGCAGGCGGGCGGGGACCTCGGCGGGCAGCCCGGCGGCGAGCATCCCCTGCCGGACCGCTTCCGGTTCCATCTCGACGAAGGCCAGCTCCCGGCCGACGGCCGCGCCGATCGCGGCGACCTTGTCGGCCTGGCTCAGCGACTGCTCGCCGGTGAGCACGTACGCCTCGCCGGTGTGCCCGTCGGCGGTCAGCGCCAGCACGCCGACCTCGGCCAGATCCCGCTCATCCACCGTCGAGGTACGCGCGGCGGCGTACGCCCCACGCACGGTGCCAGTGGCCTTGATCTGCCCGGCCCAGGCGAACGTGTTCGCCGCGAAGTCGGCGCAGCGCAGCATCGTCCACTCCGGACCCATCGCCCGGACGGCGTCCTCCGTGGCGATGAAGTGCTCGCGGAACCGGGCCTCCCCGGCCGGGTAGGGGATCGTCAGCGAGGAGACGACGACGATCCGCTCAGGACGCAGGGCGGCGACGTCGGCCAGCCGGTCGCCGAAGGCACGAGGGCTGAGCAGGACGCCGTCGACCCCGCCGAGCGCCGTAACCTCATCAGGATGGACGAGCTGAGCTTCGGACGGCAGAGCGGCGTGCGGATCGCGGGTGACCGCCGCGACCTTGACGCCGCGCTCGACCAGGAGCCGGACCGCCGCGCGGCCGACCACGCCGGTTGCTCCAGTGACCAGGAACATCGCTGCTACTTCCTCTCATCGGCGTATCATATGAGAACCATACTAGTTGAGTTTGAGGTTCAGACAATATGAGTCACGTAACATCTCGCTCCCGGACGGGCGGCGAAGATCCCGCCGACGACGAGCCGGCGGGCGAGGGGCGTACGCGGCGACGGCTGACCGCACAGGTCAAGGACTCGCTGCGCGACCTGCGCAATCAGCTGGCGATGCTGAACCGGCAGGTGAGCGGGAAGGTCGAGCTGAAGGAGATCGACCTCGACTGCCTGGACCTGATCAGCCGGAACGGCCCGCTGACCCCCAGTACGCTCGCCCGCCGCGCCGGGCTGCACCCGGCCACCCTGACAGGCATCCTCGACCGGCTCGAGAAGGCAGGCTGGATCGCCCGCGAACGGGACCCGGCCGACCGCCGGGCGGTGACCCTCCGTGCCCTGCCCGACCGGGGCCGGGAGATGTTCCGCCTGTTCAGCGGCATGAACTCCGCGATGGACGACATCTGCGCCGGCTACAGCGAGGCGGAACTGAAACTGATCGCGGACTTCCTCGCCCGGGCGAACGACGCGGGCGACACCGCCACCCGCAACCTCGCCTCTTCCTGACCTCCGCGGGCCGCCTCCCGCTCGCTCAGCGCTGGATCAGGGATCTCAGTCGAATCTTGCTCCATGATTCGACGCAGAACCCTGATCCAGCGCAAAACGCCGCAGCGCCAGAGGTGTGGCGACGGCGAAGGGGATCAGCGGTCGGGGAAGTCGGGCGCGACCATGACGCGGAGGGCGTTCGGCAGGATGCGGACACGCACCGGCGTACGCCCCAGCACCTCGCCGTCGATGTCCAGCGGGAGCGCCGGATCGGTCTCGACGAGCACCTCGGGCGCGGCCAGGAACGGCGACCCCTCGACCGTCCGAAGCCGACCGGTCACCAGATGCCGCAGCGTCGCCCCGAGCAGATGCCGCCGCCCGTGACGGCCCAGCGCGTACGCCATCAGCAGCCGGTCGTCCGCACTTCCGTCGCGGGCGATCGGGTTGCCCGCGTGCGAGTTGCCATTGGCGATGTTGAGCTGATGCGTACGGACGCGGCGAACCTCCCCGCCCGCGGTCACGACCGCGTCGAACGGCCGGTGCGCGGGCAGCCGTGTCAACGCGGTCAACGGGTACGCCACCCGGCCGAGCCGCCGCTTGAGCCGGTGCGGGACATGCTCGGCGACCTGCGCGGACAGCCCGACCGACACGAGGTTCGTGAAGATCCGCCCCGCCGCCTCGCCGAGGTCGACGTCGGCCACCTTGCCCTCGGTGAGCAAAGCCAACGCGCCCGTCACGTCGAGCGGCACGCCGAGCGTACGGGCGAAGTTGTTGGTGGTACCGAGCGGCAGCAGCCCCATCGCCACATCCCGGTGCGCCAGATGCCGCGCGGTCTCACTGATCGTCCCGTCGCCACCCCCGGCGACCAGCAGGTCCGGGCCCAGCGCCAGCGCGTCGGACAGCACCTCCGGCAGCCGCTCCGGCCGCTCCAAGCCGAACCGTGCGAGCAGCTGGAAGCCCGCCTCGTCGAGATGGCGCGAGACCTGCTCGAAGTGGTCGCGTCCCCGACGGGATCGGGTGTTGACGAGCAGCACCGTCCGCCGGTCCTGGCGGATCGCGGTGTCCAGCTCGATCTTGCTGCGCATGGCGGGAGATGTTACCGGCCTGTTCAGCCGCGAGTACGCGGTATTTCCCGGCTACCGGGCGGAGCCCGGCTTTCGGCGTACGGTCGCAGAATGAGCGACCCCCACGTGAGCCTACGCCCGGTCGCGGCAGGCGACCTGGCGATGTTCCGGCGGTTCTGCCTGGAGCCCGGGTTGATCGGGCTGGACTGGGCCGGTTTCCGCGACCCCGAAGCCCCGGCCCGCCGCTTCGCCCTGGACTCCTACCTCGGCGAACACGACGGCCGGCTGATCGTCGAAGCGTTCGACGCCAAGACGGCCGGATTCGTCAGCTATCGATCCGGCATCTACGGCGGCCGGGCACCGTATTGGGAGATCGGCATCGCGCTGCTGCCGGAATGGCGCGGCAAGGGAATCGGCTGGCGCGCCCAAGCGCAGCTGTGCGATTACCTGTTCACTCACACTCCCGCGCAACGCATTCAGGCCGGTACGCATCCGGAGAACCTGGCGGAGCAGAACTCCCTGGTGAAGGCGGGATTCCAGCTGGAAGGGATCGTTCGCGCGTGCGAGTTCCGGGCCGGCGCATGGCACGACGGCTACCTCTACAGCCGCCTCCGCGACGACCCGCGCCCGGCAGGGTGATTGCGGCGAGGAGGGTGGTCAGGAGCACCGCGACGCTGAAGATCGTCAGCGCGCCGGACAGCCCCGTCCAAGTGACGACGAGCGGGCCGAGGAGTGCTCCGGTCAGGGCCGCCAGGGAGTCGGTGGCGTAGAACGCCGCGAGGACCCGGCCGCGTACGGCGTCGGGGGTTGCTGCTTGGAGCCGGTAGTGGGTGGCCGTCACGGCGATCGCGCCTGGTATTCCCGCCGCGGTGATGGCAGCGAGCGCGATCGGCAGGTTCGGTGCGGTGAAGAGGATGAGGAAGCACACCCCGACCACCAGATAAGAGGACGTCAGCAGCGTACGCGTGGAGTAGCGGGGGAGCAGCCGGCCGGAGAGCGCTGAGCCGAGGAGGTAGCCGAGGCCGAGGCCGGTGACGAGGAGGCCCAACGTCTGGGGTGGTTCACCGAGCAGTTCGGCGAGGAACGGGATGAGCAATGCCGTGAGGGCGGCGTTCGCCGTCCAGTACGCCCACGTCGTCACCGCCAAGCCCCGCAGCAATGGCGTACGAGCAAGGTAGGCGAGACCAGTGCGAAGGCCGACCGGGCCGGAGACGGCAGGCGATGCGGACCTGACTCGCAGGCGGGCGAGTAGCGCGGCGGCGACGAGATAGCTGGCGGCGTCGAGCAGGACGACGTGGCCGAACGCGCCCTGGGTCAGCAATGCGGTGCCCAGCATGGGCGCGGCCAGGCGCAGGACGGACTGGGTGACGGAGGTCGTGGCGGTCGCCGCGATCAGGTCGGCGTCCGCCGGGACGACCTGCGGGGTGAGGGCGCGGATCGCGGGCTGGAGGAAGGCGACGACCGACGTCTCCAGGAGGAGTCCGATGTAGATCGGGGTCGTTCCGCCGGGGAGCAGCATCGTCAGGACGGCGAGGGCGGCGGCGAGGTGGGCCGCCACGAGCAGGCGCCGGCGGTCGAAGCGGTCGGCGAGGACGCCGGCCCAGGGGGCGAGCAGGACGGCGGGTGCCGCTTCCAGGGCTAGGGCGAGGCCCGTCGCGCTCGCCTGGCCGGTGAGGCGGTAGACCTGGACGGGCACGGCGATGGTGAGCAGCCAGGAGCCGAGCGCGGAGACGGTGGCTGAGGTCCATAGGAGACGGAAGCCGGGGTGCCGCGTGAGGAGCGGTCGCATAACCGGGAGGGTATTCTCACAAGACAGTCTGTGGCAAGATATGTCTTGTGGAGATAGAAGAGCTGGGCGGGCGACTGCGAGCCCGGCGGGCGGCTGGTGGGCGGACGATCGCGTCAGTCGCCGCCGACGCCGGGTTGTCCGTGCCGTATATCGCGAACCTGGAGAACGGCCGGGGTAACCCGACGCTGTCGGCGATCGCGTCGCTGGCCTCGGCCTTGGGGACGAAGCTTCGAATCGACCTGGTCGAGGACGAACATGAGGGCGGCCCTGGGCTGCCGTCGTCGCTGGTCGAGTTCGCTCAGGGGCCGCGGTTCCGGGCCGAGGCGCGACAGCTGCCGCCGGCCGCCCGGGAGCGGCTGTTGAGCGCGATGGCGGGGCTTGGCGCGCTCGCCGGGCGGCCGCTGAGCGACCTCGACTGGCATCGCGTCCTCGACACGGTGGTCCTGCTCAACCGGGGTACGCCCGCCGGTTAGGCTGGCCTCGTGCGCGACATCGCGGTCTTTTCCGGAAGTGCCCATCCCGAGCTGGCCGAGGAGATCTGTGATCAACTCGAAGTGCCGCTGCTGCCGTCCCGCCTCGCCCGGTTCGCCAACGACTGTCTCGAAGTGCAGTTGCAGGCGAACGTCCGCGAACGCGACGTCTTCCTCATCCAGCCACTCGTCCCGCCGACCCAGGATCACCTCGTCGAACTGCTGATGATGATCGACGCCGCCCGGGGCGCCTCGGCGAGCCGGATCACGGCGGTCATCCCGCATTACGCGTACGCGCGGTCGGACAAGAAGGACGCGCCGCGGATCTCCATCGGGGGACGGCTCGTGGCGGACCTGCTCGTCGCGGCCGGGGCGAGCCGCGTACTCGCCATGGCGTTGCACTCTCCGCAGGTGCACGGCTTCTTCAGCGTGCCGGTGGATCATCTGCACGCCCTTCGGGAGTTGGCCCGGCACTTCCAGGGCTACGACCTGAGCAACACCGTCGTGGTCTCGCCCGACCTCGGCAACGCCAAGGAGGCGGCGGCGTTCGCCCGGCTGTTGGGCGTACCAGTCGCGACGGGCGCGAAGCAGCGCTTCAGCGACGATCGGGTGGAGATCAGCGCCATCATCGGCGAGGTCGCCGACCGGGACGTGATCGTCCTCGACGACGAGATCGCCCGGGGCACCACGACCATCGAGCTGCTCAAGCACCTGCGGCAGCGGGGCGTCCGGACTATCCGGATCGCCTGCACGCACGGTCTGTTCACGGCGGGCGCCGTCGACCGGCTGGCCGAGGAGCCTGGGGTGGAGGAGATCGTCTGCACCAACACGGTGCCGATCTCGAAGGAGAAGCGCATCCCGAAGCTGACCGTCATCTCCGTCGCGCCCGCGCTCGCCGAGGCGATGCGCCGCATCCACAACGGCGAGTCGGTCAGCGTCCTGTTCGGCTGACCCATGCGGATTCTTGCGCTTTCGTAGCGGATTCGCAGTGAATCCGTAGCGCTCCCGGTGAGACTCCCCGCACCCGTGTGAGACGTGGTGTGGGGAGGCTCGATGTCGCGTACCGACGTTTTGGACCCGGTCGGCCGGTCGCTCGGTGTCGAGCTGATCGAGCTGGGGACCGGGCACGCCCGGCTCCGTCTCGGCACCACGGGCGACATGCTCAACCGCCAAGGCGTGGTCCATGGCGGATACATCTTCCTGCTCGCCGACGCCGCCTTCGCGTACGCCGCCAACAGCCACGGACCGGTGGCGTTGGCGCAGCACGCCCAGATCACGTTCCTGCTTCCGGCGTACGCGGACGACGTGCTGGAGGCCGAGGCGGTCGAGCGGGCCCGGCAGGGGCGTACGGGGGTCTACGACTGCACGGTTCGCCGCCTCGGTGGACCGGTAGTCGCCGAGTTCCGCGGGCAGAGCATCCAACTGCCCGTAGTACCCCGACAGCCGTCCGAGAGGGACAGAGGGGACGAGGATGGAACTGCATGACGAGCAAGGCACGCTGCGCCGGATGGTGTGGCTGTTCCCGGATCGGGAGTCGACCCGGGCGACGCCCAAGTGGCACCGGGCGTTCTGGGACGCGTACGCCGAGGTCGCCGCCGAGTTGGGGCTGAGCTGGGAGTCGCATCCGCCGGACGACGTCGCGGTCGACGGGACGGACCCGGGCAACCTTCGCGTGTTCGTGGCGGGGGAGCCGGTGACGCCGGCCGACACGCTGTTCGTGACGTCGTTGTACTCGCTGCCGTATCAGGCGATGGACGTCTTCAACCAGTACGCCCTCTACGCCGTTCTGGAGAACTCCGGGTTCTACCTGCCGTCGCCGCCGTGGCTGTCGGCGACGGTCAACGACAAGCTGGCGACGCTGATGCATCTCAAGGATTCGCCGATCCCGCCGATTCCCACCGTTCGCATCGGCACCGGACGCGATCTGGGGCACGGCTTCCACGAGGCGGCTTTGGCGAACCTGACCTTTCCGGTGATCGTCAAGCCCACGGGCTGGTGTGCGGGCTGGGGCATCTGCATGGCCCACAACCTGGAGGATCTACGCGGGCTGCTGTCGCTGGCGCAGGGCGGTGAGACGACGCTGGCCCTCCAGCCCTATCTCGGCGCGAACACCATCGACTACCGGGTCTACCTCATCGACGGCAAGCCCCACACCGTCGCCCGGCGTACGCCCGCGAGCGGCACATATGTCGCCAACTACGGCCGTGGCGGCCGGCAGGAGTACGTGCCGCTGCCGACCGAACTGGCCGATGCCATGGAGTACTTCGCCGACCGGGTGCCCATCCCGTTCCTGGCGGTCGACTTCCTCCACGACGGGAAGCGCTTCTGGTTCTCCGAGATCGAACCGGACGCCGCCATCGTCTGCCCGGATCACGACTCGCCTCAGGTGGTCCGCCGGCAGCGCTCGATCATCGAGGCGCGCTTCCGCGCGTACCGGCGTGGCCACACGAGGTGGCTGGGCCACAAGCTGAAGGAGGTCACCCATGCCTGAGTTCGTCAGTGACGGCCTGACCGGCGCGCACCAGGACCGCATCGCGGACCTGGTCGCCCAGCTCCGGTCGGTGGAGCCGCTCGCGTCCCGCTACCGGGGTGTCAGCAGCGTGGCGACGCTGGAGCAGCTGGAGAGCGTTCCGGTGATGCTCAAGGAGGACCTTCAGGTCGCCCTGCGGCAGCTTCAGCCGCGCGCCGCGAGCGGCGCGACGTGGGTCTTCCAGAGCGGCGGCAGCACCGGATCGCCGCAGGTCGGTTACGCCCCGACCGGGCTCTACATGCACGACGTGTACGCCCAGTGGAAGGCGCTCGGCCCCGACGACGTGTTCGTCAACGGCTGGAGTGCGGGAAAGATGTGGGGCGCGCACTTCCTCGTGAACTCCTATGTGGACCACGCCGGGTGCGTCGCGATGAACCTCGGCGCGATGACCAAGGACGAGTACACCCCCTGGCTGGAGTTCTTCGCCCAGCGCAAGGTCACCTCGTTCGGCGGTACGCCCAGCGTCCTGCGCCTGGTCTTCGGCCACGCCCGCGAGGCCGGGATCAAGCTGCCGGATCTGAAGTCGGTGCTGTGGCTCGGCGAGGGCTGGGACAAGCAGCTGGACGAGGACCTGCCGGTGGTCGCGCCGAACGCGCGCCGGTGGGGCATGTTCGGCAGCACCGAGACCTGGGTGATCGGCACGAACACGCCGGAGTGCGCCGCCGACACCTGGCATCCGCTGCCTACTCAGCTCGTCGGCATCGGCGAGGACGACCTGCTCGACTTCACCTGCCTCAACCCGGAGGTGCTCAACCCGGTGCTGCGCTACCGGACCGGCGACGCCGGGCGGATCGTCACGTGCTCGTGTGGCGATCCCCGGGCGGCGGTCCAGGTGCTCGGCCGCCGGGACGGGCTGATCAAGTTCCGCGGACATCTGCTCAACGTCGCGGACTTCGTCGGCGACCTCGGCGCGCTGCCGGGCGTCGCCCGCGCCCAGCTCATGGTCACCGAGACGGACAACGGGCCGGTGCTGGAGGTGCTGGTCCTGCCCGCGGCGGAGACCGCCGGGCTGGCCGACCGGGTCCGGGAGCACGTCGTCGGGTCGGCGTTCGGGCCGAGCATCGTGTTCCAGCGCAATCCGCATGCGCTGGAGGTGGCCGTCGTCGACAAGCTCATCGGCAACGATCGCACCGGAAAGATCTCCGATCTCGTGGTGCGAGCCTGATGTCCGCCGCCGACGTCGAGGTCCCGGCTCGCTTGAGCCGGGACTTCCACCTGTTGTGGTCCGGTCAGACGGTCAGTTACGTCGGCGACCGGGTCACCATGTTCGTCGTCCCGGCGACGATGGTGTTCCTGCTCGGCTCGTCGGCGTTCCAGGTCGGTCTGGTCAGCACCGCGCAGTATCTCGCGATTCCGCTGCTCAGCCTGGTCGCGGGCGCGCTGGCGGACCGGTGGGACATGCGCCGCATGCTGATCGCCTGCGACCTGATCCGGTTCGCGGCCATCGCCGCGATCCCGGTCGCGTACTGGCGTGGGGTGCTGTCGGTCCCGCTCCTGTTCGGCTGCGTCGCGGTGGTCAGCGCGGCCACGGTCTTCTTCAACATCGGCTACATGCCCGCGGTCGCCACGATCGTCCACAAAGGCGAGCTGGTACGCGCGAACGCCCGCATGGAAGCCAGCCGTACGGTGTCGGAGCTGGGCGGACCCGCCCTGGCCGGCGCCCTCTACCAGGGACTCGGGGTGTTCTCGTTGCTGGTGGACGCGGCCACTTACCTGGCGTCGGCGGTCACCATCCGGGCGATGCGCCCGTTCGCCCAGCGGGAGCGTCCGCATCAGCGGATCCTGGCCCGGTCGGTGACCGGGATGCGGCGCAACTGGAGCGATCCCGTGCTGCGCCGGAGCACGGCCGGCACCCTTCTGGCCAACATCGGCGGGCCGATCTTCGTCACCCAGATGCCCGTGCTGGCGTACCAGGGGCTGCACATGAGCGCCGGCGTCTTCGGTGCGGTGATGTCGGTCGCCGCCTGCGGCTCGATCCTCGGCGCACTGATCGCCCCGAAGGTCAGCCGACGGGTCGGCTCAGGGCGGATGCTGGCCCTGTCGATGGTCGCGCACTCCGCCTCCGGGCTCGGGCTGCTGTTCGTGCCCCGGTTCCCCGGCGCGATCGTGCTGGCGGCGACGCTCACCTCGTACGGCTTCTTCTTCGCCTGGTACAACATCAACAGCGCGGCCGTACGCCAAGCCCGGGTGCCTGTCGCCGACCAGGCGATCATCCATGGGGCGTACCGGACGATCACCTGGGGCGTCATCCCGATCAGCACCTTCGTCGGCGGCTGGGCGGTCACCCGGCTCGCCGCGCAGATCGGCGTCCTCGACGCGGCCAAGTACGCCATGCTCGCCGCGACCGTCATCGGCATCGCCTCGATCGTGCCGCTCGGCGGCATGCAACGCCTGCTGTCGACCGCCGCGCCGATGGCGGCCGCCCCGCCGCAGCGCTCCACCGTGGAGGCCAGCGCCTGATGAAGACCGTCCTCGTCACCGGGGCGTCCTCCGGGATCGGCCTGGCCACGGCCATCGCCGCCGCCCGGGCCGGGTTCGCCACCGTCGCCACCGTCCGCCGTCCCGACGGCGACCTCGCCCTGCGGGAAGCGGCCGAGCAGGCCGGCGTCGGCGTCGACGTGGTCAGCCTGGAGGTGACCGACCCCGAGTCGGTGACCGAATGCGTCCGATCCGTCATCGCCCTGCACGGCCGGCTGGACGCCGTCGTCAACAACGCCGGGATCGCGGCCATCGCCCCGACCCTCGAACTCGGTACGCCCGACGACCTGCGGCAGAGCATGGAGGTGAATTTCTTCGGCGTCGTCGCGGTCAGCCGCGCGGCGATGCCGCATCTGCGTACCACCCGGGGGCGGCTCGTCACCATCAGCAGCGTCCGGGGCGTGATCGGGCAGCCGTTCAACGAGTGCTACTCGGCCGCGAAGTTCGCCGTCGAAGGCTTCATGGAGGCGCTGGCCCCGGTCGCCGCCGAGGTCGGCGTAGCGGTGTCCCTTGTGGAACCCGCCGCGGTGCTCGACACGGCGTTCGTCGCCAGCGCCGGGGCGGATCCGCTCGCCCTGCTCGCCCGGTCCGGCTGCTACGCCGAGGCGTTCCGGGCGTACCGCCGGTGGGTGGCGAGCGGGGCGATCGAAGGCGCTCAGGAGGCCGCGGAGGTCGCATCGGTCGTGCTCGACGTCCTCACCTGCGAGCGGCCTCCGTTGCGGATCCAGACCAGCGAGTACGCGCGGCGGTACGTCGCTCGCAAGCTCGCCGACCCGTCCGGCGCCAGCATCCTCGACCTCACCGGCTCCTGGCTTCGCTGACGTTGCCGCCTACGGAAACGGGCTCCGGCGTTCTGCCGGAGCCCGTTTCGGTGTGCGTTACTTGATGGCGGCGAGGATTCCCGTCCAGAGCCGGACCCGGGCGGCGAGCGCGTTGTTCACCGTCTCGGCGCACTCGGCCCACTTGGTGTCGTCGTCGCCACACAGGTCGGCGAGCATCTGCATGGCCATCGGGGTGTGCTCCTCCCCGTCGACCTCGATGTGCCGGGCGAGGTAGTCCACGAAGGTGTCCAGCTTGCCGTCCTGGTGCGCGTTGACCTTCACGACCTGCTCGAACATGTCGGGGATGAGGTCCTCGCGGCCGAACGCGAACGCGGCGGCCTGGCAGTGCACCGGCGCCTCCTGGATGAACTTCCAGGTGGTCCGCACGAACTCCGCCGACGAGGCGGGCACGTCGGCCGCCTCCAGCGCGTCGAGCACGTCCTTGCCGTCGCGCAACAGCTCGATGAAGGCGTCGATGGCGGTGCGGTCGGCGCCGGACTGGGACATCCCGCCGAGGTAGAGCTCGAAGTGGCTGATGAAGCCGCCCTGCAGCTCGTCGCTCTCCTCGACGAGGACGATGTCGTTGATGAGGCGGCGGCTGCCGGTCGGGCCAGTCGGCACCCAGGGCAGGTCGACGCAGGTGAGCTGCCGCTGGAGCGACTTGAGCAGCGACATGAAGTCCCACACGGCGTACACGTGGTGCGTCATGAAGGTGGTGATGGCCGCGTGGCTGTCGAGCGCCGCGTAGAGCGGGTGGCCGACCACCTTGTCGCGAGCGGGGGTGATGGCGGCCTTCAGTCGTTCGATGCCGGGGTGCGTGTCGCCCCAGTCGTAACGAGACATGGTTGGTCCTCCTTGACCAGTCAGGGGGTGGGAGACGTGCGGATCATGCGGTGAGCAATGTGGCGTGCCGCGTACGCAGCTCGCGCTTGAGCACCTTGCCGGTCGGTCCGAGCGGGAAGCCGGCCGCCGGGTCGGCGATGAGCACGGCCGCCAGGGGCGGAAGCCCGGCTGCCGTGAGTTCCTTGTTCGCCTTCTCCAGCAGGGCCTCGGCGGTCGAGTCCGCGTCCGCCTGGAGCTGGACCACCGCGATCGGGCGCTGGCCGCCTTCGGGTGCGGGCACGCCGACGACCGAGCAGTCGAGCACCACGTCGGCGCAGTCGGCGAGCAGCACCTCCTCCAGCCCAAGGCTGTAGACCGGGCCGGCGAGGGTGTCGATGACGTCGACCGTGCGGTCGAGGTGATAGAAGTTGCCGTCGGCGTCCACCCGCGCGACGTCTCCGGTCAGCCAATAGCCGTTGAGCCGGAAGCTGTCGGTGAGCCGGTCGTTCTTCCAGTAGCCGGGCGTGATCGAGGGCGCCTGGACGGCCAGCAGCCCGACCGTGCCGACCGGCAGCTCGGCTCCGTCGTCGTCGAGCACCGTGGCGTGGCGTACGGCGGGCTGGGGCTTGCCGACGCAGCGGTCGTTGCGGGGCGTCTCCGGCGTCCACAGCCCGCCGAACAGCGCCATCCCCATCTCCGAGGAGCCGAGCCCGTCGACGAACTGCGAGCCGGGCAGCGCCGCCTCGTCGGCCGCCTCCTTGGGCAGCAGCCACGGCTTGATCAGCCCGGCCGGGCGTTCGCCGAGGGTCACCAGGCGGCGGATGTGTCCGAAGTGGGCGGAGTCGCCGGTGTTGAACCACGAGTGCACCTTCGCCGCACCCTTGACCGGCAGTTCACCGGTGGCCAGTTCGACGAAGGTACGCGGGAACGAGGCCAGCATGGTCGGCTGGAACGCCTCCATCACGGGTTCGACGGCGGCGCGCCGCCAGTCGCCCATGACCACGGTCGGCAGCCCGATCAGGACGGCGGTGAGGAAGTAGCTGAGCCCGCCTGCGTGCGTGTGCGGCATCAGCGACATGAGCCGGTCGTACGGCTCGGCCGGGAACCGGGTCATCCGGTCCTGCTTGCCGTCCCAGAAACTGCGGTGGCTCAGCGTCGTGGACTTGGGCGTGCCGGTCGTGCCGGAGGAGTGGATCAACGCGCAGACGTCGTCGGGCTGGTGCTGATACGGGTACGCCTCCGGCAGCGCGACGGAGTCCGCGTCGAACGCGGCGACCTCGGCGGCGAGTGCGAGGAAGCGCGGCCGCCGCTGCGGATCCGCCCGGTACGCCGTCGCCAGCCGGGTGGTGTCGTCGGCCACGATGCCGACCACGCCGACGTGGTTCAGGTACCGGATCATGACGTCCGGCCGCATCGCGTCGTTGATCGCGGCCGGAATCGCGCCGAGCGCGGTCAACGCCAGGTAGTGCAGCAACGGTTCCAGTCCTTCGGCGACCACGATGCCGACCGGCTCGCCGGGGCGTACGCCGTTGGCGTGGTACCACTTGGCGTACCGGTCGCGCAGGGTGGCGAGGTCCTGCAGGCTGTGCCCGCGCAGGACCACCGCGCCGCGATGATCGGTGGTGTGGCTGTACACCACCGGCACCGCCCGGTTCGGGTTGTGCCGGACGGCGTACTCGAGGAAGTTGCCGGCGCCGAGGCCGGGCTCGGTCATGAACTGCTCGCGCACCGCGAGCGGGGCGATCGGACTGTCGCTCATCGCGACCCTCCAAGGGTGGGATCAATAGGGGTGAATTACTTCCGCGGCCGCCCGGTGCCCGGAGCGGATCGCGCCTTCCATGAGCCCGAAGAACTCCGTGCTCGTCTCGGTGCCGGCCCAGTGGACGCGGCCGTGCGGGCGGGTCAGGTGGGGGCCGTTCCGGATCCAGTCGCCCGGTCCGAGGAGGGCGGCGTAGCAGCCCCGGCTGTGCGGGTCGGTGACCCAGTCCGTGACGTGGACGGCGATCGGCGCCGGTAGCTGCGGGAACAGCGCGGCGGCCTGCTCGGTCGCCTCGGCCCGCTGCGCCGCGAACGGGAGCGCGGCGTACCGGTGGGCTTCGGCCCCGGTGACGAATCCGGTCAGCACCCCGACCGAGCCGTCCGCCGGCGAGTCGTCCACGGTCGACAGCAGCGGCCCGCGTTCGCTGACCGACCAGCCCGACAAGCCGTGCGCCCGCCACAGCGGCGACGGGTAGACCAGGTGCACCTTGACCGCCGAGCCCGGCGCGGTTCGCGTACCGGCGCGGGGCGCGGGCAGGCCCGGCTGCCAGTCGATCGCGTCCGCGAGAAGCGGCGGGATCGCCACGATCACGGCGTCGGCGGCCCATGCAGTATCGCCGCTGTGGACGGTCACGGTGTCCTGGCCCTGGTGCACGGCGTCGACGGAGGTGCCGAGCCGCACGTCCAGCCCGGCGGCCAGCTGGACGCAGATCTGGTGCGCGCCGCCGTCCACCCGGTCGGCCTGCGCGCCGCCCTCGAACGCGTTGAGGTAGTTCAGGCCACCGCCGGAGCGCAGGTAGAAGGCCATGTGCAGGACGGATACCGCGGCCGGGTCGGCGGCCATCATCTCGCCCAAGAACAGCGGGAAGAACCGGCGGGCGTCGGGATGCCGCAGGTTCCGCTCGGCCCAGTCCGCGGCCGTCTCGGCGTCGAGCGTCTCGGCGTCCGGGCTCGCCCACGGTTGCTCCGGGCGTACGCGGCGGGTCAGGTCGTCGAGGCGGTCGAACAGGTCGCCCAACGCGACCGCGTTGAGCGGCGGGAAGCGGCCGGACTGTTCGGACAGATCCGGGAAGGCGAACCGGCTCGCCCCGGCGGTCGTCGTCGGCGTCGTCTTCAGGCCGAGCCGGCCGAGCAGCCGATGCAGGCTGGTGTGTCGTTCGCCCAGGTACGCCGCCCCGGCGTCGGCGAAGCTGCCCGGCGCGACCTCGACTCCGTGCGTACGCCCGCCGACGCGGTCGCGCGCCTCCAGGACGGTGACGTCGACCCCTTGCTGCTGGAGCGTGTCGGCGGCGGTCAACCCGGCCAGCCCGGCGCCGATCACCACCACCCGGGCGGCGGTCATCGGGCCACGCCCGCGATTCGCCCGGCCAGCGCGGCGGGCGACGGAGCCAGCAGGAAGTCCTCGAAGGTCAGCTCCACGCCGTACTCGCGGGCGACCGCGCTGAGCACGCGGGTGGCGAGCAGGGAATCGCCGCCGAGGGCGAAGAAGTCGGCGTCGGCGGCGACCTCGGGCCGCTCCAGGACACGGCCGAAGATCTGGGACACTCCGTCGACGGGCATGGCTGCGGCCTCCTTGGTTCGCCGCCGGTCGACCTTGCCGCTGGCCGTGTGGGCGAGCGACGGGACGACCTGGACGCGGCTGGGGATGAGATGGTTGGGAACAGTGCCTCGCAGGTGGGCGAGGACGTCGGCGGCTAACGTCGTGGTCGCCGCACCCGGCCGGGGCACCACGTACGCGACCAGCGCGGTGTGGTCGGCGACGCGTACGCCTGCGACGGCCACGGCGGCGACGGCGGGATGGGCGGCGACGTACGCCTCGACCTCGGCCGGATGGACGCGTACGCCCCGGATCTTGATCTCGTCGTCGATCCGTCCTTCGTGGACGAGTACGCCGTCGGGCCGGCGGCTGACCCGGTCGCCGGTGTGGAAGAAGCCGCCGGCGAAGCGTTCAGATTGCACACCGAGATATCCGAGCGCCACAGATGGGCCGCCGACGACCAGTTCGCCGTCCTC
This sequence comes from Hamadaea flava, assembly GCF_024172085.1. NCBI lineage: Bacteria > Bacillati > Actinomycetota > Actinomycetes > Micromonosporales > Micromonosporaceae > Hamadaea > Hamadaea flava. The sequence goes on along the minus strand of NZ_JAMZDZ010000001.1, from coordinate 1,222,929 downwards.
GGTGACCCGCTCGACGACGTGGGGGAGCGCCCGGCCGATCGGGACCACGCCGTCGGTCCCGTCGAGGTCCACGGCGTGCGTGATCAGCGTGGTCTCGGTGCAGCCGTAGGTGTTGAGCAGCCGGGCGTGCTTCGTCCGGGGACCCGACCAGTCGGCGACCCGGGCGGGGCTGGCCGCCTCGCCGCCGATCACCACGAGGCGTACGCACTCCGGCAGCGCGGCTTCCTCCTCGGTCAGGTGGTTGACCAGCTCGTGCCAGTACGCCGTCGGCAGGTCGATCACCGTGATCCGCTCGGTCTCCAGCAGCCGCAGGAAGCGCCGGAACGAGCCGGAGTGCGCGTCGGGATGGAAGACGAGGGCCGCACCGCTGGTGAGCGTCGGGAGGATCTCCTCGAAACAGGTGTCCCAGTTGAGCGATGCGAACTGCAGTACGCGATCTTCGGGGGTGATCTCGAACAGCTCCGTCAAGGACCGCACGGCGGCGGTGATCGCTCGCTGCGGGGTCAGCACGCCCTTCGGCGTACCCGTCGAGCCCGACGTGAACAGCACGTATGCCACCGGCTCGCGGTCCACCGGCTCGGAAGCGACCGGATCAGGGATCTGGGTCGAATCTTGGGCCAAGATTCGACCCAGATCCGTGATCTGCCGGGAAACCGGGTCCACGAGTCGGGAAACCGGGTCCACGAGTCCGGAAACCGGGTCCACGAGTCCGGAAACCGGGTCCAGTAGGAAGGAACAGTGGGCGAGAAGCGCCGCGCGGCGATCGGTCGGGAAGGCCGGATCGATCGGGCAGTACGCGCCGCCGGCCAGCCACACGCCGAGCATCGCGACGACGGTTCCGGGATCGTGCCGGGCCAGTACGCCGACCGTCCCCGGCGACGGCCCGAGGCGCTGGGCGGTCTCCCGCGCCAGCACCCCCAGCTCGGCGTACGTCAGTGTGCGGGGCCCGGCCACCACCGCCGGCCGGGCGCCATGCGCCGTGACCGCCCGGCGGAACGCCGCCCCGAGATCGTCTGTGTCCACATCCCACCCTCAAACCGCTGCCGTTGGTGGGAGTGGAGTTTCACAGCGATCACTGCGAACTCACTTCAGATCCGGTACGAATCCGCCACGCGCTCCACGTCGGAGTCGGTGAGCAGCAACTCAGCGCCACATTGCCGGGCGAAGCGGCGTACCACGTCGTAGAGGCGGAAGCGATCGGGACCGGTCTCCACGACGAGGTGCGCCGAGATCAGTTCGTCGAGTAATCGCCGCACCCGACGGAGCGAGCTGCCGGCCCCGCCCGCGTCGTCGAGGCTCAGCGACGGCGACGGGTTCAGGCCGAGCCGCCCGAACAGGTACGCCGCCGCCGGGCTGAGCGTCTTGTGCGCGCTGACCAGCGCCGCGCGTACGCTGCGCGGATCGTCGTCGAGCAGCCGGTCGCCGTGCTCATCGAGTTCGTCGGCGAACGACGACAGCGACTGCCACGGCCGGGCGGCGAGTTTGGTCCCGGCGAGCCGGGTGGTCAGCGGCCAGCCGCCGCACCAGTGCACGACGCGTTCGGCGGCCGATTCGCGCATCCGGTCCGCACCCACGATGCGGGTGAGCAGATCGGCGGTCGCCTGGGGTGTCATCGGTTCGACCCGAAGCGCCTGGACGGCATGGTGTGCGGCGAGTGCGAGGAACCGGCGGCGGCTGGTCGCGACGAGCTGGCTGACCGTCGTCGGCGGCACGAACGCCAGCAACTGGTCGAGCGCCCCGGCGTCGTCGAGCACGACCAGCACCCGGCGTCCACTCAGCAGCGTCCGGTACAGCGACGCCCGTTCGTCCACGGTGGAGGGGACGTCCGGCTGGGGCACCCCGAGCCCACCCAGCGCCGAGCCCAAGGCGTCGCGGGTGGAGACCCGCTCACCGTGCAGGCGCACGAAGATCTGCCCGTCGGGGTAACGGTCGGCGACGCTGTGCGCCCAGCGTACGACCAGGGCGGTCTTGCCGATCCCGCCCGCGCCCGACACCATCAGCACGCGCGGCTCGTCGACGGGTCGGCTGATCGCACGGGTCAGCGCGGCCAGCTCGCTGTCGCGGCCGGTGAAATGCCCGACGCTCCCCGGCAGCTGCGCGGGATGCCGGGGGCCCGGCTCGCCCGCCTCCACCGCCGGTTCGGCGGTTCGGCGCGGCTCGCCCCGAAGGATCGTGGCGTGCAGATTGCGCAGATCCGCGCACGGGTCGCTGCCGAGTTCGTCGGCCAGCCGCTCCCGCAAGGAGTGGTACGCCTTGAGCGCGTCCGCCTGCCGGTTGCTGCGATAGAGGGCGAGCATGAGCTGACCGGCCAGCCGTTCCCGCAGTGGGTGGGCGGAGACGGTGGCGGTCAGCTCGGCGACGACCTCGGCGTGCCGGCCCAGCTCCAGATCGGCGTCGAAGCGTTCCTCCAGCAATCCGAGACGCAGCTCGGTCAGGCGTACCCGGTCGAACTCGATGCCGGGCGCGGTCACCCCGTCCAACGGCGCGCCGCGCCACTGTCTCAGCGCCTGACGCAGGCACGCGGCCCGCGCGTCGGGCGTCGCGGCCTGTCTGGCGCGCCGGGCCAGATCCTCGCACTCGTCGAGGTCGACCCGCACCTCCTCGACCACGAGCAGGTAACCGGGATGGCGTGTCTCCAGAGCCTCACCGACCTTGCGGCGCAACGAGGAGACCAGCCCCTGCACGCGCGAGCGAGGCGAGGCCGGCGGCCGATCGTCCCACAGGCAGTCGATGATCCTCTCCGTGGAGACGACCGTTCCCTTGACCAAGGCCAGCGCCGCGAGCAGGTTCCGCTCCAGCGGCGACAGCGACACGCTGACTCCCGAAACCCGGACCTCGGTCGGCCCGAGCAGAGAAATCTCCAACATCCAAAACCCCTACCGAACGGTGACTCGATACAAGGATCGCGGCTATAGTCGGCCGCATCGATGTGCTCAATGTCGATGCATCGGTGGGACAGCGGACGGACAACCCTGTCGCGCCAACACGGTAGATCGCGCGTGCGGGGACGGGCCGTCAGTCGAACGGAGAGGGTTTTATAGACCCGAGACTATGGACTTGGTCAATGGCGTGACGCGATGACGGACGGGACGTGCGATTCCTGGGCGTGCTAGGCGGCTACGCGCCTCGCCGTCAGCACCGCCTTGCCGATCGTCGTCGTGGAATCGCCGTGGGCAGGTTGGCGCCCGCCCGCCGCAGCCTGAAGACGATCGAGGAGAATCTACAGGTTTAAGGCGGTTCGGCCGCCCCGACGGGTTAGCGTCGTACCCGACGACTGCTTTCGCCGCCGGGAGGGCGCGATGCTCACGACCGAGGGCCGGCGGCTGTTGACCGCCAAACTGGACCGCCGGTTCGACCTGCTCGATGTGGACGGCGACGGCCACCTCGGGGAACGGGAGCTGGACGATCTCGCCATGGGCATCGCCGCGGGCTTCGACGTGCCGCTGGACGCGCCGACCGCGGTCGCGCTGCGCCGGGCGTACGCCCGTCTGTGGAGCGAGCTGTCCCAGCTCGACGCCGATCGTGACGGGCTGATCAGCCGGGGGCAGTACGTCGACGCCTGGCTCCGGGAAGCCGAGCAACCCGGGCTTCTCGCGGAACTCGTGCGGACCTGCGCCGAGGCCGTGGCCGCCGTGGCGGGCGCTGAAGGCGACTTCTACGAGCCCGCCTTCATCCGCCTGCAGGCGCTCTCCGGCGCGCATCCCGATCAGGGCGCCGCCGCGTTCGCCCGGCTTGACACCGATCACGACGGCATGGTGTCGGTGACGCAGTTCGCCAACGCGTACGTCGACTTCTTCACCAGCGGCGATCCGGCCGCGCCGGGCAACGCCCTGTTCGGCCGCATCGAACCGTGATCACGGCTATCGTGGGCCTATGTCCGTGTATCACGCACGGCCGCTGGTCGATCCGCGCCGACTGTGGACCGGCGGCGTTGTCGCCGCGATCGTGGTCGCTGGCGTGGTGGTCGCCTGCTTTCTGATCGTGCGCGGAGTCCTCGACATCCCGGTCCTGGGCGTCGACCTCTCCGGTGGCGTCTTCCTGCCCTCGATGCTCGGGTACGCCTTCGGCGGGGCGGCGGCCACCTTGCTGCTGACGGGTCTGGCCCATCTCCTGCTGATCACGACGCCGCGCCCGCGCTTCTTCCTGGGCTGGATCATCGGCGTCCTCACGGCGATCGCGGTGATCGTGCCGTTCACCAAGAGCGCGCCGTTCGAGGTTCAGCTCGCCACCGCCGCCGTCAACCTGATCGTCGGGGTGACCATCGGCGTCATGCTCTCCACGACCGCCGCCGCGAGCGCCGGGCGAAACGTGCCGCCGGCGTACCCGGTGGCATGACGGAGGCCGACCACTCCGTCGCCCCGGCCCAGCGGGAGAGCGTCGGCACCGTCATCGTGGCGGGCCTGGCGAACCTCGCCATCGCCGTCGCCAAGGCGATCGCCGGGATCATCTCGGGCTCGGCCGGCATGCTCTCCGAGGCCGCGCACTCGGTCGCCGACACCGTCACCGAACTGCTGCTGCTCACCGCGCTCATCCGCGGCGACCGGGAGGCCGACGCCGAGCACCCGTTCGGCTACGGGAAGTCCACATTCTTCTGGGCCTTCCTCGCGTCGATGGCGACCCTCGTGGCGGGTGCGGGATTCGCCGTCACGCACGGGCTGCACACCATCCGCAACGGCGAGGAGATGGGGGACTACACCGTCGCGTACATCGTGCTCGCGGTGTCGTTCGTGCTGGAGGGGACCTCGCTCATTCGGGCGGTGCGCCAGGTGCGCGGTTCGGCGAGCCGGCTGCACTTGCGGGCGTTGGCGTACTTGCGGCTCACGCCCGACACCTCGGTCAAGGCGGTAGTACTGGAGGATGCGGCCGCGCTGATCGGCCTCGGCCTGGCCGCGATCGGCCTGCTGCTGACCGAGTTCACCGGCGACACGTTCTACGACGGCGCGGCCTCGGTCGCCATCGGGCTGCTCCTGGCCGTCGTGGCGCTCACGCTCGCGCGCGCCAACGTGTCCCTGCTCGTCGGTCAGGCACCCTCGCCGCGCTGGCAACAGGCGATACGCCGAGAGCTGGAAGCGGATCCGGTGATCCAGCGGGTGCTGACCCTCAACGCCATGTACCTCGGCCCGGACAGCGTGCTGGTGGCGGCCGAGGTCGACGTGTCCGACACGGCCACGGGCGCCGAGATCGAGGCGGCCGCCGACGCGGCGGCGAACCGCTTGCGGGAGAAGTATCCGGTGATCCGTCACGTCTACCTGGACCCCACCCCCACCCCCTGAGGGGCGAGGGTGGGTAGGTCCTTACTTGGCGGGGGTGGACGGGGTGCCGGACGGCGGGGTGCCGTGGCGGCCGGGGCCGCCGCCGAGCAGGCCGAGCTTGCCCGCCTTGAGGACGGCGTCGGCCTCGGCCTGGGTCAGCTTGCCGGCCTTCACGGCGGCGTCGAGCCGCTCCTTGAGCTTCGCAGTGCGGTCCACACCGGACTTGCCGTGCTCCGCGGGCTTCGGCTTGCCGGACTGGCTCGACGACGACGCCGAGCCGGTCGGCTTGGGGGATCCGTCGGCCGCCCACGCGGCGACCGGGGTCGCGATGCCGAGCGCCAGTACGCCCGACGCTCCCAGCGTCACCATCATCTTCTTCGAGAGCTTCACCATGTTCTTCGCCTCCTCGCGATCGGTGAGCCGTCGAAGCTGGCCGCGAAATCTCAAGGAACGACCCGGTCAACCTCATGGGAGCCACAAAGATCGGTCAATCAGCCGCCCGTTTCATGACCCGCCGCCCGTTCCGTCCGGTGGTGCGTTCAGCCGGGCGGCAGGCGGCGGGCAGGCGTACTGCAGCGATCTTCGTCAGTTTCCCGAGGGCCGGCGGCGCCAGGCGAGCCCGGCGAAGACCGCGGCCAGGGCGGCTACGACCAGGGCCGCGACGGCGAGGCCGGTGCCGGCGGAGTCGTCAGAAGCGACGGCGACCGTGGCAGCGGACGGCGAGGCCGCGGTCTTGCCGGTGAGCTTGAGGACCGGGGCCGGGTGGTCGGGCTCGGCCTTCCCGTCCGCCGGGACCTCGATCCAGCGGACGACGTCGCCGTCGGAGTAGGTCTGGAGCGCCTTGAACACGATCTGGTCGGCCTGGGGCAGCGGTCCGGCCGACACGTCGAACTCCTGGAACTGGCCGGGCTTGATCGCGGCGTCGCCGGCGGCGGTCCAGGTGATCTTCGTGACCGCCTCGGTGATCGTGCTCTCGCCCGCCTGCACCGGCGTGGGGAGCTTGGTCTTCTCGGTGGCCACCGTCCAGCCGGGCACCGGCTTGACCGAGATGTGCCCGATGGGCTGCTCGACCGGGAGGACCACCTCCACCTTTGTCGTCGTGGCCGAGTCCTTCTCGTTCGGCACCCGGAAGGTCAGCTTGGTGTAGCCGCCCTGCACCGCCTGGCTCGGGTTCACCGTGACGTGCGCGGACGCTGCGCTCGCCGAGACGGCGACCGCGGCCGTGGCGACGGCCAGCGTCACGAGCGCGCGCTTGAAGAGACTTCTCATCGGACCTCATCCCATGCGACGTGCCCTCGGCCCAGGAACGGGCGAGGGTGCGCCATGCAGGTCGCCGGAAGGTCCGGTCCGGTTCCCGGCGAAGTCCGAATTCGCGCGAAATCCGTCGTGGGTGGGTCAGTCGCTGGCCGGACGCGAGTGGGGGATCTCCGGCGGGATGGGCGGCTCGCGCCCGACCCGGCCCGTGTCGGCCTCCGACTGCGCCAGCCGGTCGAAGAACCGCAGCAGCTCAACCGGGAACGGCATGACCAGCGTCGAGTTCTTCTCGGCCGCGACCTCGACGACCGTCTGCAGCAGGCGCAGCTGCATCGCGCCGGGCGTCTCGGCCATGATCGTGGAGGCGTCGGCGAGGCTCTGTGCGGCGCGGAACTCGCCGTCGGCGGTGATGACCCGGGCACGTCGTTCCCGTTCGGCCTCGGCCTGCTTGGACATCGCGCGTTTCATCTGCTCGGGTAGCTGGACGTCCTTGATCTCGACCCGGTCGACGTGCACGCCCCAGTCCTGCGTCGGGGCGTCGAGCAGCAGCCGCAGCTCCCGGTGCAGTTCGTCCCGGTTGGACAGCAGGTCGTCCAGCTCGCTCTTGCCGATGATCGATCGCAGCGACGTCTGCGCCAGCAGCTCCACCGCGATCATGTAACTCTGCACCTCGATCAGGGCCTTGTAGGGATCGGAGACGCGGAAGTAGACCACGGCGTCGACCTTGACGGAGACGTTGTCGCGGGTGATGCCCTCTTGCGAGGGGACCGGCAGCGTCACGATCTGCACGTTGACTTTCCGGAGGCGGTCCACCAACGGCAGGACCACGGCCAGGCCGGGCGGGCGTACGCGGGTCCGGGCCCGGCCGAACCGGAAGACGACGCCCCGTTCGACCTGATTGACGATCCGGACGCCGCCGAACAGCACCCAGAGAAAGACGAATGCGGCCAGCGCGCAGAGCGCCGTCCCCAGGAGTGTCGCTACGTCGCCGTCCTCACCCATGACGGGCACATTATCGAACTTTCGCGATATTTGGCGGCTTGGTCAGACCCCGTCGTCGTCCTCGTACGCCGACTCGCGGCCCTGGAGGAAGATGCGCAGATCGTTAGCGATCGCCGAGTCGACGTCCTTCTCCCGCTTGCGCAGGCCCCGCTGGACCGGCTGGGACCGCTTGCCGTTGCGGGACGCGGGAGCAGGCGTTTGCGGCGCGTGGAGCTGGGCCTGCAGGCCGGCGAACGCCGTCTCCACGGTGGCGACGAGCCGGGTCTCGGTCTCGGTCAACTCCCGACGGACCCGGGCCACCTCGAACCGGACGTAGCCGACCACCAGGGCGAGGACGGCGGCCGCCGACAGCCCGATCACGAGGCTGGCCGTCTTGAGGTGGCCGTCGCCGAGCCCGGCCAGGATCCACACCAGACTCACCACCAGCCCGGAGGCGGCGCAGATGGCCACCCGGATCAGCAACTCGCCACCGCGGCCGGTCGGCGTACGCGACGGCGGCACGACGATCGGCGGCACCTGTTCGGAGTCGCTCTCCGCCATGGCCGGCCTCCGTACTGACTCATCGGTCAACGTGACTGGGGTATCACAACCAGCCGCCGGGCGCACGGCCAGGCGGCATAGGTCGTGGACGAGGCTACCTTCGGCCGACCCCGGAAGGCTTCGGCCGGACGGCGACGGCGATCCGCGCCGGCTCCGGTGCCGGTGGCTCGGGCGGGACGCTGTTCAGGTCGAGTTGCTGCCGCCAGTACGCTATCGCGCCTTTGACGGTCGCGCGCAGGTAGTCCTTAACGTCACCGGGCAGACGCGGATCGGCGAGGTGCCGCTGCGCGTCGGCGAGCACGGGGTCGACGCGAGGCTTCGGGGAGGGCGGCGCGACCATGCCGAGTTCCTCCCGGGTGGCCAGTCCGGACTCGACCATCAACTCGCCCAGGCGTACGCCGAGAACGGGGGCGAGCTTGCGCAGGTTGTCCGGCGTCGGGGTGATCTCGCCGGCTTGATAGCGCGAGATCAGCGAGGCCGACACGCCCGAGGCCGCTTCGAGATCGCCGTCCGACAGAAATCCATTGCTGTCCATGAGTCGGCGGAGATACCACCCGAAGGGACTCTGCGGCTCTCTCCGGCGGCGACTCACGGATCCCATGGTACCGACCGGTAAGGGCCGCCGGGTCGGCGCGGTGCGCCCCGTTCGTGCGTCCGTGAAAGAGGAGCTCCTCCAAATGGTTCGAAGGCTGTCACCCATCCGGGCGACTAGGCGTCGTGCATGCATGGCTCTATAGTGCATGCGTGCACGAATTTAGCAAGCTTCCACGCCTGGCGTACAACGGAAAAGCGTTCGACGAGATCTTCGAGCTGCTGGGTCTCCGTACCGACGCCGAGAAGGCCAGATTCCTGGGCATCGCGGAGAGCAGCTTCAACCGCATCCGGCGCGGCGTCTCGATCCCAGGCGGGCAGTTCGTCGCGAGCGCGCTGCACGCGATGAAGTCCGAACCCAAGCTCGGCGGCCTGCCCGCCGAGCACACCCGGTTCGACCGGCTTTTCACGGTTGCGGTGGGCCGACCCAGGTGAGGCGCGCGCTGCGCCGCCACCTCCTCGTCTTGCTGTTGATGGTGCCGATCTGCGCGGTAGCAGTCGTGACGACACTGCTGGACCCGTGGGCCGCCGCACTGATCTTCACCGGCATGGCGATCGCGCTGGGCGCGGGAGGTGAGGCGATGCGCGCATTCACCGACGGCGAAGCCGCCGAGACTTCGAAGGAGAGGCAATCAACGTGAGTGATTGGGTCAGGTGCACCACGGGGTCCTACCGCCTGATCGGCGGAGACTCCCGGCACCGCAGGCCGAACGGTGGTCCGCGGCCCCGGCCCGTGGTCGCCGGCGCGGGGCGGGGCCGGGCCGCGCCGGCGGCGGGCCGGACCGAAGCCTGGCAGCTCGTGGTGCGAATCCAGCGGGGCGATGTCGAGGCGGTCGGCGAGTTCTACGACCGCTTCAACACGGAGGTCTACAAGTACATCTGGCTCTGGTGTGGTGAGGAGAAGCTCGCTCAGCAGTTGGTGCGGGAGGTCTGGGACCGGGCGCTGCGGCTCATCGGCGGGCTGCGGGCGACCGCCGACTCTCCCTTGTGCTGGTTGCTGGGCCTGGCCCGGGACCGGGCGGTACGCCACTTCCATTCCCGCCGCTATCGGCTGGGCCTGGTCGAGCTGGGGGAGCTGCGGGGGCCTGAGGACGACGGACGCGAACTGCTGGCGGCGGTACGCCGATTGTCGCCGCCGCAACAGGAGGCGATCGCGCTGACGTTCTTCTGCGGGCTCGACGAGGTCGACGCGGCCGCCGTGATGGGGCGTACGCCGGCGATGGTTCAGGCGCTGACCAAACGCGGCCGGGTGAAGCTGGCGGCGATGCTCACCGGAGGTACGCCGTGAACGGGCTGACCTCGCTGACCGTCGGTCAGCTGTGCCTGGCGCTCATCGCGATCGTCGTCATCGTCGCGACCGCCACCGCCCTCCTGGCCCATGTGCGGGGCCGGGAGATTCAAGAGTTGTACACGTACGTCAACCGCTGGGCCGGGGTCGACGACGACCTTGCCGGCTCGAATTTCATGGACGGCGTACCGCACGGGCCGGATCGTCGCCGGGTCAGTGACCCGCGGCAAGCCGCACGGCACCGGGCGGCGCTGCGATGAGCCGGGCGCGACGGTCCGGCGGCGCGGCGCGCGCGGCCAAGCGGACCCATCTGGCCCGCCGGAAGGCTCTCCCGCCGAATGCGGTACGCAAGGTGGAGGTGCGGTCGAGCGCTCCCGACGCCGCAGCCGCACCTCCACCGGAAAGCCGGAAACGCAAGTCTCCCGTGAAACGCACGGGAAAGAGCGCGGCGGGATCGCCGGCGGCGGCTTCCCGGGGGAAGCCGAAGATCCCGCCGCCCCGGGAGCCTCATCTCGAGGACCGGGGCCAGGCCGAACGTGAGGAGCTTGCCGGCAGCCGCCGCAACGCGGTCGCCATCTTCGACACGTCGGTGCCCCTGTACATGCAGACGGTCCGGGAGACCAGCATCTGCCCGGAGTTGAGCCCGTTGCGCTCGCTCATCGCCGCCGCCGACGTGGCGGCCGCGGATCTGGCCGCGTACGCCTTCCGCAGCGGCGCGGGCGATCCGATCGGGCCGCCGCCCGGGCTGGATCCGGCGTTCCTGACCGATTCGCAAGGCAAGTCCCCGAGCGGATCCCCGGACGGAGAAGCACCGGACGGAAAAGCGCCGGACGGAAAAGCGCCGAACGGCAAAGCTCCGGACGGAAAGGCACCGGACGGAGAAGCGCCGGACGGACAAGCCCCGCATGCGCAGGCCCTGAACGGCGACGCCTCGAATGGCGAAGCCATGGACGGCGAAAGCCGGAACGACACCGCCCCGAATGACACCGCCCCGAACGACGGCCCGCCGGAACCGGCGGGGGAGGAGGAATGATGGAGCTAGAAACGCTCGAGCAGACGCCGCACCACGCGCATCCGCTCATGCGTACCGGCGAGGTCGCCCGGCTGTTCCGGGTCGACCCGTCGACGGTGATCCGCTGGGCGCAGAAGGGCAAGTTCCAATGCGGCCGGACTTTGGGCGGACAACGCCGGTACCTCCGTTCGGAGATCGAGGCGTTGGCGGAGGCCGACGGGATGGGGATGATCTGGCCGTGAACAATTCGGACGGGCGCGCCGCCTAGGGTTCTACAGGAGCCCGAGGCGGCGCGCCCGTCCGACGGCGTCCCGCCGGGTGCCGACGGACAGCTTGCGGTAGATGCTGCGGACGTGGGTCTTCACGGTGTTCTGCGAGACAGACAGTTCGGCGGCCACGTCCCGCACGGTGAGCAGGCTCGGCAGGTAGCGCAGCACCGCCAGTTCCCGGTCCGTCAGATCCTCCAGCAGCCGGTCGCTCACGGTGACCGAGGCGACCGGGCGTACGGCGTCCAGGCGGACGCTCAGCAGGGGATAGTCGGCCACCAGATCGCGGTTGCGGTCCAGGAGCGCTCGGGCTTCCCCGCCCACCTCGCCGAACGGCGCCACGAGGCCGTCGACGTCGGCGATCACCAGTGCGGTCCCGATCGCGATCCGGACCGCTCCTTCATGGCCCAGCCGGTCGGCGATCAGGCTCTCCGCGAGCCACGCGTTCACCTGCGCCCAGGGACCGGCCGTGGCGCTCGTCCGGTGGACCGCCTCCAGGATCCGGGAGGCGGCGTTCAGCTCACCCCCGGCCAGATGCGCGCGGGCCGCCACGATGCACGCGTGACTGTCCAGCGGCGTACGGCCGTCGCGCATGGCGTAGCCGGCCGCGGTCACCGCCTTCGCCGGGCGGCCCTCCGCCAGGTGCAGTTCGGCGGTGGTCACCGCGCGCCAATCGTCCAGAAGGGACGGTCCGGTCGCCGGTCCGGCCGCGGCCAGCGCCTCGCGCGCAGCCGGCACGTCGCCGAGCGTCAGCAGGATCCGGGCTCGGACGAGTCCAGTGGCGTACGCGCTCGGCCGGTCGTCGCGGTCGCCCGGTTCGGCGCCGACCACGGTCAGCGCGTCCGACGCCGCCCCCCGCAGCCACAGCACCAAGCCGCGCGCCAGCCGGGCCGGCCGGCGGTACGCCTCCGGCACGTCCGAGGCGGCCGGATCGCGGGCGTACGCGAGCTGGGCGGCCTGCCCGACGTCCCCGCGCAGTGCGTGCACCAGGGCGAGCCCGCCCAGCGCCGCTCCGGAGGCCAGCGTCAGCTCCTGCTGACCACTGTGGACGGCAGCGGCCTCCAGGCTGGACCGAGCGAGCGTCAGATCGCCGGTCCATAGGGCGGCGTACCCGAGGCACTCGGCCGCGATCGCGCGCATCCCGTCCGCGGCGGGCACCAGGCCCGGGACGGTGGCGTCGAGCACCTCCAGCAGGGTCGTCATCGTCCGGCCGATCGCCTCGACGTCCTCGCGTTGCCGGGCGAGCAGCAGGTCGCCGAGGCACAACGCGGCCTGCATGGGCAGCCGGCGTTCCGTGGCGACCTCGCCGAAGCGCTCGCGGGCGAGTCTCGCGTACGCCCCGGCGGTGTGCTCGTCGTCCCGGGCGACCGCCGCCAGCGCAAGGACCGTCGCCGTCTCCGGATGACGGACCGCGTCGCGGGCGGGAACCCAGGCGGGCAGGCCCAGGAACACCTCCCGGGCGGTGCCCAGCACGAGCGGTGCGGCGACGCGTACGCCCACCTCCGCGGCCAGCTGGGGTCGGCCGGAGGCGGCCGCGTGCCGCAGGGCGGCCTCGGGCCGGTCGCGCTCGGCGTAATGCTGGGCGGCTCGGGCGTGCACGTCCGGAAGGTGCTCGGCGATCACCAGCCGCGCCTCGTCGCGAAGGAAGGCGGCGTAGGGCCGCCGCAGCTGTAACCGCTCCGGTTCCTCCGCTGGGCGTACCAGCAGATGATGTTCGCGGCGCAGGTGATCCAGCAGACGGGCGGCGTCGCGGCGGCCGGTGACCGCCTCCGCGGACCGCGCGTCGAGGTCGTCGAGCAGGCTGCACCGCAGCAGGAAGTCCCGATGCTCGGCCGGGAGGCGGCCGAGCAGCTCGGCCCGCAGGAAGTCGGCGAGGACGTCGGTGAATCCGGCGGTGTGGACGTCGGGTGCGCAGACTCCGGCGGCCAGCCCGCCGGTGCGGTCGACCAGCGCGGTCGCCTCGGTCGGGGTCAGGGTGCGCTGGCGCAGCGACCAGAACTGGGCCGCTTCGCGCGGGTTGAACGCCAGGTCGTCCGGGCCCACCTCGGTGAGCCGGCCGATGAGCCGCAGCCGGCTCAGCTGCGCGGCCGGCGCCTCGCGCGCGGCGAAGATGACCCGCACCTGCGGCATGTCGTGGCTGAGCAGCGCGGACACCATGCCGGCGGACCGGCGCAGATGCTCGCCGTTGTCGAGGACGATGATGAGCTGCTCATCCAGCTGCTCCAACGAGCGGGCGAGCAGGCCGACCGTCTCCGGTCGCCCGGTGGTGCCCGTCGCCCGGTGGACGGCCGTCGTCAGCGAAGTCCAGAAGACGGCCGGATCGCCGTCGAGCGGGCCGAGGCTCACCCAGGCGATCCGCGCGGCCCCGGCGGCGTCGGCGGCCCACATGGCCAGCGCGGTGGTCTTCCCGGATCCGGCCGGACCCGTGACCACGAGCAGATCTCCGGAACGCCCCTGGTCGAACGCCTCGTGCAGCCGCCGCCGGAGCAGACCGCCCGCGACGGGCGGCAGCCAAGTGTCCACAGTGGCTGGCGCCACGTTGTCGATGACGTGAGTCATGTGTCCCCGACCCCCCGCGGGAGCGAAACCGCCCGGCTGGAAGAGTCCGACGGGCTCCAAGCCTGGGCGCTTTCGTAGCATAAGCCCAAAATAAACGTCTTCGTGGGCGACTCCGGTCATGCGTTTTCGCATCCGGTCCCAGCCGGGGCCTGCTCGACTTGGTTACTGCACAACCTTTTTCACCTGACGAGGGTGACGCCGGCACCCGTTCGGACGGCGAAGGTTGGCGAGTGAACGCCGTCGAGTTGCGCGCCCGGGTGGACGACCTCATGTCGTCGGCCCACGATGACCTGGCCAAGCTCATCGCCATCCGGTCGGTGGCCGGAGCCGATGACCGTACCGCCGCCGAGTGCGTGCGAGCCGCCGAATGGGTGGCCGAAACGTTGCGGGGGGCGGGTTTCCCGCATGTCCGGCTGCTGCCCGTGCCGGAGGCCGGTCCGACGGTCTACGCCGACCGCTCCGACGCCGGACCGGACGCGCCGACCGTCCTGTTGTACGCCCATTACGACGTTCATCCGGCCCCGGACGAGGACGTCTGGAAGACGCCGCCGTTCGAGCTGACCGAGCTGGACGGCCGGTGGTACGGCCGCGGCGCGTCCGACTGCAAGGGCAACCTGCTCATGCACCTGACCGCCATCCGGGCACTGGGCGACGAGCTGCCGGTGAACCTGAAGGTCGTCGTCGAGGGCTCGGCCGAACGGAGTGCGGGCAGCCTGGCCCGGTCGCTGGGGGAGTACGCGTCGCTGCTGGCGGCCGACGTCTTCGTCATCGGCGACGCCGGCAACCTGGCGGTGGGCGTACCGGCCGTCACGGTGAGCCTGCGCGGCCACGTGGCGCTGTCGGTGACGGTGGAGACGCTGACCGAACCGCGCGAGGCCGGCCCGTACGGTGGACCCGCGCCGGACGCGCTGGCGGCCTTGCTGCTCATGCTGGCGAGCTTCCGGGACGCGGCCGGCAACACGAACGTCCTCGGACTGGACAACATGAGTTCGTGGGCGGGCGCGATCTACGCACCGGCCCGGTTCCGGGAGGACGCGGCCGTCCTGGACGGGGTGGCGCTGCTGGGGAACGGCGGGATCGCGGACAGCCTGTGGGCCCGCCCGGCGATCACCGTGCTCGACATCGACTATCCCGTACGCGGAGAGCACGGCATGATCCAGCCGTGGGCGCGGGCTCGGCTGGACTTGCGCGTACCGCCGCATGTGGACGAGGTGAAGGCGGCGCAGGCGCTCGTCGGCCACCTGAACGCGGTCGCGCCCTGGGGAGCCCACGTACGCGTCGACCGCGAGTCCGCCGTCCCGCCGTTCCTGGCGCGCGCCGGCGGCCCCGCGTACGCCGCCCTGACGGAGTCGCTGCGCGACGTCTACGGCGAGGAACCCGCCCAGCTGGGCCGGGGCGGCACCAACCCGCTCTGTGTCGGGCTCGCCGAGCACTTCCCGGACGCCGAGATCCTCCTGATCGGGGTGGAGGAGCCGCTGGCCCGCCGGCACGAGCCGGACGAGAGCGTGGATCCGGCCGAGATCGCCGATATGGCCCTGGTCGAGGCGTTGTTCCTGCGACGATGTGGGCGTGTCTCACCCATGGCGGGCGAAGACCCGCGTGTCGGGATCCTCGGACGATGACCGCATGACCAATCCGACGGAAGAGTTCTTCACGGAGCTGGCCGATCGCGGGCACGACCCGCGACTGGCCGGGGCCTCAGGCGCCCTGCGGATCGACGTCCACACCGATGGCGACCTGTCCGGCAAGCCGGCCGGGCACTGGCTGATCACGTTCGGCGACGGCGAAGTGGCGGTGGCCCGGGGCAAGGCTCCGGCGGACTGCGTCGTGCAGATCTCGCAAGACCTGCTCGACCGCCTCGTCACCGGCGAGGCCAACGGGATGGCCTCGGTGCTGCGCGGCGCGATGGCCATCCAAGGCGACATCGAGCTGCCCATCCAACTGCAGCGGATCTTCCCGGGGCCGCCGGCCTCCCGGGTCTCCGCGCTCGAGGCGAGCGGGAGTGCGTCATGAGCGTGAGCATCCTGCACGGGAACACCTTCGTGGTCAGCGACGACCGCGGGGACATCGAGGCGAGCCCGACCGAGCCGGACGGGCTGTTCGCCTGGGACACCCGGTTTCTGTCGCGCTGGGTGCTGACCGTCGACGGGCAGCGGCTGCAGGCCTTGTCGACCGACGACATGCAGTACTTCGAGACCCGGTTCTTCCTGGTTCCGGAGACCGGCACGGTGTACGTCGACGCGAAGCTGTCGGTCATCCGGCGGCGTACGGTGACGCCGAGCGGCTTCGACGAGCAGCTGACCCTGCTCAACCACGCGGACGAGGCGGTCGACCTCGCCGTGCGGATGGACGTGGCGTGCGACTTCGCCGACCTGTTCGACGTCAAGAACGCGCAGGAGAAGAAGGGCAAGCTCTACACGCGCCTCGACGGCGACCGGCTGGTGTGCGGCTACGAACGCGACACCTACCACCGGGAGACCATCATCTCCAGTACCGTCCCCGCCGTGGTGGACGACCACGGGATGTCGTTCTTCCTGCACATCGCGCCGCACGAGCAGTGGACGACCGATCTGCACCTGGCGGCGGCCATCGTCGGCCCCGGCGGCCATCCGGCGACGCTGGCCCGCGATCGGAGCAAGCCCGACCTCGAGAAGGACCTCGATCACTGGATCCGGCAGGCGCCGCGGACGGAATGCGACTGGCGGCCGCTGGCCGACATCTACCAGCGCAGCCTGACCGACCTCGCCGCGCTGCGGTTCTCCCCGCTCACCTCGGGCGGGCGCAGCCTGCCCGCGGCCGGGCTGCCCTGGTTCATGACGATGTTCGGCCGGGACAGCATCTTCACCAGTCTTCAGGCGCTGCCGTTCGAGCCGGAGCTGGCGGCGACGACGCTGAAGGAACTCGGCGCCCGGCAGGGCACCCGGACGGACGACTTCCGGGACGAGGACCCCGGACGCATCCTGCATGAGATCCGGTACGGCGAGTCGGCCGCCTTCGAGGAACAGCCGCACAGCCCGTACTTCGGCAATGCCGACGCCACTCCGCTGTTCGTGGTGCTCCTGGACGAGTACGAGCGGTGGACGGGCGATACCAAGCTCGTGAAGGCGCTGGAGTTCCAGGCCCGCGCCGCGCTCGACTGGATCGACGAGTACGCCGACCTGATGGGCAACGGGTACATCTCCTACGAGCGGCGCAACGAGGAGACCGGCCTGGAGAACCAGTGCTGGAAGGACTCCTGGGACTCCATCTCCTACCAGGACGGCCGGCTGCCCGGCTTTCCGCGCGCCACCTGCGAACTGCAGGGGTACGCGTACGACGCGAAGGTGCGGGGCGCCCGGCTGGCCCGGACCGTGTGGAACGATCCGGCGCTGGCCGAGCGGCTGGAGAAGTCCGCGGCGGATCTGAAGAAGCGGTTCAACCGGGACTACTGGGTGGCCGAGGGCAAGTACTTCGCCCTGGCGGTGGAAGCCGACGGCTCCCAGGTGGACGCGCTGTCGTCCAACATCGGGCACCTGTTGTGGAGCGGGATCGTCGACAACGGCAAGGCCAAGGCGATCGCCGGGCACCTCATGAGTCCACAGCTGTTCTCCGGCTGGGGCGTCCGCACCCTGGCCACGGACGCCCAGCGGTTCAATCCGATCGGTTACCACACCGGCACGGTGTGGCCGTTCGACAACTCGTTCATCGCCTGGGGCCTGCGCAGGTACGGATTCAAGCGGGAGGCGGCCCGGATCGCGGCGGGCATCCTGGACGCCGCGACGTACTTCGAGGGCCGCCTGCCGGAGGCGTTCGGCGGATACGAACGCGACCTGACCCGCTATCCGGTGCAATATCCGACGGCGTGCAGCCCGCAGGCGTGGTCCACGGGGGCGCCGCTGCTGTTCCTGCGTACGATGCTCGGGCTCGAACCGCTGGGGGAGCATCTGGTGGTCGATCCGGCGCTACCGGCCGGCATGGGCCATCTGGCGTTGCTCGACATCCCCGGCCGCTGGGGCCAGATCGACGCGTTCGGCCGGGGCCGTATCGACGTCGGTCCGGGACGGAGGTCCCGGCGGCAACTGGGGACCGAGCAGGGTCAGGAGAGTCTGTCGGACAGACCCGCTTGACCGACTCGGCGGTTCTCATCTCAACTCGTCGTTCTGCCTAGCTCGCGGTTCGGCTCGGGTTCCGAGTCAGCCTGGCTCGCGATGGTGCTCAGGGCGCGGTCAGGGCTCGTTGAAGCGGGAATCGCGCCCCTGCAGGTACATCTGGAACTCCTCGGAGAGGATCTGTCCTGGGGTGCCGGCGTCCGGACGCCGTTGGGCCGTCCGGCGCCGGCGCCGGGGACGGTTCGGCCGTCGCTGCTGCGGCGCGACAAGGCTCGCGTGGGCCGAGACGGTGTGCGCCACCGCCGCGACCGCGGTCTGCATGCGGGCCTCGGCCACGACGATCTCGCGTCGCACCCGGCCCACTTCCATCAAGGCGTGCCCGGCCAGCAGAGCCGCGGTCACGGACAGTCCGATGATCACCGACCAGGCTTTGACCACGGGATCGACCGCGCTGGCGATGATCCAGACCAGGCTGACGACCACGGCCGAGACCATTCCGTACGCGATCCGCATGATCGTGTCGGTGCTGCTGCGCCCCGAGACATCCGGGGCCTGGGTGATGATGACCGGCCCGACGCCGGCCCAAGACTCCTTACGCTCCTCCGCCATAGCGGCTCCTCCCGGCGGCGTGACTGATGCGTCCGGTCCCTCGTGCCAAGGTTCGCATCCGCCACGCGATCGAGTAGCCACAGTCCGTCACGAGAGGACCGGTGCGACATCGTACTTTCGGGCGGGCCTCCGTACCCGGTTGGCCGCGTATGCAAGTTCCACATTGCAAGCCAGCGTCGCACGTGCGTGCATGGACAATCGTCGAATCATGACGTCAGGGACGACGTGACCGGCAGAACTCGCGTGGCGTCCGTGGAAGTTCCATTCCGGGATTTCTGATCGGCCAGGTGCTAATGGGCCGAACGGGTGAACACGTACGCGCGACGACGTGCTAACGCTCTGTCAACCAAAGAGTCAGGCGGCGCGTACGCCGCGGCCGGCGGCACGGTCGGCCGCGCTCGGCTCGGCCGGCGCCTTGAGACCGGTCTGCTGACGCCAGAACGCGATAGCCCCCCGCAGGGTGTCACGCAGGTATTCCTTGGCGGAGTCCGGCCGCGTGGGGTCGGACAGCAGGCGCTGCGCCTCCGCCAGGCTGGCGTCCAGTTTGGTCGTCGCCGTCGCCCGCGGCACCATCCCGAGTTCCTCGGAGGTGGCGAGCGTGGCCTCGACCATCAGCTCGCCCAGGCTGACCCCGAGATAGGGGGCGAGCCGCCGTAGATTCTGCACGCTCGGCTCGATGTCGCCGGACTGGTAACGAGAGATGAGCGAAGCGGAGACGCCCGTCGCCGCGGCCAATTCGCCGTCGGAGGCGAAACCGTGGGCCTCCATAAGGGCCCGGAGGTACCACCCGAAGGGTGTCTGCGGGTCACGGCGCTTCTTGCTCACATGCAAGATCTTACGCCCCAGGTCAGACGCTCGTCACGACAGCGTGACGTATTTCTTGCACGTGTGCAGGACATTTCGGGTTATCCCGGGCTGGTATCACTCGAACGGTGGATATGATCCATGCATGCATGACTTTACTATGCATGCGTGCGTGAACACAAGAACGCTCTTCTGAGCCCGGTGGTGACGAGGTGACCTTGCGGAACATTCGTCACCCCGCACCCCGCACCGTCGATCACCCCTCCGGTTCCGGCCGCGTACGCGACCGGGCGGCCCAGCCCGATTCCGACGGCGACCCGTGGTCGCTGATCGAGCGGGCCCAACAGGGCGACCTCAGCGCATTCGGCGAGCTGTACGCGCGCTACAACGCCGAGGTCTTCCGCTACCTGTGGCAGCGTTGCGGCCACGTCCAGCTGGCTCAGGACCTGGCCGGCGACGTCTGGGAACGGGCGTTGCGCGGCATCGGCCGGCTGAACTACCGCGGCGCGCCCCCATTGGCCTGGCTGATGACGATCGCCCGCAACCGGGCGATCGACCACTTCCGGTCGGGCCGATTCCGGATGGAGGTGCTCAGCGACGCGACCCGGGACATGGGTCAGATCGACGACTCCGCCGACATCGAGCAGATCGCCGTAACCCGCTTGGAGTCGGCCATCGTGCTCCAAGCGGTCCAGGAGTTGTCATCCGCCCAGCGACAGGCCATCACCCTGACCTACTTCGCCGGGCTGACCTGTCCCGAGGCGGCTGTCCGGATGGGCGTCACCGAGGACGCGGTGAAGGCGCTCAACATGCGCGCCCGCCGGACCATGGCCCGTCGGCTGAGCGTCGGCGTCGAACGCACCGCCCTGGCGAGGTGAGCACCATGTTGCGTGCCATCGGACCGCTGATCGGCGGCGGGCCCCGGCCGGGGTGGGCGGTGATCCCGCCGCCGGACCGAGGCCCCTACCGGCAGGCGGTGCAACTGCCGGCCGGCGAGGTCAAAGCACTCCGCGTGCACGGTGTCGCCGCCCTCGGCGACCTCTCGCCCAGCCGGGTCGTCGCGATCGCGCGGGCGGCTCGCGTACCCAATTTCCGCACCGCCCCGCGAAGGAGAACCCGGTGAGCCTGCATGACAACGTGACGGTCGGCCTGCTGTGCCTGTCCGGTGGTGCGGCCGCGCTGGTGACGGTGGTGACCACGTCGTTCGTCGTCCACATTCGTCACCGTGAGATCCGGCGGCAGGCCGAGCACATCCGGCGCTGGGCCGACGCCCGGCCCGAACGGCGGGCCCTGCCGACGCTGAACCCGCTGCCCGACGGCTTCGAGGAGGTGCCCGAGGCGCCGGTCGTGTACGCCTGGTGGACGCCGTCCAAGGAGGATCTGACCGAGACGGCCGTCCTGCCCCGGATGACCGACGACATCCTGACGGCCGAGGCCCTGCGGTTCGAGGTGACCCAGGTCCTGCAGACGATCCCGTGGCGTCCTGCCACGACCACGGTGCCGTCCCGGCGCGGTCACCTCGACGTCATCGAGGGGTACGCCCGCGCCGGGCGGCACCGGGCAGGACCCCGGTGACCCCACCCACCTCGACCGTCGCACCACCCGCTCCGGGCCGGCACCGCAGCCCGGAGCCGCCGTACAACCACCGCCGCGTCGCCATCCTGGTCGTCGCGGCGGTGGCGCTCGTCCTCGCGGCCGGGATCAGCGTGGCGGCGTTCGTCGCCGTGGCGTCCGATCCCGACCCGCCGGCGGGTACCCATCGCTAGCCCGCCGGTGGGTGATCACGCCGTCGCAGAGTCGATCAGGGCAGTCGGGACACGACACGCCGGTCGATCATGGCCGATGGTTCATGATCGCGCGGAAAGGCCGGACAGGAGAACGGAGCGCAGGGGGACGGTGGTCGCGAGCGCGACGACAAGGCCGCCGCCGGCGCGTACGTCGGTCAGGTGAATGTCCTCTGTGGGCCAGTCCGGTGCCACGCCGTCGGCGATCGCGAGCGCCCCGCGAGTGTCGAGGGCGTCGAAGCGTACGGCCAAGCCGTGTCCGGTCAGTTTGACGGCCGCCTCCTTGCGGGTCCACCGACGGAGGAACCACCCCACTTGGTCCGGTGGCGGCACCTCGGCGAACTCGGCCCGTTCGGCGGCGGTGAGCGTACCGATCAGGGAGTCGAGGTCGCGGGCGGTGGCCTCGTGCTCCAGGTCCACTCCGACCCGGCCCGCGCCCACGACGGCGAGGACGACCCACTCCCGCGTGTGGCTCACGGACAGGTCGATCGGCCCGGGGACGGTCGGGCGCCCGTGCGGGCCGCCGCACCGGCGACAGGTCCGGTCGATCGGCACGGCGTCCGGCCTCACGCCCAGATACCGCGCGGCCACCTCGCGCTGCGCGCTGCGCGAGGTGAGGAACGTCCGGCGGGCGTGCTCGGCCAGGAACCGGTCCGCCTGGGCCCGCTCCTCGTCGGAGATCCAATCGGAGATCCAACTTGTACGCGCGGCGACCGGAATGGGCCAGAGGTGGCAGACCCCGGCCGGGGGAGCCGACGCGGCGTCCGGCACGGCAAGCTCACCCCAGATCTCGTCCACGCGCTCACCTTAACCGTTGACGGTCTGACAAAATACGCCTAGATTGTCAGCGTGTCAGAGGATCGCCGAGGCCAGATAGTGACAGCCGCGCTGGAAGTGTTCGGGCGCTACGGCTACCGCCGCAGTTCGATGGACCTGATCGCGCAGGCCGCCCGCATCTCCCGACCGGCCGTGTACCAGTACTTCCCCGGTAAGGAAGCCGTCTTCCGGGCGGTCGGGCAGAAGATCGCCGACGAGGTGCTCGCCGCGGCGGCCAGAGCGGGTGCGACCGGTTCCGGCGACGTCGCCGACCGGCTCACCGAGGTGCTGGCCCAGAAACTCGACCTGTTCGGCGGCGCCATCGGGGCCGGCTTCAAGGCCGAGTTGTTCGCCGAGGCCGGGCAGCTCGCCGGGGACGTCATCGCGAGCTTCCACGACCGGTACGCCGACCTCGTGGAACGCGTCCTCGCCGAATCCGGTCTGCCGGGGCTCGGCCGCACGATCGGCCCGCGCGACGTGGCGTTGGTGCTGACCGACGCACTGCCCGGCATCGCCCAGGAGCCGGACGCCGAAACGGCTCGCCGTCGTCTGCGTCAGCTCGTCGACCTCGTCGTCCGAGGTCTGTCCGCTTAGGAGTTCCCGTGGTATCGACGGTCTTGTTGAGTTTCCTCGCCGGGGTGTTGGGAGCGAACGGCGTACCGCACTTCGTCCGAGGGATCACGAAGAGCACCTATCCATCGCTGTTCGGCTATGGCCCCGTGGTCAATCTGCTCAGCGGCTGGATCATGTTCGTCCTCGCCGGTGTCGTGGCGTACGCCGCACACGTGGCGGACCATCCGGTCGCGGCCTTCGCCGCCGCGGCGGCCGGCGTACTCCTGATGGGACTGTTCCACGCCGGCATCGGGGCGTTCGGCCGTCGCCCGCCGGTCGACGTCAGCTCTTCACCCGGTAGGTGATCTGCACGAATTGACCGTTCTGCGCGGCCGAGACGAGTTCGAGCCGGTCGGGTCCGAGGCGACGGGGGAGCAGCGGCTTGCCCGCGCCGAGAGTCGCCGGGGCCTGGCCGAGGATCAGCTCGTCGAGGAGACCGGCGTCGGCGAAGGCGCCGACCAGTTCGCCCCCGCCGACGAGCCAGATGTTCGTCTCCCCGGCCGCTCGGCTCATCTGCTCGTGTACCGGGCGTACGTCGCCCCGCACGAACCGCAGATCCACGCCGGGGATGGGTGGCAGCTCGCGATGGGTGAAGACCCAGCAGGGAACGTCGGCGTAGTACGACTTCCACTTCTCGGGGTGCTCGAGGAGGTCGTCGTGGGCGAGGACCCACTCGTAGGTCGTCGCGCCCATCGCGAACGCGCCGACCCCGGCGAAGAACTCGGCGAACCTGTTCTCGCCCTCCGCCACCGCGAACAGCCAGTCGAGCGAGTCGTCCGGATCGGCGATGAACCCGTCGATCGTCGTCGCCGTGTAGTACTGCGTCTTCGGCATGCCCTCACTTTCGCACGCTGCGCGCGCGGACGTGCAGCCGTTCGCCTTGGCGGCCGAAGAGGCTGAGCAGTTCCACCGGCCGGTCGGTCGCGCTGCCGAACCAGTGCGGCAGCCGCGTGTCGAACTCGGCTGCCTCGCCGGCGGGCAGCACGAGGTCGTGCTCGGCCAGGCGGAGCCGCGCCCGCCCAGATAGCACGTAGAGCCACTCGTAGCCCTCGTGCGTCTTCAGGTCCGGCTCCTCGCCCGGCGGCAGCACCAGCTTGTACGCCTGGAGCCCGCCCGGTTGCCGGGTCAGCGGGATCATGGTGCGGCCGCCCTGCCGGATGGGCGTCGGCCGGATCCGGGGATCGCCGACGGCCGGCGCGCCGACCAGTTCGTCGAGCGGGACGTTGTGCGCCTGGGCGATCGGCAGCAGCAGTTCCAGGCTCGGCTTGCGCTGCCCCGTCTCCAGGCGGGACAGGGTGCTCTTGGAGATCCCGGTCGCCTCGGCGAGGGCGGACAGCGTCACCCCGCGCTTCTTGCGTACCTCTTGGAGGCGGGGGCCGACCTGGGCCAGGGTCTTCGAGATCTCGTCCACCCGTCCATTGCAGCTCGCCATCCCGGTTTCGGCAACAAAGGTTGTCGAGATCGCACGGGCCGCCGCACCATCGGAGGCGGAGGTGAGCGCGATGGACGCGTACGACGTGGTGGTGATCGGAGGCGGGGCGGCCGGGCTGAACGCCGCGCTGGTGCTGGGCCGGGCCCGCCGCCGGGTGGCGGTGGTGGACGCGGGCGAGCCCCGCAACGCACCCGCCGCCCACCTGCAGGGCTTCCTCTCGCGAGACGGGGTGCCCCCGGCCGAGCTGCTGGCGGTGGGCCGAGCCGAGGTCACCGGATACGGCGGGGAGATCATCTCCGGCCGGGTAGCCGGGATCGACAGGGATCAGCGCGAGCCGGGCTTCACCGTGCGGCTCACGGACGGGTCGACGCTTCAGGCCCGCCGCGTCCTGGTCGCGACCGGGCTGACCGACGAGCTCCCCGAACTGCCCGGCCTGCCGGAGTTGTGGGGCCGCGACGTCCTGCACTGCCCCTACTGCCACGGCTGGGAAGTACGCGACCAGGCGATCGGCGTACTGGCGACGGATGAGCGCGCGGTGCACCAGGCGTTGCTGGTCAAGCAGTGGAGTGACGACGTCGTTTTCTTCGCGCACGCGTACGCCCTGACGGCGGAGGATCGACGGAAGCTCGACGCAAGGAAGGTCGCCGTCATCGAAGGGCCGGTCGCCGGTCTCACGATCGACGGCGGTCGGCTCCGGGGCGTGGAACTGCGCAGCGGCCGGATCGTGGAGCGGTCGGCGTTGTTCGTCGCGCCCCGCTTCGTCCCGATCGACGGGCTGCTTCGCGATCTGGGGTGCGCGGTCGAGAACGGGCTGGTCCAGGTCGACTCGTTCGGGCGTACCAGGGTGGCTGGGGTGTGGGCCGCGGGGAACGTGGTGCTGCCGATGGCCTCGGTGGTGATGGCGGCCGCCGCGGGGGCCGCGGCCGCCATGGTGATCAACGGGGATCTGGTGGAGGAGGAGGTCGGCGTGGCGCTCGCCGCCGGATGAGGCCGGCGGCGCGGCGAACCTCGGCGACGATCGCCTCGGCGTCGGCACTGCCCATACGCGGGTTGACGACGCAGGCCCGCAGGGCGAAGACGCCGTTCACCGTGGTCCCGGCCAGGAACGCCCGCCCGGCGTGCTGAACCTCGGTCAGCACCTCGCGGTTCTGCTCGTCGGCCAACCCGGCGCTGCGGAAGCAGACCACACTCAGCCCATGGGCGAGCAGTTCCAGCTCGGGGTCGGCTTCCACGACCGCCGCGAGCCGCCCGGCGACCGCGATGTCCCGCGCGATCAGCCGCCGGTAGCCGTCGAGGCCGAGATGCCGCAGCTGCGCCCAGACCTTCAGGGCCCGGAACGGGCGGGTCTGATCGAAGCCGAACTCGCTGAACCACGGCTCGTCGTCGGTACGCAGATACGGCGGGACAAGGCTGAACGCGTCGCGGGCGAGCTGGGCGTCGCGCAGCAGGACGAGGCCCGCGTCGACCGGGGCGTACAGCCATTTGTGGGGATCGAGGGCGATGCTGTCCACAGCGGACAGAGCTGCCCGGACCGGTGCGTGGTCGTCGAGGAGCAGCACCGCCGGGCCGCCGTAGGACCCGTCGACGTGCAGCCACAGCTCGTGCTCGGCGCAGATTCCGGCGATCTCGGTCAGTGGATCGATCGCGCCGGTGTTGACCGTTCCGGCACTCGCCATGACGGCGACGGGGACGACGCCAGCCCCCTTATCGGCCTCGACCTGCTGCCGCAGCAGATCCGGGCGCATCCGGTGATCGGCGTCGGCGGGAATCAGGCGGATGTTCGCCGAGCCGATGCCGAGCAGCTCCGCGGCCTTGCGGGCGGACCCGTGGCCCTCGGTTCCCAAGTAGAGGACGAAGGTTCGACCGGCGAGGCCGTGCTCCCGGACGTCGAGGCCGTGGCGCTCGGCCGCGCGGTGCCGGGCGACCGCGAGCGCGGTGAGCGTCGCCATCGAACCGCCACTCACCAGGAGACCCATACCGGTGTCGGGGAAGCCCGCCAGCTCGCGGAAGACCCGGATCACCTCGCGCTCGACGTGGACGGCCGCGTGGTCGCCCCCGGCGACGCTCGGATTCAGGGTGGCGGCCAGCGTCTCGGCGTACGCGCCGAGCACGTGCGGTGGCGAGTTGACCCAGGCGGCGTACCGGGGATGGCCGTTGCCGAACGGGTACGCCAGGACGCGTTCGGCGATCTCGTCCAGCACCTCGTCCAGCCCGACCGGGCCGCCGTCGGCCGGCGGAACCGTGGCCTCATAGGGCTGCCACACCGGTTTGCCCGGCAAAGCCGTCAGGTGGTCGGCGACGAGATCGGCGATGCGGTGGCCGATGCTGCGTACCTCGTCGGCGTCCCACTCCCAGGCGGGTGTGATCGGCTCGCTCATCGGACGTCCATGACCAGGTAGTAGACGCAGGGCTCGGCGCCGGGATTGGCGAACCCGTGGTGGCAGTCGCCGGCGTAGTAGACGCTGTCCCCGGCCTCCAGCTCGGTGACCTCGTCGTCCAGCGACAGCCGCAGCGTCCCGGACTCGACCGCGAGGTACTCCCGGGTGCCGGGCCCGTGCGGGGTGAAGACTCCGGCGTCCACGCCCGGCTCGATCACCGTACGCATGAACTCGAACTCGACGCCGGGCACCACCGGGCTGAGGATGCGGCGTTGCCAGCCGTCGGCCTGGGCGACGTCCTGCTTCTCGTGCCGCAGCAGGATCCGGCGATCGGGGGACTCCGGCCGCAGCAGCCGGGCGACGCTCGTGCCCAGGCCGGTGGCGATGCGGTCGAGGACCAGCACGGTCGGCGTACGGCTGCCGCGTTCCACTTCAGACAGCATGCTCCGGCTGACGCCGCTGGCGGCGGCGAGCTCGTCCAGCGTGAGGTTACGAAGGCGGCGTTCCTCGCGGACGCGTACGCCCAAGTCGGCGATCATGGAATCCACTATAGCGGAATTCCGCTATAGTGGAATGGCCGTGCGGGCTCAGCGCTTGCCGAAGCGCAGCTTCCACGGCACGAGCGCCGATTCGAGCTGTACGCCGAGGCTCATCTTCGACGCGCCCTCGACCCGCTCCTCGAACCGGATCGGCACCTCCGCGATCCGCATCTTCCGGCTGACCACGCGATAGTTCATCTCGACCTGGAAGGCGTACCCGTTGCTCTGCACGGACGCGACGTCGATGGCCCGCAGGGTCTCGGCGCGCCAGGCCTTGAAGCCGGCGGTGGCGTCCTTGACGTGCAACTGCAGGATCGTGTTGACGTAGAAGTTGGCCCAGGCCGACAGCGCCTTGCGGTGCCACGGCCATTCGCTGGCCGTAGCGCCGCCCGCGACGTAGCGGGAGCCGAGGACGACGGCCGCGTCCGTGGTCGCGAGCTTGTCGATCATCACCGGGATGGCGGTCACCGGGTGCGACAGGTCGGCGTCCATCTGCACCACGATGTCGGCGCCCTCGTCGAGCGCGCGCGTCATGCCGGCGACGTACGCCCGGCCGAGCCCGTCCTTGACCGTGCGGTGCAGCACGCCGACCGGGATCGGGGCCTCGACCGCAAGCTTCTCGGCGACCTCGCCGGTGCCGTCGGGGGAGTTGTCGTCGACCACCAGGACGTGCAGCTCGGGGAGGTTCAGGCCGGCGAGCAGGCTGACGAGCTTGGGCAGGTTGTCGCGCTCGTTGTACGTCGGCACGACGACAGTGATCTTGGGCGCGCTGGTCATGTCCACCTTCGTCTGGTCGGTCATCGCCGATGGGCGGCTGTTCTCGGACACCCGAGCGTACTATTCGCCCCGCCCGATCAAGTAAAGGTGCAGGTCGGCGGACGTGTCGCCCGGCCACCGTACCGTCGGCAGCCGGGCGATCCCGAGCGTCAGACCGGCGTGCAGCTCACCGTTGGCGCAGAGTTCACGCTGTTGTTCCAGCTGGCGTTGAAGCCGAACCCGGCGGTGCCGCCGGGTGCGACGGAGCCGTTGTAGCTCACGTTCTTCACCGTCACCGTGCCGCCGCTCTGAGTGAATGTCCCATTCCAGAGTTGCGTCACGATTTGGCCGTTAGGGAACACCAGCACGACCGTCCATCCGGTGAGGGCGACGGTCCCGGTGTTCGCGACGGTGACCTCGGCGCCGAAGCCGCCCGGCCACTGGCTGGACACGCGGTAGGTCGCGGTGCACTTCTTCCCACTGGACGCGGTCGGCGAAACACTGGCCGACGGCGACGTGCTCGCCGACGGCGACGTGCTGGCCGACGCCGTGGCGCTCGCCGACGGCGACGACGTCGCGCCGCCCAGCTGGGCGATCAGCGGCGGGTACCACTTGTCGGACATCTTCTGGTCGCCGGCCGAGTTCGGGTGGACGCCGTCGTAGGTGTCCGTCGCGGTGCTGAAGCCGGTCCACTGGTCCACCACGACGATCGGCGACTGGGCCGTCGTCTTCCCGGCCGCCCAGGCCGGAATCGCGGCGTTGAAGTCGATCGCCCGCTGAGCGCACTCGGTGCAGCTCGACGGGTTCATCGGGATGATCTTCGCGACCAGGACGCGCATCGAGGCGTTGCTCGCCCGCATCTGGTCGACCAGCGTGCTGAACGCGGCCAGGATGGTGGCGGGCGGGATGTTGCTCCAGACGTCGTTGGTGCCGAGGTGCATCAGGACGACGTCCGGCTGGGTCGCGCTGAGCCAGCCGGGGAGCAGGCTCTGGTTGGCGATGTTGGTGGCGAGATAGCCGCCGTGCCCTTCGTTGTCGCCGTCGTACGCCACTCCGCAGCCCTGCGGCGGCAGCGTTCCGACGAAGTCGATGTCGGTGTACCCGGTGGACTGCAGGCGATTCCACAGCAGCGCCCGCCAGCAGCCCGGCGAGCCGGTATGGAGTCGCCGAGCGGCATGACGCGTACCGGGGTGGCGGCCTGGGAGACGGCCGGATGCAGCAGCATCGCGGCGAGGAGCGCGACGAGCGCGGCCAGCGCGGCGGCGATCGCCGCGCGCGGAGCGGGTCGGGACATGCGGGTCCTTTCGCAGGGCGCGCAGGGGCAGCCCGCTGCCCAGTGCGGTTGCACCTGCTTGACAGGTGTCGTCGGCGACGCCTCGAACCCGCTCCACTGAGGAGGCATCGCTGGAGGTTGATGTTAGCCGTCCCTGGCACGTGTGGGCAATTTCACCCTGGCGCCCCCCGCCTGCTGGCGGCGTGAGCTGCGCGTTCTCAGGCCGTGGACCTTGCACCGACCCGCTTCACGATCGAGCGTGATTGACCTAACCTGTTGTAACTTTCGCGGAAGGGTCACCTTCGCGTGACAGACAGGAGCGGACATGGGTCAACGGCTCGGTGTGGTGGCGGAGGCGGACGCCGGGGAAACCCGGGTCGCCGCGACGCCGGCGACTGTGCGCCAGCTCGTGAACCTCGGATACGAGGTCATGGTCGAGGCCGGAGCGGGCGCGCGCGCCAGCTTCCCCGATGACGCGTACGCCGAGGCGGGCGCGAAGATCGGCAGCCACGACGACTGCTGGCAGTCCGACATCGTGGTGAAGGTGAACGCCCCGTCCCAGACGGAGATCGCCGAACTGCGAGACGGTGCGACGCTGATCGGCCTGCTCAGCCCGGCATTGCGGCCGGAGCTGGTGGAGGCGCTCGCGGCCCGTCCGGTGACCGCGCTGGCGATGGACGCCGTGCCGCGGATCTCCCGGGCGCAGTCCATGGACGTGCTCAGCTCGATGGCCAACATCGCGGGCTACCGCGCGGTCGTCGAGGCCGCGCACGCCTTCGGGCGGTTCTTCGCCGGGCAGGTGACCGCCGCCGGCAAGGTTCCGCCCGCGAAAGTCCTCGTGGCCGGCGCCGGAGTCGCCGGCCTCGCTGCGATCGGGGCCGCCAAGAGCCTCGGCGCGATCGTGCGTGCGACCGACCCGCGACCGGAGGTCGCCGAGCAGGTCCGGTCGCTGGGCGGGGAGTTCCTCGAGGTCACCGTGGAGCAGGAGATCAGCTCGGACGGGTACGCCAAGGCGACCTCCGCCGACTACGACCGCCGCGCCGCCGAGATCTACGGCGAGCAGGCCGCCGAGGTCGACATCGTCATCACCACCGCGCTGATCCCCGGCCGTCCCGCGCCGAGGCTGCTCACCGAGGAGCACGTGGCGAGCATGAAACCGGGCAGCGTCGTCGTCGACATGGCGGCGGCCCAGGGCGGCAACGTCGCCGGGACGAAGGCCGGCGAGGTCGTCGTGACCGAGAACGGCGTGACCATCATCGGCTACACCGACCTGCCGGGCCGGCTGCCCGCGCAGGCCTCTCAGCTGTACGGGACCAACCTCGTCAACCTGCTCAAGCTCGTGACGCCCGGCAAGGACGGCCAGTTCACCCTCGACTTCGACGACGTGGTGCAGCGGAACATGACTGTCGTGCGCGACGGCGAGAAGCTGTGGCCGCCGCCCCCGGTCCAGGTCTCGGCGGCCCCGGTCGCCGCGCCGGTGGCCGTCGTCGCCGCTCCCGAGAAGAAGCCCGTCTCGACCGGTCGCGTCTACACCCTCGTCGGGGTGGCGGCAGCCGCGCTGTTCCTGGTCACGGCATTCGCGCCGAACCAGCTGATCGGCAACTTCACCGTCTTCTCGCTCGCCGTCGTCATCGGGTACTACGTCGTCGGCAAGGTCCACCACGCGCTGCACACCCCGCTGATGTCGGTCACGAACGCGATCTCCGGCATCATCGTGGTCGGCGCGCTGCTCCAGATCGGCCAGGGTGACGCCGTCGTCACCGGGCTGTCGTTCGTCGCCGTCCTGCTGGCCAGCGTCAACATCCTCGGCGGCTTCGCCGTCACCCGGCGCATGCTGAGCATGTTCTCGAAGGGCTGATCGAGATGAATGCTGTCACCGCCGCGCAGGCGGCGTACATCGTCGCGGCGTTGCTCTTCGTGTTGAGCCTCGCCGGACTGTCCAAGCACGAGACGTCACGTAACGGCGTCGCGTTCGGCATCGCCGGGATGACCATCGCGCTCGTCGCCACCGTCGGGCTCGCCTCCCGCAGCATCAGCGCCATGGGCGTCGCGCTGCTGGCGGTCGCCTTGCTCGTCGGCGGCGGCCTCGGCATCTGGCGGGCCCGCGTCGTCGAGATGACCGGCATGCCCGAGCTGATCGCCGTGATGCACAGCTTCGTCGGCCTGGCCGCCGTCCTCGTCGGCTGGAACGGCTACCTCGGCGTCGAGTCCGGCGAGGGCCACGAGGGGATGACCGGCGCGCTGCTGCGTATCCACCACGGCGAGGTGTTCATCGGGGTGTTCATCGGCGCGGTCACCTTCACCGGCTCGATCGTGGCGTACCTCAAGCTGTCCGCCCGCATCAAGTCCGCGCCGCTCATGCTCCCGGCCCGCAACGTGCTCAATCTGGGCGCGCTGGTCGCGTTCGCGGTCCTCACCGTCGTCTTCGTGGTACGCCCGAACGTGTGGCTGCTGACCGCGGTGACCGTCCTCGCGCTGGCGCTCGGCTGGCACCTCGTCGCCTCGATCGGCGGCGGGGACATGCCGGTGGTGGTCTCGATGCTGAACAGCTACTCCGGCTGGGCCGCGGCCGCCTCGGGATTCCTGCTCAACAACAACCTCCTGATCGTGACCGGGGCGCTGGTCGGCTCGTCGGGTGCGTACCTGTCCTACATCATGTGCCAGGCGATGAACCGCTCGTTCATCTCCGTGATCGCGGGCGGCTTCGGCGTGGCGGCGGCCACCGGCGGCGACGAGGATCTGGGGGAGTACCGCGAGACGAACGCCGAGGAGGTCGCCGAACTGCTGCGCAACGCGTCCTCCGTGGTCATCACGCCCGGGTACGGCATGGCGGTGGCACAGGCTCAGTACCCGATCGCGGAACTGACCCGGATTCTGCGGTCGCACGGCGTCGAGGTGCGCTTCGGCATCCACCCGGTCGCCGGCCGCCTGCCCGGCCACATGAACGTGCTGCTCGCCGAGGCCCATGTCCCGTACGACATCGTGCTGGAGATGGACGAGATCAACGACGACCTCGCCGACACCACGGTGGTCCTCGTGATCGGCGCGAACGACACGGTCAACCCGGCCGCGGCCGACCCGGGCAGCCCCATCGCGGGGATGCCGGTGCTGCGGGTATGGGAGGCGGCCAACGTCGTGGTCTTCAAGCGCTCGATGGCCACCGGGTACGCGGGCGTGCAGAACCCGCTGTTCTTCCGGGAGAACACGCAGATGCTGTTCGGCGACGCCAAGCAGCGGGTCGACGACATCCTGCGGGCGCTCGCCCCGGCCGTCGGCGGCCAGCGGGAACCCGCCGAGGCGGTGCCCGCCGGGGCACGCTGACACTGCATCCACCGGACACCGCATCCAGCGGACGACGCAGCAGGCCCCGCCGATCGGCGGGGCCTGCTGCGTGAGCTATCTACAACCTCAGTCGGCGAGGGTGACGATCGCCTGCGCCCACTTGAAGTGCTTCTGCTTGGCCAGGTCGCGGACCGTCTTGATGCCGAACGCCTTGTCGAGGTACTCGGCGTCCTCCTTGGTCAGACCCTCCAGCGCGGTGACGGGGGCGTCGGCGAGCTCCTGCGCGCTCTTGCCCTCCCACTGCTTCATGAGCTTCTTCTCGAGTCCCAGCAAGGGATCTCTCCTTACGTTGTGGTTCACGGGGTCGGCGGCGAACCGCCGCGTGGGATGCTATCGCCCGCGGTGTCCAGTCGCGACAGTGCTGCCGGGACCACGACAGTCAGGGCGTACGCGCGTCGCGGATGATCTCCCCGTTCTTCATGATCACGGTGAGGTTGGCCGGATCGGCGAGCACCGCGAGATCGGCGAGTGGATCGCCGTCGACGAGCAGCAGATCGGCGTACGCCCCGGGCTCGATCACGCCCAGCGGCCGGGGATAGGGATTGCGCTCGCCCGACAACGCCAGCAGCTCGGCGTTGCCGGAGGTCGCCATGCGCAGCACTTCGGCCGGGGTGAACCAGCGCCCCATCTTGGCCAGTTGCGCGCCCTGCCGAGTGGCCAGCTTCGGGTCGAACAACGTGTCGGTGCCCCAGGCGACGCGTACGCCGTGCCTGCGCGCGAGTTCGTAGGCGGTGTCGGTGCCCTGCACCATGGTGAGCTGCTTGGCGCGGTTCACCGGGTCGGCCATCGGAATGGCGTCCTCGTCGTCGAGGAACGGTTGCAGGCACCACCAGACCTCTTGGGTCGCCATCTGCGCGGCGGTCTCGTCGTCCAGCAGGTGCCCGTGTTCGATGCACCGCACCCCGGCCCGGATCGCCTGCTGCACCGAGCGCGGCGTGTACGCGTGCACCATGACGTAGGTGCCCCAGTTCTCGGCCGCCTCCACCGCCGCCCGCAGTTCGGCCTCCGTGAACTGCGTGACGTCGAGCGGATCGTGCGGGGAGGCGACGCCGCCGCCCGCCATCAGCTTGATCTGGCTGGCGCCCCGCATCAGCTGTTCCCGGGTTGCCCGCAGCACCTCGTCCACGCCGTCGGCGATCGCCGTGACACCGGCCGTCTCGATGAAGGTCAGCCCATGCTTGGGCAGGTCGTGCGGGGTACGGAAGTCGCCGTGCCCGGAGGTCTGGCTGATGAACGCGCCGCTGGGATAGATCCGGGGGCCGTGGATCAGCCCGTCGTCGACGGCCTGCTTGAGGCCGAAGCTCGGCCCGCCCGCGTCGCGGACCGTGGTGAACCCCCGCAACAGCGTACGCTCGGCTTCCCGGCCCGCCGCCAGGTAGATGTAGCCGAGGTCGGCCGTGGCCAGCTGCGCCATCGGCAGGCTCGCCATCATGGCGTGCCAATGGGCGTCGATCAGGCCGGGCATGAGCACCCGGCCGCCGCCGTCGATCACCGTCCCAGCCGGACCGCTTCCGGCGTCGGCGGCGTCGAGCCCCGTGACCTCGGCGATGAGGCCGTCCTCGACGACTACCCGTGCCGGCGCTGACAGGTTCTCCTGTACGCCGTCGAAGACACGGACGTTGTCGAAGATCAGCCGCATGCTGTCGAGTGTCTCGGCCACTTGCCGATTTGTCTGGCGAATCGGTGAGTTCGTGCCGCGGGTGCGGTGTGGATCTCCGGAGTGCCCGACACCTGATCTTGCAGCGGTGGGGTATCCAGCCTTCCGGAGATCGTCATAACAAACAGACCACGGAAGCGAGGCGATCACCGGCGGCGGGCACCGACGTGCCAGATCGGACGGTCGGGCCGGACCAGCCGAGCCGGCGGTGCCGGCACGAGCCCGCTCGAACCGAGGTCGGCGGCCAGGTACGCCGACGCGTCCCAGCCGTGCCCGGCCAGCCAGCGCACCGGATCGGCACTGGCCCCGACGAACGGCGAACCCCGGTCCAGCATGTACGCGAGGAACTCCGCGTTGGCCGGTTCGTCGGCGTACGCCGAGTCGGGGATGTCGAAGGCCAGCCGGGAACCCTCGGCGGCAATCGAGCCGAGCCGGTCGAGCAGCAGATCCGCCTCATCGGCCGGGAAGTAGTAGAACAGGCCCTCCACCAGGAACACCGCCGGGCGGCGCGGGTCGAGCCCGGCTTCGGTGAGCCGCCCCGCCCACGGCGTACGCAGATCGACGTCGACCGCGACCTGCCCGGCCGGGCTGACGCCGGCCCGGGCCAAGGTCGCGATCTTCGTCTCGACCTGGCCCGGCAGGTCGGCCTCGTACACCGTGGCACCCGGCATCGGCAGCCGCCACGGCCGGGTGTCCGAACCGGAGGCGAGGATCGCGACCTGGTCGACGCCCGAGCCGAGCGCCTCGGCGATCACGGCGTCGCCGAAGCGCCCCCGGGTGATCACCACCTCGTTCGGGCCGCCCAGCTTCGCCAGGTACGCCACCAGCGCCTCGGAGCCGCCCAGCCGTTCGGCGTACGGGTCGACCAGGTAAGCGTCGGGTTCGGTGGACTCCCGGTGACGGATCACCGCCATCCAGTCGCTCGTTGTGCGTACCGCCGAGGCATTCTCGACCTGGTCAGCCACGCAACCGAGCCTATCGGCGCGGCCCGCCCGGGGTGGTCAGGACGCGGAAGCCGACGGCGCTGGAAGCGTCGGCGAGGCCGGCTGGGTCGGCTGGGCGGGCGGCCACTGGCGCTGCTCGTTGCGCGGCTGGTCGCGGCGCTGGCGCTGGCGCTCGTGCCGGTCGTGGCGGTCGTCGAACTTGGAGTGGTGCCGGTCGAACCGGTCGTCGCGGCCGCCGAGGTGATGACCGGCGGCGAAGCCGACGCCGACGCCGATCACACCGCCGAGGACGAGCCCGGCGACGCCGATCGCGGCGAATTGCAGTGGACGGCTGGCGAGCAGCGGCGAGCGAGTGGGCGCGGCCGGAGGTGCGGGCTGAGCCGGCGGTGCGGGCTGAGCCGGTGCCTCGGCGGCGGCCGGGGTGGGTTCTTCAGGGGCGGTCATCTCAGAAACCTGTGCCTTCTACCTCAAAGGAAGCTCAGAAAGATAGAACCATTGTCCGCCTTCTCGCCGGAACTCGCTGTTCTCCTCCAGAACCCCACCGGCGTAGTGCGCCTTGAAATGCACGGTCGCGGTGGTCTCGAACAGCGATCCGCCGGTCTGCCCGAGGATCTCCAGCCGGGTGTAGCGCGGGCCGCCGGTCAGGTCCAATCGTCGCGGCCGGCTGCTCGCATGCCAGGTACGCAGCAGATACGCGGTGTCGCCGCGGACGAAGGCGGTGTACCGGGACCGCATCAGCAGCTCAGCGGTCGGCGCGTCGGCGTGCTGCCAGCGCCCGCAGCAGTCGGCGTAGGCCGGGCCGAGGCCGCACGGGCAAGATTTCATGCTGTCCATCGTCGCAGGATCATGGTCACAATGATGAAGGCCCGTCACGGGCCTTTGGGGGTGATCGATGTGGCGCGTGCCATCTGGACCGGTGTCATCAGCTTTGGCCTGGTCTCCGTCCCGGTCGAGTTGTTCTCGGCGACCAAGGAGCACGAGGTCTCGTTCCACCAGTTCCAGCGGGGCACCAACGACCGGATCCGCTACCTGCGGGTCAACGAGCGGACCGGCGAGGAGGTGCCATACGGCGACATCGTCAAGGGCGCGGACGTCGGCGAGGGCGAGTACGTCCTGATCGAGAAGAAGGAGCTGGACGAGATCGCGCCCGGCCGGTCGAAGATCCTGGACATCCACCAGTTCGTCGACCTCGACGAGATCGACCCGATCTTCTTCCAGAAGACCTACTACCTCGGGCCGGGCAGCGACGAGACGATCAAGACGTACGCCCTGCTCAGGGATGCGATGGCCGAGACGAATCGGGCGGCGATCGCCACCCTCGTCATGCGCAGCAAGGAGTACCTGGCCGCGATCCGGGTCGACAAGGATCTGCTGGTCCTGGAGACGATGTACTTCGCCGACGAGGTCCGCGCCCCGGCCGAGGTGATCGAACGGCTACCCGGCAAGGTCCGCAGCACGTCGCAGGAGCTACGGATGGCCGGTCAGCTCATCGACTCGATGACCGGCGAGTGGCAGGCCGGCGACTTCCGCGACACGTACACCGATCGGGTGAAAGACCTCGTCGAGGCCAAGCGATCCGGGGCCGAGGTGGTCTCCGAGGCCAAGGCGCCGGAGGCGACCAACGTCATCGACCTCATGGACGCGTTGCGCCGCAGCGTCGAGAAGGCGCGCAAGGACCGCTCCGGCTCAGCCGAGCCCGACGCGTCGACGGAGGTGCCGCTGGCGGACATGAGCAAGGCGGAGCTGCTCGACATCGCCCGTGACCTGGACATCTCCGGTCGCTCGTCGATGAACCGGCAGGAGCTGGAGAACGCGATCGTCCAGCAGCGCAAGGCCGCCTAGCCGGTCAATCCGGCTATACCGGCGGTCATCAGGCCACGCGCGAGTTCCGCGCGTGCAGCACGCTCGTCCTCGGTCAGGGTCACCGGTTCGCCTGCGCGCCGCCGCGCGATCTGTTCGCGCAGATCATCTGGTACGCCGAAAGCAGCGAGCCGCTCGATCGCCTCGCGCTTGGTGATCAGCCGGTTCTCCGTGACGGTGGCCTCGACCCGGGCGAGGGTGATCAGCCCGAGGTCGACGTAGAGGTCTTCCCGCCACAGTTTCGGTTTGGTGACCGCCCGGCTCCAGTAGCCGGTGAGTTCGGCGCGGGCGGCCGCCCGGAGCGCGGCGTCGTCGACCGGCGGGATCACCTCGGCCGGCGGGGGACCGTAGACGGTGATCCCGCCGCGAAGCAACTCGGCCCGGGCGACCCCGCTGACCGCCCGCCGATACAGCTCCCCGTACGCCCAGTAGTGGTGCTTCCGGTCCAGGTCGGCGGCCTTGTCCCGGACCAGGTACGCACAGTGGAGCTTCTCGTCGTCGATCGCCTCGTGCAGCTCGGTCACCTGACGGCGGCGAGTCCGGTCGAGATCCCGGTCGACGACGGCGATCACGTCGAGGTCGCTGACGCCGGGGCGGTAGTCCCCGAACGCCAGCGATCCGCCGACGTAGAGGCCGACGACTCCGGCGAGGTCGCGTACGCGGTCGCCGAAGCTCGGCACGAGTGGGGCCGGGGTGAGCCGTTCGTCCATGCCCGCATGATCCCTTACAGCAGGGCCGGCTGCAGCGCCCCCTCCAGCGTCAGCAACTCCCGCTTGCGGTCCAGGCCGCCGGCGTACCCGGTGAGCGAGCCGTCCGCGCCGATGACGCGGTGGCAGGGGCGTACGACCAGCAGCGGATTCGCCCCGACGGCGGCGGCGACCGCGCGGACGCGGTCCCGGGGTACGCCGACCCGCTCGGTCAGCTCCCCGTAGCTGATCGTCTGCCCGTACGCGATCTCGTCGAGCGCGGCCCACACCCGTTGCTGGAACTCCGTTCCGGCCGGGGCGAACGGCAGGTCGAACGTCGTCCGGTCGCCCGCGAAGTACGCCGTGAGCTGCCGTACCACGTCGTCCGGTGTGCCGATGGCGGGGGCGCCCGCAGTCGCCGCCTCGCCGTGGTAACCGAAGCCGATCCGGATCAGCGCGCCGTCCTCGGTGGTGATGGTCAGCGGTCCGAGCGGGCTGTCCATCGTGCTCTGCGTCTTCATCATGCTTCAACGTTATGGCTGCCACGGCCGGATGGCTGGCGGGATTCGGCCGTGGTGTCGCGCGCTGATCATCGGCGTTCGGGCCGAGTTGTCCACAGGGGGTACCGGCGGCGGCCGAGGTCGCCTACGGTCGCACGCATGGCGCAGTTCTTCGATATCTACGGCGGCCTCCGTCACGACTTCCGAGTCGACTTCCCGGCTGATTCTCCGGCCGGCTCGCCTGCGTGGGTGCGCTGATGCGCGACATCCTGCGCGGCATCGTCGCCGTGATCTTCGTCGTGCTCCTCGGCGGCACCGCGATCACCGGCGCGACCGATTCCTCGGCGTACGCCGACGTCAAGCCCGGCGGCCTCATCGCGCCCCTGCTCGTGTGCGGGATCGGCGCGGTCGGCTTCGCCGTCCTCGCCTGGGCGGCGATCGGGCTGACCGCCGGGGCGTCCCCCGGCCGGGCCCGCTCGGCGTACGCGGCCGCGAAGGCGTTCGTCCCGATCATCGCAGCGGCCGGGCTCGGTGCGGGCGTCATCACCGCGGTGGCGTACGGGGAGGCGGAGCATCTGCTGACCGCCGCGTGGAGCACCGCGCTCGTGCTTTTGGCGTACCTGCTGACGTTGCGCGGGCAGCGGAAGAGCGTGGCGCGAGCGGCGCAGGCGAGCGCCCTCACGGCGAAAACGAGCTGACCCTCCCGCAGCGGTCGGGCATGATCGTCGCATGACGTCACCGCTGGCCGTGGGCGGCAATCGCGCCCGCTGGGAGGACCTGCCGCAGAGCGTTCGCGCCGTGATCGAGCAGGCGGCGGGCGCGCGGGTGATCGGGGCGGTCAGCCAGCCGGGCGGATTCTCCCCGGCGATGGCGTCGGTGCTGACGCTGGCGGACGGACACACGGTGTTCGCCAAGGCGGTGACCGAGGAACGCAGCGAGTACGCCGCCGCAGCTATCCGCCGCGAGGCCGACATCCTCGCCGGACTGCCGCCGCAGGTGCCCTCGCCCGCGCTGATCTGGGGCGGCGACCACATCGACGAGGCCGGCGACTGGGCGATCATGGTCACCGAGGCCGTCGACGGCTGGACGCCGGCGCAGCCGTGGCAGCCGGACGAGCTGCGCCGATTCCTCGACGCGGCGACCGTGCTCGCGGACTCGCTCACCCCGGCGCCGTTCCACGCCCCCGCCCTCGCCGAGGACGCCGACTTCGCCGAGAACTGGGCGAACCTGACCCATCCCCGGCAGGCCGAACTGGCCGAGCTGGAGTTCGGCTGGGCCGCGGCGACCGAAGGCGACGCGTTGCTGCACGGCGACCTGCGTGCCGACAACTTCCTGCTCACGACCACCGGGTTCGTGGTGGTCGACTGGCCCGCCGCGTGCCTGGGCGCACGCTGGCTCGACCTGATCGTGAGCCTGCCCAGCGTCGCCATGCACGGTGGCGGCGACCCTGAGGCGCTGTGGTCGGCGCATCCGCTGAGCCGCGAACCCGATCCGGAGGCAGTCGACGCGGTCCTCGCCGGGCTCGCGGGGTACTTCCTGGCCCGCGCGGTGTTGCCGCCGGTACCGCTGCTACCGACCCTGCGCGACTTCCAGCGCGCCCAAGGAGAGGTCGCTCTGCGCTGGTTGAGCGGCCGCCGAGGCTGGTCGTGACCACCCGGACGTGCCCCGAGTGTGGCTGCTGGGAGTACGCCGGAGCGCCGGACTGCGCTCGTTGCGCAGCCCTCGTGGACGCGCTCGTGGCCGACGGCTGGCAGCGGTTCCTCATCGAGTCCGGCTTCGGACCAGGTTTCGGGCCGGAGGACGAGCACGCCGTCGCCGCGATGGTCGCGGAGGAGCCGGACCGGCATCCGTGGCGGGTCGTCGACGCCGCGTTCGACCGGTTGACCTGCCCCGACTGCGGGAGCCGGTGGAGCCGGGGCCCAGCGGGCTGTCCCGCCTGCGATCTGGCCGACGGCCACCGGTACGCCGCGATCGAGGTCGACCGGGCGGGCGTACCGCCGGGCAACGAGCACGCCATCCGCGTCAACGTCGCCGTCGTACGCCGGGCGCACGCCCATTCGCCGACCGAGGTGCTCACGCGACGGGCGATCCTCCCGGCGTTGCTGGCCGGTGTGCTGCCGACGATCGCCGAAGCGCAGCGGATCGGGGCGCTGGCCAAACGCGGGATCACCTACGCCGAGCTGGCCCCGATCGTCGCCGCGCTGGCCGAACGCGCGCCCACCGGCGTCGAGCCGTAGGCGAAGCCGCCCAGCACGGTCACGATGTCCCGGCCGATCCGGTCGCGATGGCCGGTGTCATGCGCCAGGTACGCCTTCGCTGTACGTACGCCGGACCACGTCGCGTAGAAGCTGACCAGCCCGTCGGAAGCGAGTCCGCCGGTGGCGTAGAACGGATGCGACCGCCCGGCGTTGTCCACGGTTCCGTCGGCGATCTGCACCCAGCGCAGGGTGGCCGGGTCGAGGGTCTCCTTGTCGGCGTCGAGCACGACGTAGAGGTCGGCGCGCCCGTCGGCGACGCTGTGCGACCGGACCTTGAACCGGTAGTGGCCGAGCAGCCCGCCGAGGTAGAAGAACGAGAAGTCGGGGAAGGCCCGGTCCAGCGTCGCACGGAACTCGTCGTCCGGGATCTGCGAGTACGCCAGCTCCGCCAGTTCGGCTCCTTCGGCCTCGGTGACGTGCCCGCCGACGGTCTGCGTGGGGGTCACCGGCCAGCCGTGCGGCCCGCTCGGCGCGTACGCCGCCACGATGGGAAAGGTTGCCATGCGGCCATTCGACCGGAGGTGATGTTGCCTGGCCGTAAGCGTCCTCGATGACGCCGTGGCAACATCGGACAGTTCCAGCGTGATTGACTGGCGATCATGGGAGACACGGGGAGGCACGGCATGGTGGATACCTCAGCGGTGAACGCGGCGGACGCGGGCACCTGGACCCTCGGCGACCGGGTCGTGAACCGGCTCGGCTTCGGCTCGATGCGGCTCACCGCCGACCCGGATCCGCAAGCGGCGATCGGCCTGCTGCGGCGGGCGGTCGAGCTGGGCGTCAACCACATCGACACGGCCGCGTACTACTTCGACGCGCACTACGCGACCGAACTGATCCGGGCTGCGCTCTCGCCGTACCCGGACGAGCTGGTCATCACGACGAAGGTCGGCTTCTTCCGCGACGACGCCGGCGACTGGCACGAGGCGAACAGCCCGGCGGCGCTGCGCGAGCAGGTCGAGGACAACCTGCGCCGCCTCGGCCGCGACCGGCTGGACGTGGTCAACCTGCGCATCGTCCGGCGTCCGGGCCGCGACTCGATCGCGGAGTCCTTCGGCGCCCTGGCCGAGCTGCGGGCCGAAGGTCTGATCGGCGAGCTGGGCATCTCCAACGTCCGCGTGGATCACCTCGACGAGGCCCAGGCGATCGCGCCGGTGGTCTGCGTCCAGAACAACTACGCGATCGACAACCACGGTGACGACGAGCTGCTGCGGGTCTGCGGCTCGCGCGGCGTCGCGTACGTGCCGTTCTTCGCCATCGCCGGCTCCGCGCGGGAGAGCGGCGCGACGTCCGAGCACAGCGCGGCGGTGGCGGCGGTCGCGGCCCGCCATGGTCTCTCACCTCATCAGGTACGCCTGGCGTGGACCCTCCACCAGGGCGAGCACGTGCTGGCGATCCCGGGTACCTCCGACCTGACGCATCTGGACCAGAACGTCGCCGTGGCCGGGGTCCGCCTCACCGACGCCGACCTCGCCGAACTCGCCTGACGCCCGGCTACCGCTCCGGCGGGAGCCGGTCCGCCCGCTGCGTCATACCCGCCTACGGCGCTGGCGGGAGACGGTCCGCCTGCCGTGTCGTGAGGTCCACCGAGAAGGCGTCCGGCAACTGGAGCGCCGACCAGAAACCGCCGGGGTCGGCGAGCCCGATCGCGGCGGTGAGCCAGAGCGTCAGCGCCATGCCGTGGCTCGCCACGACAAGCGGCCGAGAACCCGCCCGGGCTCGCCAGTCCGCCACGGCGTCACCGAATCGGGTGACGACGTCGGCGGGCGACTCCCAGCCCGGATGCGCGACGCCCTTAACGTAGGCGAGCCGCCGCGCCCGGAAGTCTCCGTCGTAGGGCTCGTCCCGGCGTACCTCGCCGAAGCGGGGGTCCACCGTGACGCCGCCGCTCGGCTCCAGCGTCTGGCGGGCCTTCGGTTCCGCACTGGCGACGAGCAGAGCCCCAGGTGGGAGCCGTCGCCGGAGGGCGATCGCAGCCGTCTGCCCGGCCGGGTCCAACGGCCACTCCTCGGCCGGCTGATCCGGCCCGTAGGCCGGCATCGCGTGGCGTACCAGGATCAGCCGGGTCCGGGCCGGCCCGAGGATCGGCGTAGGCGGCTCCCCCATTCGGGGAAGGGTATCCGGACGATGCTGGAACCCGACTCCCTGCGTGGCCGCACGGCGGTACCGATCATCGGCGGCCCCGGCCTACCGTGCTCGCTGTGGACGAATCTGCGCTGGTCACGGCGCTATCGCGAGGTGACCGAGAGGCGCTGAGTTCCGCGTACCGGAAGTACGCCGGCCGACTGCAGGCGTACGCCTGGCGCCTGCTCGGCGACACCGAGGCCGTGGACGCCGTCGTCCAGGACACGTTCGACCAGGTCGGCTGGCATGCCGACGAGCTGCGCGACCCGCATCGGCTGCGGGCCTGGCTCTACGCCATCGTCCGGCTGGAGTGCCGGCGGCGCGTGCGTACGCTGCCTCATCAGGCCGGGGGCGAGCTGCGGCCGCTGGAGGCGGACGGGATCGATCCGGCTGCCGCCACGCGATCGGCGTACGCGGTGGAACTCGTCCGGACGGCGATGGCGACGCTGACCAGCCGGGAGCACGAGGTCGTGGAGTTGTCGGTGCGGCACGGACTCGCGGCGGCCGAGATCGGCGCGGTCTTGTCCATCTCGCCGACTCGGGCGTACGACCAGGCGAAGCAGGCGCGGGCGCACCTGGAAGATGCAGTGGACGCGCTGATCGCGGTGTCCGACGGCCGGTGCCGCCTGCTGCACAGCCTGTCGGGCTGGTCGGGCCCGCTCAGCCGACACCGGATCCGCCGGGTGGTCGAACACGTGGCGGACTGTGGCGCCTGCCGGGCGCTCCGCCGGGAGCTGCCGTCGGGCGCGAACCTGCTCGCCAAGTACGCGAGCCTGCCGTTCGTGAACGCGTCGACCTGGCTGGCGCTCCGTGCGACGCCGGACTGGGAGCCGCGGTGGAGCCGGAGCACCGGTTTTCCCCAGCCGCCGGTCAACCGGACCCGGCGCGTGCTGGTCGCGACGACGGCGTTGGCTGCCGCGATCGGGCTGGCCGGCGGCGCGCTGCGGCTCACCGGGGGTCCGCCGGCCGGCGCGACCGCGCAGCAGACGCCGCTGACGTCGGCGTCATCCTCGCCGGATGCGACGGCGACACCGAGCGCGGCCGGTTCTGCGTCGCCGTCGGCCTCGATTTCGCCGACGGGATCCGTGACAGGCTCACCGGCGGTCGTGCCGATTCTGCCGGGCAGCCCGTCACCCGGTGGCCCAGCCGGCGAGCAGCCGCAGCGGGAGCCGACGTCGTCCCCAGCGTCGTCCCCGTCACCGACGATCGTGCGGCCGCCGCTGACGGTCGGCGCTGCCGAGAGCGCCACCTGCGGCGATAAGGGCCGGTTCGTGTTGTCCGT
This sequence comes from Hamadaea flava, assembly GCF_024172085.1. NCBI lineage: Bacteria > Bacillati > Actinomycetota > Actinomycetes > Micromonosporales > Micromonosporaceae > Hamadaea > Hamadaea flava. The sequence continues at coordinate 1,179,421 of NZ_JAMZDZ010000001.1, read as the reverse complement.
CACCGTGGCGGCCGACGCCGATCTCCGGTCGGCGACGTTGACCTGGCGGGCGGGGGACACCCGCGTCGCGACGATGCCGGTCGACCAGGCCACCGCGTACACCGAGGTGTGGTCGGCGAAGCCGCGCGCACCGATCACCTGGTGGGTCACGGTGACCAGCGCCGACGGCCGCAGCGCCAGCACGACGGCCGTGACGACCCCGAATCCGTGCGTCTGAAGCTCGGGGGTTCTCCCGGGTCGCGCCCTGGGCGAGATGAGTTACGGTGTGAGCCCATGGGACTGCTGGACCGGCTCGTCGGAGCGCCGCGGGACAGGTTCGCCGCCAAGGCGGTGCGGATCGCGCGGCGAGTGCCTGGCGTCACCCGCGTGCGGTACGACCGGGCGCAGTTCGCCGTGGTCGTCGAGCGTCCCGCCCGGCGCACCCCGACCTGGATCTACCTCGCCAACGTGTACGCCGAGACGCAGGGCGCGACCCGGGCCGAACGCCGTCGCGCGCTGCTCATGGTCGTCCGCGGTGTCACAGGCGCGCCCGAGGTCCCCGACACCTGGGAAGCGGTGCGGCCGCGGTTGCGCCCGGTGTTGCGAGCGGCCACCTTCGGCCAGGCCGGTACGCCGGGGATGCAGCCGCCGATCTCGCGCGCTGCGCTGCCCCATCTGCGGGAGTTGATCGTCGTCGACATGCCCGACTCGATGGCGTACGTGTCGCCCGCGAGCGTCGAACGCTGGGGTGTCTCGGTCGAGGAGATCTTCCGGGCCGCCCACGAGAACCTGGCCGCGCTGGCCGAGCGTACGCTGCGCGGCGAGTTCGAGGCGGGCGCGCTGATCCGGATGGTGGACAGCGGCGACGGCTACTTCACCTCGTTGCTCCTGTCGCCGGGCTGGCTCGCCGAGATCACCCGCCGAGCCGGGGACAAGGTCGTGGCGTTCGTGCCGAACTACACGAACATGGTGCTGTGCCCGGTCGGCAGCGGCGCCATCGGCCGGCTCTACGAGATCGTCGAGCAGGAGTACGGCGACGCCGTCCGCAGCCTGTCGCCGGTGGGCTATGTCGCCGACGACTACGGCCGGGTCGTGCCGTACGCGCCCGCGCCGGACGAGCCGGATCACCTGCCCGCCCGGCGGGCCGAGGTGATCCTCGCCGTCACCGAGTACGCCGCCCAGACGGCCTGGCTGGGCTCGCAGTACGCGAACGCCGGCATCGAGGTCTTCGTCAGCGGCCTGCTCGCCGACGTACGTCCGGAGTCGCCCGCGATCACGGTGGCGACCTGGTCGGACGGCATCGCCCAACTGCTGCCGCGAGCGCACTACGTGCTGTTCCAGCGGGCCGACGAACCCGGCCCGCTGGTGCCGTGGGACGTGGTCGTCGACCGCGTCGGCCTCGAACCCGAGCCGCTGCTCGCACCGGTGCGGTTCCGCGTCGACGGCTGGCCGCCCGCCGAGGTCATGGACGAACTGCGTGCCCACTCCATCGGCTGAGCCTCAGCCCGCCACCGGCAGCCGCAGCGGTCCGCGGATCGTCGTCGCGTTGCGGCGGCGTACCCGCCCGGCCAGGCGCAGCCCGGGACGGCGTTCCGCCAGGACCTGCAGTGCGATCGTGGCCTCCAGCCGGGCCAGCGGCTGGCCGACGCAGTAGTGGATGCCGCTGGAGAACGCGAGGTGGTCGACGGATCGCTCGCGTTCCAGGTCGAACTCGGCCGGCCGGTCGTACACCTCGGGATCCCGGTTCGCCCCGCCGATCAGCGTGAACACCCACTGTCCCTTGTGGATGACCTGGCCGTCCAGATCGACCGGCTCCAGCGCGACGCGCGAGGTCCGCTGCACCGGCGGGTCGTAGCGCAGCGCCTCCTCGACCGCCTTCGGCGCCAGGCCCGCGGGGTCGTCGCACAACGCGCGCCACTGGTCCGGATTCCGTTGCAGCGCGAGCACCGCGTTCCCGATCAGATTCGTCGTGGTCTCGAAACCGGCGATCAGCAAGAGTACGCACATCGGCTGAACCTCCGCTGGTTTGATCTGATCGCCCTCCACTGCGACGAGCCGGCTCACGATGTCGTCGGCGGGTTCGCGGCGGCGCAGCTCGATCAGGTGCTCGAAGAGCGCCCGGAGTTTGGCGTCGTTGGCCTCCAGCCGGGCGGCGTGCCGCAGTCCGCGGATGCCGTCGAGGGCGCTGCCGATGACCATCCCGTACCGGGCGAACTCCTCGGCGTTCGCGTCCGGCACCCCGAGCAGGTCGGTGATCACCGCGATCGGCAGGGGAGCGGCGTACGCCGAGACGAGGTCGAACTCGTCGCCCGCCCGGTCCAGCAGCGTGTGCACGGTGCGCTCGACGCGCTCGCGATATCCGGCGGTCGCCTTCGGGCTGAACGCGGGCTGGGCGAGCCGCCGCAGCCGGGTGTGGTCCGGCGGATTCATGTCGAGGAAGGACAGATCGAAGTCGTCGTAGCGGTCGACCCGCTCGACCGGGCGTACGCCGAACCGCCGGTCCCGCAACACCGAGTCGCAGATCCGGTGGCTGGTCGTCGACAGGTTGCCGAACCGGGTGGGCAGCAGCGGACCGGCCGCCCGCATCTGCTCGTAGATCGCGTACGGGTCCTCCCGGCCGGGCCGCAACCGAAGCCGGGCCAGCGGATCGCGCCTGAGGTATCCGGCGGCGACCAGGTCGGCCCGTTGCCGCCACAGTTGAGCGGCGAAGGCGAGGGCATTCATGCGGGATCCTTTCCGAGGCCGGTCAGGAAGGTGGACAGGACGAGGTCGGGAGCGTCGGCCGGGGCGAGCTTGCCGTTCAGGACGCTCTCGGCGGCCACGTAGATCAGGGAGTAGAACGTCTGCAGCAGCCACCACGGCGGCGCCGTACGCAGCACGCCGTGCGCCTCGGCGCGCTGGAGCACCGCCAGCCCCCTGGCCTCGACGGCCTTCCACCGGTCGTTGATCTCGACGACGTGGTCGAAGGCCGGCGTACGCCATAGGAATTCCAGCTGCGGCCCGATCGGGATCATCGCCTCGGCGAGCGTACGCAGTCCGCCGTCCGGACCGTCCGGAATGGACGAAACGGCGCCCTCCCACAGCTCCAGCGCCCGATGTGCGACCGCGTAAAGAAGGTCGTCCCGGGTGGCATAGTGCTTGTGCAGCGTCGTACGCCCGATCCCGGCCGCCCGCGCGACCTGCGCGAGGGAAGCCGCCGGATCAGTCACCAGAACTTCGGCCGCGATGTCGAGCAACGTCCGAGTCGGAACAATCATGTTCGCGACGGTACGCCGATGTTCCTAATCGGACAAGAGCTCATCGCTTGAGGCGCACGATGAGCCGTGGTCAGGGCCGCAAAACCAGTTTGCCGACGGTGCGTCGGGCGAGCAGGTCTTCGTGCGCCTGGCGGGCGTCGGCGAGGGCGTACTCGCGGCCGATGGCCGGGCGGATCGCTCCGTCGGCGGCCAAGGCCAACAGTTCGTGCAGCGGACGCCGGTCGTCGAGGACCGGCCGCAGCCAGAACCCGGCGACCGCGCGGTTGTGCTCGGCCAGCACCGCCGGGTCCACGGGCGGCCGGCCCTGCCGGGACGCGTTGCCGAAGGTCACCAGCCGGCCGAACGCGCCAAGCGCGGCCAGCGACTCCGTGAACAGCGGGCCGCCGGTCGACTCCAGGACGACGTCCACCGGCCGCCCGCCGTTGGCCGCGATCACGCGATCGGCGAAGCCGTCCGGCGAGCTGTCCACCGTGGCGTGCGCCCCGAACTCGGCCGCGAGCGCTCGCTTGTCCGCCGTGGACGCCGCAGCGATGATCCGCCCGGCCCCGAATCGGCGAGCCAACTGCACGGCAAGCGAGCCGACGCCGCCCGCTGCGGCCGTCACCACGACCGATTCGCCCGGAGCCAGCCGCGCAGACGACCGCAGCACGTGCCACGCGGTCATCCCCTGCACCAGCAAGGCCAGCGCCGCCCCGTCGGACACCGCCGGCGGCACCTCGACTGCCTGGTCCTCAGCGACCACCGCCAGCTCGGCGTACGCGCCGCCCGGGAACACCGGCGCGAGCAGCCGCCGCCCGTCCGCGTCGAGCCCGACGACCTCGGTCCCCGGCACGAACGGCAACGCCTGCTGCGCCCGATACGACCCGTCGGTCCGATGCGTGTCCGCATAGTTGACCCCCGCCGCCAGCACCCGCACCAACAGCTGCCCCGGCCCGGCCACCGGATCCGGCAGCTCCGTGACCGTGAGCACCTCGGGACCGCCGAACCGGCGTACGTGAATCGCTCGCATGTGGCCACGCTAAGGCCGCGCGGGCGGCCGATCCCAGCCCCGCACGCTCATGCATCGCACCCTCCCATGAACCCCGCTCATGGGAGGTATGGTGCGAACCGTGATTCGGCATTCGCTTCCGGCCGGTAGCCGCGCAGCGGGTGAGGCGCCCTTCTGGCGTACCGGTGAAGTGATCCGGTGGCAGGAGCGCGCGCCTGACTGGCAGCCAGGCAGCCCATGGAGCGTCACGCCGGTGCGGGTTGTCCAGGACGACTCAGCGGGCCTCGTCGTCTGGCTGGCGCCCGGTACACCCCGTCTGGTGCCGCTCCTGCCGGGCGGCGGTGATCCGCGCTCGCTGCCGCTGGACGAGTTGTTCGGATCTCCGCGCGAGCTGGCTCGGGTCAGCTGGCGAGGTCCCGGCATCCTCATGATCGCCGCGACCGATACGCCCTGGTCGGTATGGCTGTTCTGGTCGGAGTCGGGTGACTTCCTGGGATGGTATGTCAACCTGGAGGAGACGCATCGGCGCGAGGCGGCCGACACCTGGACGTGTGATCACGAGCTCGACGTCTGGATCGAACCCGACGGCGTCGCCCAGCTCAAGGACGAGGACGAACTCGTCGCCGCGACCGGCGCGGGCCGGTTCACCTCAGCAGAGGCCGAGGTGATCCGCTCCCGCGCCGTCTTGGCGCAGCAGGCGTACGCCGGCGGGCATTGGGCTTTCAGCGAGGTCTGGACGCACTGGCGGCCGGATCCGGAGTGGACGGTTCCGGACATCTAGACGCGGCGCTGGACGTGCAGCAGGTACTCCTTGCGGTCGAGCGGATTGTGGTCGGTTCGCTGCCGGTCGGGGACCGGGCCGCGTACCGGCTCATAGTGGGAGAACGCGAACTCCAGCACGCCTTCGCCTCGGGTGAGGCCCGGCAGCGCGAGCTGCAGTTCGTGCACTCGTGCGGCGGGGATCTCGCCGTCGAGCGCGCAGGTGTCGCCGCGGAGGGACGGCGTACCGGGGGTCGCGCCGAGCCGGGCCAGTGTGGCCGGGACCGCGGTGAGCACGTCCACCGGGAACTCGAGGTCGAACTGGTGCACCGGTTCGAGGACTTCCGTTCCCGCCTGCCGCAAGGCTGCCATGAGGATCAGCGGGGTGAGGTTGCGGAAGTCCCCGGCCGTGCTCGACATGCTCTTGTCGAACGACCCGTGGGCGTGGCTCTGGCGCGCCCAGTAGCCCGAGTGCGTCATCGTCACGACGATGTCGGTCACCGGCCAGCCGTGCACGCCCTGTTCGAGGGTCTCGTGGACGGTCTCCTCGACCGCCTTGAAGAACGAGTAGGGCATCGAGCCGAGTTCGACGCCGAGCTGGAAGGTCACGCCGCTGCCGGGCTTGCCGGGGTCGACGCGAAGGCCGACGGTGGCCAGGAACGGGTTCGGGTCCTTGGCGATGAACTCCACCGATTCTCCGTTCGCCACCGGGCGCTCGATGCACAGCGTGGTGGTCTCGCGGAACGCGACGTCCAGGGCGTACTGCTCGGCCAGGGTGGTCTGAATGACCTCCTTCTGCACCTCGCCGTACAGCGACAGGAAGAACTCTTGGCGTACGTCGTCCTTGCGGAGGTTGATCAGCGGGTCCTGCTCGGCGAGCTGGGTCAGCGCGGTGTGGAGGCGGCCTTGCTGGGCCGGATCCACCGGAACGACCACCGTCTCCAGGGTGGGCGGCGCGAAATGGCCGCCGCTCGATGCCGGATCCGTGCCGATCGCGTCGCCGATGCGGACGTCGGTCAGGCCCCAGACTTTCGCGATGCGTCCGGCCTCGACCGAGTTCCGTGGGACCGCGGCGCCGTCGTCGAACACCTGGATCGCGGTCACTTTCGCGTCGGCTCCGCGCACCGGGATCCGGTCGCGGACCCGCAGGCTTCCCGCGAGGATCTGCGTGTACGCGATCTTCTCGCCGTTGCCGCCGCGCTCGACCTTGAACACCACCCCCGACAGCGGGGCGTCCACGGTCGGGCACCGCGACGGCAGCAACCCCGGCAACGCCGCGAGCAGGGCGTCCACGCCGTCGCCGGTGATCGCCGACCCCGCGTACGCCGCCAGGACCGTCCCGGCCCGTGACTGCCGCCGCAACGACCCCTGCACCATGGCATCGGACAAGCTGCCGTCGACGAACGCCGTGAGCAGGTCGTCGTCCTGGCCGGTGAGCACGTCCACAGCGCAGTCGCCCACGGGCATCGGCACGACCGGCGCACCGAGCCGGGCCCGGATCTGCGCCAGCACGGCCGGTACGTCCGCGCCGGCCCGGTCGGTCTTGTTCACGAACACGATCACCGGCAGGCCGAGGCGGCGTACGGTGCGAAACAACACCCGCGTCTGCGCCTGCACGCCCTCGACCGCCGACACGACCAGCACGACACCGTCGAGGACACCGAGGACCCGTTCGACCTCGGCGATGAAATCCGGATGCCCCGGAGTGTCGATCAGATTCACGACCGTGTCACCGGCCGGTGTGTGCACGGTGAACGACACCACCGCCGACTTGATCGTGATGCCCCGGCGGCGTTCCAGCTCCAGGGAGTCGGTCTGCGTACTGCCGGAGTCGACACTGCCGAGCACGTCGATCACCCCGGCCGACAGCAACAGCCGCTCGGTCAGGCTGGTCTTACCGGCGTCGACATGCGCCAGGATTCCGAGATTGAGAGTGGGACGAAGAGTAGGCACGAACTGGCATGTCCTTCTGCGGGAACGGCAAGGGCAGCTGAATGGACATGAACGCAGCTCGCATCGGATCTCCAGAATCTCGGCAACGGGTACGCAGATCAGCGAATCAGACGGCGTACGCGAGTGACAACCGAGTATTCCGGCGGCGCGCCTGGAGTACGCGAAATGAGCATTTTGCTACTAATGACCCATGCGCGTAAGTAGTCGGCTGGTCGTCGTGGCGACCGCGGGCCTGATGCTGGGCCTCACGGCTACCGGCAGTCAGGCCGCCACCGTCATCGATCCGCTGGTGGGCAACGAGGGTTTCCTCGTGCTCGTCGAGCAGGACGCCCAGTTCTGGGCCCACGAGGTCGAGGGCACCGTGGCCGTCGGTGGTGACCTGCTCGTCGGTGGAAACTTCACCACGCTGACCCAGAGCACCAACCCGTTCACGATTCCCGGTGACGGCGCGCCGACCGCGTTGATCGTCAACGGCAAGGTCGACCTCGCGAACAGTACGGCCGGCGTCGAGATGCACGTGACCGGCGGCGGATACATGAAGATCGGGGATCTGAGCGGAGTCGTCGTCCGGGACACCGACAACAACAACGCCTCGGCGCTGACGAGGCTCGTTCCGGCCGACGACTACAACGCCAAGCCGGATGTCGAGGTCGCCGTGCATCAACCGGCGTCGTCGGTCGGGCCGACGGTGCCGCTGGACGTCGCGGGTCTCTTTCCGACCTATCGCAGCATCTCCACGCAGCTGGCCACGATCTGCCCGGAGAACGTCACCCCGACCAACTCCGCAGGAAACCCCTTGACCAGCCCGTACGCGCCCGGCACGCGTGCGTTCGTCACGTTGACGCCGGGCGAGGCGAACATCTGGAACGTGTCGGCGGCGGACCTGAACAACGTCACCGAGCTCACTTTCACCAATCAGCCCACCGCCGATACGCCGCTGATCGTCAACGTGGACACCACGGGCGTCGGCGGCGACTTCGCCTGGGACTCGCCGACGCTCCCCGGGGTGGACAGCTTGCAGGCTCCCTACATCTTGTGGAACTTCCCCGACGCGACCAGTCTCCAGCACGTCGGCGGAGACTCGCTCGAAGGCACGCTGTACGCGCCCCGTGCTGACTTCGTCGACCTGGATCCGTCGAACATCGAGGGTGCGGTGGTGGTGAAGTCCCTGGTCATGGGCAGTGGCCGGGTCGATGGCGGTGAAGTGCATCTCTTCCCGTTCGCGGCGACGATCGAATGCGAGGACGTCAGCCCGACGCCGAGCCCCACCATCAGCGGCAGCATCATTCCCGGCCCGACCCCCAGCCACTTTCCCACCCCGAGCGGCAGCGTCACGCCGAGTTCGAGCGGGCCGATCCCGAGCGGGTCGAGTTCGAGCGAGCCCGTCCCGTCGCCGAGCGGGCCGACGCTGCCCGACACCGGGCAGCCGGTCGTCTACATCGGAGCTACAAGCCTCGGCCTGCTGATGGCAGGAGCCGCCTTCCTGATCGTCGGGCGGCGGCGGCGCGACTGGTCACGGTAACGGCATGCGGTCGCTCTCGCCGGCCGCGACCAGACCGCCGTCGCAATAGAGCCGGGCCTGGGCGTACACCGGACCCGCGCCGGTGCGCAGCAGGTCGCTCCAGTGGTAGTCGTAGCAGTACTCGGTGCGGAACGAGACCGCCACACCGTCGCTGACCCGGCAGGCCACCACCTCGACCTCGACCGTACGCTCGGATGCCAGATGGTCGAGCGGGCCGAAGCCCCAGAACCGCGACCAGGCCGCACCGAAGGTGGGGGAGTACCGCAACTCGACCCGGCCGAGAATCGTCCGCGTGCCGACGAGGGCGATCTTGCGCGCGTGTGCGGTGACGGCGTCCGGCCCGCAGCCGGCCGCGTCGGGATCGACCCCGTCGTCGGGCGGCTGGTAGGGCCACGGTGAGGCGGCTCGCTCCGGAGTCACCGGCCGCGCCGTGACCTCCAGTCCGGCCCGCACCTCGGCCCAGCGCGTACGCCAAGCCTGTGGGTCGCCGTCGCACGCCTGGACGTAGCCGAGCAACACCGGCAGCGTCGGCAGCACCCGGCCCCCGGCCGCCTGCGCGAGCGCGGACCGGGAGAAGTGCACGCGCCCGGCCATCGTCCGGTAGCTCGGGCGGCCGGCGGCGGTACGCAGCTCCCGTAGTTCGGCGGCGAACCGGCCGAGCAGGCCGCTGCCCGGGTCCAGCGGGCGTTCGGCGCGTCCCATGGCTCCTCCGCCAGATGCGTGCAGCAAAGATCGAGGTATCGAGATTGTCCATGGACATCGGCACCCTGGCCAGCCCCGTGATCCGGGCTGGATGCTGAGAAGACCGCCGGGGCGACCGACCCCAGGCTGCGGCGGTCGTCCCCGAGGAGCGCACATGGCAAAGGCGTACCCCCTGCTCATCGCGATCGTCCTGGGCGGCGTGCTGTCCGGCGCACCGGCCGCGGCCGCGCCGGCGAGCGCGTCGTCGCTGTCGGATGCCGTCACGACCGTCCTACTCGGACATGCACCCGCGACGTCGGCCGCGACCGCCCGGAGCCGCGCGCAGGTCACCGTCCAACGGCGGGAGGGCTCCGGCTGGGCCTTCGGCAGCGCCGTCTTGACGGCGTCCGCGCAGCCCGACGCGTACCCGTTGGGCTGGCTCTTCCTGGCTCACCGCGAAGCCGGCGGCTGGCGCGTGGAGCTGGAGGGCGATCAGGGCTTCACCGACCTCGCGGGCGGCGCGGCCGTTCTCTCGACGACCGAGCGCCAGGTCTTCACCACTCCGTCCAGAGTGGAGTACGCAGGTGGCGATTTCCGGACGGGCATGCGCCTGCCGTACGCGGTCGGCCAGTCCTGGAGCCTGACCGGTGGCCCGCACGGGTGGGGCGGCAGTGAGGCCCCGTGGAGTTCGGTCGACCTGTCCGGCGGCGACGGGCGGGTGCTGGCCCCGCGGGCCGGGTTGGCCTACACGATGTGCAGCAGCGGCCGGGGCTGGATCCGCGTGATCCACGATCGCGGCTACTCGACCGACTACTACCACCTGTTCAACAACATCTCGGCCAACGGGCTGTCGGTGAGCGAGGGCACGTTCCTCGGCAACATCGGCACCGACGTCTCCTGCGGCGGCTCGGCGACCGGCGCGCACGTGCACTTCGCCCTGCGGCAGAACAGCGCCTACGTGCCGATCGCGGACCACAACTTCGGCAAATGGGTGATCCGCGCGGGCGGCGCGGTCTACCAGGGGTCTGCGTTGCACGGCAGCGCGCAGGTCGGTGTCGGCGGGGCGCTGTACAACTACGGCGCGCTCGGCCTGACCCAGGGCGTGATCGACGCCAACGGCGGCGGCACGGTCAACAAGCGCTCCGGGCCTGGCACGGGCTACGGCGTGGTGGGCAGCGTGGCCGACGGCGCGACCGTGTCGATCGCGTGCTCGGCGTCAGGCACCAGCCACACCGGACGGTGGGGCACGACCAGCCTCTGGAACAAGCTCACCGACGGCACCTGGATCAGCGACGCCTTCATCTGGACCGGCAGCAACGGGACGGTCAACGGGACCTGCTGAGGTCTGGCACGAGCCCGCGGGCCAGCGCGCGAGCCTGGTCCGCGGGCTCGGCCGTGCGTTCGCGGAGGGCGGTCACCGTCGCGCCGTCCATGAGCAGCACGAACTGCGGCGCCTTGGTCTTCGCGTCGGCCACGCCGTGTTCGCGCAGGAGCCCCTCGACGTACGCCGTCACCTTCGCCTTGTGCTCGGCGGCGACCTGATGCGCCGGGCTGTCCGGGTCGGCGGTCTCGATCATGGTGTTGATGAAGGCGCAACCGCGGAAGTCCGCGTGGGCGAACCGTTCGGCGAGCGCGTCGAAGACCGCGAGCGGGTCGCCCCCCAAAGCCGCCACTCGTTCGGTCAGCCACTGCCGCCATCGTTCGTCCCGGCGTCGGAGCACCGCGACGACCAGCTCGTCTTTGCCGGTGAAGTGCCGATAGAACGACGCCCGGCCGACGCCCGACGTGGTCAGGATGCGTTCCAGCCCGACCGCGCGGATGCCGTCGGCGTAGAAGAGGTCCTCCGCGGTGTCGAGAAGGCGTTCGCGGGCTCGGGTCGGCATGAGACGAGCATAACCGGATCTTGACGAAAACGGAACCGGTCAGTACCGTCTTGCAAACGGAACCACTCAGTACCGTTTTGGAGGCACGCGATGCCGCGTCTGACTCAAGTCACCGACGACCCGACCGGCCTGCTCGACAAGGTCCGTCAACAGCTCGGCCGGGTTCCCAACCTGTACGCCACCATGGCCAACGGCCCGGCGGCGCTCGACGGCTACCTCGCCTTACGGAGCCACCTGGTCAAGGGCAAGCTGACCGCCCGGCTCCGGGAACAGCTCGCCCTCCTGGTCGCGGAGGAGAACGGCTGTGACTACTGCGTCGCCGCGCACACCTTCCGTGGCAAGCTGATGAAGCTGACCGACGGCGAACTGCTGGCCACCCGGGTGGCCGAGGACGCCGACCCGCACGCCGAAGCGGTGCTGCGCCTGGCTCGGGACGTCATGCGTACGCGGGGGAAGGTGGACGACGCGACCCTCGCCGAGATCCGGGCGGCCGGGGTGACCGACGCCGAGGTCGCCGAAGTCGTCGCCCACGTCGCGCTCAACGTCCTGTCGAACTACTTCAACCACCTGGCGCAGCCGGAGCTGGACTTCCCGGCCGCGCCGGCATTGGACTCCGTGGCGGCGCCCGGATCGGACTTCCCGACGGTGCTCGCGGCGGCGGATCGGGCTGAGGAGGTCGTGCGATGAAGCGGCAATGGCGACGGGGCAGCATCGAACTGGTCGGCGGGTACGCCCTGCTCGACAAGGCCGGCCAGCCGGTGGACCGGCTGGAGGACATCCGATTCGCGGTCGAGGGCGGGTTCGTCAACGTGCGCGTGCCGGGGCGGCCGGGCACCCAACTCGTCTCCGCGCCGAGCGTCCGCCGCATCCAGTGCGACTGGGAGGAGTAGACGCGCGGACTAGCGGGTTCCGCGGACCGCCCAGGCCCGGGCGGTGAGTTCGATCGGACCCTCGCCGAGCCGGCTGCGCAGCTCATCGCGCAGAGCGGCTCGGCGCGGTTCGTCGAGGGACATGGCGTACGCGGGGCCGGGGCCCTGCCCGCCGAGGAAGGGCTGCCAGTAGTCGGCGAAGGTCGGGAACACGGTCGGGATCTCGATGGAGTCGACCACGACGTCGCTCAGGCCCGCGCCGGTCCACAGTGCCCGGAGCGGATCGGGATGGCAGAGCGCGAACCGGGAGCCCTCATGGAACCGCTCGGCGCCGGGATCGACCGTGGTCGCGGCCGCCCAGAAGTGCCGCATCAGCTCCATGCCCTCGGCGTAGTCCCAGACATACGCCGCCACGACCCCGCCGGGCTTGGCGACCCGGGCGAACTCGGTCAGCGCCGCGCCCGGCTCAGGCACGAAGTTGATCGCGAGCCCGCTGATCACCGCGTCGTACGCCGAACTGGCCAGCCGCAGCTCGCGGGCGTCGCCCAGGTAGAACTCCGCCCGGGGGTCGGTGACCCGATTCCGGGCGGTGCCCAGGAATCCCGCCGACGAGTCCACCCCGACGATGCTCGCCGGCTCCGCCAGGATCAGCACCGCCGCCGTCAGCGCGCCCGTTCCGCAGCCGACGTCGAGCCATCGGGCGTTCGGGCGTACGCCCAGCCAGGGCACGAAGATCGCAGCGACCGCCCGGCTCCAGCGGCCCACATAAGCCTCGTACGCGTCGCCCGCCGACCACACGTCCGTCATGACTGCCGACAGTACGCTCCACCGGTGCGGCGCGTTGTGCGGTCGTCGTATCGTGTGGCACCGATGGGGGTGACGCCGGGATGAGGCTGACGACAGAGGCCGTGTTCTTGATGCTGACCTGGGTCGTGGTGGTCAGCACCGCACTCGTGCTGCTCGCCCTGCATGTGCGGGGCGTACGCCGCGCGTTGCGTACGGCGAATCATCAGGCGGTGCTGCGGTCGCGGGAGCCTTACCACGAGCTGGTCGCCCGATATCCGTACATCCATCGGGTGCTCTTCGAGGGCGAAGACCTGGACGCGCTCGACGACGATTCCCGCGTACGGGTGACGCAGGCCTGGACGATCCTGCTGACCTGGCACGAATCCGTGCTGCTGCACGAGCAGTCCGGCGGGATCGCTCCGGCGACCGCCGAGCAGTGGACGAACATGCTGCTCCGGCAGCTGTACACGCCGGTGTTCCAGCGCCTGTGGCAGGAACACGGCTGGACGTTCCACCCGGCGTTGCGGCTGTTCGTCTCGGCCGCGGCGGGACTGCCCGCGCCCAAGGCGCCGGACATCCGGGCCCACGCCAACGCCTGATGTTCCGGATCGTGGGATTCTCGGCAGTGGACGCAACTTCTGGGAGCGCTTCCAGCGTCCTTCGCTCATGAAGCTCACCAAGGTGTTTTCCTGCGCCGCCCTGTTGTCGGTGCTGGCGGCTGCGGCCTGTGGCGGCGGCGCGAAGCCCGCAGCCGAACCGTCCGGTCCTCGCGCCGGGGCCAACTGCGAGGAGGCGGCCGCCGCCGGGCGGGCCGTCCACTTCGGCGCCGAGGAGAGCGCCGACCTGTACGGGCTGGTCTTCGGCGAGGGCTCGACCGGCATCGTCATCGCCCACATGAACGGCGGCGACGTCTGCCAGGGCATGCCGTACGCGAAGGAGTTGGCCGGACGCGGCTACCGGGCGATGGTCTTCGACTTCGCCGGGTTCGGGGCGTCGCCGGCGTCGGCCGCCGTTCCGCAGGCGCGCCAGGTCGTCGCGGCCGCCGCCTTCCTGCGTAAGGACGGCGCGGCCGACATCGTCCTCATCGGCGGGTCGATGGGCGCGACCGCCTCCGTGGCCGCCGCCCCGCAGCTCACCCCGCCGCCGAAGGCCGTGGTGAGCCTGTCCGCCCCGACGACGTTCGCCGCCGACGACGCGTTGGCGGGCGCGGGCAAGCTCGCCAGCCCGGTGTTCTACAGCGCGGGCGAGTACGAGAGCACCTTCGCCGACGCCGCCAAGCAGCTCTACGACGCCACGCCCAAGAGCGTTCCGCGTACGCTGCTGCTCGGGGAGGCCTCGGCGAACCACGGGCTCTGGTTGAGCGACCCGACGGTGGGCGTCCAGCCGCTGCGCGCGAAGATCGCCGAATTCCTCACCGTGAATGCACCGGCCGCCTGATGGTATAAGGGAACGATGCCCGAGGCTCGCCGTGATCCGCCCATCGGGCTGATCTTCGTCCTCACCGGATTGCTGCTCGTGGCGATCGGCACCTTCACCCTGCCGTGGGCGGCCCCGGTGGCCTCGGCGGAGTCGGCCGCGCCGGTCACGTACGCCGACCTCATGTCGCAGGCGATCGACGTCGCCGCACAGACCTTCGCCGACCTGTACTTCTCGGTCCTGGGGCTGCTGCTGATGATGCTGGTCGCGATCTTCGGCGTACGCGGAACCTGGCCGTCCCGCTACGGTCAGCGGCGACGGGTGCATCGGACGCTGGCCACGATGGCGTGCGCCGTCGCGGTCAGCGCGCTCCTCACGGCGGTCGCCGAGATCGGCCGGCCCGGGATCGGCGCCGGGCTGGCCGGGGCCGGCTACCTCTTCGTGGCGGTCGGCGTGTTCATCGGCCCGAGCCGTCGCCGGACCACGCCCCGTCCCCCACGCCCACCCCGTCCCCCACGGCCACCCCGGGCGGTGCGCCCACCCCGGGCGCGCCGGCCCGAGGCCGAACCCCGATTGGATCAGGGTTCCAGGTCGAATCTTGAGGAAAGATCCGACCCAGAACCTTGATCCAGCGCCCAAACGCGCCGGAGGCGCGGTGAAGGGGGCGAGCGGCGGCTAGGGGGCGATGACTGCTCGGGCTTCGGCGACCTGACGGGCGATGGCGTCGGCGCCCGTGTCTCGCGCCAGCGCCGCAGCGTCGTCCAGGATGGACAGCGCGTCGGCGCGCCGGCCATCGCCGAACGCGAGGTACGCCAACCCGACCTGGTTCGCCGCGACGCCGGACAGGAAGCCGAGTTCGCGGCGCAGCGCGGAGGACTGCTCCAGGAACTCCCGGGCCTGCTCGAGCCGGCCGTCGGCGTGCGCCACCACGCCGAGGTGGCGCAGGGCGTACGACTGGGTCAGCTTGTCGCCGGTCGCGGTGGCCAGCGCCAGCGATCGCTCGAACCAGGGGAGCGACGCCGCGCGGTCGTCGCGGACGACCTGGTGGACGATGCCGATCCAGAAGAGCGCCTCGCCTTCGCCGCGCTGGTCGCCGAGGCCGGCGTACAGGGAGGCGGCCCGCTCGAACAGCTCCAGCTCACGGGGGTCCTCGACCCCGTCGGCGAAGAATCGCACGTTCAGCAGGCGGCCACGCGCCAGCGCGGTGTCGGCCTCCAGCGCGTCGAGACCTCGTTCGGCGGCGTCGAGGTCACCGACATCCCCGCCGAAGGTGCCTTTTTCGTACGCGGAACGAGCCTGGTCGAGCCGTTGATCAGCGGTCATGGGGCACACGGTAGCCGGGCGGGTTCGGCCGGTCCTCCCTAGACTGTCCGGATGAGCGTGCGGATCGTGAAGCGCCCCGACCTCGGGGTGACCGTGGTCGAGATCGCCGGGGAGCTCGACATCGACAGCGCGCCCGCGTTCCGGGAATGCCTGACCCGGGTGGTCCGCGACGGCGGGGCCCGGATCGTGGTGGACGCGCGCGGACTCTGGTTCTGCGACTCCATCGGGTTGTCCAGTCTGATCACGACACAGCAGGCGTGCACCGCCCGGGGCGGATTCCTTCGCCTGGCCGGAGCTGACGAGGCGTTGCTTCGGTTGTTGCTGATCGTCGGGTTGCTCGACTACGTCACGGCGTACGCGTCGGTGGAGGCAGCGGCGTCGGGTGATCCGGCGGCGCGGGCGTACGCCGAGCACGCCCGCGCCGCCCTCTGATCAGCCGCGTACGCGAGCGGCCGCCGCGACCAGGTTGGCCAGTGCCGCCTCCACCTGGGCGTACGCCCGGGTCTTGAGCCCGCAGTCGGGGTTGGCCCAGACGCGGTCGGCCGGCAGGACTCGCAGGATCTTCCGCAGGTGCTCCTCGATCTCGGCGACGTCCGGGACGCGGGGCGAGTGGATGTCGTACACCCCGGGCCCCAGCCCCCGGCTGTAGTCGGCGATCCCGGGGGCGGTCAGCAGCGTCCCGCCTGACCGGGCCGACTCGATCGTGGTGACGTCGGCGTCGAGGGCGTCGATCGCCGCCAGCACTTCGCCGGCGTTCGAGTAGCACAGGTGCGTGTGGATCTGCGTGGCGTCCGACGCCCCGGACGTCGCCCACCGGTACGCCCCGACCGACCATTCGAGGTACTCGGGCTGGGCGGATTGCCGCAGTGGCAGCAGTTCCCGCAGGGCGGGCTCGTCCACCTGGATGATCCCGATCCCGGCCGCCTCCAGGTCCTCGACCTCGCCCCGCAACGCGTCGGCGAGCTGCCAGACGACGTCCCGCAGCGGGATGTCCCGGCGGACGAAGGACCAGGCCACGATGGTCACCGGGCCGGTGAGCATGCCCTTGACCGGGCGGTCGGTCAGCGACTGGGCGTGGGTCGCCCAGCGTACGGTGATCGGCTCGGCGCGCTTGACGTCGGCGTGGATGATCGGCGGCCGGGTGCAGCGGGAGCCGTACGACTGAACCCAGCCGTGCCGGGTCACCGCGCAGCCGTCGAGGTGCTCGGCGAAGTACTGCACCATGTCGTTGCGCTCGGGTTCGCCGTGGACGAGGACGTCCAGCCCGAGCCGTTCCTGCAGCCGGATGACGTGCTCGATCTCGGCGCGTACCCGGGTCTCGTACTCGGCCACGTCCACCGTGCCGGCGGCCAGCGCCGCCCGGGCCTCCCGGAGATCGCCCGTCTGCGGGAACGATCCGATCGTCGTCGTGGGCACCGGCGGCAGTCCGAGCCTCGCCTGCGCCTTTGCGCGTATCGCATAGGGAGACCGGGTGGCGGTGGCTGTGATCCCGAAACCGGCCGGGACCGGCGCGGAGATCGGGCCCGCGAGGAGCGACCCGCGTGAGAGGGCGACGATCTCGCGGACCTTCTGCTCGGCGAAGGCGAGCCGATCGCGCAGATCCGGATCGAGGTCGGTCTCCTGCTCGACGTCGTACGGCACGTGGAGCAGCGGGCACGAGCTGCCGATGACGACCTCGGCGGCGTGCGGGCGCAACCGGTCGACGAGGGTGAGCACGTCCGGCGAGGTACGCCACACGTCCCGCCCGGACACGACGCCCGCGACGACCGTCTTGCCGCGCAGCAGCGACAGGTCGGGTAGGCCGCCCCGGACGAGGTCGAGCGCGATCCCGTGCACGGCGGACAACGCGGGCAACGCCTCACCCAGGTCGCCGAAGTAGCCCGCGACCAGGATCTTCGGCCCGGCCGACGCGAGCTGGTCGTACGCCCGCCGCACCGCCGCGAGCTGGCCGGGGGTCAGGTCGGTGACCAGTGCGGGCTCGTCGAGCTGGACCCAGGTGGCCCCTGCCTCGGCCAGCTCGGCCAGGACGGCGGTGTAGACCGGCAACAGATCGTCCAACCGGGACAGTGGAGTGAACCCCTCCGGCGAACCGGGCGCGGCTTGTGCGAGCAGCAGGAACGTGATCGGGCCGAGCAGCACCGGGCGGGTGTCGACGCCGAGTGCGAGCGCCTCGCGGTACTCCGCCGCCGGCTTGTCGGAGGCGAGCCGGAACGGGCTGGTCGCGTCGATCTCCGGCACGAGATAGTGGTAGTTGGTGTCGAACCACTTCGTCATCCGCAGCGGCGGCAGCTCCTGCGTGCCTCGGGCCATCGCGAAGTACCGGTCCAGCTCCGGCAGATGCCGGTAGCGCTCCGGCACGGCGTCCACGAGCACCGCCGTGTCCAGCACGTGGTCGTAGAGCGAGAAGGTGTTGGACGGGATGCCCGCCAACCCCAGTTCCCGCAGCCGCAGCCAGGTCTGCGCCCGGAGCTGCGCCGCCGTGGCCTGAAGACGATCGGATGATCCGTCCCAATAGGACTCCAAGGCGCGTTTGAGCTCGCGCCGGGGGCCGATGCGGGGATAGCCGAGGACGGTCGAGGCCGGGAAATCAGTCATGCCGAAAGTGATAACCGCGTCACGGCCGGTGGTGTCGGCACTATTCGCTGCGCTTATGTTCCGATCGCCGGGGAGGGCTTGCCCGAGCCGCCAGCAGTGCGGTCAGTGATACTGGGGCGTGCGCACCGACCCGACGCTCCGCGACATCCGGTGCTTCACCGTGGTCGCGCGCCGCGCGGGGTTCTCGGCCGCCGCCGCCGAGCTGGGAATCTCCCAACCGGCGGTGAGCCAAGCCATCGCCCGTCTGGAAAGCACGCTCGGCGTGACCCTGCTGACCCGCGCCAACGGGGTCACGCTCACCGAGGCGGGCCGGGCGTTGCTCACCCGGGCCGAAGCCCTGCTCGAACAGGCCGACCTGCTCGTCTCCGACGCCGCCCGGCTCGCGACCCCGGACGCGGACGCTATTCGTTTCGCTTATGCGCCGCTCGTCGGCGGGCTCGCGGCGAAGATCGCCCGGCGGCTGCGGGAGCGCAAGCCAGGCGTACCGGTCACCCTGGTCCCGGCGCACTGGGAGCCCGCCACCACCGCGCTCACCGGCGGATCCGTCGGCGCGGCCCTCATGACCACACCGTTCCCGCCCGGCCTCGCGTCCGCGGCCCGCTTCCGGATGCCCGTGACGCACGTCGCGGTCCGCGCGGGGGAGCGCCTCGCGACAGCCTCAGGGATACGCGTAGAGCAGCTGTTCGGTCACGAGATGCTCATCCCCCGCATGCTGTGGTCGGCGATGCTCGCCGCGTTCCCCGGACCCCACCAGCCCCGGGTGACCGTCGTCGACGACGACCTGTACGCGGGCTGCGACCTGGTCGCGGCCGGACGCGGAGTGCTGCCGGTCCCGCGACTGCTGGCCGAGACCGTACGTCGGCCCGACGTGGTCTTCGTGCCCTTCGAAACGCGGCTGCACCTCACGTACGCCCTGGTCTGGCACCCGGCCCGGATAACCCCCGACCTGGTGGCGCTGATCCAGGCCACCCAGGAAGCCCTCCGCACCTTCCTCGCCTAACCCCCGCCCCCGCCGCTCGCCCGCCGCTCGCTCACGCTCGCGCTCGCCCCTCCGCCCCCGCGGGCACTATCCCGTCGATCATGAACCTTCGGCCATGATCGACCGGCGTGTCGCGTCCCCGCCGCCCTGATCACTTCCGTAACTCGATGATCGACTTCGGGCGCCAGGCCACTCCGCGTCAGGTGAGGATTTTGGCCAGGAAGCCGTCGAGCTTGCCGCGCAGCCGCTCGACCTGCTCGTCCACGCTGAGCGTCTCGTCCAGCCGCCCGCCGGTGTGCGGCTTCTTGAGTCCGCGTACGTAGAGGGAGCAGGCCAGGTCGGTGCAGATGTAGACGCCGACGGAGTTCCCTTGCCGCCCGGCGACACCGGCTTTGCGCGCGGTCATGAGGGAGACGCCGTTGCCCGGATGCGTCGTCAGGCACAGCGAGCACATGCTGCGATGCAGCAGCCCGCGTTTCTGCGCGGCGAGCCGCAGGGCCACCCCGACGAGCTGCCCGTCCGGCGTCGTCGCCGAGGACGGCGCGGCCGGCTCGGTCGGCTCGGTCGGCTCGGTCTCGGTGACCACGTACGCCCGATCGGACGCGGAGATGTCGGGCCAGGCGAGGAAGTCGAGGTCTGCCCAGGGCCGGTCGCCGAGGTCGCGGGGGAGGGAGAGGCGGACGGCCTCGCCTTTGGTGCAGTTGACGAAGGACGACCGGATCTCGGCCTCGGCTAGGGATCTCATGCCTCTACCGTATGATACTAGGCAACTGACTTATCCCTCTAGGTTGACCGATGGCGGCCCACCAACGACCCGACACTGGCCCAACAGCGGCCGAGGAACGGAGCACCGAGTGCCGAGAGCTGGTCTGAGCACCGAACGGGTGGTCCTGGCCGCCGCCGACCTGGCCGACCAGGTCGGCTTCGACGCCGTGTCCGTCTCCGCGCTGGCCCGGGGCTTCGGCGTCAAGGACGCCAGCCTCTACTCGCACGTCAAGAACCTGCAGGATCTGCGGGAACGAGTCGCCTTGAAGGCCAGCGAGGAGTTCGCCGACCGGATCGCGGCGGCGGTCGCCGGCCGGGCCGGGCGCGACGCGCTCGCCGCGTTCGCCGGGGCGTACCGGGATTTCGCGGTGCACCACCCCGGCCGGTACGCCGCTTCGCAGATGCCGCTCGAACCGGCCGTCCTCGAACGGTCGTCCGGCCCTCGCCGGCTCATCGAGGCGACTGCCGCCGTCCTCCGGGCGTACGCGTTGCCGGAGCCGGACCAGACCGACGCCGTCCGGCTCCTGCGCAGCTTCTTCCACGGTTTCGCCGACCTGGAGGCGTCCGGGGCGTTCCACCACCCGCGGGGGCTCGACGACTCGTGGGGGCGCATCGTCGACTCGCTGCACTTCCTACTACAGAACTGGCCGCGTACGACGGACTAAGAGACGACGGACTAGCCAGCACGCAGTTCGTCGCGGTGTTCCCGCATCTCGGCGACCATCCCGGCGAGGAAGCGATGCACCGTCGCCAGTTCCTCGTCGGTGAACTGCTTCATGACGTCCTGCGTACGCCCGGCGAGCGGACGGAAGAACTCGCGGGCCACGGCGGCGCCGGGTTCGGCGTACCGGAGGAAGATCTTGCGGCGGTCGGCGGTGTCGCGATCGCGGTAGACGTGGCCCGCCGCTTCCAGCCGGTCGATCACGCCGGTGACCGAGCCGGACGAGAAGTTCAGCTCCTCCCGCAGGGTGCCCGGAGTGATCGGCTGCCCGGCGAGTTCCGCCTCCATGATCAGGATCAGCGCATGCAGGTCGGCGGGACCGAGCTGGTTACGCGCCGCGAAGGCGTCCCCGATGTGCTGCGAGTGCGTCGAGTAGAGCCGTAGCTCGCTGATGATTTCGCTGATCAGCCTGGCCCGGGGGTCGTCGGCCCGCTGGAACACGCTGTCCGTCACGCGGATCACTATAACCGCAGCTACCGGCCATCTCGCGTACCGAGATAGTCGGGCTGCCGTGAGGTCCGCTTAGGTCCGGTTGTGAGCTATGCGCAGGGGACCGCGCGGTCGCAGGGTCAGCCCGGCTCGCGGCGTCGGATCGCCGCCGAGCTGCGTGAGCCGGCCGTCCAGGCAGGGCAGCAGGGCGGCGCGCAGCATCGCGCGAGCCAAGTGCGCCCCGAGACACGTACGCCGTCCAGCGCTGAACGGCAGGAACCCCCAGGGCGGCCGGCCCGGCCCGGCGGCGGTGAACCGCTCGGGACGGAACACCTCGGGATCGGGCCATAGTCCGGGATCGCGATGGGTCAGGTAGGGGGAGTAGAGCACCAGCGTCCCCGCCGGAATGTCCGTCCCCGCGACGGTGACGTCGGCCGCGGCGACCCGGCTGCCGATCCAGCCCGCCGGATAGAGCCGGAGCACCTCGTCCAGCACCGCTGGCAGGACGTCCGGCGTACGCCACTCGGGTGCGCCCGCGAGATGCCAAGCCGCCCAGGCCAAGGTGTGCGCCGTGGTGTCGTAGCCGGCCGCGAGGGCGACCCGGATCTCTTCGGCAGCGCCGGGCATCCCCGCGAGAGCGGCGGCGAGCGTACCGGGTGGCGCGTCGGCCAGGACGGCTTCGATGTGCCGGTCGATCCGGTGGAACAGCCGAGGGCGGGGCAGCAGCGGATGTGGCATCGGCCGATGCAACGGGCTCAGGAACGCGCGCAGCAGCCGGTCGGGCAGCCGTCCCCCGAAGAAGGCGGCGTTCAGCAGGTGTCGGACGACGTCGCTCGCCCACGCCAGCGCCTCGAACTCGGCGGCTGGGGCGCACCGGGCGGCCACGTCGTCCAGCCGATCGAGCAGAACGGCGAGCGATCGATTGTGGAAACTCGGGTTGAGGTCGCGCCGTCGCTCGTCGTGCTCGGGGACGTCGGAGTGCACCACGCCGCCCGCCAGATAAGGGGTCAGCCCGCTCAGGCTCCCGGCCGCCCGGAACGTGGCGAGGTCGCCGAGGACCACCCGATTCCACTCTGGACAGTAGCCGACGACGGCGCGCCGCCAGAGGCTCAGCTCGAACGCCGGAGCGACTGCGGCTCGCTCGGTCAACAGGGCGACCGGGTCGCGTACCCACCGCCACAGGTCGCGGATCACGGATAGACCCGGCCCTTCCACCGTGCCTTCCGGCGCAGCGCGGTCGCGTACACCGGCAGCGCCGCGAGCGGCGTGATCGGCACCAACGCGGCCTCGGCGTACGCACCGCGCCCGGTCTTGGCGTTGGCGAGGACCCGCTCGGCCAACCCGAGCACCGCCGCGATCCGCCAGGCGCGCCCGTGTCGCCAGCGCAACCACGGCACCGTGTACGCCGTGACGTGGAACGCGGCGCTCGCCAGCACCACCGCGTCGTTGCTGAGATGGGCCGCGCGCAGACTCTTGCCCAGCCCGGCCACGGTCTGCCGATAGTCGTCGTACATCCGGGCTTGGACCAGATCACCGCCCAGGGCCAGGCCGAGCTTCAGCCCCAGCCGTCGGGCGCGCCGGGCCAGGGCCACGTCCTCGACGATCCGATCATGGACCGCCTCGTGGCCGCCGATGGTCGTGTACGCCTCCCGCCAGAACGCGAGCAGCTGACCATTGGCTGCGGCCGCCGAGGGAACGGGCAGGTCGAGCAGCCGATGCGGCAGGAAGGCCAGCAGCGTCTCGTCGATCAACGGCACCAACAGCCGCTCACCCAGCCCTGGGCTCCCGGTGAGCTGTCGAGGGAAGACGGAGAAGACGTCGGCCCGTTGCCGCCGCGCCTCGTGCAGGATCGCGTCCAGCGCGCCCGGCCGGAGCACCACGTCGGCGTCGCAGAACACGAGCAGTTCGCCGGTGGCCGCCTCGGCTAGCTGGTGGCAGGCCCAGTTCTTGCCGATCCAGCCGTCCGGCCGAGGCCGGCCTGGGATCAGCCGTAGCCGTGGGTCGGCATAAGCGCAGACGACGTCGGCGGTGCCGTCGGACGACTGGTCGTCGAGGACGAGGATCTCGTCGGCGGGCTGGGCCAGCAGCCCGGGAAGCAGCTTCGGCAACCGCCGCGCCTCGTCCCGAGCCGGCACCAGCACCGACACCCGAGGCCGCGCCGAACCAGCGCCGGTAGACCGCGAATAGGCTGCCGGACCGTCGCCCGGAGACCGCGAGTGGGCTGCCGGACCGTCGCCCGGAGACCGCGAGTGGGCTGCCGGGCCATTGCCGGTAGACCGCGAGAAGGCTGCCGGGTCAGCGCCCGGAGACCGCGCGGCCCCCGAAAGCGACGGCGCTGCACGTTGGGGTCGGAGCACCGGGAAGCTGGCCGTGTTGATCACGAGGCCGGCTGTCTTGACGATGTGATAGGCGGCGACGACCGCGCTCAGGACCGCCATGGCAGCCGCCTCGTCAGCGCGTCGATGCGCTCGTCCCAGCTGCGCCGGCCGGGCAGGACAAGACGGAATCCCGTCGGCCCGGTCCGCGGCTCGGCCATCGCCAGCTCAAGGTCCATTGTAGACAGCTCATCCCGGAGCGTCCGAGCGAGCACGCCAGTCAGTACACCCACGTCAGCGGCCGCGGCAGCCGCGCCGGAAGCCCGGGAAGCCACGCCGGAAGCCGCCGTGGGGACCGTCGATCGAAGCGAGCGGATCGACACGTACGCCTCCGGGAACTGCTGGCCGCGCAGCACCACCCGGACCGCGACGGCGGCCAGGGGCACTCCGGCGCGGTGGGCGTACCAGGCTGCTCCGTCGGCGAGCGGGCCGGGCGGTCCGGGCGGACGCAGTTCACCCTCGGGGTAGACCACCAACACCCGGCCTTCGGCGAGGTACCGCAGTCCCGTGCGTACCTCACTCGATCCGAAGACGCCCAGTCGCCGCGTGCAGGCGTACCGCTGGATGTTGTCCTGGAGCATCACGAGGCAGGCGGTTCGCCGGGCGTCCCGCAGCAGCGCGGAGGCCACGAACGGGTCCCACCAGCTGTGGTGGTTCGCGGCCCAGACGAACGGTCCGGCGGGCAGGCGGCCGCGCAGCCAGACGCCGCGCAGGCCGCCGCGGACCAGCCGGTCGAAGCCCGTCGTCAGGACGCCGGCGAGCGGGTCAGCCACGGTCGTGCTCCGCTTGGACCGCCTGCCGTCGCCACAGCAGCAAGGTCAGCGTGACCAGCGCGAACCCGAACCCGAAGTCCTCGACCGGGATGTGCCACGGGAAGCGCAGCCCAGAGGTCGCGGCGGCGCTGTACCGCACGATCGGCCGTCCGGCGCGGGTGAGCCAGCCGTCGACCGGGAGCTGGAAGGCCAGGGCGATCGCGAGCGTGATCCAATAGCGCGCCTGCCGGAACAGGCCGGTCCGGAAGATCAGCAGTTCGAGCGCGACGACGGCGGCCGGCGCGGCGATCGCGGCGATGGTGTACTCAGCGGCCACGCGGGGTCTCCCGCCCGGAGCCGAGGACCTCGTAGGTCAGCACGGCGCAGATCGGCACGACCAGGAAGAAGAGCAACTCCTCGATCGGCAGGCCGGCAAGGTGTACCCCGACGACCTGATCCGGGCTCCACCACCAGTGGCCGCGTCGCGCCGCCAGCAGATCCCAGACGGCGAACACGAGGACGACTGGGACGAGGGTGAGCGCCAGCCGGGCGGGCCGCCGATAGACCCGCGCGCCCAGGATCACCTCCAGCGGGAGTGTGATCACCACGCAGGCGGCGAGGACAGCGGCGTACTGCCAGCGGTCCATCACGTCCGCCCCGGATCGGGTGCGAGCGTGTCCGCGTAGCGCAGCACCCGCCGCTCGGGCTCCGGCAGCAGCCACGGCTGATGCACCGCCTTGCCGGGCAGGCCGGCCAGCTCGGGCACCCAGCGCCGGACGTAGTCGCCGGTCGGGTCGAACCGCTCGGCCTGCCGCACGGGGTTGAACCGCCGATAGGGCTTGGTGTCGTTGCCGGTCCCGGCGACCCACTGCCAGTTCCCGTTGTTGTTGGCCACGTCGGCGTCCAGCAACAGGCTCGCGTACCAGGCGGCGCCCGCGCGCCAGTCCAGACCCAGGTGCTTGGTCAGGAACGACGCCGTGATCAGTCGCGCGCGATTGTGCATCCACCCCTCGCCCGCGAGCTGCCGCATGCCCGCGTCCACGATCGGCACGCCGGTGCGCCCCTCGCGCCACGCGTCCAGCGCGCGCTGGTCGTCGGCCCACTTCTCGTCCGCATTCCGGCGATACGCCTTGTGGGGCAGGTCGGGAAAGTAGGCCAGTACCTGGTGATAGAAGTCGCGCCAGCACACCTGTCGCACGTACGCCTCGACGTCGCCGATCTGGCGCGCCACCTCGATCGGGGACACGCAGCCGAAGTGCAGATAAGGGCTCATCCGGCTGGTCCGGTCGGCGGCCAGGTCGTCGTGGATCTCGGCGTACTCGGCGCTGGTCTTGCGCCAGGCCGACAGCCGGGCACGGCCTTCGGTCTCGCCGCCGGGGAGCAGCCCGGTCGCCGCGCCGCCCGCGGGCAGCCGTCCGGGCGCGATACCGCCGGGCATGCATACCTTTCGAGGGACGGGCAGCTCCGGCCGGTGCCGGAATCCTTGCCACGCACGCCAGTACGGCGTGAAGACGCGATAGTGATCGCCGCCGCTGGAGGGACGCAGGGCGCCGGGCGGGACGACGGTGACGGAGTCGAAAAGCTTCAGCGCCAGCCGTTCGTCGTCGCAGGCCCGGCGCAACCGGCGTTCGCGGGCGGCGGCGAAGCCACTGACGTCGGCCGCGAGCCCGATGCCGAACGCACCCGTCTCCCGGGCGAGCTTGACGGCCTCGGTGACCGGATCACCCTCCCGGATCACCAGCTCGCCGCCCAGGTGGCGCAACGATTCCCGGAGGTCGGCCAGGCTCTCGGCGAGGAACCGCTGCCGATAGGGCGAGCTGGGCACGCTCGGATCGGCCACGAACAGGGGCACGACCCGGTCGGCGATCTCGCACGCGGCGTGCAGCGCGGGATTGTCGGCGACCCGCAGATCGCGGGTGAACAACACGACAGCGGTACGCATCAGGCCCCCAGGGCGATCGAGTGGGGCGCCAGGGCGACGCCCCGGCCGGTCGGCGTCAGCAGACTCCGTGCGGTGACCATTACCCGCGTACGCCGGGGTACCACCGCCCGCCGGGCGAACACGTCGTACGCCTGGCGTTCGATCTCGCCGAGGATGCCGGAGTAGAGGTGGAACGCCGTGCGGATGCAGGCCTGGGCGGCCGGCGCGAGCATCGGTACGCCGGGCGCGGCGAGAGCGTAGTGGCGCCGGGCGCGGCCGGCCTCGAACCGGATGAGCGCGCGGATGCGGTCGCCGCTGCGGCCGGTCTCGCGGGCGTGGTCGAGGTCGGCCTCGGTGACGCCGAACCGGTCGAGGTCGTCCTTCGGCAGGTAGATCCGGCCGCGATCGAGATCTTCGCCGACGTCCCGCAGGAAGTTGGTGAGCTGGAAGGCCAGGCCCAGCTGACGGGCAGGTTCCCGGGCCGCCGCCGGGTCGGCCGGTCCGAGGATCGGCAGCATCATCGTGCCGATCACGGCGGCCGACCCCTCCATGTACTCCAGCAGGTCGGCGTAGGTGGCGTAGGACGCCACGTCGAGATCCATCTCCATGCTGCGCAGGAACGCCGTGAAGTCCGTGCGGTCGAGGTCCTGGACGGCGATCGTATGCAGGACGGCGGGCAGGATCGGATCGTCGACCGGCGCGCCGGACAGGCCGAGGGCGAACGAGGCGCTCCAGGCCCGCAGTCGCGACGCCCGCTGCGCGACGGTCAGGTCGGGCGTCGAGTCGACGATCTCGTCGGCGTAGCGCGTGAAGCCGTAGAGCGCGTGCACGTGCGGGCGCAGCTCGGCCGGCAGCAGCCGGGTCGCGAGGTAGTAGGTCCGGCCGTGGCGGCGATGGAGCTTTCGGCACTCCTCGTACGCGGCGGCCAGGCGCTCGTCCACGATCTTCCCCTCTCGCAGGCGTCCGCTCATGCTAATTCGACGCAGCAATCGACGCAACTTGCGACATCGGCTAATCTCGGAGGGTGGCCGAAGAGACTCTCACGCTGACCGTCGCCCGACCGGCCGGTCCGACCTGGCTCGCGACGCTCGCCGAAGCCGTCGACGAGCGGCTCGCCGCCTTCATCGCGGCCGAGTCGGCGGCGCTCGTCGCGCTGGATCCGCGGCTCGACCTGCTGGCCTCGACGGCCCGCGACGCGGTGCTGGGCGGCGGCAAACGACTGCGGCCCGTGTTCGCGTACTGGGGGTGGCGGGCCTGCGGCGGACAGGAGCCCACCGAGCGGGTGCTCCCGGCGCTGTCCGCGCTCGAGCTGCTGCACGCGTTCGCTCTCGTGCACGACGACGTCATGGATCGGTCGGCGACCCGGCGCGGCCGGCCGACCGCCCATCGCGCGCTGGCCGCCGCTCACGAGCGGTCCGGGCTGACCGGGGCGTCGGAGCGGTTCGGCGACTCGACCGCGGTGCTCGTCGGCGACCTCTGTCTCGTCTGGGCCGACCGGTTGATGGCGCAGGCGCTGGTCCCCGCGACCGCGCTGGCCGCCGCACGGCAGGCGTACGACCTGATGCGGGTCGAGGCGATCGCCGGGCAGTTCCTGGACGTCCTCGGCGAGCACTCTCCGGAGTGGACGGTGGACCGGGCGTTGCGGGTCGCCCGGCTCAAGACCGCCGGCTACACCGTCGTCCGTCCGTTGCACTTCGGCGGGGGACTGGCCGGGCGGCTCGACTCGTCGGCGGCGGCCGCCTTCAGCCGGTACGGTGTGGCCGTCGGCGAGGCGTTCCAACTGCGCGACGATCTGCTCGGAGTTTTCGGGGAACCGGCGCGGACCGGCAAACCCGCCGGGGACGACCTGGCCCAGGGCAAGCCCACGGTGCTGATCCAGCTCGCCCGCACGGCCGCGAGCGGACCGGGCCGGACCGAGATCGACGCCCTGCTCGGCCGCTGCCGAGGCGAAGCTCCGCCGGACCCCGATCAGCTCCGGCGACTGACGGAACTGATCGAGTCCACCGGGGCGCCCGAGCGCGTCCGCGAGATGATCACCGAGCGGGTGACGACGGGCGTCGAGGCGCTGTCCACGGCCCCGATCACCGACGAGGCCCGGTCCGCGCTCACCTCGCTGGCGTACGCGGCCGCCTGGCGGTCGGCATGAGCGCCCCGCGGATCACTGGTCCGACCGATCGCGTGGTCGTCATCGGAGCCGGGCTCGGCGGCCTGGCCGCTGCGCTGCATCTCGCCGGAGCCGGTCGCCAGGTGACCGTGCTGGAGAAGGCGAACCAGCCCGGCGGCCGGGCGGGGCGGCGGTCGGCGGCGGGGTTCGACTTCGACACCGGGCCGACCGTGCTCACCATGCCCGACCTGATCGCCGAGCCCCTGGCGGCGGTCGGTGAGAACCTTGCGGACTGGCTCTCCCTGACGCCGCTCGATCCGGCGTACCGGGCGTGGTTCGCCGACGGCTCCCGGCTCGACGTGACGGCCGAGCCCGATCGCATGGCGGCCGAGATCTCCCGGGTCTGCGGGCCGCGGGAGGCCGACGGCTACCGCCGCTTCGCCGCGTACGCCCAGCGCCTGTGGGAGCTGGAACGGGCCGACTTCATCGACCGGAACTTCGACCGGCCGCGCGACCTGGTGACGCTCAACCTGTTGCGGCTGCTCGGACAGGGCGCGTTCGGCGGGCTGCAGCGCCGGGTCGACCGGTTCTTCCGCGACGAGCGCACCCGGCGCGTCTTCTCGTTCCAGGCGATGTACGCCGGGCTCGCCCCGCAGGACGCCCGGGCGCTGTACGCCGTCATCGCGTACCTGGACACCATCGCGGGCGTGTACTACCCGGCCGGCGGGATGCACGCGGTGCCGATCGCGCTCGCGGGCGCGGCCGACAAGCACGGGGTCGAGTTCCACTACGAGACCGAGGCGACGGAAGTGGAGGTCCGGGCGGGCCGGGCGGTCGCCGTGCACACCGCCGACGGGCGGCGCTTCCCCGCCGACGCGGTCGTCCTCAACCCGGACACCGAGGCGGCGTACCGGTTGCTGCCCGGGCCGGGTCCGCGGCGGGTTCAGCGGTACTCGCCGTCGTGCGTCGTGCTGCACATCGGCTCCACCCGGGCGTACGCGCACACGGCGCATCACAACATCCACTTCGGGCACGCCTGGCGGCGTACCTTCGCCGAGGTGATCCGGCGCGGCGAGCTGATGAGCGACCCGTCGCTGCTGGTCACGAACCCGAGCCGGACCGATCCGACCGTGGCGCCCGCCGCTCGGCAGGCGTACTACGTGCTCGCCCCGGTGCCCAACCTGACCGCCGGCCCGCTGGACTGGCGGGGCGGCCTGGCCGAGCGCTACGCCGACGAGCTGGTGAACGTGCTCGAAACCCGGGGGTACGCCGGACTCGGCGACTCGATCGTCACCCGGCAGGTCGTCACGCCGGCGGACTGGGCGGCTGACGGAATGGCTGCGGGAACGCCGTTCGCCGCCGCGCACACGCTGGCGCAGACCGGCCCCTTCCGGTCGCCGAATCGGCATCCGAGCCTGGCGAACGTGGTGTTCGCCGGGTCGGGGACGACGCCCGGGGTCGGCGTACCGATGGTGCTGATCTCCGGCAAGCTCGCCGCCCAGCGGATCACCGGTCCCCGGGCTCAGTCCGGATGATCGGTCCGTTCGGCGGTGCTCGCGATGTTGCGCGCCATCCCGCCGAAGATCACCGCGTGGAACGGGGAGATCGCGCGCCAGTAGAGGTGGCCGGACAGGCCGCGTGGCAGGAAGATCGCGCGCTGGCGGTAGACGCTGTCGGACCCGTCGCCGTCGACCGCCATCTCCAGCCAGGCCCGGCCGGGCAACAACATCTCGGCGCGCAGCCGCAGCAGCCGCCCCGGTTCGATCTCCTCGACCCGCCAGAAATCCAGCGCTTCGCCGACGAAAAGCTCCTCCGGGTCGCGGCGGCCCCGGCGCAACCCGACCCCGCCGAGGGCCCGGTCGAGCCAGCCCCGGACGGACCAGGCCAGCGGGAACGAGTACCACCCGGTCTCGCCGCCGATGCCGGTGACGACCCGCCACAACGAGCTGGACGACGCCTGCACCGGGCGTTCGCGCCGATCGACGTACGCCGTGCCACCCGACCAGTCCGGGTCGGTCGGCAACGGGTCGGCCGGGGCCCGCGTCCACTCCGCCGTCGACCAGCGCGTCTCCACGTCAGCGTCGCGGATCTTCGCCAGCGCCAGGCGTACCGCCTCGTCGAACCCCTTGAGGCCGCCCGGCGGGTCGGGCACGTAGTCGGCGATGTCGTGATCGTGGCAGACCGCCTCGTGGATCAGGCTCTCCACCAGCGGCTTCGCGATCGCTCCGGGAACGGGGGTCACCAGCCCCACCCATTGAGAGCTGAGCCAGGGCGACAGCGTACGCACCGGCAGGATGACCCGGGGCGGCAGCTGCGCGACCCGGGCGTACCGGCGCATCATCGCGGCGTACGTGAGGATGTCCGGGCCGCCGATGTCGAAGGACCGGCTGACCTCGTCGGGAACGGTCGCCCAGCCGGTCAGGTAGTGCAGCACGTCCCGGACGGCGATCGGCTGGATGCGGTTGCCGACCCAACGCGGGGTCACCATCACCGGCAGCCGCTCGGTCAGGTAGCGCAGCATCTCGAAGGACGCCGAGCCGGAGCCGAGGATGACGGCGGCGCGCAGCGTCACGGTCGGCACACCGGTCGAGGCCAAGACCGTGGCGACCTCGGATCGCGATCGCAGATGCGCCGACGCCGCGGAGTCGCCGGTGACGGCCGGGCCGCCGAGATACACGATCCGGCGTACGCCCGCCGCCGCGGCCGCCTCCGCGAAGGCGCGCGCCGCCCGGCGGTCGCGGTCCTCGAAGTCCGGCGTCCCGAGCGAGTGCACCAAGTAGTACGCGACGTCGACACCGGCGAAGACGTCCGTCAGCGACTCGGCGGCGAGCAGGTCGCCCTCGACCACTTCGGCGTACCGGGCCCATGGAACGTCGCGCAGTCGGGTCGCCGATCGGGTCAGGCAGCGGACCTCGTGCCCGGCCTCTAGCAGCCGGGGTGCCAGTCGGCCGCCGATGTATCCAGTAGCCCCTGTGACCAGGCATCGCATACTCTTAACGGTATCAGTTGCATCGAAATCCGCATCATAAAAAGGGGACGGGGGAGCGGAATTCCGGCGGCGGGCGGGCAACTAGGCTTCCTCCGTGCGCGCACGGCCGCCGACCCGATCGGCAGCCGGCCGGACGGCTGGAAGAACGGCTGGCAGAACGGCTGAAGAGGGGAAATCGTGGTGGCAGAGGAGGCGTGGTGGCAGAGGAGGCCCTGACGGCGAGTGAGGCCGCCCGGCTCGTCGGCGTCGCCGTCACTACGCTGCGTACCTGGGACCGTCGCTACGGCCTCGGGCCGGAGAGCCGCCAAACCGGGAAACACCGCCGGTACGGGCCGGCGGACCTGCGGCGGCTGGCCGAGATGCAGCGCCTCGTCGGGCAGGGTGTGGCACCGGCGCAGGCCGCCGCCTGGGTCCTCGGCCGGCCGATCCCCGCGGCTCGGCGCGACGGCGGCGGGCACGCGGTGGCGGTCGGCTCCGCCGGCCCGGCCGTGCGCGGGCTGACCCGGGCCGCGCTGCGGCTCGACGCGGCCGAACTGCGCCGCATCATCGGCGGCGCGCTCGCCCAGGACGGCGTCCTCGCGACGTGGACCGAGCTGCTGGCGCCCGCGCTCATCCACATCGGACGCAAGCATGCGGCGACCGGCGCACTGGTCGAGGTGGAACATCTCATCTCGAAGGAGATCTCGGTGGGACTGGCCACGACCGAGTGGCCGTCGTCGGCGGCCCGGATCCTGCTCGCGTGCACCGACGAGGAACAGCACAGTCTGGCACTGGAAGCGCTGGCCGCGGCCCTCGCCGAAGCCGGCGTCGCGACCCGGCTGCTCGGCGCCCGGGTGCCGCCGGACGCGCTCCGGGAAGCCGTCCGCCGAGCCGGGCCCGACATCGTCGTGCTGTGGTCGCAGACCCGGGAGACGGCCCACGTCGGCCAGCTCGCCGACGTCCTCGCCGCCCGGCCCGCGCCCAAGCTGGTGCTCGCCGGCGGACCGGGCTGGGACGGCGTACGCCTGCCGGAGGCGGTCCGCCGGCCGAGGAGTCTGGCCGAGGCGGTCGGCCTCGTCACCGGACGTCAGCCGATCGAGTCCTCGCCGAGCGGCGTACGCCGATAGCGGATCTCGTGCCGGTGCCGCTCGCCGACGACGAATCCGGCGTCGCGGAGCACCGTCAGATGCTCGGAGATCGTCCCGGCGGCCAGCGCGTGCCGGTGGGCCAGCACGGTCGTGCTCGTGGGTGAGCCCAGATCGGCGAGCAGCGCGGCCCGGGTCTTGCCCATCAGCCGGCCGAGCGCGGCCTGCCGATCCGAGGCCGGGGGCTGCCACAAGGTGCCGAGTCCGCGGGCGGGGTAGACGACGGCGGGCTGCCACGGCGGATCGACGATGACGACGACCTGATCCCATTTGAACGCGCTCGGGACCAGGATCAGGCCCTCACCCTGCAGATCTCGGTGGTCGTCGTCGCCGTACTCCCGGGTCAGTACGCCGTTGCCCCAGCGCAGCCGGGGATGCAGCTCGGCGAACAGCCGGTCGAGGCCGCCCTCGGCCAGCCGCCGGGACTGGAAGCTCACGTCGGCGTCGAGCAGCCCGCGTACCTGGGGCCACACCGGTTCGACCAGCACCTCCCAGGCCCGCCGGAGCAGCTCGACCAGCATCGCCAGTACGCGAGCCGGCTCGCCCAGCAGCAGCCGTCCGGTCGGCGACTCCATCGCGCCCGGGGTGTCGGCCAGCGACCGGCGCAGCTCTCGGCGTATCTGTTGATGATCAGTGGTGGCCACGGCCCGCAGCTCGTCGGCGAATCGCGCCGCCCGCCCGCTCGGCGGTGGGGAGAGGAAGTCCGGCGCGTAGCCGCGGCGGGGCAGGAGCAGGTGGAGCGGGCGCAGGTCGAGGCTCTGGCGGTCGACGGTGCTGAGCCAACGCCGATGCGGCCCGGGGTCCTCGGACGGCGAGAGCAGCCGGACCGCGGAGACCGTCTCCAGCATGGGCGAGACGGCGAAGCGGCAGCGCAGCAGGTCGTCCGGGCTGAACCGAAGCGTGACCGCCACTCTGACCTCCAGACATCCGGCAGACATTCGGTGATCGCCGAATCACTGGCGCCCACTCTAGCCCTCCCCGCACAGTGATCACCGCACGAACGACAGCGAGGAGAACGAAGATGAATCGGGACTGGGAGCAGCGCAGCGACGCCCTCTGGGCGGACTTCAACGCCGCGCCGGACAAGTGGGACGAGGAGGAGTTCCGCGCCCGGGTCGGCGACCTCGCCGACGAACTCGGACCCGGCCACCCGGTCGCCGCGTTCGAACGGGCCTGCGCGTGGGACTCGACCGGGCATTCCGACCGGGCCATTCCGTTGTACCGCGAGGCATTGGACCTGGGCCTCGACGGCATCCGGCGGCGGCGTTCGGTGATCCAGATGTCGAGTTCCCTGCGCAACATGGGGCAGGCCGAGGAGAGCGTGCGGCTGCTGACCGCCGAGCGTACGCGCGGCTCCGACGAACTGGACGACGCGCTCAGCGCCACGCTGGCCCTCGCGCTGACCAGCGTCGGCCGGGAACGCGAGGCGGTGTCGCTCGCGGTCGGCGCGCTCGCCAAGCACCTGCCGCGCTATCAGCGGTCCATGGCCAACTACGCCCGGCTGCTGGTCGAGCCGGACGAAGACTGACTCACAGCCAGCCGCGGCCCTCGTTGTCGCGCAGGCTGCTGCTCCACAGTCGATCCTCCCGGCCGCCGCCCGCCCGCGCGGCGGCGTCGGCCGGGACCCGCTTGCCGTTGATCCGGGCCAGCGGCAGCGGGGCCTGGCCGCCCCGGCCCTGCCCCGCCAGGATCAGCACGATCGGCAGGCCCGAACCGTCGGGGTCCACCCCGACGATGCGGCCGTACGCCTCCACGCCATGGTCGGCGAGCACGACTTCGTCGCCGACGAACAGCCAGGTGCCGTCGAGGTCCCAGGCCGGGACCGGGGGTCCGTCGTAATCGGTCATCGCAAGCGCCCCTGTCAGAGTCCCCGCGCCGATGTGAATCACCGACCGTCGCGCCTTACTGACTGTAAGTAGACCATTGGCGCGCGCCGGTGAATAGCATCGCGACCGTGAATCGTGGCGCTTTCACTCACTCCGGCGTCGCGGGCACGTCACGTGTGCGGCCGTGGATGTCACGGGTGGCTCGGGCGTCACGGGTGGCTGGGGCGTCGCGGGTGGCCCGGACGTCCCGTCCGGCCGAGCCGTCGCGCAGGTCGAGGCAGAAGCCGGGGAACTCGCGCTGGTCTCCGATGTGGTCGGCGACAAACCCCAGGGATTCGTAGAACGGCACGGCCTCGAGGCGGGCCTGCCAGTCCAGGATCATCGGCAGAGACCGCCGACGGCACCATTCCGTCACGCCGGCCATCAGCAGTCGGGCGATGCCGTGCCGTCGTCGCTCGGGCACCACGAACAGATCGTGCAGCCGGCCCACCGTGAACTGCCGTCTCGGGTTCGCGCCGTAGTCCTGGGCGAGGGCGTACCCGGCTTCGGCGGCGTCCTCGACCGCCAGCAGGACCAGGTGGTTCGCGTCGCTCAAGAGGTCGCACATGCGGTCCTCGTACGCCGCTCGCGGTGCGGTCGGCTGGGTCCCGAGCGCGTCGAAGGACTGGGCCAGCCGGTAGAGCCCATCGAGGTCGGCGGTCGTGGCAGGACGGATCTCCATGCTCGGGGATGCTGCCAGATCTTGGCGAAACCGCCGACGACCCGAGAGATATTTCCGTACGGTGGGCCAATGACGGAAATGTCCTCTAGCAAGCGGGCCTGGTCGGAAGGTGGCATGGTGTTCGCCGCCTGCATGATGGTCCTGCTGGGCGTCATGCAGTTCTTCCAGGGGCTCGCCGCGATCATCAAGGACTCGTTCTATGTGGTCGCGCCGAACTATGTGTACGAGCTCGACACGACCGCCTGGGGCTGGATCCACCTGATCCTGGGCGCCCTGGTCGCGGTCACCGGTTTCTTCCTGTTCACCGGGGCGGACTGGGCGCGCGGCGTCGGCATCGGCCTCGCGGTGCTCTCCGCCATCGCGCAGTTCTTCTTCCTGCCGTACTACCCGATCTGGGCGCTGGTCATCATCGCGCTCGACGTCTTCGTGATCTGGGCGCTGACCGTCGCGCCGCGGCCGACCGCCTGACCGGAAGGACCGAGATGAGCAGAGGACCGCTGGACCTCGTCGCCGGAACCGCGACCGCCGGTGCGCTGACCGATGAGGAGTTCGCCGCGGCGAAAGCCCGTCTGCTGGGCTGACCCGGATGGAGCTGGTCGCCCAGATCTTCGAGTACATCGGCGTCGGGGTGCTCTGCGCCGGTCTGCTGTGGTCGGTCGTGGTGGCCGTGGACGCCTGGCGGCGCGAGGGCGGGGCGGCGGCGTACCAGAAGGTGCGGGCGACCTTCGGCGGTGTGCTGTTGCTCGGCCTGGAGATCCTGGTCGCCGCCGACCTCATCCGGACCGTCGCGGTGTCGCCGACGGTGGAGAACGTGGCGGTACTCGGGATCATCGTGCTGATCCGGACCTTCCTCAGCTTCTCCCTCCAGATCGAGATCGAGGGAAAGGTGCCCTGGAAACGATCGAACGACCGCTGAGCTGCCGGCGCTTGATCATCGGCGGCCGACGATCAAGGCGCTCTGAGCGCGATGAATGGCGGTGGTCGACGATCTTGGGGGTCGGTGGTGCCTTGATCGGCGGCGGCCGACGATCAAGGCGCTCTCAGCCCGATGAATGGCGGCGGCCGACGATCATGATGGCGGGGTGGGCGTCAGGACGGAGTCGAGCCACGGGCGCAGCACGGGCAGGACGTTCGCGGCCTGCATCGCGCCGGTGTGGTCGAGCCCGTCGAGGACGCGTACGTCCCAGCCGGCCGTGGCGAGGTCGTCGCCGCGGCGCAGCAGCGGCCCGGCGATGTCGACGGTCACCCCGCCCCACTTCGGGCCGTATTCGATGACGTCCTTCGAGCCGGCGAAGCACAGCCGGGGCACCGACAGTGAGACGGCGGCGTCGGAGAACGACTGCAACGCCTCGTAGAGCACGACGAACTGGCCCGTCTGCTCGGGCGACAAGGTCAGCTCGGCCGAGTCCCAGACCGAGTCCGAGTCCGACGCGGGTGGCTGGGAGGAGGGGTCGACGGCTAGGTCGTGGGTCGCCTTCGTGACGGCCAGCATCGACGCGTACGGGCCGTCGAGGGGCGGGAAGCCGCCCATGGCCAGCGCGGTGAGCCGGTCGGTCCGCAAGGCCAGCTGGAGGCCGGCGAGGGCGAGCCACGAATAGCCGTAGTACGCGAACCGCTCCACGCCAGCCGCGTCGGCGACCGCCAAGATGTCGTGGGCCAGGCGATCGGGTGTCAGCGGTACGGGATGCGCGAGCCGGTGCCCCTCGTAGTCGAACGCGACGACCCGGTAGGCGTCGGTCAGCCCGGCGATGAGATCGCGGCCGTTGGCCGGGTTCACGCCCCAGGCGCGCATCTCGTCCGCCTGCGTTCCTTCGACGGGCTGCGGATTCACCGGCATCAGCACGGCCGGGCCGGTTCCGTGCACCTCGTACGCGACCATGGCAAGATCTCCTTATCCTGTAAGGTGTTCCAGATTAGTTTACGGCGTAAGGAGATGCAAGTGGGCGTGTACGCGGGCCAGGGCGATCCGGCGTGGTCGATCTCCGCGCTGTGGCGGGAACGGCCGGTCGCGCGTACGCAGCCTGGTCCGAAGCGGGCGATCAGCCTGGACGAGATCGTGCGAGCCGCGACCGAGATCGCCGATCGGGACGGCCTCACCGGACTGTCGATGCGGGCCGTGGGGGAGCGGCTCGGCCGGACGGCGATGTCGCTGTACACCTATGTCCCCGGCAAGAACGAGCTGATCGACGTCATGTACGACGGGGCGCACGCGGAGCTGCCGGTCGCCTACGACCTCGCCGGCGGCTGGCGTACCGCGATCACGGCCTGGGCCGGCGACCTGCTGGAGTTCCATCTCCGCCATCCGTGGACCGTGCAGGTCTCGTTCGCCCGGCCGGTGCTGGGGCCGAACGAGCAGGTCGTGCTGGAGAACCTGGCGACGATCCTGCGCGCCACCGGGCTGCCGGCCGATCGGTGCCGCCCGCTGGTGACCGCGCTTTACCACCTCGTCCGCGGCAGCGCGCAGACGATCACCGAGGCCCGCAAGGCCGCCGAGGTCACCGGTACGCCCGACGAGCAGTGGTGGTCGGCCCGCAGCGCCCGCCTCCTGGCGGAGGTGCCCGACTTCGCCGCCCGGTTCCCCGAGTCGGTCTGGCTCAGTACGCGTGACGTCCAGCCCTACTCGCTGGAGGCGACCGCCCGGGGGGCTTTCGTGGGTGGCCTCGACCTGCTCGTTACCGGCCTTTCTGCCACAATTGGCGCAGATCATCCGTCAGACTCGGGAGCATGTTCACCCGGCTGATGGAGTACTGGACGCTGCTCATGCCGCCAGTGGCGATCGTCGTCCTGGCGGGGGTGTGGCACCGGGACCTGCCGGGGTTCGCCGTGGCACTCGCCGCACTGGTGTTGGCCGGCGCGGTCCTGGCCGCGGTGCACCACGCCGAGGTGATCGCGCACCGGGTCGGGGAGCCGTTCGGGTCGCTCGTCCTGGCGGTCGCGGTCACGATCATCGAGGTCGGGCTGATCATCTCGCTGATGATCGGGGGCGGCGAGAAGAACGCCGCGCTGGCCCGGGACACCGTCTTCGCCGCCGTGATGATCACCTGCAACGGCATCTTCGGGCTGTGCCTGCTCGTCGGGGCGCTGCGGCGGCGGGTCGCGGTCTTCAACCCCGAAGGCACCGGCGCCGCCCTGGCCAGCGTCGCGACCGTGGCCACGCTGAGCCTGGTCGAGCCGACGTTCACCACGAGCGCTCCTGGGCCGCAGTTCTCGACCGCACAACTCGTCTTCGCCGCGGGCTCGGCCCTCATCCTGTACGCCTTGTTCGTCACCACGCAGACGGTCCGTCACCGGGACTACTTCCTTCCGATCACGTCCAAGGGCGAGGTCATCGACGAGGAGAGCCATGCCGAGCCGCCGACCGTCCGGCAGACCTGGCTGAGCCTGGTTCTGCTGCTGGTCGCCCTGGTGGCGGTGGTCGGCCTGGCCAAGTCCATCTCGCCCGCGATCGAGTCCGGCGTCGCCGAAGCCGGGCTGCCCGCGTCCGTGGTCGGCATCGTCATCGCCATGCTGGTCCTGCTGCCCGAGAGTATCGCAGCCGTCCGCGCCGCCCGGCGGGATCGCGTACAGACCAGTCTCAATCTGGCTCTCGGCTCGGCGATGGCCAGCATCGGCCTGACCATCCCGGCGGTCGCGGTCGCCTCGTTCTGGCTGAACGACCGGCTGTTGCTCGGGCTCGGCTCGACGCACATCGTGTTGCTGGCGCTGACGGTCGTCGTCGGGACGCTGACCGTCATCCCCGGCCGGGCGACGCCGTTGCAGGGCGGGGTGCACCTGTCCATCCTGGCGGCGTACCTGGTCTTGGCCGTGTCACCGTGACCGACGCCTCGATTCAAGATCAGACATGCAGATATGTATGTCTCGTGTAGGTGGTATGTACTCCGGGCTGTGAGTGTGGTCGGTGATCGCCCACACTGACGAGGAGGATCGATGCTCGGAAGAAAGCTCGGCGCCGCCCTGGCCGTGGTGCCCGCCGTCGTCACGGCAGTCGTGTTCGCCGTGAGCTCGCCGGCGGCCGCCGCCTGTAGCAGCCACTCGTGGTCGGACAAGGACCCCGCGGACGCGAACGAGTACACCGAAGAGTCCGCGCCGTTGCGCACGGGCCCATACGAGGACTGCTCGGCCATCACGACCCTGTCGACGTCGACGGCGCTCAACTACCACTGCTTCATCACCAACAGCTACGGCAACACGTGGACCCACGTCAAGGTGAAGGGCCGGGACCTCTCCGGCTGGATCTGGGACAACCACCTGAAGAACAACGGCAGCCCCTACCGCTGCTAGTCCTCCCCGCCGAAGGCGCGGATGGGGTGACCCCGTCCGCGCTTTCGACTGGAATCGGGCGACGGCTTAGTGGGCGATCGCGCCGAAGGCGGCCACAATCGAGGGACCTGATCGCTAAGGAGCTGCCCTCATGACCGCAGGCGAAGCCGCCGTCGAGCCCCGCCGGTCCTCGCGCGCCCTCTTCTTCGTGTCCGCCCTGGTCGTCGTGCTCGCGCTGCTGTTCGGCGTACCGTGGTGGACCCTGGTCGCCGCGCCCGGCTGGTCGACTCCGGTCGAGGTGCTGGGCAGCGTCGTCTTCGTCGTCGCGCTCGCGGCGTTTCCCGGCTTCATGTTCCTCGGGCACGGCCGCGGCCGCGACTGGGCCGCCCGCGCCGGCGACGTCATGCTCGGCGTGATCTGGGTGCTGTTCACCTGGTCCGTGCTCGGCACGCTGCTGCGCGGAGCACTCTCGCTCGGTGGGATCGACAGCCAGACAGGCGCGCGGGTGGTCGCCGGGTCGGTCGCGTCCGTCGCGCTCCTGCTTCTCCTCTACGGGTACGCCGAAGCGATGCGCGTGCCCCGAGTGCGCCGCGTCGACGTGGCCATCCCGCGGCTCGGCGCCGGGTTCGACGGGGCCAAGGTCGTCCTGATCACCGACACGCACTACGGCCCGATCGACCGGGCGCGCTGGTCCAGCCGGGTGACCGAGGCGGTCAACGCGCTGGACGCGGACGTCGTCTGCCACACCGGCGACATCGCCGACGGCACCGCCGAGGCGCGGCGGGAGCAGTCCGAACCGCTCGGCCGCATCCGCGCTGCGCTGGCGCGCACCTACGTCACCGGCAACCACGAGTACTACAGCCAGGCGCAGGGCTGGGTCGAGCGGATGCGGGAGCTGGGCTGGGAGGCGCTGCGCAACCGCCACGTCGTCGTCGAGCGCGACGGCGACCGGCTGGTGATCGCGGGCGTCGACGACGTGACCGCCGCCGGTTCGGGGCTACCGGGCCACGGCGAGGACCTCGGCGCCGCCCTCACCGGGGCCGACCCGGCGCTGCCGGTGCTGCTGCTCGCCCACCAGCCGAAGCAGATCCGGCACGCCGTCGAGCACGGCGTCGACCTGCAGCTGTCCGGGCACACGCACGGCGGCCAGATCTGGCCGTTCCACTACCTCGTCCGGGTCGACCAGCCGGCCGTCGCCGGGCTGAGCCGGCACGGCGAGCGTACGCAGCTCTACACCAGCCGGGGCACCGGGTTCTGGGGACCGCCGTTCCGGGTGTTCGCGCCGAGCGAGATCACCCTGCTGACGCTCCGCTCGGGGAGCTAGGGCCGAGGAGGTCCCAGCGGTTCCCGGCGATGTCGAGGAACACCGCGATCCGCCCGTACGCCTCGTCGCGCGGCACCGTCACGAACTCGACGCCGGCCGCCGTCATGCGGGCGTACGCCGAGTCGAAGTCGTCGACGCGCAGGAAGAACCCCACGCGCCCGGCGACCTGATCGCCGACGGCGGCGGCCTGCCGTTCGCCGTCGGCCTGGGCGAGCAGGATCCCGGTACGCGCACCGGGTGGGCGTACCACGACCCAGCGCTTCGGCCGACCGTCGTTTGTGGTCGAAGGAACGTCCTCCACCAGGTCGAATCCGAGCACGTTCACGAAGAAGTCGATGGCCGGGTCGTACTCGGCCACGATGAGGGCGATCAGCTCAAGATGCACCGCACCACTCTAAAGATCAACGTTTGCTCAAAGTCAGTAGAGTGCACCGCATGTCAACACCCACCATCGAGGTCAGCGACCTTCGAAAGGCGTACGGCGAGGTGAAAGCCGTCGACGGGGTCTCCTTCGAGGTCCAGTCGGGGGAGTTCTTCGGCATCCTCGGCCCGAACGGCGCTGGCAAGACCACCACCTTGGAGATGATCGAGGGTCTCCGGGAGCCGGACTCCGGCCGGATCGCCGTCCTCGGCGAGAGCCCCTGGCCGCGCAACCCGAAGCTGCTGCCGCGCATCGGCGTACAGCTCCAGGCGAGCGCGTTCTTCGAGCGGCTGACCGCGCGGGAGCAGATCCGGACCTTCGCCTCGCTGTACGGCGTATCGGCGAAGCAGGCCGACGAGTGGCTGGCGATCGTGGGCCTCGAAGACATGGGCAACCTGCCGCACGAGAAGCTCTCGGGCGGTCAGCAGCAGCGGCTGTCGATCGCGTGCGCGTTGGCCCACAGTCCCGACGTGGTGTTCCTCGACGAGCCGACCTCGGGCCTCGATCCGCAGGCGCGCCGCAATCTGTGGGACGTCCTGCGCGGCATCAACGAGCAGGGCCGGACGGTCGTGCTGACCACGCACTACCTCGACGAGGCCGAGTCGCTCTGCGACCGGGTCGCGATCATGGACCACGGCCAGATCCTCCAGTCGGGGCCGCCCGCGGTGCTGGTACGCGAGCTGGACGCGCCGACTCGCATCGCCATCGAGAGCGGCATCATCACGCTGGCCGAGGCGCAGGCGCTGGCCAACGGGGCCGAGCTGGACGACGACGGCGTCTCGCTGACGTTCGCCACCCGGCAGCCCGCCCCGATCCTCGCGGCGCTCGCCGAGCGCGACGCCCTGCGCGGGCTGTCCGTCCGCGGCGCGACCCTCGAAGACGTCTTCCTCAACCTGACCGGACGGGAGTACCGCGCGTGACCAGTTTCGTCAGCCTCTCCAAGGCGATGGCGCTCGGCTTCGTGCGCGACAAGACCGCCACCTTCTTCACCATCCTGTTCCCGCTGATGTTCCTCATCGTCTTCGGCGCGCTGTTCAAGGACACCGGGACGTCGAAGACCGAGGTGCTCCAGGTCGGCTCGGTCGCGCTGCTGGACCAGATCCCGGCCGAGGGTCGGGCTGACGTGGACCAGGTTCTCAAGATCACGAAGACGGACGACCTGGCGGCCGCACTGGAGAAGGTTCGCGCCGGCGACTCCGACGCCGCCATCGAGCAGCAGGGCGGCAAGGTCGTCGTGCACTACTCGGCGGCCGACCAGGTCAAGGCGGCCACCGTACGCGGGATCATGGAGAGCATCGTCCAGCAGGGCAACCTGGCCGCGGCCGGGGTCTCGACGCCCGCGCTGTCGTTGTCGGCCGAACCGGTCGAGGACAAGTCGATGAAAGCCATCCAGTACATGACGCCGGGCCTGCTGGGCTGGGCGATCGCCAGCGGCGCGACCTTCGGCGCGGCGCTGACGCTGGTGTCCTGGCGGCAGAAGAAGATCCTGCGGCGGCTGCGGCTGTCGCCGGTCTCGGTCGCGTCGATCGTCACTGCCCGGGTCGGCGTCAGCATCGGCATCGCGCTGCTCCAGTCGGCCATCTTCATCGGCGTCGCGCTGCTACCGGTCTTCGGGTTACAACTGTCGTCCTACTGGTGGGCCTTCATCCCGATCATGATCGCGGGCACG
The DNA here is from genome assembly GCF_024172085.1 of Hamadaea flava. Classification (NCBI taxonomy): domain Bacteria; kingdom Bacillati; phylum Actinomycetota; class Actinomycetes; order Micromonosporales; family Micromonosporaceae; genus Hamadaea; species Hamadaea flava. The sequence continues at coordinate 1,137,030 of NZ_JAMZDZ010000001.1, read as the reverse complement.
CTGGCGTTCCTCTCGATCGGGCTGCTCGCCGGGGCGGTGTCCAAGACGCCGGAGTCGGCCAGCGCCATCGCCAACCTGGTCGTGCTGCCGATGGCGTTCCTGTCGGGCTCCTTCTTCCCGCTCGACTCCGCGCCCGGCTGGCTGAAGACGGTCTCGAACCTGCTGCCGTTGAAGCACCTGGTCACCTCGATGCAGGACGTGATGGTCCGCGGGCAGTCGCCGTCGGTGACCCTCCCGGCGATCGGCATCCTCCTCGGCTTCACCGTGGTGGTGACCGGCGCGGCCGCCCTGCTCTTCAAGTGGGACGATGTCTGATGTGCTGACGTACTACGACGACAAGTCCGGTGAGCGGGTCTCGCTGTCGGCGGCCGACCTCGGGGTCTGGGCCGGGCGTACGGCGGATCTGCTCACCGGCGAGTGCCGGTTGCGCCGGGGCGACCGGGCCGGCGTACTGCTCCCACCGCACTGGCTGACCGCCGCCGTGCTGCTGGGAGTCTGGTCGGTCGGGGTCAGCGTCGACTATCGCGGGTACGCGACCGCCGGGCTCGGTGATCCCGGCGGTCCCTACGACGTCGTGTTCGCCGCCCCGGATCGCGTACGCAGCATCCTGGAGGACGTGCCCGAGGCGAACTGGCAGTTCGTCGTCGGGTCGCCCGTGCCGGAGGGCTACCTGGACTTCGTCGCGCTCGTCGAGCAGCGCGACGCGGTGACGCCGGCCTATCAGGAGATCCTCGGCAACGACCCGGCGAGCGTCGACGGCACGACGTACGGGGCCTGGGAACAGCTGGCCCGGGGAACGGCGGCGGCGATGGGCATTCAGCCCGGCGACCGGGTGCTGATCGACGCGGCCGAGCACGACCACCCGGTGAAGTGGCTGCTGGCCCCGATGACCGTCGGCGCGTCCGTCGTCCTGTGCGCCAACCTCGACCCGGCCCTGGTGGCGAGCCGGGTCGAGGCGGAGGGGATCACCCGGGTGCTCGGAGCCGTACCGGAGACGTCCCGCCACTGATCAGCTCGTGTGGCGTACCGGTGCCGTCGGCGGGGACGGCGAAGATCCGGCCGCCCCGGGCGTACGCCACGGTCGCGGGGTCGAGCCAGACCGCCTGGTCGTCCACGCCCTGCGTCTCGGCCAGGTCGACCGACCGCAGGCCCGCCAACTCCAGCACCGCCAGCCGCCACGGCGCTCCCGGCGCGACGTCGTCCCGTCGTTTGTAGACGATCCGGGTGCCGTCCGGCGACAGCGACGGGCACTCGACGCCGGTGGTGACGGTGTGCGCTTCCCACTTCGTGTAGTCGCCCCGGGCCAGGTACGTCCGGCCACGCGTAGACACCGTCGCGTAGAAGGTCGAGTCGTCGGCGGCGAACGTCACGCCCCAGTAGTTCACGTCGGGGGAGTAATACCGACGCCCATCGACATAGAGATGGATGTTCTCCATGTTGACCACGAGGTACCCGGTGCGGGTGTCGAGGATGCCGGTCCAGGTGGAGAACCCACTCGTGCGGTAGGAGTCACCCGTCACGAACACCGTCCACGAGATCATCCGCCCGCTGCGCGACACCTGCGCCCGGCTCGGCACGCCCGCAAGCCGGATGCGCCGGGTCTCGTGCAGCTCCTGGTCCAGGATCAGCGCGGTGGCCGTCGGCAGGCTCGCGCCGACCTCCCCGGTCAGGCAGATCGCGCTGGTCGCGGCGGCGGCGAAGCGGTCGCACCGCAGGCCGAGCGGTTGCCTGGGGCCGCTCGGGTCGGTCGCGCGTACCGAGGCGACCTGGCCCGCCGAGTCCCGGAAGAAGATCCGGTCGCCGGCCAACGCGGTGGACCCAGCCGGAGCGGCGGGCTGCCGGACGCTCACGGCATACGCGGTCGCTCCGCCCGCGAGGACGAGCGCGACGGCCGCCGTGATCCAGGCCCGCCTCATCGCAGCACCCGCGCCGCGCCCGCGATCGCGCCGACCAGGCCGACCGCCATCACCAGCAGCGCCGTCCGCTCACCCCACGCGGTCCACAACGCGCCGACCGCGAGCGACGAGACGAACCGGGCGGCCGCCTGCACCGTCTGGATCAGCGCCAATCCAGTGGTACGCCCATCGGCGGGCAACTGCGGAGCCGCCAACGCCATCAGCACTCCGTCGGTGGCGGCGTAGAAGAGCCCATGGAGGGCCAGCACACCGACCAGCGCGACCGCTGCGCTGGGCGTACCCGCAAGCAGGAGAGTGGCGGCGACCAGGGCGAGATGGCCGCCGAGCAGGACCCGCACGCGACGGGTGTCGGCCAGCTTGCCGAGCGGTACCGCGAACAGGAGGTAGATCGCGGCCGTGCCCAGCGGGAGCAGCGGGAAATAGTGGATGGGCACCGCGCCGGAGCGTTGCAGGAGGAGGTAGACGAAGAAGTCGCTGACGGTGAACAGCCCGAGGCCGGCCGCGGCCAGGCAGATTCGCCGCAGCGACCGGTCGCGCAGGATCGCCCACATCGGACCCGGTGCCTCGGTCCGCTGTGGACTGTCCCGGACGTGCAGGAGCAGCACGCCGACGCCGAACACGGCGACGCAGAAGCTCACGCCGAAGACCGCCCGGTACGCGCCGCCCGTCGCGGCCAGGACGGCGAGCGCGGCCAGCGGGCCGAGCAGCGCCCCCAGCGTGTCCATCGCCCGGTGTACGCCGAACGCCGTCCCCTGCCGCTCGGCCGGCACCGCGGCGGCGATCATCGCGTCCCGAGGTGCGGTACGCAGTCCTTTCCCGGTGCGGTCGGCGACGATGGCAGCGGCCAGCGGCCCGATCGCCGCCCCCGCCAGCAGTACGCCGACCTTCGCCGCCGCCGAGAGCGCGTAGCCGAAAACGGCCACCGGTTTGGCCCGCCACCGGTCGGAGATCCGGCCGCCGATCGGCCGGAGCACCGCTGTGACGCCGAAGGAGAGCGCGTCGGCGAGGCCGAGTTGCAGCGGGGTGAGGCCGAGCGTGAGCGCGAGATAGAGCGGCAGCACGGCGGTGACCATCTCCGAGGAGACGTCGGTGACCAGGCTGACCGCGCCGAGGGCGAACACGGTGGCCGGGACGGCGCGCAGCGCACGCCGTCCCGGTGCCGGGAGATCCCGGTCGACGGTGACGTACATCAGTGGCAGGTGTACGTCGGGCTGGTGTCCTTGACCGCGCCGTCGGTCCCGATCAGCTGCCACGAGAAGGTCGTGTCGGTGAACGAGAGCTTCAGCACGCCGAACGTCCCGGACAGCCGCTTCTGGCTGTTCGGCTGCACGTTGACGATGTCGTACGGGGACGCCCCGCCCATGCCGCCGAGCACTTCGACGAGCCCATTCGGATCGGCGGCCGCGGTCGGGCTCTGCGGGCCGAACCGCTCGTAGTGGTGATCGTGCCCGTTGAGGACCAGGTCGGCGTGGGCGGCGTACAGGAGTTGCCAGGCCTGCCGGCTGACCGGGTCGTTGCCATGGTCACCGGAGCTGAACAGCGGATGATGCCAGTACGCCGCCACGCACCCCTTCGTGGTGCCGGCCAGATCGTTCTGTAGCCAGGTCAGCTGAGCCGAATCGGTCAGCGTGTTCGAGTCCAGCGCGATGAAATGCCAGTTGCCGTAGTCGTAGCTGTAGTACGACTTGCCCTGGGGGTACGCGATACTCCCGAAGTAGGACTTGTAGCCGGCCATGGACCCGGCCGGGTCGTAGGTCTCGTGGTTGCCCGGCGCCGGGTGCATCTTGGCCTTGAACGCGCCCCAGGACTTGTCGAAGTAGTTCTGGAAGTCCGACAGCCGGGCGTCGTCGTACTGGTTGTCGCCCATGGTGAGCACGAACGCCGGGTTCATCGCCGTCACCAGGGCGGCTGTCTTCGGGTGCTGGCACGAGCTGGTCGACGCGGTGCACTGCTCGGCGATGTCACCGGCGGCGGCCACGGTGAACTGGGTCCCTGGGTTGTTCGTCGGACTCGGGCTCGGACTCGGATTCGGACTGGGGCTGCCGGTCGGGCCGGGGCTTCCGGCGGTGCCGACGGTGAGTTTGTCGACGTTCGGGCCGCCGGTGCTCGCCGTGGCGGTCGCGCGTACGGTGTTGCTCCCGGCGACCAGGGTGACCGGGATCGTCTGCGTCGCCCAGGTGTCCCACGTCGCGGTCGGGGCGAAGGCCACTCCCGTCGCGGCGGCCGCCCCGTTGACCGTGACGTCGAGCGGGCGGTTCGCGGTGGTGCCGTTGGCGTATCGGACGGTGAGGGTCGCCGGACCGGCCGAGGCGGCAGTGACCGTCCACTGTATCCAGCCACCGGCGACGTTCACGTAGTCCACGAAACCGGTACCGGTGAAGCCGGTGTGGTTGGTGGCGACCGCGGCCTGCGCCAACGAGGCGTCCTCGGCCTGATAGTCCGTGGCGGACTGGCCACCGGGTCCGTAAACCTCGAACTCGAACAGCGAATACCCGTACGCGGTGCCGCGCTGGGTCCCATACACCCGGACGTACCGGACGGTGGCGGTCAGACCGGAATGATCGTCGGTGCCGCCGTTCTCCCCGGACACCGACTTGATCGTGGTCCACGTGGAGGCATCGGCCGACCCCTCCAACCGGTACGCCGACGCGTACGCGGCCTCCCAGACGAGCCGGACACGGGAGATCGGCACCGCCGAGCCGAGATCGACCCGGATCCACTGCGGATCCGAACCCTCGACGCTGGCCCAACGCGACGCGGTGTCCCCGTCGACCGCGAACTGCGCGGCGTACGCGGAAGACTCGACGGACGAGGCGGTTACGGGCTTGTTCCGGGAAAGCAAGACGTCGGCGGCATCGGCCTGCTGGGCGACTATCGCTATCGACGAAGTGAGCAGGACGGCGGCTAGGGCGGCGAGATAGCGTTTTCTGGGCACGGTGGGCTCCTCGGAGTACGGGAGGGTCACCGGCCGGGTCAGTTCATCACTGAGCGCGTCACGTTTCTCACGCCGCGCCAAGCCGCTTCGTACGCACGATCCTCGATGCCTTCGGGCTCCATGTCAAGCCTTGGGTGCAGATCACGGTTACGCATGCTTCCCGCCGCCGAAATGGCATGCGTAACCGTGATCTGCCCGCTGGTGAAGGTGGGGTTAGAAGGTTTTGGCTAGGTCGGTTGTGGTGGCGCGGGCTTGGGTTCGGCCGGTGGTGGGGTCGGCGGTGGCCAGGTTGGGGCGGAAGGCGACCTCGGTGACGTCGGTGATCCCGGCCCACTCGAGCCAGTCGTGGAAGAACGGCTGCTGGTGGTCGGTGCCGAAGGCGCGCCCGCGGTCGTCGCCGTACACCGCGCCGGTGTAGATCACGGCGGCCTTCTTCCCGCGTAGCAGACCGGTGTAGCCGGCCTCGGGGTCGAAGGAGAAGACCATGCCCGGCTGGCTCACGACGTCGATGAACTGCTTGAGGATGTAAGGCACCCCGCTGTTCCACATCGGAACGGTGAACAGGTACCGGTCGTAGGCGTCGAAGCGCTGGAACGCGGCGCGGGCGGCGTCCCAGGCTTCGGCCTGGTCACCGGTGGGCGTACCGCCGGCGAAGATCGTCATCTTGGCGTGCGCGGCGGCCGGCCCGAACTGCGGCAGCGTGCCGTCCCAGAGATCCCAGGTGTCGACCTCGGCACCCGGATTCACCTCGCGATAGGTCGCCAGGAATGTCTCGCCGAGGGCGAGCGACTCGGACTGGTCGCCCCGGGGTGAGGCGGAGATGTGCAGAAGCTTGCTCACGGAAACCCTCCTCAGATTCGGACCGCAGTCCGATTACCCGTCCGACTCTATCGGACTGCGGTCCGGATCGCCCAGTGAAGTGCGACGTAGGTCACGTTCCTGTGATGGAGGTCGATGCTTGCGCCACCGGGTAGGCCCGTCCACACTGGACGCTTCGGAGGTGGGAGATGCGCGCGATCGCGGTGACTGCGCTGGGCGGACCGGAGGTTCTGCACGTCGTGGACCTGCCCGATCCAGCCGCCGGGCCAGGCCAGGTGCTGGTCCGGGTGCGGGCGGCGTGCGTACAGCCGGCCGACGCGGCGGCCCGGGTCGGCCGGCTCCCGGGCGGACCGGTTCCGCCGCCGTTCCTGCCGGGCTGGGACTTCGCCGGCGACGTGGTCGCCGTCGGCGCGACGGACAGCCGGTTCCACGTCGGCGACCGCGTCGTGGGGCTCGTGCCGTGGCACCTCACACGCGGCACGCCTGGCTCATACGCCCAGCTCGTTGCGGCTGACGTCGACTGGCTCACCGAACTGCCCACCGCGCTCGACTATGCGACAGCGTCGACCCTCCCGCTCAACGGCCAGACCGCGAGCCAAGCCGTGCGCATGCTCGCGGGCGACGGCCCGCTGCTGGTCGTGGGGGCGAGCGGCGGCGTGGGCGGCTTCGCGGTCCAGCTCGCCCGCCAGGCCGGTCGGCGCGTGCTGGCCGTGGCCAACGACCATGATCAGGATTGGGTACGCGAGATCGGCGCGGACGAGGTCGTCACGCGGTCGGCGGGGCCGGCCGCGCTGGGTCAGGCGCCCGCGGTGTTCGACGCCGTCCCGGTCGGCGCGGCGGCGGCGAACGCGACGAAGGACGGCGGAGTGCTCGTCACGACCCGGCCGACCGAGCCGGTCGATCCGGCGCGAGGCGTACGCCGGCAGGTCGTGCTCATCCGGCCGGACCAGCGCGTACTGCGGGATCTGGTGACGGCCGCGGCGGTCGGGCGGCTGCGTACGCGGGTCGCGGCGACGATCCCGTTCGAGCGGGCCGCCGAGGCGCATCGCATCATGGCGACGGGCGGGCTGCCGGGCAAGGTCGTGCTCACCTTCTAGCCAGGCGCTCCAGCGTGCGTGCGTTGTCGATCGCGGCCGCGCCGTGATCGTTGTTGAAGTACACGTAGACGGACTGCCGGCCGAACGCGTCCTGGACGCGGTCCAGCCATGACTTCAACGCGGTACGCCCGTAGCGCGGTCGAGGCCGGGCCGTCCCCTCGTGCAGGCGCAGATAGCCGAAGTCCGCCGTACGCCACAGCGGCGTGACCGGGCGTCCACCGCGATCCGCCCAGCTCAGCGCGGCGTTGTGCTTCTCCAGGACGCGCCGGACGTCGTCGGTCCACCACGACGCGTGCCGGGGCTCGACGGCGACCCGCACGTCCTTCGGGAAGCGCCGCAGCGTCTCGGTGAGCGCCTCAGGGTCGGCCCGCAGGGTCGGCGGCAGTTGCAGCAGCACCGGGCCGAGCCGGTCGCCCAATGCGTCCGCCCGGCTCAGGAACCTCGCGACCGGCTCGGCGGGGTCGGCCAGCCGCTTCACGTGGGTCAGATAGCGGCTCATCTTCACCGCCACGCAGAACCCATCCGGCGTACGCGTCCGCCACTGCTCGAAAGTCGACCGCTCGGGCAGGCGATAGAACGCGTTGTTGACCTCGACGGTGGCGAAGCGCTCGGCGTAGTACTCCAGCCAGCGCGCCTGGGCGAGGTCGTCCGGATAGAACGGGCCGCGCCAATCCCGGTACTGCCAGCCGGACGTGCCGATGAGGAGCACTCGTGCTGCGTACCCGGTTTCGCCGGAGATACGCCGCGCTCAGCGGCGCCCGCCGCCGAATGCCCAGCGCCGTTGCAGCGGGTAGTTGATCAGCGGGAACACGACGATCACGATGGCCTGGGCCACCAGCACCGGCATCGAGACCAGTTCGACGAGCAGTGGCATGGTGACCAGGCCGAAGACCAGCGCCCAGAGACAGGTCGCGTAGAACCGCAGGAACTGGGCGAACCCGCCCTGCCCGGCTTGGTAGACGCCGTGCTGATAGATCGGGTACGCCGTGACCGTCGTGAGGAAGTTCGCGATCGTCAGCGTCACCAGGTAATGGACGTGGTGGCCGACCAGCAGGAACAACACCGAGAAGTACGCGTACGAGATGACGGCGGTGATCCCGCCCGCGAGCAGGTAGCGCACGCGCGAGTCGTTGAGCAGCGTGACGGCGAGGCGGCCGACGCCGGGCACGTCGTCGAGCCAGGCCGGAATCCAGGGATGGCGTTCCTGAGCTGGTGGCGCGGCCTCCATCGGAGGGCTGGTCTGAGTCACGTGATCCTCGCTCAGCGGACGACCGTCTGCTGCTCGGCCTCACGCTGCGCGGGCGTCGAGGCGAGGCCGACCCGGTCGCGGATCACATAGGTGGGCCGGCCCATGCCGTGCGAGTGGATGCGCCCGACGTACTCGCCCAGCACACCGATGGCGATCATCTGGACCGAGGCGAAGATGGCGACCACCGTGGCGATGGTGGTGAACCCGGCGACCGTCGTGTTCCCCGTGAAGTAGAGCCAGAGCAGACGGCCGACGAGAGCCAGGCCGGCGAGGCCCACGAGGAATCCGACATACGTGACGATCCGCAACGGCCGCACCGAGTAGCCCACCGCGATGTCGACGGCTCGAGCGACGAGCGTACGCAGCGTGTAGCCGGACTCGCCTTCCTGGCGGTGCTCCATCCGGACCGCGACGCCCACGATCCGGGTCGTCGTCCAGGACAGCGCAACGTCGATCGACAGGTGCGGACCGGTGATGAGGTCGAACCCGCCGCGCAGGAAGGAGCGGAACGCACGGAAGGCGCTGAGGTTGCGGGCGTCCGGTACGCCGAGCCCGAGCGTCAGGGCCGCCTTGAGACCACGGGAGCCGATGTTGCGCCCGACCTTGTGCTCCTCCTCGACGGAGACGCCGTAGACCAGGTCGACGTCGTCCTCCAGCGCCGTGAGCAGGCGTGGGATCTCCTCCGGCGGGTGCTGGAGGTCGTCGTCCATCGTGACGATCACGTCGAACCGCGCGGCGCGTACGCCGGCCACGATCGCGTTGTGCTGGCCGTAGTTGCGGGCGAGCCGGATCGCGCGGGTGCGCTCGTGCAGCTGGGCGAGGTCGGCCGCGACCTGCCAGGTGTTGTCGGGGCTGCCGTCCACGACGAGGATGATCTCGTATTCGCCCGGCTGTTGCGCCAGGACCGGGTGGAGCCGCTCGACCAGCGCGGGGAGCGTCTTCTCCGACCGGTAGCAGGGAATGACGACGGAAACGGACATGCAACAACCTTTCGCGGCGCAGCGCGCCCACCCTACTCCCAGGTGGCGGGTCGTGCGAAATGATCGCACGGCCCGCCGGAGTGTCCTCAGCGGACCCGGAACTCCAGGACCGCCTCGGTGATCCGGGTCAGCTCCTCCGGCCGCAACCCGGCGAACAGCGGCAGGCGGAGCAGCCGGTCGGCGGTCGCGTCGGTGACCGGGCAGCCCTCCTCCGGCGCGCGGCCGTACTGCACGCCGGCCGGGGCCGAGTGCAGCGGCTGGTAGTGGAACGTCGCCTGGACGCCCCGCTCCTTCAGGTGGGCGAGCATGGCCTGCCGGTTGTCCAGGTCCGGGAGCAGCAGGTAGTAGAGGTGCGCCGGGTGCACCCGGTCGGCGGGGACCGTCGGCTGGGTGACGCCCTGTTCGCGGGCCCAGCCGGCCAGCTCGGCGTGGTAGTGGTTCCAGACCGCCATGCGCTGCGCCTGGATCTCCTTGAACTCCTCCAGCTGCGCGCACAGGAACGCCGCGAGCAGGTCGGACGGCAGGTAGCTGGAGCCGACGTCGATCCAGCGGTACTTGTCGACCATGCCGCGGAAGAACTGGCCCCGGTTGGTGCCCTTCTCCCGGATGATCTCCGCGCGGTCGTGGAACTCGGCGTCGCCGAAGACCAGCGCGCCGCCCTCGCCGCAGTGGACGTTCTTGGTCTCGTGGAAGCTCTGGGTGGCCATCGCGCCGATCGAGCCGAGCGGCTGACCGTGGTAGAAGCCGCCCAGGCCGTGCGCGTTGTCCTCGATCACGACCAGCCCGTGCCGGCGGGCGAGGTCGCCGATGGCGTCCATCTCGCAGGCCACCCCGGCGTAGTGGACGACGACGATCGCCTTCGTCCGCTCGGTGATCGCCGCCTCGATCAGGCGCTCGTCGATGTTGAGGGTGTCCGGGCGGCAGTCCACGAACACGGGGATCGCGCCGCGCAGGGCGTACGCGTTGGCGGTGGAGCAGAACGTGAACGAGGGCAGGATCACCTCGTCGCCCGGCTGCAGATCGAGCAGGATGGCCGACATCTCCAGCGCGTGCGTGCACGACGTGGTCAGCAAGGCGGAGGTTGCTCCGACGATCTCGGTCAGCAAGGCCGACGCCCGTTTGGTGAACGGCCCGTCGCCGGACAGCGGCCCGTTGGTCATCGCCTCGGTCATGTACGCCGTCTCTTGACCGGTGACGAAGGGCCGGTTGAACGGGATGGGCAAAGGGTTGTCCTGCACGGGTATGGACCCTAGCAACAATCTTGGCGAAGTGAGAGGTAGCATCCTGCGATGTTTGACCTGACGGGGAGATGATCATGTTAGTGGAAGCGACTGAGGCCGACCTCGCCTTGATCCGGACATGGCGTAATCATCCTCGCGTTCGGGACACTCATTTCTACACGCGGGAGATCACGCCGGAGCAACATCTCGGCTGGTGGGCGACGGTCGAGCGGGGTGACCGCAAGGTCTTGATCTTCCACTACCGCGACCGGCCCGCCGGAGTCGTGCATTTCGGGCAATTCGACCAGGCGGAGGGTTCCGCTCACTGGGGCTTCTTCCTGGACATCGAGGGCCTGGAGGAGCGCCGCGAACTGCTGGGCGCCTGGCTGCAACTGGAGCAGGAGGCCGTGGACCACGCCTTCGACGTGCTCGGGCTGACCTGGCTGCGCGGCGAGACGCTGACCGACAACACCGTGGTCCGTCAGTTGCACAAGCGGTTCGGCTTCACTGAGAGCCCGGTCTTCGAACGAGAGGTCGACGGCGTGACGCACCAGGCCGTGGTCACCGAGATGCACGCGGACTCCAGATCGGCCCGCCGCCGGTGAGCCCGGCGTCCACCGGCGCCCCGCGATCCGCGTGGCGTCTGCTGGCCTCCGGCTGGGTCCCCGCCGGGTTGACGGCGCTCTTCGCCGTGCTGCTGCTCAAGGCGTACGGGGTCGGGCTGACCGACCTCGCCCTGTTCAGCGGCTACATTCTCGTCGTCGTGACCCTGCCCGGCCTGCTGCTATGGCGGGCGCTGCGCCGCAAGGCCGGCCCGATCGCCCTCGACATCGCCGCTGGGCTCGCCCTGGGCTACCCACTCAGCGTGTTCGTCTACATCGGATTCCGGGCGGCCGGCGTACCGCAGCTGGCGGTCGTGCCGTCGATCCTGGTAGTGGCGGCCTTCGCGCTCGTACCGGGGCTGCGCCGCCATTGGCATGGTTCGGGCGAGCGCGCGCCGCTGTGGTGGTCCTGGATCCTGGCCGGATTCGTCGTCGCCCTGTTCTGCTGGACGGCGATCGACTTCTTCCGGCGGAACGGGACCAGCTGGCCCGGCAACAGCCAGCCCTATCAGGACATGGTCTTCCACCTCGCGCTGGCCGCCGAGTTCAAGCACCACTTCCCGGCGATGATCCCGTACGTCGTCGACGAGCCCCTGCACTATCACTGGTACTACCACGCCCATCTGGCCGCGGCGAGCTGGGGCAGCGGGATCGAGCTGCAGACTCTGCTGTTCCGGCTGGGCCTCATGCCCGTGCTGGCCGGCTTCGTCGTGCTGACGGCGTACACCGCCAAGGCGGTGGTCAAGACCTGGTGGTCCGGGCCGGTCGTGGTGTTCTTCACGCTGGTCGGCACGTCCTGGTTCAACACCGTCGGCACCGGATGGATGCTGGTCAACCTCTGGATCAGCCCCACCCAGGTCTTCGCCGCGATGATCTTCGGCGCGTTGGCGTACCTGGTCGTCGACCTCCTGCCCCGGGCCGCGACCAAGGGCGAGTGGCTGCTGTTCGTGCTGCTCGCGGCCGGCGTCGCCGGGGCGAAGGCGACGTTCGTGCCGATGCTGCTCGCCGCGGCGGCTTTCGTCGCCGCGGTCGGCCTGGTCTTCCGCCGCCGGCTCGATCGCACCGCCCTGATCGCGACCGCCCTGACCGCGCTGGTGTTCGTGGCGGCGATGCTGCTGCTGTTCCGGGGCGGCTCGGCCGGTATGCGGATCGTGCCGTTCGCGATGCGCGGCCCGGCGGAGTCCTACGCCGAGATGACGCTCCGGATCGTCGTCGGCTGGCTCGGCGTCTGGGCCGGCGTGCTCGGACTGGTCGTGGCGGGCCGGCGGGCACTGAACCAGGCCGTGTTGTTCTGCCTGGGGCTGGGCGCGGCCGCCATCGGGGTCGTGATGCTGACCTCCCAGCCCGGCGGCAGCCAGATGTACTTCCTGTCGTCGGCCAAGCCCTACCTGGTGATCGCCGCGGTGGCCGGCATCGCCGGGCTCCTGGGCGAACCGGTGCGGCAGTGGCGCCGCGGGCTGGCGGTCGTGCTCGTGGCAGTGATGCTCGGCGGCGCGCTCACGAACCTCAAGGCGTACACGAAGCCGGTCGAGAGCACCACGAAGACCGGCCTTCGGGGCTACCCGCGCGGCACGACGGGGCAGATCCCGCGTGGCGGCGTCGAGGCGATGCGCTGGCTGCGCGACCACTCGTCGCCGGGCGACCTGGTCGCGACCAACGTCCACTGCCTGCGGGTGACCGTTCCGGCCTGCGACAGCCGCAGCTTCTGGGTGTCGGCGTACGCCGAGCGCCGGGTGCTGGTCGAGGGCTGGGTCTACACGGACTCGGCGATGAAGACGGCCGGCACACGCAAGGACTACCAATGGGCGCCCTACTGGGAGCCCGAGATCCTCGCCGCGAACGACCGGGCCTTCACCGCGCCGAGCGCCGAGTCGGTCGACCTGTTGCGGGACAAGTACGGAGTCCGGTGGCTGGCGGTGGACCGCCGGGTCCCCGCCGACGTCACCGGGTTGGCCGCGGTCGCCGACCTCAAGTACACCGACCACGACACCCTGGTCTTCGAAGTCCGGCGCTGACCGCGCCGGCCCGCCCCGCCGGACAGGCGGGGCGGCGCGCACGGGTCGTCAGGCGGGGCGGTGCGCCCGCATCATCAGGGAGACGCCCGGCAGCGAACTCACCGGCAGGAAGCGCTCCGCCTTGATGATCACCCCGAGGCCGAGGTTCACCACCGGGGACACGGCCGTCACGTCGCCGACGGTGTCGTCGACCGCGGCGGTCTTGCGGCGCATCTTCACGACCGGCCGTAGCAGCACGTTCCAGCTGCGCAGGGAGTCGATGGTCAGGCCGGCGCCGGAGATCAGCTCGGTGAGCGTCTCCCGGGTGTACCGCCGGAAGTGATGGCTGGCTTCGTCGTACGCCGACCAGAGCGCCATGTCGCACGGCACGGCGATCAGCGCCGTGCCGCCCGGGCGCAGCACGCGGAAGATCTCGGCGGCGGCCCGCTGGTCGTCCTCGATGTGCTCGAGGACGTCGAACGCCAGGAACAGATCCTGCGACCCGTCGTCGAGCGGGAGCTGGGTGGCGTCCGCCTGCATGGCGTTCAGCCCGCGTTCCTTGGCGATGCGTACGCCCGCCTCGGTGTATTCGGTGGCCAGCACGTCCCAGCCGAGTTCCTTCAGCACGAGGGAGTTGCCGCCGCCGCCCGCGCCGATCTCCACCGCTTTGCCGGGGCGCAGGCCCCGGACCTCCTTGGCGATGATGGCCCGGCGTTCGCGGTACCACCAGTGCTTGTCCTCGCCCTGCGTGAACGCGATAACTTCTGCGTCTTGCACCGGTACCCTCCGTCTGACCGCTTTGTCGACAGCACGCCATGGTAGTGACGAGACGCCTTCTCGGGAAGGCCCACGCGCGGTCGCCGGGCCGGTTGCCTGGTCGGCGGCGTCCGCAACTAAAGTAGCCGGGTGACTTCTACGATCCTTGTGACCGGCGGTGCCGGGTTCGTCGGCGGCAACCTGATCAAGCTCCTGCTGACCGAGCGCCCCGACGCCCAGATCATCTCCGTGGACAACTACTTCACGGGGTCGGTCGAGAAGCACGTCACCGACCCCCGGGTCCGCTACCTGACGGGGTCGACCGTCGACATCCGCAAGATCTGGGCCGAGCACGGCCTGGGCTCCCCGGACAGGGTCTTCCACCTCGGCGAGTACTCGCGGATCGTGCAGTCCTTCGACGACGTCGACCTCACCTGGGAGTTCAATCTCCACGGGACCAAGGAGGTCGTGAAGTTCGCCCACGAGCACGGCGCGAAGCTGGTGTACGCCGGGTCCAGCTCGAAGTTCGGCAACGACGGGGCGGACGAGAACCTCAACCCGTACGCCTGGACCAAGGCGAAGAACATCGAATACATCAAGAACTTCGCGTCCTGGTACGGGCTGGACTACGCGATCACGTACTTCTACAACGCGTACGGGCCGTGGCACATCACCGAGGGCCGCTACGCCACCGTCATCGGCATCTTCGAGCGCCAGTACCTCGCCGGCGAGCCGCTGACCGTCGTCGACCCCGGTACGCAGACCCGCGACTTCACGCACGTGAGCGACATCGTCCGGGGCGTCGTCCTGGCGGCCGAGAAGGGCTCCGGCGACGGCTACCTGCTGGGCACCGGCCGGGAATGGCCGCTCCTCGAGGTCGCGCGGATGTTCGGCGCCGAGATCGAGATGGTGCCCGCGCTGCGCGGCGAGCGGACGCGGGGCCGGGCCGACACCAGCAAGGCGGCCACCCTCGGCTGGGAGCCGACGGTGAAGCTCGACGAGTACGTCGCGGACTTCGTCGCCCGTCACCCGCGCGGGTAGTCGCGCGGTCAGTCCGGCAGCGGGGTCATTCCAGCGGTGCCGTCAGTCCAGCAGGTCGCGCAGTTTCAGGACGGTGTTCCAGTTCCGAGCGGTCGCGACCAGGCCGGGCAGCCGCTTCTTCCACCAGCCCGGGGTGAGTTTCGTGTTCGCCTGCCCGTTCGGGTGCCACGAGTGGATCTCGCGATCGCCGGCGAGCACCACCTCCGGCGCGTACGCCGTGGTGTCGTCGGCGGTGAAGAGCTTCGCGTCGGGCTCGCCGTTGAGGAACGTGACGAGTTGGTAGGACGGCTTGTCGGCGATCCCGGCCAGCGGATTGGCGGCCACGATCCGGTCGAGGTCGGCGCGGGTCACGACGACGCAGCCGATCACCCGGCCGTAGCGGTCCTCCAGCGCCTGCTCGATCTGCGTGGCGAGCTGCGCCGGGGTGCCCTTCGGGGCGTCGAAGACGGCGTTGCCGCTCTGGAGCAGCGTCTTCACGTTCGTGAAGCCGAGGCCATCGAGAAGCGTCCGCAGGTCGGCCATGGAGACCTTGTTGCTGCCGCCGACGTTGATGCCCCGCAGGAGAACCCCGAACTTCGCCATGACGCGATCATCCCACGAGCACCGGGTGTCAGCCCTATGGCCTACGGTGGGGTCATGCGACTGGCGACCTGGAATGTCAATTCGGTCAATGCCCGCCTGCCGCGGCTGCTCGACTGGCTGGAGTCCGTCCGGCCCGACGTGGTCTGCCTGCAGGAGACGAAGACGGCCGACTTCCCGGTCGCCGAGGTGGACAAGCTCGGTTACGAGACGGCCGCGCACGGGCTCAACCGGTGGAACGGGGTCGCCCTGTTGTCCCGGGTCGGCTTGGCGGACGTGTCGCCCGGCTTCCCCGGCGAGCCGGGCTTCCCCGACCCGGAGGCGCGGGCGCTCGGCGCGACCTGCGGCGGCGTACGGGTGTGGTCGGTGTACGTGCCGAACGGGCGGACCCCCGACGACCCGCATTACGCGTACAAGCTGACCTGGCTGGCGGCGCTGCGGACCGCGCTCGGCGACGAGCTGGGAGGGCACGCGGAGCTCGCGGTGTGCGGCGACTTCAACGTGGCGCCCACCGACGCGGACGTCTGGGACCCGGCGCAGTTCGTCGGCGCGACCCACGTGACGCCGCCGGAGCGCGAGGCGTTGCGGCACCTGCTCGACCTCGGCCTGCACGACATCGTGCCGAAGCCGATGAAGGGACCGAATCCGTTCACCTACTGGGACTACCGGGCCGGGATGTTCCACCAGGACAAGGGAATGCGCATCGACCTCGTGTACGCGACCAAGCCGCTGGCCGACCGGGTGACCGGGGCCTACATCGACCGGGAGGCCCGCAAGGGCAAGGGCCCGTCGGACCACGCTCCGATCGTGGTGGACCTCGGCTGATGAGTGAGATCATCCGCAGGCGGGTCGTGGTCGCCGGCCTCGTCCAGGGCGTCTACTTCCGGGACACGTGCCGTCGCAAGGCACTCGCGCACAATGTCGCCGGCTGGGTCCGCAATCGCCGGGACGGCGCGGTCGAGGCGGCTTTCGAGGGCGCGCCCGACGACGTCGACCGGTTGCTGCGCTGGGCGCGGCGAGGACCGGAGGACGCCGTGGTGAAGACCTTCACGGTGGATGAGGAAGACCCGGTGGGGGACACCGGCTTCCTCATCCTCCCGACCGCCTAGAACACCGCTGGCACACCGCCTGGAACTCAGAACCCGATGGGCTCCCGGACGAGCACCACCACACCGCGTTCGGGCAACCACTCGTGCTCGATGACGAGGATGCGGCTGAGGAACGAGGTCTGCCCGGCCAGTTCGTTCAGCCGCCGCCACTCCTTCGGCAGGCTGTGCGTACGCAGTCGCCGCAGGCCGGTCGCGAGATCGGGAACGACCTTCTGCGCGCCGACGATCCACACTGCTTTCTTCGCGCCGGAGGCGTACGGGGCGAACTGGCTGCCGCTGGCCGAGCCGATGACGAGGTGACCTTCCTCGGTGACGGCGTGCACGCTGCCGACGACGACGTCGGGCAGTGCGCCGAGGCGGATCCGCGCCCACATGTCGTCGCCCAGGTCGCCGGCCTCGGCGCGGACGGACTGGAAGCCGCCGGACTCGTCGAGATCGGCGAGGATGCCCGACAGCCGCAGGGTCTCGCTGCTGGCGGTGAAGACGGCCTGGTCGCGAGGGACGAGTTCGCCGACGACGAGTTTGCGGGCGTCCTCGGCGGTGTCGACGACGTGGACGACGAAACCGTTGGTACGCAAGGCTTCGGCTGCGCGGTCGAGCTGCTCCGCCGACGCCGGTACGCCGAAGGCTTCGTCGAGGGCGGGTGCTTCCTGAGACATCTGGGTCTTCCTCCCGGGTGGTTCTCCGAAGTAACTGACCCCATCGTCGGGAACTCTGGACGGAAGCGGAAGAAGGCACTATTTTCTGCCTCAGTGACGAATCTCTGCCTCAGTGACCTGGAGGTAACCATGGACCTGTCGGTTCGGAACGACCTGACCTGCCAGGTCCGGGACGTGCTCGACCGGGTCGGCGACAAGTGGACGCTCAACGTCGTCTACCAGTTGCGCGACGGCAGCCGCCGGTTCACCGACCTCAAACGCTCCATCGAGGGGATCAGTCAGCGGATGCTCACCGTGACGCTGCGCAACCTGGAACGGGACGGGCTGGTCGAGCGTACGGTGCACGCCGTCGTGCCGCCCCGCGTCGACTACGAGCTGACCGAGATGGGGCAGACCCTGCTCAAGACAGCCTGGGAGCTGATCGACTGGGCGGAGCGGCACGCGGAGGACATCGCGCACGCGCGGGTGCGCTACGACGCTATCCCTTGATCGCTCCGCTGGTCAGCCCACGGACGAACTGGCGCTGGAAGGCCAGGAAGGCGATCACCGAGGGCAGCAGGGCCAGCATGGCGGCGGCCAGCAGCACTCCTATCCCGACCTCCTCGTCCGACCGCAGCGTACGCAGTGCGATCGGGAGCGTGTACTGCGACGGCTCGGTCGCCACGATGAGGGGCAGCAGATACTGGTCCCAGATCATCGTGAAGCCGAAGACACCGATGACGCCCAGGGCCGGACGGCACAACGGCAGGATGATCGAGAAGAAGGTACGCAGCTCGCCGGCCCCGTCGATGCGGGCCGCCTCCTCCAGTTCGACCGGGACCTCCTTCATGAACTCCGTCATGACGAGGATCGAGAAGCCCCACGCGCCGACCGGCAGGATCATCCCGGCGTACGTGCCGATCAGGTTGACGTCGAACGGCGGCACGTCGGCCAGCACCACCGACAGCGGGATCGTGATGACCTCCTCCGGCAGCATCATCGTCGCCAGGACCGCCAGCATGATCAACGCGGCGAACCGCATCTTGTGCCGGGCCAGGGCGTACGCGGCGAAGACGCTGACCAGCATCTGCAGCAGCAGCCCGAAGCCCACCACGACGAACGAGTTGATCAAGTAGTGGTAGACGTCGCGGTCGGCGGCCGCCACGAAGTTGCGGACGGTGAAGCCGCCGTCGGGGACGAGGGAGAACCCGGTCGGGTCGACGACCTTGGAGAAGGCGCCGATCATCAGGGCCACCAGCGGTCCGGCGAAGACCACCACCATCAGTGCGTACAAGACGAAGACGCCGATCCGGGCGCCGAGCCCGCGGCGATGCGCGAGCCCGAGGACGGTGTCGAAGCGTTCGGCGCTCATTTCAGACCTCCCGGCGGCGCAGCGCGCGAACCGCGACTGTGAGGATGACGGTCGCGGCGAACAGCACGATCGACCCGGCCGCCGCGATGCCGAGTTCGCCCTGTTGCAGGCCGAGCTTGTAGATGAGGGTCATGAGCACCTCGGTCGAGCCGTTCGGCGCGCCGTTGGTGAGCAGGAAGACCTCGGTGAACACGCGGATGCCCCGGATCGCGGCGAGCGTGATCAGGATGACGAAGACCGGGCGCAGCGCGGGCACGGTGACGTGGCGGAACCGCCGCCAGGTGCCCGCGCCGTCCACTGCGGACGACTCGTAGAGCGATCGGTCCACCCCGGCCAGCCCGGCCAGGAAGATCATCATGTCGTAGGGTGCGCCCCGCCAGACGCCCACCGCCATGATGGACAGCAGCGAGCTGTGCTCGTCGGCGAGGAACGGCTGGGGCGAGATCGCGAACCAGCCGAGGATCGTGTTGAGCGGGCCGTTCGCGGCCGGGTGGTAGAGGATCCGCCACACCTCGGCCACCACCGCGATGGTGGTGACGACCGGCAGGAAGGCGGCGGTGCGGACGAACCACAGGACCCGGGAACTGCCCTCCAGCAGCAGCGCGAGGATCAGTCCGAAGAACATCGAGCCTGCGGTCGTGCCGACGGCGAGCACCACGCTGTGCCAGAGCGCGGCGGTGAACTGGTCGTCGGTGACGATCTCCTGATAGTTCTGACCGCCCACCCACTGGTCGCCGAGATAGCCGCGGATCTCGTAGAAGCTCATCCGCAGCCCGTCGGCCATCGGCAGGTACTTGAAGTAGAACAGCAGGATCAGGGCCGGAGCCAGGAACAGCCAGGGCACGACGGGGGAGCGCCGCCGCGGCCGGCGGCGCCCCAGGATCGTGCGGCGGTCCTCGGTGGTCCCGATGGCGCGGCGGGACTCCGCGGTGCGAAGAACCATCAGGCGAGTGCGTTCTGCTTCGAGAGCAGGTCACCGAGCTGGCCGGCCAGCTTGTTCATGGCCGCCTGCACGTCGGCGCCGCAGTCGGCCATCACGGCGTTGATGGCGTCGGCCGCGGTCTGCCGGAACGGAGCCCAGTTGGGCACCGGCGGGCTGTACACCCCGGCCTCGTCGTAGACCTTCTGGAAGGCGAGCCACCGGGGGTCCTTGCGGACCGAGGCCATGTCGACCCCGGTGTTGACGGACAGCCGGACGATCGCGCCGGGGTCGTCGGCGTTCATGCCGATCTTCTGCCCGTCGACCGAGGTCGCGTACTCGGCGAACTTCTTCTGCCCGGCCTCGTTGTCCGAACCGGCCATCAGATAGACGTTCTCGCCCTCGGCCAGCGCGCCGGGACCGCCGGACGGGCCGGCCGGCAGCGCGATCGCCTCGACCTTGTCGCTGCCGAGGCTCTTCACGAACCGGGCCAGCACGTACGGGCCGACCAGGTAGATGCCCGCCTGATTCTTCTCGAAGACCTCGTGCGCGGTGGTGGTGTTGACGTTCACCGCGCCCGGGTTCACCGACTTGTCCACGCAGAACCGGTCCTGCAGCCACTTCACGGCCTCGACGGACTTCGCGTCGCCGACGGCCGGCTTCCACTTGCCGGTTCCGGCCGGCGCCACGAAGTCGCCGCCGTTGCCCCAGATGTACGAGGAGGCGTACCAGGACATGTAGCCGCGCTGCGTGGTGCCGGGGATGTCGAACCCGGCGGTGTCGGCCTTGCCGTTGCCGTCCGGGTCGTTCTTCGTGAACGCCGCGCCGAGGGCGGCCAGGTCGGCCCAGGTCTTCGGCTCCGGCAGGTTCAGCTTCTTGCGCCAGTCCGCCCGGACCAGGAGCAGGAACGCCTGCGCCGAGAACGGTACGCCGTAGTACTTGCCGTCGGTGGCGGTCGCCGCCTTCCAGGCTCGCTCGGAGATCTTGTCTGCGCCGGCGAAAGTGGACTTGTCGACCTGGCGCAGCCAGCCCTGCGACTGCATGTTGCCCAGTTGTGCGGTGTCGTTGATGACGATGTCGGGCAGCTTGTGCTGGGCGCCCTGCTGCTGAAGCTTGGTCTCGAAGTCGTCGAAGATCGCCACCACCTTGGTGGGGACGCCGCTTGCCTGCGTGAACGCCTGCGCCAGGCGCTCGGCGGTCTTGGCCGAGTCGGAACCGGCCGCCTGCCGGATCCAGATCTCCAGCTCTCCCTTGGCGTTCTGCTGGGCGCCGTCGTCGCCGCCGCACGCGGTGGCCGACAGCGCGGTGGCCATCACGGCGAGGAGCGCGACGGCGTACCGGAGTCTCTTCACGGTCACTCCTTGAGGGGGAAGTGTTCGGGGCGCGGGATTCGGTTCACGTATGTGGACGGATGTTGCTCAGGCGTCCGTGGTTCACGTGAAGATATCCACGGTGTTAAGCGCACGTCAACGATCCATCGCTCTATTCCGGTCTTTCGAAGAAAACGGAACTGCTCTATCGTGATGCGACGGTTAGTCAGATTACCTAACAGAAACCAGAAGGGAAGCGCATGAAGAGACACGCCCTCGTGCGGGCGGCCGTCCTCACCTCCGCGCTGCTGGCCACCGCGATCTGGGCGCCGGGCGCGTCGGCCGCCCCGACCCGGTACGAGGCGGAGAACGGCGTCTGCGACGGCACGATCGACTCCAACTGGGCCGGTTACTCCGGGACCGGGTTCTGCAACACCGCCAACGCCGTCGGCGGCTCGGTGACCTGGACGGTGACCGCCACCGCGGCCGGCACCGCGACCCTCGGCCTCCGGTACGCCAACGGCACGACCACCGACCGTCCGGCGAACGTCGTCGTCAACGGCGCGACAGCGGCGTCCGCCGTCTCCTTCCCCGGCACCGGCGCGTGGACGACATGGGTCACCAAGACCGTGACCGTCCCCGTCGTCGCCGGGTCGAACACGATCCAGCTGGCGGCGACGACCGCCAACGGCGACGCCAACGTCGACTACCTCGACGTCGAGGTCACGCCGACCCCCATCGCGACCGTCTACCAGGCCGAGGACTGCACGATCGCGCAGGGCGTCGTCGAGGCCAACCACGCCGGATACACCGGTGCCGGGTTCGTGAACTACGACAACGCGACCGGTTCTTATGTGGAGTGCTCGGTGAGCGTGGCGAGCGCCGGGACCTACACGCTGACCTTCCGGGCGTCCAACGGCACCACGGCCGGCCGGCCGCTGTCGGTGGCCGTGAACGGCTCGACCGTCAACGGCTCGCTGGCCTTCGCGTCCACGACGAACTGGGACACCTGGGCCGACGTGCCGCAGACGGTGACCTTGACCGCCGGAGCCAACGTCGTACGCGCCACCGCGACGACGGCAAACGGCGGACCGAACCTCGACAAGATCACCGTCTCTAGTGGAGGAACGACGCCGCCGGCGAACCCGATGGCCGCCGCGCCCTACGAGTACCTCGGCTGGGGCAGCCCGCAGGATCCGGTCACCGTCATGAACACCACCGGGATCAAGTGGTTCACCCTCGCCTTCATCCTGTCCGACGGCACCTGCAACCCTGCCTGGGACGGCAGCCGGCCGCTGACCGGCGGCAACGACCAGACCCAGATCAACCGCATCCGGGCCAACGGCGGCGACGTCATGGTCTCCATCGGCGGCTGGTCCGGCGACAAGCTCGGGGAGAAATGCACCAGCGCGTCGGCGCTCGCCGGGGCGTACCAGAAGGTGATCAACGCGTACGCGCTGAAGGCGATCGACATCGACATCGAGGCCACGGAGTGGTCGAGCGCGACGGTCCGGCAGCGGGTGATCGACGCGCTGAAGATCGTCAAGACGAACAACCCGGGCGTCAAGACGATCATCACCTTCGGCACCACGCCGACCGGCCCGGACAGCACCGGCCTCGACATGATCGCGCGGGGCGCGAACTCCGGGCTCGCCAACGACGTGTGGGCGATCATGCCCTTCGACTACGGCGGCTTCTCCGGCGACATGGGCGACGCGACCATCGCCGCCACCGACGGGCTCAAGAACGCCGTCAAGAACGCGTACGGGTATTCGGACGCGGTCGCGTACTCGCACGTCGGGTTCTCGTCGATGAACGGCAAGACCGACGAGGCCGGCGAGACCGTCACCGTCGCCGACTTCCAGCAGATGCTCGCCTACGCCAAGAGCAAGCACCTGGGCCGGTTCGCGTACTGGTCGATCAACCGCGACCGCGCCTGCGGCGGCGGGACCGACGCCGACGCGTGCAGCGGCATCTCGCAACAGCCCTACGACTTCACCAAGATCGTCGCCCAGTACCAGGGCTAGATCTCCCGACTAGGGCCTCCCGGGCCACGAGCCGGAACCGAAGGCAGGCTGGGCCACGGTCAAGTCACCCACCGTGGTCAGCGTCGGTTCCGGCTCGCGGCCCGCCAGCTGTTCGCGCGGGGGCAGGTCCAAGAGCCATCTACTGGTACGCGCAAGGCACAACTCGGCGATGTGACCGGAGTCCGTGCTGAGCTGGGCGGCCAACGCGCGCAACACGGCAGCGGCGAGCAGGTAGCCGGTGCCGTGGTCGAGCGCCTGCGCCGGCAGCACCCCCGGTCTGTCCACAGTGCCCTCGGTGGTGCCCTCGATGAGCGCGATGCCGGTGGCCGCCTGGACCAGGCTGTCGAAGCCGCGCCGGCCGGACCAGGGCCCGTCGCCGCCCCAGGCCGAGAGCCTCGCGACCACGAGGCCCGGCCGCCGATCGAGCAGGGCGGCGGGGGACAGGCCGAACCGGTCCAGCGCACCCGGCCGGTAGCCGGTCACCACCACGTCGGCGTCGGCCAGCAACTCCGCGAAGGCGGCGTGATCGGTGGGGCGGGCCAGGTCGAGTTGCGTGGACCGTTTGCCGAGCCCGGTGTCGAGCCACTGGCCTTCCAGCTCCGGCAACTGCGGCGGATCGATCCGGAGCACGTCGGCGCCCAGGAAGGCGAGCGTACGGGTGGCGACCGGGCCGGCGATCACCCTCGTCAAATCCAGCACCTTGTATCCGGCCGCCGGGCGATCACCGGTGAGCACCGGTCGCTGCTTTCGGCGTATCGCTGGAGCTGGATCGGAATGGACGATCAGCGGCAACCGGGCGACGGCCTGGCCTGGCGCGGAGGCTGCCCATTCCTGGGCCGTACGCACGGCGAACGCGAGCCCGCCCGCGGCGAGCACCTGCGTCTCCACCTCCTGAGCGGACCGTTCGGCGATGGCCGCGCGGACGTCGGGGCCGAGGATCCGGTGGAGCCGTTCGCGGTGATGCGGATAGTTCGCGTGGGTACGCACCCAGCCGTCGGCGGCGCGGAAGAACGCCGAGTCCGGCGCGAACGCCTCGAAGCCGTGCCCGGCGCGGCGCAGGTGCCGGTCGCTGGTGAACGCGGTCGCGACGCGTGCGGCGTCGATCTCCACCTCGGGTGTCTTCGCGCCACGGGCTTGCGCCAACTCGGCCGCCGCGCAGGCGCACGCGGTCACGGTCGCCAACGCGAGGTCGGCGACTGGGAGCGCGGCCGCCAGCACCGGCTGATCCGCTACGCGGTACGCGGGCGCCGGCCCGCCGCCGAGCGCCGTCCACGCCTGCTCGAACGCTGTGCGCATGCGTCCGAGGGTATGCGCCCGATCAGCCTGGACCGGTGCGGCCCTCCGGCGACGGACGCAACCGGCGGCCCTCCACCGAGGTGGGGTCGGGATCGCCCTTCTCGTGATCCTGCAGCGCCCAGGGCGTCTCGCCGAACTCCTCCTCGGCCCCGGCGTCCTCCCCGGTCACATCGTCGGCCTGACCGTCCGAGGAGTAGGTCGCGAGCGCCCGGTCCAGCTCGGACAACGGCAACGACTCGGGATCGCGCCACAGGTCGGCGTCCTCCTCCGGCAGTGCCATGAGCAGGCCCTCCCGGGTGTACCGGCCTTCCGGCACGAGGTCGAGCCGGGCCAGCAGGCCGGATGGGGCGTGCTGCCGCTCCGCCTCCGCCCGCAGCTCGGTCGTGTTCTTCTCACCGCCGTCGCGGAACGCACGGTCGAGGAGCCGGTCGAGCGCGGCGGACTTCTCTTCCTTCGCCATTCCTCCTGCATACCCCCTTCCGCCCCCTCCCCGCCGCGCTCCCGCCATTTTCCGCGCGATCATGAACTAACGGTCGTGATCAACCGGTGTGTCGCGGCTGAAACCCCATGATCAACGCCTCGGCGGCATGATCGACGGCGGATGACGGAGCGGTGTCGGTGGGGTCTGGTATCAACGGGGGCATGCGGAAGATCACCGTGGCCGAGCGGCGGGCGAGACTGGCTCGGCGGCATCGGCTCAGCACCCCGGCGGCGTCGATCGACGAGGCGGTGCGGGCGGTGGGCGTACTGCACGCCACCGATCCGGCGACGGTGTATCTGTCGGTCTTCGCCCGATATCCCGGCGCGACCGTGGAAGCCCTCGACAAGGCGTTGTACGCCGATCGCACGCTTCTGCGCCTGCACGGCATGCGGCGTACGTTGTTCGTCGCCCCGGTCGACCTCGTCCCGGCGATCCAGCGGGCCTGTGCGCTGGCGGTGGCGGCGCAGTCGCGGAAGACCTACGTCAAGCTGATCACCGAGGCGGGCGCGGGGGACGCCGCTTGGCTGGCGGAGCTCGAACGGGCCGCGGAGACGGCGCTGGCCGCGCGCGGCGAGGCGACGGCGGCGCAGCTGTCCGTCGACGAGCCGAGACTGCGTACGCAGATCACCGTCGCGCCCGGCAAGCCGTATGAGGCCAAGCAGACGATCACTGCGTGGATCCTGTTCCTGCTCGCCGTCGAGGGCCGGATCGTCCGGGGCCGTCCCGCCGGGGGCACCTGGACGAACACGCAGTGGACCTGGTCGCCCATGCAGCAATGGCTGCCGGGCGGCGTACCGGAGGTGGCCGAGGAGCAAGCCCGCGCCGAGCTGGCCAGGACCTGGCTGGCCGCGTTCGGCCCGGCGCCTGCGGCCGACCTCAAATGGTGGGCCGGTTGGACGCTCACCCAGGCCCGCAAGACGCTGGCCGCGATCGGCGCGGTCGAAGTGGACCTCGACGGCGAGGTCGGTTTCGTGCTGCCGGAGGACGTCGATCCGGTCGCGGATCCGGAGCCGTGGGTTGCGCTGCTGCCCGCGCTCGACCCGACGCCGATGGGCTGGTCCGCCCGGGAGTGGTACCTCGGCGAGCACTCCGGGGCGGTGTTCGACCGGACGGGCAACGTCAGCCCGACGGTGTGGAGCGACGGGCGCATCGTCGGCGGCTGGGCGCAGCGGGCGGACGGCGAGATCGTGTTCCGGCTCCTCGAGGACGTGGGCGCGGACAAGATCGCCGAGATCGAGCAGGCGGTCGGCCGGTTGCAGGGCTGGCTCGGCGACCTGCGGATCGCGCCGCGCGGCCGTCGCCACAGCGACCTCGAACGGACCCTCCTCTCGTGATCACCGCGCCAGCCATGTCGGTTCGCGCGGCGAGATGTCCGGTCAAACAGCATGGCTGACGCAATGATCATCGACTAATGGGGACAGGAGCTGTCCGCAATGGGGGTTAGCGTGGCAGACATGACGACATTCGTACTGGTCCCCGGCATGTGGCTCGGCGCTTCGGCCTGGCGGGACGTGGTGAGCCGGCTGACCGCGCTCGGGCATTCGGCGTACCCGTTGGATCTGAGCCTGGAGCCGGGCACGGATCTGGACGCGCACGTTGCCGAGGTGATCGCGGTCCTGGAGAAGAACGATCTGCGGGACGTGGTGCTGGTCGGCCACAGCTACGGCGGCATGGTGGTGTCGACGGCGGCCGGGCAGGCCGCGGACCGGATCGGCCGCGTGGTCTATGTGGACAGTGGGCCGCTGCCGGACGGAGTGTCGCAGTTCGACACCACCGCGCCGGAGGAGCAGGAGCAGACCCGGGCCGCGGTGGTCGACGGCCTGGTGCCGGTGCCCGCCGGAGTGCCGGAGGCGGTGCGCGCCGAAGGTCGGCCGCACCCGTTCGCCTCGGTGACACAAGGCGTCCACTACACGCCGGAGTACGCGACGCTCCCGCAGACCTTGGTCACCTGCTCCTTCCCGGCCGATCAGGTACGCGGGATGATCGCGGCGGGCCATCCGTTTTTCGCCCGGCTTCAGGGGGCCGATGTGGTCGAGCTGATGGGGGACCACTGGCCGATGTACAGCCGCCCGACGGATTTGGCGGATCTGCTCGCGAACCTCTGACCAGCCGGAACGTCCAGTTGGGACGCGTGTTCGGGTAACGCTCGGAGTTTTTGTCGTACCTCACCGTTATCGTCGGCCATGACAGGTGCTTCACCCCTAACCGCTGCCACAGACAGCAGGGAGTTCCGGTCATGGCGATGGAGATGCCGCCTTGGTGCGGCCGATGCGATCAGCAGACGCGCAGGTTCGACCTGGGCGACAGTGAACGCCGCTGTCCCGAGTGCCACCCCTACTGGGCGTTCGGCCACTCCTCGATCGATCCCGCGCGGGTGCCGGTCGGGCGGGCCGCGCAGGAGCAGGCCGTCCGCTGGCTGCTCTACGAGTTGGTGAGCCTGCGTGAGTTGCAGCCGCCCGAGCTGCGCCGCCGCCTCAGCCGGTTCTTCGAGGCCGGGTGGACTCCGCTGGACGTCGTCCACGCCCTCGACCACGACCCGGACGGCAGTTCGGCGCGGGGCGTGCCGCTCGCGGGCGACCTGCCCGCTCGCGTCGAGCAGCGGGTCCTCAACCTGCTGGCCGCGTGGTGCGACGCCGACGGGCAGCTGTTGGCGTCCATCTCACAGCAGGCGGCCAGCCGTCGCGAGCGGATGCACGAGCGGCAGCGGGCCGCGCACGCGGCCTGGGCGGAGGTAGCGGCGCGGCCGATCAACCCCGACGCCGCCCTGGTCTCCGGGGCCCGGGGCATCGCCGCCGAGGCGCGTCGCCGGGCGGAGCACCTGCGGCTGGAAGGACGCCGCCGGGAGCGGGCGGCGCTGGCGGCCCAGGCCACCGCGATCCGCGCCCGGCAGGATCGGATCAACGACAGCGCCCAGCGGCTCGCGGCGTACGCGGTCCGCACGGCGGCCGGTGTGGGCGAGGTCGAGGACCTCGCGGCGACACGGCATGAGTGCGCGGCCGAACTCGATGACACCGCGTATGAGCTGCATGTGGTCTCGTCCGGGTGCGACGCCGACGTCACCCCTTCGGTCGCCGACTTCGGTTCGGCCGGGCGTCGCAACGCATCTACTTCGATGAGACGATCTGTGGGCGCATCGGCGGCCCGCCGCGGCGGCACTCAGCGACGCGCTGCCTGAGTGGACTCTTTCCAGTAGCGTGTCGGCGTTCGGGGCCGGGACCCTCGTGCCGGCCCCCAAGGGGAGGAGAACAAAGGCATGTCCGAAACAGAGACCAGCGGCGGCGCGAAGATATTCCGGGGGTTGCTCTTCGCCGTCGTCATCGTCGGGGCGATCGTGCTTCTGGCCGTCTTCTGGCGGCAGGTGCTCAACAGCGGCAAGTCGCTCGGCGAGGTGATCACCGACGGCTTCCCGTCGCAGAGCGGCCAGCGCGTCGCCGTCGTGGTCTTCCTGATCCTGGCGGTCCTGCTCGGCATCGGGTTCTCGCACGCCGGGCACTACACGGCATACGGGCTCGCCGTCGGTCTCGGCCCGCTGCTGTGGTTCCTGTTCTGGGAGGGCTTCCCGCCGCTCGGACTCAAGACGAGCTGGGCCGAGAGCGCCGGCCTGCCGCACCTCGACCCGTGGACGGTCATCCTGTGGGCGATCGTCGCCGACGTCGTGATCACTCTGGTCTTCGTGCCGCTGGAGTTCCGGGAGAAGTACCTGCGGCGCAAGCACGCCCTGGACGCCGACTAGGGCCGGCGCCATGCATCTCGCGCGTCGCATGTGGACACTGTTCGAACCGCTCCACGCGGTGACCTACTTCGCGCCCGAGGCGCGCGAGCACTTCGAGGCGGCCGGCCTGCGCGGATTCTGGCGGGGCTACTTCGCCGGGCGGGCCGCCGTGCTCGGCCCGGTCGGCCCCGCCCCCGTGGTGGCGGCGTTCTTCGGGTTCGCCCCGGCGACGGTGGCCCGCGCTCTGCCCGACGTTTGGAGCCGGGCCACTCCGGCCGCCGCCCTGCAGGCACGGCAGGCCGGCGCGGTCGCGGCACTGAAGGGTCTGCTGGCCGGTGTCGGCACCGAGCGCATCGCCGAGGCGGCCGAGCTGCTCAGCCAGACCGCGCTCGCAGCCGACACTGCTGGACGCGTTCTCGGCGCGGCCAACCTCGCCCTGCCGATGCCGGACGACCCGTACGCCCGGCTCTGGCAGGCCGCGACGGTGCTGCGCGAGCACCGGGGCGACGGGCACGTGGCCGCCCTGGTGACGGCCGGTCTCGACGGCTGCGAGGCGCTCGCCTGGCGTTCCGGGCTCGACCTGTCCCGCGAGACGCTGCAACCAGCCCGAGGCTGGACCGACGAGGAATGGGCGTCCGCCATCGGCCGCCTGCATCAGCGGGGCTGGCTGACGTCGGCGGGGACCGCTACGACCACTGCGGTTGAGGCGTACCGGCGGATCGAGGCGATCACCGACGACGCTGCGATGCGGCCCTGGCGCGCGCTCGGCTCGACCGGCCGGCTCGTCGAACTGCTCACCCCGCTCGCCCGGGCGGCGGCGCGGTCGATTCCGGCGATCAACCCGATCGGCCTGCCGCGAGTGTGACCTGCTTGGTCGGCTCGTTGGTCGGCTCGCGCCGTCGGCCTCATGCAGATCACGGTTACGCATGCCATCTACGGCGACGGAGGCATGCGTAACCGTGATCTGCATGAAGAGCGGCCCGCGGGGGCAGGTTCTAGAGGGTGACCACGACCTTGCCTCGGCCGTGGCCGGACTCCACCGCTTCGTGGGCGGCGACCACATCGTCCACTGAGTACGCGCGGACGGGCAGCACGATCTTGCCCGCAGCGGCGAGGGCGACCACCTCGGCCAGCCGTTGTGGGGAGCGACCGGCCCGGACGACCCGGGTGCCGTATTCGGCCGCGGCCGCGTCGTCCACGATGGTGCCGATCCGGTCCCGGTCGGCGACGAGTTCGACGGAGGCGGCGATCGCCCCTCGCCCGGCGGCGTCGAGCGCCACGTCGACGCCCTGCGGCGCGACCGCCCGGACTCGCTCCACCAACCCGTCCCCGTACGCGACGGGCAGTGCGCCGAGCGTACGCAGATAGTCGTGGTTGGCCGGGCCGGCGGTGCCGACCACGGTCGCCCCGGCCAGCCGGGCTAGCTGGACGGCGATGGTGCCGACCGATCCGGCGGCGGCGTGCACGAGCAGGGTCTCGCCCGCGGCGACCTTGAGTTCCAGCAGCGCCCCGGAGGCGGTCTGCGACGCGGCGACCAGTGCGGCGGCGCTGGGGAAGTCCAGCTCGGCGGGCTTGCGGACGGCGTTCTCCGCCGGGACGACGACGTACTCGGCGACGGCGTTGAGCATGGTCGACCCGAGGACTTCGTCTCCCTCGGCCCAGCCGGTGACCCCTTCGCCAACCTGGTCGACGATGCCGGCGTACTCCTGGCCGATCTGCTGCGGGAAGGCGGCCTGCACCCAGGGCATCGTCCCGGTACGCACGCCGACGTCGAACGGCTGCACCCCGGCGGCCTGCACGCGTACGCGTAGCTGGCCGGGTCCGGCCGACGGATCGGGCAACTCCGCGAGACGAAGCACATCAGGCGGGCCGAACTGGTCGAAGACGACTGCTCTCATGGTTCCCCAGCCTGCCTTCTCAACCATGGTTGAGGTCAAGCACCCCGGCCGGGCATGGTCAACGTCGGTCGCGAGGCGGCCGGACCTGTGCAAGATTGAGGTGAAGGACGGCAGAAGGGATGTATGCCATGAGCCGCGATGCCATCGAGCCGATCGAAGAAGACGAGAACACCGCGGAAGCGGTGGACGACGAGGTGCCCGTCGCCGCGCTGGCCCCGCCAGACGGGGATACGCCCGACGCCGCCACGCCCATCTTCCGTGAGCCCGGGGAGGAGCCGGTCTACCGGACGAGCGCTGAGCCGCAGGGGGACCCGATCTACCGTTGATCATGGTCCACCGGAGTTGATCAGGGTGCGGCGGACACGACACACCGGTTGATCACGCCCGTTAGTTCATGATCGCGGAAAACGACGGGGATGCCGCAGGATGGGGGGTGTGGGTGGGCAGGGTGAGCAGGGTGGGCTGACAGGGCTGACGGGGCGGGAGGTGGCCGAGCGGGCCGCTGACGGCCGGGTGAACCGGGTCGCGGGACGCGGCAGCCGCACGGTCGGGCAGATCGTCCGGGCGAACGTCCTGACCCGGTTCAACGCGTTGATCGGTGCGTTGTGCGCGTTGGTGCTGGTGTTCGGGTCGCCGATCGACGCGCTGTTCGGCCTCATCATCGTGGTCAACAGCGCGGTCGGCGTGATCCAGGAGCTACGGGCCAAGCGCACCCTCGACCAGCTGGCCCTCGTCGGCCGGGCGCCGGTGCGCGTGCGCCGGGACGGCAAGGAGGCCGAGGTCCCGCCGGAGCAGGTCGTGCTGGACGACGTCGTGCTCCTGGCGACGGGGGAGAAGGCCCCGGTCGACGGCGAGGTGGTCGAGAGCGACCATCTGGAGATCGACGAATCGCTGCTCACCGGCGAGTCGGACCCCGTGGACAAGGCGACCGGCGATCGCGTCCTGTCCGGCAGCTTCGCGGTCGCCGGGGCCGGCGCGTTCCGGGCGACGAAGGTCGGCGACGACGCGTACGCCGCGAAGATCGCGGCCGATGCGGGCCGGTTCAGCCTGGCTCAGTCGGAGCTGTATCAGGGCATCAACCGGTTCCTGCGCCTGCTGACCTGGGTGATCATCCCGGTGGGCGCGCTGCTGGTGATCGCGCAGTTCACCCGGGGGTCGAGCGTCTCCGAGGCCGTCATCGGCTCGGTCGCCGGGGTCGTGCCGATGATTCCCGAGGGCCTCGTGCTGATGACCAGCGTCGCGTTCGCGGTCGGCGTGATCCGGCTGGGCCGCCGCCGCTGCCTGGTCCAGGAACTGCCCGCCGTCGAGGTGCTCGCGCGCGTCGACACCCTCTGCCTCGACAAGACCGGCACGCTCACCGAGCCCGGCATGCGCCTGCGCACCATCGAGCCGATCGACGGCCAGGACGAGGGCCGGCTGCGTACCGTCCTGTCCGCGCTGGTCCAGTCCGACGATCGGCCCAACGCCACACTGCAGGCCGTCGGCGACGCGGTGGGTCAAGCTCCGTCCTGGCGGGTACGCGAAAAGCAGGTCTTCTCGTCGGCGCGAAAATATTCGGGGGCGGACTTCGACGGTCAGGGCGCCTGGTTGCTCGGTGCGCCGGAGGTGCTGCTCCCGGCCGGTTCCTCGACTGCGAAGCGAGCGGGCGAGCTGGCCGCGCAAGGGTTGCGGGTGCTCGTGCTGACCACCGCGCCGTCGCTGTCCTCTTCGGACGGGCGTACGCCGGCGGCGCTGATCGTGCTGGAGCAGAAACTGCGGGCGGCCGCCCCGGCGACCCTGAAGTACTTCGCCGAGCAGGACGTCACCGTGAAGGTCATCTCCGGGGACAATGCGGCGGCGGTCGGGGCCATCGCCGGGCAGGTGGGCGTACCGGGGTCGGGGGATCCGTGCGACGCCCGGACGCTGCCGACCGGCGGGGACGACCTCGTGGCCGCCGTCGAGCAGCACGCGGTCTTCGGCCGGGTCACGCCGCAGCAGAAGCGGGAGTTCGTCGAAGCGCTGCGGGGCCGGGGTCACGTGGTCGCGATGACCGGTGACGGGGTCAACGACGCGCTCGCGCTGAAGGAGGCCGACCTCGGCATCGGGATGGGCTCCGGCAGCGGCGCCACCCGGGCGGTCGCCAAGGTGGTGCTGCTCGACGACGACTTCTCGGTGCTGCCGTCGGTCCTCGGGGAGGGCCGTCGGGTGCTGGCCAACATCGAGCGCGTCGCCAACCTGTTCCTCACCAAGACGGCGTACTCGATCCTGCTGGCGCTGGCGGTCGGGGTGGCTCAGCTGCCCTTTCCGTTCCTGCCCCGGCACGTCACCCTCGTGGCGTCGCTGACCATCGGCATCCCCGGCTTCTTCCTGGCCCTGGCGCCGTCGAGCGAACGCGCCCGGCCCGGCTTCGTGCCGCGCGTACTGCGGTTCGCCATTCCGGCCGGGATCGCCTGCGCGACGGCCACCTTCGTGGCGTACGCCCTCGCCCGGGCAGTCGGCGGGACGTCGCTGGAGGCCGACCGGTCGACGGCGACGCTGACGCTGTTCCTGGTCGCCTGGTGGGTGCTGCTGCTCGTCGCCCGCCCCTTGAACGGCTGGAAGATCGGGCTGCTCGCCGCCTCGGCCGGGGCGTTCGCGCTGGTGGCCCTGGTGCCACCGGTCGCCGAGATCGCCGCCTTGACCGTCGGCGATCTGAGCAACGACGGGATCGGTGTGCTCTGCGCCGTGGCGGCCTCGGCCGCATTGACCTGGGTGGTTGCCAAGCTCCGGCGGTGAGCGTACTGTATCGATTCAGAACCACTGGATCGATACAGAAGTCACCGTAGAAGGGCAGCCGTGAAGGTGAAGCCGACGTTGCAGACGATCGCCGACGAGCTGGGGGTCTCCCGCAGCACGGTGTCGAACGCGTACAGCCGCCCGGATCAGCTGTCCCCGCATCTGCGCGACAAGATCCTGGCGACCGCCCGTCGCCTCGGGTACACCGGCCCGCACCCGGGCGCACGCTCGTTGCGTACCGGGACGGTGGGCGCGATCGGCGTGCTGTTCACCGACGACCTGCGGTTCGCCTTCACCGACCCGTTCGCCGTGCAGTTCCTGGCCGGATTGGCCGCTGCGGCCCAACGCCATGACACCGGGCTGCTGCTGCTCCCGTTGTCGGCGAGCAATGAGGAGACCGCGGCGTCGATGGTGCAGAGCGCGGTCGTGGACGGCTTCTGCTCCTACTGCATCCCCGACTGGCATGCCGCCTGGGCGGCGGCGGAGGCGCGGGGCCTGCCCATCGTCACCGGCGAGCACCGGAACGAGGGCCGGCTGTTCGTCGGCATCGACGAGGCCGCCGCGACCCGGGCGGCCGGCGAGCACCTGGTCCGCCTCGGCCACCGCCGGATCGCCGTGGTCAGCGACTGGTTGATCCCCGAACGGGAGAATCATCCGGTTTCCTTGACCGATCCAGATGCGGTGCCCTACTACGTCAGCCGCGAACGCCTGCGCGGCTACGCCGAAGCGCTCGGCCAGGCCGGGGTCCCGTTCGGCGAGATCATCACGATCAACGCGGCCGGAAACGCCCGTGCGGACGGGGCTGCTGCGGCTGCGTACACGTTGGATCGCGAAGAGCGGCCGACGGCGATCGTGGCGCTGACCGACCTGCTGGCGCTCGGGGTGCTCGACGCCCTGACCCAGCGCGGGCTGGCGCCGGGCCGGGACATCTCGGTGATCGGGTTCGACGACATCCCCGAGGCCGCCACCGCCGGGCTGACGACCGTACGCCAGCCCGCCGCGGACCGCGGCCGGATCGCGGGGGAGCTGTTGCTCGACCCCGAGTCCGCGCCGCCCACCGGGCAGGTCGTGCTGCCCACCGAACTGATCGTCCGGGCCTCGACCGGCCCGGTCTCTTCCAGGAGGTCATGATGCAGTTCCCCGCTGCGTTCATTCTCGCCCGTCAGCAGACCGAAGAACACCTCGCCTCGGCGCGGCCCGACGCGCCCGTCGTCCCCGAACATCCACAACGGACCCGTACCCCCCGGCAGCCTCGGTTCGGCGGGCTCCGACGGGCCGCCGCCAACGGATTGCGAGGTCTGGCCACCCGGGTCGAGCCGCGCCACGACTGCCAAGCCGCCCTGTAGGCCGCGGAAATCCGTCGCGTCGGCAGGAAGTCCACGTACGGTGCTGATCGGCACCGGGCCCTGCTGGTAGGAGGCGCAATGACGTTGGCTCGCAAGGGTTCCCGGCGCATCGTCGTCGACGGCGTCCAGTTCCGCTGGAAGGTTCGCCGCCGGCCCACCTACTGCCAAGGCAACGGCTGGACACCGCTGATCTTCGTGGCGGAGCCGGCCGCCGGACCGGGCGGTCTCCTCGTCGTGTCGATGCCGTGGGTGCACCCCGGTAACTGGCTCGGCCAGCCCACCGGAGCGGTACGCCCGGCGATGGTGGCCGCGAGCATCCGCGAAGCCCTGGCCCGCGGTTGGCAGCCGGCGAAGCCCGGTCCGCCGGTCAAACTGGCCTTCGCCGACCTCGGCGACCTCGCCGACGACGCCGGCGTGGAGCAGCAGCCGGTTTAGCGGACGCGCCCCCACGGGCCGGTGATGGCGAAGACGATCCCGGGCGACTGGATGTTGGCGAACAGGATCCGGCCGTCCGGGCTGAACGTCGGCCCGGTGAACTCGCTGTCGTTCAGCTCGTTGCGGGCTAGCGCGAAGGCGGCGCCGTGCTCGTCCACCCCGACCAGGTGCGACAGCCCTTCGCCGTCCTCGGCGAGGATGACCCCGCCGTAGGGGGAGACCGTGATGTTGTCCGGCCCGTCGAAGTTCCCCTCGGCACTGGGATCGGGGTTCACGCCGAAGATCGTCTTCAGCGTGATCGTCTCGTTCTCGGGGTCGTAGAACCAGACCTGGCCGTCGTGCTCGTTGACGCTGCCGTCGGCGGCCCGGGCGTAGCTCGCGACGAAGTACGCGCCGCCGTCGCCCCACCACGCGCCTTCCAGCTTGCGGCTGCGGGTCACCTCGTCGTCGGCGAACTGCCGGCGTACCGAGGTCGTGCGGGCGTCGCGATCCGGCACGTCCACCCAGTCCACCTGGTATCGCGTACCGGGTCTGGTCGCGGCGGAGAGATCGGTGATGTGCGTCTTGCCGTGGCGGGCCCGCATCGCCTGGAGCCGACCCGCGGTCGCACCGCCCTCGCTGAGGGCCAGCTCGCGCAGCGCGCCCTTGCGGCCCTGGAATCCGCGCGGCGGCGTCCAGCGGAAGTAGAGCCCGAGCGGGCCGGAGGCGTCCTCGGTCAGGTAGATCTCATTGTTGCGCGGGTTCACCGCGACCGCCTCGTGCGAGTAGCGGCCGAGGAACTTCAGCGGCACCGGATCGTAGTTCGCCGCACGGTCGAACGGGTCGACCTCGAAGACGTAACCGTGATCCTGCAGGAAGATCCCGCCCTTGCGCTGCTCGGTCTCCTCGCATGTCAGCCAGGTGTTCCAGGGCGTACGCCCGCCGGCGCAGTTGTTGTGCGTCCCGGCGAGGGAGACGTATTCGCCGATCCGGTCGCCGTCGTGGTCGACGTCGACGGTGGTCGTCCCGCCGCCCGCGCCGGGGTCGTAGGCGAGCCCGGCCAGCGCCGGTACGCGGAACGGTTCGCTGCCGCCGATCTCGTGGTTGTTGACCAGCGCGCCCGCACCCCGATGACCCCGGAAGAACGCCGTCCCATCGGCGTCGCTCGGGGTGAACTGGCCGGTCTCCAGCCGCGTCTGGCCGGCGTACGCGACGACGGTGTAAGCGAATCCGGCGGGCAATGCCAGCAGGCCGGCCGGGTCGGGCACGAGAGGTCCATAGCCCGCGGCGGGTGCGTGCGCCGCGGCCGGACCAGCGATGGCGGGGATGCTGCCGGCCAGGGCGATCCCGAGGCCGCCGGCGGCGGAGGCCCGCAGTACGCCGCGGCGGGATACGGAGGAAGTCACCTCCGTCACGTTCCAGCAGCGACTCGGCACCCGGGGTACCGACGGTTCACAGCCACATGAACAGCGCGTGAAGCTGACGGTGGGAACAGCGCGCCACCGGTTCGGGGCGTGGACCGGCCACGCCCCGAACCGGCAAGGTCACCGTGACTTCGTGGTCGCCTGCGCCTTGCGGCGGATCGCCTGGAACGTCGAGGTCAGCCCCATCGCCTTACGCGCGTCGAAGACGGTCTGCCGCACCACTTCCCGCGTACGCTCGGTGCCCTCGACGATCAACTGGTCGACCAGGCCGGGTTCGGCGGCGTACTTGGCGCGGCGTTCGCGCATCGGGTCCAGGAACCGGTTGAGCGCGGCGGCCAGCTTCTCCTTCACCTCCACGTCGCCCACCCGGCCGGTGCGGTAACGCTCCTTCAGCTCCTCGACCTGCGCCTTGTCGTCGTTGAAGGCGTCGTGGTAGATGAACACCGGGTTGCCCTCGACCTTGCCCGGGACGTCGGCGCGCACCCGATCCGGGTCGGTGTACATGCCCATGACGCGGCGGCGTACCGCTGCGGCGTCGTCGGAGAGCAGGATCGTGTTGCCGATGCTCTTGCTCATCTTCGCCTGCCCGTCCGTGCCCACCAGGGTCGGGACGTCGGCGTGGATCAACTCCGGCACGGGGAACGTGTCGCCGTAGAGGTGGTTGAACCGCCGGGCGATCTCCCGGGTGACCTCGACGTGCGCCGCGTTGTCCTTGCCCACCGGGACGGCGGTCGCCTTGACGCACAGGATGTCGGCCGCCTGGAGGACCGGGTAGCCGAGCAGGCCGTAGGGCATCTCGTCCTTGCCGGAGTCGCGCGCCATGTCCTTCAGCGACGGCACGCGCTCCAACCGGGGCACCGTCACGAGGTTCTGGAACAGCGTGTTCAGGTCACCGACCTCAGGAATGGCCGACTGCAGGTAGAAGGTCGCGCTCTCCGGCTCGATCCCCGCCGCGAGCATGTCCAGCACCATGTCCCGCGCGTTGCCGGCCGACCGCTCGATGTCCGCGCGACTGTTCTTCGTGGTCAGCATGTGCAGGTCCGCGATGATGAAGAAGCTGTTGTACGCGTGCTGCAGGCGGACTCGGTTGGCGATGGAACCGACGTAGTGCCCGAGGTGGAGTTTGCCGGTGGGGCGGTCGCCGGTGAGCATGACGTTCGCTCGCATGACGTTTTCGGGCATGACGTTCTCAGACATGGCAGAAGCCTTTCGGAGGCACGCGGGCGCAGTGGGGCCACGCGGGAAAGGAAAAAGAGAAAAGGGTGGTACGGACGGATCAGCTGGAGAACGTCGACAGCCGCCATCGGTACAGAATGAGGACGCGAGAGTCCATGCGATCAACCATAGCAGCTGGATCGGTCAAGCCGCGAGAGCCGCCTGCCGCAGCCAGAACGGCACGTCCCCCGCGTGGTACGGGTGCTCGGACGGCTCGATGTTGGCCAGGAACCTGGCGTACGTGGCGGCGTTGCGCAGCGCGGCCACCGGGCGCAGCAGGTCGATCGCCTTCACCGGGTCGCAGCCGGGCACGGCGTGCTGCCAGCGCGTCGCCCACGCCTCGACCAGCGCGGCCGCGTCGGGCTCGGTCACCCGCTCGGTCATCCGCAGGATGTCGAAGCCCGGATGGCCGACGAACGAGTCACCCCAGTCCAGGATCGCCTGGTGGACCTCGTCGCCGCGAGCGTTGCCGGGGTGCAGATCCCCGTGGACGAGGGTGTCCGGCAGCCCGCACTCGTCGATCGCGGCCCACCGCTCGGGCAGACCCGCGACGAGCGCTTCGAGCGCCGGATCGCTTTCGGCGTACCAGTCGGTGACCCGGGTGACGACCTCGGTCAGGCGCGGGCCACGGAGATCGGGGACCCCGAGGCCGATGAGCCGCGTGACCTCCGCCGCCGCCTCGATCTGGATGTGGTGGTGGGTCGCGGCGATCGACGCGCGGACGCCGAGCCCGGCCGCGTAGAGATCCACCCCGGGCAGCTCGGCGAGCAGCATCCGACTGCCGTCGGTGGCGAGCTGGATGGGCACGGACAGCCCGAAGCCCTCGGCGGCCAGCCAACGCAGCACCACGGGCTCGTGCGCGAAGAACGCCGGGACCTGCTTGAGCCAAACCGTCCCGGCGGCCGCCTCCAGCCGCCAGATCGCGCTCAGATTCCAGGTACGCATCTGGGTCGCCGCGCCGATCGGCCCGAACTCCAGCTCGTGCAGCCGCTCGGCGGCCCAGTCGAGGCTCCGGTCCGGCCCGCCGGGCTTGGCGTAGTCCGGCCGCAACGGGTGATCGCTCAGATCGACGTCGACAGCCCTGGTGGCGGGCAGGCTGGTCGTCGGGTCGGTCGTCTGGGCCAGATAGGTGACCTCGCCGCCCGGGAAGTGCTCCGGGGCGTGCAGCAGCCGGAGGACCGAGACGTCGATGCCGAAGCGCTCCTGGACAGCCGCGATCACGCTCGCGGTCTCCTGCCACCACGGCACCTCGACCTCGACCGGCGGCAGAGCGCCCAGCAGGGCGCCGTCGGCGTCCAGGAGGGCCAGCGTCACTGTACGGGGCACGTAGATGATCGTAGTCGCTGTCACCGTCGAGGATTTCTCGCGAAACGCGGTATTGGCGCGGTTGTTGCGCTTACTGTCGGATGTGCCAGCTCGTTCGGGGCCGACGTGTCCATGGCGAAGGGGACCGCTATGAGCGCTGGGCTGCCTTTCCGGCTCGTCGCGGCCGCCTTGTTCGGTCTGTTCCTCGCGTTCGCGTTTCCCGCGGCCGCTTCTCCTGCCCGCTCAGCGGGCTCGGCGTCGTCGGCGGCGGAGGCGCAGGTCGATCCGAATCCGGTGCGGCCGGGCGCGCAGGTCGACGTGGTCGTGACCTGCCCAGCCGCCGCCACCAGCGCGTCGATCTCGGCGACGACCCTCGACGGGGCGTCCAACATGCCGATGCTCGCCTCGACGAAGAATCCGCGGGAGTGGTCGGTGACCCTGACCATCCCGGCCGAGACCCAGCCCGGCACGTACGCGCTCGGCGGCACCTGCGGCGACGGCACCGGCTTCACTGCCTCCGTCGTCGTCGCCACCGTCCTCGGCCCGATGGGCGGCGGGGGTTCGGCGATGCGCGGCCCGTCCGACACCCTGCTGATCGTCGGCATCCTCCTGCTCGCGACGTCGGTGGCCGTGTGGCGGCTGGCCCGTCGATGAGACGGCTCCTCCCGCTGCTCGCCTTGCTGTTCGCGCTCGCCGGCGTCGGCACGCTGGCCACCGCCTTCGTCGTCATGCCCGGCCGGCCGCCGCTGCCGAGCCCGGCGCAGATCCCGGGCGGCTACACCGTCGACGGGTCGGGCCGGTTGCTGAGCCGGTCCTCGCCGGTGGCGGTGCGCGTACCGGTGATCGGGGTGGACGCGCGGATCGTCGAGACGGGTGTCGCGGCCAACGGCTCGATCGAAGTGCCGCCGCTGGACACGCCCGACCTCGCGGGCTGGTACCGCTACGGGCCGAGCCCGGGGGAGGCAGGTAGCGCGGTGCTCGTCGGCCACGTCGACTCCCGCGCGTCCGGCCCGGCCGTCTTCTTCCGGCTCGGCGAACTACGCAAAGGGGATGACATCTTCGTAGACCGGGGAGACGGGACGACTGCCGTGTTCACGGTGGACGGCGTACGCCTCGTCGCCAAGGACGAGTTCCCGGCGCCGGAGGTGCATCGGGTGGCGTCGACGGCGCTGTTGCGGCTGATCACGTGCGGCGGCCGATTCGACGCCGCGACACGGTCCTACTTGGACAATGTGATCGTGTACGCGACGCTTACCGACAGTGGCCCCACGGGCAGCCGGCTCACCGGGAGCGGTCTCACCGAGCGCGATCCCACCGGGAGTCGTCAAATGAGCAGTCGGCTCACCAGTAGCCGTCTCACCGGTAGTCTGCTCACCGGCAGTCGCCTCACCGGCAGTCGGCTCACCGGCAGTAGTCTCACCGGCAGTCGGCTCACCGGCAGTAGTCTCACCGGGAGTCGTCATATGAGCAGTCGGCTCACCGGCGGTCGGCTCACAGGCAGTCGTTGAGGACGTCGACCAGGCGGTCGACCCGTTCGAACCCGGCCAGGTGCCTCGTGACGTAGCCGAAGGCGTACCCGCGAACGGGGTCGGCGAACCCGCAGTTCCCGCCTATGCCGCCCATGCCCCAGCTGCCGTCGTCCTCCACCTGTACGCCCAGCCCCCACCGCACGGGCCGGTCCAGCACCCGGTCGACGCCGTCGTGCTGCACCCGGACGGCCTCGGCGACGACCTCCTTCGTGCTGCGCATCAGCTCGGCGTAGAACCGGGCCACGCCGAGCGCCGTCGCGTGGAGGTTGACCGCCGGAACCTCGGTGCTCCGCCAGAGTTCTCCGTTGAGCACGGCCAGATCGAGGCAGCCCGCCGGGTTGCCGAGCGCCTGCGCCTTCAGGGAACCGGGCTCGCCGAGGATCGTCACGGGCCAGTCCGGATCGCCGTACGCGAGATCGGCGCACCGGGCCTCGTCGGCGGGGGACAGGCCGAACCCCAGATCCAGCTCCCCGGGTTCGGCGACCTCCTGCCGCAGAAACGCGCCGAGCGTACGCCCGTCGATGCGGCGTACCAACTCGCCGAGGAGGTGGCCGTAGGTGAGCGCGTGCTCGGCGGCCACCTCACCCGGTGTCCACATCGGAGTGGCGGAGGCCAGGTCGCCGCACAGCAGATCCCAGTCCCTCAGCGCCTCGGCCGTCCGTGACACGGGGAACACCGGCAACCCGGAAGTGTGCGCGAGGACGTGGCGAAGAGTCGCGTCGCTGCGGAACTCCGGCCAGTGCTTGCGTACCGGGTCGTCGAGGTCGGCCCGCCCCCGGTCGACGAGCAGGAGCAGGCAGTACGCGGCGAACGGCTTGCTCACGGAATACGTGTTCACCAGAGTGTCCCGAGTGACCACTCCGCCGACGAGGTCGACGACCACGTGGCCGTCGTAGATCACAGCGAGACCCGAGCCGGACTCGGCCCCACTGCTCAGCAGATCCCGGTACGCCGCCTCGACCGGCTCGAAGCCCTTCGCCACACCCATGCGCCCATTCTGCCGGGCCACGCCAGCATGTTTCCGCGCGTTCTTTCGGAGCGCCGCCCGCGCGGCCTTTCCGGGTGCTGCGGCGCCCCGCGCGACCTTTCCGGGTGCCCCGCGCGACCTTTCCGGGTGCCCCGCGCGACCTTTCCGGGTGCTGCGGCCGGCCGCGCGACCTCGGCCGCCTCTGTTCTGCGGCTGCCCGGGCGACCTTTCCGGGTGGTGCGGCTGACCGCGCGATCTCGGCCGCCCTGTTCCGTGGCTCCAGGAGGGATCTCCGGAAGCCCAGATACCTGATCTTGAACCAGATAGGTGCTCGGCCGTCCGGAGATCATCCGCCGCCAGCCGCCAGCCGCCAGCCGCCAGCCGCCAGCCGCCAGCCGCCAGCCGCCAGCCGCCAGCCGCCAGCCGCCAGCCGCTACGGCTGCCCCACGCCGTCCAGGCCGTAGCGCGGGGCCGTACCCGTCGAGAGCCCGCCGCCAATCGGCAGGGCGACCGGGCCGGCGTCGGAGCCGGGCGGCAGGGCGATCGGGCGACCGAGCAGGCGCCCTCAGGCCGTGTGGGTGTCGAGCTGCCCGGCCCGCTGGAGCCGGCGCCCGCCGGTGATCAGCATGACCGCGCCGAACACCGCCGCGCCGGTCAGCACGATGGTCGTTCCGGACGGCACGTCGAGGTGGTAGCTCAGGTACATGCCGACGAAGCCGCAGGTCGCGCCGATGATCGTGGAGAGCACGAGCATGCGGGAGAACCGGTTGGTCAGCATCCGGGCGACGACTGCGGGCACTACGAGCGTGGCCGCGACGAGGGTGACGCCGATGACGGTCAAGGTGGCCAGGATGGACATCGACAGCACCAGCATGAGCAGCGCATCCACCCGCGCCACGCGTACGCCGCTCACGTCGGCCACGTCCGGGTCGAACGTCGCGAACAGCAGCGACCGGTAGTTGAGGAAGACGACGAGCCCGGCGAACAGGAAGACCCCGGCGAGGATCCACATGTCGGTGTAGGTGATCCCCAGTACGCTGCCGAACAGCGCGGCGTCGAAGCTCGGCCCCTTGGCGCCGTAGAACTTCAGCAACGCCACGCCCAGCGCGAACGAGGCTGTCGTGATGACGCCGATCGCCGCGTCCGCGCCGATGCGCCGCCGCTTGGTGACCGAGTTGATCGCCAGCGCCGACGCCAGGCCCCACAGGCCCGCGCCGAGGTAGTAGTTCACGGCGATGATCGAGCTGGCCGCGAAGCCGCCGAAGATGGCGTGCGACAGTCCGTGCCCGATGTAGCTCATCCCGCGCAGCGTGATGAAGACGCCGATGAGCCCGCAGAGCCCGCCGGCCATGGTGGCGACGATCAGGCCCTTGACGAAGAAGGGATAGGTGAACGGATCGAGCAGCACATCCATCAGGAGCTCCCGGAGCGGGTCAGGTTGCCTTCGACGTCGAGGACGACGGGCATGCCGAGATGTTCCAGGACCTGCATCGGCGCGCCGAAGGTCTCCTCGAGCACCGGCGGCGTGATGACCTCGCGCGGCGTGCCCTCGGCGACGATGCGGCCGTGGACGGCCACGAGCCGGGGCAGGTGGGACGCCACGCCGTTGAGGTCGTGGGTGGTGATCAGGATGGCGACGCCCTCGGCGTGCAGGTCCGTCAGCAGGTGCAGCATGTCGTGGCGGCTCGCGACGTCCACACCGGACGTCGGCTCGTCCATGAGCAGCAGGCGCGGGCGGCGCAGCAGCGCGCGGGCGATGAACATGCGCTGCTGCTGGCCGCCGGACAGCTCCCGGATGTGGCGGTTCGCCAGGTGCCCGATGCCGAGCCGGTCGAGGACGGCCGCGATGTCGGCCTTGTCCGTCCGGCTCGGCCACGGCAGGCCGCGCTGCTTGCGGGCCATCAGTACGCACTCGGCCACGGTGACGGGGAAGTTCCAGTTCACCGTCTCGAGCTGCGGCACGTAGCCGACGGCCACCCCGGGTTTGCGGGTGATGGACCCGTGCTGCGGTTTGTTGGTGCCGAGCAGGAGCCGTAGGAGCGTGGTCTTGCCCGACCCGGACGGTCCGACGACGCCGATGAAGTCCCGCTCGCACACGCTCAGGTCGACGCCGCGGAGCACGGCGTGGTGGTCGTAGCCGAAGTGCACTCCGGCGAGGCGGACCAGTTCCTCGCCGCGCTCAGCCGCGTCGACGCCGGTCATTGCGGGTAGTCCGCCTTGTCCGGCGTGGCGATCGCGATGTCGAGCGCCTGGAGCTTGGCCGGGTTGCCGCCCAGCCCCTTGATCATCGTGACGTAGTCGTAGCGCATCAGGCCCAGCCACGAGTGGTCGGTCTCGCCTGGCTTGCCCGGCAGGTCGTCGTCGCGCAGGGTGTCCTCGTATCGGGCGCCGGTCGAGCGGCCGATCTCGGCCAGCACGTCGGACGGGAAGACCTCGGAGCCGAAGATCACGGGGACCTTCTCCGCCTTGATCTGGTCGATCAGCGCGGCCACCTCCTTCGGGGTGGGGTCCTCGAAGTTCTGCGGCTGGATCGCGCCGATCACCTTCCAACCGTAGGTCTTCGCGAAATAGGCGTACGCGTCGTGATAGGTGAGCAGTTCCCGGTGGCCGCCCGGAATCGTGTCCTGGTCGGCCCGGAGGGCGGCGTCCAGCTCCTTCGCCTTGGTCTCGAAGACGGTGTAGTTCGCCTTGTACGCCTCGGCGTTGGCGGAGTCGGCCTGCACCAGGGTGTCGCGGATGACGGCCGCGTACTTGATCGCGTATGTGGGGTCGGTCCACAGGTGCGGGTTGGGCTTGCCGTCCTCCTTCGGGAAGGAGAAGTCGTAGATGTAGTCGCTCTCGGGCAGCACCGTCGTGCCGATCTCGACGATCTTGGCGCC
The DNA here is from genome assembly GCF_024172085.1 of Hamadaea flava. Lineage (NCBI taxonomy): Bacteria > Bacillati > Actinomycetota > Actinomycetes > Micromonosporales > Micromonosporaceae > Hamadaea > Hamadaea flava. The sequence continues at coordinate 1,093,247 of NZ_JAMZDZ010000001.1, read as the reverse complement.
CTTCTTGAGGTTGGTCTCGGCCAGCTCCTTGGTCGGCTCCTCCAGCTTGAGGCCGTTGACGAAGACGATGTCGGCCTGGCTGAGCACCTTCGCCGCGCTCGGCGGCGGCTCGAAGGTGTGGGAGTTGGTGCCCTCGGGGACCAGCCCGTCGATCCGCGCCTTGTCGCCTGCCACGGCGGCGGCGATCGAGGTGATCGGGGCGACGGTGGTGACGATGCGCAGACCTGATCCGCTGCCGGTGTCGCCGGACTCGCCGCAGGCGGCTAGCGTGGTACCGGTCGCGAGTAGTACAAGTGTCGGAATGGTGAGGACACGGCGGAGCCGAGAGGTGACCATGACGGCAGCCTAAAACCGGGTCGGAGGCTATTGCAAGTTAGTTGCAATAACTCCAGCTGAACGTGGGGTTTAGGGTGTCTCAAGATCCCCTCTCCCCGAAAGGAGCGGCCCGTGTTCGTCGACTGGCCTCTCGATCGCCTCCGTGAATACCGCCCCGACCGCGTCGAACCCGCCGACTTCGACGCCTTCTGGGCGAAGACTTTGACGATGTCCCGTGAGGCCGCCACCGACGCGGTCTTCACCCCCTACGACGCTGGACTGGCGACCGTCGACGTGTTCGACGTGACCTTCAGCGGGTACGCCGGCCAGCCGGTGAGGGCCTGGTTCCTGCTGCCCAAGCACATCGAGGGCCCGCTGCCCTGCGTGGTGAACTACCTCGGCTACAGCGGCGGGCGCGGGCTGCCGCACGACTGGCTGCACTGGAGCGCCGCCGGCTACGCCCACCTGCTCATGGACACCCGCGGCCAGGGCTACAACCCGGCGTACCCGGGCGACACCGCCGACCCCGACGCCTCGGGCGCTCCGCAGGCTCCCGGGTTCATGACGCGGGGCATCGGCGACCCGGAGACGTACTACTACCGCCGGGTGTTCTCCGACGCCGTCCGAGCTGTCGACACCGTACGGGCGCATCCGCGGGTCGACGCCGACCGGGTCGTCGTCACCGGCGACAGCCAGGGCGGCGGCATCACGATCGCGGTCGCGGGGCTCGTCGACGGACTGGTGGCCGCGATGCCCAACGTCCCGTTCCTGTGCCACTACCGCCACGCGACGGAGATCACCGACGGCGCGCCCTACTCGGAGATCGTCACGTACCTGAAGGCCCGCCGGCACGACGTCGACCAGGTCTTCACCACGCTCAGCTACTTCGACGGGGTCAACTTCGCGACGCGGGCCACCGCGCCGGCGCTGTTCTCGGTCGCGCTGATGGACGCGATCTGCCCGCCGTCGACCGTCTACGCGGCGTACAACCATTACGCGGCGGAGAAGGAGATCGTCGTCTGGCCGTACAACGGTCACGAGGGCGGCCAGACCCAGCAGCGGGTCGAGATGCTGCGCTTCGCCGCAGGCAAGACCGCGAAGTGAAGTAGGGATAACCCCACCATGAGGACGCCGGGCGGCGGGATGTCTCGCGTACTAGTACAGGCCCTAGCGTTATGGCCATGAGGATCTTCCGCCGTCTCGGCTCCGACGCCGCGTACAACCTGCTGTCGCTGCCGGTCGCCGTCATCACCTTCGTCCTGGTGATCCCGTTCTTCTGGCTGGGGATCGGCACGCTGGTGATCGTCCTCGGGTTCGCGATTCTCGCGTTCGCGTTGCTGCTCGCGCGCGGCTTCGCCGATCTCCAACGGGTACGCCTACAGGTGTGGTCGGGGCATAAGACACCGCGACCGGTGTACCGGAAGGCCCCCGAGAGGGCCGGCTGGTTCCGGCGGATCACCAACCCGATGCGCTCGGGACAGTCGTGGCTGGACCTGCTGCACGGCTTCCTGAACCTGCCGGTCGCCATCTTCTCCTTCGTGCTGACGGTCGCCTGGTGGGCGGCGGCCCTGGGTGGCCTGACCTACTGGTACTGGGAGCGGTACCTGCCGTACACCGACGACTACACCAACCCGGTGGTCGAGGTCCTGTTCGGCGAGTACACCCGGCACAACGAGGTCCTCTACTACACCTACCTCGGCATCTTCTGCCTGCTCACGGTCTACTTCGTGCAGCGGTTCGCGGCCGTCACGCACGCCTCGTTCGCCCAGTTGCTGCTGACCCGGCTGGCCGAGATCCAGGGCCGGATCGAGGACCTGACCGCCAGCCGGGCGGCCGCCGTGTCGGCCGAGGCGACCGCGCTGCGCAAGCTGGAGCGTGACATCCACGACGGGCCACAGCAGCGGTTGATCCGGCTCGCGATGGAGCTGAGCCGGGCTCGCCGTCAGCTCGACAGCGACCCCGAGGCCGCCGCGCTCACCATCGACGACGCGCTCGGCCAGGCCAAGGAGACGCTCGACGAGCTGCGGGCGCTGTCGCGGGGCATCGCCCCGCCCATCCTCGCCGACCGCGGCCTGCCGGCCGCGCTGACGACCCTGGCCAGTCGCTCGACGGTGCCGGTCGACGTGACCCTGGAGGTCACCGAGCGGCTGCCCGCCCAGATCGAGAATGTGCTCTACTTCACCGCCGCCGAGGCGCTGGCGAACGTGGCCAAGCACAGCACGGCGACGGCGGCCCGGCTCACGCTGACCCGGCGGGACGGCCGCGTCTACGTGATGATCTCCGACAACGGCCAGGGCGGCGCCCATCCCGCGAAGGGCCACGGGCTGGCCGGGCTGGCCGACCGTCTCACCACAGTGGACGGCGAATTCGCGGTCGACTCGCCGGCCGGCGGGCCCACGGTGGTGATCGCCGAGGTGCCGGTCTGACCGATTCGCTACGCTCTACGGCGTGCGTGTCATCGTCGCCGAGGACGGGGTCCTCCTCCGAGAGGGCCTCGTCCGGCTTTTGGCCGAGGCCGGTCACGAGGTCGTCGCGGCAGTCGCCGACGGCCCGTCCTACGTCGAGGCGGCGTTGTCGCTGAAACCGGACATCAGCGTGGTCGACGTCCGGATGCCCCCGTCACACACCGACGAGGGCCTGCGCGCCGCCGTCGAGGTACGCCGCAAGGTGCCGAAGACGCCGATCCTCGTCCTGTCGCAATACGTCGAGCTCGCGTACGCCGACGATCTGCTGGCCGACGCGAGCGGAGCGGTCGGCTACCTCCTCAAGGACGCGGTCGTCGACGTGGACGGCTTCCTCGACGCGCTCGACCGGGTGGCGTCCGGCGGCACCGTCCTGGATCCGCAAGTCGTCGCCCAGCTCATGATGCGCCGCCGGGCCGATCCGCTCGGCGAGCTGACCCCGCGCGAACGCGAGGTGCTCGGCCTGATGGCGGAGGGCTCGTCGAACACGGCGATCGCCAAGCGCCTGGTGGTCACCGAAGGCGCGGTGGAGAAGCACGTCTCGAACATCTTCCTCAAGCTCCAACTGCCGCAGGACAGCGATCAGCACCGGCGAGTCCTTGCCGTGCTGGCGTACCTTAGGGCGTGACCTCCAACGCCCTTCGATGGACCGCTGTTCCGTCGGCGCTGCTGGCCTTCGTTCTGCGGCTCGCGTACGAGGCCGGGTGGTATGGGCCGGATTCGGGGCCGCGCTTCGCTCTCGGCTTCCTGGTGCCGTTGTGCGTGCCGCTCGTGGCCTTCATGCTGCTCGTCTCCTGGGCCACTCGGCGGGCGACCGTCACGGTCGCCGACGGCGTCTTCATCATCCCGGCGAGTCCAGCTGCGGCCGGGTTCGCGATCTTCGGCGCCAATCTGCTCGGCGAGCTGGTGCCGACCGCCTCGCTCGGTGACGACCCGGAAATCGTCCGCGACGCCTTCGACTGGACGGTTGCGGCGGTCATGGGCGTGTCGGGGCTGCTGGTCACCGTCGCGTTGTTCTTCCTCCGGCGGCCGCGACTGCTGCTGGATCCCACCGGGATCACCGTTCAGCACCTCGTCCGGCGGCACACCGTGCGCTGGGACGAGATCGCGTACCTGCGCCGGATCGACCGGCCGGCGACGGTGCGCCTGGTGCTCACCGGGTCGGCGGTGTTCGGGCTGGCGCAGGAGACCGTCGACATCCCGCTCGGCTGGCTGTTCGTCAATCCCGACTTCCTGCGCGCCGCGATCGGCCACTATGTGGCCCAGCCGGAGGACGCGGCCGCCATCGGCACCGCCGACGAGGCCAGGTGGCTCGTCGGCATGGTCGACGGTGACTCGGCATCGGATCGGCATCGGCTCGGCATCCGCTGAACAAATGAAGGCGTCGAACCGACAGTTCGCTTCCGCAACCCGGCGGGATCGGCGAGCGTCGAACATCGGAGGGTGACCGACACGGGGAGTCTCGTTCATGCTGCGCATCTATTTCACCAGCGCCGACATCGCACGCGTACGCCTCGCGCCGACGGCTGATCCGCTGTGGGAGTTGATCCTGAGCATCCACATGCTCCGAGGTCAGCCAGGCGATCTGCTGTTCACCGGCTGGCGACGGGCGACCGCGAGTGCGCTGCGGAACGCGGGTCTCAGCCCGGCGATGAGTCTGCTCTCGGCGCTGACGCCGACCATGGGGTTCTTCCCCGACTTCCTGAACCCGATCGTGCCCGGTCACAAGCTGGAGGACGGCCTCGAACGGATGCGCTCGACGCCGGTCGGCGTCCTGCGGCGGGATCTGCGCCGGATGACGGTTCCCCAGCACGCGGAGCCCGGCGTACGCGACCTCGCAGCGGGCTCACCGGCCGCACTGCACTCGCTGACCGACACGATCCGGACCTTCCATCAGCTGGCCATCGCACCCCATCGGCGCGTCGTCGAGGCGGCCGTCGAGCACGACCGCTCGATCCGCATCCGGACGATGGCCGGCGGCGGAGTGGCGGCGATGCTCGACGGGCTGCGCCCGATGATCGAGTACTCCGACGGGGAGCTGCGCGTACCCAGCCATCCCGATCAGGAGATCTCGTTGCGGGGCCGCGGCCTGCTGCTGGTCCCGGCGTACTTCGGGATCCACCATCCGATGACCATGTTCGAGGAGAGCGCCGACCCGGTCCTGGTGTATCCGGTCGAGCGCCGCTTCGACCTGTTGCCGGACACCGCTGACGATCGGCGGTCCGGTCTGGCCGCGCTGATCGGCCAGACGCGCTCGGTGTTGCTGAGCGCGACGGCCGACGACGGCCGCAGCACGACCGACCTCGCTCGCCGGGCCGGTATCTCGGTGGCGTCGGCGAGCGAGCAGGCGGCCGTGCTGCGCGAGGCGGGACTGCTGACGAGCCGCCGCGACGGCAATCGCATGGTGCACCAGGTCACGACGCTCGGCCGCGCCCTGCTGCGCGGCCAGCGGGGCTGACGCCGGTCAGAGGCGGCGTACCTCGTCCAGGACGACGCGGCCGCCCAACTCGACCGTCTCGGGATCGAGGTAGCGGGTCAGGATCTGGGAACCGATGCCCTGGCGGATCGTCAGATCCCGCTTCAGCTCGCCGGTCAGCGTGATGGCGGCCGCGCCGGTCGCCTCGTCCTCCACGATGCCGTCGTTGCGCCGGGGGAAGCCGCGCGCCCGGACCTCGCCGGCGGCCTCGTCCGCCCAGGCCCAGGCGTACAGCCAGCCCTCGCCCAGCGGTGGGGTGGGCAGCGCGTCGACCTCTTCGGCCGACCCGAACTGCTGTGTACGGCGCCCCGTCGCCCAGCTCGGCTGGCTGGAGATCCAGCTCAGCTCGCCCTCCTGCCGCGTCGGCACCTCGCCGGCGGCCGGGCGCAACAACTCCAGCGCATGCACTTCACGACGCAGCAACCAGGCCGTGCCGACCAGCGGATGCCCCGCGAACGGCAGTCGGGTGCTCGGCGTGTAGATGTCGAGGACGGCGTCGGAGAGGTCGTCGACGAAGACGGTCTCGCTGAAGCCCAGCTCCCGCGCCACCTCCTGACGATCGGGCTCCCCAGGGATCTGCTCGCCGTCGAGGATGACGCCGAGCCGATTGCCGCCGGTGTCGCCGGGCGCGCAGAAGACGCGCAGCACATGCAGGTCAGTCACCAGCCGAGCCTAGTCCTCGTATCCTGTGGGCCATGTCCGAACCAGATCCGGTCGCTGCCCTCGAACGACAGCGTGAAACTGACCATGATCTCGCGGCAGTCGAGGGAGCGTCATGAAGATCGCGGTTCTGCACGCGCGGCAGCCGTTGACGACCGACCTTCGCGAGGTCTTTCCCGAGGCGGAGTGCGTCGTCATTTCGGCGGGGGAGCCGGCCGTCCGGGAGGACGTGGATGGCGAGTCGCCCCCGGTGATCCGGGCCGATCGCGGGGACTGGGCGGCCGTGCTCGCCGAGGTCCGGCCGGACGAGGTGGTCACGAACGACGAATACGCGCTCGCCGACTGCGCCGGGCTCCGGGGGCTTCTGGGGCTGGCGGCGCGGCTTCCCGCGTACCCGTTGAATTATCTGGACAAGGTCACGATGAAGCGCGAGCTGGCCGCGGCCGGGATCACCGTGCCCCGGTTCGTGGCTTTCGAGCCGATGGTGGCGCGGACTGAGGCGGAGGTCCTGACTCGCGTTGGGCTGCCCGTGGTGGTCAAGCCGCGGCAGGAGGCCAACTCCCGCGGCGTCCGCGTCCTGCGCACCGTGGCTGAGCTGCGCGATTGGCTCGCGGCTCACGAGGGTGAGGCGGGCTGGGAGGCCGAGGAGTTCGTCCTGGGCGTGGGCCATCACGTCAATTCAGTTGTACGCACAAGGCACGTAGAACCGGTGCAGGTCGGCCGTTACCTGGGTCCGCTGCTCGACCTCCCGATAGGCAGTATGAGCGTGCGGTACGACAGTCTCCACGAGCTGAACGAACGCGTGGTCGCGGCGCTGGGGTACGCCGAGATGGTCGTCCACACCGAACTGATCGTGCGCGAGGGCGTGCCGGTCGTCGTGGAGGTCGCCGGCCGGGCGCCGGGTGGTGACGTGCCCCGGATGGCGGTGCGGCACGCCGGAATCAATCTGGAGGCGGCGCACCTGCGTTTGCAGGCCGGGCTGCCGATCGACAGTCCACATCGGACGGATCTCGACGCCGCGTGGGTGTGGCGGCGGCCGGGTGAGCTGCCGCCGGTGACCTCGCCGCACGAGGTCTACCGGCGGAGCACGATCGACTCCGTCGTGCTGTGGAACTCCGACCCCGCCGAGTTGGAACGAGACGCCGTCCTGCTCAGCCGTCCGACCGGAGGTACGCCGTGATCACGTCCGACCAGACGATCGCGTACGCGAGGGCGACGAACGACCCGATTCCGGAGCATCTGTCGGGTGAGCTGGCCCCGCCCGTCTTCGCGATCGTGCCGGTATGGGAGGTCGTCGTCGAGGCGGTCATGGGTGCGGCCCCGATCGAGGCGCTGGCCCTGATCCTGCACGGGGAACAGGACATCCGCATCCATCGGCCGATCACGCCGGGGATGGATCTCCGGTCGTCGGCAGCGGTCGTCGGGGTGCGGCCGAAGGCGTCCGGGACCAGCGTCGTCGTGCGTACGGCGACTCATGCGGGCGACGACCTCGTCAACGAGCAGGTCATCACGGCCTTCATCCGAGGCTGGACGGGCATGGCTTTCGGCGATCCCGCCCCGGTACACGATTTCGACGAAGCGCTCCGAAGCCGTCCGGCGACCACGGTCACGGCCCGGATCGATCCCGACCAGACCTTCCGGTACGCCGAGGCCGCCGGTGATCCGATGCCGATCCACCTCGACGACGGGATAGCCCGGCGAGCCGGGCTGCCGGGGATCATCGCGCACGGACTGTGCACGATGGCGTTCACCTCGTGGGCAGCGATCATGGCGGTCGGCGGCGGCGATCCGCGTACGCTGCGCCGCCTGGCCGTGCGGTTCAGCCAGCCGGTGCTGCCGGGCCAGGAGATCACGCACTCGTTCTGGCCGGTCGCGCCCGGTGTCGTTCAGTTCGAGACGGTGTCCGACTCGGGGGCGGTTGTCATCCGGAACGGCCTCGCCGAGTTCGGCAGGCTCTAGCGGGTCTCTTCGTTCGGCTCCGCTGACGGGTCTTGCCGCGCGGCTCTGGTTCGGATTCTGGTCGGGTGGGCCTGGTGACGGGTCTTGCCGCGCGGCTCTGGTGAGGCGTCTGGTCGGGGGGCTCTGGTGACGGGTCTTGCCGCGCGGCTCTGGTGAGGAGTCTGGTCGGGTGGCTCTGGTGACGGGTCTTGCCGCGCGGCTCCGGTGAGGAGTCTGGTCGGGTGGCTCTGGTGACGGGTCTTGCCGCGCGGCTCCGGTGAGGAGTCTGGTCGGGTGGCTCTGGTGACGGGTCTTGCCGCGCGGCTCCGGTGAGGCGTCTGGTCGGGGGGCTCTGGTGACGGGTCTCGCCGCGCGGCTCCGGTGAGGAGTCTGGTCGCGGGGCTCTGATGACGGGTCTTTGCGGGTGGCGCTGGTGACGGGTCTGGTCGCGCGGCTCTGGTTCGGAGTCTGGTCGCGCGGCTCCGGCAACGGAGTTGATCAGGGCGCTGGGGGAACGATCAGGGAGCTGCGGACGCGACACGCCGGTCGATCATGGCCGCTAGTTCATGATCGACGGGAAAGGGTCAGGCGGGGGAAGGGGCGCGGTCAGTGGGGACGGCGGAAACGGGTCGAGACGAAGGCGGCGGTCAGCAGGATGAGCGCGGGGGCGAGTGTGGCGAGCCACGCGCCCCGTAACGGCGAGGCGGTCTCGGCGAGCTTGGCTGCGGCTGACGACGGTGCGACGGACGACGAGGCGGCGGACGACGAGGCGGCGGACGACGAGGCCGCGGACGGGGGTGCGGTCGCGGCGGCGACGGCGAGCCGCGTGGCGGCGGGCGACGGGGAGGACGCCGGGAACGGTGCGGGGCCGGACAGCGTACGGCTGCACTGGTGCGACTCGTAGACGCAGATCGCCAGGGTCACGCCGTCGTCGCCGGTGTTGGGGTCGGCCGCGTCGGCGACCGTGAAGCCCAGATGCGGCGAGGCGGGGCTGTCGCTGCGCAGCCGCATGCGTACGCCGACGTGGATCGACGAGCCGACGGCCAGGGAGCGGTGGCAGGTGCCCTCGACGATGTGCGGGCAGCCGGTCCAGCTCAGGAACGTGAACCCGTCCGCCCGCGGCCGACCGACCATGATGTCCGCGCTGTGCGGTCCCCGGTTGCGGACGGTCAGCTGTGCCGTCAGGACGTCGCCGACGTGCAGGTAGTGGTAGGTCCGGTCGGGCACGGCGTACGCGTCGGCCTGTCCGGGCGCGGCGGACGCCGGTGCGGTCGCCAGGAGCAGCGCCGCCACCGCCGTGAACCACGTTGCCAGCTTGAGCACGAGATCTCGCATTCGGACGAAGAGCACGAAAAGCTAGCATAAGTCCGATATTGGATCTCTGTCCGGCGGGGGTCAGCCCAACCAGTCGCGCAGGACCTCCGCGGTGTGCTCGCCGGGCTTCGCGGGCGGCCGGGTCAGCTCGGCCGGGGTCCGCGAGAAGCGCGGCGCAGGCGCGGGCTGCGTCGTCCCGCCGAAGTCCACATAGGTCTGCCGGGCCGCCAGGTGCGCGTCCTCGGCGGCCTCGCGCAGGGACAACACCGGCGCCACGCACGAGTCGCCGTCCGCGAAGATCTCCGTCCATTCGGCTCTGGTACGCCCAGCGAAAGCCGTCTGGAGACGTTCCCGCAGTTCCGGCCAGCGAACGGCGTCGTACTGGAGGTCGACGAGGTCGGGCTGCCCGAGTCGCTGAGCGAACTCGGCGAAGAATCGGGGCTCCAACGGGCCGACCGCCAGGTACTCGCCGTCCGCCGTGGCGTACACGTCGTAGAAGGGCGCGCCCGAGTCGAGCAGGTTGACCCCGCGCTCGTCCCGCCACGCCCCGCCGGCCAGCAAGCCCCAGGTGAGCGTGTTCAGGTGCGCCGCGCCGTCCACGATGGCGGCGTCGACGACCTGGCCCCGGCCGCTGCGTTCGGCTTCCCAGAGTGCGGCGAGCAGCCCGGTCGCCAGGTAGAGCGCGCCGCCGCCGAAGTCGCCGAGGAGGTTCAGCGGAATCTGCGGCGGGCCGCCGGCGCGGCCGATGCCGTGCAGCACCCCGGTCAACGCCAGATAGGTGAGGTCGTGCCCCGCGGTCCGCGCCCGCGGGCCCTCCTGGCCCCAGCCGGTCATCCGCCCGTACACCAGTTTCGGCTGGCGGGCCAGGCACACGTCGGGGCCGAGCCCGAGCCGTTCGGCGACGCCGGGCCGGTAGCCCTCGACGAGCAGGTCGGCCTTCGCGATCAACTGCAACGCGACGTCGAGATCCCGCGGATCCTTGAGGTCCAGCGCGATCGACCGCTTGCCCCGGTTGAGCAGGTCGTGATCGGGGTCGACCGGCGAGGAAGGCGTACTGCGGTCGATGCGGACGACGTCTGCCCCGAGGTCGGCCAGGTGCATGGCGCAGAACGGGCCGGGACCGAGCCCGGCCAGCTCCACGACGCGTACGCCGGCCAGCGGCCCCGGCACGCGTCAGGCCCTCGTGTAGAGCGTGACGACGGCCGCGCCGCCGAGCCCGATGTTGTGCTGCAACGCCGCGCGTACGCCGTCGACCTGGCGGGGACCGGCCTGGCCGCGCAGTTGCCAGGTCAGCTCAGCGCACTGGGCCAGCCCGGTCGCGCCCAGCGGATGCCCCTTCGAGATGAGCCCGCCGGAGGGGTTGACCACCCAGCGACCCCCGTACGTCGTGGCGCCGGAGTCGATCAGCGACCCGCCTTCGCCCTCGCCGCACAGGCCGAGCGCCTCATAGCTGAGCAGCTCGTTGGTGGAGAAGCAGTCGTGCAGCTCGACGACCTGCACGTCCTGCGGGCCGAACCCGGCCGTGTCGTACGCCTTCCGCGCGGCCAGCCGGGTCATGTCCGCCCCGACGACGCTGATGGCGCTGCGGTCTTCGAAGGTGGCGGGCGTGTCGGTCACCATGTGCTGGGCGGCGATCCGCACGGCGCGGTCGCCCAGCCCGTGCTGGTCGACGAACCGCTCGCTGGCCAGCACGGCCGCGGCCGACCCGTCCGAGGTCGGCGAGCACTGGAGCTTCGTCAGCGGCTCGGAGATCATCTTGGACTCCAGGATCTGGTCCAGCGTGTAGACGTCCTGGAACTGAGCGTACGGATTGTTCGCCGAGTGCCGGTGGTTCTTCTCGGCGATCCGGGCGAACTGCTCGGCCGTGGTGCCGTACTGGGTCATGTGCTCGCGTCCGGCGTTGCCGAACAGCTGGGCGGCGTACGGCGCGGTCGTCGGCTCGTAGAGCTCGGCCTGGGCGGCCAGATGCCGCATCAGCGGGGGCTCCCGATCGCCGAAGGCCATCGTCAGCGAGCCCTTCTGCATCTTCTCGAACCCGACCGCCAGTACGCAGTCGGCGAGCCCGCCCGCGATCAGCTGCCGCCCGAGGAACAACGCGGTCGAGCCGGTCGAGCAGTTGTTGTTGACGTTGCTGATCGGGATGCCGGTCAGGCCCAGCTCGTAGAGGCCCCGCTGGCCACTGGTGGAGTCGCCGTAGACATAGCCGGCGATCGCCTGCTCGATCTGCGCGTACTCGACGCCCGCGTCGGCCAGCGCCGCCCGCCCCGCCTCCCGCACCAACTGCGGGTAGTCGACGTCGTCGCCCTGGGCGTCGACGCTGCCGGGCTTGCGGAACGGCGTCATCCCGACGCCGACGACATAGACGTTTTGGCTCACGATCAAATGTTACTCGTGGGTACATCCGCGCGCCACAGCGCATAGACGGCTAGCCCGGCCGTCACGACCAGCGGCGCGCCGTCCCGCACCAGCCCGTCGCCGTCGAGCATCAGCCAGCACAACGGCAGTTGTACGGCCAACGCCGCCACCGTGAGCAGGATGACCACGGGGCGCGGCCAGCGCTTACCTCGGAGCAGGAAGAACGTCACGATCCCCATCAGGTAGCTCATCCCGAGGGCGGCGACGAACCAGATGACGATCAGCGGCACGAGGGTCACCCGGCCGTCGAGGACGAGGCCGATCGCGACGATCGCCGGAACCAGCATCAGCGGCCCGTACGCGAGCCCGGCGACCCGGGCGGTGAGCAGCCACCCCGACACCGGCGGGCGTTTCGGCGCGACCTGCTGAAGGGAGAACCCGTTGCGATCCATCACGATGCGCCGGGGATGCTGCCGCAGATGCGTGTCCAGGTCCGTCGACCGATAGAGCAGCACCAGGACGGCGGCGCACAGGACCGACAGCGCCACGAACCCCAGTACGCCCGGCGCGGTGGGCAGCCCCTGCTTCGGCAGGATCAGCCGGGCGACCGCGAACAACGTCGTCACGCAGAGGATGAGCCCGAACGGGCGGGCGCTGGCCCGGCCCAGCCGCACCTGGCGGATCAGCAGCAGGAAACCCAGCGAGCGGAGCAAAGCCCAGCCGGTACGCACCGCCAGACCCCAGTCGCCGCCTTGTGCGTACCACCAGATGAGCATCTCGACCACGACGGTGGCGAGCGCGGTCACGGCGAGCAACCACTGCAGGAGGCGGACCATGCGCCCGAAGATACGTCAGCTCCGGCAGCCGGAGTCGCCCGTGGGTTCGCCGTACTTGACCACCGTGAGGGTGACGCGGGTGGTGGGCAGCGTGAGCCGGCCGGGGTCGGGGCTCTGGCCGATGACCACCCAGTCGCGGTCGAGGACCTGGTGCCGGTCGCCCAGCGCGTCCTTCGAGGTGAGCAGTAGGAACCCGGCCTCCTGGAGCTTGTCCTGGGCGGCTTGCAGCTCCATGCAGCGCACGTCGGGAAGCACGCCGACCTGCACCGAGCCGGGGCCGACGCCGTCGGTGGGCTTGGCGACGTCGAGGGTGACCTCGGTGTCGCGGGCGACTTTCGCGCCGGCGGCCGGAGTCTGCTTCGTGACCAGCCAGTTGTTGGGTTCGAGGACGATGCGGTCGCCGACCGAGTCGTGGTACGCGACCTTGTCGAATCCGTGGGACTTGAGCGTCGCCGCCGCCTCGGTCAAGCGTTTGCCCGTGACCGCCGGGACGACGATCGTCTGCGGGACCGGGGCCGGCGAAGGGCTGGGATCGGGCCGCGCCGAGCCGATCAGGCCGCAACCGGCCGTCGCCAGCAGGGTGGCGAGCAGAACCAGGAGGACGGCGCGGGTGCGCACCTGTCCACTGTATCGAGCGCCGCCACTGCCGACGACACCTCGGGACGCCCTCAGGTGGAAGGGCGCCCCGAGGCGGTCATCGGATCTGCCATCCGTTCTACAAAGGACGATTGTGATCGTCGTACGGCAGCGCCGAACCCGGCTGAGCCGATCGGGACTGGTAGGTCGTGCCCCGGTCCTCTACGAGGCCGCCCTCGACGCTGCCGCGCCAGGCACCGGTCTCGCTACCCCGGTCCTCGATGAACTCCTTGAAGTTCTCGAGGTCCTCCTTGACGTGATGGCCGACCATCCCCGTCTTGTCCGCGAGGGTCTCGACGAAGCCCTCCGGCTCCAGATCCAGCTGCGCCGTCACCCGGGTGTGGTCGGCGTCGATCGGCTGGAAGGTGACCATGCCGCCCTGGCGGGTGCCGCTGGTCGACATCCAGGCCACCCGGCGGTCCGGCTGCTGTTCGGTGATCTGCGCGTCGAACTCCCGGCGTACCCCGTTGATCTCCACCGTCCAGTGGGTCAGCGTGTCGTTGATCTGCCGGACCTCCTTGACCCGCTTCATGAACTTGGGGAACTGTTCGAACTGGGTCCATTGGTTGTACGCGGTGTGGACCGGCACCGCGACTTCCACGGTCTCGGTCTGGCTGGTCATGCCGACTCCTTTCGGTCGTCCAACCGGCCCGGCCACCTTCGCGGCGACGCGTTTGGCCTCGTCGAACCCGGGTACCGCAGCGCTCGCTCCATGGAGTACGGAGGTGTGTGCGATGAGCGGTGTTCCGCTGCCGGGGCTCGAGGAACTCCTCGACGAGATCTACGTCGCCGACGAGCGGGTGACCCGGGACGAGATCGTCCGCCGGGCCACCGCCGCGGACCTGCCCGCCGAGACGCTCAGCCGACTCGACGCGCTGCCCGAGGGCGAATACGAACGCGACGAGGTGGCCGAGTCGATCCGGCTGATGTCCGCCGACCGTGACGCTTGACCGGTTGTCTATGCCATGCCGGACAACTACCCGGACGGCGCGCGGGTATGCGTATGCCGGCCGGGAATCTGGTGAATCCGCCCCGATGCGGCAGTCGCGGCCCTAGCATCGGAAGCGCCCGGAGTCCGCGGGGGACCTGGGCGTACGGGGGTTGACATGGGCATCTCGGACAAGATCGCGGACGCTGTCGACAAGGTCTCCGACAAGGCCGGCGGCGACGACAAGCTGAAGGAACACGTCGACACAGCGGCAGACAAGGCCGACGACGCGACGGGCGGAAAGGCGTCTGGCGGCATCGACAAGGCAGCCGACGCCGCCAAGGACGTCATCGACAAGTAAGCGGTCTCGTTCGGGAGGGCGGCACGCTGCGGCGGGCCGTCCTCTCCGCTCTCCGGGCGCCCCGTTCCGCGCTACCGGGCGCCTGGAGAGCGGAGAGGACGCGGGCGACCTGCTGGGGTGTCATCGGGCGCGGGCGTCGAGGCGCAGCGACTGCCATGAGCCGTCGGCCGCCCAGCCGCCGTCCACCGACAGCGTCACGCCGTTGACGAACGCGCTGCGCTGCGGATCGGCCAGGAAGGCGACCGCCTGCGCGACGTCGTCCGGGGTGGCGAACCGGCCCAGCGGCACGTGGTCGACGATGTCCCCGTCGCCGTACGCGCCTTCGCCCTGCGACGCGTCGTCCATCGGAGTCTTCACCCAGCCGGGACACACCGCGTTGACGCGTACGCCCCGGCCGCCCCACTCGACGGCCAGCGTCCGGGTGAGCCCGATCAGCCCGTGCTTGCTCGCGTTGTACGCCGCCCGGTCGGCGACGCCGAACAGGCCCGCCACCGACGCGATGTTCACTATGGACCCCGCGCCCGCGGCCAGCATCTGCCGGCCGAACGACTGGCAGAGCAGGAACGGGCCGGTCAGGTTCACGTCGACGACCTGCCGCCACAGCGCCGCCGGAGTCTCCTCGGCCGGGCTGATACAGGCGATGCCGGCGTTGTTGACCAGGACGTCGATCCGGCCGTAGCGCTCGTTGACCGCGCCGGCGTACGCCGCCACGTCCGCCTCGTTCGTGACGTCGCCGGTGAGGGTCAGCGCGTCCGGGAACGCGGTGATCTCCTGCCGGTCCAGCAGGGCGAGCCGGAACCCGGCCGCCTCGAGGACTTCGGCGATCCGGGCGCCGATGCCTTGCGCCGCACCGGTTATCGCGGCGACCGGCGCGTCCGGCCGGTCCGGGGGTGGTGTCGTCATGCCGTCACCTTAAGCGGTGTCGCGCGGCGTCCGGGTTTGCTCGTCAGACCCACCGGGTAGCGTCAGCGCCGATGAGATCACTTCTGTCGTTCCCCCCGTTTCACCTGCTGCACTCGTTCCGGTTGCGCCGCGCCGCGCGGCAGGTGTTCGGCTGGCGCCGTCTGCGTGACGGGCAGCTGGCCGCGATGCGGTCGATCATGTCGGGCCGCGACACCCTCGTGGTGCTGCCCACCGGGGCGGGGAAGTCCGCCGTCTACCAGATTCCGGCGACCCTGCTGCCCGGCCCGACGATCGTCATCTCGCCGCTGCTGGCGTTGCAGCAGGACCAGCTCGCGTCGCTGAACGATCGCGGGATTCCGCAGTTGCGCGCGGTGCGCATCAGCTCGGCCGAGACGCCGACGCAGCAGGCGGCCGCCCTGGCCGAGGTGCGTGAGGGCCGGGCCCGGTTCCTGTTCACCACGCCGGAGCAGCTGGCCGATCCGGAGCGGGCACGGCAGGTGCGCGAGCTGAAGCCGTCGCTCGTCGCCGTAGACGAGGCACACTGCCTGTCGGCCTGGGGCTACGACTTCCGGCCGGACTATCTCGGGCTCGGCCGGTTCATCGCCGATCTCGGGCGGCCGCCGGTGGTGGCGCTGACGGCGACCGCCTCGCCGCCGGTCCGGGAGGACATCGCGACGCGGCTGGACCTGCGCCGGCACCAGACCATCGTGTCCGGATTGGACCGCCCGAACCTGCACCTCGAAGTGGCGTACTGCTCCGACGAGCAGTATCGGTGGCGGCGACTGTCGGCCTTCCTGAAGGAGGAGGACGGCCGGTCCGGCATCATCTACGTGCCGACTCGGCGGGCTGCCGAGGAACTTTCCGACCGGCTCGTCTCGGCCGGGTTCAAGGCGGCGTTCTACCACGGCGGCATGGCCGGGGGCGTCCGGGAGAAGCGGCACCTGGAGTTCAGCGACGGCGAGATCCCCGTCATGGTGGCGACCTCGGCGTTCGGGATGGGCATCGACAAGCCCGACATCCGGTGGATCGCCCACGTGGCGTTGCCGGACTCGCCCGACAGCTACCTGCAGGAGATCGGCCGGGCCGGTCGCGACGGCCAGCCCGCCCGCACCCTGTTGCTGTGGCGGATGGAGGACGAGGCGCTGCAACGGTTCTTCAACGGCGGCTCGCCGGACCACGCCGAGCTGCGCGACCTCGCGGCGCTGCTGCGTACCGGGGGACCGGCGACCAAGACGCAGCTGAAGGAGCGCAGCGGACTGAGTGCCCGCAAGATCGCCCAGCTGCTCGGGCTGCTCGAAGAGGTCGGCGCGGCCGACACGCTGGCGAACAACAAGGTGGTCAGCCCGCGTTACGCGCCGGAGCCGGTCGCGGCGGCGAAGGCGGCCCTGGCCCAGTTCGAGCGGCGGCAGGCGGTCGGGCAGACGCGCGGCGACATGATGCGGGCGTTCGCGCAGAGCCGGTCCTGCCGTGCCCAGGTGCTGCTGGCGTACTTCGGCGAGCACGTTCCCAAGCAGTGCGGGCACTGCGACAACTGCCACGTGCGACCGGGCGAGGGAGTCTCCGACGACCGGCCGTTCACCGTGCACACCGGCGTACGCCATGCCGAGTGGGGCTCCGGCCTGGTGCTCGGCTACGACGGCGACAAGATGACGGTGCTGTTCGACGAGGTCGGCTACAAGACGCTGTCGGTGCCCGTGGTGCGGGCGCAGCAGCTGCTCGTGGTCGACTAAATTACGACAGGCTTCACCGATTCGAGGGGGTAAACGTGAACGGCTTCACCGACGCCGAATGGGGACTGCTGGTCGGCCTGCCGCAGGCGGTGCTGCTCGCCGCGAGCGCGGCCGAGGAGGACAGCGCCCGCCGGACGGCCGCCGAGAACGCGGCCGGGATGGCGGCGATCTCCGACGGCCGGGATTCGGCGAGCGAACTGGTGCGGTCGGTCGCCACCGAGATCGTCGCCCGGCTGGGTGACCCCGACAGCGAGGAGGAGGCGAGCCTGCCGGTCTTCGCTCCCGGCGACCCGGTCGCGGTGGCGGCCGACGCGCTCGACCGGGCCACGGCGGCGGCACAGCTGCTCGACGAGCGCGGCCACGAGGCCGACGGGTCGGCGTACAAGCACTGGCTGGTCACCATCGTCGAAGAGGTCGTCACCGCGGCGTCCAGCGGCGGTGTGCTCGGCATCGGGGGCACCGAGGTCAGCGCGGCCGAGCAGTCCTTCCGGGACGATCTGGTGCGGGTGCTCAACGACTGAGCGGACGGAGCCGGTCACCACGATCTGGTTGGCACTTTCGGCGTACGCGGGGAATGCTGACCAGATGCACGACGAACCGGTCGCGGTGGCGCGAGATCTGGTCCTGGAACTGTTTCCGCTCGCCCGATGGGCGGTGCTGGCGGGCAGTGTCCTGACCGCGCACCGCACACCCGGTTCCGACCTGGACATCGTCGTGGTGTTGCCGGACGGAGACTCACAGGCGCCGCATCGGGATTCGCGCTATTACCGGGGCTGGCCGGTCGAACTGTTCGTGCACGACGAGCAGACCATGACGTACTACCTGGACAAGGACGTCGCCGAGCGGCGCCCGGTGCTGCAGCGGATGATCGCGACCGGTTTGCCGATTCTCGGCGATCCCGGCGACCGGCCGGCGCGCTGCGCCCGGGTGCTGGCCGCCGGGCCACGGGGGCTCAGCGACGCCGACCGGGAATACGTCCGCTACGGCCTGACCGACTTGCTGGACGACCTCGCCCATGCCGTCGACGCGGGCGAACGCACGGTGATCGCGACCGCGTTGTGGACGGCGTCGGCGCAGCAGGCTCTGGCGCTGGCCGGGCACTGGACCGGCACGAGCAAATGGCTCCTGCGCGAACTGCGCGACCTCGACGCGGAGCTGGCGGGGCGGTGGCTGGCGGCATCCGGCGACCCGGTCGCGACCGCGAAGTTCGCGCGGGAAGTGCTGGACACGGCCGGGGGACCACTCTTCGAGGGCTACCGGGCCATGGGCGTACGGCCCCGATCGGCGAACTGAGCGCTCCAGGCGGGCGGGCGCTCGCGCCATCCGGGATGATGCGAGCCGAACCGGGCCGCTCAGGCGGGTGGCTCGAACTTCGGTTCCCAGCCGAGGAGTCGCCGGGCCTTGTCGATGCTCCAGCGCCGGGCGGAGGTGTCGCCCGAGACGAGAAACGTCTCGCAACCGCTCCGATAGTCCATTGCGGACAGTACGGCGGCCGCGAGGTCGCTGGCGGCGGTGGGCTCGACGAGAACGCCGTCGCTGGTGTGGTGCACGATCGGCTCGCCCCACCGGGTCCAGGCCGGCCAGTCCGCGTCGGCGGTGGGCCAGGTGAGCCGCAGGATCGTCACGGTCAGTCCCCATTCGCGGGCGGCCGCGTGACATACCTGTTCGCCGAGCTGTTTGGTCAGCCCGTAGAGGTCGGTGGCGTCCGGCGGCTCCTCGCCGGACAGCGTACGGTCGAGCAGGTCGCGATAGACGGACAGGCTGCTGATGTGGACGGCGTGCGGCACTCCGTTCTCGTGCGCGGCCAGCAGCGCGAGGTGGACCGACTTCACGTTCACGTCGTACGCCTGGGCCGCCCCGACGGCCGGATCGAGATCGTCCGCGCCCATGGCGCAGTGAATCAGGACGTCGGCGCCCTTCATCGCGCCCCGTAAGGCGGACAGGTCGGTCGCGTCGCCGACGATGTGCTCGGCCGGGGTGTCGGGCGGTTTACGGTCGAACACGACGACCTCGTGCCGGCGGGTCAGGTACGGCAGCAGCAGCGCGCCGACGTAGCCCGCGCCCCCGATTAGCAGTATGCGCATCAGTCGATGATCCCACCAACGCGCGCGGGAACGGAGATGATCGAAGCGTGAGCACTTCCCGCCCGAGCTGGCCGCCGGCGGTGGACCCGATGCTGGCGACCGCCGGACCCATTCCGCAGGGTCCCGGCTGGGCGTTCGAGTTCAAATGGGACGGCATCCGGGCGGTCGCGTCGACCAGCTCGACCGGCGGGCTGCGCCTGGTCAGCCGCAACAATCTGGATCTGACGAGCAGCTATCCGGAGCTGGCCGAGCTGGGAGCGTACCGGTCGATCACGCTCGACGGGGAGATCGTCGCGCTCGATCCGGCGACCGGCGCGCCGTCGTTCGCCATGCTGCAACGCCGGATGCACGTCAGCCGGCCGTCGGCCGCCCTCGTCGCGGCGGTTCCGGTGCGGTATTTCGCGTTCGACCTGCTCTATCGGCGTACGGCGCTGCTCTCGAAACCTTGGACACAGCGGCGCGAGGGGCTCGAAGGGCTCGGTCTGGCGGGCAACGCACTGGCGGTGCCGCCGTATTTCCTCGGCGACGGCGACGACGTGCAGGCCGCCGCCCGGCAGCAGCGGCTCGAAGGGGTGGTGGCCAAGCGGACCGACGGCGTCTACGAACCGGGCCGCCGTTCGCGGGGCTGGATCAAGACACCGCTGTTCGCCACGGCCGAGGCCGTCGTCTGCGGCTACACCGCGGGAGAGGGCCGCCGCGCGGGCAGCCTCGGCGCGCTGTTGCTCGGCGCGTACGACGGTGACGGCCGCCTCCGGTTCATCGGCCGCGTCGGCACCGGCTTCAGCGACAAGGTCCTCGACCAGCTGATGTCCCTGCTCAAGCCCCTGCTCCGCGAGACGTCGCCCTACGACGAGGAGGTTCCCCGGATGTACGCGAGGAAGGCGCGCTGGGTCGAGCCGGACCTCGTCGGGGAGATCGTGTATCGCAACGTGACCCCGGACGGGCGGCTGCGGCATCCGTCCTGGCGGGGGCTGCGGCCCGAACGCCGTCCGGCCGAGGCTCGGATCACCTGGTGATCGTCCGCGCGGGAGGTCGACCGGCCCAGCACGGTCCACTCCCACGCCGTGAGCGAAATAGGGTTGCCCCACGGTGATGACCGGAGTTTCCTCTTCGGGTGCGACGTGATCCGATCGACATCGTCCCCGCCGACCCGGGGTGGCCGACGGCGTACGCCGAGCAGCACGACCAGGTGGCCGCGGCACTCGGCGAGTGGCTGTCCGGCCCGGTCGAGCACATCGGCAGCACCTCGGTGCCCGGCCTGCCAGCGAAGCCGATCATCGACATGCTCGCCCGGGTGCCGCAGTGGGAGCCGTCGCTGACCGGGTCGCTGACCGCCGCTCTGGCCGGCATCGGCTGGGTGCATGCCCCGGAGCCGGCCGACGACGCCCAGCGCAAGTGGTCGTTCTGCTATCCCGACATCGCCTGGCGTACGCACCACCTGCACGTGGTCGGTGAGGACTGGGACTGGCGGCCGCTGCTGAAGTTCCGGGATCACCTGCGCAGCCATCCCGATGACGCGGCCGAGTATGCCCGGATCAAGACCGACCTGGCCGCGGCGGATCGGCACGACCGTCCGGCGTACCGGGCGGGCAAGGCGCCGTTCATCGAGTCGATCCTGGCCCGGCTGTGACCAGGGAGATCAGCTGTGGGCGAAACGCCGTGAGCCGGGCTTGAATGAGCGAGCGCTCACTCAGTAGGCTCGGCCCCGTGAAGACCGAGCCGAATCGACGGCGCCGAGTGCCCGCGATGGCCCCCGACGACCGCCGAGCCGCGATCATCGCCGCGACGATCCCGCTGCTCAAGGAGCACGGGGTGCTCGTCACCACGAAGCAGATCGCAGAGGCCGCCGGCGTCGCCGAAGGCACCCTCTTCGGTGTCTTTCCCGACAAGCCGTCGCTCATCCGGGCGGCGATCATGAGCGTCTTCGATCCCGCTCCGCTGGAGCGGGCGCTGTCGGCCATCGATCCGGAACTGGACCTCCGTGCCCGGCTGGTGGACACCGCCCACATCCTGGTCCGAGGTATGCGCGAGAGCGGCAAGCTCATCGGGCTCATCCGCACCACGGCCAAGGGCGAGGACGACGCGGGCGAGATGGTCGCCAAGATGAAGGAGATGCGCGAGCGCACCTTCCGCGCCGTCGCGAACGTGATCGAGCCTGACCAGCTTCGGCTGCGGGTCCCCACCGAGACTGCCTCGCACATGCTGGTGAGCCTGGTCTTCGCGATGGGGCAGCAGGGGCTGCTCGGCCAGGCCACCCCGCATGACTTCCAGCCGCTCGACGCCGACCAGATCGTCAGTCTGCTCCTCGACGGCCTGCTGGTCCGCGATCAGACCAAGGACCGAGCGCCGGACGACGAATCGGCGGACGGCGAGGCACCGGACATCGCCAGGATGCTGCTCGACGGCTGGGAGGCCGAACTTCACGACCTCGGCCCGGCCGGGGCCACCGCGCATCGCACCAAGAACGACACCGCGAACGACACCGCGAACGACTCAGCGAACCGATCGGGAGAATGATGCTCATCCGCCTGTTGCGCAAGCACTTGCGGCCATACCGGGGGGACATAACCCTGGTGGTGCTGCTGCAATTCGTCTCCACCCTGGCGACGCTCTACCTGCCCACCCTCAACGCCGACATCATCGACGACGGCGTGGTCACCGGCGACACCGGGTACATCGTCAAGATCGGCGGGGTGATGCTGGGCGTCACTCTGATCCAGATCGCCTGCTCGATCGGGGCCGTCTACTTCGGCGCGCGGACCGCGATGGCGGTCGGCCGGGACATCCGCGGCGCGCTGTTCGACCGCGTCGAGTCCTTCTCGCTGCGGGAGGTCGGCAAGTTCGGGGCGCCGTCGCTGATCACCCGGACCACCAACGACGTCCAGCAGGTCCAGATGCTGGTCCTGCTGACCTTCACCCTCATGGTCGCCGCGCCGATCATGATGGTCGGCGGCGTGATCCTGGCCCTGCGGCAGGACGTCCCCCTCTCCTCGTTGCTGCTGGTCATCGTGCCGATCCTGTTCGCGATCGTGGCGTTCCTGGTCGTGCGGATGCGGCCGCTCTTCCGGCTGGTGCAGGAGCGGATCGACAAGGTGAACCGGGTCGTCCGCGAGCAGATCACCGGCATCCGGGTGATCCGGGCCTTCGTGCGCGACGAGCGGGAGCACGCCCGGTTCGGCGACGCCAACCAGCAGCTGACCGACGTCTCGCTGGCGGTCGGCAAGCTGATGGCGACCGCGTTCCCGACGGTCATGCTCGTCGTGAACGTCTCCAGCGTCGCGGTGCTGTGGTTCGGCGGGCACCGCATCGCCGGCGGCGACATGGAGATCGGCGCGCTGACCGCGTTCCTGAGCTACCTGATGCAGATCCTGATGTCGGTCATGATGGCGACCTTCATGTTCATGATGATCCCGCGGGCCGAGGTCTGCGCCGAGCGCATCGAGGACGTGCTGGACACCGAGTCCAGCGTCGTCCCACCGAGCGAGCCGGTCACCGAGGTGAGCCGGGACGGCCGGCTCGACCTGCGGCAGGTGGAGTTCCGCTACCCGGGCGCGGAGGAGCCGGTGCTGCGGCGGATCGACCTGACCGCCCAGCGCGGGCAGACGACCGCCGTCATCGGGTCGACGGGTGCCGGCAAGTCGACGCTGCTCAACCTGGTGCCACGGCTGTTCGACGTGACAGGCGGCGAAGTCCTGGTCGACGGCGTCGACGTACGCCAGATCGATCCGGCGCTGCTCGCGACGCTCGTCGGGTACGTGCCGCAGAAGCCGTACCTGTTCTCCGGGACGATCGCGTCGAACCTGCGCTACGGCAACCCGGACGCGACCGACGAGCAACTGTGGCAGGCGCTGGAAGTCGCCCAGGCCAAGGACTTCGTCAGTGAGTTGCCGGAAGGGCTCGATGCGCCGATCGCCCAGGGCGGCTCGAACGTCTCCGGCGGTCAGCGGCAGCGGCTCGCGATCGCTCGCGCGCTGGTGCTGCGGCCCGAGATCTACCTGTTCGACGACTCGTTCTCCGCATTGGACTACGCCACCGACGCCCGCCTGCGGTCGGCGCTGCGGTCCGAGGTCTCCGACGCGACCGTCGTCATCGTCGCCCAGCGGGTCAGCACGATCCGGGACGCCGACCGCATCCTCGTCCTCGACGAGGGCGAGGTCGTCGGCGAGGGCACCCACACCGAACTCATGGACGGCAACCCGACCTACCGGGAGATCGTGCTGTCGCAGCTCACCGAGCAGGAGGCCGTCGCGTGACCAGCAGTGAATCCCCGAACGGCAAGCCGGCCGCGGCGCAGGGACAACCAGCGACGTCCGACGAGCAACCGGCCGCCCCGGTACGCCGTCCGCAAGGCGGCGGTCCCGGGTTCGGCCCGGGCCGGATGATGGGCGCTCCGGCGGAGAAGCCGCTGGACTTCAAGGGCTCGCTGAAGCGGCTGCTGAAGATGCTGAGCCCGGAGCGGTTCATCGTCGCCGCCCTGATGGGCTTCGGCATCGTGAGCGTGTTCTTGTCGGTGCTCGGGCCGAAGATCCTCGGCAAGGCGACCGACGTCATCTTCGCCGGGGTCATGGGCCAGCAGTTCAACCAGCCGGGCCTGACCAAGGAGCAGGTCGTCGGGCAGATGCAGGCGGCCGGTCAGACCCGGCTCGCCGAGATGCTGTCCGCGATGGACTTCACCCCGGGCCAGACGATCGACTTCGACAAGCTCGGCACGATCGTGCTGTGGGTGCTCGGCATCTACGTGGTGGCCTGGCTGTTCGGCGTGATCCAGGGCCGGCTGACCACGGTGGTCGTCCAGCGGACCATCTACCGGCTGCGGGAGCAGGTCGAGCTGAAGCTGTCCCGGCTGCCGTTGAGCTACTTCGACAACCAGCCCCGGGGCGAGGTGCTCAGCCGGGCGACCAACGACACCGACAACATCGCCCAGACCCTGCAGCAGACGCTGAGCATCCTGGTCACCTCGCTGCTGACGATCGTCGGCGTACTGGGGATGATGTTCTGGATCTCGCCGCTGCTCGCGGTGATCGCACTGATCACCGTGCCGCTGTCGATCTTCGTGACGGCCCGGATCGGCAAGCGGTCCCAGCCGCAGTTCATCCGGCAGTGGTCCACCACGGGCAAGCTCAACGGGCACATCGAGGAGATGTTCACCGGCCACTCGCTGGTGAAGGTGTTCGGGCGGCAGAAGGAGGCCTCGCGCACCTTCGCCGACCACAACGAGGCCCTGTACGCGTCCAGTTTCAAGGCGCAGTTCATCTCCGGCATGATCCAGCCCGCGCTGTTCTTCCTCGGCAACGTGAACTATGTGCTGGTCGCGGTGGTCGGCGGGCTGCGGGTGGCCTCGGGGGCGATGTCGCTGGGCGACGTGCAGGCGTTCATCCAGTACTCCCGGCAGTTCAGCCAGCCGCTGACGCAGGTCGCCAGCATGGCTAACCTGCTCCAGTCCGGCGTGGCCTCGGCCGAGCGGGTGTTCCAGCTGCTCGACGCCGACGAGCAGTCGCCCGAGCCGCAGCATCCCGCGCGCCCGGCCGAGGTCCGGGGCCGGGTGGCCTTCGAGGACGTCTCGTTCAGCTACAAGCCGGACCGGCCGCTGATCGAGGGCCTGTCGCTGGCCGTCGAGCCCGGACACACCGTCGCGATCGTCGGGCCGACCGGAGCCGGCAAGACCACTCTGGTCAACCTGCTGATGCGGTTCTACGACGTGTCCAAGGGCCGGATTACCCTGGACGGCGTCGACATCGCCGAGATGTCCCGCGACGAGCTGCGCGAGCAGACCGGCATGGTGTTGCAGGACACCTGGCTGTTCGGCGGCACGATCGCGGAGAACATCGCGTACGGGGCGGACGATCCGACGCGCGAGCAGATCATCGCGGCGGCGGAGATCGCACACGCCGACCGCTTCATCCGTACGCTCCCCGACGGTTACGACACCGTCATCGACGAGGAGGGCGGCAACATCAGCATGGGCGAGAAGCAGCTGATCACGATCGCCCGCGCGTTCCTCGCCGAGCCGACCATCCTCATCCTCGACGAGGCGACCAGCTCGGTCGACACGCGTACGGAGGTGCTGATCCAGCGGGCGATGAGCAGCCTGCGGGCGGGCCGCACGAGCTTCGTCATCGCGCACCGGCTCTCCACGATCCGCGACGCCGACACCATCCTCGTGATGGAGAACGGCCGGATCGTCGAGCAGGGCGCGCACGCCGAGCTCATCGCCAAGAACGGCGCGTACGCCCGGCTCTACCAGGCGCAGTTCGCCCAGGCACTGGCCGAGGTGGACTGACGGCGAGCTGAGTATTGTCGCCTAACCGACCGGCCGCGGACCCTTGGGACCGCGGCCGGTCCCACGTTCCGGCCTGCGGGAGAGCGACACTGGCGGGGAGAAAGGCGGCACAGCTCGGCCAAACGGGCAATGGTGAGGATCACCGTCACGGGGCACTCTCACCGTGTCGAGGGGAGGCATTGTGCTGTCACGCGCTGTGGGGCTGGCCGTCGTCGCGCTGCTCATCGCCGGGACCGCGCCCACTGCCCCGGCGTACGCCGCCGGCCACGGCTATGTGCGTCTCGCACACCTGTCGCCGGACACTCCGGCGGTCGACGTGTACCTGTCCTCGCAGACCGGCGCGATCAAGGAGCAGATCTTTCCGGGCGTCGGCTACGGCGTGATGTCGGACTATCTGGCTCTCCCGGCCGGCGGCTACACCGTCGCGATGCGACCCTCCGGCGCGCCGAAGTCCCAGCCGCCCGTCCTGACGACGCAGGTCAGCGTCGCGGCCGGGCAGGCGTACACAGTGGCCGGAGTCGGCCGCTACGCCGATCTCGGCCTGCGCGTCCTCGCCGACGATCTCACGCTGCCGTCGAACGGCCAGGCCAAGGTCCGCGTCATCTCGGCCTCGGTCCAGGCTCCGCTCCTGGCAGTGGCGCTGCCGGACGGCACCCCGGTCGCCGAGAACGTCGCATTCGCCACTGCCACCGCGTACCAGCAGGTCAAACCGGGGGACTGGCGACTGGTGATCAAGCCCGCCGACGGCGGTGCCCCCAGCGGACTGGACTGTGTGCTCAAGCCCGGCAACGTCTACTCGATGCTCATCCTGGACGGTCCGAACGGCTTGCGCGCCGAGCTGCGCACCGACGCGAGCCGCGACGGCGGCGTACCGACGGGTGGCGTCGAGACCGGTGGCGGCGGCACCGCGCCCAAGCCGCTCTGGCCGATGGCCGGGGCCGGTGTGCTGGTGCTGGTCGCGGCGGGCGCGGTGTGGCGACTGACCGCACTCCTGGCCGCTCGGCCGAGAGCCTCCCGGGCTAGTCGGCGGGCCCAGGTGTGGTGAGCGCGCCGGGGTCTGCGATCCGGCGCCATCGAGCGTCGGGACCGGTCGGCGCGGTACTGCTCGCGCTCGTCGCGGTCGGCGCGCTGAGCGGCGCGATGAGCCTGCTGTGGGTGGACGCCCGCCCGTCGCCGGCCGCCGGGTGGCTGGCCGGGGTGCCCACGCCGGACGTCTCGCCGACGGCCGCGTCGCTGCCGCCGACCCGCTTGCGGATCGCCGCCATCGGCGTCGACAGCGCCCTCGCCACGCTGCACCTCGACGTCCGCGGGCGGCTGACGGCGCCGAGTTCCTTCGGCATCGCCGGCTGGTACGCCGAAGGCACCGTCCCGGGTGAGCCAGGTCCGGCGGTGATCGCCGGGCATGTGGACTCGATCCACGGCAAGGCGGTCTTCTACCGCCTGGACCGGCTGCGGCCGGGCGACCGGGTCGAGGTGCGACGTGGGGGATCCTGGGTGAGCTTCGCGGTGACCGCCGTCCACGAGTACGCCAAGAGCGCCTTCCCGACGGCGGAGGTGTACGGTCCGACCCCGGACGCGCAACTGCGCCTGATCACCTGCGGCGGGGACTTCGACCGGGCCGTGCGGTCCTATGCGGACAACATCGTCGTGTCGGCGGTGAAGACGGCATGACCGAGACAGCTGCGCTGATCGCCGGCCGGTATCAGTTGCTCGAACCGGTCGGCAAGGGCGGCATGGGCCGGGTCTGGCTGGCCCATGACGAGGTGCTTCATCGCCAGGTGGCGATCAAGGAAGTGGTCCCGCCTGCCTGGCTGACGAAGTCCGAGCGTGGGCAGTTGCGGGAGCTGACCCTGCGCGAGGCGCGAGCGGCGGCTCGGCTGAACCATCCGAACGTCGTCAAGATCTACGACGTCCTGCACTCGGAGAAGTGGCCCTGGATCGTGATGGAGTACGTGCCGTCGCGATCGCTGCAGAAGGTGCTGGAGGAGGACGGCCCGCTGCCCCCGCAGATCGCCGCCGAGGTCGGCCTGGCCGTGCTCGCGGCATTGCAGGCGGCGCACGGTGCGGGCGTGCTGCATCGCGACGTCAAGCCGCACAACGTGCTCATCGGCGACGACGGCCGGGTCGTCCTGACCGACTTCGGCCTGGCAACCCTGGACACCGACGGAGCGATCACCCGGCCCGGCCTGATCGCGACTCCGCAATACCTGGCACCCGAACGTGCCCGGCTCGGCCTGTCCAGTGTGGAATCCGATCTCTGGTCGCTCGGCGCGACCCTCTACGCCGCGGTCGAGGGGCGTACGCCCTATGCCCGGCCCAGCGTCGTCGAGACGCTCACGGCGCTGGCCACGCAGGAGCCGGATCCGCTGCTGCAGGCCGGATCGCTCAAGCCGGTGATCGAGGGGCTGCTGCGGCGGGATCCGAAGACCCGGATGGCCTCGCAGGAGGTGGAGCGTCTGCTGGTGCGCGCGGCCAACGGGCAGTCGACCGATGTCGAGGCACGCCGCCGTCGCCGGCTGCGGCTGATCCTCGCCGCTGTGCTGGTCGCGGCGATCGCGGCCGGTAGCGGCGCTGCCGTCGCGGCCGCCCGGACCGGTGGCTCCGGCGGCGACGTGACCGACCCGTCGCGGCTGTCGGCCGCGATCCAGGCAGGTGTGGCGGCGTGCGAACAGGCGGCCCCGGCCGACGCGCATCCGGTGCCCACCGACCGCCCCGGCCCGCCCGGTACGCCTAAACTCGTGAACGGCTTCACCTGGTACTTCCGGCCCGGCAGCTTCGGGGTGGGCGTACCGATCGGCTGGCGCGCCTGGTCGGTGGGGTCGACGGCGTGCTTCGCCGACCCGCGCGGCGGCCGGGTGCTGGCCGTCGACCCGATCCGGCCGTCGACGATGGATCCCGTCGAGGGCGCCCGCGCCGAGGAACGCCGGTTGGTCGACTCGGGTGCCTGGCCTGGCTACCAGCTCGTCCATCTCAAGCCGCTGTCGATGTCGCTGCCCGCCGCCGAGTGGGAGTTCACCTTCGACTCGGGCGGCGGCAAACGGCACGCCGCCGCGCTCGTCGTCAGTCATCCCCAGGCCGACCTGGTCGTCTACTGGGCCACCGACGAGGCCGACTTCTCGCCGAACCGGTCGCTCTACGACGTGGTGCGGGCGAGCTTCCGCCCGCCGCCGCCGGGGTCCGGGCAGCGGCCGTCGGTCAATGCCTCCGGATCCGCAACGTCTTGACTTCGGTCGATCCGCGCTCCTAACATTCATCGCCGTATGTCAGTAAGGCAACCTAACTGACAGTTCCGGAGAGGAGCGTACGTGGGGCACGTCCGACTACGCCAGCCCCGGCTGCGGCGCCTGTTGGCGGCCGCGACCGGAGCGGCCACCCTCGTCCTGGGGGTGGTGGTGTCCGCGGCGCCGGCCGCCGCTGCCCCGATCCGTTACGAGGCGGAGAACGCCACGATCTCGCAGGGCGCGGTGGCGACGAACCACACCGGATATTCCGGCGCGGGCTTCGTCGACTACACCAACGTGACCGGCAGCTACGTGCAGTTCACCGTCAACGCCGCGACCGCGGGCACGGCCACCCTGGTGATTCGGTACGCCAACGGCACGACGACGAACCGGCCGATGGACATCGCCGTCAACGGGACGGTCGTGTCCGCCGGACTGGCCTTCGCCGGCACCGGCAGCTGGGACACCTGGGCGACCAAAACCCTGACCGCCCCGGTCGGCGCGGGCTCGAACACGATCCGGGCCACCGCGACCACCGTCAACGGCGGGCCGAACCTGGACTATCTGGACTTCGAGGTCCAGGCCACGACCACGACCGACTACCAGGCCGAGAACGCCACGATCTCGCAGGGCGTGGTGGAGGCCAACCACACCGGCTTCACCGGCACGGGGTTCGTGAACTACGACAATGTCACCGGCAGCTACGTGCAGTGGACAGTCACCGCGGCGGCCGCGGGCAGTGCCGGCTTCACCATCCGGTACGCCAACGGCACGACGACGAACCGGCCGATGGACATCGCCGTCAACGGGACGGTCGTGGCGGCCGGGCTGGCCTTCGGGAGCACCGGGACCTGGGACACCTGGGCCGACCAGGCGTTCACCGCGAACCTGAACGCGGGCTCGAACACGATCCGGGCCACCGCGACCACCGTCAACGGCGGGCCGAACGTCGACCGGCTGCGGTCCGGCTCGGGCGGCGGCGGTGGTGCGCCGACAGCGGCGGAGCTGCTGGCCAAACTGACTGGCTGCACCCAGATCTCCAGCGGCAAGTACAAGACGGATTCCGACGTGTCGTCGGC
Source organism: Hamadaea flava (assembly GCF_024172085.1). Lineage (NCBI taxonomy): Bacteria > Bacillati > Actinomycetota > Actinomycetes > Micromonosporales > Micromonosporaceae > Hamadaea > Hamadaea flava. Next base: position 1,063,669 of record NZ_JAMZDZ010000001.1, on the reverse strand, counting down.
CACCATCCCCGTCTGCCAGAAGACCGGTGCGGTGTTCTGGCAGGCCGACATGGACATCGACTGCGACGGCATCCGGACGACGCAGTGCAACGAGAACACCGACTGCTGCTTCCTGCCCGACACGTTCTGCCACTCCTCGACCGACAGCCCACTTAACGCGGCACAACTGCCGTACGTGGTGGTGCCCAGTCCGAGCAGCACATGGGACTACCGCAACTACTCGATCGGCTGCGGCACGGTCGTGGCGGTGATCTACAACAACCAGGTGGAATACGCGGTGGTCGGCGACACCGGCCCGACCGCGATCATCGGTGAGGCCTCCTATCGGACCGCCGCTGATCTGGGCGTCAACCCCGATCCCAGCAACGGCGGCACCGACTCTGGCGTCACGTACATCGTCTTCCAGGGCTCGCAGCGCGTCTCTCCGATCGAGAGCCACGGCGCCGCCATCACCCTCGGCCAGTCGCTGGCCTCCACCTTCGTCAACGCCAACTAGGCCCGGTCTCCCAGTGATCGCCGGCACGCTGGTGATCACTGGGAGACACGGCCCGCTAGAACCGGACTATCGGGACTGTTCCTCGCAGCCCGTGCCGGACCCCCCAGGCTCGGTCGCCAGTCCTGTTACCTTGGGTCACCGATGGAGCACGGGGGGTGCACTATGCGGGGGACGCGCCGCACGGCGGCCATCGCCGCCATGATCGTCGTCGGCTGCCTGGCCGCGACGGTGCTCGCCGGAGCCTGGGTGCTCCGCGGCGAGGGTGCGGACCGTGCCGCCACGGCCGACCGGGTCTTCGATCCGGTCGCCAACAACAGGCCGGGGACGTCCGGCTCGGACGACGTCGTGACCTTCAGCGGGATCGCCGACGTCAAGTTCGGCGACACCGTGGCCGACCTGACCGTCGAACACGGGCTGACCAAACAGCCCGGCGCCTGCGTGATGCGATTCGGCGACCTGGCCGGGGTGGACCCGGTCTTCGTCGAGGACCGGCTGGTGCTGCTGTGGGCGCACGCCCCGGTGCGTACGCCGGAAGGCATCAGCGAAGGCAGCCCGGTGGACGCCGTGCGGCGGGCGTACTCGGGCGAGGTCGAGCTGACGCCGCCGGCGGGCAGCCACGCGTACCCGGGGATCATGGTCAAGCAGGGCGACTCGGCGTACCTGTTCCTTCACGATGGGACGACCGTGCGGAAGGAGATCGCGGGCTACGCTGACTACGTCCAGCGGCTCTACACGGACGATTTCGGCGCCTGCTGAGCCCGCTGGCATCCGCCGACGCAGCCGGGAGAGCGCCATGGCCACGCCGTTCACCAGCGACGAGTACGCCGACCGTCTGACCCGGGTCGCCCGCGCGGCAGCCGGTGCGGGGCAGGACGGGCTGCTGATCACGCCCGGCCCGGATCTGGCGTACCTGTGCGGATATGAGCCGCCGACCACGGAGCGGCTGACCTTGCTGGTGGTGGCGGCCGACCGGGAACCCGTCCTGGTGGTGCCCCGGCTCGAACGGGGCGACGCGGAGAAGTGCCCCGGCGCGACCCACCTCCGCCTCGTGGACTGGCCCGACGGGGTCGATCCCTACTCGATCGCGGCAGAAGTCCTCCACGCCTCGGCGTACGCCATCTCCGACTCCGCCTGGGCCATGCACGTCCTGGGACTCCAGCGGACCGCGCCGCACATCGCGTACAAGTCGATGACCGAGGTCTTGCCCATGCTCCGGGCCGTGAAGGGCACCGCGGAGCTGGACCGGCTGCGAGGCGCGGGCGAAGCCGCGGACCGCGCGTTCGAGGCGATCCTGACGATGGCCTTCGCCGGACGGCGCGAGCTGGACGTGGCCGCGGACCTGACCCGGCTCTTGCACGACTTCGGCCACGAGCGCGTGGACTTCGCGCTGGTCTGCTCCGGGCCGAACGGCGCGAACCCGCACCACCACGCGGGCGAGCGGGTCATCGAGGACGGCGACATGGTGGTGCTCGACTTCGGCGGCCTGCGCGACGGCTACGGCTCCGACATCAGCCGCACCGTGCACGTGGGCGAGGCGACCGCCGAGGAACTGACCGTCCACGACGTCGTGCGCGTCGCGCAGCAGGCCGCCTTCGACGCCGTCGCCCCGGGCGTCCCGTGCGAGGAGATCGACCGGGTCGCCCGCCGGATCATCACCGAGGCGGGCTACGGCGAGCAGTTCGTCCACCGCACCGGGCACGGCATCGGCATGAGCGGGCACGAACCGCCCTACCTCGTCGAAGGCGAGCGGCAGACCCTCGTGCCCGGGATGTGCTTCTCGATCGAGCCCGGTATCTACCTCAAAGGGCGGTTCGGAGTCCGGATCGAAGACATCGTCACGGTCACCGAGTCCGGCGGCGAACGCTTCAATCTCACCACCCGCGACCTCGCCATCGTCGGCTAGCCGCGCTCTACCCGCCCTTTCCGCGCGATCATGAACTAATGGTCGTGTTCGGCCGGTGCTGCGTGGTCGCAGCACCCTGATCGACTCCGTTTCCCCGTGATCGGCGACGGGTAGGAAACGGCGGTGCGTGTCATGGTCTTCGCCCCGGCGCCGCAGCTGACGGTCACCGTCGAGCGGCCCGGCCGGGGCGGCTCCGACGAGATCCACCTCCATGCTGGCGGGCAGGGTGTCTGGCAGGCCCGGATGATCGCCTCGCTCGGCGCGCAGGTGGTGTTCTGCACCGCGCTGGGCGGCGAGGCCGGCCGGGTGCTCGCCAATCTCATCGAGGTCGAGGGCATCGAGACCCGCGTCGTCGAGACCCAGTCCCGGAGTGGGGCGTACGTGCACGACCGGCGCGGCGGGCAACGGCAGGAGGTCGCCGTGATGCCCGGCGAGTCGCTGGGCCGACACGAGCAGGACGAGCTGTACGGGCTCACCCTCACCGAAGGGCTGCGATCTCGGGTCAGCGTGCTCAGCGGGATGGCCGAGACCCAGGTGCTGCCGCCCGACGTCTACCGGCGGCTGGCCGGCGACCTGCGGCGCAACGGCGGGACCGTGGTCGCCGACCTGTCCGGGGCGTACCTGGACGCCGTCCTGGAAGGCGGGCTCACCCTCGCCAAGGTCTCCCACGAGGAACTGGTCCGCGACGGCCGGGCCTCGACCGAGCGGACCGTCGACCTCATCGCGGCGATGCGGCGGCTCCGCGACCGGGGTGCGACGGCCGTGGTCGCCACGCGCGCCGAGAAGCCCGCGCTCGCGTTGCTGCCCGATCCCGAGGACGCGATCGTCGAGGTACGCATGCCCGAGCTGGAACCCGCCGATCACCACGGTGCCGGGGACTCCATGACGGCCGGGATCGCGACCGTGCTGGCCCAGGGCGGTGATCTGCCCGCCGCCGTACGCCTCGGCGCGGCCGCCGGAGCGCTCAACGTGACCCGGCACGGACTCGGCACCGGCCGGGCCGACGCCGTCGAGCGCCTGGTCGAGCGGGTGTCGCTGCGGGCGTACGACGGAGAGCCGATGCCGCCCATGGACGGGCACGCCACCCCGGACGAACTGGCGCATCGCATGCAGCTGGGAGGCCCGCAATGACCAGAGTGGTGGTGACCAACGACGACGGCATCGACGCTCCTGGACTGCATCAGCTCGCGGCCAGCCTGCATGCCGCCGGCCTGGACGTGGTGGTCGCCGCGCCGACCCGGGAACGCAGCGGTAGCAGCGCCGGTATCACGGCGACCGAGGAGGGCGGCCGGATCGTCGCCGAGGAACGCGACCTGCCCGGCCTGCCCGACGTGTGCGCGTACGCCGTCGCGGCGACCCCCGGGTTCATCGCGATGATCGCCACGCGGGGCGCCTTCGGCGATCCGCCCGACCTGTTGGTGTCCGGCATCAACCGCGGCGCGAACTGCGGCAACGCCGTCCTGCACTCCGGCACCGTCGGGGCCGCGTTCACGGCCGCGATCGGGGGCATCCGCGCGATGGCGGTGTCGCTCGACGTCCCGCACGGCAAGGTCGACGGTGAACTGCACTGGTCGACGGCGGGGCGGCTGGCCGTCGAACTGCTGCCATTGCTCGACCAAGTGCCCGGGTCGGTCGTGCTGAACCTCAACGTCCCAGACGCGCCCGAGATCGCCGGAGTCCGGCAGGCCCCGTTCGGCGGCTTCGGACAGGTGCAGATCGGCCTCGCCGAAATCACGGCCGGGGCGGTGTGGACCACCCTGGAGGAGACGGCCGAGCTGCCCAAGGTCGGCACCGACCTGGACCTGCTGGCGCAGGGGTACGCCACGATCACCCCGGTCCGCCCGTTGCAGGAGGCTCCGATCAAGCTCACCCTGCCCGCCCTCCCGGCCGCACTGGCTCGCTGACGCCGCCCGCCCGCCGCCGCGCGTCCGCCACGTTGATCATGGAGTCAACTGTGGTCTCGGCGGTGTGTCGGGGGTGCGAACTCCATGATCAACGCACCTACCGGGGTGCGGAGGAGCGAGCGCGGGGGAAGTGTCGGACCTCGGGAATAGGCTGCCGCCCGTGATCATGGAGTCGACTGTGGAGTTCACCGTGGCGACCGCACCGTTCGCCCGGGCCGCCGCGCGCGCCGACCGGTTGCTGCCGCCGAGAGCGGCCCGGGCGGGCGGCGTACGGCTGGCCGTCGCCGGGCGGCAGCTGCGATTGAGTGCGTCCGGCGAGGAGGCGGCGGTCTGGGGCGATGTTCCCGCGACCGTGAACACCGACGGTGTCGTCGCAGTGGGCCGCCGGGCACTGGCCGCCACGCTCGCCTCGCTCGACGCGTCGGAGGTCCGCGTACGCGTGGAGGGGTCGCGGCTGGCGATCCGGACCGGCTCGGCCCGATTCGCGTTGCCGCTGCTCGATCCGGCCGCGCTCGGTCCCGCACCGGAGCCGCCGCCGGTGGCGGGGCGGACGCCGGCCGGGGCTTTCACGGCGGCCGTCGCGGCGGTCGCCGGTGCCGCGTCCCGAGATGGACTGCCCCTGTTCAGCGGCGTACGCGTCAGGTCGGACGCCGATCGGCTCCGGCTCGCCGCCACGGACCGGTTCCGGCTGGCCGTGGCGTCGGTGCCCTGGTCCGGCGAGGGGCCGGTGGACGTCCTGATCCCGGCGGGCATCCTCGCCGAGGCGGCCCGGATGCTCGCCAAGCCGGAGACGGCGGAGGTGACCGTGCTCGCCGACGCCGACCGGCTCGGGCTGTCCTGGGCCGAGGGCGGCGTCGTGGTGTCGTCGCTCGCGTTGCCCTACCCGGACGCGCAGCTTGAGCGGATGCTGGGCGTACGCCCAGAGTGTGTTATGGACGTGGATGCCGACCTGCTCCGGGCGGCGGTCGAGCGGGCGATGCCGTTCGCCGGTCCGATCGGGACGGTGACACTGGAGGCCGCTGACGGCGTGGTTGTGGTCCGCGGCTCGGACGACGGCGCGGGCGACTCCCGGGAGGAGGTCAAGGCGCAGACCACCGGCTCGACGACCGCCTCCTACCAGGGCCGATACCTCCTGGACTCGCTGCGGGCCTTCGGCGACGACCGGGTGGTGCTGCGATTCCAGACCGGCATTCAACCCACGAGTATCACCGCCGCCGACACTGACCGCACTGAGCTGCGATATCTCGTCGTACCGCTGCGCAAGTCTCCGTAGTCTGCTCACGTGACCCGTGAGCTGATCGTCCTCGGCACCGCTAGCCAGGTGCCGACCCGCCAGCGCAGCCACAACGCGTACCTGCTGCGGTTCGACGAGTACGGTGTGCTGTTCGATCCGGGTGAGGGCGCGCAACGGCAGATGCTGCTCGCCGGGATGCCTGCCTCGGCGGTCGACCGGATTTGCCTCACTCACTTCCACGGGGATCACTGTCTGGGGCTGCCCGGGGTCATCCAGCGGCTGTCACTGGACGGTGTCGAGCATCCGGTGCCGGTGCACTTCCCGGCGACCGGGGCGGCGTACTTCGAGCGGTTGCGGCACGCCAGCTCGTTCGTCGACCATGCCCCGGTGGAGGCGGCTCCGATCGAGGCCGACGGGCTCATCGGGACGCTGCCCTTCGGCTCCCTGTACGCCCAGCGTCTGCATCATTCCGTCGACTCCTTCGGCTACCGGCTGGTCGAGCCGGACGGGCGGCGGATGCTGCCGGACCGGTTGGCCGCGGCGGGGATCTACGGCGCGGCGATCGGCCGGTTGCAGCGCGACGGCGGCCCGCTGCTCGACCAGGTCAGCGAGGTACGCCCCGGCCAGATCGTGGCGTTCGTGATGGACACCGGGCTCTGCCCGGCCGCCGTCGAGCTGGCTGCCGACGCCGACCTGCTCGTCATCGAGGCCACCTTCCTGAGTACCGAGACCGAACTGGCGGCTATCTCAGGCCATCTGACGGCGGCTCAGGCCGGCTGGATCGCGGCCGAGGCCGGCGTGCGCAAACTCGTCCTCACGCACTTCTCGCAGCGCTACACCGAGCCGCGCGCCTTCGCCGAGGAGGCCGCGCAAGCGTTCTCGGGCGAAATCGTCGTCGCGGAGGATCTGACGCGCATTCCGCTCCCGCCCCGCCGCTGACTCGTACCCACCAGCGGCCGGTTCGGCGCGTCCGTGGCGATCATCACTCGGTCGGGCGTTGGGTGATCGCCGATCTTGGGATTAGAGTCCGGTGTACGGAACGGTTTCGTACACAGTGGCTCGAAGGGGGAGGGGAAGCCATGACCGACACCATGTCTAGCACGGACGTCGACCTGCGCCGACCCGTCTCGCGCCGGGGGGCGGGTCGCCGCGAGGCGATCTGCGAGGCGGTCTTCGAGTTGCTCGCCGAGGTCGGCTACGACCGGATGACGATGGACCACGTGGCGGAGCGCGCGCACGCCAGCAAGGCCACCATCTACCGGACGTGGACCGACAAGCCGGAGATGGTCGTCGACGCCATCGTCCAGCACTTCGGGGAGGAACCACCCCCGGTCGACACCGGGTCGCTCCGTGGCGACCTGCTCGACCTCATGGACCGGGCGTGCACGGCCGCGAACCGTGCCGACGGCGACGTCATCACCGGCCTCATCACCGCGGCGGGTCACACGCCCGCCCTCGCCGAGGCGTTGCAGCGCACCATTCTGGAGTCCAAGGCGTTCCTGTTCACCACCATCGTGGACCGGGCGATCGCCCGGGGCGAGGTTCCGGTGGGCACCGGCGCCCGGACGCTCCAAGAAGTGATGCACGCCATGATCGTGAGCCATAAGACGTGGCAGTGCGGGCCGATGGCGGAGGCGTACGCGGTGCACGTCGTGGATGACGTGCTGCTGCCTGTGCTGAAACGGTCTCCCTGCTGAAATATCGCTGTTAATCCACCGAAATCTAATTGTCGGACGGGGCTTCTAGCCTGACCGAGTCCGGCGGTGGGCCGCGTGCGCCCAGATTCCGCCACCTCATCACCTCAACGGAAGAGACATCCATGTCTAACGACACCTCGACGGCGCGCCGCTCCGTCGCCACCCCGTCCCGGGCCGACGCCGGTCAAGCGACGTCGCACCCGCCAGACCCCAAGCGCTGGCTGGCGCTGACCGTCATCGCGATCGCCCAGCTCATGGTGGTCCTCGACGCGACCATCGTGAACATCGCGATGCCGTCGGCCCAGGAGGCGCTGAACATCTCGCAGGCCGACCGGCAGTGGATCGTCACGGCGTACACGCTGGCCTTCGGTGGTCTGCTGCTGCTGGGCGGCCGGATCGCCGACTTCGCCGGGCGTAAGCGGATGCTGCTCATCGGCCTCGCCGGGTTCGCGCTCGCCTCCGCGCTGGGCGGTGTGGCGCAGAACGCCGGGATGCTCTTCGCCGCCCGTGCGCTCCAGGGCGTCTTCGGCGCGCTGCTCGCTCCGGCCGCGCTGTCCCTGATCACGGTGACGTTCACCGAGGTCAAGGAGCGCGCCAAGGCGTTCGGCGTGTTCGGCGCCATCTCCGGCGGCGGCGCGGCGATCGGCCTGATCCTGGGCGGTCTGCTCACCCAGTACCTCGACTGGCGCTGGTGCCTGCTGGTGAACATCCCGGTCGCGGCGATCGCGATCTTCCTGGCGATCCCGATCGTCCGCGAGAGCAAGGCCGAGGGCGACACCAAGTACGACATCCCCGGCGCGGTGCTGTCCACCGCGGGCCTGGTCACCCTCGTCTACGGCTTCACCAAGGCCGCCGAGGACGGCTGGACCTCCGGCGTGACGCTGAGCCTGTTCGCGCTCTCGGCGGTGCTGCTCATCGCGTTCGTCATCGTCGAGGTGCGCAGCTCGCACCCGCTACTGCCGATGCGTGTCGTGTTGCAGCGCAACCGGGGCGGCTCGTACCTCACCTCGGTCACCCTGGGCGCGGGCATGATGGGCATGTTCCTGTTCATGACCTACTACTTCCAGGGCACCCTGCAGTACTCGCCGCTCAAGAGCGGTGTGGCGTACCTGCCGTTCTCGGCGGGGATCATCCTCACCGCCGGGCTCGGCAGCGCGATCCTGCCCAAGGTCGGCCCGCGCGTGATGATGACCGTCGGCGCGCTGCTCGCGACCGGCGGCATGCTGTGGCTGACTCAGCTGAAGGCGGACTCGTCCTACCCGAAGCTGATCCTGCCCGCCCTGGTCATCATGGCGGTCGGCATGGCCTGCTGCTTCGTGCCGCTCGGTAACACCGCGCTGTCGGGCGTGGCCAACCACGACGCCGGCGTGGCGAGCGCGATGATCAACACCTCGCAGCAGGTCGGCGGTTCGCTCGGCGTCGCCGTGCTCAACACGGTGTTCACCACGGCGGTGGCCAACTACATCGTCGACAATGGCGGTCCGACCCCGCAGAACCAGGCGCTGGGCGCGATCCACGGCTACAACGTGGCGTTCACGGTCAGCGCGATCCTGCTGGCGGTCTCCGCGGTCATCACCTTCGTGATGATCCGCCGGGACAAGACCAACTCGGTCGCCGCGGGCGCTGCCGTCCACATCGGATAGCTTCACCGCACGGAACAGGGCGGACTCCCCGACGGGGGTCCGCCCTGTCGTGTCGCTGCTATTTCGCGTACACCTCGAACTCCCAGAGCGAGTAGCCGTAGGACGTGCCGCGCGTGACTCCCGTCATGCGGACGTATCTCGCGGTCACTGGGCTGAAGGCGTCGATGTCGAGACCGCCGTTGCCGGTCGTGGTCGACCAGACGGTGGTCCAGGTGCTGTTGTCGGAGGAGACCTCGATCCGGTACGCGCGCCCGTAGGCCGACTCCCAGTGGAGCAACACCCGGCCCACGGTCTGGGCCGAGCCGAGATCGACCTTGATCCAATTGCTGTCGTTGTAGGAGCTGGACCAGCGCGAGCCGTCACTGGCGTCGACCGCCTTGCCCGGAGTGTTGCTGGTGAGGAACTGCGTGCTGGACGCGGTGGCGGTCCTGCCGTTGGCCAGGTTGGCGATGTTGTCGCCGCGGTGCGCGGGGAACGAGACGACCTGCTGGTAGGTCGGGCGGTTCTGCCAGCTGATCTTGTCGTCGGTGATCCCGCCGAGCGGGGACTGCACGACGCTGTCGGCACACCACTGGTCGCCCGCCGAGCAGTACTTGTCCGCCGGGTACACCGTCGCCGCCGGGGTCGCCGAGGCGCTGCTCAACGTGCTGAGCAGCATCGACCGGCAGGCGGTCAGGCTGCCGCCGCCGCAGTAGGTCGCGGCGAGCGGGCCGCTGACCGGCCGGCCGAGCACCGAGCGCAGGTCCTTGCTCACGTAGCCCCACCAGCCGTGCTGGAACGACGAGCCCTTGTGCCCCTGGGTGTCGTTCAGCGATCCGCCGCTGCCGGCCGGATCCTGCTGCCCGCCCGACGGCGACTCGTTGATCTGCATCGCGCCGACGAGCGAGCTGTATAGGCCGTCGCCCAGCGAGGACTTGAACTCGCCGGACACCAGCAGCGGCCACCAGGCGTCGAACACGCGGATCGCGTCGGCGTACTGGTAGGCGTGCGAGCCGGCCGACGTCTCGACCCGTCGCCCGCCCGCGTTCAGCCAGGTTCGCAGGCTGCTGACCAGAGCGGCCTGGCCGGCGTCGGTGACGGTCTGGCTCTCGATGACGTCCAGCGCCAGGTCCAGCGTCTCGGTCACCCGCAGGTCGGAGACCGCCGCGTCGGCCATGACGCGGACGACGTCGGCGCGGGTGAGTTTGTGCCCGCCCGCACTGGCCGCGCGTACGCCCTTGTCCAGCAACTGCGCCCGATGAACGGGGCCGAAGCTGAAGTTGCCGTCGGCGGCGCTGTAGTCCCCGGCCTGCTTGTTGTTCCAGCTGACGAAGAAGTCCTGGTTCACCGCCTGCGGATGGGCACTCGCCGGGGTGTACGCCGCCGTGTTCGTGTCGGGGTTCCAGTTGACCCATTCGTGTGCGGCGTCGGCCTTCTGCGGCAGGTTCGGATCGGCGGTGGACTGCCGCTGCGGGTTCGAACCCGAGTTGAAGTACGCCGCCTGGGTGTTGTTCACGTAGAACCAGTTGAAGGCATACCCGACGTTGGACGCCGAGTTGTTGAACGCGACGGCGTCGCCCATCTGCGACGGGTCGTTGAACATCTGGAAGCCGATCGCGGAGTCGGCCTCGTGCCGATAGGTCGAGCGCAGCGACGTGTACGCCGTCGGCACGCCCCCGGCCAGCCCGCGATGCGTGACCAGGCCGTACTTCGTGCGATAGGTGATCAGGGAGTAGGAGCCAGCCGGCGTCGAGTCCGCCGTGGTCGGCTGCCAGGCGTTGTTCTGCCGCAGCGTCTCCATCGGCGTGCACACCCCACGGAACAGGTACGCCATCGAGTTCACCGTGGGGGTGGACCCATTGGTCTCGCACAGCTGGACGGCGTACGTGTCGGTGATGTCCTGCCCGGCGGAGGTGGCGCTCCAGGCGTAGTCCTGGCCTCGGCCGAGCTGCACGTAGAGGTTGACTCCGGCGAAGGACGCGCCGCGGGCGCTGATGCCCGGTCCCTGCAACTCCTCCAGCATGAGCAGCTGCGGGGAGAAGTAGCCGGTCTGCGGGCCGAAGACGGCGATGGGGTTGCCGGTCGCCGTCATCGAGCCGGAGACCACGATCGCGTTCGACATGCCCTTGCGTTCGGTGGCGGGTTCGACGGCCTCGGCGGAGACCCCGGCCGACCCGGTCCGGTTGTAGACCACTGGTACGCCGGCCGTCGTGCCCCGGTCGGGGAGTACCACCCCGGTGGCGTTCGCGGGCGACTGCCCGTACGGGAAGCTCTGGCCATTGTGGAGAGTCAGCAGCGTCTCGGGATCGTTCTGCTCCCGGAAGGCGCGCCAGACCTGGTCGCCGACGGTGGCGCCGTACTTCGCCTGGGCTTCCACACGGACGAGGGCCGAAGCCATCTCACCGCCGCCGCCACCGCCGAACAGGCCGCCGACGACGCCGGAGATTGCCACGATGTCGGTCACCTTGAACGGTTCGGGCCCGCCCTCGTTGGTGATCGCGTCCAGGTGGCCGGTCAGTACGTACTCGCCGGGGCAGTCCACCGGCGACTGTGTCATGCAGTGGTTGATGTACGCGTTGACGCCCGCGATGTACTGCGTGATATCGGCGTACAGCAGCGCGCCGCGGGTGCCGTTGTTCTGCAGGGCGTTGACCTGAGCTTGGAGGTCGGCCTCGGTGTAGGGCGAGTTGCGCCAGACGCTCTGCTCCAGGTCCTGATTGCCGGGTGAGCCACCCGCGAAGCTCGTCAGGGTGCCCCGGCCGACGTGCCGCAGCAGATCCATGAGGAACAGCCGGTCCTGCGCTCCGGCGTACCCGGCGCCGAACATCGTGCCTTCCCTGGTCGTGCCCGTGACGTGTGGTACGCCGGTCGCCTTGTCGCGCACGATGGTGACGTCGGACCGGGGGCTGATGGTGCTCTCCACCTGTCCGGCCGGCACCCCGAAGGCGCCGTCGTTGTAGAACTGGCCGATCTGCTCGTCCGTCAACCCCGTGTACGCGCTGAGCAGGTTGGCGTACGCGGCGAGCTGGTCGGCGGAGTGGGCTGGGCGGGTGCCGATGCTTTGGTGCAACAGGATTCCGGCCAACGTGGCGTTGCCGTTCTCGCCCGGCGGCAGGATGTCGTTGCACTGGTCGAGGCAGTAGTCGTTCGTCTTGAGGTACGCGCTCGCGGCGGACGCGGGTGCGGCCGGGGCGACGGCGACCATCGCAGCGGTGAGGGCGAGGACGAGGGTCGCCCTGGTTTGGATTTTGACGGACATGGGCAGTGTCCCTTCACGACGGAACTCTCGGGTAATGCGAAAGGTTGTCGCGTTTACCGGACAGTAACGTTTAGCGCCCTCAATGTGAAGGGGTCAAAGATGTTCGCCTGGATCGGAGTTGTGCTCTTCGCGCTCTCGCTGCTCGTGCAGTGGCTGGACGTGTCGACCAACAACATCGTCAACTCGTCGACGCTCAACACCGCGGGCCTGCTGTTCGTAGCCCTGAGCCTGGCCGGGTGGGCACCTCGGGCAGCCTGGCGGGGCCGTCGCCGCTGACCCACTGGGTTCGCGCGGGCCCTGCGAGCCGTCCGTGCGAGCCACCGTAAATGATCTAGGCGGGAAACGGTTGCCTGAGCGACCATTTCCCGCCTAGATCGTTTTCTGCGCACTCCGGCCGGGTGCGCTCCGGCCGGCTGCGCTCCGGCCGGGTGCGCCCCAGCCGGGTGCGCTCGAGCCGGGTGTGCTCCAGCCGGGTGTGCTCCAGCCGGGTGCGCTCCAGCCGGGTGCGCTCCGGCCGGGTGCGCTCCGGCCGGGTGATCTTGAATGGAAAGCGTTGCTATGACAGCGTTTTCCATTCAAGATCACGGGCTGGGGCTACAAGTCCTGCGGACGCGTCTTGCGGCCGGAGAGTGCGTCGCGCACCTTGTCGACGGTGCCGATCGCGGGGTCGACGACCTTGTTCAGCGGCGGGGTCGAGGGCGTGTTCGGGTGCGGCCGGGTCGGTGCGGCCTCCTCGAAGATGTCGATCCGGTTGCCCAGCTTCACCTGCTGCTCCCGGTCGAGCCGGCGGCGCAGCTCCGGGAAGATGTCCTCGTCGGCGGTGCGTACGTGCCGGCGCAGGTGCAGGTCGGCCCGTGCGAGCAGGGCGGCGAAGTCCTCGCCGTCCGGGTCCGCCTTGTGCAGATCGGCGAGCACGCGCAGGATCTCCCGATCGGCCTCGATCTCGTCGTCGACAAGCCGATCGCCGTTGTCGAGGGCCGTGCGGGCGGCCGGGTAGAGCTCCTGCTCCTCGGCGGACAGGTGGCGGCTCATCGCGGCGATGAACGCGTCGGCGACCTGCCGCGGCGGGGTCGCTCCAGCGGATGTCGCTCCAGCGGCTGTCTCTCCACCTGCGAAGGCCGGGCCGGTCGCCGCCAGGGCGTCGTCAAGGAGGGTCTGGAGCCGGGTGTGCTCATCGGCGAGAACGCGCGCGATGCTGCGCCCGCCCCACTCCTCGGACTCCCAGCCCTCCGGATCCGTTACAGTCAAAGCTCCTCCTTCGGTCGACCAGGAATGTGCCCGCCCGGCCGGATTCCGAAACCCTCACGGAGTGCCGATGCGCCGACTCACCCTCCTGGCCGACACCCCTGGCCAGGGCTGGAGCGAACAGGGCTATCTGCGGTTGGTCGGCATCGCGATCGGCGTCGCCATCCTCTGGTTCGCGATCCGGTCCATCTTCGGCAAGAAGAAGTAGGTTGAGCTCCGCGATTCGCGGGGTACCGTGCGTGCATGGTGGGCGATGACTCGGCGCCTGGCTGGAGCGCGATCGACGCCGCGTTGGAGCGGCTCTACGGTGACGCGGTCCCGCTGCATGTCGCCCCGGAACTGCCGTCCTACCTGGGCGGCGTGGAGGCGCTCGACGGGATCAGCATCTTCGCGCGGGAGGATCCGGTGCCGCACTGGCACCTGATCAGCTACGGGATGTCGGAGCTGTACGAGAAGCACAGTGAGAACCCGGTGGACTCCGGTTTCGGGTTCGAGTTCACCCTCCGCGCCGTACGCCGTCCGGCCGGGGAAGCGCCGCCGGCCTGGGCGGTCATGCTGATCCAGCAGCTGTCGGCGTACGTGCACGCGACGGGGGAGTGGTTCGCGCCGGGGCAGACGCTGCGGCCGGGCCGGTTGACGCTGGGCGACCGGGACACCCGGCTGGCCGCGCTGGGCTTCACTGTGGACAGTGAGCTGGGCACCATCCCGACGCCGTTCGGCGGGCTGGCGTTCCTGCAGATCGTGGCGCTCACCGACGCCGAGTACGCCGCCGCGCAGGAAGCCGGCGCGCAGGTGGTGCTCGACGCGCTCGGGGAGAAGGTCCCGCTGCATGTGATCGACCCGTCGCGCCCGTCCCTCTGGTGACAGCCGTCGCGCGAAGCGCGGACGCAACCAAACAGATCAGGGCTCCAAGTCGAATCTTGACCCAAGATTCGGCCCGGAACCCTGATCCAGCGCCCAAAGCGCGGACGCCGGCGCACGAAGGCGCCGAAAAGCGCGTCCGAGAGTGCGAGTTAGGAGATGTCGCGGTTGCGGGTGATGAGGGTGCCGATGACGCCGGTGACCGCGGCCCAGGCGAGCAGGACGAGCCCGCCGACCCAGTAGTGCGGCTGGTCCGGTAGGTCGACCCCGCTGACGAGCAGGCTCGACGCGATCGACGGCATCACCCACTGGAGCTGCTTGATCCACTCCTGTTCCAGCCACACGTAGAGCAGCTGGACGATGATCGAGACCGCGATGGTGCCGACGAGGTACAGGATCAGCGCCGTGACGGTGGCCCCGATCTGGCTGCGGATCAGGACGCCGAAGCCGACGCCGATGAGGCCCCACAGCGCGAACGCGATCAGGTTCAGCAGGATCGACCGGATGACCGCCGAGTCGCCGAACGCCGCTTCCGCGTTCTCGATGTTGAGGAAGATGACCGTGCCGACGACGCTGAGGATGGTCGTCAGCAGCCATAGCAGGAAGCCGAAGATGGCCGCCGCGACCGTCTTCGCGATGATGACCGAGGTCCGGTGCGGGGTCGCCAGGAAGGTCGTCGTGGCCGTCTGGTGATGGAACTCGTTGGTCACCGTCAGGATGCCCAGCAACATCACGAACATCAGCCCGAAGTACTGCCCGCTCGTCGCCAGGTACGCCGTCAGCGCGGCCGGTTTGGCCATCGCGCTGAAGGTCGCCGCCTGGTCGTCCGGCACGCCTTCGGGGTTGAGGACGAAGTGCGCCTGCAGGACGTTGAAGAAGAACGATATCGCCCAGAGGCCCAGCGTGCCGAGGACGAACAGCCACCACACGTTGGTGGTGCGGATCTTCAGGAACTCGCTGCGGATCAGCCTCATCGGATCGCCTCCTTGCCGGCGGTCAGGTCGAGGAAGACCCGTTCGAGGTCGGGCCGTTCGGTGACCAGTTCGTGCAGAGCCACCCCGGCCCGGAGGGCCGCTTCGCCGACGACGGCGGCGGTCGTGCCGGTGACGACGAGCGCGCCGTCCTCCTGGCGTACGACGCTCGCCGAGTCCAGCGCCGCGATCAGCTCGTCCGGCTTGGGCGTTCGCACCCGGACCAGGCCGCCGTCGCCCATGTTGCCGACGATGTCGCCGACGGCGCCCTGCGCGACGAGCTTGCCGGCCGCGATGATGACGACGTCGTCGGCGAGCAGCTCCATCTCCGAGAGCAGGTGGCTGGAGACGAGGATGGTCCGGCCCTGGGCGGCCAGGGACTGCAGGAAGTCACGCATCCAGCGGATGCCCTCGGGGTCCAGGCCGTTGGCCGGCTCGTCGAGGATGAGCACCTGCGGGTTGCCGAGCATCGCCGTCGCGATGCCGAGCCGCTGGCGCATGCCCAGCGAGTAGCCCTTGAACTTCCGGTTCGCCGCCGGGGTCAGCCCGACGATCTCGAGCACCTCGTCGGCCCGCGCCGACGGCAGCCCTGCCGCCGCGCAGATCACCCGGAGGTGATTGCGGCCGGTCCGGCCCTTGTGCGCGCTGGACGCCTCCAGCACCGCCCCGACGCCGCTCATCGGGTCGCTCAGGTCGGCGTATCGCTTTCCGCCGATGGTCGCCGTCCCGGCGGTGGGACGGACGAGGTTCAACAACATTCGCAACGTGGTGGTCTTGCCGGCGCCGTTCGGCCCGAGGAAACCGGTCACACGCCCCGGCTTCACGGTGAACGACAGCCCGTCGACGGCCTTGACCTGTTTGTAGTGTTTGGTCAGGCCGGACACGACGATCTCACCGTTGGTGATCTCACTGCCCATCGGCACAGTGTGTCCTACGGGGTCAACGCGGAACCATCAGGGTTGACCCCTATTGCTCTGAGGCTGTCCACAGGGCGGCCTGATCATCCTCCGATCGGACACGCAGCTTGTCGAGCAGAGTGTCGGCGGGCGTCAGCCCGCGCGCGACGAAGCGTTCGGCGTACTGGGCGACGCGGGCGCTGACCAGTGGCGGTGCGCCCAATCGCGGCAGGGCGTCGAGCGCCGCCTCGAAACAGGTCGCCGCGGCGGTGGCGAACGCCGGCCGGGTCAGCCCGTGGCGGGCCGCGTCCTGCCACACTCTCGGCACACGCCGTAACGGTTCGCAGGCGTCGGCCGCTCGGTCGGCCGCCCGCGCGTCGGTGAGCAACGCGGTCGCGACGGCGAACGGCACGGTCCAGCGATCGCCGGGCTGGGCGTCGATCATCCGCAGCTCCAGGTAGCCGCGGGGGCGTACCGGTGGAAACAGCGTGGTCAGGTGATAGGCCAAGTCGTCGGCGGTCGGCGGACGAGGCAGCCCGGTGCGGATCCAGTCGCGGAACGTCAGTCCGTCCGGCACCAGCCATGGTCCGTTCTCGGTGCGGACGCAGAGCACGCCGGCGTCGAGGGCGTACCGCGCCCAGGCTTCGCGGGGATCGTCGCCGACCGGCGCTCGCGTACGGCTCGGATCGAGCGCGGCCCAGATCGCTTGCCGCGTCGACCGCCAGCCGGTCGGCAGGCCCCGGGCGATCGGCGAGTTCGCGAAGGTCGCCACCAGGACCGGCCCGAGGTCGTGGGCGAGCCGCCACCGTTCCCGGAAGCCGAGCGGGCCCCGGCCTTCGTGTCCGGAATGGACACACACTTGCACGGAGGCGGTGCCGGTCATCATCCATCGTCCGGCGTCGCCCCGGCGGTCCAGGTAGGCCTCCATCGCCGCGTACCGGGGCGCGTCGAGCAGGCGGTGCGGCGGCCGGACGGGATCCAGCCCCGCGCCGACCAGCGAGATCCCGGCCTTGCCGAGCGCCGAGCGAACGGCGGCCAGATCGGTGGTCATCTCGGCCAGGGCGGCGGGGACCGTGCTCGCGGGCCGGGAACTGAGTTCGAGCGCGCCGCCCGGTTCCCAGGTCAGCGTGGCCAGCGTGGGGAATCCGGCGGCGTCGGCCAGGGCCGCCTGCGCGGTGTCGAACGGTATTCGTTCGCGCGGCTGCCGTTTGTCCACGAGCAGCCATTCCAGCTCGACTCCGAGTTGCGGGTCGGCCCCCGGGTGAACGGTGCGCGCCGCGACGAACTCCTCGGCCGCGCGCTCGCCGATCGGGCGCGCGGGTTCGGGTTCCGGTGGCGTGTCGGGTACTGCCGGGGTTACGGACGAGGGGCGAGCGTTCATGGCGCCCTCCGGCTCGGCGGAGACAAAGATATCCATAAATCATATGGGAAATGTGAAGTATCCAGAAGGCCAGCTTGTGTTGCGGTATCTTCGCCGGATGATGAACACGGCCGCGCGGATCGCCGACGAGGTGCTGTTTCCGGCGGCCGGCGCGGTCGACCGAGCCGAGCGCGTACCGGTGTCGCAGCTGGACCTGCTCGCCCGCGAGGGCTTCTACGAGGCGGTCGGCGGTCCGATCGAGCAGGTGGGACCGCTGGTGGCGACGTTCGCGGGCGGCTGCCTGGCCACCGCCTTCGTCTGGCTCCAGCATCGCGGGCCGCTGCGGGCGGCGGGTTCTTCCGACGAGCCGGGTGTACGCGAGAAGTGGCAGGCGTCGTTGGGACGGGGCGATCTCCGTGGCGGGATCGCCCATTCGGGCGCCCGGCCGGGCGCCAGCGGGCTCAAGGCGTACGAGTCGGCCGGGGGTTGGCGGCTGACCGGGGAGGCGGCCTGGGTCACCGGTTGGGATCTCATCGACGTGCTGCACGTGGCGGCGGTCGGCGACGACGGCTGGGTCCGGTTCTTCTTCGTCGACGCCGTCGAGTCGGACACCCTGCGGGCGACCGTGGTTCCGTTGTCGGCGGCCAATGCCAGCCGGACGGCGACGGTGTCGTTCGCCGATCACCTCCTTCCGGCGGATCGCCTGGTGGCCGCCGAGCCGTACGCCGACTGGGCCGCCCGGGAGGCGTCGGGCTGGGCGCTCAACGGATTCCTGGCGCTCGGTGTCGCGGAGCGCTGTGTCCGGCTGCTGGGTGACGCCCCGGCCGTCCCGCAACTGTCGGCGGAGGTGGCCGCCTGCCGCACCGCGCTGCTGACGGCCGACGCGACATCGACCCCGGCCGCCCGGGCGACCGCGTCCGAGCTGGCGATGCGTTGCGCGACGGTGCTGGCGGTCCAGACCGGCAGCCGGTCGGTGCTGCTCGATTCCGCCGCCCAACGGCTGGTCCGGGAGGCCGCGTTCCTGCTCGTGTTCGGCAGCCGCCCCGGCATCCGCGACGAGTTGCTGGGCCGAATCGTCCACTCGCCACGAGCTGCGTAGCGCCCCGGTCAACGCATAAAGGGCGGGCCGTGACGATGAACGTCACGGCCCGCCCTTGGGGGCTACCTATGGTCACTTGACGGAGTTGACCGCCTTGACGACCGCGGTCGCGTTGCCCTGGTGCTTGGCGTACGCGTCGGGGAACGCGGAGCCCTGAACCGTCTGCGCGGCAACGGTGACGGCCATGTTCTGCCAACCCGGTACGCGCTGGAGGGCGCGGTAGAACTTCTTGGCGGACTCGGAGGGGTTCATGATCTCCTTGACCGTGCCCCAGCCGGTGGTGTACCGCTGCTGGAACAGGCCGACCGAGTCGTAGTCGGCCCCGGTGCCCTGGTGGGCGTACTTGAGCGACTCCGGCACCACGTGGCTGGCCAGGTTGTAGAGGTTGCTCTCCTGCATCGCGGTGGCGACCGCGATGATCTGGCCCTTCTCGGAGATGCCGAGGTCCTTGCCGGCCTTGACGATGAGGGCGGCGTTGTTCATCTGCGTCTGGTTGTAGCCGGCGGTGGGCTTGACCTTGGCAGCGGTCTTCGGCGCGGTGGTGGCCTTGGCGGCTGCCGACTTCTCGGTGGCCTTGGCGGCCGCCGACTTGGCGGGGGACGCGGCCTTGGTGGCGGTGACCACCTGGGCCGCCTTGGCGGTGTTCAAGCTGCTCGGCTCGGCCGTGGCAGCGGAAGTGTGGAGTAGGGCGCTTGCCCCAGCGACGGCCACCAGGCCGAACGCTGCGACACGGCGCGGGCTGGTCGTGAAGCGTTCGCGGATGAGGGTGAAGGCGTGCGAAACCTTGGCGGTAAGCACACTCTTGACGTCGTTGTCTCGGCGCATCGGTCGACCTTAGCGACCATCCAGAGCCCTGCCCACCTGCACATACGTCGAATGATCACTATGTAAGGCGTCTATGTGGGGGATAGACTGTACGCGATGGGTCCGGGAAGGCAGTTGAGCGGACACAACTCGCAAAACACCCATTCCGCCACTCTCGCGCTCAGCGCGTGGGTCAAGGGCGGATCCCCCGGTGCCGATCTCAATGCTCCGTCACGGCGTGAACACCAAGCGTAAACCCCTAGGGGATGGGTCACAAATCGGTCTCAGACGGGCAATCTTATACGCATAGCGATCTATGTGTCACGCTCCGTGGTTGGCGCGGCCGACCGGGCGGGTTCCGGCCCAGTGGCCGGACGGCTCGTGATCAGATCTAGGCATGGGGCATTGGTTCGACCACGAGATCGTCGAGACCGGCCGGTTGCCGTTGTTCTGCTTCTTCGCGGGCGTCGTGATCGGCTTCGCGTTCATCCGGATCTCGGTACGCCTCATCCGCGCTCAGGTCAGCTGGTGGCCCGGGAACGTCACCCCGGGCGGACTGCACATCCACCACGTCGTGTTCGGCGTGATCTTCATGCTCGTCGGCGGAGTGGCCGCGCTCGCCATCCCCCGGGGTCACACGGCAGCGCTGTCCGTGGTCGCGGCACTCTTCGGGATCGGATCCGCACTCGTGCTCGACGAGTTCGCGTTGATCCTGCACCTCGACGACGTCTACTGGTCGGAGCAGGGGCGTACGTCGGTCGACGCCGTCTTCGTCGCGGTGGCCGTCTCCGGGATGCTGCTGCTGGGCCTGCGACCCATCGCCATCGACGAGTTCCTGTTCGCCCGGTCCGAAGGCGGCGGCTGGGTCAACTGGGTCGTCGCCCTCGGCGGTACGCTGCTCAACCTGGCCCTCGCGGCGATCACCCTGCTCAAGGGCAAGATCTGGACCGGACTCGTCGGGTTGTTCGTCCCCGTCCTCTTATATGTCGGAGCGTTCCGGCTCGCCCGGCCAGGCTCGCCCTGGGCGCGGTGGCGCTATTTGAAGGACACGTCCCGGGCCCGCGCGAAGCTGGCGAAGGCGGAATGGCGCGAACGGCGGATCCGGCGACCGCTCATCCGCGCCAAGATCTGGCTCCAGGAGCTGGTCGCCGGCCGCTTCGACCCGTGACCCCGACTCGGCTCCGCTCGCGCCTTCCGGGCTCCGCATTCCGCGCTGGATCAGGGTTCCGGGTCGAATCTTGACCCAAGATTTGACCGAGATCCGTGATCCAGCGGGGCCCCGGCGCGACGAGCGCGGGGCCGGAGCACGGCTGGGTCAGTGGTACTTCTGCTCGCCTGCGGTGATCTCGACCGGCAGCGTGTTCTCCGGCGGCGGCAGCGGGCAGGTGGCGTACTCGGTGAACGCGCACGGCATGTTGAAGGCGCGGTTGAAGTCGATGCGCACCCGCCCGTCCGGGTCGGGCGCCGGCACCGACAGCGACCGGGAGGCGGCGTACGTGGTGACTCCGCTGGTGGCGTCGCGGAAGAGCAGGTCGAGCGAGCCGTCGCCGCCGTCGAACGCGGTGAGCGCCAGCTCCTGGCCGGCTACCGTGAACCGCAGTACGCCGACCGCCGACTCGGCGTGGGTGAGCCCGTCGATCACCGAGCCGATCTTGACCTCGTGCGCCTCGGGGAACCGCTCGAAGGTTCCGTCGACGATCCAGGCCGGGTCGAAGGCGTACGCCGGAACACCGGTGAACGCGGTCAGCGTGGGGGAATGCGGATCGCGTACGCGCAGCGCCCACCAGCCGCCGCGCTGGATGACCTCCACCTCGACGTCGCCGTGGCGTACGCGGTCCGATCCGGTCACCGCCACTTCGCCGTCGACGGGGTGATCGCCGTAGGTCAGTCCGTCGGCTATACCGGCCGCGACGTAGACGGTGTCGTCCAGTACGCGCCACCGGCCGGGGACCGTGTCGAAGCCGGCCGGATCGGTGCCCAGCCAGTGCAGCCCGGTGAGGCTCAACCAGCCGTGCGGGTTGCGCAGGCCGCGGTCGCGCCGTTCCCGCCAGCTCTGCCAGCCGGCCGGGGAATCGTCACCCATGGTTCCTCCCAAGATCGTGTGGGAAGCGTACTCCCGGGCCGTGAACAAAATAAGGCCGGTGAGTCAACCTCACCGGCCTTACTCCTGGAGAAGGGTTACGCGCGCAACCACACCGTCGTGTCCGACGGCACCCGGCCGTCCTCGAGCGGGCCGCTGGCCAGCACGATCGTCCCGGTGGGCAGCTCGGCCGGCGTCGAGCCGAGGTTGGACACGCTGATCAGGTCGCCCCGCCGGAAGGCCAGCACCTCGGGCGCCGAGTCGAGCCACGTCATCGGCGTATCGCCGAAGCCGGGCCGGATCGCCAGCGCCGACCGGTAGAGCGACAGCATCGAGGCGGGGTCGCCTTCCTGCGCCTCGGCGGTGTAGTCCTTCCAGGCCGCCGGCTGCGGCAGCCACGGTTCGGATTCCGAGTCGCCAGAGTCGCTGGAGAAGCCGAACGGCGGCTGGTCGCCGGACCACGGCAGCGGCACCCGGCAGCCGTCGCGGCCCCGCTCCGTGTGCCCGGACCGCTCCCAGATCGGGTCCTGCCGTAGGTCGTCGTCGAGGTCCTCGACCTCCCACAGGCCCAGCTCATCGCCCTGATAGACATAGACCCCGCCCGGCAGGGCCATCGACAGCAACGCGGCGGCTCGCGCCCGCCGGGTCCCCAGCTCCAGATCAGACGGTACGCCGTGCCGCCGGTCGTCGAAGCCGAACCCGGTGTAGTCGAGCCGCCCGTACCGGGTGGCCACCCGGGTGACGTCGTGATTGGACAGAACCCAGGTCGGCGGCGCGCCGACCAGCGCGTGCGCCGAGTTCGTGTCGTCGATGACGGTACGCAGCCGCGCCGGGTCCCACGGGCAGAACAGGAAGTCGAAGTTGAACGCCGAGTGCAGCTCGTCCGCGCGCAGGTAGCGGGCGAACCCCTCGGGGTCGGGACCGACGATCTCGCCGACGAAGACGCGTTCCCGCTTCGGGTCGGCGGCGGTGTACTCGTCGGCGATCGCGCGCCACCGCTGGTAGATGGCGTGCACCCCGGGCTGGTCCTCGTACGGCTTGCCCGCGCCCGGAGCCAGCGACGCGATGTCGGGCAGGCCGTCGGCCTTGACCAGGCCGTGCGCGACGTCGATGCGGAAGCCGTCGACCCCGCGGTCCAGCCAGAACCGCAGGATGCCGTCGAACTCCTCGACCACCTCCGGGTTGCCCCAGTTCAGGTCGGGCTGCCCCGGCGCGAACATGTGGAAGTAGTACTCGCCGTCCGGGACGCGGGTCCAGCCCGAGCCGCCGAAGTTCGACTGCCAGTCGTTCGGCGGCAGCTCGCCGTTCGCGCCCCGGCCCGGCCGGAAATGGAACCGCGCGCGCTCGGGCGAACCCGGGCCGGCCTCGACCGCTGCGCGGAACCAGGCGTGCTGGTCCGAGCAGTGGTTGGGGACGATGTCGACGATCACGCGGAGCCCGAGGTCGTGGGCCTCACCGATGAGCGCCTCCACCTCCGCCAGCGTGCCGAAGATCGGGTCGATGTCGCGATAGTCGGCGACGTCGTAGCCGGCGTCCGCCATGGGCGACGAGTACCAGGGGCTGAACCAGATCGCGTCGATACCGAGGGTCTTGAGGTGGCCCAGGCGGGCACGGATGCCGGCCACGTCGCCGACGCCGTCGCCGTTGCCGTCGGCGAAGCTGCGGGGGTAGACCTGGTAGATCGCGGCGGTGCGCCACCAAGCGGCGGAGTTCGTCAAGGCAGTCTCTTTCTAGTGTTGGATCGCCTGCAATGGGAGGTCACGCTGCGCGGCTACTCCTTCACGGCGCCTGTGGTGAGGCCGGCCATGATGCTGCGCTGGAAGATCAGGAAGAAGATCACGGTCGGGATCGCGGCGATGACGGCCGCGGCGATCACGACGTTCTGCGGGGTGCCGCCGGCGAAGGCGTAGATGCCGACGCTGATCGTCCGGGTCTCCGGGGACGGCTCCACCAGCTTGGGCCAGAGGAAGTCCTTCCAGACGGCGGTCACCGCGAAGATCGACACGACGCCGAGGATCGGCCGGGAGATCGGCAGGATGATCGACCAGAGGATGCGCAACGGTCCGGCCCCGTCGACGATCCCGGCGTAGATCAGGTCTTGCGGCACCGAGTCGAAGAACCGTTTCAAAAGGAAGATGTTGAACGCGTTGGCCACCGCCGGCAGCCAGATCGCGAACGGCGAGTCCAGCAGGCTGATGTGCAGGATCGGCAGGTCGATCGCGGTCAGGTACTGCGGGACGATGAGGACCATCGCCGGGATCATCAGCGTGGCCAGCATCGCGCCGAGCACCACGTTGCCGAAGATCGGCCGCAGCTTCGACAGTGCGTACGCCGCCGCCGTGTCCAGCACGAGCTGGAACAGCAGCGCCCCGACCGCGTAGTAGATGGTGTTGAACAGCAGCTTGCCGAGGGTCAGGTTGTTCCACGCGTCGATGTAGTTCTGCGGATCGGGATCGGCCGGGAACAGCGTCGGCGGGGTCTGCGCGACCTCCTGGCCTGTCTTCAGGGCGCTGGTCACCATCCAGTAGAGCGGGCCGATGAAGGCCAGCGTGAAGATCACCACGATGGCGATCAGCAGCGTCCAGTAGACCGCCGGTCCTCTGCCCCGGGTGAGCTGCGTGTGCGACAGCAGCGTACGCGGGCCGTATTCACGTGTCGTCATCGTCATTCCTGCTTCGCGCTCAGGCGGAGGTAGACCGCGGAGAAGCCGCCCAGCACCAGGAGCATGATCACGCCGAGGGCGGCGGCGCCGTTGAGGTCGTTCTGGAAGAAGCCGTGCTGATAGATGAGGTACGCGACCGACGTCGCCGAGTCCTGCGTACCGGCGCCGTTGGCCAGGATGAGGGGCTCGATGAACAGCTGCATCGTCGCCACGACCTGAAGCATCGCCATCAGCGACAGGATCAGCTTGGTCTGCGGGATGGTGACGTGGCGGATGCGTTTGAACAGCCCGGCGCCGTCCAGTTCGGCCGCCTCGTAGAGGCTGCCCGGGATGTTCTGCAACGCCGCCAGATAGATCAGCACGGCACCGCCCATGTTCATCCAGGTCGAGGCGAGCACCATCGCGGGCACGGCCATCGAGGTGGACTGCATCCACTGGGAGGTCGGCAGGTGCATGACCTTGAGGATCGCGTTGAACAGGCCGGCGTCGCTCGGGTCGTACGCGTAGTACTTGAACAGGAACAGCGCCGACGCGGGCGGCAGCATGACCGGCAGATAGATCAGTACGCGCAGGTATCCGCGCGCGTGCCGCAGTTCGTTGAAGATGATGGCCACGACGAACGGGACGGCGTAGCCGAGGACCAGCGCCAGCACCGTGAAGTACGCCGTGTTCTTCCAGGCCGTCCAGAAGCTCGGGTCCTGGAGGATGCGCTCGTAGTTGTCCCAGCCGACCCAGGTCGTCACCCCGCGGCGGGTGCGCTGGAAGCTCATGACGACGCCGCGGATCATCGGGTACCAGGAGAACAGCGCGAAACAGAGGATCGCGCCGATCAGGAAGCCGTATCCCGTCAGGTTGTTGGTGATCCGCTGGCCGCCCGCGCGGCGCGTACGGCGCGTGGTGGGGGCGGGGGGTGAAGCGTGGATGGGGCTGGGCGCCACGGTCGCCGAAGGCATGACTGCTCCTTGGGGTGAGGTGGGGGCCGGCTCTCGCTCAGGACCGGCCCCCACGCCTACTGGCTGCGCCGCTGGGGTGGCGCTAGCCCCGACCGCTATTTGGCGGCGGCGGCCAAGGCCTGGTTGACCTTGTCCTCGGCCTTCTTGAGCTCGTCGTCGACGCTCGCGTTCGGGTTGGTCAGGATCGCCGACATCGCCGAGTCGAGGACCGCGTAGATCGCCTGGGCGTTGGCCGGCTCGAACTTGATCGGGACGGGGTTGTTCGCGAAGAGCGCGAAGTCGTCCACGGTCACGTTCGCGTTGGCGACCTTCAGGTCGTTGTCCGCCTTGAACGCGTCGCTGCCCGGGATGAACAGCTGCGGCTGCGGCAGGCCGACCGGGTTGTTCTCCGGCTTGGCCCGGACGTAGTCGAACTGGCCCTTGCCGACGGTCAGCTTCTCGTAGGCCAGCCACTTCAGGCCCGCCTCGACCTGCGCCTTGGACAGACCCTTCTTGAAGAAGTAGCCCTCACCGCCGCCGAGCGTGCCCTTGGCCGCGCCGCCCTGGCCGGGCATCGGGGCCATCGCCCAGTCCTGGTACTTGCCCTGGAACTGGGTGACGATCGCGGTGGTGGCGTCGGGCGCGCCGACGAACATGCCGACCTTGCCGGCGCCGGCGTTGGTCAACAGGTCCGCCCACTGCAACAGCTGCTTGGAGCCCATGCTGTTGTCGGTGTACCGCATGTCCTTGAGGTTCTGCAGGACCTTCTTGCCGAGGTCGTTGTTGAAGTCGGCCTTCTTGCCGTCGGCCGTCACGACCTGGCCGCCCTGCGAGAACAGCTCGGCGGTGAAGTGCCAGCCGCCGGTGTTGCCCGCGCTGTAGTCGGAGTAGCCGGCGATGCCGTTGCCGAGGGTGGCGATCTTCTTGGCCGCGTCCCGGACCTCCTCCCACGTCTTGGGCGGGTTCTTGGCGTCCAGACCGGCCTGCTGGAAGAGGTTCTTGTTGTACAGCAGACCCATCGAGTAGTTCTTGGTCGGGATGCCGTACAGCTTGTCGCCCTCGCTGAAGGCGGCCTTGGCCTCCTTGGAGATGCTGTCCCAGGTCGAGATCTGGTCCTTGTTGACGTACTGGGTGATCTCCATGGCCTGACCGGAGTCCAGCACCTGCTGAAGGTCCGTCATGTACGCGTAGAAGACGTCCGTGACGGTGCCGCCGGCGAGCCGGGCGGTGAAGTCCGGCGGGTTGTTGCACTGGGCGCCGACCGAGACGCTCTTGATCGTGATGTTCGGGTAGAGCTTCTGGAACGCCTCGACGTCGGCGTTCCAGTCCTTCAGCAGCTCCTTCTGCGAGCCCACGGGCATGCAGTCCACGGTGATGGTGACCTTGTCACCGCTGCTGGACGAGTCGTCGCCCTTCGTCGAACAGGCCGCGAGGGCGAGCCCCAGTCCGGCCACGGCCGCGAGGGCTGCCACCCTGCGGTACTGCGTTACGGACATCTATCCATCCCTTCGGGGAACGGGTTGTCGCTGAGTGCGCTCACTGTAACTATGGCGACTCCTGGCGGCAATACTCCGACAACACAATGCAAAATTACGACTTTGCAACGGTGATCGCGAAGGACTCTTGCATAAGCGGTCTGACCTGTGGTTTTGCGGGCACAAAGAAGCCCCGCCGGGGCGTACGCCCGGCGGGGCTGTGCAAGAAACGTGTTACGCGGCGGGTGCCGGACCAGTGGAGCCGCGGACCACCAACTCGGGCTCGAAGAGCAACTCGTCGGTCGGGATCGGGTTGCCCGCGATGGCGTTGATGAGCAGCGCGACCACTGCCTGACCCATCGCCTCGATCGGCTGCCGGACGGTGGTCAGCGGCGGCTCGGTGCAGGTCATGAAGGACGAGTCGTCGTAGCCGACCACGGAGACGTCGCCGGGCACGCTGCGGCCCAGCCGCCGGACGGCCCGGATGGCGCCGAGCGCCAGGACGTCGGAGGCGCAGATGAGCGCGGTCGCGCCCCGGTTCATCAGCCGCGTCCCGGCGGCGTGGCCGCCCTCGAGGGAGAACATCGTGTGCTCGAACAGGCCGGGCTCGGCCGCCTTGCCCTGGTACGCCGTGAGCTTACGCAGCGACGGCATGTGGTCCTCGGGGCCGATGATCAGCCCGATCCGCTCGTGGCCGAGCGCCACGAGATGCTGGTACGCCTGCTCGACCGCGTGCGAGTCGTCGGTCGACACCCGCGGGAACTTGAGCCCGTCTATGGCTGCGTTGACAAGCACCGCCGGGAGTCCCCGGTCGGCGATGCGGTGGTAGTGCTCGTGGTCGGCCGCGCCCTGGGCGTAGTTGCCGCCGGCGAAGATGACCCCGGAGACATGCTGGTCGAGCAGCATGTCGACATAGTCCCCTTCGGAGACGCCGTGCTGCGTACGGGTGCAGAGCACCGGGGTGAACGAGCGACGGGCGAGCGCGTCGGCCACCACTTCGGCGAACGCCGGGAAGATGGGGTTGCCCAGCTCGGGAAGGACCAGGCCGACCAGGCGGGCCCGTTCGCCGCGCAGCTTGGTCGGGCGCTCGTACCCCAGCACGTCGAGCGCGGTCAGCACGGCGGTCCGCGTCGCCTCGGAGATCCCGGGCTTGCCGTTCAGCACCCGGGAGACCGTGGCCTCACTGACTCCGACGTACTTCGCTACCTCAGCCAGTCTGCGCGTCATGAGTGCAAGCGTAGT
The DNA here is from genome assembly GCF_024172085.1 of Hamadaea flava. Lineage (NCBI taxonomy): Bacteria > Bacillati > Actinomycetota > Actinomycetes > Micromonosporales > Micromonosporaceae > Hamadaea > Hamadaea flava. The sequence goes on along the minus strand of NZ_JAMZDZ010000001.1, from coordinate 1,035,927 downwards.
GCATCAGCGTGCAAGTGGCTTGCACGCATCCTCTGGGATTTCCGCCGGGTGGGATTCCCGTCAACTCGCGGCGAGCAGCTCCGGCAACCGGCGCATGTCATCGAAGACGACCGTACCGTCTCCGATGAGCTTCTCGCCAGAGGTGACTCCACCGGCGTACGCGAAGCAGCGCATGCCCGCCGACCGGGCCGCGCGTACGCCGGGCTCGCTGTCCTCGACGACGACGCAGGCGGTCGGCTCGACGCCGAGCGTACGCGCGGCGTGCAGGAACAGGTCGGGGAACGGCTTGCCCCGTTCGACCATTGTGGAGCTGAACAGCCGATCCCCGAAGTGGTGACTCAATCCGGTCAGCTTCAAGCTGTGCCGCGTCTTCTCCAGCCGCCCGCTGGACGCCACGCAGACGGGCAGGTCGATGCGGTCCAGCGCCTCGGCGATGCCGTCCACCGCGGTCAGTTCGGCGTCGTGGGCCGCCGTCATCCGGGTCATCCACAGATCTGGCCACTCGGGCACCGGCCGGCCCAGCCATTCGGCGATCAGCTCCTGGATGGACGGCAGCGACTTGCCGACGAAGTGGTCGACGATGTCGGCCTCGGTGGCGTGATGCCCGTACTCGGCCAGCAACTCGATGTTGAGCCGGATGGCGATGCGCTCGCTGTCGACCAGTACGCCGTCGCAGTCGAAGATGACCAGTTCAGGTTTTGCCACGCCGCCACCTTAGGGCGTCGGGCGTCCGGGGCGGCCGAGGTACTGGACGACTGTGCCGAACGCCATGTCCAGCAGCGAGCGGCGGCGGACGTCGAACAGCACCGTCACCGTGCCGACGAACCAGATCGGGGCGAACAGCAGGCCGATGGCGGCACGGAGGATCGCCCGGATCAGGCCGATGGGGCTTCCGTCGGCCAGGCGTACGACGGTGCCGAACACGCTGGCCCCGATGGTCTGCCCGGTCAGCCGCCAGGACCCGGCGAAGTACACCGCGGGGGTGATGTTGGCGCCCCAGTCGAACGCCGTGAGGACCCAGTGCGGCGGCGTACCGGCGACCAGGCGCCACACCTCCGGCAGCCCACGGCCCACCACCACGACCGTGATCGCGGTGATGAGCACGTCCAGGCCCAGCCCGGCCAGCCGCGACACCAGCCCCGCGTACGCCCGGTGCTCCATCGGCTACTTCGCCGAGGCGGAGCTGGAGAGGTGGAACAGCCGCCGGAACCCGATCTCCAGCCGGTCGTCGGCGGCGGCGGTGCTGTCCCGTAGATCCCCGGCCGCGTCGGCGACGACGTCCCGGCTCTGCTCGGTGATCAACTCCCGCAGCTCCTCGCTCTCGGTCAGGTCCTTGATCATCAGTGGCACGACCTTGTCCTGCAACAGCGGGATCGCGGCGTCGAGGAGGCCGGGCATCATCTGCTTCTCGATGAGCGGCAGTGCCGACTCCATCAGGCGCGGCATCATCCGTTCCTCGATCAGCGGCATGGCCGACTCCATCAGGCGGGGGAGCAGCTTGGCCTCGATGAGCGGCAGCGCCGCGTCGAGGAAGCGGGGCAGCACCGAGCTGGTCAGGTAGGGCATCAGCTCGTCGATGATGCCGGGGGCGACCGCGCGGGCGATCGCGCGCACCCTCGTCTGGACCTGGTCCACGGCGGCGTCCCGCGTGTCGCTCACGGTGCGGATCCCGGCGTACGCCGCCCGTTTGACCAAGTCTCGGGCGGTGTCGGCGGCCAGCACGGCGCTGCCGAGAGCGACTTCCGGCAGGCTGGCTCGGGTCGTATCGGACATATCACCCAGTCTACGGCTCTCGGGGGTTGACCTTGCCCAGAACGCGTCGCTCTGGCGGCACAAACCAGTCAAGGTCGACTGGCCGACCCGGCGGGACCGCCCCGCCGCCCGCCGGACTGGTACCGTGGAACGCACTGACACCCGAGACCACACAGGAGGGCGACGTGGCGACGACCGCGAACCCGATGAACCGAGCCCCGCTGGCGATGCCGCGGCCGGTCGTCGAGGTATGCGGCGTACGCGTACGTCGAGTACGGGTAGCCGGCTGACGCCGGAGCCCGTCGACCCCCTTCTCCTGTCAAGCCCACCTCACCCGGTGTGGCGTCTCGAAAGGTGCACACGAATGCATCCCGCGATCCCGGAAACTGCGATCCCGGAAAAGCCCAGCCTCGACGGGCTGGGCGAGAAGTGGTCGGCCCGCTGGGCGACCGATCAGACCTACCGCTTCGACCGGTCGGCGTCCCGCGACCAGGTCTACTCCATCGACACGCCGCCGCCGACGGTGAGCGGCTCGCTGCATATCGGGCACGTCTTCTCATTCACCCAGACCGACGTGCTCGCCCGGTATCACCGGATGACCGGCAAAGCCGTGTTCTACCCGATGGGCTGGGACGACAACGGACTGCCCACCGAACGCCGGGCGCAGAACGTGTTCGGCGTGCGCTGCGACCCGACTCTGGCGTACGCCCCCGGCGAAGCCACGCCCGGTTCGCTGGAGCATCCGGCGAAGGGCAAGGAACAGACTCCGGTGTCCCGGCGACGGTTCATCGAACTGTGCCAAGAGCTGACCGCGTACGACGAGCGACACTTCGAGGACGTGTGGCGGGCCACCGGACTCAGCGTCGACTGGTCGCTGACCTATCAGACGATCGGCGACCGGGCGCGGGCCACCGCGCAGGGCGCCTTCCTGCGTAACGTGCGCCGCGGTGAGGCGTACCTGGCGGAGGCGCCGACGCTCTGGGACGTCACCTTCCAGACCGCCGTGGCGCAGGCCGAGGTGGAGTTCCGCGACGCCGACAGCACCTTCTACGACCTGCGGTTCGACGGGCCGACCGGACCGCTGACCATCGCCACCACCCGGCCGGAGCTGCTGCCCGCCTGCGTGGCGCTGGTGGCACACCCGGACGACGAGCGCTATCAGAACCTGTTCGGCAGCGTTGTGCGTACCCCTTGGTGGGAAGCGGAAGTGCCCCTGCTGCCGCACAAGGACGCGGATCCGGCGGTGGGCACGGGCCTGGTCATGGTGTGCACGTTCGGCGACCTGACCGATGTGACCTGGTGGCGTGATCTGGGTTTGCCCATCCGTGCGATCGTGGGCCGCGACGGGCGCCTGCTGCCCGACGCTCCGTCCGGAGTGGACGCCGAGCGGTACGCGCCGCTGGCGGGGCTGACGGTGAAGGCCGCGCGCCGCGAGACCGTGCGGACCCTGCGGGAGGCGGGCCTGCTGCTGGGCGAGCGCCCGCTGCGGCACGCCGTGAAGTATTACGAGAAGGGCGACCTTCCGCTGGAGATCGTCACGAGCCGCCAGTGGTACATCACCAACGGTGGCCGCGACGACCGTCTGCGGGACGAGCTGCTGCGCCGAGGCGAGGCCCTGAACTGGTACCCGCCGCACATGCGCGCTCGCTACGAGTCGTGGGTGCGCGGGCTGACCGGTGACTGGCTCATCAGCCGCCAGCGGTACTTCGGCGTGCCGATCCCCGTCTGGTACCGCCTCGACGACCAGGGCGAACCCCGCTACGACCAGCCGTTGCTGCCCGCGGAGGGCCGGCTGCCGGTCGATCCTCGGGCCGAGGTGCCCGACGGGTACGCCCCGGAGCAGCGCGACGAGCCGGGCGGCTTCACCGCCGACCCGGACGTGATGGACACCTGGGCGACTTCGTCGCTGTCGCCGGTGATCGCGGCGGGTGACCTGATGGACAAGGTGTTCCCGATGGACCTGCGCCCGCAGGCGCACGAGATCATCCGGACCTGGCTGTTCACCACCGTGCTGCGGTCGCATCTGGAGTACGACGAGCTGCCCTGGAAGAACGCGGTGATCTCCGGCTGGGTGCTCGCCGACAACAGTTCCAAGATGTCCAAGAGCCACAACACCGTCGCTCCACCACTGGAGGCGATCGCAGAGCACGGGCCGGACGCGGTGCGTTATTGGGCCGCGTCCGGGCGCCCCGGCGTGGACATCACGCCGTCGCGCGAGCAGATGCGCATCGGGCGGCGGCTCGCGGTGAAGCTGCTCAACGCGTCCCGCTTCGTGCTCACGTTCCCGTCGCCGTCCGAGCTGGTGACCTCCCCATTGGACTCGGCGATGCTGGCTCGGTTGGAGAGCGTCGTGGCGTCGGCGACCGCCGCGTTCGAGGCGTACGACTATCCGGGTGCGTTGTCGACTGTGGAACGCTTCTTCTGGGAGTTCTGCGACGACTACCTCGAACTCGCCAAGCCCCGCGCATACTCGCCGGACGGCGGGTCGGCTGTCGCCGCCATGCGTACCGCTTTGGACACGCTGCTGCGGCTCTTCGCGCCGTTCCTGCCGTTCGTGACCGAGGAGATCTGGTCCTGGTGGCGTACGGGGTCGATCCATCTCGCCGCGTGGCCTTCCTCCGCTGGGCTGCCCTCAGGTGATGATGCTGCCCTGGCGGCGGCGTCCGAGGTGATCGCGGCGGTTCGGCGGGCGAAGTCGGCGGCCCGGCTGTCGCAGCGCGCTCCGGCGTCGGCCGTGACCGTCACCGGACCGGCCGCTTCGCTTGCGGCGTTGCGGCTCGTCGCCGACGACCTTCAGGCCGCCGGCCAGATCGGTTCGCTGATCCTCACCGAATCCTCCGGCGCTCTCACCGTCACCGTCACCCTCTAGCCCGCTTTTGGTGCAGATCACGGATATGCATGCTTCCCTCGCCGCCGAAGCCTGCATATCCGTGATCCGCCGCTGACGGGCGTCGGCATGTCGGGTGGATGAGTGGGCGTTGACATCGATGTGAGGTGGGCTTAACCTCTGCGCAACGTGTTTGGTGACTAGTCAACACATCGGAGTTCAACGTTGTCTGACGATCCGCATCGCGAGTTGTACGACCGCCTTCAGCAGGTCTACGTGCTGCTGGACGACGGCGACCGGCGCGCGTTGCGATCGGTCGGGTTGACCCCGACGCACTTCACCCTGTTGCGACTGCTGGACCCCGCCCGCGAGACCGGGCGCACCATCACCCGGCTCGCCGAGCTGATGCTCTGCACACGGGGCAACGCGACGCGGCTGGTGCAGCGGCTGACCGAGGCCGGTCTGGTCACCACCGGCTCGGATCGCGGCGACCAGCGGCTGGTGCAGGTCTACCTCACCGACGCGGGCGCGGATCGGCTCGCGGCCGCGTCCGTGTACCACGCGGCGGCGAACCGGTTGCGTTTCGCCGGGTTGCCGGAGGCCGACCTGCGGCAGCTGACCGAGCTGGCCGGCGTACTCGCCGAGCAGTTGGGCAAACACCTCGAAGGACTCCAGCGACTCCACCCGCCCGCGCTGACTTCGCCTGCCGCCGGTCCGCCCGGACCGGCGGCACGTCCACAGAGGAGACCGCAATGCAGCGGAGATCCCGCCTGACCGCCGTCCTCAGCGCCGGCGTGTTGCTGGCGGCGCTCGGACCGGCCACGTCCGTCCGGGCCGACGCACCGGTGAGCAACCGGGCGAGCCTCAAACAAGACCTCTGCTACCAGATCGCCACCGACCGGTTCTTCGACGGCAACACCGGCAACAACAATCCGACGAAGAGCCCGGGGCTGTACGACTCGACCAAGGCCAACTGGAAGCTCTACTGGGGCGGCGACTTCGCCGGCATCCAGCAGAAGCTGGCGTACCTGAAGAACATGGGGGTGACCTCGATCTGGATCTCGCCGCACGTCGACAACATCGACAAGGCGGCGGTCTACAGCGGCACCGCCAACGCCGGCTACCACGGCTATTGGACACGCGACTTCAAGAAGCCCGAGGAGCATTTCGGTACGCTCGCCGAGTTCGACGCGCTCATCGCGGCCGCGCACACCAACGGCATCAAGGTGATCATGGACTGGGCGCCGAACCACACGAGCCCGGCCAACCCCGCCGACGCCACCTTCGCCGAAGCGGGTGCGCTCTACGACAACGGGACCTTCCTCGGCAACTACGTCTCCGACCCGAACGGCTACTTCCACCACAACGGCGGCATCACCAACTGGGACGACCGCTACCAGACGCAGTACCTCAACCTCGCCGACCTGGCCGATCTGGAGCAGCAGAACCCCACGATCAACAACCTGCTCAAGACCGACGCCAACTATTGGATGGACCGCGGGGTCGACGGCGTACGCGTGGACGCGGTCAAGCACATGACGGCGGGCTGGCAGAAGTCCTTCGCCGACACCGTGCTCAGCCACAAGGACACCACCCTGTTCGGGGAGTGGTACCTGGGCAGCCAGTCCGATCCGCTCTACGACGACAACGTGCGGTTCGCCAACACGAGCGGCATCTCGGTGCTCGACTTCTACCTGAACATCGCGATGCGCAACGCGTTCGGTTCGGGCGGCTCGATGACGGCGCTGGACGCGGCGATCACGAAGACGGGCGCGGACTACAAGTACAAGGAAAACCTGGTCACCTTCATCGACAACCACGACATGTCGCGGTTCCTGACGCTGAACAACAACCAGTCGCTGCTGCACCAGGCGCTGGCGTTCATGCTGACCGTCCGGGGTACGCCGTGCCTTTACTACGGCACCGAGCAGTACCTGCACAACGACACCAGCGGCGGCGGCGACCCGTGGAACCGGCCGATGATGCCCGGCTTCAGCGAGACGACGACGGCGTACCAGGTGGTCAAGAAGCTGTCGGCGCTGCGCCAGACCAATCCGGCGCTGGCCTGGGGCACCCACCAGCAGCGGTGGATCAACAGCAACGTCTACATCTACGAGCGCAAGTTCAACAACGACGTCGTCCTCGTGGCGATCAACAAGGGCGCGTCGGCGGCGAGCATCACCGGGCTCAACACCGCACTGCCCGCCGGAACCTACGGCGACCAGCTCACCGGTACGCTCGGCGGCGGCTCGCTGACCGTCACCAGTGGATCCGGCGGCAACAACCCGGCGAACTCGTTCACCTTGAACGCGGGGAACGTGGCGGTGTGGTCCTACCACCCGGCTGAGCCGAGTGCACCGCAGATCGGCAGCGTCGGCCCGACGCTGACCCGGGCCGGGAACACGATCACGGTCGAGGGCCGGGGCTTCGGCACGAGCGGCACCCTCAAGGTCGGCGGCGTCACGGCGTCGACGACCAGCTGGGCGGCGAACCGGATCACCGCGACCGTTCCGTCCGGCGTGACGGCTGGGACCGCCTCGGTGACCGTCACGACGAGTGGTGGGACGAGCAACGGCTACGACGTGGTCACCGAGTCGGGGGCGCAGGTGCCGGTGACCTTCACGGTCACCAACGCCTCGCCGACGAGCGTCGGGGACAACATCTATCTCTCCGGCAGCGTCGCCGAACTGGGCAACTGGTCGACGAGCAAGTCCGTGGCGATCGGGCCGATGCTGGCGCCGAACTATCCGACCTGGTACGTGACGGCGAGCGTGCCGGCGTGCACGACGATCCAGTTCAAGTTCCTCAAGATCACCTCAGGTGGCGCGGTGACCTGGGAGAACGGCTCCAACCACAGTTACACCACCCCGTGTTCGAGCACCGGCTCGACAACGGTCGGCTGGCAGTACTGACGGGTCCGGGTGGCGCGCCACGGGGGCGCGTCACCCGGTCTATCTGTCAGCGGGAGTAGAGGGCGGTGAGGGTCGCGCGGGCGATCGTCGCGAACGTCAGGTTGAACCCGACCGCCGCCGGGCTGGCGTCGTCGTCCACGTCGGTCAGCACCGAACCCAGAGCGTGCACCGCGAAGATGTAGCGGTGCGGGGCGTCGCCCGGCGGCGGGCACGGGCCGCCGTACTCCTTGTCGCCGAAGTCGTTGCGGACGGCGAAGACCTCGCCGGGCAGCCGTCCGTCGACGATCTCCGTGACGTCGGGCGGGAAGCCGACGGCCGACCAGTGCCACCAGCCGCTGCCGGTGGGCGCGTCCGGGTCGTAGCAGGTCACGGCGAAGCCGGCGGTCTCGGCGGGGAAGCCCGACCAGCGCAGGTGCGGGATGTTGTTCCCGCCGCCGGCGTACGTGTGGACGAAGTCGAGCGGCACCGGCTTGCCCTCGGTCAGATCGTCGCTGACCAGCTCGAACGACGGAACCTCGGGAAGGGCGTCATATGGAATTTGCGCCTTGGCTCGCATGAGTCCCAGCCTAATGGAGATCCGGTACCGTTTCCGGCATGCGCTTCGGACTTCTCGGCACCGGATATTGGGCGACGGAGACTCAGGCGACGGCGCTGGCCGCGCATCCGCGGGCGGAGCTGGTCGCCGTGTGGGGCCGCGATCCGGCCAAGGCGGGGGCGGTCGCCGAACGGTTCGGGCTCCAGGCGTACGAGCAGATCGACGACCTGTTGGCCCACGTGGACGCGGTGGCCGTGGCGCTGCCCCCGCACGTGCAGGCCCCGTTGGCCGCGCGGGCCGCGCGGGCGGGCAAGCACCTGCTGTTGGACAAGCCGCTGGCCTTGGACATCGAGGACGCCGAGGACGTGGTGGCCGCGACCCGCGAGACGGGCGTCGCCAACCTCGTGTTCTTCACCAACCGCTATGACCCGGTGGTCGCCGAGGCTCTCGCCGACGCCGAGCAGACCGGCGGCTGGTTCGCGGGGCGCGTCACGCTGTTCGGCGCGATCGACACGCCCGGCTCGCCCTACGCGCAGTCGCAGTGGCGGCACGAGCACGGCGGTCTCTGGGACGTCGGCCCGCACGCGCTCGCGCGGCTGCTGCCGGTCCTCGGCCCGGTGCGCCAGGTGACGGCGGTGGCCGGCACCCGGCAGACCGGGCACGTCCTGCTGCGCCACGAGTCCGGCGCGGTGAGCGAGATGGGCCTGACCGTCCACGCGCCGGCGGCGGCGGGCCATTTCAGCAACGTCTTCTACGGCGAAGCCGGCGTTCGCGAGGTGCCGGGCGGGTCCATCAGCGCCGTCGAGGCGTTCGGCAACGCGGTCGACGAACTCCTCGCGCTGGCGCAGACTCCGGGGGCCGGTCACCCCTGTGACGTGGTCTTCGCAGCTCAAGTGGTACGCGTTCTGTTCGCCGCGCTGGAGTCTGTCGAGTTCGGTCGCACCATCTCTTTGGGAGAATGAGGGAAGGCCCCGGGGCAAGCCCGGGGCCTTCGTCGTGCAGCGTTACTCGATCAGCTGAGCGGCGGGTAGGCGTTCGCCATCAGCTGCTGGAACTGAGCCGAGAACCACTGGCCCGCCAGCGGCGCGTTGGGCAGGGCGCCGGACAGGTTGTTGCCGTTCAGGCTGTTACCGGTGTAGGTCGGGTCGCACATCCGGTCGAAGCCCTTGCCCTCGTCGTTCGGGATCTCCGTGCTGGAGCCGTCCGACTCGCCCGGCGGCTTGATCCAGACGTAGGCGTCCAGGCCCGCGGCCGGGCTGGCGGTGGGCCGGTAGCCCATGCCCGCACCGGACTGGTTGCACCAGTTGCCGGCGTGGATCCGGCGGTCGATACGGGAGTTGTTCACGAACGTGTTGACGTCGGTCGAGGTGCTGGCCGACGTCGGGCGGGTGGCCGGTCCGCCGGCGGCGCACGGCGTCTGGACGCAGTTGCCCCAGCCGTTGCGGGAGGTGTCGATCAGCATGCCGATGCCGGACTGGAAGCCCTTCGACACCAGCGCGTTGCGCAGTCCGATCGCGAAGGACTGCTCGTCGACGTACTGGTTCCAGTCGACCCACTTCGACTGACGCACCGAGGTTCCGTTCACGGTGGTGCCGACGGTGAAGTTCGGCTCCACCGTGGCGGAGGTGTTCGCGGTGTTGACGATGAATCCGTCCACGCTGCTCACCCCGGCGGTGGTGCCGGAGGCGACGGTGTAGAAGAGGTTCACGGTGGGGCCGAAGTTGCTGTCCCAGCCGAGCCACGCGTGGTGCGCCGCGTCGATGTAGGTGTAGACGTTCGACAGCGCGTGCAGCTTGTTCAGGGCGTACTGGACACCCTGGACGTAGGCCCCGGTGCTGTTGGCCTCCGCGCACTTGGCGAAGCTGAGGTTGGTGATCAGGTTCGGCAGCGAGTCCGGCTCGATGACCGTCGAGATCCGCAGGTTGCGGTACTTGCTGTCGGCCATGATCGCGGCGATCGGGTCGATGTATTCCGTCTTGTACCGAGCCAGCCCGTTGTTGGCGATCAACAGCTCACCGTTGGAGGCCAGCGCCGAGCAGTCACGGTTGGGCAGGTCGTAGATGACGAACTGGATGGTCAGCGGAGTGCTGCCATTGGCGGCGTCCTGGGTGACCGCCGCGTCCAGGTGCGCCCGCAGGCCCATGCCACCGTTGACGCCGTTGATCGCGGCGATCCGGTCGAGCCACACCGCCGTCGACGTGTTCGAGATGCGGCTGCCGCCGGTCTCGGCGTTGGCCTTCGCCTTCCACTCCGGGTTGACGTACCCGGTCGCGCCCGCGTACGGGTTGTCGACGTGCGTTCCGGGCGGGGGCGGGCTCGACGTCGTGCTCGAACTCGGCGACGTGCTGGACGACGGCGAGGTGCTCGAGCTCGGCGACGTGCTCGTGGAGGGGGAGGAGCTGGCGCTGCTGCTCGCCGACGGCGAGGAGGTCGCGCCGGTGCAGGTCACGCCGTTGAGCGTGAACACGGTCGGGCTCGGGTTGCTGCTGGTCCAGGCGCCGTTGAACCCGATCTGCGTCGAGGCGTTGGTCGCGAGGGCGCCGTTCCAGCTGAGGCTGGCGGCGTTGACGTGCTGCCCGGACTGGGTCCAGGTGGCGCTCCAACCCTGCGTGACGCTCTGGCCGGCGGCCGGGAAGTCGAAGCCGAGGTTCCAGCTGCTGATCGCGTCACCGAGGTTGGTGATCGTGGCGTACGCCGTGAACCCACCCGGCCATTGGCTGGACGTGTAGGTGACCCGGCAGCCGGCGGCCGCACTCGCTGAGGACGCCATGGCGACGACGCCGGCCGAGGCCAGGGCGACGACTCCGGCCGTGGCGACCGCCCGGCGTACGGGCGACCGCAACGCCTGCCGGATCCTGCCGTGGAGGGGGACAGATCTCATCAGGACACTCCTTGGGCGTGGAGGAAGTGACCGTCATCATGGCATGGGAACGCTCCCATGGCAACAGGTAGGTAACTGCCTGGAAATGATGTGGACCGATCCATTGTGGTCAGTCGATCTCACTCCCGTCAGGTCACGCGGTGGGTCTGCCGGACTCGGGGCGGGTGGGGCGATACCGTCAGATCGTGACTAATGGCACGCCTCCGCCGTCGGCGCCGGATGAACCGGGGAAGCGCCGCCGGCGCGGTCGGCTGCCGTTGCTGATCATCGCCCTGGTGGTGGCGGTACTGGCTGCGATCGGCTGCCTGGCCGGGATGATCGTCGTGGTCCAGAAGGACCGCCAGCCGCCGCCCCCGCCGCCGATGATCTCGCCGTCGCCCCGGCCCAGCGAACGGCCCTCCACACCGGGCGGCGGGCCCACCGGAACCGACACCGATGGGCCACCCGGCAACGCCCTGTTCCGCCCGTGAATCTCAGGCGTGCCCGGCGCCCAGCGCCCGGCGTACCGGGGTGAGGCGGAGCAGCCGGACGATCTCCGCGGGGAGGACGGCGGCGGCCGTCGGCAGCTCGGCCGCCCGCACCATCGCGTACGCGACCGCGGTGAACGGCTGCTCCCGGGCGGTGTCGAGCAGCTCGGCGGCCAACTCGGGCTCGTCGAGCCGCCGGGCGCGGTCCCACATCCGCAGACAGCGCTCGATCGTCGTCCGCGCGGCGAGTCGGCCCCGGGTCAGGATCGGCCGGTTGAGTCCGCAGACCTCGATGGTGGCCTCGCCCCGGGCGGTGAGCCCGACGAAGGAGCCGGTCGTCAGCGACAGCCGCAGGTGATCGGCCGGGTCGTCGACGGTCGGATCGACGAGCAGCGGATTGCCCTGGGCGTCCAGCGGAAACCGGTCGCGTTTGAAGTGCCCGTTGCAGATCGAGCAGGCCAGCAGGTGGTTGAGCCAGTCGAAGGTACGCAGCGGGTTGCGCGACAGCGGCTCGAAGTGGTCCACATCGGAACCCTGATTGTCGCCGCAGTACATGCACCGTTCCAGCCCCGGCGCCATGCCGCCCAGGGTCTGACGGATGGTCGGGCGGACCGTGCGATCCCGGGACCAGATGCGGCGGGCCTCGGCCGACCGGCGCGGGCCGGGAACGGCAGCGATCCTGTCGGTCAGGTCGATCATGCGGGCCAGGGCGTCGGAGGGCAGCTCGGGGCGCCGCAGCGGAATCACGCGCGCCGCTCCCGCAGGTACGCCGCCCGCCGCCGGAGCCGGGCCCGGACCTCCTCGCTCCTCGCCTCGGGCGAGCTGGTCAGCAGCGCCCGCAGATCGGCGAAGCGCTCGGCCTGGGCCGGGGTGGCCGTCCCGTCGAGCACCGCCATCTCCAGCGCGACCAGTTCCTCCCGCAGCCGCCGGGCTCCGTCGGAGTACGGCGAGACCACGCCGAACAGCTCGGACTGGGCGGCGTCGTCACCACTGCCGAAGATCACCCGATGCAGCAGGTCGTCGTCGGCCCGGAACGGCGTACGCCCGGGGTCGAGCCGGATCGCGACGTCGGCCGCCTGGCACGCGTACGGGCTGTGGGTCGCCACCACGAACTGCACTCCCGGGAACGCCTCCTTGAGGCGGAACCCGACCGCGCGCTGCGCGACCAGGTCGAGATGCAGCTCGGGCTCGTCGATCAGCACCAGCCCCTCGGCGTCGGCCGCCGCCCGCGACGCGAGATCGTCCAGCAGCACGGCGACCCGATCGCCGGCCGGCAAGGTCCGACCGCTGTCGTAGAAGGCCAGCACCCGGGGCGCGGGCTCGACCACCTCGCCGTCGCCGGCCGCCATCCGCGCCAGCAGGGCGGACTTCCCGGCGCCGTTCGGGCCGGTGATCACCACCCACCCGGGATACGTCCCGTCCGGCTGGGACAGCTCCAGCCGCCGGGCGCCGGAGCGTTCGGCAGGCGGTCGGATGCGCTGGGCGTACATGATGATGAGCGTAACGGTAGGTTCGTCGCATGAGTGAGTTGACGACGCGTCCGGCTGACGTCCAAGAGACCGAGACCTGGCGTGAGCTGTGGATGGACCGGCTGACCCAGTACGCCGCGCGGACCCGCCGGCCGGCGCGGACCGCGCAGGCGGCCGCGCGCCGGGAGCGGGCCGAGGAGGCCGTGCTGTTGCGCCTGATCGACGGCGACGAGCCGGTGGGTTACCTGAGCCTGCTGCAGATCGAGCAGGACGGCGCGCGGATGGTGGTCCTCGAAGATCTGCACATCGAGGAGCCCTACCGGCGCCGAGGCTACGGCCGGGCGGCGCTGGCGATCGCTCGTGAGTGGACCCGGGGCCGGTCGCCGCGGGTGAACATGGGGGTCGACCCGACCGATCCCGCGCAGCAGGCGCTGTTCCGAGATGTGCCGCTCGGCTCGCAGAACATGCACAAGGACCTCGGCGAGCGCCCTGCGTTGCCGGACGGCGTGACCGTGCGCCGGATGTCCGCGACGGAGTTCGGTCCGTGGTGGACCGAGCAGATGGCCGGGTACGCCGAGTCGTTCGTTCTCAACGGACTGCTGACCGAGGAGGAAGCCCGCGAACGCGCCGAGCGGCAGTCGGCCGAGCTGCTTCCGTCCGGATTGGACACTCCCGGGCACGACATCTACACGATCGTCGCCGAGGACAAGCCGGTGGCGTCGATCTGGGTGTGCCATGAGGTCGAGCCGGACACGAGCTTCGTCTTCGACGTCGTGGTCGACGACGGCCACCGGGGCAAGGGATACGGCCGGGCCGCCATGCTCGCCGCCGAGCAGTCCGCGCTCGACGCCGGAGCGCAGGTGCTGGGCCTGAACGTGTTCGGGCACAACGAGGTCGCCCTGCGCCTCTACACCAGCCTGGGCTACCGGCCGACGAGCCAAATGCGGACGATGACCGTCTAGGCGTACTGGTGCTGCAGCTCATCACGAAAGCGGTCACGGACCGGGGCGCGCAGGGCATCGCCGCCGCGGTCAGCCGACTCGTGCACAGTGGTGAGCTGCCCGCCGGCGCTCGGCTGCCCACCGTACGCGCGATCGCCCGCGAACTCGGGGTCAGCCCGACCACGGTCAGCGAGGCGTGGAGCTGGCTGACCCGGGCCGGGCTGATCGCCACCCGCGGCCGGTCCGGGACGATCGTGCTCGGCGGCGACCGGCTGCGGTCCCGGCTGCGGTACGCCCGGCTCGCCCCCGGGGTGGCGGCGGCCACCGACCTGTCGACCGGCGTACCGGATCATGAGCTGCTGCCGGAGCTGACCGAGTCGCTGCGCCGGCTCGGGGCGGAGCCGCTCACCACCAGCTACCTGGACGACCCGGTGCTCCCCGCGCTGGAAGCGCACCTGCTCGACCACTGGCCGTACGCCGCCCAGCAGCTCACCGTCGTGGACGGCGCGCTCGACGCTCTCGATCGCGTCGTCCGCGCCCACGTCCGGTTCGGCGACCGCGTACTGGTGGAGAATCCGACCTTCCCGCCGATCCTCGACCTCATCGACGCCGCCGGGGCGACGGCTGTCCCGGTGGCGCTGGATCGGCAGGGGATCACGCCGGACTCGCTGGCCCTAGGGCTCGAAGCCGGTGCGTTGATGCTGATCCTCCAGCCCCGGGCGCACAACCCGACCGGCGTTTCGATGACCGGACGGCGTGCCTCCGATTTGGCCGCCCTGCTGACGAGCCATCCGTCCGTCATCGTCGTCGAGGACGACCACGCGGCCGACATCACCAGTGCGCCTCCGGTGTCGCTGGGTTGCTTCCTGCCGGGGCGTACCGTCCACATCCGCAGCTACGCCAAGAGCCTCGGCCCGGATCTGCGGCTCGCCGTCGTGGGCGGTCCGGTGTCCGTGCTCGCCCCGGTCGTCGACCGCCGGATGCTCGGGCCCGGCTGGTCCAGCCGCCTCCTCCAGCACATCCTGCTCGACCTGCTCGCATCACCGTCGACAGCCATCCTCTTGGAGACCGCCCGATCCGAGTACGCCCGCCGCCGGCTGGCCCTGCTCGCCGCGCTCGCCCAGGAAGGCGCGGTCGCGACCGCCGACGACGGGATCAACCTCTGGCTGGAAGTCGCCGACGAACGCGCCGCGCTGGTCGCGTTGGCGGCGCACGGAGTGGCCGTCGCACCGGGCGCACCGTTCGAAGCCGCGCCGCTCGGCCAGGACCACGTACGCGTCACCGTTGGGCTGGTGCGCGACGGGTTCCCCGAGCTTGCCTCGGTTCTCGCCGCCGCCGCTCGGGCTGTTCCTCGCGGGGGCGCGCGGTCCCGCTCGTTCCCGCGCGGCACCCGCTGACCCACTCCCGCTTTCCGCCCGCTTTTGGGTTGCGGATCACGGTTATGCAGGCATCCTCGGCCGGTTGAAGCATGCGTAACCCTGATCTGCACCTAACGGAGTGGGTGGGGTGGGCGGGCGACGGAGTGGGCGGCGCGACGGAGTGGGCGGGGTGGGTGGGGTGGGTGGGGAGGGGTCAGGTGCCGGTGCCGGTGGTGCCCTGTTGGGTGCCGCCCTGTTGGGTGCCGTCTTGTTGCTGGGTGCCGTTCTGTTGCTGGGTGCCGTCTTGGCCTTGCCGGCCGGAGAAACCGCCGCCTCCTCCCGGGAACCCGCCTCCGCCGAAGCCGCCCTGGCCGCCGAAGCCGTACCCGTCCTGGGTCATGCCGGGCGGTCCGCCCTGCCCGCTCTGCCCGTCCGTGCCGGACGAGCCGGACGTGGCGGACGAGACGCCGAACCCGGCCGCGAACGCGATGCCGAGCGCGGCCACCCCACCGGCGATCTTCTGCCACGGCTTGATCGCCCGCTTCGGAGCGGTAGGCGCAGTCGGCCCGGCCGGGTCTGACGTGTTCGGCGCGTTCGGCGGGGTCGCGTACAGCGGGGCGTTCAGTGCGGCGAAGTCCCGGGCCGGCTCTGCGGCGAAGTCCCGGGTCGGCTCTGCGGCGAAGTCCCGGGCCGGTTCCTCGGCGGGCACCGGCGTGGACGAGGCGTCACTCATGATCGGTACTCCTGACTGCGCGGCACTCGCCGACGCCCGTCGAAAGCTACGAGCGGGTCGTCCTGGAACCCTCCGAACAGCCTGTGAGTTGTCTGGATATCCCGGAATGCGCGGATCGCCGAGTCGTGATGGGATCGGCAGTCATGAACTCTTCCATGCATTCGCGTCGTGGGATTCTTCGTGCCTCCGCCACCGTCGCGGCCGGATTTGTCGCCGCAGTGAGCCTGCCGACCGCGGCCGACGCCGCCGGGCGGCCCGATCGCGTACCGCTGCCGGACGGCTTCGCGCCGGAGGGCATCGAGATCTCGCCTCGGGGGACGGCGTACGTGACGAGCCGGGTCAGCGGCTCGATCTATCGAGCGGATCTGAAGACGGGGACGGGTTCGGTCTTCGTGACCGGCCCCGGTACGCCGTCGCTCGGCCTGAAGCTGGACCGCCGGAACCGGTTGTTCGTCTCCGGTGGCACCGGCGGCGACGCCCGGATCGTCGACGCGGCGACCGGCGAAGTGCTGGCCGGCTACCGGTTCGCCGCCGCCGGAACCGCCTTCGTGAACGACGTCGTGCTGACCCGGCGGGCGGCGTACTTCACGGACTCGTGGAATCCGGTGCTCTACCGGCTGCCGTTGACCGACGGGCTGCCGCACGAGTCGGAGGTGACGACCATTCCGCTGAGCGGGATCGCGTACACGCCGGGCGCGGTCAACGTGAACGGCATCGTCGACACTCCGGACGGCCGGGCGCTGCTCGTGGTGCAGTCCAACACCGGCCTGCTGTTCCGGGTGGACGCCACGACCGGGGCGGCGACCCAGGTGGACCTGGGCGGTGAGCTGCTCACCTTCGGCGACGGGCTGCTCCGCGACTGCGACACCCTGTACGCCGTCCAGAACCGGGCCAACCAGCTGGCCGTCGTCGACCTCCCGACCGGGACGGTGACCGCGCGGATCACCGATCCGTCGTTCGACACGCCCGCCACCTTCGCCGCGTACGCGGGCCGGTTGTATTTCACGAACGCCCGGTTCACCACGCCGGTGACGCCGACGACGACCTACGACGTGGTCTCCCTCCGCCGCCCCTGAGCCGCCCGCTACGCCTCCCTGTTGATCAGGGCCGTACGGAGTTGATCAGGGCGGTAGGGACACGACACGCCGGTTGATCATGACCGAAGGTTCATGATCAACCGGAAAGGCGGTGGGGGAGTTAGGGGGTGAGGTAGAGGGTGGTGTGGGGGCCGAGCGTCAGCGAGGCGCACCCGGTCGCGTCGGCGACGGCGGAACCCAGGTTGCCCGCCCCCGAACCCCCGTAGCACGTGGCGTCGGTGTTCAGCACCTCGCGCCACGTGCCCGGGGCGGGCAGCGGCACCCGGTACGCCGTTTGCGGCACCCCGGCGAAGTTCGCCACACACACCACAGGCGTACGGTCGTGCGACCGGCGAGCAAAAGCCACCACATTGGACGCTGGATCGGAGTGCAGCCATTGCCAGCCGTCCGGCGAGGTGTCCAGTTCCCACAGTGCCGGGTGCGTACGGTAGAGCGAGTTGAGGTCGCGGAACAGCGAATGGACCCCGCCGACGAGCGGATCCGACCGGACCGCCCAGTCGAGCCCCCACGCCTCGCTCCATTCGTGTTCGACGGCCAGTTCCGCGCCCATGAAGACGAGCTTCTTGCCGGGGAACGCCCACATGTAGGCCAGCAGCCCGCGTAGTCCGGCGACCCGCTGCCACCGGTCTCCGGGCAGCTTGCCGACCAGCGACCGCTTGCCGTGGACCACCTCGTCGTGGCTCAGCGGCAGCAGGAACTGTTCGTCGAAGGCGTACAGGCCGGGCAGGGTCAGCTGATCGTGCCGCTCGTGCCGCCACAGTGGATCCTGCTCGACATAGGACAGCGTGTCGTGCATCCAGCCCATGTTCCACTTGAGGCCGAAGCCCAGCCCGCCCCAGTCGACCGGCCGGGACACCGCCGGCCACGCCGTCGACTCCTCGGCGATCATCACGACGCCCGGATGGTCGGCGTACACGGCGGCGTTGAGGTCGCGGAGGAAGTCGACCGCCTCCAGGTGCGTGTTGCCGCCGTGGATGTTCGGCGTCCACTCGCCCGGCCCACGGGAGTAGTCCAGATAGAGCAACGATGCGACGGCGTCCACCCGAAGCCCGTCCACATGGAATTCGTCGCACCAGTAGCGGGCGTTGGCGATGAGGAAGTTGCGGACCTCGGGCCGTCCGTAGTCGAACACGAGGCTGCCCCAGTCCGGATGCTCACCGCGTCGCGGATCGGGATGCTCGTAGAGCGGAGTGCCGTCGAACCGGGCCAGCGCCCAGTCATCCTTCGGGAAGTGTGCGGGCACCCAATCCAGGAGCACGCCGATCCCGGCCTGATGCAGGCGGTCGATCAGGTGGCGGAAGTCGTCGGGCGTACCGAGGCGGGCGTCCGGCGCGTAGTAGCCCGTGACCTGATAACCCCAGCTCGGGCCGTACGGGTGGGCCATCGTGGGCAGGAACTCGACGTGGGTGAACCCCAGGTCGGCGACGTGCTCGGTCAGCTCGTCGGCCAGCTCCCGATAGGACAGCCCGGGCCGCCACGATCCCAGGTGGACCTCGTACACGCTCATCGGCCGCCGGTGATGCTCACCCTGGCGGTCCTTCATCCACGCGTCGTCGCCCCACTGATACTCGCTGGTCCAGATCTCCGACGCGGTGTCCGGCGGCGTCTGGGCCCGGCTTGCCATCGGGTCGGCCTTGTCCCGCCACACTCCGTCCGCGCCCAGGATCCGGTACTTGTACCGCTGCCCGCGCCGCGCTGGGTCTGCGGCTCCACTCCAGACACCGCTCGGTCCATCCAACTGCAGGGGTACGCCGTCGGCAGCGCCCCAGCCGGTGAAGTCGCCGACGACTCGGACTTCACGGGCCTGTGGCGCCCACACCGCGAAGCGACAGCCGCCGGTGTCCACCTCGTGTGCGCCGAGGACGGTCCACAATCGCTCGTGGCGACCCTGGGCGAACAGGAACAGATCGAGATCGGTCGGCTGCTTCATGCGTACAACAGATTGATGCCGGAGGGAACCGAGAGCTGGGGGAGGGTCCCGACCTTGACCCCGACGGTGCCGGCCGTGCCCGCTCGCCGGTACGCCGCCGCGGTGCGTGAGGCGATGCCGTGCCACGCGTAGCGTTCGCGGAGCACGAGTCTGCCGTGTTCGACCATGCGCCGCGCGCCGCACCGGTCCGCCAGCAGGCTGCCGACGGCGGTGGCCAGCGCGTCGGGATCGCTGTGCGGGAAGGTGACGCCGTTGACGCCGGACTCGACGATCTCGGCCAGCCCGCCGGTGGCAGCCACGGCGAGCGGCGCGCCCGCGGCCGCCGCTTCGAGCGCGACCATGCCGAACGGTTCGTAGAGGCTGGGTACCACGGTGGCGTCGGTGGCGCCGAGGACCGCCGGCAGTTCGCGGGAGCTGAGGAAACCCGTGAAGGTGACGCTGGCGCCGAGCCGCAGTTTCGCCGCCTGCTCCTGCAGTTCGGTGCGGTAGGGGCCGTCGCCGGAGATGACGACGCGGAGGCCGGGATGGTCGGCGCGCAACTGGGGGATCGCGCCGACCAGGTGCTGTACGCCCTTCTCGTAGACGAGCCGGCCGGCGAAGCCGACGAGCGGGCCCTTGCCGCCGAGGCGAGCCCGGGCCTGCGCGACCTCCTCCGGGGCCGCCGCCCAGGCGCGGTCGTCGACGCCGTTCGGGATGACCTCCACCCGGTCGAGCGGCGGCGCCCAGAGCTTGCCGACCTCCCACTTCATGTACTCGGAGCAGACGAGGACCCGGTTCGCCTCGTGGGTCAGCCACCACTCGACGGAGTGGATGCACTTGTTCATCTCGTCCGGCAGCCAGCCCTGATGGCGGCCGGCTTCGGTCGCGTGGATCGTCGCGACCAGCGGGACGCGGAGGTGCTCCTTGAGCGTCACGGCCGTGTGGGTGACGAGCCAGTCGTGCGCGTGGATCACGTCGTACGCCGCGCCGCCGTCGGTCGCGCGCAGCGCCGCCCGGGTCAGCGTGTGGTTGAACGCCATCGTCCAGGCCAGCAGTGACGGGGTGGCGAGCGGGAACTGCGGCGGATCCTCCGGTGCCCGGACGACGCGTACGCCCTCGACGACCTCGTCGAGCGGAGCGCCCGGCGCGTGCCGCGTCACGACGGTGACGTCGTGCCCGACCGCGACGAGGGAGGTCGCGAGCGCGTGGACGTGGCGGCCGAGGCCGCCGACGACCAGTGGCGGGTACTCCCAGGAGAGCATCAGGATGCGAAGCGGCTTTGCCCGCCCTGCCTCTCTGGTGGCCGGCTCCGAGCCGGCGACTCCGGCGGCTCGTCCCGTGCTGCCGGCCCCGGTGGCTCGTTCCGAGCCGGCGGGCCCAGCGGTGAGTTGATCCATGACAAGCGACATACCGGCCCCCAGGGTGCTCGCGCCCCGCCGCCCGTACACACGCCACTAGGCACCTGACCAGGCGCCTAGTGGTTCGACAGGGTGCCTCTATCCTTGCCGATCGTGCGTTACCGGCGGAGAAGTTCAGGTTTTCGGTATGTAACGTTCGCCTTGCATCGGCGTTTCGTCCGGCGTGTCTCTCTGTAACGCGTGTCGTCGCGGCGGTGTGTCTCGTCGCTGTCAGGGCGTCGTCTCGGCGCTGTCAGGCGCGGTCTCGTCTCTGTCAGGCGCGCGTCGTCTCGTCTCCGTCAGGGCGTTGTCTCCCTGACGCGGGTGGTCTCGGCGACGGACCAGGCTTGGAAGGGGCAGCCGGTGGCTCCGTGCGGTGCGTCCCCGTCGGCGGTCTCGCTCACCGAGCCGAGGCCGTAGTCGCTCCAATGGCCTTCGATGCCGTCCGCCGGCGTTCCGACTCTGTCGTTCGCGAGTCTGCCGGTCGCGTCGGCGAGAGGGCCGAGCAGCCAGGGCCACACCGTCCCCTGGTGGTACGCCCGGTCTCGGTCCGCCGGCGTACCCCGGTGACGTCCCCGGTAGCCGTCGGCCGCCGGGGACAGGCTGCGCAGGCCCATCGGGGTGAGCAGCTGTTCGGTCAGCCGCCGGAGCGGATCAGCCTCCGGGACGAGTGGTGCGTGGGGGAGCGACCAGGCCAGGAGCTGATTCGGCCGGACCCCCGGCTCGGGTTGATCGAGCACGTCGTGGAGCAGACCGTCCGGCCGGACGAACCTCTGGAACGACTGCCTGGCCCGGTCGTGCAACTGCCGATAGCCGTCCTCGGGCCAGCGTTCGGCCAGCCCGGCCAGCCCGTTGACCCACAGCGCGTTGATGTCGACCGCCTTGCCCGCGCGCGGCGTCACCGGCACTCCGCCGACCCGGGCGTCCATCCAGGTCAACGCCTCACCCTCGGCGCCCTGGCCCAGCAGGCCGTCGACCGGGTCCATCTTGATCGCGTACCGGGTGCCCCAGGTGTGGTGGTCCACCACCGACCGCACCTGGGACCGCAGCTCCTCGGCCAGATCCGGGTCGACCTGCGCGTGCCGGTCGACCGCGTGCAGGAACCAGAGCGTGGCGTCGGCGGTGTTGTACTCCCGGGACCCCGTGTCACACGTGTTCGCCAGCATGCCCTCGCTGAGCGTTGCCGCATAGTTCCGCAGCAGCTGGCGGCCCTCGTCGACCCGGCCGGTGGTCAGGAAGAGCCCCTCGTAGGAGATCATCGTGTCGCGACCCCAGGCCCCGAACCACGGATAGCCCGCCACGACGTCCGGACCGGTGGGCGTACGGATGACGAACTGGTCGGCGGCCCTGCCGTCGTCGCCCAGTCGCCGTCCCCGGTCGCGCGCTCGCTCGACCGTCGTCTCGGCGGGCTCGACCCGGGTGCCTTCGGCGGAAGCGGTCACCCCGATGGACTGGCCGGGTCGGTCCAGGCGGCCGGAGTACTCCCCGAGGTGCCGCAGATCCTCGACCGGGGTCAGCCCGCGTTCGGCTTCCTCCCGATGGCGTACGCCGAACCACCACTCGCCCTTCGGCCGCCACTCCGCGTCCCCCTGTACGCGATACGCCCCCTCGACGATCACCCCGTCGGCGGTCGTCGTCGCTTGGGGCGGCGGGCCCTGCGCGGTCCGTTCCCCGTGGACGTCGCGCCAGGTGCCGAGCACCGCCAAGGTCAGCTCGACCGGGCCGCCGCCGACCAGCCGGTGCACCACCGCGACCGACGGTTCCCCGTGCCGCATGGCGATCTCGCGCTCGATCACCACCGAGCCGATCTGCCACCGCCACCGGGGTACGCCGTCGGTCAAGTCGAAGCTGGTCAGCAGCTCATGACCGCACGGGTCGACCGTCCCGTCCGCCCACTCGTGCACGCCCAACCGCACGGTCCGGCCCGACTCCAGCGTCACCGTCGCGTCCAGGCTCGCCAGGCCGAGGTGCCGGCGGGCCGGCCCGTGCTCGGGATCGGCCATGATCAGCAACCCGTGATAGCGCCGCGTACGCAGACCGCCGACCGTGCCCATGGCGTACCCGCCGAGGCCGTCGGTGACCAGCCACTCCCGTCGCGCGCCCGCCGACAGGTCGGTGCAGAGCTGTGGTCCGAACCGGATCGTCATGCCTCCGATTATCAGCCGCGTTCCCGAGACCCCGGGGCACGTTGATCGTCGGCTGCCGCCGTTCATGGCGGTTTGCGTCTTCGTGATCGTCGGCTGCCGCCGATATTGGAGCGCTGAACGGCCTGATCGTCGGCTGCCGCCGATCACCAACACGGGTCATGGAGGGTTTTCCACAGGTGTCGCGCTCTGCTGGACCTCGGCCACCCAGCCGGATACCTTCTGGCCTTCGGTTCCCACGCCTTTGTGCCTCCCTCAGCCCGTGGCGTGCCACGGACGGAGGTCGATGCTCCATGCCCACCATCTCGACGCGGTCCGGCTTGTTCACGCGTACGGACGCGCGAAAGGCCGGGTTCACCGCCGGGCAGATCGCTCATCGGATCCGCTCCGGGCAGTGGCAGGTGGTGCTCGGTCCGGTCCTGTCGCTTCGCGGCCTGGTGGTTACGCCGCGGCTGCGGGACCTGGCCGCAGTGCTTGCCGCGCCGGCCGCCGTTCTCAGCGCGTCGTCGGCCGCACGACGTCACGGCATCGAGGTGCCGGACCGTGGGACCTGGCTCACCGTGAGGCGGCACGGCCATTGCCGACTGGCCGGCGTCCAGGTCTGGTACGAAGACCTACCCGATGCCGACCTGGAGTTCGTGGACGGGATCCTGATCACCGGCCGCGCCCGGACCGTCTTCGACTGCCTGCGGATTCTCGACGACGACAAGGCGGACAGCCTGCTCGACCGGGCGTTTCAGCAGCGGTGGATCACATTCGATGAGCTCGTGGCCAGGGTCCACGACTTCGCCGGGCGTCGTGGGATCAACCATCTGGTACGCCTGGTGCGGCGGACGGTCCCAGGTGCCCGTTCCGTTGCCGAACGACTGCTCATCGGCCACCTTCGAGGAGCGCGCGTGACGGGCTGGCGGGCGAATTTCCCGGCGTACGACGAAGAAGGACTGATCGGGGAGATCGATCTCGCGTTCGAGGACATCCAGTTGGCCGTCGAGATGGACGGGCGCGCTTGGCACTCCGCCGGCGATCGGTTCCAGCGCGACCGTGAGCGGCAGAATCGCCTGGTAGCGGCTGGTTGGAAGGTGCTGCGGTACACCTGGTACGACCTGACGCATCGGCCGGAGAAGGTGGTCGCGGAGATCGTTCACATGGTGCGGCGGCTTTCGGCGGCCCAAGGTGGCCTCGCCGCATGATCGGCGGCTGCCGACGATCATCTCGGAAATCGGTCCAAGAACGGCGGCCGCCGCCGATCATGGAGACGCAGACCGCCATGAACGGCGGCTGCCGACGATCATGGCCAGGCGGGAGCGCGCGGCGCGGAAGGGGAGGCGAGGGGGAGTCAGCGGCGGTGGAGGATGAGGTTCAGGACCAGGGCGGTCCATCCCGTCTGGTGCCAAGCGCCCAGCCCTGCCCCGTTGTCTCCGTGGAAGTACTCGGGGAACGCGAGCCGGTCCTTCCAGTCGGGGTGGGTCTGGAACAGTTCGTTGGCGCCGTAGATCGGCCGCCGGCCGTGTTCGTCGCGGAGGAAGAGGGAGATCAGCCGGTCGGCAAGATCGTCGGCGACTTCGGTGAGCGTACGCTGAACTCCCGAGCGCACCGGGTACTCGACGCGCAGGTCGTCGCCGAAGAACAGGGCGTACTCCCGGAGTGCTTCGACGAGGAGGAAGTTCACCGGCATCCAGACCGGGCCGCGCCAGTTGGAGTTGCCGCCGAAGACGCCACTCGTCGACTCGGCGGGCTCGTAGCCGACGGTGAAGTCCTGCCCGGCTAGGGTCACGGTGAACGGTTTGTCGTCGTGGCGTCTCGACAGGCTGCGGATGCCGTACGGGGACAGGAACTCCTCCTCGGCCAGCATCCGCCCCAGTACACGGAGCAGCCGTTCCGGGTCGACCATCGCCAGGAGCCGGCGCTGCTGGCCGCCGTCGGAGATCCGGCGCGAGCCGACCACTGCGGCGTACTCGGGCTTGTTGGTGAGGAACCAGCGGATGCGCTGGGCCAGTTCGGGCAGCCGGACGAGGGTCACCGTGCCGACGGTCGTCGTGGCGCACAGCGGGATCAGCCCGGCCACCGAGCGGTAGCGCATCGGCGTACGCCCCTTGCCGGGCACGCGCAGCGAGTCGTAGAAGAAGCCGTCGACGTCGTCCCACAGCTTGGTCGCCGCCGTGGCGATGTACGCGAAGTGTTCGAAGAACTTCGTCGCGATGTCCTCGTAGGTGCGGTCGTGCAGGGCGAGGACGGTCGACATCTCCAGCATGTTCAGGGCGTACATCGCCATCCAGCCGGTGCCGTCGGACTGTTCGAGGACGCCGTCGGCGATGGGCAGCGCGGCCGAGCGGTCGAACGGGCCGACGTTGTCGAGGCCGAGGAAGCCGCCCTCGAAGACGTTGTTGCCGTCGGTGTCCTTGCGGTTGACCCACCAGGTGAAGTTGAGCAGCAGCTTGTGCGTGATCCGGCTGAGGAAGCCGAAGTCTTCGCCGCCGTCGATCTCGAAGACGCGCAGCGCGGCCCAGGCGTGCACGGGCGGGTTCACGTCTCCGAAGGCCCACTCGTACGCCGGGATCTGCCCGTTGGGGTGCTGGTACCACTCCCGGAGCAACAGGAGTAACTGCTGCTTGGCGAACCCCGGATCGACGTGCGCGATGGCCACGCAGTGGAAGGCGAGGTCCCAGGCGGCGTACCAGGGGTATTCCCAGGGGTCGGGCATGGAGATGACGTCGAAGCTGTTCATGTGCCACCACGCGGCGTTGCGGCCCTTGCGCCGAGAGGGCGACAGCGGCGGCGAGGCTGGATCGCCGCGGAGCCATTGCTGCACGTCGAAGTGGTAGAACTGTTTGCCCCACATCAGCCCGGCGACGGCCTGCCGGACGACGGCGGCCTCGTCGGCGGAGGCACCGGCCGGCGTCAGCTCGGCGAAGAACGCGTCCGCCTCCGCCTGCCGCTGATCGAATACCTGGTCAAAGGACAGGTCGAGGGCGGGCGGCGGGCCGATCGCGGGCGGCGGCGCGGTCTGGGCGAGCCGCAGCCGCAGCGTCACGGACGCTCCGCCGGCTACCTCCAGGGTGTAGTGCAGCGAGCCTTTCGTGCCGACCAGATCGGGGTTCACCGTCGCGGCGCCGTGCACCAGATGGTCGTTGATCCCGTCCTTGGGATACGCCGACCGGCCCCGGAGCCCCCACAGCCGCTCGGCGTTGGACTCGTTGTCGCAGACCAGTGCAGGCGGCGGCGTCCCGTCCGGCCCCGGCCCGGCCTCCAGGACGAGCTGGCCGAGCGTCTGGTGCCGGGCGACGAGCCGGCCGCCCGTGGGATCGCCGTGCAGCACCGGCTTGGCGTCGCGGTTGGGCAGCCCCCACGACCAGGTGTTGCGGAACCACAGCGTGGGCAGGACGTGCAGCGTCGCCGGGTCGGGCCCGCGATTGGTCACGGAGATCTCGACGCAGACGTCGTGCGGGTCGGCCTTGGCGTAGGCGACCTCGACCGCCCAGTACCGGTCCTCGTCGAACACCCCCGTGTCGACCAGCTCGAACTCGGTCTCCTCCCGGTTCCGTTCCCGGTTGACCGCGACCAGCTGTGCGTAGGGGAACTCGGCCTGCGGATAGTGGTACCGCCAGCGCATGAGCGAATGGGTCGGGGTGGAGTCCAGGTACCACCAGTACTCCTTGGCGTCCTCGCCGTGGTTGCCCTCCGGCCCGGCCAGCCCGAACAGCCGCTCCTTGAGGATCGGGTCGCGGCCGTTCCAGAGCGCGAGCGCGAAGCAGAAGATCTGGTGCTCGTCGCTGAACCCGGCCAGGCCGTCGTCGCTCCACCGGTAGGTCCGCGACCGCGCGTGGTCGTGGGGGAAGTAGTCCCACGCGGTGCCGTGCTCGCTGTAGTCCTCGCGCACCGTGCCCCACGCCCGCTCGGACAGGTAGGGGCCCCACGCTCGCCAGGGTTCGGCGCCGGCTTCGGCCGCCGCCAGCCGTCGCCGCTCACTGCTCGCGAGATCCTCCATCACGAGAATCTTCCCGGTTGTACGCACAGCGGAGGGCCCTTTGCCGGAAAGATTTTGCAGACAGTTCACAGGAGGCGTCGGCCGGCCGGTGTTCACCCACGGCCGAATGAGGTGGCCGCTGGGAGTCGCCTCGACCTACCATCGGCGGGTGCTCAAGCCGTCCTACCCGATCTACACCGCCCGGCTGACTCTGCGCCCTTACACGCTGGACGACTTCGACGACCTCTACGCGATCCAGTCGGACCCCGAGGTCACGCGCTATCTCTACTGGGAGACCCGGGACGAGGCGGCGGTCCGGGCGGACCTGCAGGCCAAGATGGGCGCGTCGGAGATCCGCGAGGTGGGCGACCGCCTCTTCCTCGCCGTGGTCTGGCGGGAGGTCGAGCGGGTCGTCGGCGGGGTGACGCTGACCTGGCTGAGCCGGGAGGACGGCGGCGGCGAGATCGGCTACGTCTTCAACCCGGAGTTCTCCGGGCACGGTTTGGCGACCGAGGCGACCTCGGCGCTGCTGCGGCTGGCGTTCACCCTGCCGGTGGACGGCGGGCTGGGCCTGCACCGGGTGATCGGGCGGCTGGACGCGCGCAACACGGCCTCGGCGAAGGTGCTCGAACGGCTGGGTCTGCGCCGGGAGGCGCACTTCGTGGAGAACGAGTACGTCAAGGGCGAGTGGACCGATGAGCTGGTGTACGCCATCCTCGAGTCGGAGTGGCTGACCCGGCGGGTCTCGCCGCCCCGGACGCGAGCGTCGCGCGGCTGATCGGCGGATCGGGGCATAGCCTCGTTCCCATGGCGCTCGGACCAGTCGCACAGATCCATATCTCGGTCACCGACCTCGACCGCTCGGTGGCGTTCTACCGGGACGTCCTCGGCATGTCGCTGCAATTCGTGGTGCCCGGCCAGCCGATGGCGTTCTTCGCCAGCGGCGACGTCCGGCTCTATCTGGGTGTGCCGGAGAACCCGGAGTTCCGCACCCGGACCGTGCACTACTACTCGGTCACCGACCTCGACGCCGAGTACGCCCGGCTCCAGGCGCTGGGCGTCGAGTTCCTCGACGAGCCGCACGTGGTGCACCGGGACGACTCCGGCGACCTCTGGATGACGTTCCTCGAGGACCCGGACGGGCACAAGATCGCACTCACCCAGCTGAAGAAATAGGGGCTGCGAACAACGTCGCGGATCGATCAGACTGGGCGCGTGACCGCCGCGACCGTCCACACTGTCCAGGCCGCTCCCACCGAGCGGAGCAACCGCCCGCTCCGGCTGATCGCGCTCGTCGCAGCGCTGGTCGAGTTCGCGTTCAGCGGCCGGTACGGCTTCCACCGCGACGAGCTGTACTACCTGGCGGCCGGTCGGCATCCGGCGTTGGGCTACGACGACCAGCCTCCGCTGGCGCCGCTGTGGGCGGGGTTCACCGGGCTGGTCGCCGGCAGCTGGCCGGACTGGCTGGAGCTGATGCTGCTGCGGCTGCCGTCCGCGCTGGCGCTCGGCGCGATCGTGCTCGTCGCCGGCCGGATCGCGGCCGAATTCGGGGGCAGTCGGCGGGCGCAGGCGCTGGCCGGGCTGGCGACGGCGACCGCACCGGCCGTGGTGATCTCGGGACACCTGCTGTCCACCACGATCTTCGACATCCTCGTCTGGAGTGTGCTGGCCTGGCTGCTCGCCCGCTGGCTGCGTACGCGCGACGACCGGCTCCTGCTCCTGCTCGGGATCACCGCCGGCGTCGGTCTTCAGCTGAAGAACCTGCCGCTGATCTACGCCGCCGGGCTGGTCGCCGGGCTGCTCATCGCCGGGCCCCGGGAGGTGTTCCGGCGTTGGCAGCTGTGGGCGGGCGGGCTGATCGCGCTGCTCATCTGGGCGCCCAACCTCTGGTGGCAGGCCAGTCACGACTGGCCGCAGCTCCAGATGACGGCGGTGATCCGGGAGGACGCCGACTGGGGCGGCCGGGCCGGGCTCCTCCCGTTCCAGGTGCTGCTGCTCGGCGTACCGGCGGCGATCGTCTGGGCGACCGGGCTGTGGCGGCTGCTCCGTGATCCGGCGGCGGCCCGGTTCCGGGCGCTGGGGTGGGCGTACCTCGTGGTGGTCGGGCTCGTCCTGGCGACCGGTGGACGGGAGTACTACCCGGCCGGGGCGTACCCGGCGCTGCTGGCTTCGGGCGCGATCCTGCTCGACGGCTGGCTGGGCGACAGCGTGAAGCGTCGTCGGACCGTCGGCTGGGTGGCCGGGATCTCCGCGCTCAGCACGCTTTCGCTGGGCCTGCCGGTGTACCCGGTCTCGATGCTGCACGCGACGTTGCAGCCCGCGGTCAACTACGACGCCGGGGAGACGGTCGGCTGGCCGGACTTCGCCGCCCAGGTGGCGGCGGTCTATCGGGGCCTGCCGGAGGCGGAGCGGGCGACCGCCGTCCTGGTGGCCGGGAACTACGGCGAGGCAGGCGCGCTCGACCACTATGGACCGTCGCTGGGCCTGCCCCAGGTCTACTCCGGGCACCTGGCGTACTGGCGCTGGGGGCCGCCGCCGGAGGGACCGGGTCCGGTGCTCGTCGTCGGGGAGGGCTTCGAGGAGGCCGATCTGCGTCGTGAGTGCGCCGACGTGGTCCACGCGGCGACCTTCGACAACGGCGTGCACCTCGACAACGACGAGCAGGGCGCGGACGTCTGGATCTGCCGGGGGCCGCGGCGTACGTGGGCTGAGCTGTGGCCGGAGCTGCGGCACCTCTGACCTGTGAGACCTACCTGTTAGGTTGCATCCGTGCTGCAGCAGTCTCCCCCGAAGGGCGCGGTGCTGGAGGCCGTCCTCGAACGGATCACGTACGCCAACGAGGAGACCGGCTACACGATCGCGCGCGTGGCCACTGATCGGAGCGCGACCGATCTGCTGACGGTCGTCGGGCCGCTGCTGGGCGCGCAGCCGGGGGAGAGCCTGCGGCTGACCGGCCGCTGGACCTCCCACCCTAAGTACGGCCGCCAGTTCGAAGTCTGGTCCTACAAGACTGTTCTTCCGGCCACCATCAAGGGGATCGAGCGGTACCTCGGCTCCGGGCTCATCAAGGGCATCGGGCCACGGCTGGCGGAGAAGATCGTGGGCCACTTCGGCGCGGACACCCTGCGTGTCATCGAGGAGGAGCCGGCGCGACTCGTCGAGGTGCCCAAGCTCGGCCCGAAGCGGACCAGGATGATCGCCGCCGCCTGGGACGAGCAGAAGGCCATCAAGGAGGTCATGCTGTTCCTCCAGGGCGTCGGCGTGTCCACCTCGCTGGCCGTACGCATCTACAAGCAGTACACCGACTCGGCCATCTCGGTGGTGAAGAACGAGCCGTACCGGCTGGCCGCCGACGTGTGGGGGATCGGGTTCAAGACGGCCGACACGATCGCGCAGGCGGTCGGCATCCCCCGGGACAGTCCTGAGCGGGTCAAGGCGGGGTTGCAGTACACGCTGAACGAGGCGGCCGACTCCGGGCACTGCTTCCTGCCGCAGCCCAACCTGGTGGGCGATGCGGTGAAGATCCTGGAGGTGCCGGCGGCGCTGGTCACCGAGTGCCTCGAAGACCTCGTGGCGACCGAGGGCGTCGTCCGGGAGCAGGTTCCGGGTCCGGCCTCGGCCGACGGCCCGGCCACCATCCCGGCCGTGTACCTGGTGCCGTTCCATCGGGCGGAGACGTCGCTGGCCAACACCCTGCTGGGACTGCTGAACACCAGTCGCGACCGGATGTCTGGGTTCGCCGATGTGGACTGGGTGAAGGCGCTGGCCTGGCTGCGTACCGTCACCGGGCACGAGCTGGCCGCCGAGCAGGAGCAGGCGGTCCGCCTCGCGCTGACCGAGAAGGTCGCGGTCCTTACCGGCGGCCCCGGGTGCGGCAAGAGCTTCACCGTGCGCTCGGTCGTCGAACTCGCTCGCGCCAAGCGCGCGAAGATCGTGCTGGCCGCGCCGACCGGACGGGCCGCGAAACGGCTGGCCGAACTGACCGGCCACGAGGCGACCACGGTGCACCGGCTGCTCCAGCTCAAGCCCGGCGGCGACGCGACCTACGACCGGGAGAACCCGCTCGACGCCGATCTGGTCGTCGTGGACGAGGCTTCGATGCTGGATCTGCTGCTCGCCAACAAGCTCGTGAAGGCCGTCGCGCCGGGGGCGCATCTGTTGTTCGTCGGCGACGTCGACCAGCTGCCCTCGGTCGGCGCGGGCGAGGTTCTGCGGGATCTGCTCAACGCCGACACCGTTCCCCGCGTACGCCTGACGCGGATCTTCCGGCAGGCTCAGGAGTCCGGCGTGGTGGTGAACGCCCACCGCATCAACAACGGCGAGCCGCCGCAGCTGCGGGGCTTCGGCGATTTCTTCTTCTTCGCCCGCGACCAGCGTGAGGACGAGGAGCCGGCGCAGACCGCCGAGGCCACCGCGCAGCTCGTCGTCGACCTGGTGAGCAAGCGCATCCCCCAGAAGTTCGGCTTCGACCCCCGGCGGGATGTGCAGGTGCTCGCCCCGATGCATCGGGGCGCGGCCGGCGCCGGCAACCTCAACGCGCTGCTGCAGGAGGCGCTCACGCCGGGCCGGGAAAGCGCGCCGGAGAAGCGGTTCGGCGGGCGGGTGTTCCGGGTCGGCGACAAGGTCACGCAGATCCGCAACAACTACGACAAGGGCGTCGCCGGGGTGTTCAACGGGACGCTGGGTGTCGTGACCGGACTGTCGGTGGAGGACCACAAGCTGACCGTGCGCACCGACGAGGACGAGGAGATCGAGTACGCCTTCGACGAGCTGGACGAGCTGGCGCACGCGTACGCCGTGACGATCCACCGCTCGCAGGGCAGCGAGTACCCGGCGGTGGTGGTGCCGTTGACCACGGGCGCGTGGATGATGCTGCAGCGCAACCTGCTCTACACCGCCGTCACCCGGGCGAAGAGGCTCGTGGTGCTGGTGGGCTCGTTCAAGGCGCTCGGCGTCGCCGTACGCACCCTGGGCGCGGGCCGCCGGTGGACCGCGCTGGACCACCGGCTCACGCCGTGATGCGGTGCGCTGGAGACAGCGCTGTAGTGCCGGGCGCTAGAGGTAGCTCAGCAGGTCGACGCCGAAGCTGAGCTTGAGCGTCAGCCAGACCACGAAGGACACGAAGACCAGGCCGACCGCACCGATGAGCGCCTTGACCGGCCACGGCTGGAGGCTGACCCAGGCGGTCCACGCGCCGAGCTTGCGCCGGCCGTACTGGAGCAGATGGCGGGCCCAGACGAACTCGATGGCCCAGATGCTCACGCCGAAGAAGACGATGAGCCAGCCGGGTCCGGGCAACGGAACCAGGGCGAGTCCAAGGACGACGATCAGGCCGCCGAGAATGGCGATACCGGTCCGAAAGGCGACACTTCCCGTGGGATGTGCCCGAATTGCGGCTATTTTTCCCTTGATCCCACCGGGACTGTCCGGTTTCGACCCTCCCGTGGGGTCATCGGGCGTACTCATATCGCGTGTGGCGGTCTTTCTGGGTGACTCGACAGGCATGGCGGTGCTCCTCGCCCGTCACCTTACAAGTGGTGCGCACGTTACGGAGGTGAGTCGACGTTGAATGCACCCGGCGCCGACAGGCACCCCGCAGCGAGCTGCGGATTTTAACGAAATCCGGCCCCCATTGGGCCGGGTTTCTGCCTGTCTTCCCACTACTGGGTGAGATCATCGTATGACGGAGCGTAATTGCCGGAGTGCGCCTGAGTATGGGAAGGCGGGGCGAGACCAGCCTCGCAGCGGTGCCGGGGGGAGTACGACATGAGTGCCATCCGACCAACGACCGTCGAGGTCGAGACCTCGCTGCGGCTCGTCGCGCCGGACGCGACAGCGCTACCAGTACGCGCCAGCCTGCGCTATGACCCGGCTGACCCGTACGCGGTCCAAGTGATCTTCCATGCCGAGTCCGCCGGAGGGGAGGCGGTCAGCTGGTCGTTCGCTCGGGAACTCTTAGTGACCGGCCTCGACGAGCCGGCGGGGATCGGCGACGTACGCGTCTGGCCGTGGGCCACGCCGCGCGGCGACTTCGTCGCGCTGGCGCTCTCGTCACCCGACGGGAACGCCCTGTTCGAAGTGCCGCGGAGCGTGCTCGTACGCTTCCTGCGGCGTACCTATGTCGTCGTGCCGAGGGGCCGGGAGACCGAGCACCTGGACGTCGACGCGGCGGTCAACCGGCTGCTGGCTGGGCGCTGACCGTCACGGAGTGTGACGAACCGGTGGGTGACGTGCTAGGCGGCGCAGGGGAAGGTGTCGCCTCCACGTACTTCTCCCGGTGGTCCGCGCCGAGCCGGGTCTTGTCCGGGTCGAGGAAGTCGATGAGGTCGATCAGCGACCGCTGCGTGTCGATGACGCGGGCGTTGCCGGCCTCACTCTGGTCGGCGATGTCGTCGACCTCGCGGAGCAGCCGCTCGAACCAGGAGCGGAACCGCGGGTCGTCGTCCAACCGGCGGGTGAATTCCGGGTAGGTGATGCAGTCGTGGTGCCCGTCGGCGCCCGGCTGCATCATCAACTCGCCGATCGCCCGCTGCTGGCCGCGGAACAGCCGGTAGTGCGCCTGCTCGTACTTCTGGCTGGACAGCGTGTTCGTCACGTCCAGCAGCCGCTTGGTGAACACCCGGTTCTGCTCCTCGCCGCCCAGGTCGAGGAAACGCAGCTCGCGCCGGATGATCTCCACCCAGCAGAGGTACTCCGCCAGGGTGTAAACGGTGAACTGCCGGGCGTAGTCTTCCTGCTCCTTGTCGCCGCACCGCAGGTAGACCGGTAGGTACTCGTCGCGTACGGCGTTGAACAGGCGCGACTGGAGGCTGTTGGCCGCCAGCAGCAGCGGCTCACGATAGCGGCCGAGCACCTTCTCGGCCTGTTCGGCCTTGGTCTCCTCGTGCCGCTCCCGTTCCAGCTTGGCGTCGAACGCGCTCGCCTTGCGGCTGGACCAGCTGGTCATGACGCCGGCGACGATGGCGCCGACGACGGAGACGATGGCGGAGAGGATGCCGATCAGGTTGTCCACGGCGGCATTCTGCCGGTAAGCCCGCAATCGCGGCATCCTCCGCCCGGCCGGGCTTGACTGTCTATTGAAGACGGACGTAGTGGACAAGCGGGCCCACCTGTGATGCCATGTCCGGCGTGCTGATTTGCTCCGCCGGAGGCTTGAGGTGTTGAAGAGACGGTCGATCCGGGCGAAGATGGCGGCCCTGGTCATCATCCCCCTGGTGGCGCTGCTCGGGCTGTGGCTGCTGGCCACGGCGCTGACCGTCGGACCGGCGCGCAACCTGGCCGACGCCGGCCTGTTCGCCCGGCACGTCGGCGGACCGGCCGCCCAGGTCG
The DNA here is from genome assembly GCF_024172085.1 of Hamadaea flava. Classification (NCBI taxonomy): domain Bacteria; kingdom Bacillati; phylum Actinomycetota; class Actinomycetes; order Micromonosporales; family Micromonosporaceae; genus Hamadaea; species Hamadaea flava. The sequence goes on along the minus strand of NZ_JAMZDZ010000001.1, from coordinate 1,002,212 downwards.
TCGCCGAACTGCAGACCGAGCGCCGGCTCACCGTCGTCCAGTTGGCCCAGCCCGGCACGTCCGCCGAGATCACGGCCCAGCGCGACGCGACCGACACCGCGGTACGCGACTTCCGACAGCAGTCGGCGAGCGGGGACGTCACCGACCGGGCCGACGACCTGATCAAGCGACGGTTGAGCGAGTTCACCGCCGAGCTGGATCAGCTCCAGGCCGCCCGGAACGCGGCGGACGCGGGCGGCGCCGGGCGCAGCGCCGATCTGCGGGCCGCCGCGATGACGGGGTACACGAAGATCATCGACTCGGCGTACCGGTTGTTCGTGCCGCTGGCCGAGGTGCAGGACCCGCAGCTGTCGCAGCTGTCCCGGACGCTCATCGGGCTCAGCCGGGCCCGGGAGCTGGTCGCTCAGGAGGACGCGCTGGTCAGCGCGGTCTTCGCGGTTGGCAAGCCGACGATGAACGACGTCACCCAGATCGCCGGAGCCATCGGCGCTCAGCGCCAACTGTTCGCCGACGCCGTCGGGGAGCTGCCCGACGCCGACCGCGCCCGGTATCAGGAGATGGTCCGCGGCGACGCGTTCGTGCAGCTCGCGGTGATGGAGGAGGCGTTCCTCAGCCGGGGCCAGCCGAACAACCCGCTGCCGATCAACGCGGCCAACTGGCGTACGGCGACCAACGCAGTGCTCAAGGCGCTGCGTTCGTTCGAGGAGCAGGCGGCGGCCGCGCCCGCCGAGCGGTCGGAGGCCGCGGTGTCGGCGGCGTACACCCGGATCGTGGCGACCGGGCTGGCCGGGTTGATCTCGGTCGCGCTGGCGCTGTGGGTGGGCCTGCGGGTCTCGCGCTCGGTCGCGGGCCGGCTCCTGCGCCTGCGGGACACCGCGACCGACCTGGCCGAGGTCGAACTGCCCGCCGTCGTCGCCCGCCTACGCAAGGGCGAACGGGTCGAGGTGGCCGAGGCCGAGCTGAGCTTCGGGCACGACGAGATCGGCGAGGTCGGCCGGGCCTTCGCCGAGGTACGCCAGACCGCGGTGCGCTCGGCGGTGGACGAGGCGGTGCTGCGGCACGGGCTGAACGAGGTCTTCCTCAACGTCGCCCGGCGCAGCCAGACCCTGCTGCACCGGCAGCTGAGCCTGCTGGACCGGATGGAGCGGCGCGCCCGCGACCCACAGGAACTGGAAGACCTGTTCCGGCTCGACCACCTGTCGACCCGGATGCGGCGGCACGCCGAGGACCTGGTGATCCTGGCCGGCGGCGCGCCGGGGCGGGGCTGGCGGCACCCGGTGGCGGCGGTCGACGTCATCCGCGGCTCGGTCAGCGAGATCGAGGAGTACGTCCGGGTCGTCGTCGAGAAGATCCCCGACGTCGCGATCGCCGGGCGGGCCGTCGGCGACATCATCCATCTGCTGGCCGAGCTGGTCGAGAACGGCACGTCGTTCTCCCCGCCGCAGACCCGGGTGACCGTCAGCGCCGAGAGCCGGTCCGACGGTCTGCTGGTCCGGGTCGCCGACCGGGGCCTGGGCATGACGGAGGAGGCGTTGCAGGAGGCGAACGCCCGGCTGGCCGTCCCGCCGGACTTCGACCCGGCCAACAGTGCCCGGCTGGGCCTGTTGGTGGTGGCGCGGCTGGCCGCCCGGCACGGGATCGCCGTGGAGCTGACCCGGTCGGAGCAGGGCGGCGTGTGTGCCGAGGCGCTGATTCCGCAGTCGCTGATCGCGACCGTCCCCAAGCCGGCCGCCAAGCCCGCGCCGGTGACGACCGACCTGCCCAGGCGCCCGGCCGGGGTGAGGATGCCGGCGCAGGCCGAGGTGTCGGCCCGCCCGGAACCGGTCGTTCAGACCGCCGGGGGGATCGACGTCGGGGGACTGCCGCGCCGGTCGCGCCAGGCGCCGCCCGACCCGCCCACCTCGCCCGCGGCGGAGGCGGCCGGTCCGGTCAGCGAGCGTACGCCCCAGCGGGTGCGGGCCAACCTGGCGGCGTTCCAGCGGGGCACCGCGTCCGGCCGGGCGTCCCTCGACCCGGTGACCGAGAAGGCGGACGCGGTCGCGGAGCAGCCGGCTGCGGTCGGTGGGGAAACCGACAGTTCCACGACCGTCCACAAGGGTGATAATGGTCCGTCGGCGGCACAGCCGAGCCCGGCGGCGAAGAAACCGGAGACCGGTCCGGTCGAGGGCGACCAGCCCGCGCGCGACGAGGGGGAGACCCAGCCATGACGTCCACCAGCGACACCGCCGCGCCGACCGGACTCGGGTGGTTGCTCGACGACCTCGTGGGCAAGGTGCCCGCCGCCCGGCACGCGGTCCTGCTGTCGGTCGACGGTCTCGTACTCGGCCGCGACGCGAAGTTCGACGCGGACGAGGCGGATCACCTGGCAGCGGCCGCTGCCGGCCTGGCCAGCCTGGCCCGGGGCGCGGGCCGCCGGTTCGAGGGCGGCGCCGTCCGGTCCACCGTGGTGGAGTTCGACACGGCGTACCTGCTCATCTCGGACGCCGGCCACCGCACCTGTCTGGCCGTGCTGACCGGCGCCGACACCGATCTCGGGCTGCTGGCGTACGAGGCCGAACTGATGGTCACCCGGGTGGGCGAGCACCTGGCGACTGGAGCGCGGTGAACGCGGAGGACTGGGAGTCCGACTGGCTCGACGAAGAGGCCGGTCCGGTCGTCCGTCCCTACGCGATCACCGGCGGCCGGGTCGACCCCGCAGGCTTCGACCTCATCGCCCACGTCGTGGCGACCGTCGACGACCCGGCCCAGGCACAGACTCCGGAGAAGCGGGCCATCCTCGCCGCCGCCGAGCGGCCCTGCGCGGTGGTGGAGGTGGCGGCCGTCGTCGACCTCCCACTCGGCGTGGTCCGGGTCCTGCTGGCCGACCTGCACGCCGAGGGCCTCATCGAGCGCTACGACCCCCCGTCCACTCCCGACGGTCCGACCGAGCAGCTGCTCCAGGCGGTGATCCATGGCCTCCGGACGATCTGAGCGGACGGCGGTGCCGCAGGCGCTGAAGATCCTCATCGCGGGCGGCTTCGGGGTCGGCAAGACGACGCTGGTGTCCTCGGTCAGCGAGATCAGCCCGCTGCGGACCGAAGAGGTGCTGACCAGCGCGGGGGAGGAAACGGACGACATCAACGGGGTGGAGGCCAAGCGGACCACGACGGTGGCGATGGACTTCGGCCGCATCACCATCGCCCCGCATCTGGTGCTCTACCTGTTCGGCACCCCCGGCCAGGACCGGTTCATGTTCCTGTGGGACGAGCTGGCCTCGGGCAGCCTCGGCGCGGTCGTCATGGCCGACACCCGGCGGCTGGCCGACAGCTTCAACGTCATCGACTACTTCGAGCGGCGAGGCACACCGTTCATGGTGGCGGTCAACTGCTTCGACGGGGTGCGTACGCACACCTCGACCCAGGTGCGTACGGCGCTGGACCTGGAGCAGCACGTCCCGGTGGTGCTCTGCGACGCCCGGGAACGGGAATCGGTCAAGGAAGTGCTGATCACGCTGCTGGAATACATCCTGCGTACGGGAGGAGCCTCGGCCACCAAGTGACCGAGGCTCCCGGGCCGAACCGGTGGATCAGACCTTGTTGGCGTGGATCACGTCGGAGTACCACAGCGCGCTGCGCTTAGGAATCCGCCGCTGCGTGGGGTAGTCCACGTAGATGAGGCCCCAGCGCTGCTCGTAGCCTTCCTGCCACTCGAAGTTGTCCATGAAGGACCACACGTGGTAGCTCTCCAGGCGTACGCCCTGGGCGATCGCGGCGTGCGCGGCGGCGAAGTGGTCGCGCAGGAAGGCGATCCGGCCCGCGTCGTCGACCTTGCCGTCCTCGCCGAGCTGGTCGGGCGTGGGCAGGCCGTTCTCGGTGATGGTCAACGGCACGTCGCCGTAGTCCTTCTTGACGCGGACCAGGATGTCGGTCAGGCCGCGGGGGTAGATCTGCTGCCAGAACGCCTCGGTCAGCGGGTGCTTCTGGACGGTGCCGCCGGTGGCCGTCACGTAGATCGGCGTGTAGTACTGCACCGCCAGCACGTCGATCGGCGCCGAGATGATCTTCAGGTCGCCGTCCTTGATGTACTTCGCCATCGGGCTGAACTCGGCGATCGACTCGAGGGTGTCCCGGGGGTACTCGCCCCGGAACACCGGGTCGAGGTAGAGCCGGTTCTCGTAGCCGTCCATCAGGTGCGTCTGCTCGGCGGCCTCCGGGCTCTCGTCGGCCGGGTAGCACGGGTGCAGGTTCAGCGCCGGGCCGATCCGGCCACCGCCGATGTGCGGGCGCGCGGCCTCCACCGCCAGGCCGTGCGCGAGCATCAGGTGGTGCGCCACCACGTACGCCTTCGACGGGTCGCGGAAGCCCGGGGCGTGCCCGCCGTTGAGGTAGCCGTTCTGCACGACCGTCTTCGGCTCGTTGAGCGTCAGCCAGGTCGGCACCGACTCGCCGAGCGCCTCGGTCACGGCGGCGGCGTACTCGGCGAAGCGGTAGGCGGTGTCGCGGTTCTCCCAGCCGCCCGCGTCCTGCAGCGCCTGTGGGGTGTCCCAGTGGTAGAGGGTCGCCATCGGGGTGATGCCGCGCTCGTGCAGGCCGTCGACGAGTCGCTTGTAGAAGTCCAGGCCCTGCTGGTTGATCGGGCCCTTCCCGTCGCGGATCACCCGCGGCCACGAGATGGAGAACCGGTAGGAGGACAGACCGATGGACTTCATCAGGTCGAGGTCGGCCGCGAACCGGTGATAGTGGTCGGCGGCCACGTCGCCGGTGTCGCCGTTGCGGACCTTGCCGGGCGTGTGGCTGAACGTGTCCCACACGGACGGCGTCCGGCCGTCCTCCGCGGCGGCGCCCTCGATCTGGTACGCCGACGTCGCGGCGCCCCACACGAATCCCGTGGGGAAGCTCAGCCCGAGGGTGGGTTCGGGGATGGGCTGCCCGGGGCTGTCGTCGCAGGCGGCCACGGTTGTGCCTACAGCCGCCGCGGCTGCCGCCGCGCCGGTCGTGCGGGCCGTGGTGACCGCCGCGCTGTAGGCCGACGCCGCGGCCCCTTCCAGCAGCCTCCGGCGGGTGAGCACCGGCATGGTCGACTCCTTCAGTTGTGGACCTTGGACGTAGTGTATGTGGGAACGCTCCCACGTTCGGCCGGGCGTCGCCTTATCTGCGACCGGGTCGCAGTGTTGCGCTGCGATCCAGTCTTTGCCGCCGGCCGTGGGAGCGTTCCCACGCTATTGCGAAGGACTGTATCTCGGATGACTCTTCCTCCGGAAGACCCGCAACCACATTTGAATATTTCAGGCACTTGCCCGTAACGCGGATCGACTAGGGCGCAGGCGAAATTGGCCCGTTTCCGGTGCAACGCGATCTCCATTAGTGGCGTCTTCCGGAGTGCAGGCATCCATGAACTCATGGATGCCATTACACGGATAGGGGAGGTCATGCTTCGACACCGACGAGAAGGAAGCCGCGTTCTGGCGGCCGCCTTCGCGCTGGCGGTGCTGGTCGGCGGGGTACCCGCCGGGGCGGCGCCGTCCGGACCCGTCAACGCAAACCCGACCGCCACGACCAACGGGGGCATCCGTGCCACGCTTCCGGGCCGGGCTCACACCGTCACGCTGATCACCGGCGACGTTCTGCGCGTCGCCGACTCCGGGCGCATCAGCGTGATCCGAGGGAACGGCCGCGATCACATCACGTTCGCGAGTTACCAGTCGAAAGGTCATCTGCACGTCATTCCGTCCGATGCCCGGCCGTTGCTGGCGGCGGGCCGACTGGACTCGCGGTTGTTCGACGTCACCGCGCTGATCCAGTTCCGTTACGACGATCGCCGGGTCGATCTGCCGCTGATCGTGACGGCCAAGTCCGCGCCACCGGCCGACACCGGTCTGAAGCTGACCCGCTCGCTCAAGGCGGTGCACGGCTCGGCCGGGCGAGCTGACAAGGGCAAGCTCGGCACCCTGTGGAAGGGCCTGACCGGTTCGGACTCGCGGCTCGCGGCTCAGCCGCTGGCCACGGCGAAGATCTGGCTCGATGGGGTACGCAAGCCGACGCTGGACGTCAGCGTTCCGCTGATCGGGGCGCCTACGGCCTGGCAGGCCGGCTACACCGGGGCTGGGGTGAAGGTGGCGGTGCTGGACACCGGCATCGACGAGACCCACCCGGATCTGGCGGGAAAGGTGATCGCTCGGCAGAACTTCGCCGCTGCCGACTACCCCGACGAGGACGACCGTGATCATGTCGGGCACGGTACGCATGTCGCGTCGACGATCGCGGGTAGTGGTGCGGCGTCGGGCGGCAGGTACAAGGGCGTCGCCCCGGATGCGCAGCTGCTCAACGGCAAGATCTGCGTCGACGTCGGGTGTGCCGAGTCATGGATCCTGGCGGGCATGCAGTGGGCGGCCGAGCAGGGCGCCGACGTGGTCAACCTGAGCCTGGGCGGGCCGGACACTCCTGACATCGATCCGCTGGAGCAGGCGGTCAACGACCTGACCGCGCAGTACGGGACGTTGTTCGTGATCGCGGCGGGCAACGACGGCGAGTTCGGTGACCGGACGGTCGGCTCACCGGCCAGTGCCGACGCTGCGTTGGCGGTGGCCGCGACGTCGAAGACCGACGAGCTGGCCGAGTTCTCCAGCCGAGGCCCGCGGGTCGGCGACGCGGCGGTCAAGCCGGAGATCTCCGCGCCGGGCGTGGACATCGTGGCCGCGTGCAGCTCGGTGGGTTTCCTGTGCACCCCCGGCGAGCCGTACGCGACGCTCTCGGGCACGTCGATGGCGACCCCGCATACCGTGGGTTCGGCGGCATTGCTGGTGCAGGAGCATCCGCAGTGGACTCCGGCGCAGGTGAAGGCGACCTTGATGGGCTCGGCCAAGCCGCTGGACGGGATTGCCGCGTTCGGTCAGGGTGCGGGCCGGGTCGATGTGGCCCGCGCGATCGGGCAGACGATCACGGCGGAAGCGCCGTCCGTCAGCTTCGGGTTGGCCGCGTGGCCGCACGGCGACGACACCCCGATCACCAAGACGGTCACCTATCACAACAGCGGGACGGCCGACGTAACGCTGACCCTGGCCCTGCACACAACGGGGGCCGGCGACCCGGGCTCGCTGTTCTCGCTCAGCGCGCCGACCGTGACGGTCCCCGCCGGCGGTTCGGCATCGGTCACCCTCACCGCGGACACTCGCGCCGACGTTGCTGACGGCTTCTACAGCGGCCAGCTCGTCGGAACCGCGTCCGGAGTGAGCGTGAGCGTCCCCTACGGCGTGGAGAAGGAGGTGGAAAGCTACGACATCACCTTCGAGCACATCTCGCGTGACGGTACGCCGAACGACAGCCACCTGACGATCCTCAACGGCGGTGGCGTCAGTGAATACGTGCTCTTCGGCGGCGGTGCGGAGACCATCCGGCTGCCCAAGGGCGAGTACTTCGTCAACAGCTGGCTGGACGACCTCGACGAGCGGTCGACCACGATGCTGATCCAGCCGAAGCTCGTCGTGGCCGCCACCGGCACGGCCGTCCTCGACATGCGTACGGCGCGGCCGGTGCGGACCAAGGTGCCCGATCCGGCCGCGATCAACGTCGCCACCATCCTGGACGCCGAGTACACCTTCCCGAACGGCAGCGCGGCCGGCTTCGGGCTGCTCGGGGACGAGGGCCTCGGCAAGCTTTACAGCGGGCTGATCGGCCCGTCGCCGGTGGAGGGTCTGTCCAGCTCGGTCACCTCGGGCTGGGCGACGCCGGGGCCGGACGGGACGCTGTTCAACGCGCCCAGCATGTACAACCTGGCCTGGTACTTCCCGAAGAGTTTCCCGACCGGCCTCGACAAGCAACTGGCCAAGCGGGATCTCGCCACGGTCAAGGCCACCTACCACCAGAACGCGCCCGGACTGGAGTCGGTGGTCTTCAGCCATCCGACACCGGTGAACGATCCCCTCGGGGGCGGCTGGTCGATGGGCGTCTCCTTCCAGACACCGTTCCAGCGGACCCTGTACTTCAACGGTGACGCCGCCTGGCAGGACGAGTACCAGGAGCAGGACTGGTCGGATCCGGAGGGCGGCAAGTGGGCCTACCAGACGGGTCCGCGGCGTGTCCTCAAGCCGGGCCGCACCACCGCCGAGTCGTGGAACGCCCCGGTGTTCGGGCCGGCGTTCGGCACGGCCCAGTATCCGTTCCAATACCTGGTCCGGTCCGGCGACGAGCTGATCATCGGCCCGCCGACCTTCGGCGACGGGGCCGGGCACGCGGGCTTCTCGGCGTACGCGTCGGCGAAGTCCACGCTCTATCGCAACGGGGTGAAGATCGCCGAGTCCACCGATCCCTACCTCGACGTCGAGGTGCCGCCGGAAGCGGCGAACTACAAGGTGGTCACCGAGGTCACCCGGGACAGCCGGTTCTCCACGAAGGTCACTGCGAGCTGGTCGTTCCGGTCGAAGCACGTCGAGGTCGGCGACGATCCGCTGGCCGGGTTCGCCCGCCTGCCGGTCACCTCGGTGAGCTTCGCCCCGGACATCGACGCCGCCACCGGGCTGGCCTCGCCGGCGCCGATCGCGATGGTGCCGATCACGGTGGCGGGGCAGCCGGACTCCGGGACGGCGCCGCTGCGCAAGCTGAAGGTGGACTACTCCACCGACGGCGGCAAGACCTGGCACTCGGTGCTGGTCGTCCAGGCCGGCCCCGCCTGGTACGCGTTCCTGCCGCAGAAGGCGGGCAGCACGATCTCGCTGCGCGCCCAGGGCAGCGACGCGTCCGGGGTGGTCGTCGAGCAGACGATCATCGGGGCGTACCAGGTCAAGAAGTAGGTCGAGCAGAAGCGACCGATGACGTAGCGGCCTGAAGGAGGAGCGGGTCGTGGGTGGCGACGACGATCGCCGCCCCGGCCCGCGCCGCCGCCCGCAGGGTCGCCGCCACCAGTTCGGCGTGTGCCTCGTCCTGCTGCGAGGTCGGCTCGTCGAACACGGCGATCGACGGCTCGGCGGCCAGCGCCCGCGCCACGGCGACCCGCTGGCGTTCCCCGCCCGACAACGTCTCCACCGGCCGGTGGCGTACGCCGGTCAACCCGAGCCGGGCGATCAGCTGCCCGATCAGCTCCGGATTCTCCGGCAGCCCCCGGGCCTCCCGGGCGACGTGGAGGTTGGCCACGGCGTCCAGCGTCTCGACGAGTGCCGCGCGCTGTCCGGCGACGCCCAGCCAGGTACGCCGGAACCGGGCCAGCTCGGTGCGGTTGAGAGTGGACAGATCGGTGCCCTGGACGACGACCCGGCCCGAGTCCGGCCGTTCCAACCCGGCCAGCAGTCGCAGCAACGTCGTCTTCCCGGAACCTGATCGTCCCTTGAGGATCGTCCAGGCGCTCGCGCGCACCTCGAACGAGAGTCCGGTCAGGATCGCCCGGCCGTCCCGGGCCAGCGCCACCTCCGAAAGCGCGGCGACGGCGTCGCCGGGCGGGTGCGGTGCGACGGACACCGACTCCGGTCGCGTCTGCTCGACCGGTGTGGACGGACGAAGCAGCAGCCCGTCCGGTCGCGGCTCTGGGCGTACCCGATGAAGGGCGAGCGGAAGCCGCACCCAGCCGCGGTCGTCGACGACCAGGTCCTCCGGCTGACCGGGACGCCACTCCTCGGACAGCCGCCCGTCGCGGATCCGGACCACCCGGTCGGCGATCCGCGCCGCGCGGACGTCGTGGCTGACCACGAGCAGCGACGCGCCGACGGCGGCCGTGGCCGCGACGAGCAGATCGTAGATCGCGTCGGCCGAGGTCCGGTCGAGTTCGCCGGTCGGCTCGTCGGCGAGCACGAGGGTCGGGGAGTGGGCCACCGCGGCGCAGACGGCGACGCGCTGAGCCTCGCCGCCCGACAGCGAGCCCGGCGATCGGTGCGCCAGGTCGGTGAGCCCCAAGGTCGCGAGGAGCTTGAGCGCGGTGTCGCGGGGCTTGTCGACCTTCCGCGTCCCCACCCGGCTCTGGAGCGCGATGTTGTCGACAACGGACAGCTCGGGGATGAGCGTCTTCTGCTGATCCACCAGCCCGAGTACGCGAGACCGCAGCCGCGCGGTCTCAGCCTGCGGCGCGCCCACGAGGTCGACGCCGCCGACCGTGACCGTGCCCGCGCTGGGCGAGACCTCGCCCGCCAGCACTCGCAGCAGTGTCGTCTTGCCGGAGCCGTTCGGGCCGTGCACGAGCAGGCGCTCACCGGGGGCCAGTTCCAGGGTCAGCCCGCGCAACGCCGCGACGAATCCGTTGCCGGGTACGCGATGCAGGCAGAACAAGTCGTCGGCGCGAATGACTGGGCTCACGGCGATTCCTCCGGGCGGGTCGGCCGGCGCGCCGTCGAACGCGCCGAGGGGTGCGCCGTGACGAGCGCCGTGGTGAGCGCCGGATCAGGGTTCCGGGTCGGATCATGGCGGAAGATCGGACCCGGAACCCTGATCCGACGGGATCGGTGGACCTGCGGCATCAGCGTGCCTCCGGTCGGGCGAGGCATCAGCGTGCCTCCGGTCGGGCGGGGCATCAGAGTGCCTCTGGTCGGACGGGCAGGGGAGTGCGGAACGAGCGCCAGGCGACCAGCCCGGCGCAGAGCAGGCCGAGCCCGACGCCCGCGCCGAGCACGGCGGCGAGTTGCAGCGGCGACGCCGCCAGGGCGAGCGGCGGCCGAGGCGCGGAGCCGACCGCCGTCACCAGCACCAGCGCTGTCGTCAGCCGGGTCAGCAGCAGCCCCAGCAGTACGCCACAGGGCACCGCGACGGCGACGACGGCGGTGGCGCGGGCGAACAGCAGGCCCCGTAGCGCGCCCGGCGTCAGGCCGTCGCTCTCCCAGGCGTACAGCTCTGCCGCGTCGTCCCGGCGTTCGGCGATGACCAGCAGCACCAGGGCGACGGCGGCGACGCCGAGGGCGACGAGGGCGCCCGTCCACAGCAGACGCGCCGCGCCGACGGCGAGCGGGTCGGTCGCCAGCTGGTCCTCGACCTGGGCGCGCGACCGCACGGTGAGCTGGTCGTACGGCGACTTCGCGAGGTTCTGGCGCAATGCGTCCGGGTCCGGTGAGGACAGCCAGAGTTCGCTCACCGAACCGGTTCCCGGCTCCCGGGCGTCGAGCGCGTCGGCGAGCGCCCGCACGTCGGCGACGACGAACCGGTCCCCGGTCGCGGGGAAGCGGGGCAGGACCTGCACGATCCGGCCGGTGACCGGAGCCGAGCCCTGGACGCTGAGCTGGAGCTTGCCGCCGGTTGCGGCGGTCGCTGTCACCGGGTCGACGATGACCGGCAGCTCGGTCTCCGGCGTCGCCCCGATCAGCGCCACCATCCGGCCGGTGGCCAGCTCGTAGTCGGTCTCGAAGGTGTTGCCGAGCCCGGTCACCGTCAGGCGCCCGGACAGGACCGGGACGTCGAGGCCGCCCTCGCCGGTGTGGTGCTGCCGGCGCTGGCCGTAGTCGGCGGTCTCGGCGATGTTCAGGGCGAACAGCTTGGCCTCGGTGGTGGTCGCCTTGGCCAGCTCACCGGTCAGCCGCTGGCCGGATCGGATCAGCTCGACCGCGAAGTCCCGGCCGCCGGCGTCGCGCAGCCACGCCGTGATCTTCAGATCGTCCAGCGGGCCCAGCACGTCGAACGCCAGATTCTTCGTGCCCGCCGGTACGCGCCAGCCGCGGTCCGGCGCGGCGGCCGTGATGAGCTGCGCCGAGCGGGCGGCGTCGTCGCCGCCGGTGACCCGGTCCCAGGCGGGGATGCGCGTGAGAGCCTCCGGTGTCACCCCGACGACCTCGGCCGCCTTCGTCTCGGCCGCGTTGACCCGGATCCCTGCGGTGGCGCGTACGACTCTGGCGGTCAGCGTTCCGGGGACGAGCCGGGCATAGGCGGACTCGTCGGCGATGTCGAGCGGGCGGCGCAGGTTCTGTCCCGATCGGACACTCACGTCGAGCGGGACGGCGAACGTCGCCTGGTCGACCGCGCCTTGCTGCAAGGTCGCCCGGTAGCCGCCGGCGAACAGGACGATTCCGGTCGCGGCGGCGAGGAAGGCCACTGTCGCGACCGCGCGGAGCGGCCGGCGTACCGCGCCGGACAGGCCCAGGCGCACGGGCAGCCCGGCCGCGCCCGGCAACCGGCGCGTCAGGCGTACGCCCAACGGCGCGACCAAGGGGAAGAGCCGCCCGGCCAGGAGCCCGCCGCAGACGATCGCGATGATCGGCAAGGCGACCAGCAACGGGTCCGTACGCTGATTGATGGCCTGCACGGTGACCGCGCCCCGGGCGAGTGCGACGGCGGCCACGACGATCCCGGCGACCACCACGGCGTCGACCGCCCGCCACGGATGCTCCGGCGCCCAGCTGAGCGCGGCCCCGAGAAGCACCGCGGCCAGCACCGTCGTCACCGCGATCTGGGTCGACGTGGTGCCGGACAACGCGGTCGTGCCGAAGACGGCCAGTCCGAGGAGGACGCCGAGCACGGTTCCGATCAGGACAGGGATGACGGCCGTGACGGCGGTGAGGGTGAACAGCCGGCGAGCGGGCGCGCCGCGACGGCGTACGAGGGCGACGACCGCGCGGTGATCCCGGCGGGCGCCGACCGCGCCGATCACGGCGAAGCCGACCAGCAACGCCGTCGCGGCCCCACTCAGCAGGTCGAATCGGCGGGTGCTGCGCTGGGCGCGGTCGTGCTCGCTGCGGAGCACCTCGTCGGGCGCGGTGAGGTGCAGCCCGACGCTGTAGCGCGACAGGTCGTCGCCGGCCTGGCGGCTGGCGTCCAGATACCCGTCCACGTCGGCCGAGGCCCGCTCGACGTCGAGCGGGGCGACCCAGCCGTACTGCCGTTGGAAAGCGGTCAGCGAATCGATCGCGCTCGCCTTGGCCACCCCGTCGGCGAGCAGCAGCGGGATGTCGCGCTTCGGCTCGAACGTGCCGGTCAGCAGCAGCGGATCCGTGCGTACGCCGGTCCCGACGATCTCCACGCCGAGCCCGTCCGGCATCTTCGGCGGCGTCTGTCCGATGAGGAGGACTTCGCAGCGCTGCGGCGTGCACGAGGCCGGCAGCCGCCCGCTGGTCACCTCGACGCCGGAGGCGAGGTCGTCGGCGGCGCCCAGGAAGAACGAACCCCCGGCGGTGTCGCCCATCTCCCGGAACAGCATCTGGGCCCTAGCGGGATGCCGGGTCAGCTTGGCCAGCTGGCTGCGTACCTGGGAGTCCATGCCGTTGAGCTGTGCGGACTCCATCGCGAGGTTCGGGTAGGAGACGATCAGGCTCTGCTCGCCGGGCGGCAGCGCGGCCAGGCCATGCGCCAGTGCCTTCGTCGACGTGGCGGCGGCGGTGGCGGCGGCCGACATCGGCAGCAGCGTCGCGACGGCCACCCCGGCCACGATGAGCAGCCATCGGGTCGGCCCCCGATAGAGCCGGGCCAGGGCCAGTGAGAGGATCGCCCGCACGCCATCTCCTCAAGGAGAGCTCGCCGGTCTTCTCCTGCTGGAGAGCTAACCGGTAGAGTACGGTTCAGAGGTTAGTGGTTGACTAAGGGGTAGAGCAATGCCTGTCATGGTCGACGGTCTGCGGATGCCCGCCATCGTCGCCGGAGACGTGGCGCTCGAAATCTGCAACACCCGCGCCGCCTGGGACGGTGGCGCCGAGACCCACGAATACCTGCACAGCTATGAGCATGTAGCGGTGTGGGCGCGGCACGCCGGGCTGCTGCCCGACCTGGCCACGGCGGACCCGGCGGACGGGGACCGGGTGCTGGCCCGGGTCCTGGAGTTCCGGCGGGCCTACTACCAGGCGCTGACCGGCGCCGACGCGGACTGGTCGCTCATCTCCCACTACGTCCGGACGCTCGCCCCGGGCCTGCGACCAGCTGCGGAGACTGGCTCGGAGTCCGCGGCGGCATGGGATTACGGCGACGACGCGGAGCGTCCGTTACGCGCGATCGTCCACCAGGCCGCCCGGTTGCTCGCCTCGCCCGGCAGCACCGAAGTACGCGCCTGCGCCGGAGCCGGCTGCGGATGGCTGTTCCGCGACCCGCGCGGGCGGCGACGCTGGTGCGTCATGGCGGTGTGCGGGAACCGGGCCAAGGTCGCTCGGCACGCCGCCACCCACCGCCCAGCCGCCTGACGCTGCCGCTCCCGTCCCGTCGTTGGGCTGCAGATCACGGTTACGCATGCCTCCCCGAGCGATTTTGGCCTGCGTAACCGTGATCTGCACCCCAACGGGGGTCGGCCGAGGACGCGGGTCGGCCGAGGACGGGGGTCAGCCGAGGACGCGGGTCAGGTAGGCGTTGGCGAAGACGCGGTCCGGGTCGAGCTTGTCGCGCGCCGCGAGGAAGTCGTCGAACCGGGGGTACAGCGTGGCGAAGTCGCCCGCGTCCCGATAGTGGATCTTGCCCCAGTGCGGCCGGCCGCCGAAGGTCCGGAAGACCTCTTCGACCGCGCGGAAGTACTCGTGGTGGTCTTCCTTGACGTAGCGGTGGACCGCGACGTATCCGGTCCGGCGTCCGTACGCCGTGGACAGCCAGATGTCGTCCGGCGCGGCGACGCGTACTTCGAGGGGAAAGGAGATCCGCCAGCCCTTGCGGGTGATGAGCCGGTCGATCTCGCGTACGGCCTCGGGAATCGCCTCGACCGCGAGGGCGTACTCCATCTCCCGGAACCGGACCCGGCGGACGGTCGTGAAGACCGAGGTCGACACGTCGGTGAAGGCGCGGTCGCCGGTCAGCTGCGAGGCGAGCCGGTTGATCGACGGGATGGCCGCTGGGATTGACCGGCCGATGCCGCACACCCAGGAGAACACGGTGTTCGACATGAACTCGTCGTCCAGCCACCGCTTGAAGCCGCCCAACGGGACGCTGGGCTCGGTCAGCGCGAGCCGGGTGTTCGTCTTCGTCAGCGCCGTCGTGGTGTGCGGGAACCAGTAGAACTCGAAGTGATCGGGCGCGGCCGACCGCTCCAGAAAGGACTCCAGTACGCCGGCCAACGGCTCAGGCGCCTCCACCGCGGCCAGCTTGAACGCCGGTACGCACTGCACGGTGATGTCGACGAGGACGCCGAGCGAGCCGAGCCCGAGGCGGGCGGCGTTGAACAGCTCGTGCGAGGCGTCGATCCGCAGGATCTCACCGGCCGCGGTGACCAGTGTGACCGCGACGATCTGGGTGGCCAGCCCGCCGAACGCCGCACCGGTGCCATGCGTACCGGTGGACGTGGCCCCGGCGACGGTCTGCGCGTCGATGTCCCCGAGGTTCTGCATGGCCAGCCCGTGCGGGGCCAGCAGCGCGGGCACCTCGTGCAGGTGCGTGCCGGCGGCCAGGGTGACCTGCTGAAGCTCGCGGTCCACCGACAGCAGGCCGGACAGGCGCGACAGGTTCAGCTGCACTCCGTCGGCGACGGCGATGCCGGTGAAGCTGTGCCCGGCGCCGATCGGCTTGACCGTCAGCCCGTCGCGCCGGGCGTCGGCGATCGCGGTCGCGACCTCGTCGGCCGACGCCGGAGTGACGACGCGTACGGGGCTGGCCGACTCCGAACGGCCCCAGTTCTGCCAGGTCACAGGAACACCTTTCGTTCGCCGCGATACGTCCGCACCGCGCCCACGACGGCTGGTCCGTCCACGATGTACAGCTCGTCGACGTGCTCGCACACCTCGCCCGCCTTGGTGTGCCGGAGCCAGACCCGGTCGCCCACCCGAAGCGATCGGGCCGCCGCCCCGGTCACCGGCGTCTGCACCTCGCCGGCCGCTTCACGGGCCACGTAGGACAGTCCGGCCGGCCAGACGAGCTGGGGCAGCCGATCCGGTCCAGGCGGGCCGGAGGCGATCCAGCCGCCACCGAGCAGGGTCACCCGGTCCGGCGCGGGACGGCGTACGACGCTGAGCGCGAACGCGGCGGCCGGAGCCGGGTGGAAGTGCGCGTAGTTGTCGAACAGGTGCGGCCCGAGCAGTCCTGATCCGGCGGTGACCTCGGTGACCGACGGGTCGGACGCGGTCGCTTCCAGGCTGCCGGTGCCGCCGCCGTTGACGAACTCCAGCTCGGCCAGCCGGCGGACGGCGGCGACGGCGGCCGACCGGCGCTCGATCAGCTCGGCCATCGATCGCTTCTGAACGGTCCGGAGGATCCGGCCCATGAGCGGCTTGCCGCGCGGAGCGTTGCCCAGCCCGGCGATCTGCGCCTCGTAGCCCATCATCCCGACCAGCGTGAAGCCCGGCCGCCGGACGATCTCGCGGGCCAGCGCGGCCGCCTCGGGCGCCTGCCGGATCGGCGACCGCCACACCCCGACATGGCCGAGCAGCCGCGACCGGTACGACGAGTCGATCTCGACGCACACCCGCAACGGCTCACGCTGCGGCACCACGGCGTCGATGAAGTCGAGCTGTTCCACCGAGTCGACCATCAGCGTCACGCGGGCCGCCAGCTCCGGCGACAGCGCAAGCTCCGTCAGCGCCGCACGGTCCGCGGTGGGGTAGCCCACCACCACGTCGTCGAGGGTGACGGCCAGCCACATCGCCTCCGCCAGCGTGTAGGCCAGCACACCCCGATAGCCCGGCAGGGCCAGCAGGCCCGCGATCAGCTCGCGGCTGCGGATGCTCTTGCTCGCCACCCGAATAGGGGTAGGCCCAGCGCGGCGCACCATGTCCTGTGCGTTGTGCCGCAGCGCTCCCAGGTGGACCGTCCCGAAGGGAGGGTCGAGGTCGGCGGTCGCCTTGTCGACCTCGGGCCAGTCCACGGGCAGGTGCGCTGCGGGCAACGACAGGTCGATCATCGGACGCCTTTCACGGGTGCGACGCAGAGCGCGCCGACGAGCGAGGTGATCCCGGCGATCAGGTACAGCACGCCGAACCCGCCCGCGTACGCGACGATCGCCGCGCCGACCAGCGGGGCGACCGCCTGCGGCACGGTCGTCGCGATGTTCATGATGCCGAGGTCCTTGCCGTGGGTGGCCGGGTCGGGCAGCACCTGCGTCGCCAGGGCCTGGTCGACGGACAGGAAACAGCCGTAGCCGAGCCCCAGCAGACCGGCCCCCACGGTGGCGACGGTCAGGTTCGGGAAGACCGCCAGCAGGATGGCGGCCAGGGCCTGGCTGGCCGACGCCGTGATCACGAAGATCTTGCGGCGGCCCAGGCGGTCGGACAACCGGCCGAGGTAGAGCGACGCGGCGATCACGAAGAACATGTAGATCACGGAGAGGAGCAGCAGCGAGCCGTCCGGGTCGGCCGCGTGGACGTGATACTTGAGGAAGTACAGCAGCAGCGTGGTGCCGAAGGCGTTGCCCAGGTTCACCAGGACCCGGCTCAGGAGCGTCCAGCCGAAATCAGGGTGCTGCTTCGGTGACACCCAAAGTCCCTGCAATACCTCGCCGACGGCAAGCCGTCGGCGATCACGGCCAGCGTACGTACCTGTAGCCGGCCCGGGCAATCCTCGCAGGCTGGACGCCGGCCGGTCGCCCTGGCGGAGCGCTGCGTCCGGCGTACGCAAGAGAAAAGGCAGGACCAGCGCGAGCAGCAGGACGGCGACGGTCGTGTAGCCGCGGACCCGGCCCGTGAAGATCGTGGTGACCAGCAGCAGACCGAGGATGGTGCCGATGGCCTGCGGCGCGGAGATCCAGCCGGAGACGAACCCGCGTTGGCCGACCGGGACCTGGTCGGAGATCGTGGCGGTCAGCGCGGCGGTGAGCACGCAGAAGCCGATGAGCGCGAGCGTCCACCAGACGCCGACCGCGACCACGCCGGTCTGGGTTCCGAGGACGACGAGCGACACCGCGAAGAGCAGGGCGCCGAGGGCGATCCACGGACGGCGGCGACCGAAGCGGGACGTCGTGCGGTCCGACAGGGCCCCCGTCAACGGGTACGCGACCAGGGCGAACAACCCGGCGACGCCGGAGATGACGCCGAACGCCATGACGCTGCCGACCCAGTCCGTGGCCGGGCGCTGGGCCTCGACCTGCTCGGGCAGCAGCAGTTGGACGGGGGTCAGCTGGGCCATCCAGATGCCCAGCCAGGCCAGCCCGAACAGGCCGACCCAGCGGCCCGTGACCGGCTTGTCGGGTTCGGTGAAGACAGCGGGTCTTTCGGCGAGCGTCTCGCTCATGCCGGCTCCGAGGTGTCGAGGGGGTCCGCGAGCGCGGCGATCGCGTCCGCGGCGAAGTCGAGGATGGGCTGGGTGGCGGCGCGGTCGCGATGCACCAGCCAGCCGAGGGTTAGCCCGTCGGTCAGGGTGACGACGATCTGGGCGATCTCGCTCGCCGGGCGGCTCCACGTCCGGCCGGTCAGCTGGGCGGCCGCCTCGACAATGCCTTCGGCCGCCTTGTAGTAACTGGCGTACTGGGCCTTGGCAGCCTCGTGCAGTTCCTCGGTCCGCAGCGCGTAGAGGGAGAGTTCGAACATCGCCTGTTCCCGCGCCGGGTCGGCGGCGACGAGGTCCAGGAAGCCCTGGAGACCTCGCTGGATCGTCTCCCGCAGATCGTGGCCGACCGCCAGCGTCTGCTCGGCCGCGAGGCTCTCGTGCTCCACGACGTACGGGATCAGCTCGGCGATCAGCTCGTCCCGCGACCGGAAGGCGTAGTGAAAGCTGGCCAGCGACATGCCCGCCTCGGCGGTGATCGCCCGGGTGGTCGCGGCGGCGACCCCGTCGGCTGCGATCACCCGCAGCGCCGCCTGGATCAGCGCGGCTCGCCGCTCGGTCACCGCCATCCGGGCCATGCGCTCGTCCTCCGTAGTGGGTCACCTGACCCAGTCGTGTGACCTAGAACTATGGCACGCGTCACGGCCCTTGTCCACGGCGTCTTTGGCCGGCAGATCACGGATAGCCATGTGATCTTGGGCGCGGGAAGCATGCGTAACCGTGATCCGCAGGTGATCTTGGGCGCGGGAAGCATGCGTAACCGTGATCTGCCGCGAACGCGGTCGCGCAGAATCGGGCAGGTAACCTCATCGCGTGCGGTATGTCGCAGCCATCGATCAGGGCACGACCTCCTCCCGGTGCATCGTCTTCGACGCCGAGGGCCAGGTCGTCGCCGTCGACCAGCACGAGCACGAGCAGATCTTCCCGCAGCCGGGCTGGGTCGAGCACGATCCGGAGGAGATCTGGGCCAACGTGCGCCGGGTGGTGAGCGGGGCGCTGGACCGCGCCGGGCTCACCCGCTCCGACCTCGACGCCGTCGGCATCACCAACCAGCGGGAGACCACGATCGTCTGGGACCGGCTGACGGGCCGCCCCGTGCACAACGCGATCGTCTGGCAGGACACGCGTACGGACTCGCTGCTGAAGGAGTTCGGCGCGCCGGAGGTGTTCCGGGCGCAGACCGGGCTGCCGCTGGCGACCTATTTCGCCGGACCGAAGCTGCGCTGGCTGCTCGATCACGTACCGGGGTTGCGGGCGCGCGCCGAGGCGGGGGAGGTGCTGTTCGGCACGGTCGACTCCTGGCTCATCTGGAACCTGACCGGCGGGCCGAAGGGCGGCCGGCATCTGACCGACGTCACCAACGCCAGCCGTACGCTGCTGATGAATCTCGCGACGCTCGACTGGGACGACGACATCGTCAAGGCCATGGGCATCCCGCGCGCGATGCTCCCGGAGATCCGCCCGTCCGTGGAGGTCTACGGCGAGGCGCGGGGCGAGCTGGCGGGCGTACCGGTGGCGGCGGCGCTCGGCGATCAGCAGGCGGCGCTGTTCGGCCAGACGTGCTTCTCGCCCGGCGAGGCCAAGTGCACCTACGGCACCGGCAGCTTCCTGCTGCTCAACACCGGCACCCGGCCGGTCGCCTCCACGCACGGGCTGCTCACGACGGTCGGCTACCAGATCGGCACCGGCCCGGCCGCGTACGCGCTGGAGGGGTCGATCGCGGTCACCGGCTCGCTGGTGCAGTGGCTGCGCGACAACCTCGGCCTCATCCGCTCGGCCGAGGAGATCGAGGCGCTGGCGGCCAGCGTGCCCGACAACGGCGGGTGCTACCTGGTCCCGGCGTTCGCGGGACTGTTCGCGCCGCACTGGCGTTCGGACGCACGCGGGGTCCTCGCCGGGCTCACCGGCTACGTCACCAAGGGCCACATCGCCCGCGCGGTACTGGAGGCGACCGCCTGGCAGACCCGCGAGGTCGTCGACGCGATGCTCCAGGACTGGCAGGGCAGCAGCCTGTCGCAACTGCGGGTCGACGGCGGAATGACCGCCAACGAGCTGCTCATGCAGTTCCAGTCGGACGTGCTCGACGTCGAGGTCGTGCGGCCCGCGGTCGCGGAGACGACCAGTCTCGGGGCGGCGTACGGCGCCGGGCTCGCGGTGGGCTACTGGCCCGATCTCGCGACGCTCCGGTCACAGTGGACGGTCTCGGCCCGCTGGACTCCCGCCATGGACGCAGGGGTACGCGATCGGGAGCTGGCCCAGTGGCGTAAAGCGGTGCAGCGCACCCTGGCTTGGGTCTAGCGACCTGTCCCGCCCGCGTACGGGGCGGGACAGGTCCGCGAGATCAGCCCTTGACCGAGCCCGCGAGCAGGCCACGGACGAAGTAGCGCTGCAACGACAGGAAGACGATCAGCGGTACGACGATCGAGATGAACGCGCCCGAGGTCAGGCGCTGCCATTCGTTGCCCCGCGTACCGGCCATCTCGGCCAGGCGCACGGTCAGCGGCGCGGTGCGTTGATTGCCGCCCGCGAAGATGAGCGCCACGAGCAGGTCGTTCCACACCCAGAGGAACTGGAAGATCGCGAAGCTGGCCAGGGCCGGCACGATCAACGGCAGCACCACGCTGCGGAAGATCTTCGGATGGCTGGCGCCGTCCACCTTGGCCGCCTCGATCAGATCGCGCGGCAGCTCGGACATGAAGTTGTGCAGCAGGAAGATGCCGAGCGGCAGGGCGAAGCAGGTGTGGGCGAACCAGACCTGGATGAACTTGTCCGGCCCCTCGAGATGCCAGGCGGGCATGATGTTCACGCCGCCGATGGTCACGCCCCGGCTGAAGAAGCTGAGCAGCGGAACCAGCGCCATCTGCAGCGGCACGATCTGCAACGCGAAGATGCCGATGTAGATCCAATCCCGGCCCTTGAAGTTCAGCCAGGCCAGCGCGTACGCGGCCAGGCTGCAGAAGAACACCGGGAACAGCACCGACGGGATCGTGATCACGATCGAGTTGATGAAGTAGCTGGCCAGCCGCCCGTTGACGTTGGACGTGCCGAACAGCACCTCCTGGTAGTTCTCCAGGGTGAAGCTGGGACTGGTGAAGAAGTTCCACCAGCCGTTGCCCTTGATGTCGTTCTCCGGCCGGAACGAGGAGATGAACAGACCGAACGTCGGGATCGTCCACACCAGAGCGATGACGATCGAGACGACGGTGGCGGTGCGGCTGGTCAGCTTCTTGCCGACGCGCTTGGCCACGCCGCCCTGATCGCTCGGCGCGACCTCGGTCTCGCCGCTGGCGACGGCAGGCGGTACGACGGTCATCGGATCTCCCTCTGCTGGCGGAGGTTGCGGATCTGGTAGATCACGATCGGCGTGACGAGCAGGAAGAGGAAGACGGCCAGCGTCGAGCCTCGTCCGGTGTTGTCGAACGGGAACGCCCAGTTGTACATGTCGTACGCCAGGACGCTGGTCCCGAAGTTGCCGCCGGTCATCGCGCGGACGATGTCGAAGACCTTGAGGGTGCCGATCGTGATGGTGACGAGGACGACGACGAGGGCCGGCCGGATGCTGGGGACGGTGACCCGCCAGAACATCTGCCAGGGCGTGACGCCGTCCAGGCGGGCCGCCTCGACGATCTCGGCGGGGATCGCCTTGATCGCGGCGGACAGGACGACCATCGCGAAGCCGGCCTGGATCCAGATCAGCACGACGATCAGGAACAGCGTGTTCCACGGGCCCTTGAGCAGCCACTGCTGAGGGCTGCCGCCCAGCCACACCACGATCTGGTTGAGCAGGCCGAGCTGCTGCTCGTCCTCGGGGCGGTACTCGTAGATGAACTTCCAGATGATGCCGGCGCCGACGAATGAGATCGCCATCGGCATGAAGATCAGCGACTTCGCGAAGGCCTCCCCGCGCGAGCGGTCGACCAGCACGGAGTAGATCAGCCCGACCGCGGTCGACACCGTCGGGACCAGCACCACCCACAGCAGCGTGTTCAGCAGGGTGTGCCGGGACTCCGGCTCGGTGAACATCCAGACGTAGTTCTCGAATCCCGCGAACTTGTTCTGGCCCGGGTTGGCGATGTCGGGCTTGGTGAACGACAGGATGAACGTGCGGATGGCCGGGACGATCAGGCCGATGGTGAGCAGAAGGCCGGCGGGGAACAGGAAGGTCAGGGCGACCCACCGGTCCTTGCGCATCGGCAGCTTGTCGAGCACGAACAACAACAGGCCGACCACGGCCAGGAAGCCGATGACGCCGTAGAGCAGCTCTAAGAGTTTCGGTGGTTCGTTGCTGAAATCCATCTGATCTCCCGGTGTGCCCCACAGGGCCGGTGGGCGGCCGGAGCCCCGTCCGATGCGGACGGAGCTCCGGCTGGTGTCGATGTCGTCACGGTCACGACGGGTCGTCGTGACCCAGGATCACTTCGGCCAGCTGTTCTCGATGTAGTCCAGCGAGTCCTTGGTGCTCTTGCCGTTGATCCAGTCGGTCATGCCCTTCCAGAACGAGCCCGCGCCGACCGAGGCCGGCATGAGGTCCGAACCGTCGAAGCGGAACACCGTCGAGGAGTCCTTCAGGATCTCGACCGACTTCTTGTCGATCGGGTTGGCGACGTTCGCGATGTCCAGGCCCTTGTTGGCGGAGACCCAGTTGCCCAGCTTCGCCCGCGAGTTCGCGTGCTCCGCGCTGGCCAGGTAGGTCTGGAAGGCCTGCACCTCGGGCCGGTCGTCGAAGATCGCGGTGAACTCGCCCGCGCCCAGCACCGGCTTCTTCGACGGGTCGACCGCCGGGAAGTAGAACGCGAACACGTCGCCGTCCTCGGCCACCTTGGTGCCCTGCGGCCACTGGTTGGCGTAGAACGACGCCTGGCGGTGCAGCGCGCACTTGCCGGTCGTGATCGGCGTGCCGCCGGCCTGGAAGGAGGTGGTCGCGATGGACTTCACGCCGCCGAGGCCGCCGTTGACGTACTTGTCGTTCTTGAGGATCGAGCCGACCTTGTCGACCGCCGAGACGATCTTCGGGTCGTTGAACGGGATGCTGTGCGCGACCCACTGGTCGTAGACGTCCGGGCCCTGGTCACGCAGGAGGACGTCCTCGATCCAGTCGGTGGCCGGCCAGCCGGTCGCGCTGCCGGACTCGATGCCGGCGCACCACGGCTTGATGCCGGTGGCGGCGATCTTGTCGCTCAGCGAGATCAGCTCGTCCCAGGAGGTGGGGATGGTCCAGCCCTTGTCCTTGAACATCTTCGGCGAGTACCAGACGAACGACTTCACGTTCGAGCCCAGCGGCGCGCCGTAGAGCTTGCCGTCGACCGTCGCGTACTTCAGCCAGTCGCCCGAGTAGTTCTGCGTGGCCATCGCCTGCGTCTTCTCGGCGGCCGGCTTCAGGTTCCCGGCCTTGGCCAGCTTCGACAGCAGACCGGGCTGGGGGATGAACGCGATGTCGGGCGCGTTGCCGCCCTGTACGCGTACCTGGAGCTGGGCCTCGAAGTCGCCGTTGCCCTCATAGTCGATCTTGACGCCGGTGCAGTCGGCCCACTGCTTCCAGGACTGCTGAAGCAGGTCGGCCTCGGCGTCCCGGATCGACGTGTAGACGCTGACGGTCTTACCGGCGATTCCTGTGTAGTCCTTGAATGCCGCGCACTCCGGCTTGTCCAAATTGTCGCTGGACTTCTCGCCGGAGTTGCACGCCGCGAGTCCGCCGAGCGTGAGCCCGGCTGCCGCGACGAGCGCCACGAATGAACGCCGCCTGGCTGATGCCATGGACATCTCCTTCTCACCCTGCTGGGTTCTTGCACGACCTGATCGGATCATGCAATCCCTTACCGTCGGTTTACGTCTAGAGCCGGGGCGTAGCGGGCTTCGTAACGATTCGGAAACCCACTCGTGAGCCCGCTGTGACCTCGGTTATCGTTAAACAAGACGGACGTACGGTTTTCTAAATACTGCGTGGGAGCGTGCACAATGTGGGACCCCCGGGTGTATCAGCGGTACGGAGACGAACGATCTCGCCCATTTCATGATCTTCTGGCACGTGTTGGGAGTCACGCGCCTGCCCACATCGTGGACCTTGGTTGCGGTCCTGGCAACTTGACGGTGACCTTGTCCCAGCGCTGGCCCGATGCACGGATCGAGGGCCTTGACTCGTCCGCCGAGATGATCGACTCGGCGTCGTCCCTGCCCGAGGCGCGGTCCGGGAAGGTCGCGTTCGCCGTCGGCGACGTGTCCACCTGGACGCCGCCCGAAGACGTGGACGTGATCGTCGGCAACGCCGTCCTGCAGTGGGTCCCCGGCCATCGCCAGCTGCTGCGCTCGTGGGCCGCAGCGGTGCGTACGGGGGCGTGGCTGGCCTTCCAGGTGCCCGGGAACTTCGAAGCGCCGTCGCATCAGCTGCTGCGCGAACTGTCGGCCAGCCCGGAATGGGCCGGGCGGATCGAGGGGCTGCGCGACGGCGCGGCGGTGTGGGAACCCGCCGAGTACGCCGGCGACCTGCTGGAGGCCGGCTGCGACGTCGACGTGTGGGAGACGACGTACCTGCATCTGCTGCCGGTCCGGCCGGACGGGCCGCACCCGGTGCTGGCCTGGATGGAGGGGACCGCGCTGCGGCCGGTCCGGGCCGCTCTGGCCGACCGCCCGGCGGACTGGAGCCGGTTCCGCGATCAGCTGCAGGACCGCCTCGCCAAGGCGTACCCGGTGCGGCGGGACGTGGTGCCCTTCCCCTTCCGCCGCATCTTCCTCGTCGCCCACAAACCCTGACCCCACCCACCCCCACCCCATCCGTTGATCATGGAGTCAACCGTGGTCTCGACGGCGTGTCATGACCGGAAACTCCATGATCAACGCTCGGGGCGGGTGGGCCGCCTATGATCTGCCGATGCAGGAGTTCATCGCCGGCCTACCCAAGGCCGAGCTGCACGTGCACCATGTCGGATCCGCGTCGCCGCAGACCGTGGCGGCGCTGGCCGCCCGGCACGAGGGCACCTCACCCGTGCCGGCCGACGCCGATAAGCTCGCCGAGTACTTCACCTTCACCGACTTCGCCCACTTCGTCCAGGTGTACCTGAGCGTCGTCGACCTCATCCGCGACGCCGAGGACGTGCGTACGCTGACCGCCGGGATCGCCGCCGACCTGGCCGGCCAGAACGTCCGGTACGCCGAGCTGACCGTGACCCCTTGGTCGAGCGTCCGGCGGGGGATTCCGGCCGAGGCGTTCTGCGAGGCGATCGAGGACGTGCGGGTGACCGCCGCCCGCGATCTCGGCCTCCAGTTGCGCTGGGTCTTCGACATCCCGGGTGAGGCCGGGCTGGAGGCGGCCGAGAACACGCTGCGGATCGCGCTCGATCAGCGGCCGGACGGGCTGATCAGCTTCGGCCTGGGCGGACCGGAGATCGGCGTACCCCGGCCGCAGTTCAAGCCGTACTTCGACGCCGCCCGGGCGGCCGGACTCCACTCGGTGCCGCACGCCGGGGAGACCAGCGACGCGCAGAGCATGTGGGACGCCATCCACGAGCTGGGCGCCGAGCGCATCGGTCACGGCATCCGCGCGGTGCAGGATCCGGAGCTGGTGGCGTACCTGGCCGAGCACCAGATTCCGCTGGAGGTCTGCCCGACGTCGAACGTCTGCACCCGGGCGGTCGCCTCGCTGGCGGAGCACCCGCTGCCGCAGCTCGTCGCGGCCGGTGTTCAACTGAGCATCAACACCGACGACCCGCCCATGTTCTCCACCTGGCTCAACAAGGAGTACGCCGTCGCCGCCGAACTGCTCGGCCTCGACGAGCGCGGCGTCGCCGATCTGGCGCGCGCGGCGGTACGCCAGTCGTTCGCGTCGGAGGCGGACAAGTCCGCGCTGCTGGCCGAGATCGAGGCGTACTCACACGCCGTGTAGGCGGCGCACCTTCTGCCAGATCTTGGCGTCGAGCGTCCCGGCCCGGTCCTGGAAGCCGCCCAGCGGCACCCGGATCGGGCCGGTCAGGTCCAGCCAGCTGTTGTGGTCGGCGCCGGGGTCCCAGGTACGCGTCGGGATGACGACGTGATCGTTGCGGTCGGACTGGTCCTGGCTGGTGATCTTCAGGACCTCGCGGTCCCGCGAGCCGCCGCGCAGGATCAGGCACGGGCGTACTTTGTGGCCGGTGCCGTCCTCATAGGGCACGTCGGCCCACCAGATCTCGCCGGGTTGCGGCCCGGTGCCCGGGGTGGTGCTTCGTTTGGGCGGCGCGGGTTTCGGGCCTGTCTTCGGCCCGCGTGCCGGCCGGGTGGGCTTACGGGCCGGCTTCCTCGTTCGCGTGACGACGACGACGGCGACGAGGGCGAGGGCGACGGCCAGCAGGACCCACCAGATCATGGCCAGACTGTATGTCACGCCTGGACGGTCAGTTGTTCCAGGAGCTGGCTGGTGACCTCACGGCACACCTTCTCCCCGTACGCCTGGCCGTGGCCGAGCGGGTAGCGGGTCAGGATCGCGAGCACGATGTGGTCGCCGGTGCCGGTCGAGGTCCACTCGGCCAGGCAGTTCAGGTTCCAGAGGCCGGTGTTGGCGTGGTCGGTCCAGCCGTTCTTCACCGCCGGGTCGGCCTGCGGATCGGTCTCGGCCAGCACCTGGGCGATGCCGAAGGCGTTGTCGTCGTCGACGTTGCGCATCAAGTCGTCGACGAGCCACCGCACCAGCTCGGACGTCTCGGCCCGGGTCAGGATCTCGCGCATCATCCGGGTGGCGTCGAGCGCGGTGATCTGGGTCTTCGACCACCAGGACTCGGTGACCGCGGTGCCGGTGAGCCCGCATTCGTCGATCGCCCGCTGGATCACCTGGTCACCGCCCCGGCGCAGGTACAGCGTCTGGGCGGCCGCGTTGTCGGACTTCTTGATCATCTTCGTGATCAGCGCGTTGTCGGCGTCGCTGAGCGGCTGCCCGGACGCTTCGAGCCCGGCGAGGTAGTCGGCCCCGATCCACGCCTTGATCATCGACTCGGTGTTGTTCGTCTGCTTCGCCGCGTCGGCCGATCCGTAGGTCGCACCGGTCGTCAGGTTCACCCACTGCCAGGCGTACCAGGTGTCCTCGTCGGTCTGTACGCGTACGACCGGGGTCACGGTCTTCTCGGCGGCTGACGCGGACGTGGACCCGGCGGCCGCGGAGGAAGAGGTCGTGGCGGGGGCGGGGGACGGTCCGGCGGCGTTACCGCCGGACTGGGTGGTGAAGATGCCGACGCCGCCGACCGCGGAGGCGGCTATGCCGCCGGCGAGGATGCCCATCAGACGCCGACGGCTCAGCTGGGGGCGATGAGTCGTGTCCTCCATGTCATCGACCTTGACTCAGCAAGCTGTGAGCAACCTGTCAGCAGCGCTTCCGGGTGGCGCACCTCACTGCTCGCAGGCCGGCGGCGGCGACGCGGCCGGGGAGTCCGCGGGGCGGGCCCGGGGGCCGGGACAGCGTGGCGATAGCATGACCCAGGCCGGAATGTCCGCCTCTGGCAACCATCCGAAACTACTCGAGGAGCACATCGTGAGCGCAGCGCCCGCACCCGTCGCAGGCCCCAGCGGAGACGCCGTCGTCACCGTGGCCGCCGGGACGACGGCCGCCGCCGCGGTGGCCGCCGCCGGACTGCCGGCCCACGGCCCGAAGGCGATCGTCGTCGTCCGGGACGCCGAGGGCACCCTGCGGGACCTCGACTGGACCCCGGCGGTCGACGTCGAGGTCCAGGCCGTTCCGATCGACTCGCCGGACGGCCTGAACGTGCTGCGGCACTCGACCGCGCACGTCGTCGCGCAGGCGGTCCAGGACGTGTTCCCCGAGGCCAAGCTCGGCATCGGCCCGCCCATCGAGAACGGCTTCTACTACGACTTCCAGGTGCCCAAGCCGTTCCACCCGGAGGACCTGGCCAAGATCGAGGCCCGGGCGCAGGAGATCATCAAGCAGGGCCAGACCTTCAAGCGCCGCCGGTTCGACTCGCTGGAGCAGGCCAAGTCCGAGCTGAAGGACGAGCCGTTCAAGCTGGAGCTCGTGGACGTCAAGGGCGATGTCGACCCCGACGTCATGGAGGTCGGCGGCGGCGAGCTGACGATCTACGAGAACTTCGACCCCAAGTCGGGCGACCGCTGCTGGGGCGACCTGTGCCGGGGTCCGCACCTGCCCAGCACCCGCCTGATCGCCGCGTTCAAGATCATGCGCAGTGCGGCGGCGTACTGGCGCGGCGATGAGAAGAACCCGCAGCTGCAGCGGATCTACGGCACCGCTTGGCCGACGCGGGACGCCCTCAAGGCGTACCTGTCGTTCTTGGAGGAGGCGGCCAAGCGCGACCATCGCAAGATCGGCGCGGATCTGGACCTGTTCTCCTTCCCGGACGAGATCGGGTCGGGTCTGGCGGTGTTCCACCCGAAGGGCGGCATCATCCGCCGGGAGATGGAGGCTTACTCGCGGCAGCGCCACGAGGAAGCCGGCTACGAGTTCGTGAACACGCCGCACATCACCAAGGCGCAGCTGTTCGAGACCTCCGGCCACCTGCCCTACTACGCCGACACGATGTTCCCCCCGATGCAGCTCGAAGGCGCCGAGTACTACCTCAAGGCCATGAACTGCCCGATGCACAACCTGATCTTCTCGGCCCGCGGCCGGTCCTACCGGGAGCTGCCGCTGCGCTTCTTCGAGTTCGGCACGGTGTACCGCTACGAGAAGTCCGGCGTGGTGCACGGCCTGACCCGCGTACGCGGCCTGACCCAGGACGACTCGCACATCTACTGCACCAAGGAGCAGATGCCGGGTGAGCTGACGGCGTTGCTGGACTTCGTCCTCAACCTGTTGCGCGACTACGGTCTGGACGACTTCTACCTGGAACTGTCCACTCGCGACGACTCGCCGAAGTTCATCGGCGCGGACGAGGACTGGGCCGAGGCCACGGCGGCGCTGGAGACGGCGGCGCGCAGCTCCGGCCTCGAGCTGGTGCCGGACCCGGGCGGCGCGGCGTTCTACGGCCCGAAGATCAGCGTGCAGGCGCGGGACGCCATCGGGCGTACCTGGCAGATGTCGACGATCCAGGTCGACTTCAACCAGCCGGCTCGGTTCGGGCTGGAGTACCAGGCCGCTGACGGCACCCGCCAGCGCCCGGTCATGATCCACCGCGCGCTGTTCGGTTCGATCGAGCGCTTCTTCGGCGTGCTCACCGAGCACTACGCGGGCGCGTTCCCGGCCTGGCTCGCGCCGGTCCAGGTGATCGGTATCCCGATCCGGACAGACCGCACTCCTGGCGGCTCGGCCGAGAGCCTCCCCGGCGACGCGGGCGACAGCCCGGACCACGTCGCGTACCTGCACGACTTCGTGACGAAGCTGAAGGCGCGCGGGCTGCGGGCGGAGGTCGACGCGTCGGACGACCGGATGCAGAAGAAGATCCGCAACGCGCAGGGCCAGAAGATCCCGTTCATGGTGATCGCGGGGGACCAGGACGTCGCCGACGGCACCGTCTCGTTCCGCTACCGCGACGGGTCGCAACGCAACGGTGTGCCGATCCCGGACGCCGTGCTGCACGTCGAGGAGTTCGTCCGGTCCCGGGCCAACACGGCCCCGACCGCCGCTCCCGCCGACGCGGAATCGGTTGACTAGCGCCCCGCCGATATGTGATCTTGGCCCGATGGAAGACGTTCGACTGGGAGTAATCGGCTTCGGCCTGCGGCGGAGTCTCGCGACGGCCGGCCACCACCCGGGCTCCGGCTCCCGGGTGGTGGCGGTCGCGGACACCGATCCCGCGGCCCTGGCGACGGCGGCGTCGATGATCGAGGGCGTCGACACCGTCGCGGACTACCGCACGCTGCTCGACCGCCCCGATATCGACGGCATCGTCGTCATGACCCCCGACCACACGCACCTGCGCGTGGCCACCGACGTGCTCGAGGCGGGCAAGGCCGCGTACGTGGAGAAGCCGCTCGGCATCACCGTCGAGGAGTGCGACGCCATCCTCGCGACGGCCCATCGCACGGGCGTCCGGCTCTACGTCGGCCACAACATGCGGCACATGGGCGTGGTCAGGCTGATGCGCGACATCATCGCCCGCGGTGAGATCGGCGCCGTCCAGACCATCTGGGTACGCCATTTCGTCGGCCACGGCGGCGATTTCTACTTCAAGGACTGGCACGCCCAGCGGGCGAACACGACCTCCCTGCTGCTGCAGAAGGCCGCCCACGACATCGACGTCCTGCACTGGCTCGCCGACGGGTACGCCCAGCGGGTGAGCGCCTTCGGCGACCTGCGCGTCTACAACCGGGTGACCGACCGGCTGGCGGCGGGCGAGCCCAAGCACGACGACTGGTACGCCCCGGAGAAGCACTGGCCGCCGCTGGCCCAGTCCGGCCTGCACCACGAGATCGACGTCGAGGACGTGTCCGTGATGAACATGGTGCTGGACAACGGGATCGTCGCGGCGTACCAGCAGTGCCACTTCACGCCGGACTACTGGCGCAACTACACCGTCATCGGCGACGCGGGGCGGCTGGAGAACTTCGGCGACGGCCCCGGCGGCGTGGTGAAGGTGTGGAACCAGCGCCGTTCCGGCTACCGGGAGGACGCCGACACCGTCTACGAGATCCCCGGCGCGACCCAACTGCACGGCGGGGCGGACCCGCTCATCATGGCGGAGTTCTGCCGGTTCGTGCGCGACGGCGGGGCGACCGACACATCTCCGGTCGCGGCCCGGATGAGCGTCGCGGCGGGAGTGTCGGCCACCGTGTCGCTGCGGGCGGGCGGCGTGCCGCAGGACGTGCCGGAGCTCGACCCGGAGCTGGTGGCGTACTACGCCAACGCCCAGGTTCGCTGAGCTTATAGGCTGTCCACGTGGAACAGATCGGGGAGCCGGACGGGCTCGAACGGCTGTGGACCCCCTGGCGGATGGCGTACGTGCAGAGCGGGGACTCGTCGGCCGAGCCGGTGGGCTGCCCGTTCTGCGTCGCGCCCACCGACGACACGCACGGCCTCGTGGTGGCGCGCGGCGAGCGGGTGTACGCCGTCCTCAACCGGTTCCCGTACAACCCGGGGCATCTGCTGATCTGCCCCTACCGGCACGTCGCCGACTACACCGACATCGACCCGGAGGAGACCGCCGAGCTGGCCGCCTTCACCCAGACGGCGATGCGAGTGATCCGCGCGGTGTCTACGCCGCACGGCTTCAACCTGGGCATCAACCAAGGCGGCGTGGCAGGTGCGGGCATCGCTGGACACCTGCACCAGCACATCGTTCCGCGCTGGGGCGGCGACGCGAACTTCATGCCGGTGATCGGGCGGACCAAGCCCCTGCCTCAGCTGCTGACCGAGACCCGGGACCTGCTGTCGGCCGCCTGGCCGCCTTCGATTCCGGGCGGCGGTCCGGTCGGCGCGGCGGCCTGAGTGTCACACCCGGCGGGTATGCAGGTGACGTGATTGGGAAACTGAGCGAAATCGTCCTGGACACCCCCGACGTCGTCGGACTGTCCGCCTTCTACCGGGATCTGGCCGGCTTCGAGGTGATCAGCACCGACGACGACTGGATCACCACACAGACCCCGGAAGGCTGGAAAGTCGCCTTCCAGCTCGCGCCGGACCTGGTCGCGCCGCGCTGGCCCGACCCGGCGTACCCCCAGCAGATGCACCTGGACCTCGTCGTCGCGGACCTGCCGGCGGGGATCGAGCGCGCGGAGAAGCTCGGCGCGACACGGCTGCCCGGCGGCGGCGAGACCTTCAGCGTCTTCGCCGACCCGAGCGGGCACCCGTTCTGCCTCTGCCAGCGTGACGGCGTGGACGGCGTCGGCCTGGCCGACCTCATGATCGACTCCCCGGACGGGGCGACGCTGGCCCGCTTCTACGCCGAGCTGCTGGGGATGAAGACCACGTACGAGGGTCCCGAAGGGGCCATGATCTCGGCCGAGGGCCAGCCCGCCGTCTGCTTCCAGAACGTGGGCGTCTACACCGCGCCGCGCTGGCCCGATCCGGCGTACCCGCAGCAGTATCACCTCGACGTGACGGTGGCCGACGCCGAGGAGGGCGAGCGGCAGGTGCTGGCGCTGGGCGCGACCAAGCTACCGGGTGGAGGCCAGGATTTCCGGGTCTTCGCCGACCCGGTGGGGCACCCGTTCTGTCTGGTCTGGTGAGGCGGCCGACCGGCCGGTTTTCCTCGCCCGTTCGTCGGTGATCATGCAGGTGATCGCAGGTCAGCCGGCGTGCACGGTTAGTCGAGTTTGTCGATAGGGTGGCGACGCGTGGCACCGGCACCGCACGATTCTCCTAAGGACGTGATTCGCCTTCGCGATCAGCGCCTTACGGGGGGTTCACATGTCGGTGTCACGCCGCACCATGCTCGCCGGCGGAACAGTGGCCGCCGGTGTCACAGCCGTCGCCGCGACGGTCGGCCGCCGGGCCCTAAGCCCACACAGGTTGCCGCTCGACGGCGGGTACGCCCCCGCCGGCAACTCGCTCGACTGGAGTAATCGGGGCTCGATCCGATGTTTCTGGCACGTGGAGACGGAGGCCCCGCTCGTCGCGCTGACCTTCGACGACGGGCCGATGCCCGAGTGGACGCCGCAGGTGCTCGACACCCTCGGCAAGCTCGACGCTCCGGCCACGTTCTTCCTGGTCGGCAAGCATCTGCGGGATCATGCCGGCGTCGTTGGCCCCGGCGGCTACGACGGTCATGAGATCGGCAACCACACCTGGTCGCATGCCGACCTCGCCCAGCTGGACGCGGACGGCGTACTGCGCGAGTTGCAGGCGGCGCACGACGAGATCGTGCTGCGCCTCGGCCGGGAGCCGCGGCTGATGCGCCCGCCGTGGGGCCACGTCGGCGGGACGACGCTCATCGCGGCCGACCACTTCGGCTACGACATCGCGATGTGGAGCCAGCCCGTGCCGGAAAAGCAGTACGCCGGCGACCCGGACGGGTTCGTCCAGCGAGTCGTGGCCGACGCCCGCCCGGGGTCGATCATCCTGGCCCACGACGTGGGCGCGAAGAGCCGCCTGCTCGTGGTGCGGAATCTGGCCGCCATCGTGCAGGGCTTGCGGGCCAAGGGATTGCGCCCGGTCACGCTGTCCGAACTGCTCGCTTCGGCCCATGCCGTACGGGCGGACACATCGTGAACCAGCCCCCTGGGCGTCGGTCTAGCAGCCGCCGCTCTCGGCGTCGTTCGCGCCGCCGCTCGGCGTGAAAGCGGGCTCGCTCGGCGTGATTCGGGCCGGCGGGTCGCAGGCGTGATCAGCGGAACACGTGGCGGGGTCGCGGACCCGCCCCGGGAAGCGGGAAGATGGTCACGTGAGACCGACCTTCGTCTTCGACGGTGACTGCGCCTTCTGCACCTTGTGCGCGAACTTCGTGAACCGGTGGATCCCGACGCCGGCCGAGGTCGTGCCGTGGCAGCGGGCCGACCTCGCGGAGTTGGGCGTCTCCAAGCAGGCGGCCCAGCAGGCCGTGCAGTGGGTCGCCGAGGGCCGGGAGCCGCTGGCCGGGCCGGAGGCGGTCGGGGCGCTGCTGCGGTCGAGCAACCTGTTCTGGAAGCCGTTCGGCTGGGTGCTCGCCCTGCCGCCGGTGCGGGCCGCCGCCTGGCCGCTCTACCGCCTGATCGCCCGCAACCGGCACCACATGCCGGGCGGCACCGCCGCGTGCGCGCTGCCCGTCGACCACCCCGCCGCGACGCCCGTCGCCCCCGCGCCGGTGCGCAAACTGGCTAAGGTGTCGGCGATCCGGTAACGCAGTCCCTGCCGGGACAGCGGCCGGTGTGGGGGACCGGCTACGCTTCGGTCCGCCATGGACACGCTTTCCCATACCGCCCGCACGACAAGAGTGGTGATCACCGCCGTCGTCTGCGCTCTGCTTCTGGGCGGAACCCTGTGGGGTTCCGACGACGACTTCCCGTTCGGTCCCTTCCGGATGTACGCCGGGGTCAACCCGCCGAACGAGCCCGCACCCGATCCCCGGATCGAAGGCGTCACCGCCGACGGGACCGTGATCCTCCTCGACGAGAAGCGCACCGGGCTGCGCCGGGCTGAGGTGGAGGCGTCGCAGGACGCGTACGCCGCCGATCCGTCGCTGCTCCGGCAGGTGCTGGAGGCGTACGAGAAGCGCAATCCGCAGGCCGCGCCGCTGGTCGAGGTCCGCTACGTGAACCGGATGCACGAGATCCACTCCGGGCGGCCCACCGGCAAGTGGACCGACGACGTGCTGGCCGATTGGCGGGTCACCCGATGAACTGGCTGTTCGCCCCGGTCCCCAAGGCCCGCGTCGCGCTCTTCCGCACGATCGTCTACCTGTTCGCCGCCGCCGACCTGGTGATCTTCACCCCGTGGGTACGCGGCCACGCCCACGCCAGCGCCGAGTCGTACCAGCCGTTGCTGGTCGCCCGGCTGCTGCACCTGCCCCGGCCGACCGCCCTGATCGTGTGGATCATCTTCTGGACGCTGCTGGTGACGGCGTTGGCCGCCGCGACCGGTCGCTATCCGCGGCTGCTGGGCTGGACCGTGTTCGGGCTCTACTTCGCCTGGATGCTGGTGGCGATGAGCTACGGGAAGGTCGACCACGACCGGTACGCGTACCTCATGGCCCTCGCGGTGCTGCCCACGTGCGGTCCCGCGCGCTTCGGCGACCGTACGCCCTCCGAGCGCGCCGGGTGGGCCTTCCGCATGGTGCAGCTGGGCGTGGTGGCGACCTACTTCCTCGCCTCCTGGGCGAAGCTGCGGTACGGCGGTCCGGAGTGGATGACCGGGTCGGTGCTGGCCCGCGCGATCCTGCGCCGGGGAACCGGCCTGGCCGACCTGATCGCACCGATCCCGGGCCTGCTCATCGGGGCGCAGATCGGCATCATGCTGTTCGAGCTGTTGAGCCCGCTCGTCCTCGTGGTGCCCGAGAAGTGGCGGCTGCGGGTCGTCGGCTTCTTCTACTCGTTCCACCTCGTGACGATCGCCACGATCACGATCTCGTTCGCCCCGCACCTGGTGGCGATGCTGAGCTTCCTGCCACTGGAGCGCGCCTACGACTGGCTCCGCCGCAAGGTCCGGCGGGACAAGCCCGCCGAGCCGGTCGCCGAACCCGCCCTGACCGGCTGATCCGGCCCGGACGACGGCGAAGTCGATCACGTTCCCCGGGGAACGATCAGGGTGCTGCGGACACGACACGCCGGTCGATCATGACTATTAGTTCATGATCGACCGGATAGGGCGTCGGCGGGCAAGCGGGCCGGCGAGCGGTGGGTCAGCGGGTGGCGTGTTCCTTGCGGGCGGCGTCGGCCAGGTGTGACGGCATCGGCTCGAACCGGGCGAACGACCGGCGGAAGCTGCCCGCGCCGGAGGTCATCGCGCGCAGCTCGATGGCGTACCGGACGAGTTCGGTCGCGGGGACTTCGGCGTGGACGACCGTCTTCCCGTCGTGCTCGGGGTCGGCGTCGCTGCCCAGGACCCGGCCGCGGCGGCCGGACAGGTCGCTCATGACCGCGCCCACGTACGTGTCCGGCACCCGGATCTCGACGTCGTCGACCGGTTCCAGCAGCGAGATCTGGGCCTTCTCGGCGGCGTCCTTCAACGCGAGCGACCCGGCGGTCTGGAAGGCGGCGTCGGAGGAGTCGACGCTGTGCGCCTTGCCGTCGACCAGGGTCACCCGGACGTCGATGACCGGATATCCGGCGACGAGTCCCTTCTCGACCTGGGCGCGTACGCCCTTCTCCACGCTCGGGATGTAGTTGTGCGGCACGGCGCCGCCGACGACTCGTTCGGCGAACTCGATCCCGGTTCCTCGCGGCAGCGGCTCGACGACGATGTCGCAGACTGCGTACTGCCCGTGCCCGCCGGACTGCTTCACGTGCCGGCCGTGGCCCTGGGACTCCGAGACGAACGCCTCCCGCAGGGCGACCCGGACCGGTTCGGTGGTCAGCTCGACGCCGCCCGCCTTCAGGCGTTCGAGGACGACGTCGGCGTGCGCCTCACCCATGCACCACAGGACGAGCTGATGGGTCTCGGGGTTGCGCTCCAGGCGCAGTGTCGGGTCCCCGGCAGCCAGTCGCCCGAGGTTCTTGGCCAGCGCGTCCTCGTCGGAGCGGGTCTTCGGCACGACCGCGACGGGCAGCAGCGGCTCCGGCATCTCCCACGCCTCCACCAGCAGCGGGTGGTCCTTGGCGGAGATGGTGTCCCCGGTCTCGGCCGAGGTCGACTTGGTGATCGCGCAGATGTCGCCGGCGACGGCGTACGGCACCTCGCGGAGGGTGGCGCCGAGCGGCGAGTAGATGTGCGCGATGCGCTCGTCGGTGTCGTGGTCGGCGTGGCCACGCTCGGCCAGCCCGTGCCCGGAGACGTGCACGGCGGTCTCCGGGCGCAGCGTGCCGGAGAAGACCCGCACCAGCGACACCCGCCCCACGTACGCGTCGATCGTCGTCTTGACCACCTCGGCCACCAGCGGACCGGCCGGGTCGCAGGTCAGCGGAGCCTCCGGCGAGCCGTCGACGGCCGTGACCGCGGGCAGCGGGTGCTCCAGCGGCGTCGGGAACGCGCTGGTCAGCAGCTCCAGCAGCGCGTCCAGGCCCACGCCGGTGGGGGAGTTGACCGGCACGACGGGGTAGAAGTGGCCGCGCGCGACCGCCTTCTCCAGGTCGTCGACCAGGGTCTGGATCTCGATCTCCTCGCCGCCGAGGTAGCGGTCCATGAGGGTCTCGTCCTCGCTCTCGGCGATGATCCCTTCGATCAGCTCGTTGCGCGCCTCCTCGATGGCCGGCAGGTGCTCGGGATCGGGGTCGCGGACGGCCGGCGGGAAGCCCTCGGTGTAGTCGAACACGCGCTGGGTGAGCAGCCCGATCAGGCCGACGACGCTCTCGCCGTCGTCGCCGTGCATGGGCAGGTACAGGGGGATGACGCCCTCACCGAAGACGCGATCGCACAGCGCGACCACCTCGTCGAAGTCGGAGCGAGGATGGTCCAGCCGGGTCACGGCGACCGCACGCGGCATGCCGACGGCGGCGCACTCCTCCCACAGCGCGACGGTCGCGGCGTCCATGCCGTCGACGGCGCTCACCACGAAGAGGGCGGCGTCGGCCGCGCGCAGGCCCGCGCGCAGCTCGCCCACGAAGTCGGCGTACCCGGGAGTGTCGAGGAGGTTGATCTTCACGCCGTTGTAGAGCATCGGCGCGCAACCGAGCGCGACGGAGCGCTGCTGGCGTACGGCGGCGGGGTCGTTGTCGGTCACCGTGGTGCCGTCGGTGACGGAGCCTTCCCGGGAGATCGTGCCGGTCCCGGCGAGCAGCGCCTCGACCAGTGTCGTCTTGCCCGAGCCGGAATGTCCGACGAGCACCACGTTGCGTACGTTGTCGGGCGAATCCACCGCCGGCACGGCGCCGGCGACCCCCTTCTCCCCGCCTTTGGCGGGCGCAGCCTTCTGGGCCATCGCTACCTCCTCTAATCATTGGAGTCAAGCCGTAGTTCGGCTGTGGTTCACATCACATACCTGAATCCCACACCCCGGACGGCGACTTAACAACCCCGACACACAGATCCGGCAGGCCCTCCCATTATCTTTAGACCGCTATGGCGAAGATCTTCAGCGTCACCATCAAGAGCGCCACAGTGCGACTCTTCGATCCACTCATCCGCGCCCTGCTGCGCCTCGGCGTGACGGCCAACGTCGTCACGGTCATCGGCACACTCGGCGTCGGCGTCGGCGCCCTCGGCTTCGCGACCCGGGGCCACCTGGTCGCCGCGGTCGTGATCGTCACGCTCAGCGCGCTCACCGACGTCGTCGACGGCGCGCTGGCCCGAGCCCAGCGCAAGCCCGGCCGGTTCGGCGCGCTCCTCGACTCCACGATGGACCGGGTGGCCGACGGCATGGTCTTCGCCTCGCTGGCGTACCTCTACCGCGACGAGACCCCGACGCTGGTCGCGGTGCTCATCTGCCTGGTCGCCGGACAGGTCGTCTCCTACGTCAAGGCCCGTGCGGAAGGACTCGGCCTCGACGCCAACGTCGGTCTGGTCGAGCGGGCCGAGCGGCTGATCAGCATCGGCGTGGGCGGGCTGCTCACCGCGGCCGGCGTCGGCTGGGGCCTGCCTGCCGCGCTCTGGCTGCTCGCGGCCGGTTCGATCTTCACCGTCGGCCAGCGGATGGTCCAGGCCGCGCGCTCGGACCGGCAGCAGCTCGCCGACCAGCGAGCCGCCGGGCGGCAGGGCCCCGCGTGAACCGGGACAAGCTCGTCGAGTTCGGCTTCGTTGCCGGCTGGCGGGTCGTGCGGGCCCTGCCCAAGCCCGTCGCCGCCGCGGTCTTCCGGGCCGGCGCCGATCGCGCGGCCCGCCGTCAAGGTCCAGGGGTACGCCGTCTCGAAGGCAATCTCGCGCAGGTCCTCGGCGGGCCGGTGCCCCCGGAGCTGCTCCGCGACGCCGTACGCTCCTATGCACGCTACTGGATGGAGTCGTTCCGGCTGCCGTCGCTGTCCCGGCAGCAACTGCGCGACGGGTTCGCTCTGGAGCACTGGGAGATGCTGCGGGAGGCCCGCGAGCGGGGGACCGGGGCGATCGTCGCGCTGCCGCACGCCGGGAACTGGGACGCCGCCGGAGCCTGGGTCACGGCGATGGACATGCCCCTGACGACGGTTGCCGAGCGGTTCAAGGCCGAGGGCGTCTATCAGCGGTTTCTGGCGTACCGGGAGAGCCTGGGGATGCGGATCATCCCGAACACGGGCGGGTCCACGCCGCCGACCGATGTGCTGGCCGAAGCGCTGAAGAACAATCACATCGTCCCGCTGCTGGCCGACCGGGACCTGTCGAGGCGCGGTGTCGACGTCCGCTTCTTCGGGGGCAAGGCCCGGATGCCGGCCGGTCCGGCGCTGCTGGCACTGCGTACCGGTGCTCCGCTGTTCGTCGCGAGCCTCTGGTACGAGCCCGAGCGCCCGGTCGGACGGCTCGTCGGTCCCCTCGAACCGCCGCAGGAGGGTACTTTGACCGAGCGGGTGCGAGCGCTGACGCAGACGGTCGCCGACGAGCTGGCCAAGGGGATCGCCCAGCATCCCGCCGACTGGCACATGATGCAGAAGCTCTGGCTGGCCGAATAGCCTGCGGGCGCGAAAGAAGGGATGGGCATGCGAATCGGGATCGTCTGCCCGTACTCGCTGGATGTGCCCGGTGGCGTGCAGTTTCACATCCGTGACCTGGCCGAGACGCTGCTCGGCCTCGGGCACGAGGTGAGCGTGCTCGCCCCGGCCGACGAGGACGCCGAGCTGCCGGCGTACGTGGTGGCCGCCGGACGGGCTGTCGCCGTGCCCTACAACGGCTCGGTGGCGCGGCTGGCGTTCGGGCCGATCTCGCTGGCCCGCGTACGCAAATGGCTGGCCAACGGGCGGTTCGACGTGCTCCACGTGCACGAGCCGATCACGCCGAGCCTGTCGATGCTGGCGGTGCTCGCCGCGGACGGGCCGGTCGTGGCGACCTTCCACACCGCGATGACGCGGTCGAAGATGATGGCCGCCGCCCAGGTCGCCTTACAGGTGGTGCTGGAGCGGATCACCGGCCGGATCGTGGTCAGCGACCTCGCCCGCCGGGTGCAGGTCGAACACCTCGGCGGCGGTGGTGTGGAGATCCCGAACGGGGTGGCGGTCGCCAAGTTCGCCACCGCCGACCCGCTGCCCGGCTGGCCCGGCGAGGGCGGCGCGATCGGTTTCCTCGGCCGGTTCACCGAGCCCCGCAAGGGCTTCGGGCTGCTGTCCGAGGCGTTCGCTCGGATCGCCCCTGATCGGCCGGGGCTGCGGCTGCTGCTGGCCGGTCCGAGCGACCTCGACGAGATCGAGCTGCCCGGAATCGTCCGGGAGCGGCTCACCTTCCTGGGCAAGGTGTCCGAGCCGGACAAGGCCCGGATGCTGCGCAGCGTGGACCTCTACGTCGCGCCGAACACCGGCGGCGAGTCCTTCGGCATGATCCTCACCGAGGCGATGGCGGCCGGGGCTCCCGTGATCGCCAGCGATCTCGACGCCTTCCGCCGGGTGCTCGACGGTGGCCGGGCCGGGGCGTTGTTCGCTAACGGTGACGTAGACGCCCTTGCGCGTACAATATCGGAGCTTTTGGACGATCCGGAAGGCCGCGCCGACCTGTCGGCCCGAGCCACCGCGGTGGTGGGGGAGTTCGACTGGCCGGTGGTCGCGCGGCGCGTGCTGGAGGTGTACCAGACCGCGATCGACGCGAGCCCGGGCAAGGTCGTGCCCGGCGCGAACGAGTCGTTGGCCGCCGGGTGATCCTGCGCGGGTGAGCGACCACTACCATGCTCGACGTGGCGTGGGTGGTGGGAGTCGTGGCGGTGGTCGTCCTGGTGGGCACCTACGTCACCTGGCTCGCGGCGCGGCTCGACCGGCTGCACCTGCGCGCGGGCTCGGCGCGACGGGCGCTGGACGCCCAACTGGTACGCCGCGCGGCGGCCGCGGCGGTGCTCGCCGAGCAGGCCGACACGCCGCAGGACGAGCTGTACCTGGCCGCTCGGGCCGCCCTGGACGCCCCGAACGGCGAGCGGGAAGCCGCCGAGAACGACCTGACCCGGCGACTCCGCGAACTCGACGTGACCGCCGCCAAAGCCGACCCGGCGCTGGTCGAAGCAGTCGACGCGGCAGGACGGCGGCTGGCATTGGCCCGGCAGGTGCACACCGACTCAGTACGCGACGCGCTGTCGCTGCGCGAACACCGCATGGCACGGATGCTGGGGCTGGCCCGGCGACACGAGCGCCCGTCATACTTCGACATCGACGTCTGACCCGCCCCCACGCTCGCTCCCGCCCGCCGCCCTCTCCGCCCTCTCCGCGCGATCATGAACTATCGGTCGTGATCGACCGGTGTGTCGTGTCCGCAGCACCCTGATCGTTTCCCTAACGCCATGATCAACGCGCCCGGCGAGCGCGGGGAGTGCGGCGGTGAGCGTGGGGAGTGCGGCGGTGAGCGTGGGGAGTGCGGCGGTGAGCGTGGGGAGTGCGGCGGTGAGCGCGGCAGCGGACGCGGCGAGTGCGGCAGCGCGAATGGGGGTCGGTGTGACTGGCGCCACATGGGCGGCCACCCGGATGTGATTGGCCGTAGGGCGGCAAGTTCGCGAACGCGTAACATCGCTGGTAGACCCCCCTTGTATCCGACAGGAGTTGATACCGCCATGTCCGAATCCGTCAGCACCGCCGCGGTCACTGGAACCGCTCGCGTCAAGCGCGGCATGGCCGAACAGCTCAAGGGCGGTGTGATCATGGACGTGGTCACCCCCGAGCAGGCCAAGATCGCCGAGGACGCCGGCGCGGTCGCCGTCATGGCGCTGGAGCGCGTACCGGCCGACATTCGCGCCCAGGGTGGCGTGTCTCGCATGTCGGACCCCGACATGATCGACGGCATCATCAGTGCCGTCTCCATTCCGGTGATGGCCAAGGCCCGGATCGGCCACTTCGTCGAGGCACAGGTGCTGCAGGCGCTCGGCGTGGACTACGTCGACGAGTCCGAGGTGCTGACCCCGGCCGACTACGCCAACCACATCGACAAGTGGGCGTTCACGGTGCCGTTCGTCTGCGGTGCGACCAACCTGGGTGAGGCGCTGCGGCGGATCACCGAGGGCGCGGCGATGATCCGCTCCAAGGGTGAGGCCGGCACCGGCGACGTCTCGAACGCCACCACGCACATGCGCAAGATCCGGGGCGAGATCAAGCGGCTGACCAGCCTGCCGGAGGACGAGCTGTACGTCGCGGCCAAGGAGTTGCAGGCTCCGTACGAGCTGGTCAAGGAGATCGCCGAGACGGGCAAGCTGCCGGTCGTGCTGTTCACCGCGGGCGGCATCGCCACCCCGGCCGACGCCGCGATGATGATGCAGCTCGGCGCCGAGGGCGTCTTCGTCGGCTCCGGCATCTTCAAGTCGGGCAACCCGGCGCAGCGCGCCGCCGCCATCGTCAAGGCCACCACCTTCCACGACGACCCGGACGTGCTCGCGAAGGTGTCCCGCGGCCTCGGTGAGGCCATGGTCGGCATCAACGTCGACGAGATCCCGCAGCCGCACCGTCTCGCGGAGCGTGGCTGGTGAGTGCCGATACACGCGTGCGTGTATCGCCGGATGCGCAGCCGGTCATCGGGGTCCTCGCGCTGCAGGGCGACTTCCGTGAACACCTCGCGGCGCTCGCGGAGTGCGACGTCATCGCCCGGCCCGTTCGCCGGCCGGGCGAGGTCGCGGAGATCGACGCGCTCGTCATCCCCGGCGGGGAGTCCACGACGATGAGCAAGCTTGCCCAGGAGTTCGAGGTCTTCGATCCGATCGCCGAGCGGCTCCGGGCCGGCCTGCCGGCGTACGGGACGTGCGCTGGGATGATCATGCTCGCCGACGAGGTCCTCGACGGCCGGCCCGACCAGCGTTCCTTCGGCGGGCTCGCCCTGCAGGTACGCCGGAACGCGTTCGGCCGCCAGGTGGACTCGTTCGAATCGCCGGTGGAGATCACCGGGGTCGAGGGTGGTCCGGTCACCGCGGTGTTCATCCGCGCGCCCTGGGTGGAAAAGGTCAACGGCGACGTCGAGGTGCTGGGGCAGGTAGGCGACGGCCCGGACGCTAGGATTGTCGCGGTCCGGCAGGGCAACCTGCTCGCGACCTCATTCCACCCGGAGCTCACCGGGGACCTGCGCCTGCACCGCTACTTCGTGGACATGGTGCGGTCCGCGGTCTGACCGCAACACGACGGAGGGGTTATGTCCGGCCACTCAAAGTGGGCGACTACCAAGCACAAGAAGGCTGCCATCGACGCCAAGCGTGGCAAGCTTTTCGCCCGCCTCATCAAGAACATCGAGGTTGCGGCGCGTACTGGTGGTGGTGA
Organism: Hamadaea flava; assembly: GCF_024172085.1. Lineage (NCBI taxonomy): Bacteria > Bacillati > Actinomycetota > Actinomycetes > Micromonosporales > Micromonosporaceae > Hamadaea > Hamadaea flava. The sequence continues at coordinate 959,418 of NZ_JAMZDZ010000001.1, read as the reverse complement.
CCCCGGCGGAAACCCGACCCTCTACGACGCGATCCAGAAGGCGAAGAAGAGTTCCGTCCCGAACGACAACATCGACCGCGCCGTCAAGCGGGGCTCCGGCCTGGAGGCCGGCGGCGCCGACTGGCAGACGATCATGTACGAGGGGTACGGGCCGAACGGCGTGGCGCTGCTCATCGAGTGCCTCACCGACAACCGTAACCGTGCCGCCACCGAGGTGCGCGTGGCGCTGACCCGTAACGGCGGCAACCTCGCCGACGCCGGGTCGGTGGCGTACATGTTCACGCGGAAGGGCCAGGTGCTGCTCCCGAAGAACACCCTGACCGAGGACGACGTCCTGGGCGCGGTGCTCGACGCCGGCGCCGAGGAGGTCAACGACCTCGGCGAGTCGTTCGAGGTGATCTCGGAGTCGACCGACCTGGTCGGCGTACGCGAGTCGCTGCAGAAGGCCGGGATCGACTACGAGTCGGCCGAGTCCACCTTCGTCCCCAGCGTGCAGGTGGCCCTGGACGAGGAGGGTGCGCGCAAGGTCTTCAAGCTGATCGACGCGCTCGACGACTGCGACGACGTCCAGAACGTGTATGCGAACTTCGACGTGTCCGACGACGTCATGGCGGCGATCGACGCCTGATCCGGCCCACAACCGGCTTCGGCCGGCCCGTAAAGCGGCCTCGGCCCCCGTAAAGCGAACAGATCAGGGATGTGCAGGCTTCCCAAGCTGAGGAAGCCTGCACATCCCTGATCTGCGTGTCAGAGCGGGCTGCGTGTCAGAGCGGGCTGCGTGTCAGAGCGGGCTGCGTGTCAGAGCGGGCAAGGGGTCAGGATGAGCCGCGCCAGTGGCCCAACGTCGCGATCCCGATGATCCATCCGACGAACAGCCCGTAGAGCGCCCCGTTCCCGGCGCTTTGGAACGCCGCCAGCAGCGACGGGTCGCTGCGGATGAACGCGGTCAGCAGCGCGGCGAGCGCCGCCGCGAAGATGTACGCCGACCAGCCCGCGAAGAACTGGCTGAGGGTGCCGCGGGCTCGGGCGAGCTGCTGTCCGGTGGACAGCATCAGGAAGACGCCGGTCAGCACGATCAGCAGGATCGCCTTCAGGTCGTCGGCGAGGACGTTGCCGAAGGTGTCGTTGCTGTCGAAGCGCCAGGCCGGCCAGCCGAGCAGCCGCAGGAACCAGCCGCCGGCGGTGTTGGGGTTCGCGTGGTCGGCCGCCCAATTGCGATACATCGGGCTGCCGAAGACCAGCACGAGCACGAGCGCGGTGAGCACACCGGCGCCCGTGGCCGTCCGATATCGAGCTAGCACTGCCATGTCGTTCGAGTTACCCCGAACCACGAGAACGGCAAACGGCGCTCAGGCGATCTCCAAATAGGACCCTGCTTCGGTCGCGGCGGCCACGGGGTCACCCGCGCGGATCGCCGCGATGAGTCCACTGTGGTCGCAGTAGCTCTCCGGGGTCAGTTCGCTGCCGATGCGTTCGCTCAGGCTCGCGCGCAAGGCCGCGCCGAACGACGCGTACAACTCGGCCAGCATGGAGTTGTGCGCGGCCGCGACGACCGCCATGTGCAACTGGGCGTCGACCTCCACGAACAACGCGGCGTCCCCGTCGGCCCAGGCCCGCTCGCGCGCGTCCAGCGCCGCCTCCAGCAAGCTCAAGTCTTCACTTGTACGCCGTAAGGCGGCGAGCCGGGCCGCTTCGACTTCGAAGGCGCGACGGACTTCGACGGCCTCGTCGAGCTTCGCGCCCGCGAGCCGGCGACCGGCCGCGCCGGTGAGCTCGTCGGTGGCGAGCACGTAGGTGCCCGAGCCCTGGCGGCGTTCGAGGATGCCGGCGTGGACCAGCGCGTTCACCGCCTCGCGGACGGTGTTGCGGCCGACGCCGAGGGCGGCGACCAGATCGGGCTCGGTCGGGATGCGGGTGCCGACGGGCCACTCACCGTTGCTGATCTGCTCCTGGAGCTGCTCGACCACCTGGGGGACGAGGGTCTGGCGCGACGCCGAGCGCAGGCTCATCTGTGTCGGTCCTTACATCCGGTGTCAGAATTCGTCCCATCATTCTACGATCGGATCTATGAGTTCGCCAGCCGTCGCCGCCCCCGCTCCTTCTCGTCATGTGCTGGCACCCGCGATGGCCCTGGCGGGCATCCTGCTCGTTGCGCTGAATCTGCGTACGGCGGTCACGAGCCTCGGCGCCCTTCTCGACGAGGTACGCGTCGGGCTGCACCTGTCCGGTGCGCTCGCCGGGATGGTCACGACGCTGCCCGCCCTCAGCTTCGCCGCGTTCGGGGCGCTGACCCCGTGGCTGACCCGGCGCTTCACGCCGGCTCGCGTACTGGTGGGGGCGATGGGGGCGCTCGCCGTCGGCGAGGTGCTCCGGGCCACGACCCACTCGGCCGCGATCTTCGTCGCGCTCAGCGCCCTCGCCCTGGCCGGGATCGCCGTCGCCAACGTCCTGCTGCCGGTCATGGTCAAGACGTACTTCCCGGGGCGGGCCGGGCTGGTCACCGGCGTCTACACGATGACGCTGACCGCGGGCACCACTGCTGCGGCGGCCGCCTCCGTCCCGATCGCCGAAGCGTTCGGCTCCTGGCGAGCCGGGCTGGGCGTGTGGGCCGTGATCGCCGTGGTCGCGATGCTGCCCTGGCTGCGCGCCGGCCTTCGGCGTACGCCGCCGGGCACCCGCTCGTCCGCGGCGGCGCTGGACCGGGTGCACCCTGGTCGCAAGCGGCTCGGCTGGGCGATGGCCGTCTACTTCGGAACCCAGTCCCTCTCCGGGTACGCCACTATGGGCTGGCTCGCCCAGATCTTCCGCGACGCCGACTACAGCCCGACGACGGCCGGTCTGCTGCTGGCCGGGGTCACCGGTGTCGGCGTGCCGATCGCACTGCTCATGCCGGCGATGGCCCAGCGGATGCGGAACCTGCGCAGCCTGGTGATCGCGATGTCGGTCGCGATGGTCGCCTCCTATGTGGGACTCGCGCTGGCCCCGCGCGGCGGCGCGATCGCCTGGGTCGTGCTGCTGGCCATCGGCCAGGGCGCGTTCCCGCTGGCGCTGGCGATGATCGGAATGCGCGCTCGCACCTCCGAAGGCACCGTCGCGCTGTCGGCGTTCGCCCAGTCCACGGGCTACCTCATCGCGGCACTCGGCCCGTTCGTGGTGGGAGTCCTCTACGAGTCGACAGCCGGCTGGGTGGTGCCGATCGCGTTCCTCGTCGTCGCCGCGGTCGTCCAGGGCTTCGCCGGAGTCTTCGCCGCGAAGCGACGCTTCATCGAAGACTGACCCCGCCTCACCGCCCGCCGTTTCCCGCTCCGTTGATCATGGAGTTCACCGCCTCGCCACGCCGTCGAGACCACGGCTAACTCCATGATCAACGGGTGGGTGGGCGGGATGGTGACGTGTGTGGATACGCCCCTGAAACAACGCTGAATGTGTGGTTCGCCGACATGGCCCGGGTTCGCTCCCGGGCCATAGGTTTTCGCGACATCAGTGGTCGGCGTCACATCGCGCCGCCACGCCGGCACACAGGAGGCGGCTGCCCATGGCGCACAGCGCGCTCACCGCGCGCGCCCTGACCCGCGACTTCCGCGGCTTCCGGGCGGTGGACGCGGTCGATCTCGACGTCGCCGACGGCAGCGTGCACGCGCTCGTCGGGCCGAACGGGGCGGGCAAGACGACGCTGTTCAATCTGCTCACTGGTTTCCTCCGGCCCACCGCCGGGCGTATCGAGGTGGGCGGACGCGACATCACCGGACTCGCGCCGGAGAAGATCGCCCGGCTCGGAGTGGCCCGCAGTTTCCAGATCACCAGCCTGTTCAGTCAGCTGACCTGCCGGGAGCACGTCGAACTGGCGCTGGCGGGGGACCTGGGCTGGAAGTTCTGGCGATCGGACAAGCTGCTGCACCGGCATCGCGACCGGGCGCTGGAGCTGCTGGGGCAGGTGGGCCTGGCCGGGCACGCCGAATCCACCGCGGACAGTCTGGCGTACGGGCGGAAGCGGGCGCTCGAACTTGCGCTGGCCCTGGCGTTGGACCCGAAGGTGCTGCTGCTGGACGAGCCGACCGCGGGGATGGGCGTCGAGGACGTCGATCGCACCGTCGAACTGATCGGCCGCGTACGCGACGGGCGGACCGTCGTCATGGTGGAGCACAACATGAGCGTCGTCGGGGCGCTGGCCGATCGGGTCACCGTGCTCCAGGCCGGGAAGGTGCTCGTCGAGGGGGCGTACGCCCAAGTCCGTGACGACGAGCGCGTCATCAGCGCGTACCTGGGAGAAGCGCATGTTGCGGATTGACGGCCTGAACGCCTGGTACGGCGAGGCACAGGTGCTGCGGGACGTGGCGCTGGAGGTGGCGGCGGGCGAGGTCGTGACCCTGTGCGGCCGCAACGGCGCCGGGAAGACCACCCTGCTGCGCAGTGTGATGGGCCTGCACCCGCAGCAGCGCGGCACGATCAGCCTGCGCGGCGCGGACATCACCAAGAAGCCGGCGCACAGCCGGGCGCGGCTGGGCGTGGGCTGGGTCCAGGACGATCGCGGCAGCTACGCCACGCTGACGGTGACCGAGAACCTGACGCTGCCACCCCGGGTCGGGCCGCGGGCGTGGTCGCTGGACCGCGTCTACGAGATGTTCCCGAACCTGTACGAGCGCCGGAACTCGCCGGCGACCAAGCTGTCCGGCGGCGAGCAGCAGATGCTCGCCCTGGCCCGGGTTCTGCGGATGGGCGCCGAGCTGCTGCTCTGCGACGAGCCGACGGAAGGACTGTCGCCGCTGCTCGTGCAGCGGGTCGGCGAGATCCTGCGGCTCGTCAAGGCCGACGGCGCGACCGTGCTGCTCGTCGAGCAGAACCTGCATTTCGCCACCACCGTCGCCGATCGGCATTACCTGCTGGCCGAGGGCCGGGTCGTGGAGTCCCTCGACAACACCGAGGTGCGTAACCGCGAGCGCGAGCTGCTCGCGTATCTGGGCATCTGACTCTCAATGAGGAGAACGCGATGAAGAGATTTGCGACGGCCCTGGGCGCGGTGGCCCTGCTGGTCACCGCGTGCAGCGGTGGCCCGCAGTCGGGCGGTGACAGCAAGCTCACCGGCGGCAAGATCGTGCTCGGTGTGCTCAACGACCAGTCGGCCGGCTACTCGGCGCTGTCGGGGAAGAACTCGGTCGAGGCCGTGAAGATGGCGATCGAGGACTTCAAGGCCAAGTACGGCGACAAGGCGGTGACCAAGGACATCGAGGTGGTCGACGCCGACCACCAGAACAAGCCGGACGTGGCCAACACCAAGGCGGCCGAGTTCTACGACCGTGACGGCGTCGACGTGATCCTCGACGTGCCCACCTCGTCGGCCGCGCTGAAGGTGGCCGACGTCGCGAAGGCGAAGAAGAAGCTCTACTTCAACATCGGCGCGGCGACGACCGACCTGACCGGCAAGTCCTGCAACAAGTACACCTTCCACTACGCGTACGACACCTACATGCTGGCCAACGGCACCGGCAAGAACGCCACCGAGAACGGCGCGAAGAACTGGTACATCGTGTACCCGAACTACGCCTTCGGTCAGGACATGGAGCGCAGCTTCAAGGCGGCGGTGGAGAAGGCCGGCGGTCACGTCGTCGGCGAGGACGCGGCGCCGTTCCCGAGCGACAACTTCTCGACCTACCTGCTCAAGGCGCCGACGCTGAACCCGAAGCCGGACGTCATCGGCACCATGCAGGCCGGGGCCGACCTGGTGAACCTCGTCAAGCAGTACAACGAGTTCAAGCTGCGGGACAAGGGCGTCGGCCTGTCGGTCGGCCTGATGTTCCTGACCGACATCCACTCGCTGACCCCGGCGGCGCTGGCCGGCACGACCTACACCGACGCGTGGTACTGGAATTTCGACGCCAAGAACCGCGAGTGGGCCGACAAGTTCAAGGCGCGTACGGGTTCGCGGCCGACCTTCGCGCACGCGGCGAACTACTCGGCGGCCACGCAGTACCTGGAGGCGGTGCAGGCGGCGGGGACCGACGAGGCCGACACGATCGTGGCCCAGCTCGAAGGCAAGAAGGTCGATGACTTCTTCCTGCGCAACGGCGAGATCCGCAAGGCCGACCACCGGGTCCTGCACGACGCGTACCTGGCTCAGGTGAAGCAGCCGGAGGAGGTCAAGGAGGACTGGGACTACGTGAAGATCCTCAAGACCATCCCGGCGGCTGAGGCGTTCCGCGCGCCCAGCCCGGACTGCCAGATGTCTGGCGCCTGAGTCCCGGAACAGACGCTTCGGTCGGTCCGGCTCGACGAGAGCCGGGCCGCCGGACCGCAACGAGAGAGCCGACATGACCAACTTTCTGGAGCAGACCTTCAACGGTCTGGTGAGCGGCAGCTTCCTGGCGCTGCTCGCGCTCGGGCTCGCCGTCATCTTCGGCCTGCTGCGGGTGGTCAACTTCGCCCACGGCGCGATCTACATGCTGGGCGCGTTCGGGGCGTACGTGCTGGCCGACGAGCTGGGCCTGCCGTTCTGGGCGGCGCTGCTCGCGGTGCCGGTCGGGCTCGCCGCGCTCGGGATGGTGCTCGAACGGGCCTTCATCCACCGGCTGACCAAGCTGGATCCGCTGTACAACTTCCTGCTCACCTTCGGTTTGACGCTGATCCTGCAGGACCTGGTGAAGGCCCGGTACGGCGTCCAGTCGTCGCCGTACGCCATGCCGAGCGCGCTGTCGGGAAGCGTGGACCTCGGCTTGTTCGAGTTCCCGGCGTACCGGGTGTTCGTGCTCGGGACCTCGATCGCGATCTGCGTCGGCGTCTGGGCCCTGCTGACGCGTACGCGAGTCGGCATGGTCGTCCGCGCCGCCACCGAGCGCCCGGAGCTGACCCGGGCCTTCGGCATCAACGTCGGCCGCTGGATCACCCCCGTCTTCGGCTTCGGCGTGGCGCTGGCCGGCCTGGCCGGGGTGCTCGCCGCCCCGATGCGAGCGGTGAACCCGCTGATGGGCGCGGATCTGATCATCGTCGTCTTCGCGGTGGTGGTGATCGGCGGCCTCGGCTCGATCTTCGGCTCCGTGGCGGTCGGCTTCGTCATCGGGGTGGCCCAGGTGTGGGCCGAGGCGTACGCCCCGGAGTCCTGGCGGGCGCTGATCGCCCAGACTCTGCCCTTCGTTCTCATGGCGGTCGTGCTCCTGTGGCGCCCGGCCGGCCTGTTCGGCCGCGAGGAGATCGCGTGACTACCATCGCCCCGTCCGAGACCGTCGAACCCGAGACCGCCCAGCCGGGGAGAGGCCCGGTGCGGCGTTTCGCCGGTCCGGTCCTGCTGGCCGCCGGGCTGCTCGTGGCGGTATGGCTGCCGAACGGCGTCTACACCGGGCTGGCCGTTGACCTGCTGTGCTGGGCGCTGTTCGCGGTCTCCGTCGACCTGCTGCTCGGGTACGCCGGCCTGCTGTCGTTCGGGCACGCGGCGTACTGGGGCTCGTCGGCGTACGCGACGGGGCTGCTGGCCGTCCATCTAGGACTGCCGTTCCCGCTCGCGGTGCTGGGCGGGGCGCTGACCGCCGCGCTGATCGCCGTGCCGGTCGGTTACCTGGCGGTCAAGCGGGTCGGCATCTACTTCGCCATGGTGACGCTGGCCTTCGCCCAGATGATCTATTTCATCGCCAACGAGTGGCGCAGTGTGACCGGCGGCGAGAACGGCATGCAGTCGGTGCCCCGCACGCTGGGCTCGGTCGACCTCAGCGACAACTACTACTTCTACTACGCCGCGCTGCCGATCGTCCTGGGTGGACTAGGGCTGACCTGGCGCATCGTGCACTCGCCGTTCGGCCGGGTGCTGGTCGCCATCCGCGACAACCCCGCCCGCGCGCGGGCCCTCGGCTATCCCGTCCACCGCTACAAGCTCGCCGCGTTCGTGTTGTCCGCGTTCGTCGCCGGGCTCGGCGGCGGGCTGTTCGCGCTGGCCCACCAGTTCGTCAGCCTCGACACGCTGCACTGGACCACCTCCGGCAAGGCCGTGATCATGGTCGTGCTCGGCGGCATCGGCACGCTCTGGGGCGCGCTGTTCGGCTCCAGCTTCGTCGTGGTGCTGGAGGACTCGTTGTCGCAGGCCGACTTCGCGAGCCCGGGGCTGATCACCGGCGGCGTCTTCGTACTCGCGGTGCTGCTGTTCCGCCGGGGGCTGTGGGGGACCGTGGCAGCCTTCCTGCGCCGCCGGTTCTAACCTGCGCGGTGTGGTTCTGACTGCACTGGATCAGGGTTCCCGGTCGAATCTTCCGGCACGATTCGACTCGGAACCCTGATCTGCTTGCGGGCGAGCAGGCGGTAGGCCACCGGCCCCGCGAACGGCAGGCCCACGATCGCCAGGACCACGGCCAGCACGACGGTCACGCCGGTCGGCAACGCCAGGCCGACGAGCCACACCAGCCCCGCGACGATCAACTGGTACGCGACGACGCCGAGCCCGGTCGCGAACAGGGCTTTGGCCACCACCCCCGCCGCGCCGGGTCTGGAGGATCGCAGCATCCGCGGCAGTGCCTGGAGTCCGAGCAGCACACCGAGGCCGAGGACACCGCCGATGCCGATCCCGGCGATGCTGCTGGGCACCACCAGGGCGGGCTCCTGCGCCAGCAGCCCAGCGCGGCTCAGCGCCGTGTCGGCGGCGTACGCGCCGAGGATGCCGCCGCCCACGGCGAAGACCAGGACGCCGAGCACGGTCAGGACCTTGGCGCCGGGGCTGGCTGGGGACGAGGGGCTGGCCACCGGCGCACTGTACAAGGTCTGGCTGTGCGGGTGATGAGACTCACAATCGAAACGATACGGTGCCGTATCAGAAGTACCCCGCGTAGTGTTCCCCTGGATGCGAGACGGAACCGTTCCGTTTCGTAAAGAAATCGTGACACTGGGGGGAACTCCTGTGGAGACCCAAGCAAACACCGGGCACCCGAGGCGGTGGGCCATCCTCGCGGTGCTGGTCGTGTCGCTGCTCGTCGTCGTGCTCGACAACACCGTGCTCAACGTGGCCCTCAAGAACCTCGCCGACCCGGTCAAGGGCCTCGGCGCCACCCAGGGTCAGCTGGAGTGGGCGATCAACTCCTACACCCTGGTGTTCGCGGGCATGCTGTTCACCTTCGGCGTGCTCGCCGACCGGATGGGCCGCAAGAAGGTCCTCATCGTCGGTCTGATCCTGTTCGCCCTGACCTCCCTGATCTCGGCGTACGCCCAGAACCCCGGCCAGCTGATCGCGGCGCGGGCGGTCATGGGCCTCGGCGGCGCGGCCATCATGGCCACGACGCTGCCGATCATCACCAACGTCTTCGACCCGCGGGAACGGGCGCGCGCCATCGGCATCTGGGCCGGCGCGGTCGGCCTCGGCGTCGCACTCGGCCCGATCCTGGCCGGCGCGCTGCTGGAGCGGTTCTGGTGGGGCTCGATCTTCATGATCAACCTGCCGATCATCGCCGTCGGCCTGCTGTTCGTGGCGATGATCGTGCCGGACTCGCGGAACCCGAGGCCGGGCCGCATCGACGTGCCGGGCGTGCTGCTGTCGATCCTGGGCCTGGCGGCCCTGGTCTACGGCATCATCGACGGCGGCCAGGCGGGCTTCGGCGAGCCGAGCGTCTGGGCCTGGATCGCGGTCGGCGTGGTCGCGCTGGCGGTCTTCGTCTGGTGGGAGAACCGCACCGAGCACCCGTCGCTGGACGTCAAGCTCTTCCGGGACGCCCGGTTCGCCGCGGCCACCAGCCTGGTCGGGCTCTCGTTCTTCGCGGCCATGGGCGTGTTCTTCTTCATGTCCTTCTTCCTGCAGCTGGTCCGGGGCTACTCGCCGCTGCAGACCGGCCTGCTGATGCTGCCCTTCGCGGCCGCCCAGCTGATCTTCGCGCCGTTGTCGGCCAGCTTCGTCAAGCGGTTCGGGGCCAAGGCGGTCAGCGCCGTCGGCGTCACCGTCGTGACCCTGGCGACCGCCGGCTACCTGCTGGTCGACGAGAGCAGCTCGATCCTGGTCGTGATCGGCATGTTCTTCGCCTTCGGCGTGGGCATGGCCAACATCATGCCGCCGGCGACCGACGCGATCATGGCGTCGGTGCCCCGCGAGAAGGCGGGTGTCGGCTCGGCGGTCAACAACACCGTCCGGCAGGTCGGAGGCGCGCTCGGCGTGGCCATCCTCGGCTCGGTGCTGTCCTCGGTCTACCGCAACGGCGTCGACGACACCGTGGCCGGGCTGCCGAAGGAGGTCCCGGCGCAGGCCAAGGACGCGATCAGCGAGTCGGTGGCGGGTGCGCACGCGGTCGCCGACCAGCTCGCCGGCACGCCGCTCGCCGGAGCCGCGAACGTCCTGGTCAAGGCGGCCGACTCGGCATTCGTCGACGCGGTGCACGCCGCCGCTCTCGGCTCCGTCGCCGTGGGGATCATCGGCTTGATCGTCGTGCTCGGCTGGCTGCCGGGCAAGGCCAAGCCGCACACCGCCGCCGAGGCGGCCGAGAAGGCCATGACCGCCGAGCGGGCGGTTGAGGCGGTCGAGGTCGGGTAAGGTTTCCCTACCATGACGAACACGAGCACTGTCGATTTTTCCGGTAGCCCGGACTTCTCGGGAAGCGCGGCTTCTTCCGAGGGCGCGGCTGCCGCGGCGGACCGCGCGAGCGGTCCCGGGATCGACAACGCCGGCACGGAGGCTCCGCGGGCGATCGGTCGCCCGCGGAGCACCCGCGCACACGAGGCCATCATCGACGCCGTCCTCGACCTGCTGGCCGAGGGCACGTCGGTGGGCGAACTGTCCATTGAGGCGGTCGCCGCCCGGGCCGGAGTCGGCAAGGCCACGATCTACCGGCGCTGGTCGGGCAAGAACGACCTGATCCTGGAGGCGGTCAAGGCGTTGAAGGCGCCGCAGTCCATCGACGAGGGACTGTCGGTTCGCGACAACCTCGTCCAGCTGCTCAGCGTGGTCAGCGTCAGCGTCGATCCCCGGGCGGCTCGCGTCTTCCCCTGCATCGTGCCCGAGGTGCTGCGCAATCCCGAGCTGTGGGGCCTCTATCAGCAGATCGTCGAACCACGCCGGGCGCGTACCCGAGAAGTCCTCGAACGGGGGATTTCTACCGGTGAACTTCGCGCCGACACCGACGTCGAAATGGTCGCGCTGATGCTCACCGGACCCGTCATGTTGCAGCGAATGCTAAGGTGGAGCCCCTCCATCGATGATGCGACCCTGCCGGAGCGAGTGGTCGACACGCTCCTGCGCGGGATCGCAGTTCCCCAGAATTGACCAGCGTTGGCACATAGAGTGCTAAACGGGCGCTCCGTGCGCCGGTCGATAGGGAGAACAGTTCTATGGAAGGCTCACCAGCAACAGAACAGCTCCGGATCGCGCTAGTCGCACCACCCTATTTCGACATCCCTCCCGCGGCGTACGGCGGAGTGGAAGCCGTCGTCGCGGATCTGGCGGACGCCCTTGTGGACGCCGGACATCAGGTCACCCTCATCGCCGCCGGGCGCAACGGAACCAAGGCGGACTTCGTCCCCGTATGGGACGAGATCCAGTCCGACCGGCTCGGCGATCCCTTCCCCGAGGTCGCGCACGCCGCGGCGGCCCGCCTGGCGGTCACCCGGTTAGCCGAGACCGGCGGGCTCGACGTGGTCCACGACCACACGCTCGCCGGGCCGCTGAGCGCGCCCTACTACGAAACCCTCGACCTGCCGACGGTCATCACCGCGCACGGCCCGGTCACGGGCGATCTGCGCCAGCTCTACCGAACGCTCGGCCGCGAGGTGCACCTCGTCGCCATCTCGCACCGTCAGCGGGTGCTCGCCCCCGAACTCAACTGGGTCGGCACCGTCCACAATGCAGTACGCGTCGACACCTTCCCGTTCCAGCCGGAAAAGGGGGAGTACGCGTTGTTCCTGGGGCGGTTCCATCCCGACAAGGGAGCGCACCTGGCGCTGGACGCCGCCCACGCGGCCGGAGTGCCGCTGGTGCTCGCCGGGAAATGCAACGAACTCCTGGAACAGCAATACTTCGAGCGCGAAGTCCGGCCCCGGCTGGCCGCCGACGACCTCGTCTTCGGCATGGCCGATGCGACCGAGAAGCGCAAACTGCTCGCCGAGGCGCGCTGCCTGCTGTTCCCGATCCAATGGGAGGAGCCGTTCGGCATGGTGATGATCGAGGCGATGGCCTGCGGCACCCCGGTCGTCGCCCTGCGCGGCGGCGCCGTCGCCGAGGTCGTCGTCGACGGGGTCACCGGCTTCATTCGCGACGATCCGGCCGATCTGCCGAAGGCCGTGCATGACACGGCCGCGTTGAATGCCGTGGACTGTCGGCGGCACGTCGCCGGGAACTTCACGGCCGACCACCTCGGCGCGGGCTACGTCGCCGCCTACCGGCACGCCATGCGGCGTACGCGCGGCCGGCGGTTGCGGCTGGCCCCGCTGATGCTCGCCTGATCCAGCCCATCCGCCTTCGGCGCTGGATCACGGATCTCAGCCGAATCTTGGCCCATGATTCGACCCGGATCCCTGATCCAGCGCCATACGGGCGCGCCGGCGGTGCGCAGGCGGCCGGCGGTGGGCGTGAGGGGCGGCGGTGGGCGTGAGGGTTAGCCGGTGCGGAGGCGGTGTAGGCGAAGAGCCAGCTGCACTTCGAGGGCGCGTTCGGGGCGTTGCCAGTCCGGCCCGAGCAGCTGCGCGACCCGGTCCAGCCGTTGCGTGACGGTGTTGACGTGGACGTGCAGCTGCTCGGCCGCGCGGGCCAGGCTGCCGCCCGCACCGAAGTAGCACTCCAGCGTCTTGACGAGCGCGGTGCCACGTCGCGTGTCGTAGTCCACGACCGGGCCGATGGCGTGATGGAGGAACCTGGCAACGCCCCGGTCGCCGCCGTCGGTGACCGCGCCGAGCAGCAGGCCGACGAAGCCCAGCTCCGAAGTGGACGCCGCTTCGCCGGTGCGGCCCAAGGCGACCAGGGCGGTCACGCACCGGTCGGCTTCGGCGTACGCGTGCGCCTGGGCGGCCGCTCCGGTAGCCGGACCGGCCGAGCCGACGGTCGCGGGGCGGCCGAGCGCCCGGGCGAGATCCTTGGCGACGGCCCGAGCGGTGGCCCCGGCGTCGCCGCCGGGCAGCATCAGCACGACCCGCCCGTCCCGGATCGCGGAGAGCCCGGAGCGGGTGGCGGCGTACGTGACGCCCCAGGACGCGGCCCGTTGGCGCAGCGCACCGGACGAGGCGAACTCGTCGCCGATGGCCACCATGACGTGCGGCGAGTCGAGATCGACACCGATCCGGCGTGCCCGTACGCGCAACGCGTCCACGTCCGCCGGGGAACGCTCGCGTGAGCCGCCAGAAGTGCGGTCAGTCCAGGGCCGGGCGATGAGGTCGTCCAGCAGCTCTCCGCGTACGCGTCCCTCGGCTTCGGCCAGGTTGCGGCGGAACAGCTGCACCAGGGCGGTGACGAGCGCGGCCCGTTCGAGGATCTGCTGGTCGGCGTCGGCCAGCGGCCATTGAGGACGGCAGACCAGCGTGCCGAGGTTCTCCGCGCCGGCCACGACGGCGGCGTACCACAGCTCGTCCCGGCGGACCGCGTGGCCGCCGGCGCGGGAGGCGGTGACCGCCTCGGCGAGCACCGACGACTCGGGCGTGCCGAGGTCGCCGACGAGCGCGAGGGTACGCCCGTCCGCGTCCAGCACGAGGAGCGAACCGCCGAGTGCGTCGGTGACCGCGGCCGCGACGTCTTCGACCCCGCCGCCGCGGACGACCAGCGACGTCATGCGGTCGTGCGCGGCCGCGGCCCGTTCCACCGATTGGCTGTGCGCGCGGATGACCTCGTTGGCGGCCGACAGCTCGGTCAGCGCGGCCTGCGTCTCGGTCAGCAGCCGGGCGGTGTCGATCGCGACGGCGGCATGCGCGGCCAGCGAGACCAGCAGCGCCACCTCTTCCCGGGCGAACGGGCGGGCGGACCGGTTCGCGGCGTACAACACGCCGATGACCTGGGCGCCCAGCCGTAGCGGCACGCCCAGGATCGCGACGAGCCCCTCTTCGCCGACCCCGGCGTCCACCTCGCCGAGATGCTGGAACCGGGTGTCCTGCGCGTAGTCGGCCGTGGCGTACGGCGTACCAGTCTGTGCCACCAGGCCGCCCAGTCCGCCGCCGAGCGGCAGCCGGAGGCGCTGGAACCGCGCGGAGATCGAGCCGTCCGTGACCCGCATGTAGGTGTCGCCGTGATCGGGATCGTTCAGCGTGAGGTACGCGATGTCCGTGCCCAGCAGGTTGCGCGAGCGGTGGACGATCGCGGACAGGACGCTGTCGAGGTCGCGCAGGCCGGCGAGGTCGCTGGCGGTGTCGTAGAGCCCGGACAGCTCCAGCTCCCGCCGGCGGCGGCGTTCGAGCAGCGCCCGGACCCGCAACGCGACGACCTTGGCCTCCTCGAGCGCGGCGAGCTCCTCGGCGGCTGCGCCGTCCGCGCGCGCCTGGAGGAGCGGGCCCTCGAACTCGACCGGGCTCGCCTCCCGTTCCAGCAGCTCCAGCAGGTGGGACAGGGGTGTCATGCGTTGCATTCTCAGTGCGCTGTCCATCCGCCGTCCATCGCGATGCTGGTTCCGGTGATGAACGAGGCTGCCGGAGTGCACAGATACGCCATGAGTTCGGCGACTTCGTCCGGTTCGATCAGCCGCTTGATCGCCGCCTTCGCGAGCATGATCTCGCTGATGACCTGCTCCTCGGCGATGCCGTGGGTCCGCGCCTGATCGGCGATCTGCCCCTCGACCAGCGGCGTACGCACATAAGCCGGGTTGATGCAGTTGGAGGTGACCCCATGCGGGGCTCCTTCGAGCGCGGCGACCTTGCTCAGCCCCTCCAGACCATGTTTGGCGGCGACATACGCGGCCTTGTACGGCGACGCGCGCAACCCGTGCACGGAGGAGATGTTGACGATGCGGCCCCAGCCTTGGGCGTACATGTGCGGCAGGGCGCGCCGGACCACCAGGAACGGCGCGAGCAGCATGACCTGCTCGATGTACGCGAACCGGTCGGGCGGGAAGTCCGCCAGCGGCGCGACGTGCTGCAGCCCGGCGTTGTTCACCACGACGTCCAACTCCGCCGGGATCGCGTCCGGGGCGGCCGGATCGGCGAGGTCCACCACGATCGAAGCGCCGCCCGTCTCCGCCGCGACGGACTCAGCGGCGTCCTGGTCGCGATCCACCACCAGGACCCGGGCCCCGGCCGCGGCCAGCCGCCGGGCACAGGCCCGCCCGATGCCACTGCCCGCCCCGGTGACCAGCGCGGTCTTGCCCGACAGGTCCAGGCCCACGGTTTCCCCGATCGTCATGGCGCAGAAATTACGAGCGCGCGACCGGGCAACACATGTGTCCACGCCACACACTCCACGCGGGGTTCGTGTGCGGCGTGCCGTGCGAACCCTGTCGGGGCCGGACGATAGGGTGTCGTACAGGTGTGCGGGGAGGGGTGGATTCGGTTGCGCGTACTGGGAGTCGACCCCGGGCTCACCCGGTGCGGCGTCGGCGTCGTCGAGGGCGTCCCCGGGCGCCAGTGCACCCCGATCGCGTACGAGGTGGTGCAGAGCGACCCGGACGAGGAGCTGGCCCACCGTCTGTTGCGGTTGGACGGCCGGCTGGCCGAGCTGATCGCCCTGCACCAGCCGGACGGCGTGGCCGTGGAGCGGGTCTTCAGCCAGCACAACGTGCGCACCGTGATGGGCACCGCGCAGGCGGGCGCGGTCGCGATCCTCGCGGCGGCCCGTGCCGGGCTGCCGGTCGCGCTCTACACTCCCAGCGAGGTCAAGGCGGCGGTGACCGGTTCCGGCACGGCCGACAAGGCTCAGGTCACCGCGATGGTCACCCGCCTGCTGCGGCTGGACGCCCCGCCGCGGCCGGCGGACGCGGCCGACGCGCTGGCCCTGGCGATCTGCCACGTGTGGCGCGGTGGCACGCGGGACAAGGTCGCGGCGGCGTTGCAGCAGTATCGGAGGGGTCGATGATCGCGAGCGTGGCGGGCAAGGTCGCCTGGGTCGGCGCGGACACCACGGTGGTCGAGGTCGGCGGAGTCGGCCTGGCCGTGCACTGCACCCCGAACACGCTGGCCACCCTGCGGGTCGGCCATGACGCGCGGCTGTCCACGACGCTCATCGTCCGCGAGGACGCGCTCACTCTTTACGGCTTCGTCGACGACGAGGAGCGGGAGATCTTCGAACTCCTGCAGACCGTGGGCGGGGTCGGCCCGCGGGTCGCCCAAGCGGTGTTGTCGGTCCATTCTCCTTATTCGGTACGCGTGGCGATCGCGCACGGCGAGGTCGGCGTGTTGACCAAGGTGCCCGGGATCGGCAAGAAGGGCGCCGAGCGGATCATCCTGGAGCTGCGCGACAAGGTGGGCCCGGTCGACGCGGCCGCCTCGGTGAAGGGCGTGCCCCGGCAGATGCCCTGGCAGGAACAGGTCCGGCAGGGCCTGGTCGGGCTGGGCTGGACGGCGAGCCAGGCCGACCAGGCGATCGGCACCGTCGCGTCCGGGCTGGAGGACGGCCCGACGCCGCCCGTGCCCGTGCTGTTGAAGCAGGCGATCAAGCTGCTGGGTAGGACCCGGTGAGCGAATCCGTCGTGAGCGCGGTCGCCTCCCCGGAGGAGCGCGACGCCGAGGCGACCGTCCGCCCGAAGCGGCTGAGCGAGTTCATCGCGCAGGAACGCGTACGCGAGCAGC
Source organism: Hamadaea flava (assembly GCF_024172085.1). Lineage (NCBI taxonomy): Bacteria > Bacillati > Actinomycetota > Actinomycetes > Micromonosporales > Micromonosporaceae > Hamadaea > Hamadaea flava. The sequence goes on along the minus strand of NZ_JAMZDZ010000001.1, from coordinate 942,777 downwards.
TGGAAGTGCTGCTGCACAGCGCGCTGCGCCGGGGTTCGCCGCCGGATCACATCCTGTTCTCCGGCTCGCCCGGGCTGGGGAAGACGACGCTCGCCATGATCGTCGCCGCTGAGCTGGGCGGCGGGCTGCGGATGACCAGCGGCCCGGCCATCGAGCGGTCCGGCGACCTCGCCGCGATCCTGACCAGCCTGGCCGCCGGCGACGTGCTGTTCATCGACGAGATTCACCGGATCGCCAAGCCGGCCGAGGAGCTGCTCTACTCGGCGATGGAGGACTTCCGGGTCGACGTCATCGTCGGCAAGGGGCCGGGCGCGACCGCCATTCCGCTGGACGTCGAGCCGTTCACCCTGGTCGGGGCGACGACCCGGGCCGGGTTGCTGACCGGCCCGATGCGCGATCGGTTCGGTTTCGTCGGGCATCTGGAGTTCTACAACGGCACCGAGTTGACCGCGTTGCTGCACCGATCCGCCCGGATCCTCGGCGTACCGGTGACCGGGGAGGGCGTCGAGGAGATCGCCGGGCGGTCGCGGGGGACGCCCCGGATCGCCAACCGGCTGCTGCGCCGCGTACGCGACTATGCCGAGTTGCGGGCCGACGGCGTGGTGACGCTGGACGCGGCCCGGGCCGCGCTGCGTGTCTACGACGTCGACGACCTCGGCCTCGACCGGCTGGACAAGGCGGTGCTGGCGGCGCTGGTCGAGACGTTCGGCGGCGGACCCGTCGGGCTGTCCACGCTCGCCGTCGCGGTGGGGGAGCAGCCCGAGACCGTCGCCGAGGTCTGTGAACCCTTTCTCGTCCGGGCCGGCCTGCTCGCGCGTACGCCCCGGGGCCGGGTGGCCACTCCGGCGGCCTGGCAGCACCTCGGCCGTACGCCGCCGAACAGTGCCTTTCCGGGGCAGACGGGCACGCAACTCCCTGGACAAACAGCCGGGAATGGTATGTTTTCCGGCGGCGCCGCCGGGGCGCCGGACCTGTTCAGTTCCGCAGACGAAGCCGAATAATTGCCGTGATCGTAATGTGATCGCCACAGGGGGTGTGGCGATCGGCGGTCCAGCGACTAGACTTCGCGCGGTCCGAACGGACATTCTTCGCCTGCCCCGGTCACCCGGGGTGGGCTGAAACGGAAGGTCAGAAACCGTGTTCTACGCGGCAGGCAATTCGGGCGGCAGTGCGCTGCCCACGCTGCTTTTCTTCGGCCTCATGGCCGCCCTGATGTACTTCATGATCATCCGCCCGCAGAGCAAGCGGCGCAAGGAGGCCATGGAGCTGCAGCGCAACGTCGCGGTCGGCGACGAGGTGGTAACCGTCGTGGGCCTGCACGCCACCGTCGCGGGCATCGACGACGAGAACAACACCGTGCTGCTGGAGATCGCGCCGGGCGTGAACGCGACCTACGAGCGCGCCGCCATCGGCCGGGTCATCAAGGCTCCCACCGCCGAGGAGACCACGGAGTCGGAGACCGCCGACGAGACCCCGCAGGTCATCGAGCAGGGCCGCTAGTCCTAGACCCACCCCGGCGCCGCTGATCCGGTGCCGGGTCCACCCTCCCCACCCGTTCCCCATGCAAGGAGACCCGAGGCCGTGGCACCACCTCAAGGACAGATGAAGCCAGGGCGGCAGCTAGCCGTCCTCGCCGGTCTCTTCGTCGTCCTCTATCTGCTTGTCTTCTTCACCTCCGGCGCCAGTGGCAGCTTCACCGACCGCCTGCACCCGCGGCTCGGCCTGGACCTGGTCGGCGGCATGCGGATGACCCTGGTAGCCCAGGGCAAGACGCCGTCCGCCAAGGAGATGGAGCAGGCCCGGCAGATCATCGAGGACCGGGTGAACGGTACGGGTGTCGCCGAGGCCGAGGTCGTCACCGAAGGCGACAAGAACATCGTGGTCTCCATCCCGGGCAGCAAGACGGCCGATCTCGAAGACGTCGGCCAGCCCGCGCAGATGTTCTTCCGCAAGGTCCTCAACTCGGTGCAGGACAACAGCGGCGCTCTCGCGGCGGCCACGGCCAGCCCGAGCCCGTCGGCCTCCGCGTCCACCTCGGCGAGCCCGTCGGCGTCGGCTTCGGCGAAGCCGTCCGCGACGGCCAGCGGCCAGGGCGGCGGCGCGGCCGCGAGCGCGACGCCGAGCGCGTCCGCTTCCACGTCTCCGTCCGCGGCGGCCAGCCCGACGCCCACCGCCAAGGCGCTGACCCAGGAGCAGACCGCGACGCTGGACGAGGTCAAGAAGAAGATCGGCGACACCACCTACAAGGCGGCCGAAGCGTTGACCGCGCCGGTCGACGTGTCCACCGATCCGACCGCGGCCCTCCAGTTCTCGAAGTTCGCCGACCTGACGGCCAACGAGGTCGCCGTCCTCCCGGCGAAGATCCAGTTCAACGTCCCGCAGGTCGGCTGCGAGCAGCTCGGCAAGCGCCCGGTCGGCTCGATCAGCGACGCGAACTCCCAGGTCGTCGCCTGCGAGAGCACCGGCAAGTACCTGCTGGACGTCGCCAAGGTCGCCGGCACCGACATCGGCAGCGCGCAGGCCGTGCCGCCGAACGGGCAGCAGGCCGAGTGGGTCGTCAGCCTGAAGTTCAAGGGCAACGGCCAGGACAAGTGGACCAACCTCACCAAGGAGGCGGTCAACAAGACCGGCACCACCTGTGAGATCAAGGGCGACCAGGGCAACTGCCTCGTGGCCGTGGTCCTCGACAACGAGGTGATCTCCGCCCCGGAGATCCGCGAGGTGCTCACCAGCGACTCGACCATCAGCGGCAGCTTCACCTCCGACACCGCCTCGGACCTGGCGAACAAGCTCAACTACGGCGCGCTGCCGGTGACCTTCAAGGCCGACGAGGCGGTGCACGTCACCGCGACGCTCGGCCAGGCCCAGCTGAAGGCGGGTCTGCTGGCGGCCGGCCTCGGCATGCTGCTGGTCATCGTCTACGCGTTCTTCTACTACCGCCTGCTCGGCTCGGTCATCTTCCTCTCGCTGGTCCTGTCCGGTCTGCTCACCTTCGGTGCGCTGGTCTGGCTCGGCCGGACGATGGGCTTCACGCTGACCCTCGCGGGCATGGCCGGTTTCGTCGTCTCACTAGGTGTCGCGGCCGACTCGTTCGTCATCTACTTCGAACGACTGAAAGACGAGATCCGGGAAGGTAGAGCGCCGCGCAGCGCGGTGCAGCGAGCCTGGGTCCGCGCCCGGCGGACGATCATCACCGCCAACACGGTGACGGTCATGGCCGCGGTGGTCCTCTACCTCTTCTCGGCCGGCGCGGTGAAGGGCTTCGCGTTCGCGCTGGGCTTGTCGACCGTGCTCGACCTCGTGGTGGTGTTCCTCTTCCGGCACCCGATGATGGAGATGTTCGCCCGCACCAAGGCGTTCATGTCGCCACGCGTCAGCGGTCTCGGCCGGGTCCTGCATCAGGCCAACGAAGACGAGGCCGACGAGCCGCGTCGCTACCGGGCCAAGGAGGCCTGACATGAGCAAGTCGGGACTTGCGACTCGCCTCTACCGCGGTGAGGCCGGCCTCAACATCATCGGTAAGCGCAAGGTCTGGTTCGGCGTCGTCGGCGTCGTGCTCTTGATCGCGCTGGGAAGCTTCTTCGCGCGCGGCTTCACCGCCGGCATCGAGTTCAAGGGCGGCACCGAGTTCACCGTCCCCGCCTCGGCGGGGACCATCGAACAGGTCCAGGACGCCGTCGGCGCGCAGATCGTCAAGGTCGACTCCGAGGCGGCGGTCGGGACCAGCCAGCACCTCGGCGGAAGCCAGCCGTCCTACAAGATCAGGACGACGCCGATCTCGAGCGACCAGGCCAACCAGGTGAAGGCGGCGGTGGCCCAGCAGCTGGGCATTTCCTCGGACGTCATCTCCTACGACGTCGTGTCGGGTGCCTGGGGCAAGCAGGTCACTGAGAAGGCGTTGTTCAGCCTCGCGATCTTCCTCGCGCTGGTGACCGTCTTCCTGATCATCCGGTTCGAGTGGCGGATGGCGGTGGCGGCTCTGGCGTCATTGGCGTTCGACCTGCTCGCGGCGGCCGCGGTCTACTCGCTGGTCGGGTTCGAGATCTCGCCGTCGACCGTGATCGGCTTCCTCACCATCCTGGGCTTCGCGCTCTACGACGTCGTCGTGGTGTTCGACAAGGTCCAGGAGAACACCCGGTCGATCACCGGTAGCAGCACCCAGACGTACGCCGAGGCGGCGAACCTGGCCGTCAACCAGACCCTGATGCGGTCGATCAACACCGGTCTGGTCGCGTTGCTGCCCGTCGGCGGTCTGCTGTTCATCGGGGCGGGCCTGCTCGGCGCGGGCACCCTGAAGGACCTCGGCCTGGTGCTGTTCATCGGTATGGGCACAGCGGTGTACTCGTCGATCTTCTTCGCGACGCCGGTCCTGGTGACGCTGAAGGAGTTCGAGCCGAAGATCGCCACGCACACGCAGCGGGTGCTGGCCCGCCGGGCGAGCGGCGCGGGCAAGGCCGCCGCCGGCACGCCTACCCAGGCCGCCCCGGAGCCGGAGCTGGCCACCACGGGCGGCGGCACCGCCGCACCGCGTCCGGGCGCCCGTCCGGCCGGTCGCAAGCCCGCCGGGGGCAAGTCGGGCAGCGGCGGCGGTAAGGCCGTCCGTCCGGGAGCGCCCAAGCGCCGCTAAGCGCAGCCTCATCCGCGAACGCCCACCTGGCCGGCTGGCAAGGTGGGCGTTCGCCGCTTCCTGGTCACCCCCTAGAGTGGAGCCCGTGACGGAGATCGTGGAACACCAGGGCGACAACGGCCCCGAGACGGCGGCGCTGGTCGCCGGCGGCGTGGTGAACGTGGCCGACTTCCCGAAGCCGGGGATCCAGTTCAAGGACCTCACGCCGTTGTTCGCCGACGGGGAGACGTTCCACGCGGTGATCGACTCGATCGTCGAGCACTACACGGACGCCGACGGCACGCTCGCGTTCGACACCGTGGTCGGCGTGGAGGCCCGGGGCTTCGTGATCGCCGCCGCCGTCGCGTACGCCGCGCGGGTGGGCGTGGTGGCCGTCCGGAAGGCCGGCAAGCTGCCCCGGGTGGCTCATTCGGCCGCCTACGACCTCGAATACGGCCAGGCCGTCCTGGAGGTCTCCGAGGGGGCCTTCGTAGCCGGTCAGCGCGTCCTCGTCGTCGACGACGTGCTGGCCACCGGTGGGACGGCGGAGGCGACGCTGGATCTGGTCGAGCGGGCCGGTGGCGTGGTCGTCGGCTTCACGGTGCTGATGGAGCTGGCGTTCCTGGAGGGGCGCAAGCGCCTGCCGGGGCGGTCGGTGCACGCCCTTTGGACAGTGTGACGTCCGTCGCAGGGATTGCCGAGGGCCGCCCGGGTGTTCTGACACCTGTTAGTGGTCCGTCCGCTGGGTAAGATGGTTTCCTCGCGAGGGGATCGTCGAGTGGCGGCGGCGCCTGACGAGGTGTGAGGAGCGGCCTGGTGTCCATGGATCCAGTCGACGCCGTGAGGGCTCCGGAGCAGGGTGGTGAGAAGGACAACGTCCTCCCCCTGCACCGTGCGGGCGCGTCCGGCCGGACGGCGACCGTGCCGCCGGGCGAGGAGGCGCAGAGCGCTCTCGAGCCCGTTGAGGGCGCCCCGGCGACGCAGACGAACCCGATGAGCATTCTCACCGGGACCCCGTCAGGTCGGCGCGTACGCGCCCGCCTGTCGCGATTCAACGCGCCCTGGCAGTCGACGCTGGTGGCGGAGGAGCTGGCGCCGCTGATCTCGGAGCACCGCAAGTGGCATCCGAAGGCGGACATCCGGCTGCTGCAGCAGGCGTACGAGACGGCCGACCGGTGGCACAGCGGGCAGTACCGCAAGTCCGGCGATCCCTACATCACGCACCCGCTGGCGGTCGCGGGGGTGCTGGCCGGGCTCGGCATGGACACCACGACCCTGGTCGCGGCGCTGCTGCACGACACGATCGAGGACACCGCCTACACGCTGGACCAGGTGCGCGCCGACTTCGGCGAGAGCGTGGCGCTGCTGGTCGACGGGGTCACCAAGCTCGACAAGGTCAAGCTGGGCGACGCGGCGAAGGCGGAGACGATCCGCAAGATGGTCGTGGCCACCGCCAAGGACCCGCGGGTGCTGGTGATCAAGCTTGCCGACCGGCTGCACAACATGCGTACGCTCAACTTCCTGCCCGCGCCCAAGCGTGAGCAGAAGGCGAAGGAGACGCTGGAGATCCTGGCGCCGCTGGCGCACCGGCTCGGCATGAACACGATCAAGTGGGAGCTGGAGGATCTCGCCTTCGAGCAGCTGTTCCCGAAGCGGTTCCACGAGATCAAGCGCCTGATCGACGAGCACCAGCCGCAGCGGGAGGCGCTGCTGCGGCAGGTCACCAACAAGGTGCAGGGCGACCTGCGGACATCGAAGATCAAGGCGGAGGTCACCGGGCGGCCGAAGCACCTCTACTCGGTGTATCAGAAGATGATCGTCCGGGGGCGCGACTTCAACGACATCTACGACCTGGTCGGCGTCCGCATCCTGGTCGAGACGGTGCGCGACTGCTACGCGGCGCTCGGCGTGATCCACGCGAACTGGCAGCCTGTGCCGGGCCGGTTCAAGGACTACATCGCGATGCCGAAGTTCAACATGTACCAGTCGCTGCACACGACGGTCATCGGTCCCACCGGCAAGCCGGTGGAGATGCAGATCCGGACCAACGCGATGCACCGCACCGCGGAGTACGGCATCGCCGCGCACTGGAAGTACAAGGAGAACAAGGCCGCGACGATCGTCGGCCCGCCGGCCCACATCGACGAGATGACCTGGCTGCGGCAGCTGCTGGACTGGCAGCGGGAGGCCAGCGACCCGTCGGAGTTCCTCGACGCGCTGCGGTTCGACCTGTCGAGCCAGGAGGTCTACGTCTTCACGCCGAAGGGCGACGTGCGGGCGCTGCCGGTCGGGTCGACCCCGGTCGACTTCGCGTACGCGGTGCACACCGACGTCGGCCACCGGTGCATCGGCGCCCGGGTCAACAGCAAGCTGGTGCCGCTGGAGTCGGTGCTGTCCAACGGCGACGTGGTGGAGATCTTCACCTCGAAGTCGGAGACGGCCGGTCCGACGCAGGACTGGCTGGGCTTCGTCAAGTCGCCGCGGGCGCGGACGAAGATCCGGCAGTACTTCAAGAAGGAGCGCCGGGACGAGGCGATCGAGCAGGGCAAGGAGCAGCTCAACCGGTCGCTGCGCCGGGAGGGTCTGCCGCTCAAGCGGATGCTCACCGCCGAGGCCCTGATGGCGATCGCCCGCGAGCTGAACCTGCCGGACGTCGCCTCGTTGTACGCGGCGATCGGGGAGAGCCAGGTCTCGGCGCAGTCCATCGTGGCGCGCCTGGTGACCTCGTACGGTGGGGAAGAGGGCTCGATCGAGGACATGGCCGAGCAGGCCGTGCCCACGCGTCCGTCGCGCGCCCGTCAGTCCAGTCAGGACCCGGGCGTGGTGGTGGTCGGCGTCAGCGACGTCTGGATCAAACTGGCCCGCTGCTGCACCCCGGTGCCCGGCGACGACGTCTTCGGCTTCGTCACCCGGTCCGGCGGGGTTTCGGTGCACCGCAACGACTGCGCCAACGCCGAGGATCTGCAGGCCCAGCCGGAGCGGATCGTCCAGGTCACCTGGAAGCCGCGGGCGGGGTCGACGTTCCTGGTCGCGATCCAGGTCGAGGCGCTGGACCGGCAGCGGCTGCTCGCCGACGTCACCAAGGCGCTGTCGGAGGAGCGGGTCAACATCCTCTCCGCCGTGGTCACCACCACCCGGGACCGGGTGGCGGTCAGCCGGTTCAGCTTCGAGATGGCCGACCCGAAGCACCTGGGCCACCTGCTGAACGCCGTCCGCAAGGTCGATGGGGTCTTCGATGCGTACCGGGTCACCTCGGGCGCCTGATCCGTCTCAGCACAGCGAAAGGGCCGCCCTCCTTCAGGAGGGCGGCCCTTTCGCTGTGCGTCAGGAGGCCTGGACCGCGCCGACCGTCGCCGAGGTGATCTTCACTTCCAGCTTCGGCTTGCCGTCGCCGGCCGCCGTCTTGCCGTCCTCGCCGACCGCGCCGGCCTTGATGACCTTGTCCAGGACGTCGAGGCCGGTGACGATCTTGCCGAGCACCGTGTAGTCGGCGGTCAGACCCTGCGTGGTCTGCCCGTCCGACAGCGGGATGTCCGCGTCGACCAGGAAGAACTGGCTGCCGGTCGAGCTGGGGCTCTGCGTCTTCGCCATCGCGACGACACCGCGCTCGTACGCCGGGTTCTGGCCGGTCGGCAGGTTCTCCTCGGCGTACTTGAAGGTCGGGCCGCCGGAGCCGGTGGCGGACGGGTCACCGCACTGGAGGATCTTGAAGCCTTCAGTCACCATCCGGTGGCACTTGCTGTTGTCGAAGAACTTCTGACCGGTCAGGTAAGCGATCGCGGCCGTGGTGCACGGCGCGTCGGTCACGTTCATCTCGATCTCGATCTTGCCCTGCGTGGTGTTCAGCGTCAGCAGCTGCTTGCCCGACTTCGGCACGTCGGTGGCCGGCGTACCGACCTCCTTGAGGTTCGGGTTCGACGCCGAGTCGGTGTCGGGCAGCCACTGGCACCCGGACGGGGCCGCCGCCGGAGTGTTGCTCTTCTTGTCTTTGCCAAACACGCTGACGCCCAGCCAGGTGCCGCCGCCGATGAGAATCAGCACCGCCAGACCCGCTCCGATGTACGCGTTGCGCTGCCGGCGCTTGCGGGCTCCCTCGGCGCGGGTGGTCATCTCGCGCTCCAGCCGAGCGCGGGCCGCCGCGCGCTGGCGCTCCCTCGTGGACGTCATGGGACTTTCCTCCGTGCGGGTCGGGTGGATTCTCGCTGGTAAAAGGCTAGCTGGCGGTCGCGGACGGCGACGCGGAGCCGGTCGGCGCCGCCGACTGGGTCGGCGCGGCCGAGCCGGTGGGCTCGGTGGTCGGCTGGGTGTCGGCCACCGTCAGCGTCTGGATCTTGACCTCGGTCTTGGGCTTCACGTCGGCGCCGGAGTCGTTGGCGACGGTCCCGGCCTTGGCGATGGCCTCGATCACGTTCAGCCCGGAGCTGACCTGACCGACCACGGAGTAGTTGTGCACCGCGGAGTCGACCGTCGAGTCCTTGTAGAAGATCCGGAACTGGCTGCCGCTGACGGCCGGCTCCATCACAACGGTCCCGGCCTGGTAGAAGCGCAGGGAGGCGGGCGCGGCGGAGGCGCTGGCGGCAGCGGACGGGGCCGCGCTCGCGGTGGCGTCCGGGGCCGGCTGCTCCGAGAAGAACGTGTACGCCGCCCCGCCGGTGCCCTTGCCGGACGGGTCGCCGCAGGCGAGGGCGTACCCCTCGGCGTCGGTGTGGGTCAGCGCGTGGCAGGCGGTGCCGTTGAAGAAGTTCTGGTCGGCGAGGTATCGCAGGCTCGCCGAGCCGCAGGTCGCCCCGGCCCGGTCCAGCGCCGCCGTGACCGTGCCCGTGCCCAGCGCCATAGTCATCGTGCCGGTGCCGGTGTCGGGCAGCCCGGAGGTCGTCGGCACGCCCTTGTCCACCAGATCGGCGTTGGCGGAGGTGTCCTGCTTGGTCCACTCACACTGGGTCTGGGCGGCCGGGGTCTTGTCCTTGTCGAACGCGCCGAGCAGCCAAGCGGTTCCGACACCGACGAGGAGTACGGCGAGACCCACGGCTACACCGGCCCGGACCTGGCGACCGCGCCGCTGCGACTCGGCTTCGCGGGCGAGTTGCCGGTTGAGCTTGGCGCGGGCCAGTTTCCGCGCACGGGTCTTGCTGGAAGCCACGAGAGCTCCCCTCCCTGTCTCTACGCCGTTGTCGGGGTGGACCAATTTCAGGGTGAATCAGCGGTTTCGTACCGGAGTGTGCCACGCCACGTCCCGCACAGTCCGTGCGAGTGTACGGAAAGTCGCTGTGTCGTGCCAGATAGGCTCTGGACAAACGGCTGAGTGTAGAAAGGTGGAGCCAGTGCTCGTCGCGGGTTTCCCGTCGGACGTCTTCGGCACCAACTGTTACGTCGTGGCTCCTGGCCCCGGCGAGGAGTGCGTCGTCATCGACCCCGGCATCGGCGTGGTCGACCGGCTCGACGATCTTCTCGCCGAGCATCGGCTGCGCCCGGTGGCGGTTCTGCTGACCCACGGGCACCTCGACCACACCTTCTCGGTGACGCCGGTCTGCGGCGCCAAGGGCGTTCCGGCGTACCTGCACTCGGACGACCGCTACATGCTCGAGGACCCGGGCAAGGCCCTGAATTCGATGGACGTGAACAAACTGCTGGGCGGGCTGCCCTGGAGCGAGCCCGACGACGTGGCCGAACTGGCCGACGGCCAGCTGCTCAAGATCGCCGGCTTGGAGATCGCCGTCGACCACGCTCCCGGCCATACCGGCGGGTCGGTGATGTTCCGGACGCCGGCGCTGGCTCGAGGAGATCGCCTCGCGATCCCCGCAGAGCGCGCCATCGACGCAGCGGACGAACCCGTGTGCTTCAGCGGTGACGTGCTGTTCGCCGGCTCGATCGGACGCACCGACCTGCCGGGCGGCAGCATGGAGCAGATGCGGGCGAGCCTGCGGGAGAAGGTCCTGCCGCTCGACGACGCCACAGTTGTGCTGCCCGGCCACGGCCCCGCCACGACCATCGGCCGCGAGCGCGCCACCAATCCCTACCTCCGGGATGCCGGTCTGAGCGCGCCGAAACGCGGCTTCTAAGACTTCGACAGGAGCTTTGCGAGAAATGAGCAAGATCACGCCGCTGTCCGGCTTCCCCGAGTGGTCGCCGGCCAACCGAGTCGTCGAGCAGCACTTCCTGGACCGCATCCGGCGCGTCTTCGAGCTGCACGGCTTCGCGTCCCTCGAGACCCGCGCGGTCGAGCCGCTGGAGACCCTGCTCAGCAAGGGCGAGACCTCCAAGGAGGTCTACCTGCTGCGCAGGCTGCAGGCCGACGCCGAGGAGCCGCGGGGCGCCGGCGACGCCCAGCTGGGGCTGCACTTCGACCTGACCGTCCCGTTCGCCCGTTACGTGCTGGAGAACGCGGGCAAGCTCCAGTTTCCGTTCCGCCGCTACCAGATCCAGAAGGTCTGGCGAGGCGAACGTCCGCAGGAGGGCCGGTATCGCGAGTTCTACCAGTGCGACATCGACATCGTCGACCGCGACACCCTGCCGGCCCACTACGAGGCCGAGATCCCGCTGGTGATCGGGGACGTCTTCGCCGAGCTGCCGCTGCCCAAGGCGACCATCCAGGTGAACAACCGCAAGATCCTGGAGGGCTTCTACCGGGGTCTCGGGCTCGCCGACCCGATGGAGACCATGCGGATCGTCGACAAGCTCGACAAGATCGGGCCGAAGGGCGTACTGAAGGAACTTGTCGCTGGGGGAGTCAGCGAGGCGCAGGCGAGCGCCTGCCTCGCGCTGGCCGAGATCTCCGCCGAGGACGGCTCGTTCGCCGAGCAGGTGCTCAAGCTCGGGGTCACCGATCCGCTGCTGGACGAGGGCCTGGCCGAACTGGTCGCGGTGGTCGAGACAGCCGCCGCGCACTCGCCCGGCCTGTGCCGGGCCGAGCTGAAGATCGCGCGCGGACTCGACTACTACACCGGCACGGTCTACGAGACCCAGCTGGCCGGCTACGAGAGCATCGGCTCGGTCTGCTCCGGCGGCCGCTACGACAACCTGGCCAGCTCCGGCGACGAGCGCTACCCCGGGGTGGGCATCTCCATCGGGCTGTCCCGGCTGCTCGGTGTCCTCTTCGGAAAGAACGCGCTCAGCGCTTCGCGTGGCGTACCGACGTGTGTGCTGATCGCGTTGACGGCGGACGAGGACCGGGCCGCGGCCATGCGGACCGCGGCCTCGCTGCGGGCCCGCGGCATCGCGGTGGAGGTGTCGCCGTCCGCGGCCAAGTTCGGCAAGCAGATCCGGTACGCCGAGCGGCGGGGCATTCCGTTCGTCTGGTTCAGCGGGCCGGACGGCGACTCCGTGAAGGACATCCGCTCCGGGGACCAGATCGCGGCCGAAGCGCTGACCTGGAACCCGCCCGCGGAGGATCGGTATCCGACGGTTTCCGGACCGATCGTATGACGGCAGCCTACTTACAATAAAGAAACCTAAAGATTAGTCTGCCTTGCATGGCAGACCAGGTTCGTATCTGGGCGGACGGGGTGCTTCAGCCCGGGTTCGTCGGTGTGACGCCGCCGGAATGGCTGAGGCGGCGGCTGGACGAGGGTCTCGGCGGTGTGGCGCTGTTCGGGCGCAACATCGTCGACCTCGACCAGCTCGCCGCCCTCAGCGCCGCGTTGCGCGCACACAATCCCGCCGTAGTGATCGCCCTCGACGAGGAGTCCGGCGACGTCACGCGGATAGAGATCGGCAGCGGCAGCACACGGCCGGGCAATCACGCGCTGGGCGCGGCCGACGACCCGGAGCTGACGGCGTCCGTCGCGGCCGACATCGGCGATCAGCTCGCCGCCGCCGGGATCACGTTGAACTACGCGCCCACCGCGGACGTCAACAACAATCCGGACAACCCCGTGATCGGGGTGCGCTCGTTCGGCACCGACCCGGATCTGGTCTCCCGCCACACCGCCGCCTGGGTACGCGGGCTGCAGTCCAGCGGGGTGGCCGCCTGCGCCAAGCACTTCCCGGGGCACGGGGACACCGATGTGGACTCCCACCACGGCCTGCCGATCGTGCACGCCGACCGCGAGCGGCTGGCTCGCCTGGAGCTGGCCCCCTTTCGGGCCGCCATCGAGGCCGGTACGCAGTCCATCATGACGGCGCACGTCCTGCTCCCGGCCCTGGACCCCGCGGTGCCCGCGACGTTGAGCGCGCCCGTGATGGACCTGCTCCGCACCGAGCTGGGCTTCGCGGGTCTGGTCGTCACCGACGGCATCGAGATGGCTCCGATCAAGGCGCAGTACGGGCTGGCCGGAGCCGTCGTACGCGCGGTCGCGGCCGGAGTGGACGCCGTGTGCGTCGGCGGCGAGACCGCTGACGAGGCGACCGCGATCCTCCTGCGGGACGCGCTCGTGCAGGCGGTCCACGACGGAACGCTATCCGAGCAACGGCTCGCCGAGGCGGCCGGGCGCGTCGCCGCCCTCGCCTCGTGGTCGGCGGCGCAGGCGACCGTCCGCCAGGAGGCCGCCGCCCGGTGGCGCACGGGCGGCGGACAGCCGGGCCTGGAGGCGGCCCGTCGCGCCGTACGCACGTGGAAGACCGCGGCCGCGGAGCCGCTGATGAAGCCGGCTCACGTCGTGGAGTTCACCACCTCGGTCAATCTCGCCGTCGACGCCGCGACCCCGTGGGGCGTCGGGGGACCGCTCGCCGAGATCCTGCCGGGGACCACAGTGGAGCGTCTCGACGCGGCAGCCGCCCGCAACGGCGGCCTCCCAGCGGCTCTGCAGGCGGCGTCGGGCCGCCCGCTCGTCCTGGTCGTCCGCGACGCGCACCGGCACGACTGGCTGTCCACGGCGCTGCGTACGGCGTTGGCCGAGCGGCCGGACGCGTACGTGGTCGAGATGGGCGTGCCGGGTGGCGAACCGGTCGGCTCGATGCACGTCGCCACCTTCGGCTCGGCTCCGGTGTGCGGTCGGGCGGCGGCGGAGGTGCTGACCGGCGCCCGCTGACCGTCCGCTCCACTCCGTGCAGATCACGGTTACGCAGGCTTCTCCTCGCACCGGAGACCTGCGTAACCGTGTCTGCGGGTGAGCGCGGAGCGCTGAGGCGGGGAGGGTGAGGATCGCGTAGACGACGCCCCGGCGGGCGGGAAAGGCGGCAAAGCCGGAGTTCGGGGCAGCTTGCGGTGGATTTCAGGTTATCGACTCCCCGGGACGAACCCGACGCGGCTGGATGGAAGAATGACAAGGCAGCTGTTGCAGTCCGTGAAGGAGCCACCGTGATCCGCACCCATAACGCCGGCACCCTGCGCCCGACGCACGTCGGTGAGGTGGTGACGCTCGCGGGCTGGGTGGCCCGGCGCCGTGATCACGGCGGGGTGACCTTCATCGACCTGCGCGACGACTCGGGCATCGCCCAGGTGGTGCTCCGCCCCGGCGAAGCCGGGTCGGAGCAGGCGCACGCGCTGCGCAACGAGTTCTGCGTGAAGGTCACCGGCACGGTGAGCGAGCGCCCGGCCGGCAACGAGAACCCGGACCTGCCCACCGGCGCCATCGAGGTGATCGTCAGCGACCTGGAGGTGCTGTCGACCGCCGCGCCGCTGCCGTTCCCGATCGACGACCACGTCGAGGCCAACGACGACATCCGGATCCGGCACCGCTACCTCGACCTGCGGCGGCCCGGCCCGGCGAAGGCCATGAAGCTGCGGTCGCGGGCCAACCAGATCGCCCGGGAGATCCTGCACGCCCGGGACTTCCACGAGATCGAGACGCCGACGCTGACCCGGTCCACTCCCGAGGGCGCGCGCGACTTCCTGGTCCCGGTACGCCTGCAGCCCGGCTCCTGGTACGCGCTGCCGCAGTCGCCTCAGCTGTTCAAGCAGCTGCTGATGGTGGCCGGGATGGAGCGCTACTACCAGATCGCCCGCTGCTACCGCGACGAGGACTTCCGGGCCGACCGGCAGCCGGAGTTCACCCAGCTCGACATCGAGATGTCGTTCGTGACCCAGGACGACGTCATCGACCTCGCCGAGGCGGTGGTGACGAAGCTGTGGAGCGAGCTGGCCGGCTATGACATCCCGACCCCGATCCGGCGCATCCCGTTCGGCGAGGCGATGGACCGCTACGGCTCCGACAAGCCCGACCTGCGGTTCGGCAGCGAGCTGACCGATCTCACCGGCTACTTCCAGGGCACCGAGTTCCGGGTGTTCCAGGCCGCGTACGTGGGTGCGGTCGTCATGCCCGGTGGGGCGAGCCAGACGCGCAAGGAACTCGACGGCTGGCAGGACTGGGCCAAGTCGCGTGGTGCGAAGGGCTTGGCGTACCTGCTGCTCGACGCCGAGACCGGCGAGCCGAAGGGTCCGGTCGCGAAGAACCTGTCCGAGGCGCACCTGGCCGGGCTGGCCGACGCCGTCGGCGCGAAGCCGGGCGACGCGGTGTTCTTCGGCGCCGGCGAGAAGCGGCGTACGCAAGAACTTCTGGGCGCGGCCCGGCTGGAGATCGGCAAGCGGGCCAACCTGATCGACCCGGATGCCTGGGCGTTCTGCTGGATCGTCGACGCGCCGATGTTCGAGCCGGTCTACGACGACAAAGACGACACCATCCAGATCGGCTGGACCGCGCTGCACCACCCGTTCACCTCGCCGAACGCCGAGTGGATCGACAAGTTCGACGACGACCCCGAGCACGCGCTGGCGTACGCGTACGACATCGTCTGCAACGGCAACGAGATCGGCGGCGGCTCGATCCGTATCCACCGCAGCGACGTGCAGGAACGCGTGTTCACTTTGCTCGGCATCTCCGGGCAGGAGCAGCGCGACAAGTTCGGCTTCCTGCTCGACGCTTTCGCGTACGGCCCGCCGCCGCACGGTGGCATCGCGCTGGGCTGGGACCGCGTCTGCATGCTGCTCGCGGGCGCGGACTCGATCCGCGAGGTCATCGCGTTCCCCAAGACCGGCAACGGTTACGACCCGCTGACCGGCGCGCCCACGCCCATCACCGCGCAGCAGCGCGCCGAGGCGGGGGTGGACTTCAAGCCGAAGGCGCCCGCCGCGTGAGGCTGCTGGTCATCGGAGCGTCGGGCCACCTCGGGAGCGAGGTGGCCCGTCTCGCGCTGGCCGCCGGCGTCGAGGTCATCGGCACGCACGCCCGCCCAGAAAGACCCAGCGAGCTGCACGACTGGTCCCGCCTCGACGTGCGGGAGCCGTTCGCGGTCCACACTCTCGTCCAGCTGGTACGCCCGGACGCGGTGATCAACACGTGTTACGACCGCTGGTCGTGGGGGCCGACCGCGACGGGCGCGGCCCACGTCGCGACCGCGGCGGCCGCCGTCGGGGCGCGGCTGGTCCACGTGTCCAGTGACGCCCTGCACGCGGGGCGGCCGGAGGCGTATACGGAGGACGACGACCCGAGCCCGATCACCCCGTACGGCGCGGCGAAGGCGGCGGCGGAGACGGCGGTCGCGGCGATCGACCCGTCGGCGGCGATCGTGCGTACCTCGCTGATCCTGGGGGACGAGACGTCGCCGCAGGTCCGGCTGGCGCTCGACCTGATCCATCGGCGATCCGAGGGCCGGCTGTTCACCGACCAGGTGCGGTGCCCGATCGACGGCGCCGAGCTGGCGGCGGCGTTGCTGGAGCTGGTCGGCAACGACTACGCCGGGGTGCTCAACGTCGCCGGGCCGCAGGCGGTGAGCCGGGCGCAGCTCGGCAAGCTGATCGCGCTGCGGCACGGGCTGTCGCCGAGGCTGGTGCCGACGGGCAAGGCCACGCGGGTGCCCAGCGCCGGGCCGCTGGACGTCAAACTCGACTCGTCGCGCGCGGCGGCGTTGCTCAAGGTCCAGATCCGGCCGGTCTCCGAGGTGCTCGCCGGGTAGCCGCGGGCTACCGGTGCTCCATGACGAGCACCGCCCAGGTGCCTGGTTCCAGGGCCTCGTAGCCGTGGTCGGCGTCGCCGGGGAAGGACGCGTAGTCGCCGGGTCCGAGGTCGACCAGGTTCTCCTCCGGTCCGGTACGCAGCCGGCCGCCGCAGACCACCATGTGTTCGACCGTTCCCGGGATGTGTGCCTCGGCATGCCGTTCCGCACCGGGCTCGACGTGCAGGACGTAGATGTCCCGGGTCACGTGCCGGGGGCCGGAGCTGAGCAGGGTGCCGGTGAAGTCCGCCTGGCTGCTCGGGTACGCCACCCCTTCGCCTCGCCGCACGACGCGTACGCCGGTGGGGCCGGGTTCGATGAGGCGGCTGAACGGCACCTCCAACGCGACCGCCAATGACCAGAGCGTTTCCACGCTCGGGTTGCCCTGGCCGGACTCCAGCTGGGAGAGCGTCGACTTGGCGACCCCGGCCCGTTTCGCGACTTCGCTCAGGCTGAGGCCGAGCCGGTCCCGTTCGCGCCGGAGCGCGGCGGCGATGACGTCGAGCGGTGGCCCGTCGGTCATGTTCGCTCCATAGGTCGTATCGTTCGATTTGACGAACAGTGGTCGCGTGTTCGATATTCTAAACATGCGTACGCCAGATCGAACGCCCCTCGATCGCGGCCTGCTCCGGGACGCGCTCGCGATCGGGGCGGCCGCCGCGATGATCGGCATCTCCTTCGGCGCGATCAGCGTCGCCGAGGGAATGCCGAAATGGCTGCCCACCGCGATGTCACTGCTGATCTTCGCGGGCGGGTCGCAGTTCCTCGCCGTCGGCATGCTCGCGGCCGGGAACCCGGTCGCCGCGATCCTCGGCGGGCTGCTGGTCAACGTCCGGCACCTGCCGTTCGGCCTGGCGATCGGCGGGGCCATCAGCGACCGGCTGCCGCTGAAGTTGCTCGGCGCGCACGTGCTGATCGACGAGAACACCGCCTTCGCCCTGGCCCAGGACGACGAGCACCGGCGGCGGCAGGCGTATTGGCTGGTCGGCTCGACCCTGTTCGTCACCTGGAACCTCGGCGTCATCGCCGGAGTCCTCGTCGGCGGCGCGGTCGGCGACCCGAACGTCTACGGCCTCGACGCGGCCTTCCCAGCCGGTCTGCTCGCCCTGATCCTGCCCGCGATGCGCGACCGGACGACCCGGACGTGCGCGGCGATCGGGGCCGTCATCGCGGTCGCGGCGACGCCGCTGCTGCCCGCCGGGCTCCCGGTGCTCGCCGCACTGCTCGGCGTCGCGGCCGGAATCGTCCGCCGCTTCTCGCTCCAGGGGGCATCGGAATGAAATACGTCGTGGTTCTCCTGGTCCTGGCCGTCGGCACGTACGCCATCCGGCTGTCCGGTGTCCTGCTCCGCGGCCGCCTCACCCTCCCGGACTGGCTGCGCGACCTGCTGCCGGTGGCGGCGACGACGCTGCTCGCCGCGTTGGTGGCGACCGCCGTGTTCACCGACGCCGGGCATCTCGCGCTCGGCGTCGCCCGACCGGCCGGGGTGGCCGTCGGCGCACTCCTGGCCTGGCGGCGTATGCCGTTCGCCGTGGTCGTCGTGGCCGCCGCCGCCACTGCGGCGCTGCTGCGCCTCGCCGGCCTCCGCTAAGCCCGCTCGCCCGGCGGCTTGCCGACTCCTGCAGATCACGGTTACGCATGCCAAATCGGCCCGGGGAGGTATGCGTAACCGTGATCTGCAGGAAAGAGGTGGGAGGGTGCGGAGGGCGGGGTGGTGCGCCAGGGGTTACCGTGCGCGGTGTGCAGACTGACATCGTCATCGTGGTGACCACGACAGACTCCGCGGACGGCGCGCACGAACTCGCCCGGTCCGCGGTCAGTGCGCGGCTGGCGGCGTGCGCCCAGGTGCACGGGCCGATCACCAGCGTGTACTGGTGGAACGGCGGGGTGGACGAGGCCCGCGAGTGGCGCGTCGAGTTCAAGACGACCGTCGAGCGTGGGCCCGAACTCAGCGACCACCTGCGCGGCATGCACAGCTACGACGTTCCGGAGATCGTCTGCCTGCCGGTCGTGGACGGCGCGGCGTCCTATCTCGCCTGGGTACGCGACTCGACTCGCCCGGCGAAGTAATCCAGCAGGAGCCGGGCGTACGGCTCGCGTTCGGTCTGCGGCACGAACCCGGGCAGGGCCCGGCTGCGATAGAGGTCGTCGCCGTCAAAGCGCGGGAAGACGTGCACGTGCAGATGCCAGACGTCCTGGTGGCCCGCGGGTTCGTTGTGCTGCCGCGTCGAGACCCCGGCGCACCCGTACGCCGTCCGCAGGGCGATCGCGATCTCCCGGACGGCGTCGTGGACCGCGTGACCGAACTCCGCCGGAAGATCGTAGAGGTTCTCGTAATGCTCGTTCGGGATGACGAGGACGTGTCCTGGATTGTTCGGCCACCACCGGGGGGCCACGAAAGCGGTCGCCCGATCGGATTTCAGGACGACGTCGCGCTGGTCGTTGACCCGATCGCGACCGGCCAGGAATTCGCAGAAAGGGCACACGTAGCCGGGCGGTTCATGGCTCCAATGCGGCATCGGAACAGCCTATCCATGCGGCGTTTCAGCGGCGTGCGGCCGAGGTGCATACATAGTGGACGGCTCCGGGTCTGCATGCGGCCCGGAGCCGTAACAGAAATGCTAGCCCTCAATACACAGCGTGGTCCAGAGGGCTGACCTGCCATGAATGAGAATCTGTCACGCGTACATCAGGTGCAGGAGCATGCCCTGCTCGGCGTGCGCCAAATTGTGGCAGTGGTTCGCCCACATGCCGGGATTGTCGGCCTTGAAGGTCACCTCCCACACTTCGCCGGGGCGTACGTCGAAGGAGTCGAGCCACAGCGGGCTTCCGGTCGCCGCCTTTCCGTTGCGGGACAACACGAGCACGTGATGCCCGTGCAGGTGCCACGGATGCACCACCAGTGACCGGTTCACGATCGTGAACTTGACGGTGTCACCGAGGTGGACGACCTGGGGCGGGATGTCGGGGTCGGCCGCGCCGTTGACGGTGTGTGCGTACCGGGGGAGTAGTCCGCGCAGGTCCAGCCCCCGGTCGAGGACCAGGGTGAACTCCTTGTCGTATCGGTTCCACGGCGGGTCCTGGGCGGTTCCGTAGCTCAGCGGGTCGAGGACCGGCCAACCCGACGTCGACGGGGTGAGCGCGCCGGTGGAGTAGACCACGCGGTTGTCCACCGACAGCGCGATCGGCGCCGCGGGCGCGGAGAACACCAGGTCGTAGCGGCCGCCGGCCGGGATGGAGATCACGGTCTCCGACACCGCGGGCGGCTGGGACAGGTCCATCCCGTCGATGGCGGCCACCTGGAACGGTGAGCCGGCCAGGGCGTACCGGTGGGTGGCGCTGTCGGTGTTGATCAGCCGCAGCCGCATCGGCGTACCGGCCGCGACCGGCTCCTGTGCCGGCTCGGGCAGGCTCACGCTCGACAGCGTGTGCGCCGCGATCACCCGGTCCACACCGGACATCGGCCCTGGGCGTACCACGAGCACGCCGTAGAGGCCCATCTTCACGCCGATGTCGGACACCGCATGGGTGTGATACCAGTAGGTTCCCGCCTGATCCGCGCGGAACCGGTAGACGAACTCCTGCCCTGGCAGCACCGCGTCCTGGGTCACCCCCGGCACGCCGTCCTGGCTGTTCGGCACGTCGTATCCGTGCCAGTGCAACGTGACACCACGCGCGATGTCCTTGTTGCGCAGCGTCACCTCCAGGACGTCGCCGACGGTCGCGGTCAGCTCCGGCCCCGGCACTTGGCCGTCGAACGCCCAGGCCGCGACACTCTGCCCGCTCACGGTCACCGTGGCGGTTCCGGCTGTCAACGTGAAACGCTTGCCGGGGAGGCTCTCGGGCGAGCCGCCAGGAGTGCGGTCAGTCGGCTCTCCCACGTTCGCTGCGGCTTCCGCCTGCACATGATGTGGTACGCCGGGAGCAGCGCTCGGCGCGGCGGCCAGCCCGGTGCCGGCCACCAGCGCCACGACCGCCACCGCGAGCGTCGTCCGGGACACGGCGCGCGACGGGCGCGGGCCGAGGAGACGCCAGGACACCGCGGTCGCGGCGACGACCCCCGCGACCGCCAGCAGTCCGGTTCCTGCGGACGCCGGGTACCCGTGCACCACCGTCACGAGCAGTGCGCTGCTGTCGGCGTACCCGGCGAAGAGAAGCGCGACGGCCGCGGATCGGATGTCGCCCCGAGCCCGGAGCAGCCGCCAGCCGGCGACGACCACAGCCGCGAGCGACAACGGCGCGGCGATGAGGATCTTCTCCCCGGCGAACCACCAGCCCGCACGGGCGAGCAGTGCGATGGTGACCGCGCGGGCCGCGGTGGCGAGCACCGCGAGAGCGGCGAGCAGCAACGCGACTGGACGACGCCGGGCGGCAGCGGTAGCGCCGCTGCCCAGCCACGCGGCGGCCGCGACGACCGCGATCAGGAAGTCGATCGCGATGACGGAGCCGGTGTTCACGCTGCCTCCGCGGCTTCGCCGAGCTTGCGGGCTCCGCGCATGACGTTGACCACGACGTGGACCATGATGATCGCGTTGATCGCGTGGAGTGCGCCGATGATCAGGCCGACCGTGCTGGTCGCGCCGCCGTCGTCGGTCATGCCGTTGGCGATCCCGGCGAACACCGGCTGCAGGATGACCAGGCCGAGCGGCAGGATCGCCAGGCCGATGAGCTTGCCGGGGGCCTTGGCCAGCGCGGCGAACAGTGTCATGAGCAGGATGAGCAGGGGAATGACCGCCGAACCGGTGATCCGATGCAGCGTGTACGCGCTGTCACCGGCGGGTTTGGTGAACGCGCCGACGGCGGCGAACGCGAACTGCAGAGCGAACACGGCGAGCAGTACGCCGCTGGTGACGAAAAGGGCCTTGCGCATGATGGTCTCCTTCAGATGAGGGCGGCGTGCGCCGTGTTCGCGACGTGTTCGGTGGCCGTGATCGCGCCGTACGCGACCAGCCGCACCAGGTCGGCGTCGGCTGGATGGGACAGTCGCCAGAGCGCGACGTCGCCCTGGCTGAGCGCGCTGGGCGCGAACGCCGCCAGCAACGCGATGCGGGCACCGACACGATCGAGCGCGGGCAGATCCCGGACGAGGTCGACGGCCCAGTCCGCGGGCCGCGCCGGATGAATGCCGTCCTCGGCGGAGACGACGGCGGCGATGTGGTGCTGTGCGGTCGCACTGAGCAGCCCGTCGGCGTTCGACGCGACCCGGCGCAGATCGGCGTACGCCCGCTCGACCGTCGTCCGCGGGACTTTGGCCTCCCGGGCGACCTTGGCGTAGAGGCGGCCGCCGACATTGCGGACCACCGACGACCGTTGCAGACCACCAGGCAGCAGATCGGGATCGAGCAGGGCGGACACCATGCGGTTGATGAAATGGAAGGCGAACACGGTGCCGGTCAACTCGGCCGAGTGCCCGTCGTCGGTCCAGCCGGCGGTCAGCGGATTGCGGCTGGCCTGCGCCCACGCCACCAGGTCCTGTTTCGCGGCCGGCGCCTCGTCGCGCGCCGCGGCCTCCGCCAGATCGTGCTCGCCCAACGCGTGCAGCAGCATCACGTGGGCGTCCACGCAGAACCGGCAGCGGTTCGTCTGCGAAACCGCGGTCGCCACCAGTTCGCGGTCGGCCCGGGAGGCGTCCCCGGCGAGCAGCGCCTCCCGCATCAGCGACCAGGTCGCCGCCATCAGCTCCGGCACGGCCGACAGCACCTGGAAGGTCGGCACCGGACCCAGGAACTCCTCCCGCAACTGGCGGTAGACCTCGGCGGTCAAGCCGCTCGCCTGCCTCACAGGCGCGGGTGTCACGAAGCGGTAAGTCATGATCTCGATGCTGGTCTCGGCACCCGGCGAAAGCGTCGTGCGGCCGCAGGCACTTGACGGGCCGCCGATACCGCGACCGCAGTACGCGTGATCTACGGCAAGCGCAGGACGATTCGCGGCGGCGACCGTTCTAGAGTGCGGATATGCCCTTCGCCATCGGTGGTCTCGTGATCGCGGCCGTCCTCCTCGGCAACGCGACGCTGTCGCCGGACGCCGGTTCGGTCGGCCTGCTCGAAGTCGCGCTGGCACTGGCGACCGCGGCGGCGGTGGCCGTCTGCCGCAAGTACCCGGTGCCGGCGATGGCCTTGGTCACCGTCGCGATGCTCGCCTTCCACGTACGCGTCCACGCCGGCATCTCAGCCTCGTTCGCCGTCCTCGGCACCGTGTACGTCGCCGGATGGCTGGGCTACCGCGTCTCGGCCGCCCTCGCCAGCGTCGTCTTCCTGACCGGCTTCCTCACGTACGACATCTCGACGTCCAGCGGCGGACTCCCGCAGCAGGTGGGGGAGCGTACTTCGTTGCTGCTGGGCTGGTTCGTCGCGGCCAACATCGCCGGGCTCATCGCACGGCAGCGGCAGGCGTACCTGGCCCAGGTCGAGCAACGGGCGCTCGAAGCCGAACGCACCCGCGAGGAGATGGCCCTGCGCCGGGCGGGCGAAGAGCGCCTCCGCATCGCCCGGGACCTGCACGACTCGCTGACCCACAGCATCTCCGTGATCAAAGTGCAGGCTGGGATCGCGGTGCACCTCGCCCGCAAACACGGCGAAGAACCGCCGCCGGCGTTGCTCGCCATCCAGGAGGCCAGCGCCGACGCGATGCGGGAACTGCGGGCCACGCTGGGCGCGCTGCGTACGTCCGACATGGACAGCGCGGGCCTCGACCGGCTGCCCGAACTGCTCGAACGCACCCGGTCGCTCGGCGTACCGGTGACGGTGGAGATCTGCGGCGAACCCCGATCGCTGCCCGCCGAGGTCGACCAGGCGGCGTACCGGGTGGTCCAGGAAGGGCTGACCAACGTCGCCAAACACGCCGGGTCCGCCACCGCCTCGGTCACCGTCGCGTACGCCGCCGCCGAGGTCGTCGTCTCAGTGACCGACGACGGGACGCTCCCCGTCTCCGCCTCCGCCTCCGCCGCCTCCGCCCTCACGCCGGGACACTCCATTACGCAGGGAGCCTCCCTCACGTCGGGAGCCTCCCTCACGTCGGGAGCCTCCGTCACGCCGGGAGCCTTTGTCACGCCGGGAGCCTTTGTCACGCCGGGAGCCTTTGTCACGCCGGGAGTCGGGCTTCGCGGGATGCGCGAACGGGTCACCGGGCTGGGTGGGACGCTCTCCGCCGAGCCGCTCGACGGAGGAGGGTTCGCCGTCCGCGCCCACCTCCCCCTCCCAGCCGTTGTCCCCGCCCCCTCCGCCCCACCCGCTGTCCCGCCCGCCGCCCCGCCCGCTGTCCCGCCCTCCGCCCCTCCCGCTGTCCCCGTTGATCATGGAGTTAATGGTGGTGTCGACGGTGTGCCGGGACAGGAAACTCCATGATCAAAGTCCTGCTGGCGGACGATCAGGCGCTGATGCGGGCCGGATTCCGGGCGCTGCTCGACGCCGAAGACGACCTTGAAGTCGTCGGGGAAGCCGCCGACGGTGCGGCAGCGGTCGCCGAAGCCACCCGGCTACACCCGGACGTCGTGCTGATGGACGTCCAGATGCCAGGTCTCGACGGCATCGAGGCGACCCGGCGCATCGCCGCCGATCCCCGGCTGAGCGGCGTACGCGTGCTGATCCTGACCAACTACGGGCTGGACTCGTACGTCTTCGCTGCCCTGCGCGCCGGGGCGAGCGGGTTCCTCCTCAAGGACTCCGATCCGGCCGAACTCCTGCAGGCGATCGCGGTCGTGTCCCGAGGGGACGCGCTGTTGGCCCCGGCGATCACGCGTACGCTGATCAGCGAATTCGTCGCCGGACCACCGGGCGCCGACCCAGCCGCCGGACGTGAGGTGCTGACCGCCCGCGAGCAGGAGATCGTCGAACTCGTCGCCCGGGGACTCAGCAACGACGAGATCGCCGAGCGGATGGTGATCAGCCCGTTGACCGCGAAGACCCACGTCAACCGGGCGATGATGAAGCTGCACTGCCGGGATCGGGCGCAGCTCGTCGTGTGGGCGTACGAGTCGGGGTTGATCACTCCTCGCCGCCGCTGAGGTTTGCGCTCCGCTCGGCGCTGGGCGTTAGCGGTGGATCAGGGATATGGGTCGAATCTTGGGCTGTGATTCGACTCAGATCCGTGATCTGGTGGGGATGGCGGAGCGGGTGGCGCAGGTGCGCTGCGCTGGCGTGATGGGCGTGGTGCATCGCGGTTCGGTGCGGTGCGGTTCGGTTCGGTTCGGTTCGGTTCGGTTCGGTTCGGTTCGGTTCGGTGCGGTGCGGTGCGGTGCGGTGCGGCGCGGTGCGGTTCGGGGCAGTGCGGTTCGGGGCGGTGCGGTTCGGGGCGGTTCGGGGCGGTGCGGTTCGGGGCAGTGCGTGAGTTAGGCGTCGGCGTTGAGGTAGGTCAGCACGGCCAGCACCCGTCGGTTGGTGTCGTCGGCCGGCGGCAGGTCGAGCTTGGCGAAGATGTTGCCGACGTGTTTGCCGACGGCCGCCTCGGTCACCACCAGCCGCCGGGCGATCGCCGCGTTCGAGTGGCCTTCGGCCAGCAGGGCGAGGACTTCGCTTTCGCGGGGCGACAGCCGCGACAGCGGGTCGCGATGCCGTTGGAGCAGTTGCCGGACGACCTGGGGGTCGACGACGGTGCCGCCGGACGCGATCTGGTGCAAGGTCGCGGCGAATTCTTCGACGTCGACGATGCGGTCCTTCAGCAGGTAGCCGACGCCCCGGCCGCTGCCGGACTCGAGCAGTTCGGCGGCGAAGGAGTGCTGGACGTATTGGCTGAGGACGGCGACGGCCGGGGCGGGGTTCCGGCGGCGCAGTTCCAACGCGGCGCGCAGCCCTTCATCGGTGTAGCCGGGCGGCATGCGGATGTCGGTGACCACGAGGTCCGGCTGCTCGGCGGCGTACGCGGAGAGCAGTGACGGGGCGTCGCCGACCGCTGCGACGACGGTGAAGCCGAAGCGGGTGAGCAGACCGGCCAGACCTTCCCGCAGCAGTACGCCGTCCTCGGCGAGCGCCACCCGGACGCGGCCAGGCTCGGTAGGCACGGAGTCGGTCAGGCGCACGGGATCTCCGCCTTCAGCACAGTCGGGCCACCGGCTGGGCTGGACAGCAGCGTGGTGCCGTCGATCGCGCCGACACGGTCGGCGAGCCCGGTCAGGCCGCTGCCGCCGGCGGGGTCGGCTCCGCCTGAACCGTCGTCGGTGACGGCGATCGTCAGAAGTCCATTGCAGACGGTCGCCTCGACGTCGGCCCGGGTGGCGCCGGAGTGTTTGGCGACGTTGGCGAGCGCTTCGGCGGCGACGAAGTACGCCGTCGCCTCCACCTGCGCCGGGAGCCGGTTCGGCACGGCGGCGATGACGCGTACGCCGATGGGGGAGCGGTCGGCGAGTTCGCGAAGCGCGGCGGGCAGACCCCGGTCGGTGAGGATCTGCGGCCGGATGCCCTGGATGAGTTCCCGCAGCTCCACCATGAGCTGTTTGGCCTGCTCGTGAGCGGCGGCGACAGCCTGCCCGGCCGCTGAGTCGGCGGGTAGGTCGTGCCGGGCCAGGCCCAGCTGCAGGGTCAGGCCGATCAGGCGCTGCTGGGCGCCGTCGTGCAGGTCGCGTTCGATCCGGCGGCGTTCGGCCTCGAACGCGTCGGCCAGCCTGGACCGGGAGCGGGCGATCTCGACGAGCTGATCTCGGGGATCGCCACCGAGCAGCGCCTGGGCCAGCGCGACGTGGCCGTCGGCCAGGATCAGGAACAGGTACGCCGTCACCGGCAGCAGGATCACTCCGGCGACCGTGTAGGGGACGGCTTCGGCGGCGCTGCCGACCTCGCTGAAGCCGAGCGACACCGGCTGGTCGGCGGCCAGCAGCGGTGCGACGATCCACAGCAGCGCGAGCAGCACCGACATCGAGGTCAGCAGGTAGAGCGCGGGCAGGACGGTGACCAGGAGGATCGCGTACGCGAACTCGCGCCATGCCACCGGATCGAGCCACGGCAGCCGGGCCGGGCCGGATCGCGGGGACGGCAGCGGCCGGGGGTCGGCCAGCCGGAGCCGCCATCGTTCGAACGCGGCGATCACGCGGGCGAGCGGCGGGCCGAGCCCGGCGACGAGCAGCAGCCCGGCCAGCCCCAGGAGGACGGTCCGGGCGAAGGAGGCCCGGCCCACGTCGCTGGTCAACAGAAGCCACGGCAGCGCGAGTACGCCCATCGGCACCGCGACGGTGAACATCACCGGTGGCGACGAGACGAGATAGGCCAGCGCACGGGGCCACCATCGCAGCCCACGCCGGCCGCCAAGCCGAGGCACCTGATCAACCTAGCGCGGCCGAAGACCAGGCACAGTAGGCCTAGCCATACCTTCCAGACGCCCCTTGGACGTAGTGCACGGAGCCGGGCCGGAATGGTCGGCTGGAGCACGTGCTGGAACTCGATGAGATCACCAAGGTGTATCCGGGCGGCAAACGGGCCGTGGACCGCCTCACCCTGCGGTTCGGCCCCGGGCTGGTCGGCCTGCTCGGCCCGAACGGCGCGGGCAAGTCCACCCTGATGCGCATCGCGGCCACGGTCACCCGCCCGACCAGCGGGCGCGTCCTCTTTCACGGGGTGGACGCGACGGCGAAACCCGAACTGCTGCGCCGGGCGCTCGGATACCTGCCGCAGGACTTCGGGGTCTACACCCACCTCACCGCGCGGGAGTTCCTCGCGTACCTGGCGGCGGTGAAAGGCTTGTCGGCGCGTTCGGCCCGGGCCCGGATCGACGAACTGCTCGAGCTGGTCAACCTGACCGAGGCGGCCAAGCGGCCGCTGGGCGGCTACTCCGGCGGCATGCTGCGCCGCGTCGGGATCGCCCAGACCCTGCTGGCCGATCCACAGGTGCTCATCGTCGACGAGCCGACCGCCGGCCTCGACCCCGAGGAGCGGATGCGGTTCCGCAACCTGCTCAGCGATCTGGCGACCGACCGGCTCGTGCTGCTGTCGACGCACATCGTCAGCGACATCGAGGCGATCGCGAGCGAGGTGGCGGTCGTCTCCGGCGGGCGCTTGCGCTACCGGGGCACCCTCGACGCGCTGCTCCAGGCGGCCAAGGGCCGCGTGTGGGAGGTGACCGTCCGCCCGGAACACGTCGCGCATCTGCAAAGCAGGCACGCGGTCAGTCGGGTACTGCGGACCGGGGACGCGATGCGTGCCCGGGTGTTCGCCTTCGAGCCGCCGGTCGCCGACGCGCAGCCGGTCGCGCCGGAGCTGGAGGACGCGTACCTCGGGCTCGTGGCGGCGGGCCGGTGAGCGCGCGAGGTCTGCGGGCGATCGTCGCGTTGGCCAGGGCGGACTTCCGGGAGCGGTCGCGGCGACCGGCGTACCTGGTCGTGTTGCTGGGCGCGGTCGCGTTGGCCTGGCTGGCGCTGCCGGCCCGGGACGCGCACTGGGTCATCGTCAACGCCGGAGCCTATCGGGGCGTCTACACCAGCGCGTATGTCGGTGCGGTGGCGGCGCTGGCCGCGTCGATGTGGCTGATGATCGGCGGCTTCTTCGCCATCCGGGGCTCGGTCACTCGCGACGAGGCGACCGGGGTCGGTCAGGTGCTGGCGGCGACGCCGATCACGGGGTGGGCGTACGTGCTCGGCAAGTTCCTGAGCAACGTCTTGGTGCTCGGCTCGATGACCGGTGTCCTCGCCGCCTCCGCGGCGGCGCTCCAATTGATTCGCGGCGAGTCCCGTGCCATCGACCCGATCGGGCTGCTCACTCCGTTTCTGCTGCTGACCGTGCCGGTCCTGGCGATCACCGCCGCGCTGGCCGTGGTGTTCGAGACGATCCGGCCATTGCGGGGCGGCTTCGGCACCGTGGTGTGGTTCTTCACCGCCTCGCTGGGAGCGCTCGCCGGGCAGGGCGGGGCGGCCCCGCTCGGCGGACTGGGCGGGCAGGCGCTCGCCGAGTCGATGCGGGCCGACCTCACCGCGATGGGCGTACGCGTCACCGAGTTCAGCGTCGGCTTCATGTACCTCGACGATCCACTGCGTACCTTCACCTGGTCCGGGATGCAGCTGACGACCGGGTTCATCGCCGATCGGCTGGTGCTGACGCTCCTGTCGGTCGGCGTGGCAGTGGTGCCCGCACTGTGGTTCCACCGGTTCGACACGCGCCCACCGGCCAGGAAACGAGGTGCGACCAGCTCGGTCGAGCCGACGGCCGGCGCTGGACTCGGTCACCGGCCGGTCACCGCGGTGGTTCGAGGATCCCGGTTCGCCGGCCTCGTCAGCGGGGAGGCGCGGGTGCTGGCCCGGCACACGTCGGGATGGTGGTGGCTGGTCGCGGCTGGACTGGCGCTCTGCGGCCTGGCGGCACCGGCGTTGCTGCCCGTCGTCTGGGTGTGGCCGGTGCTGGTGTGGTCCCGGCTCGGGGCGTTCCGGCACGAGTCCTCGGTGGCGGGGCTGCTGGGGGCGTACCCGGGGCCGGCGCGGCGAGCAGCGGCGGAATGGACGGCCGGGGTGCTCTTCACTGCGGCCCTGGGTCTCGGCCCGATGCTCCGGTGGGTGCTCGCCGGTTCGCTGCTCAGCCTGGCGATCTGGGTGGGCTGCGTCGTGGCGATCCCTTCACTGGCCTGGTCGCTGGGGTCGGTGACCCGGTCGCAGCGCCCGTTTCAGGTGCTCTACCTGGCTCTCTGGTACGCGGTGGTGAACATGGTGATCTGACCCCGAAGGCGATGACAAGTCTGTCATTCCACAGCTCGCGATCGAATGGCGAACGACATCGTCCACACCAAATGCGTTGGCTCCGCCGAACGGTCCGCCGTGTGTAGTCGATCAGGTGAGTAGGTGTCGTACCTCCGAGTCATACGCTCCGGAACCATGTGGACCGTTCACGATCACGGTTCGCCTACTGGAGAGGAAACCCCCATGAACGCACTCCGGCCGAAGGGCCGGCGCGCGCCTGCGACGGCGGCCCTCGCGGCACTCGCCCTCGTTGCCAGTGGCTTGATAGCCGGCAGCAGTACGCAGGCCGTCGCCGCCGGCTCGGCGCAGCAGACCAAGCTCTACATCGTGCAGGCGATCGACGCTCCGGTCGCGACGTACGACGGCAAGGTCTCGGGCTACACCGCCACCCGCACGACGCAGGGCAAGCGGCTGGACGCGCACTCGAGCGGTGCGACGGCGTACCGGAACTATCTGACGAGCAAGCACGACAAGGCTTTGCGCGCTGCGGGCATCAACCCGACGTCGAAGACCTATGACTACGGTGTGACCTTCAACGGCTTCGCGGTCCGGCTGACCGCCGTCGAGGCGCAGAAGCTGGCGAAGACCTCGGGCATCAAGAAGCTCTGGGAGAGCCAGACCTACACCGCCGACACCACCACGACGCGGGACTTCCTCGGCCTCACCGGGAAGAACGGCGTGTGGAACCAGCAGTTCCACGGCGACAAGCGGGCCGGCGAGGGCGTCATCGTGGGCGTCATCGACTCCGGCATCTGGCCGGAGAGCGCGTCGTTCGCGGCGCTGTCCGAGCCCCGCCCGGACGCCAAGGCGATCGCGGCGAAGTGGCACGGCACCTGCGACTCGGGCGTCGAGGCTCCGGTGCCCTGCAACAACAAGCTGATCGGCGCGCGGTACTACCGTGCCGGCTTCCCGGAGATCGAGGACTTCGAGTTCGACTCGCCGCGTGACTACGGCGGCCACGGCTCGCACACCTCGTCGACGGCGGCGGGCGACTTCGGCGTACCGGCCACCATCGGCGGCAACGAGGTCGGCAGCATCAGCGGCATGGCCCCGGCCGCCCGCCTCGCGATGTACAAGGCGCTGTGGCAGGGTTCCGACGGCTCCGGCCACGGCCAGGAGATCGACCTGGTGGCCGCGATCGAGCAGGCCACCGCGGACGGTGTGGACGTCATCAACTACTCGATCTCCGGCTCGTCGGCGTACATCGTGGCCGGTGCCGAAATCGCGTTCTTCAACGCTGCCGCGGCGGGCGTCTTCGTCTCGGCCTCGGCCGGCAACGACGGCGACACGATCGGCGAGAGCAGCGTCGCGCACAACGACCCGTGGATCACCACCGTCGCGGCCAGCACCCACGACCGGGGCAACTCGAAGTCGGTCACGCTGGGCAACGGTTCGACCTACAAGGGCATCGGCACCATCCCGGCCGCGGTCGCCTCGTCGCCACTGGTCTACTCGTCGGCGGTGAAGAGGGCCGACGCGGATCCGACCCAGGCCCAGCTGTGCTACGTCGGCACCCTCGACCCCGCGCTCACGGCCGGCAAGATCGTGGTCTGCGACCGGGGCGGCAACGCCCGGGTCGAGAAGAGCCTCGCCGTGAAGAACGCGGGCGGCGTCGGCGTCGTCCTCACCAACACCTCGGCAGCGCAGTCGCTGAACGGCGACGACCACTTCCTGCCGACGGTGCACCTCGACTCGACGGCGGGCGCGGCGGTCCGGGCGTACGCCCAGACGGCGGGCGCGACGGCGAGCATCAGCGTGGTCGACACCACCAAGGTGCGGGCTCCGCAGATGGCCGGATTCTCGTCGTACGGACCGGCCATCGCCGGTAACGGCGACCTGCTCAAGCCGGACATCACCGCGCCGGGCGTCGACGTCGTCGCCTCGGTGGCGCCGACCGCGGCCAACTACGGGAACAGCTTCGCGACCTACTCGGGCACCTCGATGTCCTCGCCGCACATCGCGGGCATCGCGGCGCTGCTGATCGCCAAGCACCCCGACTGGTCGCCGATGGCGGTCAAGTCGGCCCTGATGACCACGGCGAGCACCAAGGACAACCAGGGCAAGCCGATCCAGTGGGCGTTCGGCGACGCGACGCCGCTGAACTTCGGTTCGGGCCACGTGACCCCGGCTCCGGCATTCGACCCGGGCCTGGTGTACGACTCGACGCCGACCGACTGGATCGCGTACGGCTGCGCCCTGGGTCAGTTCCAGCTCATCACCGACCCGTCGTTCTGCGCGAGCTACCCGACGGTCGACCCGAGCGACCTGAACTACCCGTCCATCGCCGTCGGCGACCTCGCCGGCTCGCAGACGATCAAGCGGTCGGTCACCAACGTGACCAAGCGTGCGGGCGTCTACGTGCCGGTCGTGTCGGCCCCGGCCGGGTTCAAGGTCAAGGTGAACCCGCCGCTGCTCGTGGTGGGCCCCGGCAAGACCAAGAGCTACACGGTCACCGTCACCCGGACGACCGCCGCGATCGGTGAGTGGGCCTTCGGCTCGCTGACCTGGCAGGAGTTCGGCACCGGCAAGCACAAGGTCCGCAGCCCCATCGCGGTCAAGCCGGTCTCGCTGGCGGTGTCGCCGGAGATCACCGGTTCGACGGCGGCCGGCAGCGTGGCAGTGCCGGTGAAGTCCGGCTTCGCCGGCACACTCAGCGCGACGCTGGCCGGTCTCGTTCCGGCCGACGTCACCAGCCACACGCTGGACCCGGCCGGTCCTTCGTTCGACGACGCCGCCCCGGCGGTCAGCAGCCGGACGGCGAAGCTCACGGTCACCGTCCCGGCGGGCACCATCGGCCGCTACTCCACGTTCAACGCGGACTACGCCGGTGCCACCGACACCGACCTCTACGCGTACGCGGCGGGGACGGCGAACGAGGTGACGCTCAGCGCCGGCGGCGATGCCAACGAGACGATGATCCTGAACCCGGGCACGTACGACATCTACGTCGTGCTGTTCGGTTCGGCGTCCGGCCCGCTGGACGTCAAGCTGAACGGCTGGACGCTCGGCACCACCTCGGCGGGCAACGCGACCGTGTCGCCCGCGAGCCAGACGGTCACGGTCGGCGGCGCGACGTCGCTGACGGTCTCCTGGACCGGCCTGACGGCGGGCGTCCGCTACCTCGGCAAGCTCAGCTACAGCGACGGGACCTCGACCATCGGGTCGAGCTACCTGCTCGTGGGCTGAGTTCGGGGCTGACGAGAACAGCCGTTCGGGGCTGACGAGAACAGCCGCCTACCGGCACACTGAGGGCCGCCCGTCCGCATCGAGGTGCGAACGGGCGGCCCGACCCGTCCCAGCAACAAGCGCCCGTCCCAGCAACAAACGCCCGCCCACGACGAACATCCGCTGACGGATGCCCACCGGACGAACGCCCGCCCGACGACGCCCACCGGACGAACGCCCGCCCGACGACGCCCACCGGACGAACGCCCGCCCGACGACGCCCACCGGACGAACGCCCGCCCGACGACGCCCAGCGGACGAACGCCTGCCTCAGCGACGACCACCCATCCCGGTTGACCGCCGGGGCAAAAGTTCCACAAAGGACTCACAGCCGCGAGAGGAAGATCCCGAATTGGTAACGATCGGCGTGGGTCCGCAAAGAATTTGCGCCCCTAGGCACTGTTTCAGAACGTGATCGGTCTGGTTTGGAGCGCAATCCGCTCACGACGGGCTCAGGTGGCGGCCATCTGGGCGCTCACCCTGCTCGCCGTCGCGGCGGCCGCCGCCACCCCCTGGTACGCCTTCGCGACCCGGGAGGCGCTGGCCCGGCGGGCGGTCGACACCGCCGCTCCAGTGGAGCGGTATGTCAGTGTATCGATCCGGTCGAAGGAGCCCGGGCAGATCAGCGAGGCAGATCCGCTGCGGGAGGCACTGCGTACGCGGGCCGGCGAGCTGCCGACCCTCGACACGATCACCGAGTACGCGATGAGCGGCCGGATGACGGTCGGCGAGTTGACGACGTTCTCCGTCCTCGCCCGGGACGGGGTTTGCGCGCATTCCCTGATCGAGGGCGCATGCCCGGCCGCATCCGGCGAGATCATGATCGGCCAGGTCACCGCCGAGCGGCTGGGGCTGGCTGTCGGGGACACGGTGGCGTACACGCCGGAGGAGGCCAAGCTGCCGGTGACGTTGACCGTCGTCGGCCGCTATCAGCCACAGGATCCGCTGGATCCGTACTGGCATGGCGTGCTCAAGACCGGTCCGCAGGATCTGGAACCGGGCTTCACCGTCCGGCCGACGCTGGACACGGCGGTCACGAAGGTCACCACGACCGTCTCGCTGCTGCTGGCCTCGGCTGCGTACGACGGGGATCTGGCGCATCGGCTCGACGTGGCCCGGCAGGGGCTGGGCGCCGACAACATGGTCGTGCGTACGTCGGCCGACAGTCTCGCCCGGGAGATCGAGGCTGAGCAGCAGGAACTGCTCAACGGCATCGCTGTCGCGGCGGCCCGGCTGGTGCTGCTGTGCGGAGTCGCGTTGTTCGTCGCCGTCCGGCACGCGGCCCAGGCTCATCGCACCGATGTCGGGCTCGTCCGGTTGCGGGGTGTGCGCTGGTGGCGGGTGTGGACCTCGTCGCTGGCCCCGACCGTGTCGCCCATGCTCACCGCCGCGATCCTGGGCGCGCCGTTGGGCGTACTCGCTGGATATGCCCTGGCGGGTGGGGCCGGAACCGAACAGTCGACGGCGCTGGCCGCGAGCCTGGGATCGGGCGCGGCGGTGCTGGTCAGCGCGATCGTCGTGGCGGCGGTGGCGCAGACGCAGGCGACGCGCGCGACCGTGAGCGAGCTGCTGCGGGACGTGCCCGCGCGGGCACGGACCGGGCGTGCGCTGGACGTGGTCGAGATCGTCGTGCTGCTGCTGGCCGGAGTCGGTGTGTGGCAGCTGATCAGCGTCGCGCAGACGCGGACCGCCACGGTCGCGCCTGCTGCCGCTCCGGCGGTGCTGGCGCTGGCGGCGGGTCTGCTCGTCAGCCGTCTGCTGCTGGCGTTGGCCGCGCGGACCGGTGGCTGGGCGGCCCGCGCGGGCCGGCTGCCGTCGGCGTTCGCGGCGTTGTCGGCGAGCCGGCGACCGGCGCTGCGCTGGGTCGTGACCTTGCTGGTCGTGGCGGTCGCCGGGCTGGCTGGAGCGTTCGCCGACGATCTGCGCGCTCGTCCAGCGATCGCCGACCGGGCCGCGCTCCAGGTGGGCGCGGCGCGCGTGCTGACGGTGACCGCGCCGAGCCGTGTCGTGTTGCGCGACGCGGTGCGCGAAGTAGACCCCGACGGCCGGTACGCGATGGCGGCGGCGCAGTACACGTTGTCGGCCGGGCTCAGCGACGGCGTGCTGGCCGTCGACACGGCTCGGCTGGCCCGGACAGCGTTGTGGCGCGCCGAATACGGCCCGCTGCCGACCGCTCGCGACGATCAGGCGCCGGGCTGGAAGGTGGCGAGCGGGACGCTGGCGCTGGACGTCACGCTGAACCCGAAACTGCACAAGCTGGGCCGCGACGGATTGAGTGCTCATGCCGCCGACGAGTCTGATGACGTGGCCGACACCGTGTATGTCGCCGCGTCGCTGGTGCGGCGAGACGGTGTGGCGGTGCGCGCGCTGTGGGGTCCGCTGACTCCCGGGCGGGCGACGTACTCCGCCACTGTGGAACATTGCGACGACGGTTGCCGCATCGCCTCGTTCGACATGGTCACGCGGGACGAGCCCAAGCCCGGCGGCCCGCCCGTGCACGACGGCAAGCCCGACTGGGGCACCCAGGTCACCCTGCACGCCGTCCAGGCGAGCGGGACGGACCTGGTCAGCCGGGCCGACCTCACCGATCGGGTGCGCTGGCGGGGGCCGGTCCAGCCGGACGCGCTGGCCGCCGAGCTGTCGACCAGCCCGGACGGGCTGTCCATCATCGCCCCGCCGACCTGCGGCCTGCCGCTTCGAGGCTCGTGCCTGCCGTCGGCGTACCCGGTCGGGGCCCCGGTTCCGATTCCGGTGGTGCTCGCAGGTACGCCCGGCTACGGCAACCGGCCGCAGCAGTTGTGGCTGGACATGCTGGGCGCACCGGCCGTCCCGGTCCGGGTGACCGGTCAGGTCTCGGCGCTGCCCCGGCTCGGCGCGTCCGGAGTCCTCGTCGATCTGACCGAATTGGACGAGCTGGCCGGCGTACGCCTGGCGGCGGAGCAGTTCCAGGTGTGGCTCACGGCCGACGCCCCGGAGTCCATCGTGGACGAATTGGCGAAACGGCAGATTCGGGTGCTGCGCAGCGAGACGCCGGCCCAGGCGGCCGACCGGCTCGACGACGACGCCCCGGCCGCCATCCGGCGGTTCGCGTTGCTCGCCGCGATCCTGGGGCTCGTCATCGCGGCGACCGCGCTGCTCCTGGCAGCCGCGTCCGGGCGCACGGCGACGGTCAAGGACCTGACCGCGCTGCGGGTGCAGGGCCTGCCCGAGCGAGCAGTACGCCGAGCCGGGCTGGCCTTCTACGGCTGGCCCCCGGCAGCCGCGACAGCGGCCGGCCTGATCGCCGCGGTCGCAGCGGCGGCGCTGCCCGTTCCGCCGCCGAAGATATTCACGGATCGGTGGCAGGTGCTCGCCGCGCCGCCCGGAGGTGTGCCGTTCGGCGTACTCGTCCTGGCCGGGGCGATCAGCGCGGCGGTGCTCGTCGCGGCGGTCGGCTGGGCTACCCGGCGGGTCACCCTCGCCGTCCGGTCCGCGACTGGAACCGGTCGCGCCGGACGCCCAGCCACCGCCGGCCCCACCGGCGACGGCCCCGAACCCGGCCCCGTCGGCGACGGCCCCGGCCCCGCCGGGGAGGGGACCGGATCACGGATACCCATGGAAAAACCGTCCAAGATTCGACCCATATCCGTGATCCAGCGCCACAAAGGCGAGCGCCCCAGCAGCGAGCGGGAAGAGAGCTCGCGCGATGAACACGAGCGCGGAGGAAGCACCGAGCGAGAGGGGGACGAGAAGTGATCCCGTTGCTGGCGTTGCTGATCCGCGCCCGCTGGGCGGGCCTGCTCACGGTGGGCGTACTGACCGGCGTCCTCGGCGCGCTCGCCGCCGTAGGCGCGGATTTCCCGGGGCGTACGGGGGATCGGCTGGCCGCCGACACGATCGCCGAGGCGCCGCTGGCCGAGCGGGAGTTCCGGATCGCCGCTGATTCCAAGGACTCGTCGAATTTCGAGACCACGTTGAACCGCGTACGCGACACGCCAGGGCTGACGGTCCGCTATGGGCAGCAGTTCGACGTCCTGGGCTTCGTCCCGAACGACGCGAGCACGCTGATGTTCCGCGAGGACTTCTGCGTACATCTGAAGATGACCGCCGGGCGGTGCCCGGTCGCGCCGGGCGAGATCGTGGTCCCGGCCGATCAGGCGAAGGCGTTGCAGGTGTCGGTCGGCTCGGTGCTCGACGTCGCGCAGGGGCTCTTCGACGACAAGTACAACATGTGGTATCCGTCGCCGGACGGTTCGCACCCGTTCGACGTGGTCGGCGTCTACACGCCGCTCGACCAGAACGAGGACTACTGGGGCTGGCCGAGCCCGTTCACCACCCGGCTCGACGGCAGCGTGGAAGGCCCGCTGCTGACCCGGGCCGACGCGATGCAGGCGGTGCCGCACGACAGCCATCTGCTCACCGCCGACGTGCTCGTGGAACCGTCGCTGCTCAGCAGCATGACATGGCAGCAGTTCCTGGAGGGGATCCTGCAGCCGAAGCTGATCGAGCCGCCGTCCGACGGGCTGCCCACCCTCCTGGATCGGGTGCAGGACCAGCGCCGATACGTCGGCGTCGCCACTCCGGCCGTCGTGCTGCCCGTCCTGACGCTCGGCTGCCTGGTGCTGTTCCTGCTCGTGTCCCGGCAGGTCCAGCGGGAACGCGGGGAACTCGGCGTACAGGCCGTCCGGGGGCTGCCGGTGCCGTTGCGCTGGGCGCTCGGCGGTGGCGCGCCGTTGTTCGTGGCGCTCGCCGGGCTGGTCGTCGGGGCGTCGATCACCGGGTCGCCGTTCACTCTGTCGGTGGGCCTCACCGCGTTCGCCGTCGCGTTCGCGATCACGGTCGCGGTCCTGCCGGTCGTGATCGCCCGCCCGGTCGACGCGCTGCGGCAGGTCGGCCCGGCCTGGGCGGCCCGGCTGCGGCAGTTGCCCGCCGGGGAGGTCGCGCTGGTCGCGCTCGCCGTCACCAGTCTCGCCTTCGTGCGTACGACTGAGGGCTTGGGAAACTTCGCCCCCGCGCTCCTGGCGGCGGCGATGGTGCTGGTCGTCGCGCGGGTCCTGCCCGCGGTGGTCCGGGCCGCGACGCCGCGGCTGCTGCGCGCGGGCCGGCTCGTTCTGGGCCTGGCCGCCGCGCAGCTCGGGCGACGGCCGGCCGCACGCCAGCTGATCGCGCTGAGCGGCCTGGCCGTGGCATTGCTCGCGCTGGTCGCGTCCTCGCTCGCCACGAGCCAAGTGGTACGCGAGAAGCAGATCGCGTTGTCGGTAGGTGCCGATCGTGTGCTCTCCGTGCGCGCCGCGGACCCGGGTCAGGTGATCGCGGCGGTGCGTGCGGTCGATCCGGAGGGCGCGTTCGCGATGCCGGTCGGGCGGATCTCCAGCGAGACGAGGCATCCCGAGATCCTGGCGCTGGACCTGAGCCGGGCGGCCCAGCTCGACTGGGACCGGGCGCCGGCCGTGGCGGCGCAGATCGGGCCGAAGCTGACCGAACGCGGATTGTTGTCGAAGACGGTGTCGGTGACCGTGACGGCGACGCCGCTGGACGGGGTGGTGAATCCGCGGGCGCTGCTGCTGGCGCAGGTGACCACTTCGGACGGCCGACGGCAGACGGTCACGCTCGGATCGCCCAACGCCGGGCGCAGTACGCTGACCATCACGCTCCCGGCCGCGTGCGACGCGGGCTGCCGGTTGGACGCGATCAACGGAGTGGCGGCGAGCGGCGCGGGCTGGCGGCTGTCGCTGGAGGAACTCTCCCCGTACGCCGACATCAGCGACTGGCGTGTGGTGGGCTCGCTGGAGAAGGCGGGGAACTGGAAGCTGACCGGATCGGGTCTGCTCCTGCCGCCGGAAGTCCCGGAGGCGCTGCCCGCCATCGCCACGCCCGGCCTCGACGTCGACGCCCGGCGGATGGACCTGCCGCTCAGCGGCGGCTCCCTGAAACTGACCCAGGTCGGCGAGGCCCCGGTGCTGCCCCGGATCGGCGACACCGGGTTGCTCGTCGATCTCGACACGCTGATCGCGGCGACCGGCGGCGCGCATACGCTGGACTCGATGGAGGTCTGGCTGACCGCGTCGGCACCCGCCTCGCTGACGGCGGCGTTGCAGGCCAAGGGTGTGCTCGTCGTCGGCTCGGTCTCGCGGGCCGAGGCGCGTACGGTCGCCGCCAGGTCGCCGGCCGCCCTCGTGCTGCGGCTGTTCGTCGGCGCGACCGTGGTCGCCTGGCTGCTGCTGGGCGCGGTCCTGCTCGCCGTCGCCCGGGTCGACCGGGGTTCGCCGGATCTCAGCGCGCTGCGGTTGGCCGGCCTCCGGGAACGAACCCTGCGCGGGTCGTCGCGGCTCGCGTACGCGATCGCGGTGCTCTTCGGGGTCCTGTTAGGACTCCTGGGGGCGGGGCTGGCATGGGCGCTGGCCCGATCGGTGCTGCCGATCACCTCGGGGGAGACGTGGCTGGGGGTGCCCGTGGTTCCGCCCGCGCTACCCGTTCTCGTTCCCGTCGGGGGTGGGGCGCTCGCCTTGCTCGCTGTCACCTGGCTCGCCTTCGCTCGCCGCTCCCGTTAGGTGCGGATCACGGTTACGCATGCCTCCCTGCACGAGGATGCATGCGTAACCGTGATCTGCTTCATCTACCGTCGTTGACGTGATCGGCAGACGGTTGAGGAACGCGACGGGGGTCGCGGCGCTCCTCCTACTCCTCGGCGGATGTACGCCCTGGAACTCGGTGTTCGCCGCGGTCAGCAACCAGGGCGGCGGAACGACCCTTATGCAGATCTGTGCCGGTGGTGGCTCGGCGACCTCGATCTCGCTCGCCGACGCCGACGACTCCGCGACGGCGTGGCGAGTGTCCGGGCCGGGCCTCGAGGAAGACTCGGCGCCGTTCTTCCAGACGCCGGACGGTTGGGCGGCCGGCGACGGCATACTGACGTCGATCGCGGCCGGGCACCGATATCGGCTCGAGGTGGGAATCTCGAATTCGTCGGTGGCACCCAATTCGACGTTCGACTTCGCGGCCGATGATCTGGCGTCGCTCGAGGCGGGCAAGGTCATGGCAGCGGACGGCAAAGGTGGATACACGATCATGACGGAGCAGGAGTTCCGGGATCGGGCCGACGGCGCCTGCTGATCCGGCCCCGGTCGAACGGAGCGCAGATGCTGTTTAGGAACGATGAATCCCGATGTCGGAGGGTCTTCGCCGGGGCTGCCGGGGGCATAGTCGTGATGGCCTTGGCCGCATGTACGGGACCTGACACCCCGCCTTCGGCCGCGCCGTCCGCGTTGCCGACCGCGGCGGCTTTCCCGGATCTCGCGGCATATCCCGGTCAGATAGTTGCGCTGTGGACCTCGGAGTCGAACGGCACGGAGACGAGCTTTCCGCCGATCGCCGACGCGGCCGCCCAGGTGAGGAGTCCGGAAGGGATCCTCGCTTATACCGGCGTGTGTCTCGGCGGTGGCCGGATGACGGTCGAGGTCGTCTCCACCATGGGAAGCGGCAGAGGCAGCCTGCCAGTCACCTGCGACGGTCGCGGGCCGGGCTATCTGCCGACGAAGGCGTTGGGCACAGTCGACGGAGGTTCGTTCACCTTCACCCGCACGACGGAGGGCACTGTGTCTCGGTGGGCGATCAGCGTCATCGCGATGTACCCCGCGTCCACCCGGCCGAGCTAGGCGGCAAGGGCGTCGACGAGCCTGCGACACGAGCCGGCGAGGTTCCACTCCTCGGCCAGGGCCAGCACCCGGTCGGCGTCCTTCGGCGCGCGGGGCAGCGTCAGGTCCACCGGCGGGAGCGGAGCGTCGTCGGCCACGCGGACGACCTTCGGGGCGACGTCCAAGTAGGACGCGGCGTCGGCGATCTTGCGGCGTACGCCGGAGGCCATCTCGCCGACGGATTCCAGGGCGGCGGCGCGGATGCCGGCGAGGTTGCCGTAGCGGTTGACCAGGGCCATCGCCGTCTTCTCACCGACGCCCGGTACGCCGGGCAGCCCGTCGCTCGGGTCGCCGCGCAGGATCGCGAAGTCCACATACGCCTCCGGCGGTACGCCGTACTTGGCGACGACGGCGGCGGAGTCGCAGTCTTCGAGCTTGGCCACGCCCCGGCCGACGTAGAGGAACCGCACCCCCCGCTCGTCGTCGACGAGCTGGAACAGGTCGCGGTCGCCGCTGACCACCTCGACCGGGGCCTTCCGCGAGGCGGACGCGGCGAGCGTGCCGAGGACGTCGTCGGCCTCATACCCCGGTACGCCGAAGGCCGCGATCCCGAAGGCTTCGAGCACCTCGAGCAGCATCGGAACCTGGGGGGCGAGCGTGTCGGGCACTTCCTCGACGGAGACGCCCGGGGCGGGCTCGGCGACCACCCGGTGGGCCTTGTAGCTCGGCAGCAGCTCGACTCGCCAGGCGGGCCGCCAGTCGGCGTCGAGCGCGCACGCGATGCGATCGGGTTTGCGCGTCCGCACCAGGGTGGCGAGCATGTCCAGGAAGCCCCGGACGGCGTTGACCGGCTGGCCGGACGCGGTCTTGGCGGACGACTCGGGTACTCCGAAGTACGCGCGGAAATAGAGGCTGGGCGCGTCGACGGCGAGCAGGGGAGCGGTCACGCCCATCAGACTGCCACACGGGGGTGACACCAGCCGGGTACGCGCCCAGGCCCTAACGTTCGTTAAGCTGTTCACATGCCCAGCGTTGTGCTCCTGCCCCCCAGCCTCGACCCGTCGGCTGCGGAACTGTCCCGTGACCTCCTCGACCTCGCCCGCGAGCTGGCCGACAAGGAACTGCGTCCGCGTGCCGACGACTTCGAGGCGCGGGGCGAGTTCCCCCGCGAGATCATCCGGACCCTCGGCCGCAGCGGCTTCCTCGGCCTGCCCTACTCCAGCGGCTACGGCGGGGCGGATCAGCCTTACGAGGTCTACCTCCAGGTCCTCGAGATCCTGGCGAGCCGGTGGCTGGCCGTCGCGGAGGCGGTCAGCGTGCACACCCTGGCCTGCTACCCGCTGGCCACCTACGGGACCGAGGAGCAGAAGCAGCGGTGGCTGCCGGACCTGCTCGGCGGGGAGCTGCTCGGGGCGTACTGCCTGTCCGAGCCGGCCGGCGGCTCCGACGCGGCCAACCTCACCACCGCGGCCCGGCTGGACGGCGACGCGTACGTCGTGAACGGCACGAAGGCGTGGATCACCCATGCCGGCGTCGCGGACGCGTACAACATCTTCTGCCGGACCGGTGGGCCCGGCGCCAAGGGGATCTCCTGCCTGTTCGCGGACGCCGCGACCGAGGGCATCGAGCCGCAGCCGCGTGAGCGGACGATGGGGCTGAAGGCGTCGCCGGTGGCGCAGGTCGTGCTCGACGGGGCTCGGGTGCCCGCGGACCGGTTGATCGGCGGCGAGGGCGAGGGTTTCACGATCGCCATGGGCGCGCTGGACAGCGGCCGGCTCGGCATCGCGGCCTGCGCGGTCGGGCTCGCCCAGGGCGCGCTCGACTACGCCATCGGGTACGCCAAGGAACGCAAGCAGTTCGGCCAGCGGATCATCGACTTCCAAGGGCTCGGCTTCCTGGTCGCCGACGCGGCCACCCAGCTCGCCGCGGCCCGGGCGCTGACTCTGCACGCCGCTCGGCTCAAGGACGCCGGGCAGCCGTACTCGATCGAGGCGGCCCAGGCCAAGCTGTTCGCGACCGACGTGGCGATGAAGGTGACCACAGACGCCGTGCAGGTGCTCGGCGGGGCGGGTTACGTCGCCGATCACCCGGTCGAGCGGTACATGCGCGAGGCGAAGGTGCTGCAGATCGTCGAGGGCACCAACCAGATCCAGCGCATGGTCATCGCCCGCCACCTCGCCCGCTGAAGCCTGCCTGTTCCGCTGAAGCCTGCCGCGCCCACCTGTGCTGGCGTGGATCCGCTACCCTCCCCTGTCACACGGGGAGGGAGAAACGGGGATGCGCGTTCGGCGGGCCGCTTGCGCGGCAGGTTTCGCCTTGATCCTGGGAGTGAGTGGATGTGGGCTGCCCGAAGGCGTCGACGGCGACATCGGGTGGCCCACTCCGGCGTCGGCAGAGCAGGTCGTGTCCAAGGCTGGGGATTGTCACACCAGTCTTGGTGAACAGATCGCACCGGCGAAGGAGCAGACCGTCGACTGCGCCGCCAGCCACAATCGGGAGACGACCTACGTCGGCGCGTTCACCGGGGCCGCGGCCGCCGAGCGCAAGCCACCCACCCTCGACCGCTATTCGACGGCGGTGGCCAAGGCCGCCCAGGCGGAGGTGTACGCCGAATGCGACCGCCGGACCAGTGAGTACGTCGGTCATAACTGGTATCACATCCGTCTTCGGCTGGTCGTCGCCGTGCCGACCGACGTCGCGTGGCAGGCGGGGCAGCACTGGTACCGGTGCGACCTGGTCGAGGTGGATCTCGGCGTCGACGCCGTGCAGGCACGGGAGGGCAGTCTCAAGGGAGCGACCCTGCCCGCCACCTGCCTGGCCGTTCCGGCCAGCGGGACGGCCAAGGTCGTGCCGTGCGCCGAGCGGCACAACAGCGAGTACGCCGGAACCTTCCTCGCCCCGCAGACGAGCAAGGAGGTCGTCGAACCGGACTACGAGTCGCTCCACACGACCTGCCGGACGGTCGCCGCATCGTTCCTCGGCGTCCGGGCCGCCCAGGTGGCCGGCCTGGCCGGAACCTACCTCTGGTTCGACAACCGGTCGGACTACAACCTGGCGGAGTACTGGATCATGGGCCGCCGGTTGGTGCACTGCCTGCTGTGGTTCGGCACCGGGACGATGACCGGGTCGGCTCGCGGAAACAAGGGCCGTGATCTGCCCTGACGCGGGTACGGAGGGGCCGTCGCGCTTACGATGATCTTATGCGCGCAGCGGTCATTCATGCCCCGAAGGACATCCGGATCGAGGAGGTGCCCGACCCCGACCTGGTCGAGGCGACCGACGCGATCGTCCGGGTCACCCACGCCTGCATCTGCGGCAGCGACCTGTGGGCGTACCAGGGGGTGGCTAGTCGGCGGCCGGGCCAGCGGATCGGGCACGAGTTCCTCGGCGTCGTCGAGGCGGCGGGCACGGGCGTGCGGACGCTGAAGGTCGGCCAGGCGGTGGTCGCCCCGTTCGTGTGGTCCGACGGGACGTGCGAGTTCTGCCAGGCTGGTTT
This sequence comes from Hamadaea flava, assembly GCF_024172085.1. NCBI lineage: Bacteria > Bacillati > Actinomycetota > Actinomycetes > Micromonosporales > Micromonosporaceae > Hamadaea > Hamadaea flava. The sequence goes on along the minus strand of NZ_JAMZDZ010000001.1, from coordinate 899,323 downwards.
GCAGACCAGCTGCGTACACGGCGGGTTCTGGGGCCAGGTCGGCGCGGACGGCGGGCAGGGCGAGGCGGTACGCGTACCGTTCGCCGACGGCACGCTCGTGCCGCTGCCGGCCGGGTTGTCCGACCACGACCTGGTCAAGGTGCTGGCTCTGTCGGACGTCATGTCGACGGGGCACCACGCCGCGCTCAGCGCCCGGGTCGCGCCGGGCAGCACGGTGGCGGTCGTCGGGGACGGTGCGGTCGGGCTCTGCGGGGTGCTGGCCGCGCGGCGGCTCGGGGCCGAGCGCATCATCGCGCTCGGACGGCACCAGGTGCGTACGGCGATCGCCCGGGAGTTCGGCGCGACCGACGTGGTCGCCGAGCGCGGGGCGGACGCGGTCGCCGCGGTTCAGGAGCTGACCGGCGGCTGGGGCGCGCACGCTGTCATCGAGGCTGTCGGGACCGAGGAGTCGATGCGGACCGCGATCCGCGTCGCTCGGCCGGGCGGCTACGTCGGCTATGTGGGCGTGCCGCATGGGGGCTCCGGCGGCGTCGACATCAACACCATGTTCGACAACAACGTCGGGCTGTGCGGCGGGGTCGCGCCGGCGCGGGCGTACATTCCGGAGCTGCTGGCCGACGTCCTCGCCGGGCGTCTGGACCCGTCGCCGGTCTTCGATGTCGGCGTCGACCTGGCCGGGGTGCCCGGCGGCTATGCCGCGATGTCCGACCGGACGGCGCTGAAGGTGCTGGTCCGGCCGTGAGTGACCTGGGCTCTGGCGCGGTGACCGCGCGTACCACTATCGTGACCGCCGTGGAGGAGACAGACCGGGCCATCGTCGCCGCGCTGACCGCGGACGGCCGCATGTCCTACACGGACCTGGCCGAGAAGGTGGGACTGTCGGTCTCCGCGGTGCATCAGCGGGTCCGCCGGCTCGAGCAACGCGGCATCGTCACCGGCTACGCGGCCAAGGTCGACTACGAGGCCATCGGGCTTCCGCTGACCGCGCTGGTCGCGATCCGCCCGTTCGATCCGGCCCAGCCGGACGACGCCCCGGAGCGCCTGTCACACCTCGCGCAGATCGACTCCTGCTGGTCCGTGGCGGGTGAGGACTTCTATCTCCTGCTGGTACGCGTGGGGTCGCCGGCGGAGCTGGAGAAGCTGTTGGCGGAGATCCGGTCGGCGGCCAACGTCATCACCCGGACGACGGTCGTGCTGTCGACGCCGTTCGAACAGCGCCCGCCCGCGGTCTCCTGATCGCCCCGGGCTCAGCTTGAGTAACTGAATGAGCTACTTGCATTCTGGAAGTTGCACCCCGCAGCGAACCATGCTGAAGACGTGACCATCGTCGTTCCGGAGCTGCACGTTCCGGTCGAGTTACGCCTGAGCCCCTACGCCGACCCCGCCGACGAGGCGTGCCGCGCCTTCCTCCGCGACCACGCACTGGCCCGCGGACCGGCTGCCGAGGACTACGTCCGGCGTACGCGCTTCGGTGCGCTCGTCGCCGGGATGTATCCGGACGCCACCGCGCCCGAGCTGGCCCGGGTGGCGGAGTGGATGGGCGCATGGTCCATCATGGATGATCAATTGGAGCGGATCGGCCCGCAGGAGCCGGAATCGGTCGTGGCACGGCTTTGCGCCGCGATCGCCTCCTGGTTGGACAGTCCCGGCAGCGGCCCGCTGGGCCGGGCGCTGTACCAGACCTGGGGGCGCATCGCCGCCACCGCCTCGGAGGCGTGGCAGCGGCGGCTGCGGACGGAGTTCCGGCGGCACCTCGACGGCTGCGAATGGGAAGCGGCCCAGGTGCGCGGCGGCGGCGTACCCCGGCTGCGGGACTATCTGCGCTGGCGGCCGCTGTTCTTCGGCGCGTACGTGGCCCTGGCCCTCGGCGAGTACGCCGAGAACCGGGAACTGCCCCCGGCGGCGGTCGGCGATCCGCTGCTGCACCGGGCGGTCACCATCGGCGTCGAGCTGATGATCATCTCCAACGACCTGCTCTCCGCCGACATCGAAGCCGAGCAGGGCAGCCGGGTGAACCTGGTCGCGATCGTCTCCGAGGAACAGCGCTGTTCGCCGCAGCAGAGCGCGTACCGGCTCGCCGAAGGCTACGAACGCCGGCTGGCGGCGTACCGGGTGGCGTACGAGGATCTGCGGACGCACTGCGAGGGCCTCGACCCGGCCGGCAGCGCCGCCGTCCTCGCGTACGCCCGAGCGCCGCTGATCTGGACTCGGGGGCAGATCGCCTGGTCGACCGGCAATCCGCGGTATTCCGCCGACCGGGCGGCCTTCTACGCGGCCATTCCCGATCACCTGGGCGCCGTGGTCGCGGAGGTCGATGCGCAGCTGGGGTGAAAATCGCCTCTCCTGGGTAGTGGTCCAGGATGCTGACTGCGGGAGATGCCGTCGAGAACCGCTATCGGCTGGTGAGGAAGCTCGCCTCCGGGGGCATGTCGGACGTCTGGGTCGCTACCGACGAGACCTTGGCTCGTCAAGTGGCCGTGAAAGTGATCGTGCCGCGGCTGCTGGCCCAGCCCGGCTTCGGGGAGCGCTTCGCCGCCGAGGCGCGTACGCTCGCCGCGCTGCACCATCCGGGCATCGTCGCCGTCTACGACTACGGCGAGGCGGACGTCCCGGACGGGCGGATCGCGTATCTGGTGATGGAGTTGGTCCGGGGCGAGCCGTTGAGCCGGCGGCTGGAGGCCGGGCAGCCGCTCGACCCGGGGCAGACGATGCGGATCGTGGCGCAGGCGGCCGAGGCGCTGGAGGCGGCGCACCAGGCGGGCGTGGTGCACCGCGACGTGAAGCCGGCCAACCTGCTGCTCACGGCGGACGGCGAGGTCATCCTGGTCGACTTCGGCGTGGCCAGCTCGGCCGGGTCGGCGGAGCTGACCCAGCCCGGCACCGTGCTCGGGACGGCCGCGTACATGGCTCCCGAGCAGGCCACCCGCAAGCCGCTGACCGGCGCCGCCGACGTGTACGCGCTGGGCGCGGTGGCGTACCACTGCCTGACCGGGCATCTGCCCTTCTCCGGGCCGGACGCCGTGTCGGTGGCCCTGAGCCAGGTACGCGATCAGCCGCCCCCGCTGCCGGAGTCGATCCCGGCGCCGGTGCGCGAGGTGGTCGAGCGGGCGATGGAGAAGGACCCCGCCGCCCGGTACGCCAGCGCGGCGGCGTTGGCCGCAGCCGCCCAGACGGCCCGGAAACCGAGTCCCGGGGTGACCGCGACGGCGACCATGCCGACGGCCAACTTCGCCGCCCGGGCGGCCGTGCCGACCTATGAGCCGGTCTACGACCCCATCGACGATCCGACCGGCCTGCCACCCAAGGGCCGCAAGCGCTGGGCGCTGACGGTGGGCGGGATCGCCGCGGTCGGCGTGGCGGCGTTGGCGCTGGCGGCGGGCCAGCTGGGCGACGACCCGCCCGGTACGCCGTCCCCGACGACCTATCCGACGGCGAACGCGCGGAGCAGCGTCGGTGGCAGCGCACCCGCTCGGGCCACCAACGTCACCCAGGCGACCACGGGCGCGGCCCGGACGACGACCGCGCCCCGGACGACGGCGGCGAGCCCGACGCCGAAGGCCACGACGGCCGCGCCACCGAGTCCGACGTCCGCGCCGACGACGGAGCCCGCCACCCGGCCGTCGTCGGCGGCGTCGCCCGCGCCGTCGAACGCCCCGTGATCGTCGCCGCCGTGCTCGTCGGCCGCATGATCGTCACGGCTACGCTCGGCCGGTGACCACCCTCTACGTGACGGATCTGGACGGCACCCTGCTGAACTCCGCCTCGGCGGTGAGCCCCACCTCGGTGAAGATCATCAACGACCTGATCGAGCAGGGTCTGTGGTTCACCGTGGCCACCGCCCGCTCGCCGTACACCGCCTTGCCGATCCTGGGCGAGCTGGACCTGCGGCTGCCGATGGCCTTCATCAACGGCGTGTTCGTCTACGACCCGATCAGCCGGACCGAGCTGGCCCGCAACCTGATCCGCCCGGAGACCGCCGCGACCGCCGTCGACGTCCTGCTCCGGATGGGACTGCGGCCGCTGGTGTTCACCATCGACGCCGGCGGTCACCACCGCATCCACCACCTCGGCGAGCAGAACGCGAGCGAGCAGAACTTCACCGCGGTCCGGCTGGCCCGGGGCGACCGGCGATTCCAGCTGGTCACCGACTTCGCGCAGGCGCTGTCGGAGGAGATCTTGACGGTGATCGCGATCGACACGCCCGACCGGATCGATCCGGTCCTCGCCGAGCTGCCCGCCGACCTGTACGCCCACCTCGGCCCGGACCGGGGCGTGCCCGGGTACGCCTGGCTGGAGCTGTGTCATCCGCTGGCGAACAAGGCGGACGCCGTCCGGTTCATCCGGGATCACGTCTCGGCGACCCGGTTGGTGTGTTTCGGGGACAATGCCAACGACCTGCCGATGTTCGCCATCGCCGACGAGAGCTACGCCGTCGCGAACGCCACCGAGGCGGCGCTGGCGGCCGCCGGCGGGACGGTCGGTCCCAACGACGAGGACGGGGTCGCCCGCCATCTCCAGCGCCATCTCCGGGCGGGGTGACCCGATCTGGCCTAGCGTAAGGGCATGGACAGGCACAAAGTGGTCGTCGTCGGCGGGGGATTCGGCGGCCTGTTCGCCGCCAAGGCCCTGGACCGGGCGCCCGTCGACGTCACGGTGATCAACGGAACCGCGCACCACCTGTTCCAGCCACTGCTCTACCAGGTCGCCACCGGCATCCTGTCCGAGGGCGAGATCGCGCCCCCGCTGCGCGAGGTGCTGCGCCGCCAGCGCAACACACGGGTGCTCATGGGATACGTGACCGAGGTCGACGTCGCGAACCAGCAGGTGAAGGTCGTCGCCCCGGGCACCTCCTACACGGTCGACTACGACTCCCTGATCGTCGCGGCGGGGGCCGCTCAGTCCTACTTCGGCAACGACCAGTACGCCGTGTACGCCCCCGGCATGAAGAGTATCGACGACGCGCTGGAGTTGCGCGGGCGCATCTTCGGCGCGTACGAGCTGGCCGAGCTGGAGACCGATCCGCAGGCGATCGAACGGTGGCTGACCTTCGTCATCGTCGGCGCGGGCCCGACCGGCGTCGAGATGGCCGGGCAGATCGCCGAGCTGGCCCACCGGACGCTGCGGGGGGAGTTCCGGCACATCGATCCACGTAAGTCGAAGATCATCCTGGTCGACGCCATCGGCGCGGTGCTCCAGACCTTCGGCGACCACCTGTCCAGCCGCGCCCAGCGACGGCTGGAGAAGATCGGCGTCGACGTGCAGCTGAACACCAAGGTCGTCGGGGTGGACCAGACCGGCATCGAGGTCGAGACGCCCGAGGGCCGCCGCCGCATCGAGTCGATGACCAAGATCTGGGCGGCCGGGGTGTCGGCGCCCGCGCTGTCCCGGCAACTGGCCGAAGCGGCCGGCGGCGCCACCGACCGGGCCGGTCGCATCCTGGTCAACCCGGACTGCACAGTGGCCGGTCATCCTGAGATCTTCGCGATCGGCGACATGATGTCGCTGAACAAGCTGCCCGGCGTCGCGCAGGTGGCGATCCAGAGCGGCAAGTACGCCGCCAGGCAGATCATCCGACGGGTCAAGGGGCAGCCGCCCGGCAAGCCGTTCCACTACCGCGACAAGGGCAGCCTCGCCACCATCTCCCGGTTCTCGGCGGTGGCCAGCGTCGGGCACCTGCGGTTCAGCGGCTACATCGGCTGGGTGTTGTGGCTGGTCGTGCACTTGATTTATCTGGTCGGCTTCAAAAACCGGTTGATCACGCTGGTGCACTGGGCGATCAGCTTCGTCGGACGCAAGCGTTCCGAGCGAGTGTCGAGTATCCAGCAGGTCTTCGCCCGCCGGGCGATGGCCGAGTACGGTAATCCGGTCTACGCGCGATTTGGAAAGTCGTCGGAACACGACGACTGAGGACGTTTGAGACCCTGAAAGTGGGTATGGGCGGCGCATGTCGACGGATGTCGCGCAGATCGGCACGCCGGCCGAATACGTCCAGGCCCTCCGTGCGCTGCGGGAGCGGGCTCAGCTCAGCTATCGCGAGCTGGAGGAGAAAGCCTCTGCGCTGGGCGAACGGCTGCCACGGGCGACGATCGCCCATGCGCTGTCGCGGGGGCACCTTCCCGGCGAGGAGATGATCGCGTCGTTCGTGCGCGCCTGCGGCGAGGACGCCCTGGCCGTCGAACGCTGGCTGGTGGCGCACCGCCGCCTCGCCCAGGCCGATCTCTCGCACGCGGTCGAGCGGTGGGTCCATTCCCGCTGGCAGGTGCGGGCCGACAAGCCCCGGCCCGATCTCGCGAGCGCCGTCGAGAACTGGCTCGTGACGCGCTGGCGCAAGACGACGCCCAAGGCCACCACCATCGGGTACGCCGAAGGCCGGTTGGCCGAAGCCGCGGCCCGATCGCAAGGGGGACGCTGGCGGGGGTTGCACCGCCGTTCCCGGCGCGGCCGTTCCGACTCCTAGACTGTCGCCGCTGCTTCCGGCGTACGCAGCAGGTCCCGGATCTGCCGGGCCGCCGCCCGGCCGGCGCGGTTGGCCCCGACCGTGCTCGCCGACGGTCCATAGCCGACCAGATGCAGCCGCGGCTCGGCGAGGACCCGGGTGCCGTCCATCCGGATGCCGCCGCCCGGCTCGCGCAGCTTCAACGGCGCCAGGTGGTCCAGGGCGGCCCGGAACCCGGTGCACCACAGGATGACGTCCGCCTCCGCTGACGTCCCGTCGGCCCACTCGACCCCGTACGCCGTGATCCTGGCGAACATCGGCAACCGGTGCAGCGCGTCCTTCGCCAGCGCTTCGCGTACCACCGTGGTGTAACCGAGACCGGTGACGCTGACGACGCTCTGCGGGGGAAGACCCGCGCGGACCCGCGCGTCGACCTCGGCTACGACGGAGCGGCCGGTGTCCGGCGTGAACTCGCCGTCGCGGAAGACCGGCGGCCGGCGCGTGACCCAGACGGTCTGGGCGGCCACCCCGGCCAGATCGGACAGCGCGTGGACGGCGGAGTTGCCGCCGCCGACCACGACGACCCGCTTGCCCGCGAACTCCTCCGGACCCCGGTAGTCGGCGTAATGCAGCTGGCGGCCCTGGAACTCGGCCGCGCCCGGGTAGTACGGCCAGTGCGGCCGGGTCCAGGTGCCGGTCGCGTTGATGACCGCGCGAGCCACCCATTCGGTCGTGCCGTCCGACACGACGAGCCGGTCGGGCTCCCGGCGAACGGACTGGACCGCGACGGGGCGGATGACGCGAAGCCCCATCCGACGCTCGTACGCGGCGAAGTAGTCGCTCACAGCGTCGGCGGCAGGGTCGGATTCCCGCCGATCGGCCGGGTCGAAGGGGAAGCCCGGCAGGTCGAAGATGCCGTGCACCTCGGCCATGCTCAAGGTCGGCGACCGATGTCGCCACGCTCCGCCAGGGGTGGCGTTGGCGTCCAGCACCACGAAATCCGTCAGGCCGAAATGGCGCAGGAAGTACGCGCTGGACAAGCCCGCCTGCCCGGCCCCGATGACGACCGCGTCGATCTCCACGTCCCCTACAACCCCCGCACCCGCCACCCCCATCCCCCCTGTGACCCCCCTCTCCCGTGCGGGGGAACCGGCGAGCGTCACACCCCGCTGGCAGTATTCGCGGCATGGAGATGCTCTCGCGGCAGGCCGCGTCCGAAGCCGTCCACGACCTCGGCTGGCGTTACCAGCTGCGCTCGCTGCGGGCCACGATCCCAGCGGCCTCGGTGGCGGAGGCCGTCGCGCTGGCACAGACCGTGGTCGACGCCGCGGGCGAGGCCGCCGACGAGCACCTCTGGCTGGACGTACGCCGTGATCAGCTCCTCCTGGCCGTGCAGAGCACCCAGGACGAGCCGTGGGTGACGGAGGAGGACGTCGCACTGGCCCGGCGCATCACCGCCGCCGTCGGCGGGCGTACGCGTCCCGGGGTGCGCCAGGTGCTGGAGATCGCGATCGACGCGCTCGACATCAACGCGGTCCGCCCGTTCTGGCGAGCACTGCTGGCGTACGCCGACGAGCCGGACGGCTCGCTGAGCGACCCCGATCGGCAGAGCCCGCCGGTGTGGTTCCAGCAGATGGACGCGCCGCGTCCGCAACGCAACCGCATCCATTTCGATGTCACCCTGCCGCACGACGACGCGGCAAACCGGATGGCGGCCGCGATCGCAGCGGGTGGACGGCTTGTCTACGACGCCGAAGCACCGGCGTTCTGGGTGCTCGCCGATCCCGAAGGCAACGAAGCGTGCGTCACGACCTGGCAGGCCCGGGACTGACGACGCCGTCGCCGGTTGGCGTGAGAAGGCGGACTCGTGTCGCGGACGATAGTCTGCGGCAGATCTCTGTCGCCGCAACGGGAGGAGCGCGGATGCAGCCGAATCCGCCGCAGCTCGGCTTTCCGCAGCAAGGTCAGCCGCAGTTGCGTGGCGGGCCGAGCCCGTTGTCGGGGAAGCCCAGACCGAGGGCGAATGCCGTCGCCGCGATGATCGCCGCCAGCTTGGCGCTGCTCGCCGCCGCCATGCTCTGCTGGTTCGCGCTACACGACGTCGTCTACGCCCTCGGGTCGACCGATCGCTGGTCCAGCCTTGTGCTCCAGAACGTGATCGGTGGTGTCGGCGGCGCCGGTGCGCTTGTGGTCCTAGCGGGGTTCACCTTCGCCCGCATGATTCCCGGCGCGTGGACGCTGTGCGGGCTCTGTGTGCTTTACGTGGTGGTGACCTTGGTCGTGTCGCCGTTGCTGCGGGGCATCGCTGTGAGCGATCAGTTCACGTTCGTGTTCGGCTTTGAGAGAAGCAACGGCATCGCCATCGCGCTGGCGGTCATCTTCAGCGTCCTGACAGCGGTCACCGCGGCGGTCGCGGGCACCGTGAAGTCGTACGGGCCGACCAGCGCCGGTCCGCGTCCGTGATCTCCCAAGAGCGCGGTCAGCTGCGCGCGGTCAGGCGTTCCAGGTCTGGATCACCGGGTCCTCCCGTTCGAAGCCCAGCACGTTCAGCGTCGCCGTCTCCAGCTTGAACAGCGCCCCGTCCTGGGGCGGCAGCCCGAGCCAGCGTGCGGTCAGCACCCGCAGCTGGTGGCCGTGGCCGATCAGGCAGACGTCCGCGCCGGCCAGGATCGGGCGTACGCGGTTCAGGATCCGGTCTGCGCGCGCACCGACCTGTGCGGCTGTTTCGCCGCCCGGGGTCGCGCCGGTCCACACGGTCCAGTTCGTGTCGTGTGCCCGGATCTGCGGCGTCGTCCGGCCTTCGTATTCGCCGTAGTTCCACTCGACCAGGTCGTCGTCGACCTCGATCGGGCCGATCCCGGCCAGCTCGGCCGTCTTCTGCGCCCGTTTGCGGGGACTGCACAGCACCAGCGCGAACGAACGCCCGGCCAGCCGGGCCCCGAGCGTACGCGCTCGGCGTTCGCCCTCCGGGGTGAGGTCGAGGTCGGTGACGGACGTATGGCGGCCGGTCGCGGACCATTCGGTCTGCCCGTGCCGCACGAGGACGATCTCCCGCATGCCTTCCATCAAACCGTGTCCAGGCGTGTCATGCGTCTGACCTGAGACTAATAGGCTCCTAGGACGGCTTGTCGGACGTTACGCGGATGACCGTGTGGCGAACACGGCTTATCGTGGCCAGATGGACGCGACCCCGGAGCAGGTCGCGCGGCGTCTCGGGACCTCGCGCCGACGCGTGGTGTCCGCCGCGCGCCGCCTCGGGGTGGGGCGCGTCGCCGGGGGCGGGTGGCTGTTCTCGCCGGAGGACGAGGACGCGCTGCGGGCCGAGCTGGGTGTCGACGCGGGCGGTCCGCTGCCGCGCTCGCAGATGCGCGTATTGGCCGAGTTGTCGCTGCGTCCGCGTGGGCTGGTCTCCGCGCGGGCGGTCGCGGAGGCGTGCGGGCTGGCTCCGGCCACCGCGAGCGCCGCGGTGAAGTCTCTGCTCGCGGATGGTTTCATCGTGGTACGCGACGGTGCCCTGCACGCGGATGTGCTGCATCCGCGGTGGCTGGAGTTGCGGCCGTTGCTGCGGGAGGTTCGTCCGCCCGAGTCGCGGGGAATGGAAGCTGCATGACTTCGCGTGACGTGGACCTCCCATGACCGAGCGGCTGCCGCATTGGTTGAGGGGTGTGTTGTCGCTGGAGGCGGCGTACCGGTGGCGGGCGCTCGCGACCGAGGGCAGCGATCAGGTGGTCTCCGGTGGGACGGCGTTGGCGGTGCAGCTGCGGCATCGGGTCTGCGACGAGATCGTGTGCGTACCGGCGGGCAGTCTGCTGCGGGAGCCGGTGACGGTTGCCGGGATGGCGGTCGCCTCCGCCGACGACGTGCTGGTGCAGCTGCTGTGGGCCGATGCCGCCGAGCGGCTGGCGGATCTGCGGCAGGTGGAGCTGCGTACGCCGTTGCAGGTGGAGGAGGGGCTGATCCTGCTGGCCCATGTGCGCCCCGAGGTGAGCACCGAGCGGGTGATCTCGGAGTTGTCGGAGGCGGCCGCGGGATTGTCCGGTGACGTGGGGGAGTACTGGGCCGAGCGCCTGCCGGAGGTGGCGGCCTCGATGGCCGTCCGTGGCTTCGTCCGCCGCGCGGTGGTGCCCCGGCAGCGGGGTCCGGTGCATCGGCCGGCGTTGACGTTGGGCAGTTCGGGTCAGGTGTGGGTGGAGCCGCACGAGCGGGACGGTCAGCAGGTGGCCGGCTACTGGCGTCGTCGCTGAGGCCGGGAGTTCGGGCGCTGTGGCAGCATGGCCGCGTGGCGACGACGGTTTTCGGGGAAGTGGCAGCGCAGTACGACGACGTCCGGCCGGGGTATCCGGCGGAGATGGCCGACGCGTTGGCCGGGTATATCGGTGGTACGCCGGAGCTGATCGCCGAGATCGGCGCGGGTACCGGCAAGGGCACCGAGCTGTTCAGCCGGTTGGGGGCGCCGATGCTGTGCGTCGAGCCGGATCCGCGGATGGCCGAGCATCTGCGGGCGAAGTTTCCGCGGGCTGAGGTGGTCAGCTCGGATTTCGAGGGCTGGGCGCCGTCGCGGCCGCTGCCGGTGCTGGCGGGGACGTTGATCTGGCATCTGCTCGATCCGGCCGCTCGGTGCGTACGCGCGCATGGGCTGCTCGATGAGGACGGCGTGCTGGCCTTGATCGGGCGGAAGCATTCGTTCGCCGACGAGGAGCAGCGGGTCGCGGTGGACGCCGCGTTCGCCACCGAGCACTATCCGGTGGTCGACCGGGGTGCGGAGTGGATCGTCGCCGACCTGCGCGACAGCGGGCTGTTCGACGATGTGCGGGTGCTGCGGTTCGACTCCGATCTGGCGCTGCCGACCGAGGCGTACCTGCGGATGGTGCAGACGTTCTCGCCGTTCCGGCTGCGGGAGCCGGCCGCTCAGGAGCGGTTGCTCGGCGCGATCCGCGACGCGGTGGAGGCCACCGGCGGCGTCATGCGCATGCGTCTGGAGACGACGTTGAACCTCGGCCGGCGGCTGAGCCTCGGCCAGGGGTGAAGATCCGCGACGGGCGGTGCTGCCCGCACCGCATATGCGCCGCCCGTCGCGGAGGCTGGGTCAGTCCTCCTGCTTGGCCCACCAGCGGCGGCCGGACTCGGGGAGGGTGTCGATCGGGTCGTAGTAGGCGTATCGCTTGGTGAGTGCGTCGGCCTCGGCGGCTTCGATCGACGTGCGGTAGTTCTTGGTCCAGTACGAGATGCCGTGGTCACGGTCGTACTCGGTGACCATGTGGACCCAGCGCTTGCCGACGAAGGGCACGTCGCAGACGATCCGTGGGGTGGCGTAGCCGGGCAGGTAGCCCATGATGTCGTGCTGGAGCTGCTGGGCCTGCCAGACGGCGACGCGCCAGTGCTCGGCGTTGGGGATCATGTCGCACATGTAGAAGTAGTACGGCAGGATGTTCGCCTCGCCCTGGAGTGCGAAGCACAGGTCGAGCAGGTCGTGGCTGTGGGCGTTGACGCCGCGCATGAGTACGCCCTGGTTGCGGACGTCGCGTACGCCGACTTCGAGCATGGTGCGGGCGGCCTTGGCGACGATCGGCGTGATCGAGTTCACGTGGTTGACGTGCGTGTGGATGGCCAGGTTGACGCCTCGGCGGCGGGCGGTGCGGGCGACTCGTTCGACGCCTTCGACGACGTCGGCCTGCAGCCAGTGCTGGGGCAGGCCCATGAGCGCCTTGGTGGCCAGCCGGATGTCGCGGATGGTGTCGATCTCGAGCAGCCGCATGAGGTACGCCTCGAGTTGCTTCCACGGCACGTTGGCGACGTCGCCGCCGGAGACCACCACGTCGCGGACGCCGGGGTGGTTCTTCAGGTACGCGATGTGGGCGTCGTAGCGGTCGACCGGCTTGAGTTCCAGTTTGAGCTTCGCGACGGCCGGGGTGGAGTTGCCGACGAGGTCCATGCGGGTGCAGTGGCCGCAGTACTGGGGGCAGGTCGACAGCAGTTCGGCGAGCACCTTGGTCGGGTAACGGTGGGTGAGTCCTTCGGCGACCCACATGTCGTGCTCGTGCAACGAGTCGCGGGTGGCGTGCGGGTGTGAGGTCCACTCGGGCAGCCGGTCGGAGGCGACCGGGACCATGTAGCGGCGGACCGGGTCGGCGTAGAACGCCTCGGTGTACGCCGCACCGGCGGGAGCGCCGGCCGGGACCATGGTGTTGAGCATCTGCGGGGGCAGCAGCATGGACATGGTCGCGGTCTGCTGCTGGTCGGCTTCGAGGTCGATGTAGAAGCGCTCGTCGAGCAGGTCGCCCATGACGGCCCGGAGCTGCTTGACGTTCTTGACGCAGTTGACCCGCTGCCACTGGGCGTTCTCCCACTGGGCGGCGGTGACGTCACGCCAGCCGGGGAAGCGGGTCCAGTCGGGTTCCACGAGTTCCTTGCGGCGGTACTCGTAGGGTTGGGCGCCTCCCGCTCGATCCGGCGTCAGCGTCAGCCGGGAGGACGGTGAGGCGGCCTCTACGGCGGATTCTGCTTCGCTGGACATTTGGCTCCTCCTCGAGCGGTGGGGTGACGGCGTCACACTACTGGATTATTTTTCGTGTAGGAACTATTCTGCCGGAGAATTTCCGCCAGCGCTCGCAAAGCACCGGCTGTTGTACGTATCAAGGGGAATCAAGGAGATCTGACGATGACGTCGCCCGTAGGTCTGCACCGGGTCCTCGAGCCGAGCGGCGTCCTGCCGCAGGCGGCCCTGCGGCTGTCCACCGATCCGGCGGTCGGCGCGGACGAGGTGCGGATCGCGATCGAGAAGCTGAATCTCGACGCGGCGAGTTTCCGGCAGCTGTTCACCAAGCACGGCGGCGACGGCGACAAGGTGCGCGCGGAAGTTCTCGACATCGTCGAATCACGCGGAAAGATGCACAATCCGGTCACGGGCTCCGGGGGGATGCTGATCGGCACGGTCGACGCGGTGGGGCCGGATTCGCCGCTGGGCCTGAAGCCGGGAGATCGGGTCGCTACGCTCGTCAGCCTAACCTTGACCCCACTGAACATCATCGATGGTCTCGATCGGTGGGACGGGTTGTCGGAGCAGGTGCCCGCGGTCGGCTACGCGATCCTGTTCGGCCGGTCGATCGCCGCCAAGCTGCCCGACGACCTCGATCCCGAGCTGGCCCTGGCGGTGTTCGACGTCTGCGGGGCCCCGGCGCTGACCGAGCGCGTCGTGAAGAAGTACGAGAACCCGACCGTCGCCGTCATCGGGGGCGCCGGCAAGTCCGGTTCGCTGGCACTGGCCGCCGCACGACGGGCCGGCGCTGTGCGTACCGCTGGGATCGTGCCGGTGGAGGCGGAGCGGGAGCGGCTCGTGGCCGCGGGGCTCGCGGACGTCGTGGCGTTGGCCGACGCGCGTGACCCGGTGGCGCTGTCGGCGGCGGTCGAGGCGGCGCTCGGGCGGCGCGCGGACGTGACGGTGGTCTGCGTGGACGTGCCGGGCTGCGAGCACGGCGCGATCCTGTCCACCGCGGACGGCGGCACGGTGATCTTCTTCTCGATGGCCACGAGCTTCGCGGCCGCCGCGCTGGGTGCGGAGGGTCTCGCGGCGGACGTGACCATGCTGATCGGCAACGGGTACGCCCCGGGGCATGCGGAGCTGGCGCTGGACCTGCTGCGCGAGGTTCCTGGCGTGCGCACGCTGTTCGAGGCGCGACTAGCGGCAGACTGATCCCATGCCTACCTCTCTGTACACGAACGCCGCCATCCGGACTCCCGCGCTGCCGGTGCACGCCGGTCTGTCCGCCCTGCTGGTGACCGACGGGGTGGTCACCTGGCTCGGCCCGGTGGAGGACGCGCCCGCCGCCGACACGGTCGTCGACGTGCGGGAACTGGCCGGCGAGAACGCCCTGATCACCCCGGCGTTCGTGGATGCGCACGTGCACGCGACCGACACGGGCCTGGCCCTGTCGGGGCTGGACCTGTCGGCGGCCCGCAGCGCGCGGGACGTGCTGGACGCCGTCGCGGCGTTCGCGGCCACCCTGCCCGAGGGCGCGGTGCTGCTGGGCCACGGATTCGACGAGTCCGCCTGGCCGAGGGAGGCGCAGGTGCCGCCGACCGCCGCCGAGCTGGACCGGGCCGCCGGTGGTCGGGCCGTCTACCTGTCCCAGGCGTCGATCCACTCCGCGCTGGTCAGCTCCGGGCTGCTGACGCTCGCCGAGGGCGTCGCGGGCTACGACGCGTCCGGCTGGGTACGCCGCGACGCCCACCATGTCGTGCGGGAGGCGGCGTTCGCCGGGATCACGGCCGAGCAGCGGCGGGCCGCGCAACGGCGCGCGCTGGAGCACGCGGCGTCGCTGGGGATCGGGGCGATCCACGAGTGCGGCGGCCCCGGCACCTCGTCCGAGGACGACTTCACCGACGTCCTGGCGCTGGGCCGGCTGCCGGAGCTGCCGGAGGTCTACGGCTACTGGGGCGAGCTGATGGGCGCGGCCAAGGCGGTCGACCTCGGCGCGGTCGGCGCGGGCGGCGACCTGTACGCCGACGGCGCGCTGGGGTCGCGTACGGCGCATCTGTCCAGCGACTATCTCGACGGGGACGGCTGCGGGTTCGGCTACGTCACCGCCGACCAGGTACGCGACCATCTGCTGGACTGCCACCGGCACTCTTCCTCGACGGGTCGGTTCGTCCAGGGCGGGTTCCACGCGATCGGCGACGCCGCCATCACCACGGTGCTCGACGGGTTCGCGATGGCGGCGGCCAAGCTCGGCGGCAACGGGGTGAGCGGCGCGGAGGTGCTGCGCGAGTCCCGGCACCGCATCGAGCACGTGGAGATCGTGGACAAGGCGCTGATCGCCCGGTTCGTCGAGTACGGCATCGTGGCGAGCATGCAGCCGGCGTTCGACCGGTTGTGGGGCGGCGAGCACCAGATGTACGCCCAGCGCCTGGGGGTGGCCCGGTCGCTGGCGAGCAACCCGATGGGCCAGTTGCACGCGGTCGGGGTGACGCTGGCGTTCGGCTCGGACTCCCCGGTGACTCCGCTGGACCCGTGGGGTTCCGTACGCGCCGCCGTCAACCATTTCAACCCGACGCTGCGGATGAGCGCGAAGTCCGCGTTCGCCGCGCATACCCGTGGTGGCTGGCGCGCCGCCCATCGTGATGACGAAGGCGTGCTCGCCCCGGGCAAGGCGGCCACGTTCGCGGTGTGGCAGGCGCCGGCCGGGCTGGTCGGGACCCTGCCGACGCTGCTGCCCGCCCTGCCCGACGAGCCGCTGCCCGACCTGCCGGACTGCCGGTTGACCATCCTTCGTGGAGAGAAGATCTATGGGTAAGTTGCACCTCGACGACGACGTCGTGGCGAAGGCCCGGGAGCTGGCCCGCAGGGCCGGTGCGCCGGTGGTGGACCTGGCGCGCAGCCACACCACCGTCTCGGTGGAGCGGGCCGTGCTGCGGCTGGCCGGGATCACCGGAGCCGACGCGGAGGGCATCCCGTGGGCGAACCGGCTCGTCGACGCCGTACGCGCCGACACCGGGCTCGGCCAGGGGGTCGCCCTGCCCGTGTTCGACGCGATGCTGTCGGAGGGTGAGACGGATATAACCGTGCTGGCCCAGAAGGCGGCGGCCGGTTCGGTGCGGTTCCGCGTACCGGAGGGCAAGGCGCGCACGGCCGCTCGTAAGGCCGCCGACCGGGCGGTGAAGGCCGGGATGAAGACGATCGACCGCAACCGCGCCGACCGTGACCGGATGATCAAGAAGCTCGGCGATCCGAAGCAGCGCCCCTGGATCTACCTCATCGTCGCCACGGGCGACATCTACGAGGACATTCCGCAGGCGCAGGCGGCCGCCCGCGCCGGGGCGGACGTGATCGCGGTGATCCGCTCGACCGGCCAGTCCCTGCTGGACTACGTGCCCGAGGGCGCGACCCGGGAAGGCTTCGCCGGCACGTACGCCACCCAGGAGAACTTCCGCCTGATGCGGGCGGCGCTGGACGAGTCGTCGAAGGAACTGGGCCGCTACGTACGCCTGACGAACTACGCCTCCGGCCTGTGCATGCCGGAGATCGCCACGCTGGCCGGTCTGCAGCGGCTGGACATGATGCTCAACGACTCGATGTACGGCATCCTGTTCCGCGACATCAACCCGATCCGCACCTTCGTCGACCAGCGGTTCTCCCGGCAGATCCACGCCCGGGCCGGGATCGTCATCAACACCGGCGAGGACAACTACCTCACCACCGCCGACGCGGTCGACGAGGCGCACACGGTCACGGTGTCGCAGCTGCTCAACGAGTACTTCGCGCACGAGGCCGGGCTGGCGGACTGGCAGCTGGGCCTGGGCCACGCGTTCGAGATCAACCCCGATCTGCCGGAGTCGTTCCGGCTCGAGCTGGCCCACGCGCTGCTGGCCCGGGAGCTGTTCCCGGACGCGCCGCTGAAGTGGATGCCGCCGACCAAGCACATGACCGGCGACGTGTTCCGCGGCAACCTGCTCGACGGCTTCTTCAACCTCGTCGGCGCGATGACCGGCCAGGGCATCCTGCTGGTCGGCATGATGACCGAGGCCGTGGTCACGCCGTGGCTGTCCGATCGGGACATCGCGCTGCAGAACGTCCGCTACGTCCTCAACGCCTGCGGCGGCCTGCACGAGGACTTCGTCCCCGCCCCGGGCGGCTTCATCCAGCAGCGCGCCCACCAGGTCCTCGACGAGGCCGTGGACCTGCTCGGCGTGATCGAGAAGAAGGGGCTGCTCACCGCGATCGGCGAGGGCACCTTCGGGATCATGAAGCGGCCCGCCGACCGGGGCAAGGGCCTCGACGGCGTCGCCCAGCACGAGGACGGCTATTACAACCCCGCGACCGAGCTGCTGGAGGCGGCCCAGTGAGTTCCGTGATCCGGCCGTACGGCGACACCACCGGCGACGGCATGGTGCAGGTGTCGTTCACCCTGCCGATGGCGCACGACAAGAAAGCCGAGGGGGCCGCGCTGCAGCTCGCGGCGAAGATGGGCCTGGACCCGGCGATGCTCGTGCACGCCAAGCAGATGGGCGACGGGTTCACCTTCTTCGTCGTCTACGGACGGGTCAACCATCTGGTCGAGCCGGACAAGGTGCAGGTCGTCGAGCGCGACTTCCCGCTGCTGAGCGCCAAGGAGGTCAACACGGCGGTCAAGCTGAAGATGCGGCGCAAGCTGTCGGTGGTCGGGGCGACCATCGGCACCGACGCGCACACGGTCGGCATCGACGCGATCCTCAACGTCAAGGGGATCGCCGGGGAGAAGGGCCTGGAGTACTACCGGGAGCTGAAGGTGGTCAACCTCGGCGCCCAGGTGACCGTGCCGGAGCTGGTGGAGGCCGCGCGTAAGGAGAAGGCCGACGCCGTACTGGTCTCGCAGGTCGTCACGCAACGCGACGCGCACCTGCACAACACGCGGGAGATGTCGGCGGCGTTCCGGGAGGCGATGCCGGCGGCGAAACGGCCGCTGCTCATCGTCGGCGGGCCGCGGTTCGACGAGCTGATGGCCGGCGACCTCGGCGTCGACCGGGTGTTCGGCCGGGGCACCACGCCCAGCGAGGTCGCCTCGTATCTGGTCCACCGTCTCGTCACGCAGAAAGCGGCAACCGTCAAATGAGCGTCGGAACGATCGTCACCCACCGCAAGTACGTCCCGTACAGCCACGCGCACTACGCGGGCAACCTCGTCGACGGGGCGTACGCCCTGGCCGCGTTCGGCGACGTGGCGACCGAGGTGTGCATCCAGCTCGACGGCGACGAGGGCCTGTTCGCGTCCTACGCCGACGTGCAGTTCAAGGCCCCGATGCGGGCCGGTGACGTGCTGGAGATCGTGGCGACGGTGACCCGGATGGGCAACCGCAGCCGCACGATCGACTTCGAGGCGCGGGTGGTCTGCCGGGGTCGCCCGGACCGCAGCGAGTCCGCCGCCGAGGTGCTCGACCCGCCGATCGTCGCGGTGACGGCGACCGGCACGGTGGTCGTCCCCGCCAAGTGAGAATCGCCTGCGTGGACGTCGGGTCCACGTTCACCAAGGCCGCCGTGGTCGACACGGACACCGGCGCGCTCCTGGCCACCGCGTCGCATCCGACCACCGTGGAGTCCGACGTGCTACGCGGCCTGGACGCGGCGGTCGCGGCCACCGGGATAGCCTGCGACGAGGTCCGCGTGTGCTCGTCGGCCGGCGGCGGGCTGCGCCTGGCGGTGGTCGGCTACGAAGCCCTGGTCACCGCCCAGGCCGGGCACCGCGTCGGCCTGTCAGCCGGCGCGAAGGTCGTGCACGTCGCGGCCGGCCCGCTGGATGCCGCCGGGCTCGCGGCGCTGCGCTCGGCGTACCCGGATGTGATCCTGCTGGTGGGCGGGACCGACGGCGGCGACGCGGAGGTCTTGACCCACAACGCCGGCAAGCTCGCGCGGTCCCGCCTGTCCGCGGGCCGCCACCGCGTTCCGGTGGTCCTGGCCGGCAATCAAGATGTACGCGCAGAGCTGAGCACGCTGTTCGGAGACGCGGGAACGCCCCTGACCGCCACCGAGAACGTGCTGCCGAAGATCGGGGTCCTGGAGCCCGGGCCGGCCCGCGCGGCGATCCGGGAGGTGTTCCTGCGGCACGTGATCGGGGGCAAGCGGCTGTCGAAGGGTCCCCGGTTCGCGTCGCTGGTACGCGCGGCGACCCCGGACGCGGTGCTGCGCGGAGTGGAACTGCTGGGCGACGAGCTGGGCCAGGATCTGCTGGTGGTCGACGTCGGCGGGGCGACCTGCGACGTGTACTCGGTGCTGACCCCGGACGCCGAGCGCGCCCACGTACGCGCGGAGGCGGCCGGGACGTTGTGGCGCAGCCGCACGGTCGAGGGCGATCTCGGGATGCGCTGGAGCGCGCCAGGAGTCGTCGACGCGGCCGTGGCGGAGCGGCTGATCCCCTCGGCGGAGGAGCTGGCGGTGGCGGCCGCCCTGCGGTCGGAGCGCCCGGGGTTGGTGGCCGGCCCGGACGATCCGCTCGACGGCCGCATCGCGGCCCTCGCGGCCACCGTCGCGGTACGCCGCCATACCCGCAGCGGCCCCGACCTGCGCGACGTACGCCTGGTGATCGGCTCGGGCGGCGTACTGCGGCACAATTCGCCGTCGTTCGGCCGGGCGGTGCTGCGCACGGCGCTGGCCGACACCGCCGGCGGCTGGGCGTTGCCCCGCGATCCGGCGGTCGTGATCGATTCGGCGTACGTGCTGGCGGCGGCGGGCCTGCTGGCCGACGATCATCCGGCGGCGGCGCTGGCGTTGCTCGGTTCGCTGCGCTGACTTCTTGATCCAATCGGGGGACCCCGGCGGCGTTTCCGGTCCGTTACGCTCCATCGCTGAGTGTGGGAGCGCTCCCGAGAGGGTGGACATGTGGCGGATGCTCAGGCGCGGGCTACGCGCCCACGCCGGTCAGGCGGCGATCCTGGCGACACTGGGATTCCTGCTGGCCGCGGTCGCCACGGCGGCGCCGGCGTACGCCCGCGCGGCGGCCGGTCGGCTGCTGGTCGCGCACGTGAGCGCCGCCGGGCCGTTGGAGCGCACGCTCAGCCTGCGCGGCGAGGTGGTCTTCGACGCCGCCGGTGACCGTGGCAAGGTCGACGCCGCGCGCGCGGCGGCCGAACGCGCCGCGGCCGGCAGCGGCTTGGCCGTCTACACGACGTTGCAGGTCCCGGCCCGGATCAAAGCCGCATCCGGTGCACTCGCGGCCCCGGTGGTCAGCCGCGACGGCGCCTGCGAGCACCTGACGATCGCCGGCAGCTGCCCCGCCGCGCTCGGCGAGGTCCTGCTCAGCACCACGGCGGCCGACAAGCTCGGCGTACGCGCGGGCGACGAGCTGACCGCCGACGTTCCGACGCTGTCGGCCGTCCTCGGCTACCGGCTGACGGTCGTCGGCGTCTACCAGCCCGGCGGCGATCGGGCGTACTGGGCGGGACGCTCGGATCTGACGGCCGATCCACGGCGCACCGACACCCCGGTGCTGGCCGGGGCGGACACCGTGCGCGCCATCGCTACCGCCGACGCCGCGCTGCTGCGTACGCCGGTCGCCGCGGACGCGGTCAACGGCGTCAGCGTCACCGTGGTCGTGGACACGACGGTCACCGATCCGGCGGCGTTGCCCGCCGACCTGACCGCTGCCCGGTCCACCCTGGACGAGCTGCGGCAGACGCCGCCGGACTCCTTCTTCGCCACCGGGCTGCTGCCGGAGCTGTTCGACCAGATCACCGCCGGGCGGCGGGCGCTCGCGGCCGGGGTGCTGGCGGCGGCCGGGGCGCTGCTGCTGGTGGGCGCGTTCGTGCTGCTGCTCGCGGCGGCGGCGGCGGCCGACCGGCGGGCTCCCCAGACGGCGCTCGGCGTCCTGCGCGGCGCCCCGGTGCGTACGCGGTTCCTGTTCGCGGTCGGCCCGTCGGCGTTCGCGGTGCTGGCCGGTGCGGTGCTGGGCGCGGCGACCGGGCTGCTCAGCGGCGGGTCGCCGGTGTCCACGACGGACGGTGCGGCGGCCGGCGCCGTGCTGGTGGCGGTGCTGGCCCTGGTCGCCGCCACAGAGACCCGCGTTCTGCGTACGCCGGTGCTGGACGCCGTGCGGCGCGCGCAGCGGGCCGCGAAGCGGCTGCGCTTCGCGCCGCTGGAGGCACTCGTCGTCGTCGTGGCGCTGCTTCTGGCGTACCAGAATGTGACGGCGAGCCCGGATGCGGGCCTGGCGCCGCTGGCCCCGATGGTGAGCGTGCTGGCGGCGGCCCTGCTGGCCGGGCGGATCGTGGCCTGGGGACTGGCTCACCTGGGGGTGGGCCGCCTGCGCCGCGGCGACCTGGGGCTGGGGCTCGCGGCGATGCACCTGGCCCGGCGGCCGCACACGGCCCGCGCGCTGGCGCTGGTGGCGGTCGCGGTGGCCACCCCGGCACTGGCGGCCTCGGGCGTGCAGACCACCTCGGCGGCGCTGCGCGAGCGTGCGGTGGCCGAGCTGGGCGCGGCCCGGGTCATCACAGTGGTCGGCTCGGATCACACCGCGGTCCGCGCGGCCGTGCACGCGGCCGATCCGGACGGCCGCTGGCTGCTGGCGGCGGCCCGGCAGCAACTCGCCGCGAGCAGCGTCGTCGCGGTCGAAAGCGACCGCCTCGCCCGGGTGTCCGAAACCGGTGCCGCGCTGGCCCGCCGGATCGCCGCCGACGTCCGCCCGGCGGTCAACGCACCCGTGCAGGTGACCGGGACACGGCTGGTCCTGGACGTGACGGCGACCTCGGCCGACGCCGGCGGGACGATCCGCGCCACCCTCGTGACGGCGGCCGGGCAGCGGTTCACGGTGCCGATCACGGTCGCGCATCAGCTCGGCGCCGGCTCCTACGCCGCCGACGTGCCGCAGTGTGCCGACGGCTGCCGGCTGGCCTGGCTCGGCTTCACCTCGTCACCGGAAGCGCTGCGGCTGACCGCGATCCGGCAGCAGTCCCCGGACACGACGCTGGTCGACGCCGCCGGAATGGCGGCCGCCGGTCGCTGGCGGCCCGGCTTCACGACCACCGCGGGCGACCTCACCGTGCTGCACGGCGACGGCTGGCTCAGCGCCCAGTACCGGCCCAGCGATCCGATGCACGTCTCGACCGACCTGCGCGTCCTGGTGGCCGACGCCCCGGTGCCGTTGCCCGCGGTGGTCGCCGGCCGTGCCCGGCTGGCCCAGACCGACGAGGTCCGCGAACTGCCCGTGCTCGACGGGATCTCCCGGCCGGTACGCGTCGTGGACGGTGCGGGCATCCTGCCCGGCGCGGGCGGCGACGGCTTCCTGATCGACCACGAGTACGCCGACCGCCTGGCCGACGAAGGGGGAGTCGTGCAGGCCGAAGTCTGGGCGCGCGCCGACACCCCGGCGGCGGTGCTGACCGGCATACGCGAACGGCTGCTGATCGCGGGCGAGGAGACAGTGGACGAGCGCGTCGACCGGATGGTGCGCACCGGACCCGGACAGGCGGCCCGATTCCGGCTCGGCGCGGCCCTGCTCGGGGTGCTGCTGGGCGCGGCCGGGCTGGCCGTGATCACCACCGGCGAGTACGCCCAACGCCGGGCCGAACTGCTGGACCTGCGGCGGCAGGGCCTGACGGCCCGCACGGCGGTACGCGCGATCGGCTGGTCGGCGTGGCTGCTCTTGGCGACCGGAGTGCTGCTGGGCGCCGCGCTCGCCATCGCCGCCGCGATCGGCTGGGGCGGTGGCGGACTGTCGGTGTTCACCGACGACTGGACCGCGACCGGCGTACCGACGGTGTCCGGGCCGGCCGTCGGGCTCGGAGTGCTCGTCGCCGCCGCGCCGATCGCGGCGTCCGGCTGGCTGAGCGCGCGGCGACTGGCCCGCGCCGTAGTCGCGCCCGAGTCGGACGGCGGCGGTTCATTCGCCGCGGACGCTGGCGGTGCCTCGGCTCAGGGCGGCGGCGGTTCGTTCGCTTCGGACGGTGACGCTTCGACCACGGCTGGCGGCGGTTCGTTCGCTCCGGACGGTGGCGGTGCCTCGGCCCCGGGTGGCGGCGGTTCGTTCGCCGCGGACGGTGGCGGTGCGTCGATCCCGGACGGTAGCGGTGATGGCGGCGATCGGGCGCTGGTGTCGGACGGGGAGGAAGGCCGATGATCCGGATCGTCCGGGTGATGCTGCGCCGGCGGCGGGGCACCGCCTTGCTGGTGCTGGCCCTGTCGGTGATCGCGTCGGCGGCGGCCGCGGCCGTGCCGTTGTACACCGGCGCGGCGGCGCGGGCGGTGACGGCGGCGCAGGTCGCCGACGCCGCGCCGCAGGAGTTGTCGATCGCCCGGACGGTCCTGCTGACGCCGGGCGGATTCCCGGGCCGCCCGGCCCCACTCCCGGCCGAGAAACTCGCCCCGCAACTGCCCTACCAGCCCGGGTTCACCACGGTCGGCGGGTTGCTCGTCGGCGGGCAGCTCGGCGCGACGGAGACGTCGCTCGGCACGTCGGTGTGGCTGGCGTACCGGTCGGGGGTGTGCGCCCATGTCCGCATGGTGTCCGGCCGGTGCGTCGCCGGAGCCGGGGAGGCGATCGTTCCGCAGTCGGCCGGGCTGCGGCCGGGCACGGACACCGGCTTCGTCGCCGGAACCCTATCGCAGGGTGGCTTCCGGGCCGACGGCGATCCGATCCGGCTCACCGTCGTCGGCGTGTACGCCATCGGCGACCTGACCGGCGCGTACGGGGCGGGGCGGTCGTTCACCGGTGTGCCGCAGCCGGACGAGGAACCGGAGCAGGAAGTGCCCGCCGTGTTCGCGACGCTGGAAACCGTCGCCGCGACCCCGTTCGGAACCGCGTTCCAGACCACCGACCTGATCGCCGACGGCGTGGACTTCACCGACGACGCCGGGCTGCGGTCGCTGGCCGCCGAAGAGGAGACGCTGGCCGAGGAGAACGGCTACGACGTCAGCACCGCGCTGCCGGACCTGCTGGACCGCATCGCCGCCCAACGCGCCGGACTCGACCGGTCGGTGCAGGTCGCGGCGGTTCCGCTGCTGCTGCTGACCATGGTCGTGCTGTACCTGGCGGTCAGCTCCAGCACGGTGCGGCGGCGTACCGAGAGCGGACTCGCGGGGCTGCGGGGCGTACCGGGGTTCACCCGGTGGTGGCTGTCGGCGGCGGAGACACTGCTCCCGGCCCTGGCGGCGGCCCCGATCGGGCTGGCCGCCGGGTGGCTCGGCGTACGCGTCCTGGGGGCGTGGACGTTGC
Source organism: Hamadaea flava (assembly GCF_024172085.1). Classification (NCBI taxonomy): domain Bacteria; kingdom Bacillati; phylum Actinomycetota; class Actinomycetes; order Micromonosporales; family Micromonosporaceae; genus Hamadaea; species Hamadaea flava. Next base: position 875,213 of record NZ_JAMZDZ010000001.1, on the reverse strand, counting down.
CCGGCGGCGACGGTCCGGAGCTGACCTGGGGGGTCGTGGCGACGGTGGCGGCGGCGATCGTCACGGTGGCCGCGCTCGCCGGAATAGCCGTGGCACAGGCCGGCCGGGGACCCATCGCGGCACAGTTGCGGGGTACGCCCGCTCGCGCCCACACCGTCCTGATCGGACTCGCTGAGGTGTGCGCGGTGCTGGCGGCGGTCGCGGCCGGCTATCAGATCACCGCCGAGGACCAGCCGGGCGGCCTGGCCCTGCTGGCGCCACTGCTGACGGCGGTCGCCGCCGGGCTGGTGGCCCGTCGCCTGACCGGTCCGCTCGCCGAACGGCTGGGCAGGTGGGGGCTGCGGCGCGGCCGCGTCAACCGGGCCATGGCGGCGTTCGTGATCGCCCGCCGGCCGACCCATTCGCGGCTGCTGGCGCTGCTGGTGGTGCTGTTCGGCACTGGCGGGTTCGCCGTCGCGGCCACCACCGCCGGCGCGTGGGCGCGGGCCGAACGCGCCCGGCTCGACGTCGGCGCGGCCGAGGTGTGGAGCCTGCCGACCACGACCGCCGGGGACCTGCGCGCCGCCGTCCGCGACGCCGACCCGTCCGGCCGGTACGCGATGGCGGCGGCGATGCTGCCGGACAAGCGGTTCCGGGTGCTGGCGGTCGACGCCGAGCGGTTCTGCGGCATCGGGTACTGGAGCGCCGACGCGGCGGTGCCGCAGGAGCAGGCGTGCGGTTCGCTGCGCGCGACCGGATCCGGGCCGTTGCCGATGATCGCCACCCAATCCCCGCCCGACCGGGTCGCCGCCGGTGCCGATTCGGTGTCGGTGACCGAGGTGGCCGAGGTCGCCGTGCTGCCCCGGCTCGGGACCGCCGGCGGTCTGGTCGACCTGGCCGGGCTGCCCGCCGCGACCCCGGTACGCCAAGCGCAGGTGTGGCTCGCCGAGGACACTCCGGAGCTGATCCGGTCGGGGTTGCGGGTGCAGGGGCTGACGCCGGTCGCGACGATGACCGCCGAGCGGGCGGCCGAGCGGCTCGAACGGTCCGGGCCGGCGCTGGCGTTGCGCTTCTACCTGGTGGCCTGTCTGGCGGCGGTGGTGCTCGGGGTGACCGGCGTCCTGGTGGTCGGCGCGGCCGAGCACGACGAGATCGGCCGGGTCATGCGGGCGTTGCGCATCCAGGGCATGCGGTCGCGGTCGGTGCCACGCCAGGTCGCCGGCGGGTACGCCGTCCTCGTTGCGGTCGCGGCGCTGATCGGCACTCTCGTGGCGGCCTTGGCCTGGCGTACGGCGCGGGCGGTGGTGCCGATGGTGGCCGACGGCGGCTGGGCGCCGGCCACGCCGCTGCTGCCGGTCCGGCCGGGCCTGCTCGCGGCGGCCCTGCTCGGCCAGGTCGTGATTCTGTTGCTGACGAGCCTCGTCGTGGCCACCGTGCTGCGGCGGGCGGTGGAAGGGGAGACCCGGTGAACGGACTGGCCGTGATCTGCCGGCGCGTGGTGCAGATCTACCGGGCCGAGGGCGGCGACGTGGTCGCCCTCGCCGGGGTGGATCTGGAGATCGCGCCGGGGGAGAAGGTCGCCCTGGTCGGGCCGAGCGGCTCGGGCAAGTCGACGCTGATCGCGCTGCTGGCCGGGCTTATGCGGCCCAGCGCCGGACGGGTCCACCTGGGACAGACCGACATCGGCAAGCTGACCGACGGCGAGCTGGCCCGGCTGCGCGGCACGGATCTGGGGGTGGTGCTGCAGGGCGCGACCCGCAACCTGCTGCCGTACGCGACCCTGGAGGACAACATCTGGCTCGCCCAGCGCCGTGTGCGCAAGGTACGCCCGGCTGACGTCGAACCGGCCGAGTCGGTCGCGGCGCTGGTCGGCCTGCTCGGGTACGGCGACCGCCGGATCGACCAGCTGTCGCCGGGCGCGCAGCAGCGGGCGGCGCTGGCGGTCGGCCTGGCCGCGTCACCGGGGCTGCTGCTGGTCGACGAGCCGACCAGCCGGCTGGACCCGGTCGCCCGGGACGAGGTGCTGTCGGCGCTGGACCGGGTCAACGCCGAGCGCGGCACGACCATCGTCGCGGTCACTCACGACATGGCCGTCGGTGAGGCGTTCGGGCGGGTCGTGACGATCCGGGACGGCCGCGTGGGCGCGGAGGGCCGTGGCGGACGGGAGTTCGCGGTCGTCGCCGGGGACGGCACCGTGCAGCTCCCACCGGCGATGCTGGCCAGCTACCCGCCGGGCACCCTGTTCTCGGTCGACGACGTCGACGGGGCGGTCATGCTGGAGGCGGAGAAGCCCGCGGCCGGTTAGTCAGGCCGGGTCTGGCCTGCGGGCGGAGGAGGGGGCTGATGCGGTGGGCTTTCGTGACAAGGCCGACTGGCCGTCGCGGTAGGGTTTTCGCCGTGACCGCAGCCGTTGCCCCGCCTGACGCCCCGCCGACCGAGGTGGCCGCGCCCGAGCCCACGCCCGCCGGCAAGCCGGTGCCGTACTGGGCCGGACTGCTGCTGTCGGTGTTCGCCGGGGCGGCGCTGCTGCTGTCGTTCCCGTCGTACAGCTTGTGGTGGCTCGCCCCGTTCGGCGTCGCGGCGTCGGCGCTCGCCGTGCACCGGCGGCGACCGCGTACGGGGGCTTTGTTCGGCTTCATCACCGGTGTCGTGTTCTTCGCGCCCCTGCTGTCGTGGACCAGCACGCACGTCGGCCCGTGGCCATGGCTGCTGCTGGTCGGCCTGCAGGCGGCGTACTTCGCCCTGCAGGGGCTGGCCCTGGCCGTGGTGAGCCCGGTCGTGGACCGCTGGCGGTGGAGCTGGCCGCTGGTCGTCGGAGTGCTCTGGGTCGGCCAGGAAGCCCTGCGCGGCCGTACGCCCTTCGGCGGCTTCCCGTGGGGCCGCCTCGCGTTCAGCCAGGCCGACGCGCCCACGCTGCGCCTCGCCGCACTCGGCGGGGCGCCGCTGGTCACCTTCGTCGTCGCCGTCACCGGCGGCCTGCTCCTGCTCGCCCTGGCCCGCGCGTTCCCCCGCCGGCTCGCTCCGCCCCAGACCACGCCGAAACGCCAGACCACGGCGGACGTCTCGGCCGACCCGCTCGGCTTGGGCTGGATCAGGGATGACGGTCGAATCTTCGACCAAGATTCGACCCAGAACCCTGATCCAGCGCCCAACCCGGCGCAGGCGGCGCTGGCGAGCGGGCGTAGGTGGGTTGCGGTCCTGGCGGTGGTCGGTGCGGCGGCGCTGACGGTCGTCGGGTACGCCGTCCCGTTGTCCACCCCGGACGGCCCGACCGTGACGGTCGCGATCGTCCAGGGCAACGTGCCCCGCATGGGGCTGGACTTCAACGCCCAGCGCCGGGCCGTGCTCGACAACCACGTCTCGGCGACCGAAGAGCTGGCCGCCGACGTCGCGTCGGGTAAGCGGCCCAAGCCGGATCTGGTGATCTGGCCGGAGAACTCCTCCGACATCGATCCGCTGCGCAACGCGGACGCCGCCGACGCCATCGACCGGGCCGCCCGGGCGATCGGCGTACCGATCCTGGTGGGGTCGGTGCTCAGCGGCCAGCAGGAGGGCCAGGTCTACAACGTGGGCCTGGTCTGGGAGGCGGGCCAGGGCGTCACCGCCCGGTACACCAAGCAGCATCCGGTGCCGTTCGCGGAGTACATGCCGCTGCGGCGGTGGATCGAACCGATCGCGAAGATCGTCACCGACAAGGCTGGTCTGCTCCGGTCGGACTTCCAGCCCGGCGACACCTCCGGCGTGCTCACCATGGGACCGGCCACCATCGGCGACGTCATCTGCTTCGAGATCGCGTACGACGGGCTGGTGCGGGACACCGTGACCGACGGCGCGGGCCTGCTCGTGGTGCAGACGAACAACGCCACGTTCAACGTCGACGAGGCCCGGCAGCAGCTGGCCATGGTGCGGCTGCGCGCGGTGGAGCACGGCCGGGAGTCGTTGATGTCGTCGACGGTCGGCATCTCCGGGTTCGTCGACGCCTCCGGCGAGGTGCACCAGGCCACCGGCTTCTTCACCCGGGACGTCCAGGTCCGGCAGCTCCACGAGGGCACCGGGACGACCCTGGCCACGCGGCTGGCGTACTGGCCGGAGCTGGTGCTGAGTGTGGCGGCGATCGCTGTCCTGGCCGGTGCTGTCGTGCTGCGTCGCCGCTCGCGCGGGTAGGCTTGAAGCGCCGGTAGGCGCCGGCGTGGGTCTGGAGGTGGCAGTGCGGTCTCGGTGGCGTTTCGTCCCGCTGGCGGTGCTGGTCCTGGCGATCGTCGAGATCGCCGTTTTCGTGGGCGTGGCCCAGCTCATCGGCTTCGGGTGGGCGCTGTTCGTCCTGCTGCTGATGAGCGCGGCCGGCGTGTTCGCGCTCGGCCGGGAAGGCCGGCGCGGCTGGCGTCGAGTACGCGACGCCGCTCGCAGCAACAGCCCGGTCGGTCCCCAGGCCGCCGACGGCATCGCCGGAGCGATCGGCGCCCTGCTGCTGTTCGTGCCGGGCTTCTTCACCGGAGTGATCGGGGCGCTGCTGCTGATCCCGCCGATCCGCAAGCTCGCCGCCCGGCGAGGCCAGCGCATCACCGAGAAGCGCGTCCCGTCCAACGTCGCAGGCGACCTGTTCGGGCCGCGTCAGGTGCGCGTGCAGCGTACGCCGAAGGCCGCCCAGCCCAAGGAGACCGACGAGGTCATCGAAGGCGAGATCGTCGACTGACCCGGCTACCCTGACCCCACTCGTTGGGGAGAGGGGTCCGAAGTGCTGCCGTTCCTGATCGCCGCCGCGATAGCCGCAGTCTTCATCGTGGTCATGACACTGCCGAGGCGCAGCGAGCAGACGCTCGCCGTCGAGACCACCCCGGCGGAGACGCCGTTCACCATCGTCCTGCGCGGCTACGACCGCGAACAGGTCGAGAAGGAGATCCGGGCGGCCGAGAACGCACTGGGTTATCAAGACCCCGCCGCCGCTGCGAAGGCGGCGCAGTCGATCGCCGAGTTCCGCGCCAACGGGCTCGTCGTGCTGCGCGGCTACGACCGCGAGCAGGTCGACCATCACCTGGACCGGCTGTCGGCCGAGCTGGCGCGAGTCGTGGCCGGCTGAGCTGACGCGGAGCCGGCAGGGAGGGCCGTCTAGCGGCCCGACCGGTGCCCGGCGGGAGCGACGGGCCGCACCACCGCGGCGCCGGGACATGAACTGAACCGCGGCGAGCACGGAAACGGCTCGCCAGGCGAACCTGACGAGCCGTGACGACGTGTGATCAGCGACCCCGGCGGGTCCTGACCTCGTCGAGCCGCTCGTTGAGGATCTCCTCGAGCTCCTCCAGCGACCGGCGTTCCAGCAGCATGTCCCAGTGTGTACGCGGCGGCTTGACCTTCTTCTGCTCCGGCTCGGAGCCGTCGACCAGGCGGGCCACCGTGCCGTCGAACTTGCACTCCCAGGTGATGGGCACCTCGGCGTCGACGGCGAACGGCACCTCGAACTGGTGGCCGTTGGCACACAAGTACTCACGGGTCTGACGCGGAGCCAGTTCGGTGTTGCGGTCCGACTCGTAGCTGACGGCGCCCAGTCGGCTCCCGCGCAGCATGCGCTCGCCCATATTCGGCTCACCCCTCGAGAAAGTTAGTGCAAGGTCCTGCTCAGTCCCTGATCACACGGTGCAACGACCGCGAGTGCGTCAGAGATTCCCACAAGGGTACCTGCCCCGGGAATTAGGTGACTGCCCTGACCCGGCCCTGGAGATCCGTTATGGTCCATTTTAGGGCTATTTGATCGTGAATTCGGAGGTCTGGGATGTCGATCACTGAGCCGGTCCCGGCGGAGGACCTGGACCGATCGTTCTTCGGACATCCCCGGGCCCTGTCGACGCTGTTCCTCACCGAGATGTGGGAACGGTTCAGCTACTACGGCATGCGGGCCATCCTGGTCCTCTTCCTGACCGCCAGCGTCGCCGACGGCGGCCTCGGGATGCCCGACGCCGACGCCAACGCCCTCTACGGCGTGTACGTCGGCATGGTGTACCTGGCGGCGCTGCCGGGCGGCTGGGTCGCCGACCGGCTGCTGGGCGCCCGGCGTTCGGTGCTCTACGGCGGCATCGTCATCGCGCTGGGCCACTACACGATGGCGATCCCGACCGACTGGAGCATCTTCCCCGGCCTGATCCTGATCGTGCTCGGCACCGGGTTGCTCAAGCCGAACATCTCCCAGATGGTCGGCAACCTCTACGAGAAGGACTCGCCGCGCCGCGACGCCGGATTCTCGATCTTCTACATGGGCATCAATCTCGGCGCGTTCATCGCCCCGCTGATCACCGGCTGGCTCGCCGACCACTTCAACTACCACCTGGGCTTCAGCGTCGCCGCGGTCGGCATGACCTTCGCCGTCATCCAGTACATCGTCGGCGGCCGCCGGCTCCGCGACAACGGCGTCGCGCCGACCCACCCGCTGGTCGGCCCGGAGCGTACGCGGACGCTGCGCTGGGTCGGCCTCAGCATGGTGATCGCAGCTGTGGTGATCGGCCTCCTGGCGCTGGTGGGCTGGCTGAGCGTACGCAGCGTCGTCGACCTGCTGGCCTGGTTCACGGTGGCGGTCGCCGTCGTCTATTTCAGCCGGATCTTCCTCGACAAGCGGCTCACCGACGTGGAACGCAGCCGGATGCACGCGTACGTGTGGCTGTTCGTGTTCGCCGCGTGCTTCTGGATGATCTACGACCAGGCGGGCTCGGTGCTCAACACGTTCGCCGACGACAACACCAACCGCACCATCGGCAACTTCACCTTCCCGGCCGCCTGGCTCCAATCGGTCAACCCGATCCTGATCATCATCGGCGCGCCGCTGGCCGGCGCGCTGTGGGTCAAGCTCGGCACCCGCGTCTCCACCCCGTGGAAGTTCGCGGTCGCGCTCATCCTCAATGGTCTGTCCTTCATGCTCATGGCCGCCGCCGCCCAGCAGGCCCTCACCCACAAGGTCTCCCCGCTGTGGCTGGTCGCCGTCTACGCGCTGCAGGTCGCCGGTGAGCTGTCGCTGTCGCCGGTCGGCCTGTCCATGACGACCAAACTCGCCCCCGCCTGGTACGCCAGCCAGATGCTCGGCGTCTGGTTCCTGTCGACCGCGGTCGGCGACGCCGTGGGCGGCCAGGTCGCCAAACTGTCCGACGGCGGGCCGAGCTACTTCCTGATCCTCGGCATCGTGTCCGTGCTCATCGGCTTCGCCGCGTTCATGTTCACCAAGCACATCCGCTCGCTCATGCGCGGGATCCACTGACTCGCGCGCGGCGGCTACGATCCGCCGCGTGAAGGCTTCCCCGCTCCGCCGTCTCGCCGCCTGGCTCGTCGACTGGTGCATCATCAGCTTGTACGCCGTGGCACTGATCCCGCTCGGCATGTCCTTCGGCAGGTCCCTGGACATCTCCACCGCCGCCTGGAACGCCGTGTCGTTCGTGATCCTGATCGTCCCGGTGACCCTCTGGCTGGCCTTCTGGGAGGCCCGAGGTGCATCGCCCGGCAAACGCGTCCTGCGCCTCCGGGTGTCGGACGCTGCGGGTGACGTCCCCGCCGACGTGCCCGGCTTCGGCCGGGCGCTGGCCCGGAACCTGCTCAAGGTGGCGCTGCCGTGGGAACTCGCCCACACCGGCGTCTTCTACTTCCTCAAGGCGGGCGACGACACCCTCGGCACGATCTTCGTCGGCGCGGCCTGGATCGTGATCATCGGGTACGCCATCGGCCTGCTCCGCGGCCGGACGCCCTACGACGCGGCCACCTCCCTGACCGTCACGCATACACCTGCCGTTTGAGGGGTAGGACCAGGCGGTCCGCGCGGTTGCTCTGGCGAACCGCGATCTCTCGGGTAGCCTGCGCGGGTGCGAATCATTCAGCGAGTCGTAGCCGTTCTAGCCCTGGGTGGGCTGCTGGCCGCAGGGGCGGCCGGTTGTGGCGGTGACAACAGCGGCTCCGAGACGAAAGGCAGCGGTGGCGTGAACGTCAGCACCGATACCAAGAGCAAGCCCGCGATCACCTTCACCGGCGACGCCGAGAAGCCCGCCGGCCTCCAGGTGACCGACATCGTCGATGGCTCGGGCGACGCGGCCAAGGTCGGCGACTCGGTGGCGGTGCAGTACGTCGGGGTCTCCTGGTCGACGCAGAAGCAGTTCGACTCCTCGTGGGACCGGGGCGCGCAGCCGTTCACCGTGGCCCCGCTGGGCCAGGCCCGCGTCATCGACGGCTGGAACCAGGGCCTGGTCGGCGCCAAGGTCGGCGGCCGCCGCCTGATCGTCATCCCGCCGAACCTCGGCTACGGCGCGCAGGGCGCGGGCGGCGTGATCGGCCCGAACGAGACGCTGGTCTTCGTGGTGGACGTCGTCTCCATCAACGGCTGACGTCGATCAGTAAAGCGACACCGGGACAGCACCAGCCCCGGTGTCGCTTTATCGTGTGCAGCGTGGAGGTTGATGATCGTGAGTTCAGTCGGGTGGCGGCGGGCCGCCGGCAGGCGGAGGCGTGGCGTAACGGCCTGATCGTCCTCACCGCCGTGCTCGGCGCGGCGTTCATCGTCCGGGGCCGGGACGACGTCGTCCACCTCGCCTGGTGGCTGCAATGGTGGGTCGCGTTCCTGCTGGTCGTCGCGTTCGCGTCGCTGATCCGTGCGGTCTTCCTCGCGTACGGCGCGGCGTCGGGGGAAAGCGATCGGCTCGGCCGGGACATCGACGCGACGAAGCGCTGGACGATCGCAGGACTCTTCATGATCGCGATGGCGCTGCTGGTCGTCTGGCTGTCGCCGGTCGCCGAGACGGCCCGCCCGCTCATGAAGGTGGAGTACGACGCCGGAACGTCCTGCGGGCCGGTCAGCTTCGCGCACGACGGCTACCTCGTGGTGACCGCCCCCTATGTCGTCGGCCCAGGCTCCGTCGTGGACACGAAGGTCTGGATCCCCGTGGACAAGGTGAGCCGCCTGACCGAGGTCCCGACCTGCCCCTGACCCGGCTCGGGCGGCGATCCAGGCGAACTACTGCCACGCCACGCACCTATCCCGCTGGGGATGCGTACGTGGCGTTCCAGTAGTCGCGACCGGGAAGCTCAGTCGAGGCGAGAGACGTCGAGCACGGCGACGACGGCGGTGCCGGCCTCGTCCGACGCGGCCAGGTCGACCTCGGCGGTGATCGCCCAGTCGTGGTGGCCGTCGGGGTCGTCGAGGATCTGGCGGCACTGCCAGCGGTCCTTCTCCTCCGTGATGAGCAGCAGCGCGGCGCTGCGCGCGTCGCCGTCCACGCCGATCTCGTCGTTCTCCTCGAAGTACGCGTCCAGGGCGGTACGCCAGTCGAAGTCGGGGTCGAGTTCGGCGAGGGTGTCGTAGCGCTCGAAGGCGGCCAGCTCGACCCGGCGGAACAACGCGTTGCGCACCAGCACGCGGAAAGCCCGGACGTTGGCGGTGACGCCGCGTGTCTTCTCCTCCAGCACCACGGGCGCGCCTTCGACAACCGGGTTCCGCAACTGCTCCCACTCGTCGAGCAGGCTGGAGTCGACCTGCCGGACCAGTTCGCCGAGCCATTCGATGAGGTCTTCGAGGTCCTCCGTACGCGCGTCCGGCGGGATCGTCTGCCGCAGCGCCCGGAATGCGTCGGCGAGGTAGCGCAGGACGATGCCCTCGGAGCGGGCCAGCCCGTAGAAGGCGACGTATTCGGTGAACGTCATGGCGCGCTCGAACATGTCGCGTACCACGGATTTGGGTGCGACCTCGTGCTCGCTGACCCACGGGTGGCCGCGCCGATACATCTCGTACGCCGCCTCCAGCAGTTCGGCGAGCGGCTTGGGGTAGGTGACCTCGTCCAGCAGTGCCATGCGCTCGTCGTATTCGAGCCCGTCGGCCTTCATCTGGGCGACGGCTTCCCCGCGTGCCTTGAACTGCTGGGCGGACAAAACCTGGCGCGGGTTCTCCAGCGTCGATTCCATGATGGACAACGCGTCGAGGGCGTACGTGGCGGAGTCGCGGTCGAGCAGTTCCAGGGCAGCGAGTGCGAACGGCGACAGCGGCTGGTTGAGGGCGAAGTTGAGCTGGAGTTCTTCCACCACCCGCAGGCGGAGCGGCTCACCCGGCCCGGAGACGCGCTCGACGACTCCGGCGGCCAGCAGCGCGCGATAGATCGCGAAGGCCCGGCGGACGAGCTTGAGCTGGGACGATCGCGGCTCGTGGTTGTCGGTCAGCAGCTTGCGCAGGTCGGCGAAGACGTCGCCGCCGCGTTCGATGACGTTGAGGATCATCGAGTGGGTCACCGTGAAGCTGGAGATCAGCGGCTCGGGGTCGGCGGCGACCAGCTTGTCGAAGGTCGGCTGGCCCCAGGAGACCATGCCCTCGGGCGGCTTCTTCTTCACGTAGCTCTTGAGTTTGCGCTGGTCACCGGCGAACTTCGCGATCGCCTTCTCGTTGGCGATCACGTGCTCCGGGGCCTGCACGATGACCCGGCCGAGGGTGTCGAACCCGGCGCGGCCGGCCCGCCCGGCGATCTGGTGGAACTCCCGGGCCTTCAGGTGCCGCATCCGCGTGCCGTCGTACTTCGACAGGGCGGTGAACAGCACCGTCCGGATCGGCACGTTGATCCCGACGCCGAGGGTGTCGGTGCCGCAGATGACCTTCAGCAGGCCCGCCTGGGCCAGCAGCTCGACCAGCCGGCGGTACTTGGGCAGCATGCCGGCGTGGTGCACGCCGATGCCGTGCTTCACGAGCCGGGACAGCTGCTTGCCGAAGCCCGCGGCGAACCGGAAGTTGCCGATCATCTCGGCGATCGCGTCCTTCTCGGCGCGCGTACACATGTTGACGCTCATGAGCGCCTGGGCCTGCTCCATCGCGGCGGCCTGGGTGAAGTGCACGATGTAGACCGGCGCCTGGTGGGTCTGGAGCAGATCCTCGACGGTCTCCTGCAACGGCGTCAGCGAGAACGCGTGCACCAGCGGCACCGGCCGGGTCGCCGAGGTGATCACGGCCGTCTCCCGCCCGGTACGCCGCGTCAGGTCCTCCTGGAACCGGGTGACGTCACCTAGCGTGGCCGACATCAGGACGAACTGGGTGTTCGGCAGCTCCAGCAGCGGCACCTGCCAGGCCCAGCCCCGGTCGGGTTCGGCGTAGAAGTGGAACTCGTCCATGACGACCTGGCCGGCGTCGGCCTTCGCGCCCTCGCGCAGGGCCAGGTTGGCCAGGATCTCGGCGGTGCAGCAGATGATCTGGGCCGACTCGTTGACGGCGGCGTCGCCGGTGAGCATGCCGACGTTCTTGGCCCCGAACTGCTCGCACAACGCGAAGAACTTCTCGCTGACCAGCGCCTTGATCGGCGCGGTGTAGAAGGTCCGCTCGCCCGACGCCAGCGCGGAGAAGTGCGCGCCCGCCGCGACCAGGCTCTTGCCGGACCCGGTCGGCGTACCCAGGATCACGTTCGAGCCGGTGACGATCTCCAGCAGCGCCTCCGACTGCGCCGGGTACAGGCTCAGTCCCCGGCTCGCGGCCCAGCCCTCGAAGGCGAGCAGGACTTCCTCGGGCTCGCTGGGCCCGCCACCCTCGGCGGGTGGCGGGAGCAGATCGATGAGGGTACGCGAGGCGGCGGTCACCGCCTGAAGGTTACTGGATCGTCAGGTTCAGTACGCCAGCCAGGCGACGCGCTTGGCACCGGCCAGGGTGCTGGCCATGAGCCCGGAGTCGGAGACGGTCCACAGCTCGTCGCCGATGACCAGGCTGCGCCGGATCGCGGTCGGATAGTACGAGCTGGTCGGGCGGATCGGGTGGGTGATCCAGCCCACCTCGGTCAGCCCGGTGTCGCCGACCTTGATCAGCAGCGCGCCCGCCTCGCCCTTGTCGCTGTCCCACTTCTGCACCGGCACCACCAGCAGGTTGGTCTCGGGCCAGTAGAGGAACGCGTGCGGATCGAACTCGGCCTCGCTGTAGCCGTGGTCGCCGACCTCGTGGTTCGCCAGGCGCTGGGGGTTCGCCGGGTCGCCGACGGCGAACAGGGAGATCTGGGTGCCCTGCGTGCGGCCGTTGTCGTCGGCGGCCTGTCCGACGCCCAGCAGCCGGTCGCCGCTGAGCGGATGCAGGTACGCGCTGTAGCCGGGGATCTTCAGCTGACCGGCGACGACGGGCTTGGCCGGGTCGCGCAGGTCGACGACGTACAGCGGATCGGTGCGCCGGAAGGTCACCACGTACGCGGTCGGGCCGACGAAGCGTACGGCGTAGATCTGCTCGCCCTTGCCGAGTCCGCCGACGCTGCCGACGACCCGTAGCGTGCCTCCGTCGGTGCGCAGCGCGTACACGCTGGACGTGCTTTTCGTGTTCTGGCCCCACGGGTGCCCGGTGGTGGTCGCGACCCGCAGCAGCGTGTCGTTCGCCGCGGCCGAGTACTCGGACATCGAGTACTGGTTGAGCAGCCAGCCGGGGACGGTGCCGGCGGCGATGTACCGGGGCTGGCGGCCGGTGATGTCGAACATGTACAGCTCGGTCTTGCCCTTGGTGCCGACGCCGCGCCAGCGCTCGTCGTTGGCCAGATAGAGGTGGGTGCCGGAGCCGTAGACCGTCTCACCGTCCGCGAACAGAGCAGCCGGTACGCCGTCGGCGAGCTGGTTCGCGGCCAGGTCGAAGCTGAGCACGGTGACCAGCTCGGATCCGCTGAACGTCGCGGGGTGGCGCACGTCGCCGCAGTCCACGGTGCCGGGCTTGCCGTCGCTGCTGTAACTGGGCAGCCACGCCTCGATCGGCGTCTTGTCGATGATCTTGCGGTTGTTGGCGATGAGCGTCTTCTGATCACCACGCGCGTCCGGCTTGAAGACGATCTTCGGCGTCGACCGGACGACGACCCGGGCGACGGAGCCGGTCTGGCGCGCGTCGGCGAACGTGCCGTCGATGGTGTACGTCGAGATCACCTTCGCGGTCGTCAGGTCGACCAGCGTGATCGTGGTGCTCCCGGCGATGGCCATCGGCCCGCCCCGGGCCGCCGGGTAGTAGGACCGGCCGCCCATGACCAGGACGTGGTCGCCGGACAGCAGCAGCTCGTCGCCCGACTGGGGCAGCTGCACGGAACCGGTCAGCTTGTGCTGGGCGGCGTCGACGATACGCAGCATGCCCTGGCTGAGGGTGACGATCCGCTTGCCGTCGGTCTTGACCAGGTCGGGTTCGTCCACGCCGGCCTCATGCGTGTTCGTCCCCGAGTACGCCGGCCCGGCGGCGTCGGGGACGGCGGCCTTCCCGCCGGTCGCCCGTTCGGTGCCGCTGGCGAAGTCCCGCCACATCATCTGGTTGCCGAACCCCCAGGCTTGGACGCTGGCCTTGGCGGCGGCGCGTACGTCGGCGAGCAGCCGATCGCAGGAGTCGTAGGAGACGAGCTGCAACGCCGGTGCGGCCACCGGGGGCGGGGTGGGGGCCGACGGTTCATCGGTGCACGCCGTCAACGCGATGAGGGCGGACGCGGCCGCGCCCAGCAGCTTCAATCTCATGACCGCGTTGGACGCGGGCACGCGGGAGGGGGTTCCCATGATCAGCGGAGCGTTCGCGGGGTTATGGCACCTGCCCGTTCGGGAGACTTCCGCTGATCATGACGCCGACGACGCGGAAGCGGGAGCGGGTGCCGGTGCGGGGGCGCCGAGCCGGGCGACTGCGGCGATGAGCTGCGCGACCTGGTCGGCGAGCTGCGCGGCCTGGGCCTGGGCGGCTTCGGCGTCGCGCCGGGCGACCGCGGCGTCCCGCTGCGCCACTTCGGCATCGCGGCGGGCCATCGCGAGATCCCGGTTGGCCTCGTCGGCCAGCCTGCGGGCGGCGTCGAGGTCGCGTACGCCGGCGTCGCGGTCGGCGGTGATCGTCGTGAGGTCGCCGGTCAGCGTGGCCACCTGGGTGTCGAGGGCCGACAGCCGGGCCGTGGCCCGGTCCAGCTCGGCGGTCAGGCGGCGCTGCTCGCCCTCGGCCGTGGCCAGCGCGCTCTGGGTTTCGGTCGCGGCGGTCCGGGCCTGGTCTCGTTGCTGGTACGCCTCATCGCGCAGCGCCCCGGCAGCGGCCACGGCGTTGTCGGCCTCCTTGGCGATCCGGTCGCGTTCGGCGCGGGCGGCGTCGGCCTGGTCGGCGGCGTCGGCGGCTCGGGCGTCGGCACGTTCCTTCTCGGCGTACGCGGCGGCGACGTCGGCCGCGGCCCGCTCCTTCTGCGCGAGCGCTTCGGCGTGCGCCTGTTGGACGGCGGTCGCCGCCTCGTCGCGTACCGCTGCCGCGGTCGCCTCGGCCGCCGCGACGGCGGCGTTGGCAGCCTCCAAAGTGGCCGCTGCTTCTTCGCGTACCCGTTGAAGGGTGGCCGCGGTCTCGTCTTCCAGGCGGCGCATCGCGGACTGGAGCTGCGCGGCCTGGGCGTCGGACGCGGTGACCTCGCTGCGGGCGGCCGCGACGTCGGCGGCGGCCTGGGCGCGCACCTCGGCGAGCTGCCGCTCGACGCCGGCGGGCGACAGCTCGGCGTGCAGTGCCTCGGTCAGGGTCTCCACGACCTGGTCGAGCCGGTCCACGACCTCGTACGCCTTGGCGACCTGCCCGGCCAGTCCGGGTGACGTGCGGTGGCGCATGCGGGTGTTGCGGGCGGCACGCTGGCATTCGCCGTCGTTGTCGCGGCAGTAGCGAAACGGCCGTCCGGCGCCGGCGCGCTGCGGCACCGGTTTGCCGCAGTGCAGGCAGGGCCGGGTTTCGGTCTCGGGCTCGGTCACGGCCTCACCTTAGGCGCTGAAGTTCGCACGATCATGAACTAACGGTCGTGCTCGGCCGGTGTGTCGTGTCCCTGACGCCCTGATCGTTTCCCGAAGCGAATGATCGCCGAGCGGAGGAGGCGGGCGAGCGGGGATCGTCGCCGAGGTGAGGTGAGCCCGTCGTAGGACCAGTGGGCGTCGCGAGAGCGCAGTTCAGCCTGTGCCGATCGATCCAGTGTGGACAGGCTGCGGGCGAGGTCCCAGCCGTCGCGCAGCGATCCCTGCGGCGGTCGCCCGTCGGCCCAGGCTCGGAAGGCGGCGTACCAGGTCGGACCGAGAGAGGCGGCCAGCGCGGGCCACGCCCGGCCGACCTCCCCGGCACGCTTGCGCAGCAGCTGTTCGCGTACGGCGTCGACGCGGCCCGTGTCGAATCCGGGCGGCGGCGAACCTCCGGCGACGAGCGCGGCGACCAGTGCGGCCTGCCGGTCGGCCAGGCTCACGCCGTCACCCGGCCCAGGCCCGCGGCGTCGGCGATGGCGTCCAGCTCCGCCGACAGCTCGGCCGCCGGGGGATAGCTGCCATCGCGTTCCAACATCACGGCGGGCAGCCGACCGGCCAGGTGAGCCACCAGTTCCAGCACTTCCATGGGTACGCGATCAGTGTGCGTGTCCTGATACAGCCCGTCGATCTCGGCGCCCCCGGCGACGTGGCAGTACGCGACCCGCTCCCACGGCAGCGCGTCGAGCAGCGCGTACGCGTCCTCGCCCCGGTTGACGGCGTTGGCGTACATGTTGGCGACGTCGAGCAGCAGCAGTGCGCCGGTCCGGTCGAGGATCTCGGTGAGGAACTGGGCCTCGGTCAGCTCGTCGTCGGGCCAGTCGACGAGGGTGGCGATCGGCTCCAGCGCCAGCGGGACATCCAGTGTGGACTGCACGACGGCGGCGTTGGCGGCGATCGCGTCGACTGCTTCGCGCGTACGCGGGACGGGCAGCAGGTGACCGGCTTCGTGCCCGCCGGCCCGCACGTACGCGATGTGCTCGCTGACCAGCGGGGCCTGGATGAGCCGGGCGACGGCGGCGAAATGATCGACGCGGTGGGCGTCGACGGGCTCGGCCCCGCCGAGGGACAGCTTCACGCCGTGCGGGACGACGGGCACGCCGCGTTCCCGGAGCCGGGCGAGCCCGTCGGGCAGCGGCCCGTGATGCGGGACCGACTCCGCGATGGCCTCGGCGAACGCCAGGGCGGGCAGGCCGGTGACGTAGCCGGAGATCTCCGGCCGCCAGCCGATGCCCACTCCGGCCAGGGGCGAGCTCACGAGCCGCCACCGCAACTCGAGCCGCCGCCACAACTGGACCCACCGCCACAACTGGAGCTGCTGCCACCACAGCTGGAGCCGCTACTGCCGCAACTGGACCCGCCGCCGCAGCCGGACGATCCGCAGTTGGAGCCGCCGTCGGTGGAGCCGCCGGTGTCGGGCGGGCTGCCGCAGGACGCCGACGAGCTGCCGCAGCTGTAGGTGCTCGCCCCGGCGCTGGTGGCGGCGGCGGTCCGCAGCGGGAAGTAGCCGAGCAGGTCCGGGCTGATGGCGGTGAACGCGGCCGTCCCGAACAGGCCGACCCCGAGCCCGGCCGCGGCCGGGCCGTAGGTCATCCAGGCCGGCCGCTGGGCGGGCGCGAGGTACGCGTACTCCTTGCGCTGCTGGCGCAGCAGGGCGTTGCCGGTGGGCGTACGCCGGTCGGAGGCGCTCAGCACGCCTTTGAGCTGGAGTGAGTGCCGGATCTCGCCGAGCGCAGCCGCCACGGCCGGGCTGGCGACGATGGCCCGCCCGGTACGCCCCTGCGCCAGTTCGGCCGCGACCGCCCGTTGCAGCGGCGTGGCCCCGGGGATCACGTGCATCGGGCGCCGGTGGACCGCGCCGGCGATCCAGAGGGAGGCCAGCGCCGACTGGACCGCCCGCGGTCGCCCGCCCGCCAGGTACGCGACCTCCTCCGGGCTGGGCGGGGGTCCGGTGTAGACGGCGTTGCGCCGGCGGTTCAACTGGACGAAGGCGATGACGATGATGAGGCCGCCCATCACGAACGGAGCGAACATGACTAACAACAACGTCGCGCGCATGCGGACAGTGTGCTTACCGAGCGCAAGGGCCGATCCGTCGGGCCGGTGAGCCGGATCCGGGCGGTAGGCGAGCCGGGTCAGAGCGGGTCGACGCCGGGCGGCAGGGTGCTCCACGCCGACGCCTCGGTGAGGTACGCCAGCAGGGTGTCGCGCAGCGCCCGGGCGGCGTGGGTCGGGGTGACGTCGCGGCGGTGCGCCAGTGCGACGGTCCGCTGCACGCCCGGCTTGGCCAGGGGAGTGATGCGCAGCCGGTCGCGGCCGGCGACCGCCATCGAGGGGACGAGGGCGACGCCGAGACCAGCCTCGACGAAGCCGAGCACGGCGTCCAGCTCGCCGCCCTCCACGGCGAACGACGGGGTGAACCCGGCCCGCTCGCACGCCGCGACGGTGGCGTCGCGCAGGTCGTAGCCGGTGCGGAACATGACCAGCGGCTGGTCGCGCAGATCGGTGATGCGCAGCGGCGGCTTCTCCGTCGGCGGCGGCATGGTCAGCGAGGAGACCACGACCAGGCTCTCGCGCAGGATCGGCTCGGTCCGCAGCGACGGATCGGTGCCCGCGTCGGGCAGCACGATGATCGCCATGTCGAGGCCGCCGTGCACGAGGTGCCGGACGAGGTCCTGGGAGCCGCTCTCCTCCACCTGCAGGCGTACGCGGGGATAGGCGTCGGCGTAGCGGCGCAGAATGGGGGCGACGAGGCTGACGCACAGGCTCGGCGTGGCACCGAGGCGCAGCCGTCCCCGGCGCAGGCCGACCAGCTCCTGGACCTCGACGCGGGCGGTGTCGGTGTCGGCGATGATCCGTCGGGCCAGGGGCAGCAACGCCTCGCCGGCGGGGGTCAGCGCGATGGCTCCCCGCGTACGCGTGAACAGCTCCGCGCCGAGGTCGGTTTCCAGGGCGTGAATCTGCTTACTCAGTGAGGGTTGAGTCACACCGACCTGGTCGGCCGCCTGGGTGAAATGCCGGGTTTCGGCGACCGCGACGAAGTAGCGGAGCTGTTGGAGCTGCACGACGATAGTCTACGGCTATCGGAAAACGGGCACGCATGCATTGGACGCGAGGTTCAGCTCGTTCCTAGCGTCGTCGTCGTGGCAGTAGCTTCTCCTCCCCGCAGCGTGAAAGCCGGGGCTCCGAGCGCCCAGCGCACTCCGGTCCGGCCGGTCCGCAGGCGCAGCTCGGTCGCACTCAAGGCGATCATGGCGTCGACCGGCGCGCTCCTGGTGGGCTTCCTGGTCGTGCACATGATCGGCAACCTGAAGATCTTCGTCGGCGCCGGGGCCTTCGACCACTACGCGCACTGGCTGCGTACCATCGCCACGCCGATCGTGCCGTTCGAGGGCTACCTCTGGATCCAGCGCGCGGTGCTGCTCCTGGCGGTCGTGGCGCACATCTGGTCCGCGACCGTGCTGACCATCCGCGCCAAGAAGGCCCGCCCGGTCAAGTACGCCCACCGCCCGCCGGTGCAGGGCAGCTACGCCGCCCGCACGATGCGCTGGGGCGGCGTCATCGTCCTGGCCTTCATCGTCTGGCACATCCTCGACCTGACCACCCGCACCGTGAACCCCGTCGGCGACCGGACCAAGGCGTACGACGCGGTCGTGCAGGACTTCGCGCCCGGGCGCTGGTGGGTCACCCTCTTCTACGTCGTGGCCATGGTGATGATCGGTTTCCACCTGCGCCACGGCCTGTGGTCGGCGTTGCAGACCCTCGGGGTCAGCAACGCCAAGCGCCAGCGCGTGCTCAAGGCGGGCGCGCTGGTCGTGTCGGTCGGCCTGAGCGCCGGCTTCCTGATCGTCCCGCTCGCTGTGACCGTCGGATTGGTGGGCTGAGCAATGACCGAGTTCTACGAAGACGGCGACAACATCGCCGACACCAAGGCGCCGGACGGCCCCATCGAGACCCGCTGGGAACGCCGCCGGTTCGGGGCCAAGCTGGTCAACCCGGCGAACAAGCGGAAGCTGACCGTCATCGTGGTAGGCACCGGCCTGGCCGGCGGCTCGGCTGCGGCGACCCTCGCCGAGCTGGGCTACCACGTCAAGAGCTACTGCTACCAGGACTCCCCACGCCGGGCGCACTCGATCGCGGCCCAGGGCGGCATCAACGCGGCGAAGAACTACCGCGGCGACGGCGACTCGATCCACCGGCTGTTCTACGACACCGTCAAGGGCGGCGACTTCCGGTCCCGGGAGTCGAACGTCCGCCGGCTGGCCGAGATCTCCGTCGAGATCATCGACCAGTGCGTCGCCCAGGGCGTGCCGTTCGCCCGGGAGTACGGCGGGCTGCTCGACACGCGCTCGTTCGGCGGCGCGCAGGTGTCGCGTACCTTCTACGCCCGGGGCCAAACCGGCCAGCAGCTGCTGCTGGGCGCGTACCAGGCGCTGGAGCGGCAGATCGGCGCGGGCAACGTGGAGATGAACGCGCGGCACGAGATGCTGGAGCTGATCATCGTCGACGGCCGCGCCCGCGGCATCGTGGTACGCGACCTGGTGAGCGGCGAGATCACCACCGAGTTCGCCGACGCGGTCGTGCTGGCCTCCGGCGGCTACGGCAACGTCTTCTACCTGTCGACCAACGCCAAGGGCTGCAACGTGACCGCCTCCTGGCGGGCCCACCGCAAGGGCGCGCTGTTCGCGAACCCCTGCTACACGCAGATCCACCCGACCTGCATCCCGGTCTCCGGCGACC
Source organism: Hamadaea flava (assembly GCF_024172085.1). Taxonomy (NCBI): domain Bacteria; kingdom Bacillati; phylum Actinomycetota; class Actinomycetes; order Micromonosporales; family Micromonosporaceae; genus Hamadaea; species Hamadaea flava. Next base: position 855,776 of record NZ_JAMZDZ010000001.1, on the reverse strand, counting down.
ACCAGTCGAAGCTGACCCTGATGTCGGAGTCGCTGCGCAACGACGGCCGGGTCTGGGTGCCCAAGGCCAAGGGCGACCAGCGCGCACCGGGCGCGATCCCGGAGGACGAACGCGACTACTACCTCGAGCGCATCTACCCGGCGTTCGGCAACCTGGTGCCGCGGGACATCGCGTCGCGGGCCGCGAAGAACGTCTGCGACGAGGGCCGCGGCGTCGGCCCCGGCGGCCTGGGCGTCTACCTCGACTTCGCCGACGCGATCCAGCGGCTGGGCCGCGCGGCGGTGGAAGCCAAGTACGGCAACCTGTTCGAGATGTACCAGCGGATCACCGGCGAGGACCCCTACGAGGTCCCGATGCGGATCTACCCGGCGGTGCACTACACGATGGGCGGGCTGTGGGTCGACTACGACCTGCAGTCGACCATCCCGGGCCTGTTCGTGATCGGCGAGGCGAACTTCTCCGACCACGGCGCCAACCGGCTCGGCGCGTCGGCCCTCATGCAGGGCCTGGCCGACGGCTACTTCGTGCTGCCCAACACCATCGGCGACTACCTGGCGGCCGGCCCGTTCGACAAGCTGACCGCCGACCACGACCAGGTCGCCGCGGCCCGCCAGCAGGTCGAGGACCGCATCACCCGGCTGCTCGCGATCAACGGCGACCGCACGGTCGACTCGTTCCACCGCGAACTCGGCCGGATCATGTGGGAGTACTGCGGGATGGAGCGCACCGACGAAGGGCTGCGCAAGGCCATCTCGCTGATCCGGGACCTCAAGGCCGAGTTCTGGCAGCGCGTACGCGTGCCGGGCGACGGCGAGGGCCTCAACCAGTCTCTGGAGAAGGCCGGCCGGGTGGCCGACTTCTTCGAGCTGGCCGAGCTGATGTGCATCGACGCGCTGCACCGCACGGAGTCCTGCGGCGGCCACTTCCGGGCCGAGAGCCAGGACGCCGACGGCGAGGCCAAGCGCGACGACGAGCACTTCTCCTACGTCGCGGCGTGGGAGTGGGGCGGCGAGGACGCCCAGCCCGTCCTGCACAAGGAAGACCTGGACTTCGAATACGTCCACCCGAGCACCCGGAGCTACAAGTGAGCGACACCATGCGCCTGAAGCTGCGCGTCTGGCGCCAGACCGGGCCGGACGACGCCGGCCGGATGGTCACCTACGAGGTGGACGACGTGTCGCCGGACATGTCGTTCCTGGAGCTGCTCGACGTCCTCAACGAGAAGCTGATCCTGGGCGGCGAGGAGCCGATCGCCTTCGACCACGACTGCCGCGAGGGCATCTGCGGCGCGTGCTCGCTGGTCATCAACGGCACCCCGCACGGGCCGCAGAAGGCCACCACCACCTGCCAGCTGCACATGCGCACGTTCTCCGACGGCGACTCCATCGACGTCGAGCCGTGGCGGGCGCGGGCCTTCCCGGTCATCAAGGACCTGGTCGTGGACCGGACGGCGTTCGACCGGATCATCCAGGCCGGCGGCTACATCACCGCGCCGACCGGGTCCGCGCCCGAGGCGCACTCGGTGCCGGTGCCCAAGCCGGACGCCGACGCGGCGTTCGAGGCGGCCACCTGCATCGGCTGCGGCGCCTGCGTGGCAGCCTGCCCGAACGGCTCGGGCATGCTGTTCACCGCCGCGAAGATCACCCACCTGGGGCTGATGCCGCAGGGCCAGCCCGAACGTGACTCGCGCGTGCTGAACATGGTGCACGCCCACGACGAGGAGGGCTTCGGCGGCTGCACCAACAGCGGCGAGTGCACCGCGGTCTGCCCCAAGGGCATCCCGCTCGCGGCCATCTCGCAGCTCAACAAGGACTTCCTCCACGCGGTCCGCGCGAAGTCCTGACCCGGCTCGTACGCACGACGCCCCGGCCCTACAGCCGGGGCGTTCGTGTGTAATGGTCGGCGTGATCGAATTCGACGTGCCGGTGGACGGCGTGCGGCTGCACGCGTACGACACGGGTGGGGACGGGGCGCCGATCGTCTGGCACCACGGCACCCCCAACCTCGGCGCACCGCCGGAACCGCTGTTCGCCGCGGCCGACCGCCTCGGGCTGCGCTGGGTGTCCTACGACCGGCCCGGCTACGGCGGCTCCACCCCGGCACCGGGGCGGGACTTCGCCTCAGCCGCCCACTACACCGCTGCCGTCGCCGGCCACCTCGGGCTCGGCCGGTACGCCGTCTTCGGCCACTCCGGCGGCGGACCGCACGCGCTGGCCTGCGCCGCGCTGCTGCCCGATCGGGTGTTCGCGGCGGTCAGCGTCTCCGGGCTGGCCCCGATCGACGCCGACGGCCTCGACTGGTTCGCCGGCATGGCCCCGGCGTCGGAAGCCACCCTGCGCGCGTCGGCCGCGGGGCGTACAGCGCGGGAACGTCATGAGGCGACCGCCGAGAAGGACGGCGACATCGGCTTCGCCGACGTCGACTGGGCGGCCCTGGAAGGGGAGTGGGGCTGGTTCGGCAGCGTCGTCGGGCCGGCGATCGCCGCCGGTCCGGCCGCGCAGATCGACGACGACCTGGCCAACGCCGGACCCTGGGGGTTCGACCCGGCCACGATCACCGTCCCCGTGCTGCTGCACCACGGCGAGCGTGACCGGATGGTCCCCAGTACGCACAGCGCCTGGCTGGCCGGGCGCATCCCCGGCGCCCGGTTCCAGCGGTGGCCCGACGACGGGCACGTCTCGGTGCTGCGCCACGCCGGCGGCGCGCTCGACTGGCTGGCTTCGTACCTTTAGGACGGTCCCAGAACCGGTGCGCCGGAAGGGTTCTGGGCCGGTTCCTTGAGTTCCACGAAGAACGCGTGGGTCGGGCTGTCTCCCGTGTTCAGGCCGGAGTGGCGTTGCGCGCCGACCCAGCGCGCCCGGGCGGCCGGGATCTCCAGATCCCGTTCCTGGTCGCCGAGCGACACCCGCCGGTGGAACGAGGTCAAGGTGATCATCACGCTGTCGGGATGGTCGTGCGGATGGGTCTGCGCTCCGGGTTCGTCGCGATACTCCAGGACGCGTACGCGGTCGTTCTCGAAGACCACCCGGTAGAGGCCGGGATCGGTGACGGTCGGGTCGTCCATGACTGCCTGCCCTCCTTCGTGGGACTCCAGTCCCATGAATCGACGGTACGCCACCGTCGCGGCTCGCCGCAATCGGCCACTGGGCGGGGGTAGGCTAGATCGGCAGGGCGTGATAGGCCGCGAGCTGCCGTTCGTGGTAGGCGTGGTCCTCGGCGTCCAGCTCGTGCCAGCGCGTACGGGCGAGCAGGATCTCGCCCCGCATTCGGGCGCGGGCATACTGCCGGAAGGTCAGGTCGTCGACGACAGGCCCACCGGCCTCGGCATACGCCGCCAGGAACTCCTGGGCGCCGTCAACGACGCCGGTGTCCAGGCATCCGCCCCACTCCCACGCTCCCTCGGCCGCCTCCCGCTCGACCGGCCCGACGACCGCGTCGTCCCAGTCCAGTAGGGCCGTGATCCGGCCGTCGACAGCCAGCGTGTTGCCCCGGTAGTAGTCACCGTGCAGCGGCTGCGTCCTACTCTGCGCCCGCTCGGCCAGCCACGCGTCCAGCCGCGGATCGGCCAGGTCGTCACCCGGCCCGCGCGGCATCTGCGTCACGGGCCCGGCCGGCCCAGGCGCGTCGGCCAACGCCGCGTGCACCCGCGCGAGCAGCTCGGCCGCCTGCTGCCGGACCCCGGGGTCGTGCTTGTCCGGCCAGGTCCCGGCGGCGAACGGCCACACGGTGACCGGTCGCTGCGCTGCGCGTACCACATAATCGCCCGAACGAGTCGGGAGCGGCGCGATCACCTCGGGCACCGCGGCGCTCGCGTGTGCCGCGAGCCGCGCGAACCAGGTCATCTCGGCGTCCGTGCGCCACGGCGGCCCGAGCCGCACCACCAGGCCCGCGATCCGATAGGCCGCGGACTCCTCACCACCGTGCAGGCGTTGCGGTTCTTCCACTGGTACGCCGAAAGCAGCGCCCACGACCTGCTGAATCGCGGGCGTGTACGGGATCGCGGCCCACACCACCCCCGAACGCTACCCTCCCCACCCCTCCTCCCGTTGATCATGGAGTTGACCGTGGTGTCGCCGGTGTGTCGGACCTGGAAACTCCATGATCAACGAGGCTGGTGGCGGCCGGCGGGGCCCGACCGGGGCGGCCCCGTCCTGACCGCGATCAGGACGGTCCATCGTGGATACTGCTGAGCGTGAGCCTGGTGTGTCCGGCGTGTGGCGCGGTCGACCACGACGAGAGTCCCTATTGCCTGGTGCCGGGGTGCGGCGCCCTGCTGCCACAGCCCGAGCCGCCGGAGCCGGTGGAGGAGCAGGAGCAGAAGCAGCCGCAGCCGGTAGTGGACGCTCAGCGACCTGAGTCGCGAGGCTGGACCTTGGTCGCGCTCGGGCTCTTGATCGTCACGGTCTCGATCGCCGTAATGTGGCCCCGCGACTCGCCGCCGCCGCAGGCCAACCAGCCGGTCATGCCGCTGGTGTCTCGGTCGGCGAGCGCATCCCCGGTAGCCACGCCGAGCGCCGCGCCGACTCTGCAGGCGGTGAGCCCGGCGGCGAGTCCCGCCGTGCGGCGTACCGCTTCTCCGAGCAAACCGTTGGTTCGGCGCACGACGGCTGCACCAGCCACGACGAAAGCCGCGCCACCGGACTATCGCACGGCGACGCTGTCCGGCTCGTCCTCGTCGAGTTGCAGCGGCGGCACCGTCACCATCGACGTGTACGCCAGCCTCAGCGGAGCGCCGTACGGCACGAACCCGCGCGGCAGCGCGGGCCAGGCTGACTCCATGCGCAGCGTGTCCTACTCGGGCAGCGGCAGCACGTCGTTCTCCGGGAGGTCCTCCTTCTTCGGCGGAGGCGGCGGTGGGGTGTCGGTGTTCGGGAACTACTCGTGGAGCATCACGGTGACGCTGCCCGACGGGTCGTCGGCCGCCGACTCCGGCAGCGGCTCCTGGCACTGCTTCTAGCCGTCGTACGACTACGGGCCGGCTTGATTCCCTCACCTACGCTGATCCTTGATCAACACAAGGGAGGTTGCATCATGGCCCGGCAGCAGACCGACGCGGTGCCGTTCGACCGCGAGGATCAGCTACGCCAGATCCAGAGCGGGCTGATGGAGGGGGAGAAGGTCCTGGCCGTCTACGACGCGACCGGCATCGGCACCGGCTTTCTCGGGCTCACCGATCGACGCGTGATCATCCAGGACAAGTCCTTCGTCGGCAAGAAGGTCGCGTTGACGAGCGTGCCGTACTCGCGGATCACCAGCATCAGCGTGGTGAGCAACAAGTCGTGGGCCGGGTCGTTCTACTCCAGCTCGTCCATCGCGATCAACGTGGGCACACACACCTACGAGATGGACTTCCGCGGCGTGAACAAGGGCCAGCACGTCCACAACGTCATCCTGTTCTACATCTGCCCGAGAACCTGACCGCCCAGGTCACGGCGGTTGCCCGGCAATGCGGGAGACACGCGCGAGATGGAATTTGCACGCGACGCAAGTCCTGCGGCCACGGTCGGCGGTTAGACCCGACGGTGATGCCGACCGAAGGAGGCGGGCGTGGAGCGCGTGGAGCACCGGCAGGACAAGCCTGGACTGGGCGAGGTCTCGTACGAGCAGCCGCCGGACGGCCCGTTGTTCCTGCGCAGGAGCATCGTGGCGACGACCGCGTTGGCCCTCGCCAAGGCGCATGTGCCCGCCGGGGCGGCCGAGCCGTGCGAACGGTGCGGGCAGCCGTCGCCCTGCCCGACCGCGATCCACGCGGGAGAAGTGGTCCGGCTGTCGATGCCCCGGCCGGCGGTGCCGGCCGTGCCCGTTGCGGCTGTCCCTGTGGCGACCGGTTCGGTGGCCGGTGTTTCCGCAGCCCAGGTTCTCGGCCTGGACAGCTCGGGCGCGCCGGCGACCCGTTCGATGCTGGGCCTGCTGGACGAAGAGCTCTGATTCCGGGTCGCCTCGACGACCGTCCTGACGGGGGCTCGGGGCGTACGCGACAATGGGCGGATGGCTGATCTGGTTGTCGTGACGGGTGCGCAGGGCGCGTTGGGGCGGGCCGTCGTGGCGGAGCTGGCCCGGCGTACGCCCGAGGTGGTGGCGCTGGACCGGTCCAAGCCGCAGCAGAAGCTGGCGGGCGTGCACGCGTTGCAGGTCGATCTGACCGATCGCCGGGCGGTGCACGAGGCGTGGGGCCGCATCGACGAGCTCGGCGACACCCGGGCGCTGGTCAACATCGCGGGCGGCTACTTCCCGGGTTCGCTGGCCGACGTCACCGAGGAGGATCTGGCGGCGGCGACCGAGATCAACGTCGCGACCGCGCTGTGGACCAGTCAGGCGGCCGCGCCGCGGCTGGCCAAGCACGGCGGCGCGATCGTCAACGTCGGATCACGGTCGGCGGTCACCGGGCTGGACCCGGTCGCCTATTCGCTGTCGAAGGCCGCGGTGGTGCGCCTGACCGGGCTGGTCGCCGAGCAGCTCAAGTCTTCCCGCGTACGCGTGAACGCGGTGATGCCGGCGTTGCTGGACACCCCGGCGAACCGGGCGGTGATCCCGGACCGGGCGATGGCCAAGGCCGTCCCGGTGGAGGACGTGGCGAAGGTGATCGCGTTCCTGTGCTCCGAGGAGGCCTGGCCGATCAACGGGGCGATCATTCCGGTCTACGGCTTCGCCTGACGCCGGTCACGGCAGCAGACGTCACGGCAGCAGACGGCACGGCAGCAGACGGACCTCAGCAGACGTCACGGCGGCAGACGGCACGGCAGCAGACGGCGGCGCGGCAGGACGTCACGGCAGCAGGACGTTCATGTTGGCAGGCGCGGCGAGCAGCCCGGTCGACACCAGCACGCCGCTCATCGTCTCGATGGAGGTCCGGTCGATGTCGGTCAGCCAGCGCGGCAGCGTCATCGCGGCGACCTGCTCGATCTTGATCTTCGTGTAGGTGGTCACGATCTGGCGCGCGGCGTTGGCGTGGCTGTCGGCGTACTCGAGGGATTCGGCCATGGCCAGCGCGAACCGGTGGACCAGGTCGGGTTTCTGGACGGCGAGCTGCGTCGAGGTGAAGTAGAGCGCGACGCACAGTTTGGGGTCGACGTCGGCGAAGGAGCCGAGGCTGCGCCAGCCTTTGGCGTGGGCGGCGGACAGGAACGGCTCGACGACGAACATGGCCTGGATCTTGTCCTCCTCCAGGGCGGCGGCCATGTCGGCGAAGGGCATCTCGACGAACTTGATCTTTCGCCAGTCGCCGTCGTCCTTGCGGACGATCTCCTTCACCGAGGTGTCCACGATGTTCTTCAGCGCGTTGGTCGCGACCGTCCTGCCCTCCAGGTCCTTGGTGGACGTGATCTTCGGGTCCTTGACGATCAGGCCGGAGAAGTCATGGCTCGGCTCGCCGGTGGTGTTGACCCCGTTGGCGACGGCCTTGACGGCGGTGTTCTTGGCCTGTGCCAGCATCAGCGAGACGATGTTGCTGAAGCCGAACAAGAACTCGCCGCTGACGACGCCGGGCAGCACGGCGGCGCCGCTCTGCGCCTGCGTCAGGGCTAGGTCGATGCCGCGCTTGCTGAAGTAGCCGCGCTCCTTGCCCAGGTAGATCGGGGCGACGTCGATGATCGGCACGATGCCCACGGTCACCTTGTCCGGCGCGCCGGACGGCGAGGTCTCGTCCTCGCCGGCGCCGCACGCTGCGAGCACCGGGGCGGCCAGGCCGGCGAGGGCGAGCCGGGAGAACTGTCTTCTCGTGGTCCTTGTCGTGGGCATGGGAAACCTCCTGGCGGAGTCTGGCACCGGCAGGCACAAGATCGTCATCAATCCTTACGACAATCGCCGGTTGCGAAGCGGGCGACCGTCTCGCCCGCAGCGGGTGGCCCGCCGCGGCGATGGGGTCGTTACGTGGGGCGAAGTGACGAGTGGCCCCGGCCGGACGCCCGGCCGGGGCCGCCGAAAGGAGCCGATCAGGCCGTCACTCGCTGCCGGCGGGTCAGCCAGGTGTCCGCCGGGCGGCAGACCAGATCCGTCCCGTACGCGGTGCACCAGGTCTGATAGCCGTGGGAGTAGAGGCGTTGCCCGACCCAGGTGTAGTCGTCGGCCGGCTGGTGACGCGGAGTCACGGGGACGAAGTTCCCGGCGTCGTCGGTGCTGCCCGTGCCGTCATAGCGGGCGACGGCCGGGTACGCGTACACGGGGCGGGTGCGGGTGACCGTGCCGTCGGCCACGGTGGACGCGACGATCGCCGACGGCGTCCGTCCGCTCTCGACCCACGCCATCACCGGGGTGAGGACGTCGAACGTGTTCGGCCCAGCGCCGCCGCCGCAGTGCGCCATTCCGGGGAACAGGAACAGCTTGGCGAACCCGTCGACGGTGCGCTGTCCCATCGTCTGGCGCATCGCGTCGTAGTACGCCAACGTGGTCTGCGGTGAGATGTGCTGATCGTTCCAGCCGTGCCAGAGCACGAGCTTGCCGCCGCCGCGCTGGAACGCCGACAGGTCCGGGTCCATTGCGGCCATGTAGGACGAGGACTGCACGACGCGCCAGAACGACTCGACGGTGAAGTCCAGGTCGGACAGTTGGTACGCCGGGTCGGCCTGGTTCGGGTCGCGCAGGTAGCGCAGGTAGGACAGGGCGAAGTTCTCGCTGGCCACGGTCTGCCCTTGCGCGGTCGGCACGAACAGGGTCCATTCCAGTTCGGAGCCCCACTCGTGCGCGATGGCGACTTCGAGCCGCCGGCCCTGGGCGTCCACCGCGCCGTCGTGCAGCCGGCGTACGACGCCGGCTTCGGCAGTGGACAGGCAGGTAGAGGCGGCCTGTCCGGCCGTGCAGATCAGGGTGGCGGGATCGAACCGGCACTGCCGCGGATCGTCCAGTACGCCGTCGGCGACCCCGTCGAGCCGGTCGCACGCGTCGAGCACCGCTTGGTGGATCAGCGGCAGCTTGTCGGCCAGGAGGATGAAGTTCCCGGCTGCGTCCTTGTTGGTCACGACGTTCCAGCCGTGGTGGAAGGTGTTCTGCACGACCATGTTGTTGGCCGGCGCGCCGGCGGCGATGCCGTCGAAGTCGTGCGGATGGCGCTGCGCCTCCATGAGCGCCTCGCGCCCGCCGTCGGAGCAGCCGATGAAGTACGAGTACCGGGGTGCGTGCCCGTAGAAGCGGGTGATGACGGCCTTGGCGACCTGCGCGGTGACGTGCACGCCCCGGTACGCGAAGTCGATCTGCGCCTGCGGGTTGCCGGCCGCCCAGGAGCCGTCGTTTTGGCCCTGGTGGCCCATGTCGGTGGTGGCGCTGGCGACGGTGCCGTCGGCGATGACCGGGCAGGTCGCCGCCTGCGGATAGGAGATGCGGGCGTTGCCGCACAGCCCGCCGCAGCCGGTCTGCACGTAGCGCTGGGTCCAGCCGTTGACCGGCAGGCGCAGCACGATGGTGTCGGCCGGGGCGATGCTGCCCTGCACCTCGCAGTTGCCGCCGACGACGGTCGCCGACCGGATCGTCACCGGGGCGTCGGTCACCCCGGTCAGGTCGAGCCCGGGCACGTCGGCACAGGCCAGGACGGGGGACAGGGCGGGCAGGTCGGCCAGACCGTCGGCGGTGGCCGGGCGGCCCGCCGAGGCGCCGGGTCCGAACACGACGGTGACAGCGGTGAGGACGGCGATCAGGCCGACGGAGATGGGTGTACGCATCGGGTCTCCTTCTCTATCGAGCGGAGCGGATGACGGCGACCATACGCAGAATGTCAACAATATGTAAAGCAATCTGCGCGACGAAATTGTGCGCTTAACGGAGACGCGAAGTTGATCAGGCCGTCCGGGGAATGATCAGGGCGGCCGGGACACGACACGCCGGTCGATCACGACCGATAGTTCATGATCGCGCGGAAAGACGGGGTCGACCGAGCGCGCAAAAAAGGGCGTGCGAGCGTTAGATCTCGCGCAGCGCGTCGATGACGCTGGCGACGTGCCGCCGGGCCGCGCGTTCGGCGCCCTCGGGGCTGCGCGAGCAGACCTCGTCGATGATCGCGAGGTGTTCGGGCAGCGACCGTTGCGGGCGGCCGGGCCGCAGCGCGAGCCGGAACTGGTGCCGCACGTTGCGGGCGCGCAGGTTGGCCAGGACTTCGGCGGCGACCGGCTGGGCGGCGATCTCACAGATGCGGTCGTGCAGCGTGGTGTTGAGCTGCGAGTAGACCATCATCTCGCCGCCCTTGACCGCCTCGGTCATCCGCCGGCCGAGGGCGCGCAGTTCCGCGGCCTCGGCGTCGGTGACCCGTTCGGCGGCCTTGGCCGCGCACAGTCCTTCCACGACCATGCGCACCTCGGTGATGGCGATGGCCTCCTCGACGCTGACCGTACGCACTCGGGCGCCGACGTTGGCGATGCGTTCGACGAGCCCGGCGTGGGTCAGGTCGATCAGCGCCGAGCGGACGGTGCCCCGGCTGGCGTCGTACCTGGCCGACAGCTCGGCCTCGACCAGCCGTTGCCCCGGCGCGAAGTCCCCGGCCAGGATCGCCGACCGGATCTGGTCGGCGATGGCGACCTCTGGCTCCTCAGTACGCACGACGCGCGACCCCTCCCGTCCCGGTGCAACTCTCATAGCGTAGACGTCAGCCGGGCTTGCAGGCGTGGGTAGACCCGCCGGGCGTTGCCGGAGTAGACCTGCGCGCGTTCGGCGTCGGTCAGCGGCAGCGCGTCGACGTATCGCTTGGTGTCGTCGAAGTGGTGCCCCGTCGTGGGATCGATGCCGCGTACGGCTCCGATCATCTCCGAGCCGAACAGGATGTTGTCCAGCCCGATCACCTCGAACAGCAGGTCGATGCCGGGTTGGTGGTAGACGCAGGTGTCGAAGAAGACGTTGTTCATCAGGTGCGTGGCCAGCGGCGGCTTGCCGAGCATGTCGGCCAGGCCCCGGTAGCGGCCCCAGTGGTAGGGGACCGCGCCGCCGCCGTGCGGGATGATCAGCCGCAGTTGTGGGAACGTGGCGAACAGGTCGCCTTGCAGTAACTGCATGAACGCGGTCGTGTCGGCGTTGAGGTAGTGCGCGCCGGTCGCGTGGAAGACCGGCGTGCAGCTCGCCGAGACGTGCACCATGCCCGGCACGTCCAGGTCGCACATCGCCTCGTACAGCGGGAACCAGTAGGGGTCGGTCAACGGCGGGGAGGTCCACCGCGCGCCGCTCGGGTCGGGGTTCAGGTTCAGCCCGACGAACCCCAGGTCGACGCAGCGACGCAGTTCGGCCACGGCGGCGTCGAGCGGTTCGCCGGCGTATTGGGGCAGTTGGCACACGCCCGCGAACGACTGGGGGAACAGCTCGGTCACCCGCGCGATCAGGTCGTTGCAGGCCCGCGCCCAGGCGATGCCCGTCGCCAGGTCGCCCTCGTGGTGGCCCATCGCCGAGGCGCGCGGCGAGAAGATGGTCAGGTCCGCGCCGCGCTCGCGCAACAGGCGCAACTGGTTGGTCTCGACGCTCTCGCGGATCGCGTCATCGGAGATCGACGGGTACGCCGACTGGGGCCGGCCGGTCAGGAAGGTCTGCAGCTGGTCCTCCCGCCACTCGGAATGGGCCGCCGGGGCGGTGGTGTAGTGCCCGTGGCAGTCGATGATCACTGCTGCTCCGTCCAGTCTTCGTAGACCAGTCCCTTGGCGGCCAGGTCTTCGCGCATGGCGTACATGTCGAGGCCGAGTTCGCCGGAGGCGAGCCGGGCGCGTTTGCCGGCCTCGTTGGCGACGCGGGCCTCGGCCTTGGCCAGCACCTGTTTCGCGTCCACCCGGGGTACGCACACCACGCCGTCGTCGTCGGCGACGATGACGTCCCCGGGGTGGATCAGGGCGCCCGCGACGACGATCGGGACCTGGCAGTCGCCGGGGGTCTGCTTGACCGTGCCCTGGGCGGACACCGCCGCCGACCACACCGGGAAGCGCAGTTCGGTGAGGCTGCGCACGTCGCGGACGCCGGCGTCGATGACCACTCCGCGTACGCCGTGTGCCCGCAGGCTTTCGGCGAGCAGGTCGCCGAGGTAGCCGTCGGTGCACGGGCTGGTCGGCGTCACCACCAGCACGTCGCCCGGCCGGGCCTGCTCGACGGCCACGTGGATGGTCCAGTTGTCGCCGGGCGCGACGGTGCAGGTGAGCGCGGTCCCGGCGACGGCCGCCCCGGCGTACACCGGGCGCAGGCGGTGGTGCAGCAGCCCGGTGCGGCCCTGTGCCTCGTGGACGGTGGCGACCCCGCAGGCGCCCAGTCCGTCCACGATGTCCAGTGCGGTCCGGGGCGTGTTGCGGACGACGAGCGGCATCTAGACTCCCTCGGTTCCCGGCCGGTGGCCCTTCTTGGCCAGCTGGATCAGTTCGTAGACGTGGCGGCGCAGCTCGGCGAAGCGCGGCAGGGACCGGGTCTGGAGCTGGTCGCGCTCGTCGGGGAGGTCGATCGCGACGTCTTCCAGGACGACGGTCGGCCGGTTGGACAGCACCAGGACCCGCTGCGCCAGGTAGACCGCCTCGTCGATGTCGTGCGTGACGAACAGGACGGTGACGCCGAGTCGCTTCCACAACGACCGGACGAGGTCTTCCAGGTCGGCCCGGGTCTGCGCGTCGACGGCGGCGAACGGCTCGTCCATCAGCAGCACCGACGGCTCGTACGCGACCGCGCGGGCGATGGCGACCCGCTGCTGCATGCCGCCGGACAGCTGCCACGGATGGGCTCTGCCGCTGTCGGACAGGCCGACGGCGGCCAGTGCCTCGTCCACCAGGCGCTGCCGATCCGCGCGGGGGACCCGCTTCTCCTTCAGCGGCAGCTCGACGTTCTGGCGTACGGTCAGCCAGGGGAACAGGCTGCGGCCGTATTCCTGGAAGACGACCGCCATCCCGGCGGGCGGGCCGGTGACGGCCGCGCCGTCGAGGGTCACCTGCCCGGCGGAGCTGCCGAGCAAACCGGCGACACACCGCAGCAGGGTGGTCTTGCCCGCGCCGGACGGGCCGACGACGCAAACCAGCGCGCCGCGGCGTACCTCGAAGGTCAGGTCGCGGATGGCCTCGACGGGTTCGCCGTGCCCTTCGTAGGTCTTGCGCAGTCCGCTGACGTCCAGCGCGACCGTTTCGGTGAGGACTGTGGACATCGAGAACTCACAATCTCCGGTCCGTGCGGCGCAGGCCGCGGTACCAGGCTAGGCTGCGGTGCTCGACGAAGCGGAAGACCACCGACAACAGGAATCCGATGAGGCCGAGCAGGATGATGCCGGTCCACATCTCCGGGATGGCGAACGAGCGCTGGAACTGCACGATGGACGCGCCGAGCCCGCGGTTGGCCCCGAACAGCTCGCTGACGACCATGAGGATCACGCCGATCGACAACGCCTGCCGGGCGCCGGCGGCGATCTGCGGGCTGGCCCCGCGCAGCACCACGTTCAGCAGCCGTGTACGCCGCCGCAGCCGATAGGACCGCGCGGTGTCCAGCAGCACCTCGTCCAGCCCGCGTACGCCTTCGACCGCGTTGAGCAGGATCGGCCACAGGCAGCCCAGCGAGATGGTGACCACCTTGGCCGTCCAGCCGGTGTACCCGGCGAACAGGGCGATCACCGGGATCAACACGGGCGGCGGGATGGCCCGGAAGAACTCCAGCGTCGGTTCGGCGAAGGCGCGCAGCCGCGGGTTGAGGCCGATGGCCGCGCCGATGCCGATGCCGCAGATCAGCGCGATCGCGTAGCCGAGGCCGAGCCGCGCCAGGCTGGGCAGCACGTCGGCGGTGATCCGGTCGCCCTGCCAGGTCTTAGGGAACACCCGCACGATCTCCGCCAGCGGCGGCCAGAAGAAGCTGGTGGAGCCGTCGGAGACGACCCACCAGCCGGCGATCAGGAGGATCGGCAGCCCAACCGCGAACAGCAGTCCTACGACGACTTTTCTCACGACAGGTCCTTCCGCACCGAGGCGTGCCACCGCAGGACGTGCCGTTCAACGCGGCGGGCGAACACGTTGACGACGACGCCGATCAGGCCGACCACGATGACCAGGGCATACGTTTCGGGCACGGCGGCCGACGACTGGGCGACGCCGATCATCTGCCCCAGCCCCGGTACGCCGATGACCAGTTCGGCGGTGATCTCCAGAACCAACGCGACTGCGGCGGCCAGCCGGAACCCGGTGACCACGTACGGCAATGCGGTGGGCCAGACGACCGTGCGGAACACCGTCCAGCGAGTGAACCGGTAGGAGTGCGCGGTGTCGCGGACCACCGGGTCGACGTCGGCGACGCCGTAGAGCACCTGCACCAGGATCTGCCAGAACGACGCGTACACCACGAGGATCAGGGCCGACTGCGGCTGGCTGCCGTAGATGAGCACGACGAGCGGGATGAGCGCGACCGACGGGATCGGGCGCAGGAACTCGATGGTGGACGCGGTCGCCCGGCGCAGGAACGGGACGCTGCCCACGACCACGCCGACCGCGATGCCCAGCAGCATCGCGAGGGCGAGGCCGATCGCCCAGCCGCGGACGGTCTGGCCGAACGCGATCCAGAAGTCACGCTGACCCAGATCGGTGACCAGGGCCGCGCCCATGCGGCTGGCGGGCGGCAGGAACTGGGAGTCGACCAGGCCGGTGCGGGACACGATCTCGATCAGCAGCAGTACGCAGACCAGACCGAGCGCGCCCAGGAACAGATCGGTTCGGCGGCCGGCGGCCGGACGGAACTTCCGCCCGGCCACCGGACTCGACGTCGTCGCGGGGAGGGACATGACGCTCGATCAGCCGATCAGGGCCGCGATGTCGGGGGTGGCCGTCAGGAAGCCGTCCTTCTGGGCCAGTTCGGCGAGCTTGGCCACGGACGCCTGGTCGATCGTGCCGGTCCAACGGGGGAGGATGACGGCGGCGCTGACCTTCGCGTCGATCTTGGTGTAGGTGGCGAGGATGGCGCGCACCTCGTCGGGGTGCTCGTTGGCGTACGTGAGGGACTTGGTCATGGCGGTCTTGAACGACTCGACGACCTTCGGGCTCTTGCTCGCGTAGTCCGCCGAGGTGAAGTACGCCGCTACGGTGAGGTTCGGGTCGGTGCCGGCGTAGTTGGACACGACCTGCCGGTTGCCGGCCTGCGTCGCGGTGGTGAGGAACGGCTCGACGACCTGCCCGGCGTCGACGTCACCCTTCGCGATCGCCGCGACGATGTCGGGGAACCCCAGCTCGACGTACGTGATCTTGGACGGGTCGCCGCCCGCCTTGCGTACCACCTCGTTGACCGTGGTCGTGTTGATGTTGTTGAGCGTGTTGACCGCGATCTTCTTGCCCGCCAGGTCGGCCGCGGACTTGATCGGGCTGTCGGCCTTGACCACGACGGCGCCGAAGTCCTTGCCCTCGGTCCCGACGGTGCTGACGCCGGCCGCGACCGCCTTGAGCTTGAGGCCCTTGGAGCTTGCCAGCAGCAGCGAGACGGTGTTGCTGAAGCCGAACTGGTACTGCCCGGCGACGACCGCGGGCACGATGGCCGCGCCGCCGGAGGCGGTCTCCAGCTTCAGGTCGAGACCCGCGTCCTTGAAGAAGCCCTTGCTGACGCCGAGGTAGATGGGGGCGACGTCGATGATCGAGATGACGCCGACCTTGACGGTCGTGGTGCCGCCGCCGGAGTTGGAGGTCGACGGGGTGTCCTCGCCGCAGGCGGAGGCCGCGAGGGGCAGAGCCAAGGCGAAGGCGGTGAGCGCCCCCCGACGCGTCAGGGTGACGCGCGTGATGCTGTCTTGCATCGGAACTCCTATGAAGACTCGGGCCCCTTGGGGACTCGGTGACCGAACACTTGGCCCATCACCCTAGCCATATTGTTGACATTTTTGAAGACGATCCAGCGCACATTCTTATCAAGGAGGTAACGGAGCCGACACAAGATCGTCTGTGCGGCGGGTCAGACCTGCTCACGCAGGGCGGCGATGACCCCGGCGACGTGGCGTCGGGCGGCCCGCTCGGCAGCCTCGGGATCGCGGGCGCAGATGGCCTCGATGATCGCCAGGTGCTCCGGCAGCGACACCTGCGGCCGCCCCGGGCGCAGCGCCAGCCGGAACTGGTGGCGCACGTTGCGGGCGCGCAGATTGGCCAGCACGTCGGCGGCGACCGGCTGACCGGCGATCACGCCGACCGTCTCGTGCAGCGTCGAGTTGAGATTCGAGTACGCCATGATCTCGCCGGATCGCACGGCATCCCGCATCTGCCGGCCGAGCGCAGCCAGCTCCTCGACCTGGGTGTCGGTGACGTTGACCGCCGCCCGGTACGCGCACAGCCCTTCGACCGCGAGGCGCACCTCGGTGATCGCGACGGCCTGCTCGACGTTGACCGTGCGGACCCGGGCGCTGCGGTTCGCGACGCGTTCGACCAGGCCCTCATGGGTGAGGTTGACGAGCGCGGCGCGAACCGTGCCCCGCGAGCTGTTGAACTGGTGGCACAACTCGGCTTCCACGAGCCGCTGGCCCGGGACGAAGTCCCCCGCGAGGATTCCGGCGCGCAGACGGTCGGCCACGTTCATGGGTTCCAGATTGTACGCGATACTGCGCACAACCTGGCAAGGCGGAGATCAGATCGGCGGTGTGCCGTGCGTGTGGAAGGACTCGATGGTCTTCAAGCCCCAGGCCTGGCCCTTGGCGCGTTCGGCCTGCGTCCACGTGATCATCTGGTGATCCGGGGCCAGCAGCAGCCGCGCGCCGGCGTTGCACAACTCGATCCGGTTGCCGCCCGGCTCCCAGACGTAGAGGAAGAACGTCTGCTGGATGGCGTGCTTGTGCGGCCCGGTCTCGATGTGGACGCCGGCCTCCAGGCACACGTCGGCGGCACGCAGGATGTCCTCGCGGGTGTCGGCGGCGAACGCGATGTGGTGCAGCCGCCCGGCGGTGCCGGTCCAGTCTCGCGTGTAGACCAGGTCGTACGACTTGTCGCAGACGGTGTACCAGACGCCCTGCTTGCTGCCGTCGTCGTTGACGATCTGCTCGCTCGGCCGGGCGCCGATCACGTCGGCCAGGAACCCCTCGGCGGCGTCCACCTGAGCGGCCAGGTAGTTGACGTGATCCAGCCGCCGGATGTTCGCGCCCCGGCCGGGAAACCGCGACGCCTGGTTCTTCAACGCCGGCCGGGTCGCGTCCGACGGCTCGTATCGCTTGGTGTCCCAGTAGATGCCGAACGGATGGCCGTCCGGGTCGTGGAACTGGAAGACCTCGCCATACCCGGGTTCGTCGGAGTTCCAGCCCTCGCCGAGCCCGGCCGCCTCGATCGCGGTGACCCGCCGGGCCAGCGCCTCCGGGCTGCGCGCCCGCAACCACGTACGCCCGATGCCCGCCTTGTCGCGCGCGGTCAGCTTGACGGTGAACGACTCGTAGTCGTCCCAGGTGTGCAGGTAGACGCTGTCGCCGTGCCGGTACACCTCCTCCAGGGCCAGCACGTCGGCGAAGAACGCCGTGCTCTCGGCCAGGACCGGGGTGAACAGTTCCACCGCGGAGACGTGGGCGACGTCCCGGATCGGCTCAGTCATCGGGTGTTTCTCCTCGGGAGGCTGGATACTCTGCTGGGAACACGGTGCCGTCCAGTAGTAGCCGGGCGGTGCTGACCACGGCGGACCGGCCGACCTTCACGTCGTCTCCGTGCACGGTGACGTCGATGACGGTGTCGTACCAGCCGGTCGGGTGCTCGATGCGCACCTCTGTGCTGTGGCTTTCCTTGGTGGCGTTTTGTTCAACGACGTCGGCGGTGCTTTTCTCGGCGACGTCGGCCGGGCCTTCCGTGGCGATGTGAGCCGGGCTTTCTGTGGCGATGTGGGCCGGGCTTTCCGTGGCGATGTGGGCCGGGCTTTCCGTGGCGATGTGGGCCGGGCCTTCCGTGGCGATGTGGGCGGCGGCGACGCTGCCGGGTAGGGCGGCGGCGGTCGCGACGCTCACCGCCGCGAGCACTCCGATCGACTGGTGGACCCGGTGCGGGATGAACATGCGGGTGCTCAGGCTCCCGCCGTTCGCGGGCGGTGCGACCAGGCACATCTTCGGCACCGTCGTGGCCGCCACGTCGCCCAGGCCCATCAGGTGCCCGGCGATCAGCCGCAACTTCTCGACCCGCTCGCGCAGCGCTTCGTTCGCCTCCAGGTCCTTCGGCGACTCGTATCCGGTGACGCCGAGGTCGGTGGCGTTCAGCACGACGATCGGCATGCCGTTGTCGATCAGCGTGGCGGCGGTCCCGTCGAGGTCGTCGACGATCCGGCCGGTCGGCAGCAGCGCGGGCGCGACCGATCCGGCGGTGTCGCGGAACTCCACGACCAGGCGCGCCGCCGTCCCAGGCACCCCGCTCAGTGCGGTGGTTCCGGCGTACTCGACGACGCCGTCCGGGGTCGGCACGTGCACCACTGCGTACGCGCCGGTGTTGACCATCCGGATGCGTACCGGGGTGACCTCGCCGGTCGGCTGGACCAGGCCGCGTTCCAGGGCGAACGGGCCGACGCCGGCCAGGATGTTGCCGCACGGCTGTTCGGCGCTGACCCGCGGCTGGTCCACCTGCACCTGCAGGAACAGGTAGTCGACGTCGGCCTCGGGGTCGTCGGACCGGCTCAGCACGGCGACCTTGCTGGTCAGCGGGTGGGCGCCGCCGATGCCGTCGATCTGGCGCGGATCGGGCGAACCCATCACGCGCAGCAGCAGCCGGTCGCGCTCGGCGGGGTCGGCGGGCAGATCTCCGGCGCGGAAATACGCCCCCTTGGACGTGCCTCCGCGCATGATGAGGACGGGGATGCCCGCCCGTACGGCACTCATGATCTCATCTCCGTCCGGGTCACGGTTGCGGCGAACTCTAGGTCAATCAGATTGCGAATACAATTGTTGACAATCGGCTCCGGCCCAGGAAAACTCGGGAGAATGCGCATGACCGCCGTACCGCTCCGCATCGCGGTGCTCGGCCTGGGCGAAGCGGGCCGGCACATCTCGGCCGATCTCGCCGCCGCCGGCGCCGCGGTCTCCGGGTTCGATCCACTGGTACGCACAGCGGGCTTGCGGATTCCCGACGGTGTGCGCGCAGCCGACGACGCCGCCGAGGCGTGCCGCGACGCCGACCTCGTACTCAGCGTCAACAGCGCCGCCGACGCGCTCGACGCGCTGGCCCAGGGGCTGCCGGGCTGCCGGCCGGGCGTGCTCTGGGCCGACCTGAACACCGCGTCACCCCGGCGCAAGGAACAGGTCGCGGCGGCGGCCGACGGCGCGGTGGACGTCGTCGACGTCGCCCTGCTGTCGCCGGTGCCCGGCAACGGCCTGCGTACGCCGATGGCAGTCAGCGGACCGGGCGCGCTTCGCTATGCCGACGCTCTTGGCGCGTACGGCGCGACGGTCAGCGTCGTCGACGGCCCGATCGGTGCGGCCGCCACCCGCAAGCTACTGCGCAGCGTCTTCTACAAAGGACTCGCCGCGGCCGTGATCGAGGCCCTCGAAGGGGCCCGTGCCGCCGGGCTGGAGGAGTGGCTGACCGCCAACATTCGCGAGGAACTGGCCCGCAGCAGCGCGGCCACCCTCGACCGGCTGGTCGAAGGCTCGATCGCCCACGCCGTACGCCGAGAGCACGAGATGGCGGCCGCCGCCGAACTGCTCGACTCCCTCGACGTGCCCGCCCGTGTCACCCGAGCCAGCCGCGATTGGCTCGCCGACCTCGCCGCGCAGCCCACCGAGCCCCGCTAGCAACCGTTCCGCAGGATCTGCGCGAGCTCCTTGAAGCGGGTCGCCAAGCCGCCCAGTCGCTGGGGCCTCGGCACGACCTGCCCCTTCTTGTTGATCACGTTGACGGCCGCCCAGGCTCCCCACTTCTCGAGCACCTCCGCGGCCTTCTCGAGCTCGCCGCGGTTGATGTAATAAGCCGCCCCATGCTCGCCAAGGTTCCGTCGTGGATCGGTGGCACGCGTCTCCGAGAACGGCGTGATGCCGTTGTAAGCCGCGTCCTTGATCGCCGCCTGGACCGGTGCGCTCAACTGGGCGAAGCGCCCCCGGTCGAGCCCGGCGTCGAAGACCTCGCCGAGCGTCCTGGCCAGGGACTGCTCGTTCAGGACGGCGGCTTGTTGGAGACTGATGCGCCGACGGGTGGGATCGTTGGGCGCTTTGGCCATCTCGGACCTGATCAGCGCCTGGTAGCTCTTTTCGTCGGCGACCTCGTCGGCTCGGATGTCTCCGCCCGGGTATGCCTTGAGCGCCTCGTAGAACTTCTTCTGAAAGCCGGCCAGCATGAGGTTGACGCCGGTGGCGGTCGTCGCGAAGCCGCCCGGCTTCGGGCCGTTGTCGTCATAGATGTCGGTCCGTTTCGCCTCGTGGGACTCGAGCATCTTCTCGAAGCTACCGCCGTACTTCGTGGTGAACGGGCAGCGTGCCTCGGCGGCTTTGACGGCGGCGTCCAAGCCTTGGTGCGCGGTGAGCAGTGCGGCGAGCGCGGCCTGGAGGGCGGCCACCAGGTTGGCCCGCACTGTGCGTGCTTCGGCGCGCAGTGCGTTTCCGGTAGTGACGGCTTGGCCCTCGATCGTGATCAGGTCGGCGGGCGCGGCGTTCGCGAGTTGGGCGGTCACGGCGTTCCGGAACGTCGCAAACCTTCGCTGCACGTCGGCGACGGCGCCGTTCGCCGCCCGCAGCGCGCTCTCGACGTCAACCAGGCGATCAGCGACCGCGGTCAGCGAGGTCCCGATCGCTTCGAGCTCGGTGAGGATGACATCGACGAGCCCGAAGCAGCGCGACGCGGCGAGGCCCGACCACGGGTGCAACCCGGCGACCGTCTGCACGAGGTCGGCGCGTAGGGCCAAGGTGGTTGTCGCGCCGCTGCTGTAGGCGTCGCGGGCGCGCCGGACCGTGTCGGGATCGCCGGTGACCTGTGCCGCGATGCCGGAGATCTCCTTACCATCCGACGTGAGCCGCTGGAGGATGATGTTCTTATCCGTCACGGGACGAACGCTAGGCTGCGCCGAGGTGAGGCACATCCGCACAAATGCCGACCGTCCCCTGGTGTATGTGCGGATGCCGGCCGCATCGTCAGCGGCTACCTTCGGGGCCATGACAAGTGTCGTCACGGATTCGTTCGAGGTCAGGCCCGATGCCCTGGCCGCCGCCGCCGAGCCGTTCGGCGCTGCGTCGGAACGGTTGACCGCGGCCCGCGAGCCGCTGTACTTCGTACCTCCGTCGTCGGCGTTCGGGCGTGTGTCCGGGTCGGCCGAACTCTCGCGCCGGCTCAAGCTGTTCGTGGATCTCGTCGCGAGGGACCTCGCGACGGTGGCCGATCGCACGGCGAAGGTCAAGAGCGGCCTGCTCGTCTGCGCCGCCGGGTACGCCGACCTCGACGGCGAGATCGCCGAACAGTATCTGCGCCGCCCCGCCTGACTTCGCTCGCCAGTTCCCGCCGATGGTGTGGGGGCGAAAGTGAGCTGCGGCGGCGTACTCGGGCTCGGTAGCTTGAGCGGATGCAGCTGGAGTTCCTGACCGATCCGACCGAGTTCCTCGCCGCGGCCGGCGACCATCTCGCGGCTCACGCGGTGGTCAGCACCGTGGTGGCCACGCTCGCCGAGCGGACCGCCGCGCAGCTCGCCGCCGGCAAGGAACAGCCGGAACGCAACTGGTGGCTCGTGGTACGCGACGAGTCCGGTGCGGTGGTCGGCGCGGGGATGCGTACGGCTCCCTTCGAGCCGTATCCGCCGTTCCTGTTGTCCATGCCGGACGATGCCGCCGTAGCGCTGGGCCGGGCGCTGCACGAACGTGGCGAGGAGATCGCGGCGATCAACGGAGCGCTGCCCGCCGTCCAGCTGTGCGCCACCGAACTGGTACGCCACCAGGGCGGACGCGTCGAGGTCGGCCAGCACACCCGGCTCCACGAACTCGGCGACCTGATCCCGCCGAAACGTGTCCCCGGCGAACTCCGCCGCGCGACCGAGGACGACGTCGACCTCGTCCAGGCTTGGTACGAGGCGTTCGGCGCGGACGCAGACGAGCAGGCCGGTCGCCCGCGTGGAATCAGTTTCCACGAGGCTCCGGACCGGGAGGGCACCCTGCAAACCCTGGTCACCAAGAACATCTGGTTCTGGGTCGACGAGACGGGTGAGCCGGTGCACCTGACGGGCGCGAACCCGCCCTCGTACGGCGTGGCCCGGGTCGGCCCGGTCTACACGCCACCGGAGCAGCGTGGACGCGGCTGGGCCAGTGCCGCCGTCGCCGAGGTGTCCCGCCGGATCGTCGCCGAAGGCGCGCGGGCGTGCCTGTTCACCGATCAGGCGAACCCGACGTCGAACAAGATCTACGCGGCGCTCGGCTATCGCCCGGTCGTCGACATGGCCAACCTCATCCTTGTCCGCTAGGAGCGTGGGTCGGAAACGGGCAAGTCTGCGGGTGATCGTGTTTGCTTTGACACTTGCCGAAGTGCCACCCGGCCACGTCGACCTTCGCCAGGATCGAGTCAGCGGGGGTGTTTGGCCAGCCACGTGTGGCGAACACGGTAGTGCCGTGGCGTTTGGAGTCGTGGGTCATCGTGCCGGCCCGGCCGGGCTTGATCGGCAGGCTCGGCTGGGTGCGAGGGAGGCCGTGCCCGGCACCCATCTCGCCGGACTCCAGATTGGCCGTGATGAGCTTCTGGCGACGTTGAAGCCCCAGGCCGCCGCCCCTAGCCCTGATGAGAGCCCGGGCCCGCATAGCCGATCTCATCGAGGAAGTCCTCCACGGCCGTGGCGACCCGGCCGAGGACCTCGACCGACGCCGCCAGCCGTCCCGGCACGTCCATGCCGTGATCGGCGCCATCGACCTCCAGGACGTGCGGGCCGAGTTTGCGCGCGACCGTGCCGTCCCACATCGGGTCGGCAGTGCCGCCGACCAGCAGCATGGGGGCCGTCGCGGCGGACATAGCGGCGACGATGGTGGCGTTGTTCAGTATCGGGGTCAGCCATACCGCAGGAAGGCGGTGCTCGGCGGCCAACCGGGCGCCGTACGTGCCCAGGGACTTGCCCACGAGCAGTCCGATCCCCTGCAGGTGCGGGCGCACCTGCGACTCGATCCAGTCCATCCGCTGCTCGGCCGGCAGGCTCCGCAGATCGGTTCGCCGCTCCCAATGCGCCGACTCCACGACACCGCCGCGGGCCTCGGCGGCCCGGGCTGCGTAATGCAACAGGGGTAGCTCCGGACCGTAGCGACCGCCAGGCAGGATCAGAACGTCAGCCATCGGCAGATGCTACCGGCCCGGCGCATTCGATGAGGGGTGTGTGGGGAGCCTCCCGGACACCTCTCATCCTGCGTCCGACGTGGACACATTGAACTTCAATAATTGTCAAGGCAAACTGAATCAGAACACTGGGTTTCCTCTGTTTGGAAGGATCACCTACCGACGGCGGGATCGGACCTACCAGCCCGAATGGCCAGCAGGTCCGCGGCCAGCGCCGCATAGATGTACTCGCTGCCCCAGCGGTCCCCGTCGAGGTCGTTCTCGACGAGGTGCGCCTCCCGGCGCATCCCGAGGCGCTCGCAGACCCCGACGGACCCGGTGTTCTCCACGTCCAGCCGTGCGTAGAGCCGGTGCACCTTGAGCGTGTCGAAGGCGAACGCGGCCAGCGCCGCGGCGGCCTCGGTCGCGTAGCCATGGCCCTGATGGCGTGGGTCGATCGTCCAGCCGATCTCGGCTTGGGCGGCGCGGGTGTCGGCCAGCGTGAGCGTCACCTCGCCGAGGACGCCGGGCTCGTCGCGTCGGCAGACAGCGAGCGCCACCTTGTCCCCGTCGGTGCACCAAGTGGTATGCGCCGCGCGCTCGGCGGCCACCTCCTCGCTGCGTTCCCGCGTGTGCGGGGGCCGGTACAGATAGCGCGCCACGCTCGGCAGGCTCTGGTAGGCGTACAGGTCGTCGGCGTCGCCGGGGGTGAAGAGCCGCAGCGACAGCCGGCTCGTGGTCATCGGCAGCAGCGAGGCTATGTCCATGCGGACCTCCAGGACGCGAACGAGTCGATCATGACGCGGGCCGATTGTCGCATCGCCGCCGCCGACCGACGACGCCTTTTCGGGGCAGCGCCACGGCGGTCGAACTGCACCGCGATGCTTGCGGGTTCCGCGTTGTTCGATCATCCAGGCGACCCGGCTGCGATTTGTTGAAGTTTCCGCCCGATGCAGATCCGCTGGTGAACGTGGTGAACGACATTCACGGCGATAGCATTCCACTATGGATCGGCCGCGTACCCGGGGGAGGCCGGTGTCTCCCGCCGTCGCCAGCCTCGGCCCGGACGGTCCGGGCCGCGTTCAGCGGGTCGCTTGGCTGTTGAGGTCCAACCGGCTGCTCGGCGCGGAGCACGGAATGGACCGGACAAGGGATTTCTGCCAGGCGTTCTTGGGCGGCTGCTCGACCCGCAGCGCCGACCGGGCGCAGGTCTCGCGCTGGGAAAGAGGGACTGATCCCGCCGGGTACGCCGTGATCCGGAGATATGAGCAACTACTGGGGCTGCGAGAAACCACGCTGACCGCGATCAGTGACTTCGTTACCGCGAGATACACCACGGCGGCGGGAAGGCGACGATGACGCGCCCGCCGATCGCGCCGCGCGTCCTGGAAGGCCTGATCGAGCGGGCGCTGAGTACGGAGGCCATGACCGGCGTCCATTGGGACGCTGTGGGTTCCGGACTCCTCCGCACCGGTGCTCGGACCACCCGGCCGTATCTTCCCGCCATCACCTACCGGCTCATCCGCGAACTGCTCATCTCGGACGGCCAAGGCTGGCTCAACCGGAGCACTGCCACGCAGCGCCTTCTACACAACGAGACGACCGAGTCGGCGGTCGTCTCGGCCTGCGCGACCGCGGTGAAGGACCCGGCGAATCAGGTTTTCAACGAGCCGATGCTCGTCCTGGAGGCAGCCCGCAGCCGGCCGGCAGCTCGCGCAGTGCTGGCTTCCATCGTCAAGCCCGTCAACGAACTCGCCCGGCAGGCGGCCTGGTGGAGCGCCGCCGAGAAGATCACCCGGGGGCACTTCTCGCTCGCGGACAAGATGACGCTCACCCGGGAGGCGGCGGACCTGCTCACCCAAGAGCCGCTCGCGCCGGCCCGGATGGCGGCGGCCGACCTGCTGCGGCGGACACCTCAGGTCCGGGCCGGTCTGCGTACGGCGATCACGCGCGTGCTGGACGGCGACGAACTCGTCACCGTCGTCTTCAGCACCGGGTGGACCAGCCGACGTCATCAACCGCTCATCACCGCCATCACCGAGGCCATCGCCGCGAGCGTCCCGGGTCATCAGCCCGGCGGCGACCTCATGCTGGCGTATCTGCTGGAGGAGATGCTGCTGCATCCGCACATCACGCGGCGGGCGGTCGCGGCGCGGATGATCGCTGCGACGCCGTACCGGGCGTCGGCGGGCCACGCGGTGACCCGGGAACTGCGCACAGCGCTGGAACGCAACGAGATCCTGGTCGCGACACATATGATTC
This sequence comes from Hamadaea flava, assembly GCF_024172085.1. Lineage (NCBI taxonomy): Bacteria > Bacillati > Actinomycetota > Actinomycetes > Micromonosporales > Micromonosporaceae > Hamadaea > Hamadaea flava. The sequence goes on along the minus strand of NZ_JAMZDZ010000001.1, from coordinate 830,415 downwards.
AGGCGCTCACCGCGCTCGGCGACGCCGACGGTCAGGAACTCGTCCGAGCACTGATCCTCGATCCGGCCACCGCCGCGCCGGTGCGAAGCATCGCCACCTGGTCGGTGTCGCACATCCCCAGTACCGCCCAGGTTCCGCGCACCTTCTGGACCGCCATGGCGGCAACTCTGACCAGTCCGCCCGGCGATCAGGACAGCAGGGCGATCGTCTACGCCGCCGGCATCGCCGGTCAGCAGGCCCTGCTGCACGCAGTCCGCGACAATCCCGCAGCCCACCCTACGGCCCGCGTCGCGGCGTCCTGGTGGCTCAACCACCCTCACGAGATACGGCCGAGTTCATGGTGAAACCGCAGGAGAAACTGGCCTGGTCGCCGGGCTGGATCAGGGATCAGGTCCGGCGCCACGGCTGGCGTACGCTGATCGTCGCCCTCGTCCTCGGCCTGGTGGCGACCGGCGCGTACGCGGGGGTGAGCGGGTTCATCTCGGGCCAGATCTCCGACAGCCTGAACCGCCTGGCCGGTGGCGACAAAAGCGACGAGACGGGCGGTGACCTGGTGCACCAGGATGTGCCGGTCGACGTCCGCGGCGCTCCGTTGACGGCGACGTACTTCCAGTCGGCGGCCTGCGGAGTGGGGCATCCCGGCGGCTGGCTGATGCCGGACGAGAAGGCGGCGCGAGCGTGGGGCTGGAACGGCGACCCGGACGTGCCGTTCGTCGGCGGCCGGATCAGCTTCATCCTGCAGGGCGCCTCGCCGACAGCGGTCGTGCTGACCAGTGCGAAGCTCGTCGTCGACCGGCGGCTGCCCGTGCAGGGCGTCGTGCTTCGCCGGCCCGACGAGTGTGGGGCGGAAGGCGTCGTCCGTCCGTTCGACATCAGGCTGAGCGGCACGGATGCGACGATGCTCGCCGCTGCCGGAGCGAAGGTGGTCCACGCGGGAGTAAGCCCACCGCCCGGCGTCGAGCTGTTCGACGGTCCGGACGGCCGGTACTACAACACGCCGCCGGTGGACTTCCCCTACCAGATCACGAACGCCGAAGCCGAGCAGTTCGAGCTGGCCGTCCGTTCCGTGGACGACTGCGACTGCCTGTGGCATGTCGAGATCGCATGGGCGTCCGCTGGGCGTACCGGGACGTTCGCCATCGACAACCACGGCAAACCGTTCCGCACGACATCCGCGCCCATCCTGGAATGCGACCCGCGTCTGCAGCCGGTCTCCTGTAGCTACCGCAAGCCGCATTAGTTCGGATCGGGGATCCGCTATGGCCCTTTCACCGAAGCCACAGCGAATCCCCGCCCATACCTACGTCAGGCGACGTAGCCGTTGAACGAGTGCACCCCGTCGGCGGAGCCGTCCGCGTTCGACCGGTTCGTGTTGAAGTACAGAACGCCGCCGCTGACCCCGACACCCTCGATCTCGAACGTCGTGTACGCCGAGGACGTGATCCGGAACGAGAGGTCGCTGGCCGCAGGCGCGGTGCCCGTCGTCGCCGCCGAGATGTTCCGGTAGACGAGCACGATGCTGCGGTTCTCCTTGGTCAGCGGGTAGTAGAGCACCTTCTTGCTCGCGTCGTAGAAGAACCCCTGGTTGACGAAGGTCGTCAGGTCCGAGACAGTGGCGCCGTTGACGAGCGCGCCCTCGACCTGCAGATCGAACGCCTTGGTCAGGTTGATCGTCCCGGAGTTGGACCGAAGCCCGATGCTGCCGTTGTAGACGGTCCGGCCGCTCTTGAACATGAACGAGATCGTCGTGCTGTCCTGGGCGACGCGGCTGACCCCGGACGGCGACGCCACGGCCCCGTTGAGACGGATCTGGTACGACCCGACGTAGTAGTAGGTGGTGCCGTCGTAGCGCAGCTTCACCAGCTGCGCTCCGGTCGCTTCCAAGGTGACGACGAACAGGTGGTGCTGGCTGTCGATGTCGACGATGGTCATGTCGTTCGCGTGCCCGAGCCAGGTGTTGGTCGTCCCGCCGTTGGTGCCGTTGGTCATCAACACCCGGTCACCAGTGGTCTTGTTGACCCGGTAGATCACGGCGAGGTCGTCGTAGTTGGTGTGGTTCTTCACCGAGTACAGGTAGGTGGATCCGGCGGCGAAGCCCTGTACGCCGGTGCAGCAGCTCGTGTTGGGCAAGCTGGCGATGGTCGTGTAGGTGTTGTAGTAGGCGGCCTGCGCGGCCTGCCCTGACATGGCCAGCAGGCCGAACACCAACCCGACCACCAGCACCAGTCGTCTGCCAAATCGCATGTAGTCCTCCCCAGACTGTCGACGACCCGAGCCCCAATGCTCAAGGTCATCGAAGGGAGGCTATTGCTTGATCAAACGGCGGTCAATGCGTCCGAGCCTCGGCTCATGTCAGACCCAGTAAATGGGTCGACCGGTGAGCACGGCCGCCTCGAACAACTCTCGGGAACGCAGCGTCGACTCGAACGAGTAATGCGACGACCGGCACACGAGGTGGCCCGCTTGTCCCCCGCGAGAGCTACCGGCCACTGTCCGCTGCGCGGTGACGATTCCAGGCCCGCGGATCCATAGCGTTCTGGGTAGCCGCGGCGCTCCGGTCGCGGGTTCTGGGGAAAGGGTCGTCATGCGACTGTTCTTGCGACTGTTGGCGCAGATCGTGACCGTCTCGGTGGTGGCGTTCGCCGGCAATGCTGCCGTCGGCGCGGTGCAGTGGAACGTGTGGCCCACGCTGGTTCTCGGCGTCGCCACCGCAGTGCTCTCGCTTTTCGCGTACGCCTGGGTGGTGCGCCGGACCGAACGCCGCGCGCCGGCCGAGGTGGCCTGGAAAGGCGCGGGCGGCGCATTCGGCCGGGGTGCAGTCATCGGCTTCGGATTGTTCGCGGCCGTCATCGCGGTCATCGCCCTGTCCGGCGGTTACCGGGTCGACGGCTGGGGTTCGGTGTCCGGCGCGGTCGCGTTGGCGGGTGTCACGGCCGCTGCCGCGGTGACGGAGGAGCTGTTGTTCCGTGGTGTTCTGTTGCGGTTCGTCGAGCAGCGTATCGGCACGTGGTTGGCGCTGGTCCTCACCGGTGGGTTGTTCGGCCTGGCGCATCTGTTCAACCCGCACGCTAGCGTGTGGAGCTCACTTGCGATCGCCGTCGAGGCCGGCGGCATGCTCGGTGCCGCGTACGTCGCCACCCGCAATCTGTGGGTGCCGATCGGCCTGCATTTCGCGTGGAACTTCGCCGAGGGCGGCATCTTCGGTACCGGGGTTTCGGGGCAGAGCGCGCCGGACGGGCTGCTGCACGGCGTGCTGTCCGGTTCGACGGCGCTCAGCGGCGGCGAGTTCGGGCCGGAGGCGAGCCTCTACGCGCTGGTGGCTGGTGTGGTGGTGACCGGAGTGTTCCTGTGGCTGGCCCGCCGCCGCGGCCAGCTGGTGCCGATGCGCCGGCGCGCCGCCGGGGTCACCGCGACCGTTAGTCTTTCCCGGTGATCGACCACGAGCGGATCCTGGACCGATGGCGGCGGTGGCCCGTCACGGTCCGGGATCTCCCGTTGGCGTTGGTGTTCGTCGTGGCGTCGGTGATCCCGGCGCTGCACAGCAACGGGACGCAGCTCGGGGACTTGCCGGATCGGCCGTTCGACGCGATGGCCGTCGGAGTGATCGCCCTGGAGAGCCTCCCGCTGGTGGTTCGCCGTCGTTGGCCTGCGGTCAGTCTCGCGCTGGTGTCTCTCGGCTTCGCCCTTGATCAGCTCCTCGGCTTCCACACTGTGGCGGGCACCGCCCTGCCCATCGCGCTGCTGAGCACTTCCGTGCACCTGCGACGTCATCGGCGCGGTGCGGTGGTCCTGGGGACTGTGGCGTACGTGGTGCTGGCGGTGGCGCTCGACCGGCGTGGATCGGGTGAGGGGGTGGCCGGGTTCACCTCCTTCTACCTGGTGCTGGCCATCGCGTGGGGGATCGGGGCGTGGCTACGCCTGTCCCGGGCTGCTGAGGCCGAAAGCCGCAGCCACATCGCCGAGGCCACGCGTACCGCCGAACGCACCCGCATCGCCCGAGAGCTGCACGACGTGGTGACCCACCATGTGACGGCGATGGTGGTGCAGGCGGAGGCGGCGAGGTATCTGACGGCCGCGCCGGAACGCCTCGATCAGACTTTGGCTTCGGTCAGCGACACCGGCCGCCGGGCGATTGCCGATCTGCGGCATCTGCTGGACCTGCTCAACCCCGACCACGGCGCGGAGGCGACGACAGCATCCGGGCCGCCCGGGGCGGGCGCGCTTCCGCAGGCGGTGATCGGCGAGCTGCATGACCTCGTGGAGCAGACTCGGCGGGCGGGCCAGCCGGTGGAGTTCGTCGAGGAGGGCAGTCCACAGCAGACAGCCGGCAGCGCCGAGGTCGCGACGTACCGTGTCGTGCAGGAGGCCCTGACCAACGCCCTCAAGTATGCCCACGGCAGCCGTACGGCGGTCCGGGTGCACCACGCCCCGCAGGAGATCGTCGTGGAGGTCAGCACGGACGGCCGGGAGGCGGTCACCGCGTCGCCTGGCGGGAGCGGCCGCGGCCTGGCCGGGCTTCGCGAACGCGTCGGTGTTCTCGGCGGCGAGTTCAGCGCGGGCCGGTTGGATGACGGTGCCTTCGTCGTCCGCGCCCGCATCCCGGCCGGAGGCGCGTCGTGAGCGCTCCGATCCGGGTGCTCGTCTGTGACGACCAGATTCTGATCCGCACGGGCCTGGCGACGATCATCGACGCTCAGCCGGATTTGGAGGTGGTCGGCGAGTGCGGGGACGGGCGTGCCGCGGTCGACCTGGCTCGCCGGTCGCACCCCGATGTCGTGGTGATGGACGTCCGGATGCCGGTGCTCGACGGCATCGAGGCGACCCGTCAGCTGGCCGGGGTCGGGGTGGCGAACCCCGTGAAGGTGCTCGTGGTGACGACGTTCAACCTGGACGAATACGTGTACGGGGCGCTGCGCGCCGGGGCGAGTGGCTTCCTGCTCAAGGACGCCCCGCCGGCGCAGCTGCTGAACGGCATCCGCACGGTCGCGAGTGGGGCCGCGTTGCTGGCACCCGAGGTGACCCGGCAACTGGTGGGCCGGTACGCGGCGCGGATCCGTCCTGCGGAGAGCACCCCCGATGACGGTCCGCTGACTCCGCGTGAACTGGAGGTGCTGCGCCTGATCGCCAACGGCCTGTCCAACGGTGAGATCGCTACCGCGTTGGTGATCAGCCAGGAGACCGTCAAGACCTATGTGTCGCGCATCCTTACCAAGCTCGACTTGCGAGACCGTGTTCAAGCGGTGATCTACGCGTACCGCCGGGGGTTGGTGACCTGACGGCCCGGGTCAGCGGGAGAGCAGGGTCAGCTCGAACGAGTAGTGCGACGCCCGGTACACGTGGTCGCCGTACTCGACGGCGTGCCCGGCCGGGTCGTACGCGGTCCGCGACATGGTGAGCAGGGGAGCGCCACGGATTTCGCTGAGCAGCCGGGCCTCGGCCGAGCTGGCTTTGCGGGCGCCGATGGTCTGGTCGGCGATGCGCATCTGGATGCCGCTGTCGCGCAGCACCTGGTAGAGGCCGCGTTCGGCGAGCGCGTCGCGGCTGATGTCGGCGAGCCCGGCGGGCAGGTAGTTGCGCAGGACGGCCAGGGGTTCGTCTTCGGCGTACCGGAGTCGTTCGATGTGGAGCACGTCGGCTCCGGCGGGCAGGTGCAGGGCTTCGGCGGCGGCGGGTGAGGCGGTGACGACTTCGAAGGCCAGCACTTCGGTACGCGGCCGGCGGCGGGCCCGGTCGAGGTCGTCGTAGAGGCTGGTCAGCTCGACTTGGCGGCTGACGCGCCGTTGGGCGACCTGCGTACCGACGCCGCGTTTGCGGACGAGGAGTCCCTTGTCGACCAGGTGGCCGATGGCTTGCCGCATCGTGGGGCGGGACAGGCCGAGCTGGTCGGCCAGCGCTATCTCGTTGTCCAGCCGGGAACCCGGCGGCAGCTGTGCGGACTCGATGAGTTCCTGCATGCGCTGCGCGACCTGGTAGTAGAGGGGGACCGGGCTGGACCGGTCGATCCGGATGAGTTGCGCGAGGCCGTCCACGCCGCCATTATGCGACAAGACATTGATCATCTGTACGTCTGGATGTCCTAACAATCGGGGGCCGTCCGATCTGTTACGTGAAGATTTCGCGGCAGACATTTACGTCGGCAGGTTGTCATGACATTCTGAGCAACGCGAGCCTCTTCGAGTCAACCCAGTCGCCGAAGGGAAGCAATATGTCAGTCCAGCGCAGAACGTCGACGGGCGCGGTCGCCGCGCTCGCCGCTCTCGCTCTCACCATGGCCGGATGTGGCTCCGAGGAGCCGTCCGGCGCCGACGCTAAGAACATCACCCTCACCATCGCCGCCAACTCGATCGTCGGCGGCAAGAACTCCGCAGGCGCCCAGTGGATCCAGGACTGGGTCATCCCCAAGTTCATCGAGGCCCAGAAGGCCAAGGGCGTCACCGCCAAGGTGACGTTCGTGCCCAGCGGCGTCGACGACGAGCAGTACAAGACCAAGCTGGCGTTGGACCTGCGCAGCAAGGCCGGTCCCGACGTCATCGCGATCGACGGCATCTGGGTCGGCGAGTTCGCCCAGGCCGGATACATCAAGCCGCTCGCCGACGTGGCCGGTTCCGGAGTGGACTCGTGGGAGGGCTGGAGCCAGATCCCGCAGTCCGTCCAGGGCCTGGGCACGTTCGAAGGCAAGAAGTACGGCGTGCCGCAGGGCACCGACGGTCGCGTGCTCTACTTCAACAAGAAGCTGTTCGCCCAGGCGGGCCTGCCCGCCGACTGGCAGCCCAAGTCCTGGCAGGACATCCTCGACGCGGGGGCCAAGCTCAAGACCCTCCCCGGCGTCACGCCGATCCAGATCAACGCCGGCACCGCGATGGGTGAGGCAACCTCCATGCAGGGCGCGCTGCCGCTGCTGGTGGGTGCCGGTGGCGAGATCTGGAAGGACGGCAAGTGGTCCGGCTCCACCCAGCCGGTCAAGGACATGCTCGACTTCTACGGCAAGGTGTACGGCGGCGGCCTCGGTGACCCGAAGCTGCAGCAGGAGGCCAAGGGCCGGGACAAGTCGTTCGAGATGTTCGCCGCCGGCAAGATCGGCATCCTCGGTGAGGGCGACTACTTCTGGCGCAGCGTCGTCGAGCCGAAGGCGGGCATCGCGAAGATGGCCGACCGGGACACCACCGTCGGGTACGCGATGATCCCGGCCAAGCAGCCCGGGGCGGGCGTGCGGGGCCAGGACTTCGTCAGCATGTCCGGCGGCGGCGTACGCGTCGTCAACCCCAACAGCAAGTACCCGGCGCAGGCCTGGGAACTGCTGTCGTTCATGAGTTCGGCCGAGGCGGTCAAGTCCGAACTGGCCGGCGCGGCGCGCATCACCGCCCGGATGGACGTCAACAAGGAGGTCCTCGCCGGCGACCCGATGCTCAGCTTCGTGTCGCAGAAGGTGCTGCCGCTGACGGCGTACCGGCCGCCGCTGGCCGTGTATCCGCAGGTGTCGACGGCGTTGCAGGAGGCGACCGCCGCGGTCGTGTCCGGCAAGAGCGCGGCCGACGCGGCCGCGGAGTATCAGAAGAAGGTCGAGGGGATCGTCGGTGGTGCAGGCAACGTCCAGTCCTGACACCACCGAGGACACCAGTACGCAGCAACTGCCGGGGGCGCGCCGCGACGGCGCGTCCCCGGACGCCGCCGGGCTCGGCCGGGCCCGGGCGGCCGCGTTCGTGGTGCCCAGCATGGTGCTCATCGTGCTGTTCCTCGTCCTGCCGGCCGCTTGGACGATCTATCTCGGCATCACCAATTACCGGCTGACCGGGCTCGCCGCCGCACATCCGGAGATCGTCGGGCTGGACAACTACACGACCGCGCTGGGCGACGACCGGTTCCTCACGTCGCTGGGCCTGACGCTGCAGTTCGTGATCGGTTCGGCGGTGATCGGGCAGGCCGGTCTCGGCTTCGCCATCGCGTGGACGCTGCGCGACCGCCGTGGCTTCGTACGCCGCGTCGTCGAGGCGTTCGTGCTGCTGGCCTGGATCCTGCCGGGGTCGGTGGTGGCGTTCCTGTGGATCGCGCTGCTCGACCGTGACGCCGGCACGCTCAACGCCGTCCTGCATACGCCGGGCGCGGCCTGGCTGCTCGATCATCCGATGCTGTCGATCATCGTGTTCAACACGTGGCGTGGCACGGCGTTCTCGATGATGCTCTACAGCGCGGCGCTCGGGAACGTGCCGCCGTCGCATCTGGAGACGGCCAAGCTGGCCGGGGCGAACACCTGGCAGCAGTTGCGTGACGTGGTGTTCCCGCGCATCCGCGGGCACATCCTGACCAATCTGCTGCTGATCAGCTTGTGGACGTTCAACGACTTCTCGCCGTACCTGATCACCGCGGGCGGGCCGGAGGGGAAGTCGGAGATCCTGGCGGTCTACGTCTACAAGGTGGCCCTGTCCGGTGGTCAGCTCGGCTTCGGCTCGGCGATCTCGTTCCTGATGCTGCTGATCAACCTCGTCCTCGCGCTGGTCTACCTGCGGATGCTGGGGCGCCGGAAGGAGGAGGCGTGAACACCACCGTCAGCCACCTGCTCGGCCGGATCGGCCGGTACGTCTTCCTCAGCGTGGTCCTCGGGTTCTTCGCGATCCCGTTGCTGTGGCTGGCGACCGCGCCGTTCGACAGCACGCCGAAGATCACGACGTCGATGCCCGACTTCGCGCTGGACAACTTCCGGGCGCTGCTGGACAACCCGTACGCGGTGGAGTCGCTGCTGAACTCGGTCTGGCTGGCCGGCGGTACGGCGATCCTGGTCGTCGTGTTCGCCGCGCTGGCCGCGTACGCGCTCAGCCGGGTCCGTATCCCCGGCCGGGACGCGCTGCTCTACGGCCTGCTGCTGCTCTCGTCGATCGTGACGGGGACGGCGACGATGGTGCCGTTGTTCGAGCTGGCGTTCCGGTTGAACCTGATCGACTCCCGACTCGGCGTCATCCTGATCATGTCCGGGGGGCTGCTGCCGGCGGCGATCTTCATCCTCAAGGACTTCATGGACTCCACGCCGACCTCGTACGAGGAGTCGGCGCGGGTCTTCGGAGCCAGTCCGCTGCAGATCGTGCGTCACATCGTGGTGCCCTTGGTGCGGCCGGGTCTGGCCACCGTCGCGGTGTGGGCGGTCGCCAACGTGTGGGGCAACTTCCTGGTGCCTTACCTGTTGCTGCGCAGCCCGGACAAGGCACCGGCGGCGGTCATCATGTACACCCTCTACACCGAGGGCGGGCAGGCCGACCTGCGGCTGCTCTCCACGTTCTCGCTGCTCTACTCGCTGCCGGTCGTGCTCATGTTCATCTTCGTGAGCACCCGCTACGGCTTCCGCTTCCACGGAGGGATCAAACGCTGATGGCCGCCATCACCATGAGCGGGCTGACCAAGGTCTACCCCAACGGCGTACGCGCGCTGAACGCCCTCGACCTCGACATCGTCGACGGTGAGTTCTTCGCCCTGCTCGGCCCGTCCGGATGCGGCAAGACGACGCTGCTGCGCACCATCGCCGGGCTGGAGGTCTCCTCCGGGGGCACCATCCACATCGGTGACACCGACGTCACCGGCATGCCGCCGGGGCGGCGCGACGTCGCGATGGTGTTCCAGGACTACGCCCTCTTCCCGCACATGAACGTGCGCGACAACATCGCGTACCCGTTGCGGATCAAGAAGGTGGACCGGCGGACCCGGCACGGCAAGGCGACCGAGACCGCCGGCGGTCTCGGCCTGGCCGAGCTGCTGGAGCGACGGCCGGCGCAGCTGTCCGGCGGGCAGCAGCAGCGCGTGGCGCTGGCCCGCGCGATGGCCTACACGCCGCAGGTGTTCCTGCTGGACGAGCCGCTGTCCAACCTGGACGCCCGGCTGCGGCTGGAGGCGCGCACGTTCCTCAAGCGATTGCAGCGCGACCTCGGCGTGACGACCGTGTTCGTCACCCACGACCAGGCCGAGGCGCTGGCCCTCGCCGACCGGATCGCGGTCATGCAGGGCGGCCGCATCCGTCAGGTGGGCACACCGGTCGAGGTGTTCCGCCGTCCGGCCAACACGTTCGTCGCCGGGTTCATCGGCTCCACTCCGATGAACCTGATCCCGGCGACCGTGCGGGACGCGGGCGTCGAGGTGGCCGGGACGATCCTGCCGATGCCGGAGATCGCCGAGGGCCTGACCGAGCCGGGGGAGACCGTCACTTACGCCGTACGCCCGGAGTATCTCGACTATTCGCCGGCCGAACGCGCGGGCGCGCTGTCGGGCGTCGTCGTGGTGGTCGAGAATCTGGGCAGCTCCTCGCTGGTCAGCCTCGACCTGCCCGGCGATGTCGGCACCGTCCAGGTGGTGGTCGCCGAAGGCGAGGAGCCCGCACCGGGCGACCGGGGCTGGGTCGCGCCGCGACCGGGCCGCGCCCTGCTCTACCGCGACGACGAGCTGGTCGCCGCGCCTGTTCCGGCCCAGCCCACCGGGGCGAACCGATGACCGTGCACCAGGGCCGCTGGACGATGGAGGACCGGGCCGAGCAGATCATGCGCTCGGTGCCGGTCGAGGTCCCGCCCGGCACGGCAGCCCTGTCCGTCGAACTGGCCTACGACCGGGCGCGGGGCGTCCTCGATCTCGGATGCGAGGGGCCGGCCGGGTTCCGGGGCTGGTCCGGCGGTGCCCGGGACCGGTACACGATCACGCCCGGCTGGGCGACGCCGGGCTACCTGCCGGGCGAACTCGAACCCGGGGTGTGGCACGTGCTGCTGCGGCTGCATCGCGTACCGACGGACGGGCTCGACTTCACCGTCACCACCACAGTTTCGGACAAATCGCCGAACCAGCCGACACACGAACAGCCGCCGTCGCCAGAAAGAATGCAACGACGGCCGCTGCCGGAAGTAGACGGGCGGACCTGGCTCGCGGGCGACCTGCACTCGCACACCGTCCACAGTGACGGCAGCTCGACCGTCTCGGAGCTGGCCGTGCTGGCCGTGCAGCGAGGGCTGGACTTCCTCGCCGTCACCGACCACAACACGGTCAGCCACCACCCGGAGCTGGCCCCGGCGGGCGCCCGCTACGGGATCGACCTGATCCCCGGGCAGGAGGTCACCACCGACCGTGGGCACGCCAACGCCTGGGGCCCCATCGGCTGGGTCGACTTCCGCCGCCCGGTCGACGACTGGGTCGCGGCGGTCGGCCGCGACGGCGGGATCCTGTCCATCAACCATCCGCTCGGCGGCGACTGCGCCTGGCGGCAGCCGGTGACCGACCGGCCCCGGCACGCCGAGATCTGGCACTCCGGCTGGTTCGACCGCACCTGGGGCGCCCCGCTGGCCTGGGCGGACGCCTGGCGGCCGGACGTCATCCCGGTCGGCGGCAGCGACTACCACCGGCCCGGCAGCGACGGTCTGCCCGGCAACCCCACCACCTGGGTCCTCGCCGACGACGGCGACGTGCTCGGCGGGCTGGCCGCGGGCCGGGTCGCGATCAACGCCGGACCGCAGGAGGCGCTGCTCATCCGGCTCGGCGACGAACTGCTCGCCCTCGACGCCGACGGCACGGTCCTGATCCGGCCGGACGGCTCCCGGGCGGTGATCCGCGGCGACCGAGTGCTGCTTCCGGCCGGCGACGGACTGCATCTGCTGGAGACGTCTTCGACGGAGGTCGTCGCGATATGTCGGTGAAGATCGCCAACGCCCCCTGCAACTTCGGGGTCTACTCGCTCGAATCCCCGATCGTCGACCCGGACACGATGCTCGCCGAACTGGCGGCCGCCGGATACACCGGCGTCGACTCCGGGCCGATCGGCTACTTCGGCACCGGCCGGGAGCTGGCCGACCGGCTCGCCCGGCACGGCATCCAGCTGGCCGGCGGCTGGGTCGACCTGCGCTACGGCGACCCCGACGGCTTCACGGCCGACCTGCCGAACCTCGACGCCGCGCTCGACGTGTTCACCGCCGTCCCAGTCGACGACGACCGGTTCGCGCCCCGGCCCACCCTCGCCTGCCCCGCCGATCCGCGCCGATTCGCTGCTCCCGGCGTACCGCTCGATCCTGACCTGGCGTTGCCCGAGGCGGCCTGGCCCGGCTTCGCGGACCGAGTCCAGCAGGCCGCGGACCGCTGCCGGGCGCGCGGCCTCGAACCCGTCTTCCACTACCACCTCGGCACCGACATCGAGACCGGCGAGGAGGCCGACCGGCTGCTCGCGCTCACCGACATCTCGATCTGCCTGGACACCGGCCACCTCGCGCTCGCCGGCGGCGACGCGGTGGCCGCGGTGCGCCGCTGGGGTCCGCGCATCAAACAGGTCCACGTCAAGGACGCGGACCGTCTCGTTCATCATCGGGTACGCGATGAGGGGGCCGACTTGTCAGCGATGGTTCGAGCCGGGGGATTCCCGGCGCTCGGACAAGGCGACGTCGATCTTCCAGCGGTGCTGGCCGAGCTGACCGAGATCGGCTACACCGGATGGCTGGTCGTCGAGCAGGACGCCCCCGGCACCGGGCAGGACCTCAGCCGGATCCTCGCCGACCAGCGCGCGAACCGAGCCACCCTCGCCGAATGGGGATTGCGATGATCCGCGTCGCGATAGCCGGGCTGGGCACGATCGCCCGCACCGCGCACCTGCCGATGCTGGCCCGCCGGTCCGACCTGTTCTCCGTCGTCGCGGTCAGCGACCTGTCCCCGACGGCGCTCGCCGAGTTCGACGTCGCCCGGTACGCCGACGCGTCCGAGATGATCGCCGCCGGCGGGTTCGACGCGATCCTGCTGCTCACCTCCGGATCGCACGGGACGCTGGCCGGTCAGGCGCTCGCCGCCGGGCTGCCGGTGTTCTGCGAGAAGCCCCTCGCGCTGACCCGAGCCGAGATCGCACAGCTGCCCGCGACGGATCGGCTGATGGTCGGCTACATGAAGCAATACGACCCGGCCGTGGAACGGGCCCTCGAAGAGCTGGACCGCATCGGCGGGCCGTCCGCGGTCCACCACGTCGACGTCACCGTGCTGCATCCCAGCGGCGAATCGCAGCTGGCCTTCGCCCACCTGCCCACGTTCACCGACGTGCCGCCGGCGGCGCTCGCCTCGCTGCGCGCCCGCGACGACGACCTCGTACGCGCAGCCGTCGGCGACGACCCGGGCGCGCAAGGTCTCTACCGGATCCTCGCCAACAGCCTGAGCCACGACCTGTCGCTGCTGCGGCTGTTCACCGGCGCGCCCGCGACGATCGACCACGCCACGACGTGGACCCGCAAGGGTGTGCCCGAGCCGTCGGTGGAGGTCACCGGTGATCTGTCCGACGGCGGGCGCTACACGTTGCACTGGCATTACCTGCCGGACTATCCGGCGTACCGGGAGACCGTGACCCTGCACCACGAACGCGGATCACTCGAACTGGTCTTCCCGACGCCCTACCTGATGAACGCGCCCACCGTGCTCACGATCGCCGAAGGCCCGACGCGGTCGGTGTTCACCAGCGTCGACGAGGCGTTCGAACGAGAGCTGGTGGCGTTCCACTCGCTGGTCACCACGGGCTCGGCTGCGCGTACCGGGGTCGAGGGCGGGCTGTCCGACCTGGTCACCAGCCAGCGCATCGTCCGCGCGTCCCAGCACCCCGTCTCCGGAGAGGCTTTGCAAGTATGACGCCGACCGAGATCATCGTCGTCCCGCACACCCACTGGGATCGCGAATGGTACGAGCCGTTCCAGCGGTTCCGGCTGCGCCTGGTGGCGCTGCTCGACGACGTCTTCGACCGGATGGCCGCCGACCCGCGGCAACGGTTCACTCTGGATGGTCAGATGGCCGCCGTCGACGACTACCTCGACGTGCGCCCCGAGCGCCGTGACCAGGTCCGCGAGCTGGTGGCCAACGGGCAGCTGGCGGTCGGCCCGTGGCAGATCCTGCTCGACGAGTTCTTGTGCTCCGGCGAGAACATCGTCCGCAACCTGGAACGCGGCCTGCGCCGGTCCGAGGAACTCGGCGCCGCGCTGCCGGTCGGCTACCTGCCCGACATGTTCGGCCACATCGCGCAGATGCCGCAGATCCTGACCGGCGCCGGGCTCGCCCACGCCTGCGTCTTCCGGGGCGTACCGGGGGCGCTGGAGCAGCACGCGTTCGGCTGGGAAGCCCCGGACGGCACCGTCATCCGCACCGAATACATGCCCGGCGGCTACGGCAACGCCGCCTCGCTGACGGCGTCACCGCCGCTGGTCGCCGCGCGGGCCAAGGAGCTGTCGGCGTACCTGAACGCCTGGTATCCGGACGGCGGGCCGATGCTGGGCATGTACGGCACCGACCATGCCGCCCCGGCTGCCGACGTCGCGGACCTGCTCGCCCGCGCTTCTGCGGAGACCGGGCTCGACCTGCGCCTCGGTACGCTCGCCGAGTACTTCGCGACGCAGTCGGCCCGGTTCGAAAGCCTGCCCCGGATCACCGGGGAACTCCGGTCCCACGCCCGCGCGAACATCCTGCCCGGGGTCATCTCTGTGCGTACCCCTGTGAAAAGAGCGATGGGACGCGCGGAGCGGGCGGTCGAGCGGCACGCCGAGCCGCTGGCGGCCTTGTGGCACAACGGGCCGCCGGTGCAGGGTTTCCTGGACATGGCGTGGACTCGGCTGATCGACGCGTCGTGCCACGACTCGGTGACCGGCTGCGGCTGTGACGAGACCGCGGTGCAGGTGGCCGCGCGGCTGGCCGAGGCCGACCAGCTCGCGCGGGCGGTCGTCGACCTGGCCGGGGCGAGCCTGACCGCGGTCGTGCCCAATGACGGGTACGCGGTCTGGAACCCCTCGCCGTTCGAGCGGACCTCGGTCGTCGAACTGGATCTGCCCGAATCCGACGGTCTGGTCACGGGCGACGGGACGCCGGTGCCGATCCAGGTGCTGTCGTCGGGACCGTCGGTGCTCGCCGACGACCTGCTCGACGGTCTCTCTGACATCGCCAAGGGATTGCGGCGCATCCACGGCATCGAGCTGTACGGGCAGGAGATCACCGGTTGGGAGTTGGCCGGTGACGAGCTGACCTTCCACGTCGCCCGGCACGGCGACCCGTCGTTCAGCGTGGACGACGTCTGGACAGCCCTCGACGATCGCTCCTCGGTCCGGATGCGGATCGTGGCCGCGCCACGCTCGGTCGTCGCCGCTGCCGTCACCGTTCCCGCCCTGGGACACGTGTCGGTCCGGCCGTCTTCTGAGGTGTTGCCTGCTTCGGCGGTGTCCGTGGACGGGTCCATTCTGGACAATGGGGTGCTGCGGTTCGACGTGGCCGACATCGGGCTGATCGTCGACGGCGGCGACGTGGGGGACAGCTACAACTACGCCGCGCCCGCCACGGATGTGCTGGTCTCCGAACCGGTTTCCACCTCGGTCTCGGTGGTTTCCTCGGGCCCGCTGGTGGCTGTCGTCGACGTGTCGCGGGTGTACGAGTGGCCGGTCGCGGCCGCCGAGCCGACCCCGGTCAGCCCGACCATCGTCGCCGCCGCGCCACCGGCTCCGGCCCGTTCCTCGACGCTAGTGCCGGTGACCGTGGTGACCCGCGTCGAGCTGCGCGTCGGCGAGCCGTTCGTACGCCTCACGGTCAGCTTCGACAACCGGTGCTCCGACCATCGGGTGCGGCTCCACCTGCCCACGGGTGCTACCTCGATGACGTCGTACGCCGAGGGTCAGTTCGCCGTCGTCTCCCGATCTTCCTCGTCGGTGGAGGGTGGCGGTGGGGAGTTCCCGCTGCCGACGTTCCCCGCGTCGGGCTTCGTCGTAGCGGGCGAGACGGCCGCGCTGCTCACCCAGCCCACCGAGTACGAGGTGGTCGACGGGCACCTCGCGATCACGCTGCTGCGTTCGATCGGCATGCTGTCGCGCAACATCCACGCGCTGCGTGACGAACCCGCCGGGCCGCAGTTGCCCGCGCCGCAGGCTCAATGCCACGGGCCGATCACCGTCGACCTCGCGGTCATGCCGATCCGTGCCTCGTGGGATCGGGCGGGGGTGGCTGCGGCGGCCGAGGTCTACCGGCATTCGCTGCTGGCGTTCCCCGGCGCTGCGTCGCCGTCGGCTCCGTTGCCTGCTTCGGCTTCGGGGTTGTCGGTGTCCGGCGACGGCGTCGTGATGACGTCGCTGCGCTCCCGTTCCTCCTCCGCTTCCGGTTCCGACTTGGCTTCCGGTTCCGACTTGCTGGAGGTACGCGTCGTCTGCCTGCAACCGGCTCCCTCGACGGCGGTCTTCTCTGTGCCGGGCCTGAGCGCGGCGTGGCTGGCCGACTTGCGGGGACGTACGGGGTCTGCTGTGGACATCGGCCCGGACGGGTCGGTGCGGGTGGATCTGCGCGGCTTCGAGATCGCCACCGTCCAGCTCGCTCGCTGATCCCGGCGCGCGGGGCCACCGGCCTCGCGCGCCGGCTATCTCCTGATCTCCGGAGTGCCACGCACGTGATCATGGTGCGGTGACGTGCGTGGCGCACCGGAGATCATCTTTCCGTGTGCCGTACGCGAGGCACCGCAATTTTCGCGGATTCGTTGGGTTCAGCTGTCCCCGCGCGAAGCCTACAGTCGCATCCAGATCGATCGTGGTAAGTCCGGACTCACCAAGATCGCATAGTGCGCGCGGAACCGTAGGGTGCCGGCACCGTAGGTGTCCGCAGGGCTGGGGCAGTGCGAACGCGTCACTGCCACCGTCACGGACGCCTCTCCCCGTTGCAGTGCACCTCCTGGATCGCGTGACCGTCCCTGGAGAGGATCATCATGAACTGGAAGCGTACTTCCGCAGTGGCCGTCGCGTTGAGCGTGGCGCTCGCCGGCCTCACTGTCGCCACGCCGGCCCAGGCGGGCAACTCTTACACCACGCAGTTCTGCAAGGACAACATGTACCGCCTGACGAACAGCGGCAGCGCCACCGACATGCCGATGTGGTGCCGCATCCAGGCCGGACCGGCGGCGAGCTTCGGCTACACCGGACCAGCCGATGGATACCCCGGCGTCAACAGTTGGAAAGGTGTCCAGCGGTACCTGACGCGGGAGAACGTCTACAGCGGCCCGATTGACGGCGTCCCGGGCAAGTACACGTACATGGGCATCCAGACCATCGCCAAGCGGAGCGGCGGATACACCGGCCCGATCGACGGCGCCCCCGGCTACTACTCCTGGCTCGGGTTCGACAGGGCCATCCGGATGATGTGGTTCGGACCCTGACGACCAGCTCGTGGTGCGGGTCCGGCGAACGGCCGGGCTCGCACCCCCTGCTCCACGGTTGCCACTGCTCGACGGCAGCCATCGGGCCGAACCTCGCCGATCGAACCGCAGCCTGACCGGCCGCGGCGCGGCGGCGTGAACGCGAGCCCCCGTAGCCCTCCCCACCCCCGGAGACGCACATGCAGACCCGTCCCACGGTCGTCCGTGCCCGCAAGCACACCGCATTGCTGCTCGCGGCCGCGATCTTCAGCATGCCCATCACGGCCGCGCACGCCGCCCAGCCGGCCGGCGCGCCCGCCAGCGCGACGTCCAGCGGCGACAGCCGCGCGCCCCAGGTGGTCCCCGAACGTGACCGCGACCGCGTCCTCACCCCCCGATGGAAGTCCTCCACCGACCTCGCCTGGGCCACCGCGGCCGACGGGCGCGGGTTGCACATCCTCACGGCCCGCGCGGCCGACGGCTACGCCTGGCGGGTCGTCGCAACGCTGCGCGAGAGCCTGGTCGACGTCGACCAGTGGATCGGGCAGGCCTGCCTGACCTCCTCCGGTGACAAGGTGGTCGCCGTCTACGCACCCCGGGCGTTCTCCAACAAGCCCGATCTGTTCGACCGGGCCGGCTTCGCGGCGGTGGTCGACCTGCGCACCGGCCACGTGACCAAGTTGGGCGTCACCGCCTCCCTGGCCTACTTCAACCCCGGGTGCGGCGCCGACGACCTCGCTGTCCTGACGCAGGCGAAGGCCCGCGACGACCAGGGGCGAACCCGGCTGGCGATCGTCGACACGCGCAACGGCAAGGTCGTGGCGAAGCCGGTCGAACTCGACGGGCAGGTGACCTCCGCGATCCCGGTGAGCCGGACCCGGATCGTCGCAGCCAAGGGCGCGCACATCGTGCGGGTCGAAGGCGGGAAGATCGGGCTGATCGCCCGGACCACCGGCGTCCCGTTCCGGCTGACCGCCGACGCCGACGGCGGCCTGGTCTATCTGGACAGGGTCTCCTCGGCCGGCCAACCGGCGGCCGCGTCCGCCGCACCGAAACAATTGGCGGCGCTGCGCCTGAGCCGCGCACAGCTCGCACAGAACAGCCCTGCCGGAGCCAGCCCCACGGAGTTCGCCCGTGGCGCCTTCGACGGCTTCAGCCTGGCCCCGGCCGCGCACGGCACGGTCGCGATCGTCGGCGCCGCCACGGTGCGGGGCACCGCGAGCTATCTCAAGCACCTGCCGAAGGTGGCCCCGGGCGCGAGCGCCAGCAGCACAGCCGCGGTCTTCGTCCATGACGTCGGCTGGGCCAAGGGACGTGCCCCGCTGACCGACGCGGAAGCCGCACCGATCGAACTGTCGCTCACCGTCCCGGCCACGGACCAGACCGTGCGGCTGGGCATCGACCTGGCCCACCCCGCCGGGGCCAGGGCTCCAGGCGGCCCGGGAACTCCGACGACTGCCAGCACCACACCCATCGGCGAGACGATCTCACCCGCCCTGGATCCCCTGGCGACGACCGCGGCACTCGCAGCGAACCTGGTCACCGACGACTTGCCCGAAAGCACCAGCGAACGCACCTGCGCGATCGCCCGCAACGACCACCGTCGCCAGGCCATGCAGCCCAAACCGCGACAGGTCGAATGGGCGGCCAACCAGGCGATCACCAAAAACCTCGACGCCACCTGGAACCCCACCGGCGTGGACGGCTGGCGGACCCGGGTCGCGCTGACCACCACCAAGCCGATGCAGCTGTTCCCGACACCGGCGCTGGCCGGATGGCCCACCAGCCGCGTCCCGGCGCAGATCCTGCTCGGCGTCGCCATGCAGGAATCCAACCTGTGGCAGGCCTCCCGGTACGCCATGCCCGGCGTCACCGGCAACCCGCTCATCGGAAACTACTACGGCATCGACATCTACAACGGCTACGAGGGCGACGACTGGGACATCAACATGGCCGACGCGGACTGCGGCTACGGGGTCATGCAGGTCACCGACGGCATGCGGATCGGCGAGCGCACCTCGGAACAGAAGCACGCGATCGCGCTGGACTACGCCTCCAACATCGCCGCCGGCCTGCAGATCCTGGTACAGAAATGGAACCAGACCTACAGCGCCGGGCTGCGCATCAACAACGGCAATCCGGTCAACATCGAGAACTGGTTCTACGCCGTCTGGGCGTACAACTCGGGCTTCTACCCGCAGGCCGACGCGTCGAAGAACAACGGCGCCTGGGGCGTCGGCTGGCACAACAACCCCGGCAACCCCAAGTACAACCCGCAGCGAGAGCCGTTCCTGCACAACAACCACTTCTCCGACGCCGTGCACCCCAACTGGTGGCCCTACCCCGAGCGAGTCATGGGATGGGCGGCATG
This sequence comes from Hamadaea flava, assembly GCF_024172085.1. Lineage (NCBI taxonomy): Bacteria > Bacillati > Actinomycetota > Actinomycetes > Micromonosporales > Micromonosporaceae > Hamadaea > Hamadaea flava. Next base: position 810,919 of record NZ_JAMZDZ010000001.1, on the reverse strand, counting down.
GCCGATGGGGCTGTACGAGGCACCCGGCGTCGAAGTGCCCGCGTTCCGTGGCGCGTGGTGGAACACCGACGAGTACCGGTACGACGTGAAGCCGCCGATGGACCTGTTCTGCGACGACACCAACCGGTGCGTCAAGGACCTGGTCGGTGAGGTCCCGTGGGATCCGGACGCGATCCCGGACGTCCCCGGCCCCTGCCGCAGCGCCCAGAACGGCTTCCCGGACTTCCGCTGCTGGTACAACCGGCCGGCGACGTGGAAGAACTGCAACTCCGAGTGCGGCTACGAGTTCCTCCGGTTCCCCTCCACCTGGATGGAAGAGGCCAACGGCACCTCCTACCCACCGAACTGCAGCCGCAGCGCCTCGGCATCGGGCAACGCCGCGCCGACCGGTGCGTACATCATCGACGAGGATGTGAACGGCGTGCCCTCCGTTCGCCCGTGCGCGAACATCACCAGCGAGGGCACGTTCTCGATGAGCTTCGCCACCGACGCCAACGGCACGATGCCGTCCAAGGTCGACATCCATCAGCTCGGCGCCGGCTTCGGCGGGCGGTTCATCTTCGGCCACACGAGATCGGGCAGTCCGGGCGGCCTGCAAGACCGGCTCGAAGTGGTCGGCACGTGGAAGCTGAACCGCGCGATCTACACCTGGATGCGGGTGGCGGTCCACCTGCCCGACCACGGCGCCCGGACCCAGCAGGCCAAGTACACGATCCACTTCGGCGACGGACGTTCGACCGTGCGCTACATCAACCAGAAGCGCCAAGCCAACAACTGGGTCTCGCTGGGCTCGTTCAAGTTCAACGGCGTGCCGAGCGTCAGCCTCACCAACGTGACCCTCGACGGCGACGGGACCGAGAACGTCGCCTGGGACGCCGTCGCGTTCCAGCCGCTGAGCCGCGAACCCGTCAAGGTGGCCGTCCTCGGCGACTCCTACTCCTCCGGGGAGGGGACCGGCGACCCGGTGGCCACAGGGGCGGCAGGCTACTACGCGGAGACCAACGTCGACGGCGGCGATCCGAAGTGGCAGAACTCGTGCCGCCGCAGCCCCGACGCGTGGGCCAGGAAACTGGTCCTGCCAGGCATGACCCAGACGGTGGGCGCACTGGAGAATCAGTGGAGCTCCTCGGTCGAACTCGGCTTCGTCGCCTGCTCCGGGGCAGTGACGGAGCAACTGACCACCCCCTGGTACGGCCGCGTCGGCAGCCCCGACTACGACGGCACGGGGCAGTGGTTCGAATATCCACAGCTCTACTCCGGCGTCTTGAACCAGGACACGGACTACGTCATCCTGACGATCGGCGGCAACGACGGCGGCGTCTTCGGCAACATCCTCACCACCTGCGTGGCAACGCCGATGTGCCAGGAGTCGGCGCTCTGGGACACCGTCTACGACCAACTGGACGACCACACGATCCCCGACCTCGAAGCCCTGCTACGCAAGATCAAGACGCAGGCGCCGACGGCGAAGATCGTGCTCGCGAACTACCCGGTGGTCATGAACATCAGCGACGCCGAGGCATGCTGGGTCGAGCCCTGGGAACTCAACGCGATCCTTCCGCTGCAGGCATACCTGACACGCAAGCAAGGCGACACGGTGCTCCATCTGTGGGCTACCGAAGGAATGAACGTGACGTTCGCCCCGGTCGACGACCGGTTCCTCCGACATGACGCCTGCGAGGTGCTGGGCCAGAACTGGATCAACGGGCTGACCCTGGCCACACAAGGCGACGGCGACAGGACACCCAGCATGGCCTCGTTCCATCCGAACGAACAGGGGACCACCGCGTACGCGGCGGGCATCAACGCAGCCCTGTCCGCGCCGGCGCCCAACGTGCCCTGGAACCCGATCCCGCCGAGCCTAGGCCCGTAGCCGCCGCGGCTCCATCGTCCCTGCCAGGCCGTGAACCCCCCCGCGACGGCCTGGCAGGGCGCATCTCGAGGTTGCCTACCTTGCGGCGGCGGTGATCGCGTCGATGTGGCCTTACTTGGCGGCGGCGGTGATCGCGTCGATCAGCTGCGGGCCGTAGGCGAGCACGGCGTCGTTATGGTCCGCTCCCGGAACGGCGATCGGGGCGATCCCAGCCCGTTCCGCGACGGCGATGCTCTGCGCGGGCGGCACAGTGCCATCAGCAGTTCCGTACACCACGGTCATCGGTGACTCCACGCTGGAAACCTTGTCCAGCACGGGAAACCGATCCCGCAGGAGAAGACGGACGGGAAGGAACGGATAGTGTGCGGCACCTACCGAAGCGAGGTCCGTGAACGGTGACCGCAGGACGACGGCGCGCACCGGTTGCTCCGCCGCGAGATCGGTCACAACGCCGGTTCCGAGACTCTCGCCGAACAGCACGATGCGCTGACTGTCGAAGGACGCGCGCAGATAGTCGAACGCCGCCCGGACGTCGAGGAAGAGCCCGGACTCCGTCGGGCTCCCCGGGTTCCCGCCGTAGCCACGGTAGTCGAACAGCAGCACGGTCAGCCCACGTTCGCTGAGCGCCCGCGCCAGCGGTACGCGGCCAGCCCGATTGCCGCCGTTGCCGTTCGCGACCAGCACCGCCGTGCCCTGGCCCGGACTTGGCTCCAACGGTGCGGACAGCCAACCCCGCAGAGTCAGGCCGTCGGCGGTGCCGAAGCTGACCTCCGTCATCCCGGTCGGCACCGGCCCGGTCTCCTGACTCGGGAAGTAGATCAGCTTGCGCTGGGCGAGATAGAGCAGCCCCACCAGAAGAACGGTAACGGACAGCACGACGATCACGGCCCGAATGATCCTCCGCCGACCCATGACCCTTATTGTCCGCCTTCCCTACGCCTTGCCGTCTAGCCGGCCTTTCCGCGCCGCGCCGCCAGCCGCGTTTTGCTTGCCTGGCCGCCGTCCGCCTCGCCGCCGTGCCACCTCCGGCGCCCCTGGTACGCCATGCACCTATCAAGGCCGAGGTTACGTGCATGGCGTACCAGTCGTGCCGCGTCGAGCTGCCCGCACCGGCGCTTGACCCTCACGCGGCGTGAGTCCCTACCGTCGGAACCATGAAGATCACGGTTATGGACACCCCGCAGACGATGCTGGAGATCCTGGCCCGCCCGCTGCCTGAGCGCGCCGACGCGTTGCGCGGCCTCATCGCGCCGATGTATGAGCACGTCCCGCTGCCCGGCGACCCGGTCGACCTGCACCACCAAGGTGGCGGCTTCCGCATCGACGCCGACGATCAGCGCTACCTCCCGGCTCTGACCCGCCTCGTCAGCGAAGACGTCGTCGGGCAGATCACCGCCGCTCTTGAGCGTGCCTCCGAGGCGCTGTGCGGCTGGAAGCAGCCCGACGAGGTGAAGGTGCTGTTCGTGCTCGGCAACCCCGACGACGAGCACCTGATGAAAGTCGCCGGTGGCTACTACGGCATGGGCGGTGCGCCCGGCTGGCTGTACCTCATCGGCTGGCCGTCCGACGAGGTCGTCGGACGGATCGCGTACTGCGCCGTCCACGAGCTGCACCACCAGATCCGGTACCAGAACGTGCCGTGGACGCCGATGGTCGGCGAGCACGTCGTCTCCGAAGGACTCGCCGAGGCGTTCGTCCGCGAACTCGCCGGCCCGGCCGCGATGGGACCCTGGTCCACCATGGTCACCGGCGACTCGCTGGAAGACGCCTACGCCAAGACGGTCGCGGCGTTCGAGATCACCGGCTACGACAAGACCACTGCGTACGTGCTGGGCGACACGACGGCCCGGAAGTTCGGCGCCGAGCCGGTCGGCATCCCCGACATGGCCGGGTACGCCGTCGGCCTGCGCATCGTGGACGCGCACCTGAAGGCGACCGGCCTGTCCGTTGCGCAAAGCACGGCCCTGACCGGCCCGGAGATCCTCGCCCGCGCGACTTCGTGACAATCATGGATACCCTGCGCGCATGCGTGAGGTCCTGCCTTGGGTATGCGTACTGGCGACGCTCGCGATCGTCCTCGGAATCCTGCGCGTCCGATGGCTGGCGCGGCGGATCGGCGAGGAAGTCGCCGACCGGGCCGCACACCTCGCCCCGCAGTCCCCGCCGGACCCAGTCCTGCTGCTGGCCGAGCTACAACGGCTGCACGAGGAAGGCGTCGTCACCGAGGAGGAGTTCGAACGCGAGAAGGCCCGCATCGTAGGCCCCTGACCGTGCCCCGCTCCGGCCCGCGCCGGTTCGCCCGCTGAGCCCGCGACGTTCGCCCGCGGCGTGCCGTGCCCGACCACTTGCGCTGCCCTTGATCAGGGTCATTTCCACGCAGCCATGCGCGCTATGGCGACCTGGAAAAGACCCTGATCCAGCAGGTGCACCCCGCAGGCGTACTGCTCGTGCAGTGGTCAACGCGTCGCCCATGCTCGTCCTCGTCGCTCAGATATGTCTCGACGTTCGACGTCATCGATCTTGGACGGTCGCCGCGCCAACACGATACGTAGTTGATTGCTTACATGCTGCTATGTTGATCAGCGTTGCCGATCCCTACCTCGGAGATTCCATGCCTAAGCGACTCATCGCCGCAGCCGTCGCCTTGACCACCCTGCTCCTCGGAGCGCATCCGGCGTCAGCCGCCGTCGCGGGAACCACCGCCGTGCCCCGGGCGGGCTTCGACATCTGGTTCAACGTGCAAGGTGCGTCGCCGAAGGTCGAACTCGGGCCGGGATGGCATAACGCCAGCTTGTGGGCAGACTGTGCCTCCGACGTGGTGAACACTCGCCTCATGCACGTCACCTGGGGATTGGATCGGCCGGTCGGTGACCTCGTCGTCCTCAGCTGCCAAGGTGAGGGGAAAGATCTTCAATACCACCTGAGCGGTGGCGAGTACTACTTCGGCTTCCTCTCCGGCGTCGACAACACCCACATCTCCGGCGACCTCGGCTGACCCCCCCGTCAACCGTCACTCGCCATTCGTCACCCGCCACGAGGAGCATCGTCTTGCCGAGAGTTCGCACCGTTCTGGCACTGGTCCTGGCTGCCGTCGTGCTGGCCACCGGATCGGCGGCGTACGCCGCTCCGCCGCGTCCGGTCACCGCCCGCTTCCAGCCCTTCGACCTCTGGTTCAACGGCTCGGGGTACTCGCCGCGCTTCACCCTGCTCGGCGGTGAACACCGGGCGGTCCTCGGCGCCTCCTGCGATCCCGCGTACGACGTGGTGGGACAGCTCTACCACTGGACCCTCGGGATCGACCCGCCCATCGGCGACCCCTTCCCGATCCCCTGCGAGGGGGCTACCTCCGCCGGGTACACGCTGAACGGCGGCGAGTACTACTTCTATTTCTTCTCCAATCAGGACAACACTTACGTCAACGGCGACTGGCGTTGAGCTTGACCTGATGCGGTTCTGGCGTGGATTGCCGTGACGCCGGTACTCGCGCGGCGGCGGGCTCACCGATCGTGCTGCCAGCGTGCCGAGACGGTCGTGGTGATCACGCGCCTGCTCGACCCTGCGGACGCCGGCGCACTGCCGAGGACTTCATCGTCGTCCCGCCGGCCGACAAGCACCCCGCCTTGGTAGAGCCCAACCAGCACCGCTGGGAGAGCGAGAACGGCTCCTGCATTTTGCGCCATGGCGACATGGAAATGACGCTGATCAAGCCGAATCAACGCAGGGTCAGTAGCGCCAGAGCGTACGGGCGACGATCTCCTCCTCGGAAGCACCGTCGAACACCGCAACCTCACCCCGCCGAACCGCGAGAATGGTGTCGACCAGCTCAACCCCCAGCTCGGACGCGAAGAACGGGTCGCCCTCCAACGCGTCGGCTGCAGCCGACAACGATGTGGGCAGCCGAGGCGGCGGCGAAGCCAGCGACGCGGGATCGACCTCGACCGGCTCCGGCAGCGACAACGCGGAAGAAACCCCGTCCAGGCCGGCAGACAACAACGCAGCCAGCGCGAGGTAAGGGTTAGCGGTAGCGTCGAAGCACTTCACCTCGATATTGGCGGCGGATTCGCGTTCGCCCACCGTCCCGGTGACGAACCGCAGCGCTGCCTCCCGGTTCTCGTGCCCCCAGCAGGCGTACGCCCCAGCCCAATGCGACGGCACCAGCCGCAGATAGCTGGCGACCGAAGGCGCGCCGAACGCCAGCAGCGCCGGGAGGCGCTCCAGGATCCCGGCGATGAACGACGAGCCGACGTCGGAGAGCATGAGGTTCTCCGGGCCTCGCCACAGGCTGAGGTGTACGTGGCCGCCGTTGCCGACACCGCCGGCGACCACCCGGGGCGCAAACGAGGCTCGCAATCCGTGTCGCAAGCTCACCGCGCGGATGGTTTCGCGTACGAGGACGAGCATGTCGGCGGCGCCGACCGGGTCCTGCGGTGAGAACGACACCTCGAATTGGCCGGGGGAGTACTCCGGGTGCAACTGTTCGACCGGCACGTTCTCCGCGATCAACGCCTCCATCAGCGTACGCAGATAGTCGGAGTGCTCGACGGCGCGGGCCATCCCGTAAGCGGGGGCGCTGTCGGAGGGAACGACGCACCACTCGACCTCGAACCCCGCCCGCACGGCGTACCCCTGATCGGCCAGCCGTGTCACGACCGTGCCGAGGATCCCGCGCGCGTCCTGCGGATGGCGGTCGCGGTTCTGGTCGTACCGGTCGGCCGGGGCCCACGCCCAGCCGGGTTGCCCCGCGAGCAGGGTCAGCCGCCGCAGATCCGGGACGAGCCGCAGATCGCCGACGGGACCTCCGGCGTACCGGCCCATCACGTTCGAGTCGTCGACCAGGAACGTGTCGAAGACCGGCGACGCGCCGACACCCCAGTGCGCCGCGTGAGCGAGCCGGGCCACCGGGATACCCTTCATCCGAGTGATTCCGCTGTTGTCCACCCAGGTCAGCGCGATCACGGCGACGTCGCGCGCGGCCAGCTCGGCGGCGATCTCGTCCGGATTGGTCACACAAGCGAACCTACCGGCAAAACGCCCGACCTTCCGGCAAGCTGGTGAGGTGCGCGAATGCGTGGCGGCGCTGCCGCTGACCGATCATCACTGCCACGGCGTCGTCCGGCGCGATCTCGACGCGACCGCGTTCGCCGGGCTGCTGACCGAGGGCCCGCGCGGCTCGTGGGATTCTCTGCTCGGCTTCGCCGTGCGCAAGCATTGCGCGCCGCTGCTCGACCTGCCCACCCACGCCCCGCCCGCCGACTACCTCGACCGCCGCGCGTCGCTCGGCCACGCCGAGGTCACCGATCGCTTCCTGACCGCGGCAGGCCTCGGCGCGCTCTGCGTCGACACCGGCTACCTGCCCGAACCCCTGCTCACCCCGCAAGAGCTCGGCTCCGCGGCGGGTGCGGCCGCTCATGAAGTGGTACGCCTAGAGCAGCTCGCCGAGCAGTTGCTCACTAGCGGGGTCGACGCGATGGGCTTCGCGACCGCGTTCCGGGAGAACCTCGCCGCCCGAGCCGAGGCCGCGGTAGCGGCCAAGAGCGTAGCCGCGTACCGCATGGGCTTGGCCTTGGATCCTCGCCGCCCGACGGACAGCGACGTGACCGCGGCGGCGGGGCTCGCGCTGGCCATGATGGGCCGCGGCGGTCCGGCGCGGATCGCCGACGAGACCTTGCACCGGTTTCTGATCTGGACCGCCGTCGATCTCGACCTGCCGGTGCAGTTCCACACCGGTTTCGGCGACCCTGACCTGAACCTCCACCAGACCAATCCGGCGCTGCTGACGCCACTGCTGCGCGCTATCGAGCCGACCGGCGTTCCGATGTTGCTACTGCACACCTATCCGTACCACCGTGAGGCCGGCTACCTGACGCAGGTCTTCGACAACGTGTACTTCGACGTCGGCCTCGCCCTGCACAACGTCGGCACCCGCGCCACCGCCGTGCTCGCCGAAGCGCTCGAACTCGCACCGTTCACCAAGATGCTGTACTCATCGGACGCCTTCGGCCTACCCGAGTTCTACTACCTCGCGGCGACGCTGTTCCGGGAGGCGCTGTCGGGCTTCCTCGCCGACTTCACAGAGACGGACGCGAAGCGGATCGTTCATCTCATCGGGGTCGACAACGCCGCCCGCGTGTACCGCCTCTGATGTTGTCGACCGCGAGGAAAGGTCGTAGCTCCCTCATCGTGGTCGTGCGTCGCTAGTGTTCGTTCATGGAGTCCGATGGAAGAGCAGATGGAGAGCGGCCTCTCGAGCAACGTCTCGTCGGGGCGCTGAACATGCTCGGTGTCGACCATGTTCCTCGTGAGGCAGCAGACCAAACAGCGGCGATGGACGAGCTCGGTGGGGTCAACGCCTACCGAGCGTGGCTGGCAAGCGCCTTGCTGGGCGCATCGCAGTCCCTGGCGATGGCGACGGATAGGCTGCCGTTGAGCCGAGATGCGCGATACGCCATTTGGCAACGGCAGCTGAGCGCTGCTGACGTTGCCAGCGATCCCGCGGCCCGGGCAGAACTTATCCGATGGCAAGTACAGCGAGCGTGCGCGCCGCTTCCGGCGATTGCTCAAGAGTGCCCAGCTGACCCCATTCCGCTGGCTGCCGGGCAGGCAGCAGAAGGACTGAAGATACTCCTCGCGGTCAGCGCGACGACGTATGGAGCTGTTGCCGCTGGCGACGTGCACACGCTCGCTGACCAGGCCGGCAAGCTGCGTGAAGCACGAAAGATCTTGCAAGCTGCGATCGAGAACACCGACTTGCTGTTGGATCTCCTCGGCTCAGTGGACCTCTGATGCGGGTGCCACGATCATCGGGTCTCCCTGCCTCCACGCAGCTCAACCGGCGAACTGCGACTACTGCCGTACTAAGCTGCCGACTGTGCTCGATCAGGAATTGCCGGCTGGCGGAAGAGCTTGCCAGGCGAGCTTCGACATCACCACTCTGACCGAGGCCGAGGTCCAGAGCATGGATGAGGTGACGGTCCTCGACTTGGACGAAAGCCTCGACCTCCACGGCATACTCGTCGATCGGCTCGAGGCCCTTCCGCGAGATCATTTCAAGTCCGTCTACGCCAGTTGTCTGGCCGACTTGCGTGACTTCTACTGCGGCCAGATCAACAGCAGCGTGCGGACCTTGATCGAGCGCACCATCGAGCTGACCGATCGGCGAGCCGCGGCCGAGGTTCTCGATGGCTGGAAGCGCCACTTCGAGCTCGACGATGACCACGATGGCAACGCGATAGGCGTCGAATCAGAGACGATCGAAGCAGCTTGTACAGCGTTCGCTGAGGAGATGGCATACGGCACGGATGTTGGTGCGGCAGACGCCCTTGCCGATTCCGCCGAGCAAGCGTGCGATGACGATGAGCCCGGGGTCAACATCCGGCTGACGCTGCGTTTCATCGCTCGCGCAGCAACCGCACACTCGATGAGCACTGCTATTTCTAGTTCTCCCGACTGAGTCATCGCGAAAGAGCCAGCCGATGAGGTCTCGAGTGACCGCGTACGCCGTCCCCGGCGTCAAGCCTGTGAGTGGCACAGGCGACCTGCGCAGAGTCTGGTACTGGGGTTCCCAGCTCGCCACCTGCTCACCGGTCGCGGCGGTCCTCGACCGTATGCCGGCGGCCTTGACGACCGTCGAGGAAGCGTGGCCGGGGCATACGTTCACCATCACGCGCGACCAGGTCTGCACCGTTCTCGGGGTCGGCACCGGCGATGGCTTGCTCTGGGGACTGAGCTTCGCCGACGAGGTGGGGCTGCTCGTACAGCCTTACCAGTCCCAGCAGGAGTCCGACCCTGATCTGGTCGAGGAGGCGCTCGTCGACCAGCCCGACGTCACCTCGGTCGATCACGTCGACACGGGTCAGTTCGAGGTACGCATGACCCGGATGTACCGCGCTGACGAGATGCTGGCCCGCTGGCTCGACGCGATCATGATCGCCCATCGCGAGTTTGCCCGTCGGCGAGGGATCGACCTGTCGTACTGAGTCGACTATTACGCGCGACCCGTCGCCCACCTCATCGGTGTCGACCACGCCGCCCACGTCTTTCGGGTTCGACCGGCGTCGGGAGCGTCAACGCCGTGGCAGCGGAATGCCTTGAGTGGGTCTGTGACGGGGTGGCTGGCCGGACCCGGCGTACAACGTAGGTCCGACCGCGCCGAGGAAATCGTCGGTCTGCGCGATGCGTACCCGGATATATTTCGGCACCGTGATCGTCAGATCGACCGCGAAGGTGTCGCCGATGGACAGCACGGAGGTGACCGCAGTTTTCCAGGTCGTCGTCCCGACTGGCATGGTTTCGAAGAGAAGGATCGTCCGGAGCGGCGACCGTCCGTCCGGATATCCGACGCGGCCCTGGACCCGCCACAGGTCACCGCCGTCGGGCTGCCACATGCCGACTTCCGTAAGAGTCGTGTGCCACCGCACCTGTGGTTCGGCGCTGGTCTGGGTAACGGCGATGAGGCGATCGGGGGCCTCGCCCCAGTTGAAGTACGCGGTATACGGGCCGTTCTCCGATGCCACCGCGGGGAACTGGTAGCGGCCGTCCTGGTCGGTGACCGTCGTCAGCCGCAAGTCACGGGAGCGGTCGGTGAGCAGGATTGATTGCTCAGCGTAGGGCACCCAGGTACTGGCGGCCAGCATCTCCAATCGCCCGCCCAGGCTGACCCGCTCGCCATAGACGACCTTGGGCTCCACTTGGGTCAATGTCAGCCGGCTGGGCCGGATCGCCGCGCCGACTTTGACCTCGGCGCCGGTTGAGAGATAGGTACCGTCGTCTGATGTGTTGACCCGGATCCACGCTTCCGCCGGGCAGGGCACGACGAACGTGATTCGACCCGCGTCATCGCTGGTCGTGACCCCGCTCGGGTCTGCCTCCACCGCGGTCGGGATGAAGGTGCTCCACCGGATCGTGTGCCCCGGCAGAGGTGTCCGGACGAGCGTGGCCGGTTCCTCCCAGACGAGCCGGCCGGTGACAGTGACCTCCCGGTGATCGAAGTCCACGATCGGCGGCGCCATCTGGAGGTCCTCGAAGAACGTGTGGGCGAAGTAGCGGAACGCATGTGGGAGGACCTGGTGGTACGTCTCGCCGCTCGCTGCCCCGTTGATGTCGACGGCGACGTCATAGCTGCCGAGGCGAGGCAATGCGGCATGGTCGTTGCTGGTCCATTGACCGTCGGACGTTGTGCCGTAGGTCAACGTGAAGTCGCGCAACGTGGCGAGCACCGAGCCGTCTGAATCGAGGACGTGGGCCGCGATGGCCCCCACCGGAACGGATCCGACGATCTTGATCCACATCCGCGATGAGTCGTTCCATATGGAGTTGATCGCCACGTCATACGCGATCGCGGCCGCTGCCGGCTGCTGCGAGCCCAACGCGGTCGCCGCCGCAACCGCACTGCCGACCGCCAGCACCTGTCGCCTGTTGATCTTCATTCCAGCTCCCCATGATCACCTTCGCGGGAAGAGCATACGGAACGCGCACACGCCGTGGTGGCCCGCACGGGGGATGCCGCGATCGCGGCGATAGGGCACAGTGAATCCATGGTCATCCCGATCTATGACGTGAACCCCGTCCGGCGTACGCCGTGGGTCACCTACGGGTTGATCGCCGCGAACGTGTTGGCGCTGCTGTTCACGCCGGTCTTCGCGAACATGGGGATCGGCAGCGAAGCGGTGTCGGACCTGTGCCACCAGACGGCGTTCTTCCAGCACTATGCGGCCATCCCGAAGGAGCTGATCACCAACACCCAGCTGCCGCTGGTGGCCACCGGCGCGGTCGGGCGGATGGCGAACGGGCTCGGCTGCGTCGTCGACGCCCCGACCTATGCCAAGCAGCCCGCGCTGTCGGTGCTGACCTCGATGTTCCTGCACGGCGGTTGGCTGCACCTGCTGGGCAACATGCTGTTCCTGTGGGTCTTCGGCAACAACATCGAGGACCGGTTCGGAAAGATCGGCTACCTGCTGGTCTACGTCGCCTCCGGGTACGCCGCCGCTTACGGGTTCGCGCTGGCCAACCCCGACACGACCGAGCCGCTCATCGGCGCTTCCGGGGCGGTGTCCGGCATCCTCGGGGCGTACCTGGTGCTGTTCCCGCGCGCTCGCGTGTGGAGTCTGGTGCCGATCTTGTTCTTCATCCCGCTGCGGCTGCCCGCATGGATCGTCCTCGGCACCTGGTTCGTGCTGCAATGGCTCTACTCAGCCGGGCTGGCCGTCACCGGCGGGGGAGAGGTGGCGTACCTGGCGCATGTGCTGGGCTTCATGGTCGGGGTGCTGGCCGCGCTGCCGTTCCGCGGCCGCCGGCGGGGGCCACCGGTGCCACGCCAGCTGGCCGGCTACGCCGAACCGCAGGTCATGTGGCGCAAGACCGACCGGGGCGGCTGGCGCTGACGAGCCTCTAGTCGTCGAGGATGATCGCAGCGGCCGGTACGCCGTCGGACAACAGCGCGCGGAGCAGGGCAGGAAACGTGGGTGGTGCGAACGTGGCCGGACCGGCATAGTCTTGGATCTCGGTCGGGCTCCACCACCGGAAGCCCATCAGGTACTCCTCGGCGAGCTGTGCTTCGGTCATCGACCCGCGCGGATCGAAGTGGCCTGTACGCACCAGGAAGTAGTCGTTGCGTACGCCGTCGAAACCGTTGTCGCGGCGTGACCAGCGGACCTGCTGATGCCACACGTGCGGCGGATCGGCCGTCAGGTCGAGGCCGATCTCCTCGGTCAGCTCCCGCCGCAACGCCGTCATCGGGTCCTCGCCGGATTCGATCCCGCCGCCGGGGACCGTCCACACGACGAAGTCGCGGCCGGAGTCGGTGAACTCCAGCCGGCCCAGCAGGGCATGGTCGTGTTCATCCAGCACGATCGCCCGGACCGCCGGTCGGAAGTGGGCCACAGTGGTAACCCTAATCGCGGATGCCGGGCGCGATGAATTCTGACAGAACTCCCTGGAATGTGGACCAGATGCGATGAGTTTTGTCGGTGGGATCAGTCAGTCTTGGTATGCCATCGAATGTAAGTACGACCGCTGACCGCGACCATATGTCCGCCAACCTTGATCGAGGTACCGTGCCTGTCCAGCAAATAGAGTCATCTGTCGAATCTGCGAACCCCGCGATCTCGGGTCGCACACCACCCGTCATCCGGCTGCTCGTGCTGGCCACATTCGTCGTCATTCTCAATGAGACGATCATGATCAACGCCATCCCGAAGCTGATGAGCGCGTTGAGCATCACCGAGCAGACCGCGCAATGGCTGTCGACCGCGTTCATGCTGACCATGGCGGCCGTCATCCCGATCACCGGCTGGTTCCTGCAGCGGGTGTCCACCCGCACCGCGTACGCGACCGCGATGGGGTTGTTCCTGCTCGGAACCGCCGTGGCCATCGTCGCACCGACCTTCGAAGTTCTCCTCGGTGCTCGCATCGTGCAGGCGTCGGGCACGGCCGTGATGATGCCGCTGCTGATGACCACGCTGATGCACGTGGTGCCTGACCAGCACCGCGGCAAGGTCATGGGCAACGTCAGCCTCGCCATCTCCGTCGCGCCCGCCATGGGCCCGGCGATCGCCGGCGTGATCCTCAACTTCGGGTCCTGGCGCCTGCTGTTCGCGGTCGTGCTGCCCATCGCCGCGGTGATCACCTGGGGCGGCTTGAAGCAGCTCAAGAACGTAGGGGAGCCGCAGGTCAGCACCATCGACTGGATCAGCGTCGGGCTGGCCGCGTTCGGCTTCGGCGGACTGGTCTACGGGCTCAGCCGGTTCGAGGGCGGCCACGCCGGGGTGGCCACCGCGATCGTGGGCATCGGGCTGGTCGCCATCGGCATCTTCGTCGTACGCCAGCTGATGCTGCAGAAGCACGGTACGCCGCTGATGGACCTGCGCACGCTCAAGCACCGCACCTACACGGTCTCGCTGACCCTGATGTCGGTCGCCTTCATGGCGATGCTCGGCTCGATGATCCTGCTGCCGCTCTACCTGCAGAACGTCCGCGAGCTGACCGCGCTGCAGACCGGGCTGCTCGTGATGCCCGGCGGACTCGCGATGGGTCTGCTCGGCCCGACCGTCGGCCGGCTGTTCGACCGGTTCGGCGGCCGGGTGCTGGTCATCCCAGGTGCGATCGCGATCACCGTTTCGCTCGCCGGATTCACCCAGGTCTCCATGACGATGCCGTTCTGGCAGCTCCTCGGCTTGCACTCGCTGATGATGGTGGGCCTGGCCGCCACCTTCACCCCGGTCTTCACCCTGGGGCTCGGCGCGGTCCCGCCGCACCTGTACTCCCACGGCAGCTCGATCCTGGGCACATTGCAGCAGGTGGCGGCGGCCTTCGGCACCGCGCTCGTGATCACCGTGATGGGTGCGCGAGCCGACGCGCTGAAGTCGCAGGGCGTCGCCACCGTGGCCGCCAACCTTGGCGGCATGCGGCTGGCGTTCGTCGTCGGCGCGGTCCTGTCCATCGCCGTGATCGTCACCGCGTTCCTCCTCCCGGCCCGCGCGGACAACGCCGCAGGCCATGGCGACAACGCCCCGATAGGTGCGGAGAACACCGCGAGCCAGGGCGACAGCCTCCCGGCCAGCGCAGACAGCGCTGCGAGCCACGGCGACAGCCTCCCGGCCAGGGCAGACAGCGCTGCGGCCCGCGGTGACAACCGACCGGCCAGGGCAGGCAGCCGCAAGGCTGGCGCGGACAACGCCGCAGGCCACGGCCGCTGAGTGGCGGAAACAGACCCGGCGTCGTCCAAACGGCGCCGGGTCACCCTCAGCGCGGCTGGCGGACCATCCACACGTCGACCGCGTCCTCGGCGTACGCGGTGAAACCGTGCCGCTCGTAGAGGCGCCGGGCCGGGCTGCCTTGAAGGACCTGCAACCGGACACGTGAGTCGCACTCGGACAGCACCTGTTCCAGCACGGCCGACCCGACGCCGCGCCCCTGCACGGACGGGTCGAGGTAGAAGTTCTCCAGCCAGTGGCCGTCCTCGTCAAGGCGAAGCGCCACGTTACCGCCGAAGACCCCGCCGACCTCGATCACCTGGTTGTCCTCGGGAACCCACCGCTCCCGCAGGCGCTGGCGGACGCGGTGCTCGTCGTAGCGGCCGAGCCGTTCCAGGTCCGGTCGCATCACCACCGCCCGCAACTCGGCGACGGCGTCCACGTCGGCTGCCGTCGCTGGCCGCAGCGTCCAGTCTCCCATGATCACAATCCTAAGGCGTATCATCGTCTTCAATGACCGCGGACCTGCACGCACTCTCCGGGGCGTATGCATTAGACGCCCTGGACGATGCCGAGCGTACGGCGTTCTCGCGTCATCTGGACGAGTGCGAGCCGTGCCGGACCGAGGTAGCCGGGTTCCACGAGGTCGCAGCGAACCTGGGTGAGCCCTACGAGGCGCCGCCGGCGAGCATGCGAGCCGACGTCCTGACCGCGATCAAGCAAACGCCGCAGCTGCCCCGCCAACGACAGGCCCCGATCGTCGTCCGCATCCCGCCGCTCAAGAGCGCCGAACGGTGGCGGCGTGCCGCCCTGGCCATCGCCGCCACGGCCGTGCTGGCCGTCGGCGGCCTGTACGCGGTGCTGAACCACCAGCTGTCAGCCCAGCAGAACCAGGTCCAGACGCTGAAGTCCGAACGCGACCGCATCTACGCCGTGATGAACGCCCGCGACGTCGTCATGAAGGGCGCCGACATGCCCGACGGCGGCCGGATCGCGGCCGCCGTGTCGGCCTCCGAGCACGGCGGGGTCGCCATGCTCGCCGGGCTGCGCCAGCCGCCCGCCGGCCAGACCTACCAGATGTGGGTCTTCACCAACGGCACGCCGACCTCGGCCGCCATCCTGCCGGTGGGCATCGAGGGCGGGACGCTGGCCTTCGACTGGCAGCCGGGATCCACCGCGTTCGGCATCACCCGCGAACCTGTCGGCGGCTCACCCGCCCCCACGATGGCCCCGCTGGCGACCGTCAACCTGTCGTGATCGTCGCCTCGTACTGGTCGTGCCGCGCCCACAGCTCCACCCACTCGTCGTGGGTCAGCTCCCGGCCCTTCGCCGTGATGTCGGCCAGCTCCTCGAAGTAGGCCTCGCGCGGTCCACCGGGTGCGAACAGGATCAGCATCGACGCCGGCTCGCCCGAGGTGTTGGCGAACGAGTGGATGCCACCCGGCGGCACATACAGGTAGTCACCCGGCGACGCATCGACCCACTTCTCCCCGTCGCCGAGCGCCACCGTGCCGCTCAGGATGTAGAACGACTCCGCCATCGTCCGATGGAAATGCCCACCCGGCAGGCTGTCCGGCGGCGGCACCGCCTGCAGGTCCCAGCGGTAGAGCCCGAACATGCCGTTCGTGGTCTCGCCGGTCGCGAGGTAACTGACCTTCGACCGCGCTCCGATCGTCAGGTCGACGGGCGCGTCGCCGCTGCGCAAGGTGGCGCTGACGGCGGGAGCCTCGGCGGTGTATTGCTGAGGTGGATAAGACATGCCCCGACCGTATCGGTCCGGCCGGCCACATGGGGTGATCCAATCGCGGGTCGCCTGGCTGGGCCACCGTGCTCAGCGGCGCATCGTGCGGTTCCATCGCCAGATGAACGTGCCGGTCCAGATGACGGCGGGGCATGCCAGTCCGCGTGCGCCGAGGGTCGCGGCGAGAATCAGCCCGACCGCGACGACTCCCATGGCCGTGGTGATGAGGACGTTCTTGCGGCCACCCCGGAGGGTCGCGAAGCGATCGAGGCGCGCCCGCCACGGCAGCGTGAACCGGCGCAGGCGGATCCGCCAGGCGCCGATCCGCGACGCTGCGGGAACGACGGGCGTATCCCGTTCGGGCAGGTCGACGTATTTCGCCGGGCCAACTGCGGCGTCGAGACCGGCCAGCGCGTCGTCGCCGACCGGGTAATACGCGGGCTCGATCGCCACGGTGATGCCGTCTCCGCCGATCAGCCGCCGTCCGCCATCGGGCCAGCGCAACAGCACGGCGCTGTCGTCGTAGAGCACTGTGGCAGGGCCGTCGGCGGTGACGACGCTTGCGCCGTCCGAGCCGAGCACCAGGACGACGTCGCGGTCGACCCGGGATCGGTATCGTGTGCCGTCGACGGCGAACCGGGAGAAGGTCGGCGCCTGCTCGAATCCCGGGGGCGTCCGCCGGGTGCCGGCAGGCAGCATGAGCAGCGCGGCTTGGCTCGCGGCGGCCGCCACTTCGACGATGTCGGCGGCGGTCAGCTTCTCGAAGGTTTCGACCATCTCCGCTGTGCTCGGCCACGCGAAACCGGTGAGCAGATCGACCGACCGCCGGGCCAGCAGCCGGCCCTCGACCTCCGGATCGCGGAGCCCGTCCAGTTCCAACGCGCGGACGGTCTCCAGCTCGGCGTCGTCCACCACGTTCGTCGCCAGAGCGCTTACCTGGGCGAGGAACACTTCGACAGTTGCGTCCCCGCGCCCAGTTTGGACGTCGGCGACCGCTGTGACGAGGGCCTGCGGGCGCCCGTCGGTGTGATACGCGGCGGCGGCCGTGTACGACAGACCACGTTCCTGCCGTAGCTCACGGAACAGCGCACGCTCCAACAGCCGGGCATACGCCGCCCCGGCGCGCGTACGCGGAACAGGCGCTTCCATCACGATGCGGTCCGGAACGCCGTTGAAGACCGCAGGTGTCACCGGCAACGCCGAAGACGGCTCCGGCAGCTCCCATCGGCGGCCGTCGCGCAGATCGAGGCGCAGACCATCGGGAATCTGCGCACCGGCGATCCACAAGACCGCGTTCTGCCGGGTGAAACGCTCCCGGACCGACGCGGTGACCTGCTCGGCCGTCAGGGTGTGCATGCCCCATTCCGGGAAGCTGACCAGGCCGTAGTCGCGAGCGCCGTGACGCCACAGCGGCATGTGCTCGTTGACTCCGTCGGGGCGGCCAGCGGCCTCGGTGCGGATCAGGTTCTTCTCCGTGGCGAGCCGATCCAACGGCAGGTCCCGCAGGTTCGCGCACACCCCGGTCAGGAACCGTGCCACGGACTCCGACGTGCCCTGGGTGACGAACTGGGTCGCGGTCGTGCCCGTCATCCCGTTGTAGTGAAAGTCGGTCACCCCCAGCCGGTGCAGCGCCAGATGCTCCACCAGGTGCGTCACGCCGGCCGTTGCCAGCGTCTCATCGGCCCGGCCCACTCGGAAGACCAAACCGGCCCGCATCGGACCAGGCGTCGGCGCGAGCAGCACCGGCACTCCGTCAACCTCAAGCACGCGCGTCGTGTTCACCAGGACCGCGCCGATCGCGACGCCTGCCGGAACGCCTTCTTCCAATCCTGGTGCAGCATGTCCCACGGGTAGGAACCGGCACGGTTGCCGAGCGCGGCGAAATGCGGCTCCGCGTGCCGGCTGCCGCCGGTGTGCAAGGCGAAGGCGAAAACCGAATGTGCGCCCACCGAGCCGAAGCCCGGCTGGAAATCCGGGTGCAGCACGGTCTGCGCAGCGGCCGCGGTCACCGATTTCACGACATCGGGCTTGCCGAGGTACAGCACAGCATCCCGGACGTACTCGTTGGTGATCGCATGCTCCACGTGGGCGTCGGCCACGATGGCCCCGGCCAGCGTCCCCGGCTTGCCCGACGCCAGGCATTCACCGGCGAACGTGTGCAGTTCGGCGGTCGAGCCACCCCACTTCGGGCACAGGTTCTGAATGAGCTGCCGCTGCGCGGTGTACGGGGCGTCGGAGTGCTCGGCGGCCTTCTCATACCGCCGCCGCGCCTCGTCGATGCCGAGGCTCAGACCGCGGGCCGTCACGATGCGCTGAGTCCAGGCCGCCGCTTCGGTGGGGTCGATCGCCGTCGCGTCGGCGAGCAGCCGCTCCGCCCGCTGCAGGTAGTCGAAGAAGATCTGCCACTGCGCCTGCTTGACATGCATGGCGTAGACGGCGCTACGGGCCTTCCAGCCGATGTCGATGAAACGGGCACCGAGCAGCGTCCGGGCCAGCGCCGAATCGCGTTCGGTGTCGACCGCACGCTGCAGGAACTTCTCCGCCCCCGCGGTCGCCGACACGAGGCTGACTGCCTGCGTCTTATCCGACCGTGCGGGCAAGCCGGCGAAATAGGAGGCGACGCCGGTCCAGTCGGCCGCCTTCACGGCCTTCTGCAGCGGGACCAGCTGAGGGTACTGGTCCACGGGATCGGTCTTCAGCGGCATCAGCCGAGCCAGGGCGGTCGTGATCACGGCGGAGATCATATGGCCCAGCCCGGCGGTCAAGCAGCCCCGTTTCGGCTACACCAAGATCGTCGCCAGGTCCGCGAGCAACAGCTCGCGGTCGTCGTCGGCCGCGATCTCGTCGGCGGCCAGCCGCGCGCGCTCCAGCCAGCTCCGCGCCTGCTCCTTCTCGCCAGCCAACGTGTACGCACGACTCAGTGCCTCGTAAGCGAAGGCCAAGTCCCAGTCCCCGATGCCGTTGGCGCGACAGGTCTCCAGCACGAGATGGGCGTGATACAGCGCCGGCTCGGCCCGCCCGACGACGGTGTAGACGCGGGAACACTGCCAGTGGCTGCGCGCGACGTTCTCCGGCGTACCGACCTCGAGCCAGTGGTAGGCAGACGCGTGCGCCATGTGAATCATCCAAGCGTCGTCGGCGGGGGAGCGGTCCTCCTTTTCCATCAACCGCCACACCTCGTTGAACAGCGTCTTGGCGAAGTGCCGGTGCTGGTCGGCCTCGTCGGCGTATTCGGGGGTCGTCATCGTCGGTTCTCCGTCATCGGTCAGAGCATGATCAATCGCGTGCAGTACGCCGCGCAGGCGGGTGATCCGTGCATCCACCCGTGTGCGGTGTTGCCGGAGTGCTTCCCGGACGGTGTCGAGGTCGGACTCGAGCAGTCGGCGTACAACATCTAACGGAAGGTCGAGCGCGCGGAGCTGGCGGATCCGGCGGGCCTGGTCCACCTGATCCTGCTCGTACCGGCGATAGCCGGTCGCGGGATCGACCACCGCGGGCCGCAGCAGCCCGATGGCGTCGTAGTGCCGCAGCGCCATGGCGGTCACGCCGGCCAGGCGCGCCGCCTGCCCGATCGTCAGCAGCCGCATGACGCGACGGTAGACCTTCCTGCTGCAGGAAGGTCAAGGCGCGGTTCAGTCCGGCCGCGCGGTGGCTCGGCCCTGCGGCGCGGGCGGCCCGGTCACCGCGATGCGCGCCACCTGCGGGAGCAGCCACGGTGCGATCACCTGTTGTACGCCGGGCGGGGTGAAATGCAGTCCGTCGCTACGGATGCGCAGCCCGTCGACATCCCAGGCGAACCGGCCGCCGGGGCAGGTGACGGCGTTGAGGTCCAGCACGCTGACCTGGCCGGGAAATCGCAGTGCCGTGGCCTGGAGCAGGTGGTTCCACGCGTCCACCCGGATCGGCTCGTCCTCCGGATACAAACCGCCGTCCGGGCGTTCGCTGCGCCGGGTGTACGACGCCGTGAGCAGCACGATCTGAGCGCCGCGCGACTTGGCGATGCCGATGCCCTGGGTCAACTGCCCGCTCAAGTACGCGTCGAACGCGGGCTGACCGACGTGCTGGTAGCCGCCCTGGATTCGCCGATCCATCAGCTCCCAGCGGTTCAGCAAGATCACCGCGACGTCGGGATCGTCGATCCGGATCGCCGACCGCCACCGATCCGGCCAATGTTCACAGTTGGGATAGTTCGTGTGCGGCGAGCCCTGTGTCAGGATGTCCGGCAGCAGCGCGATGCCACATCCTTGAATCGCCCGAGTGGTG
Source organism: Hamadaea flava (assembly GCF_024172085.1). Lineage (NCBI taxonomy): Bacteria > Bacillati > Actinomycetota > Actinomycetes > Micromonosporales > Micromonosporaceae > Hamadaea > Hamadaea flava. The sequence goes on along the minus strand of NZ_JAMZDZ010000001.1, from coordinate 790,353 downwards.
ACCGTCAGACCCGGATGCTCGGGCAGGTACGTGCCGACCGTCCAGGCGACCGAGTCACCCAGAATCGTGATGCGTGGCTGCCCGCCGGGCTTGCGACCGGCCCGGGTCATCGGCCCGTGCGTCGCCGACGCGCCTGCCGAGGGTGCGCCGCTCGGAAAAACCACGACCGGCGCGGCTGCGGTCACCGTGGCTGGACGGGTCCCCGACACCACCGCCGCGACCGTGCCGGCGACCAACACCGTGACGGCCAGTGCACTCGCCATCGCCGCTCGGCGGCCCACGAACCAGGCCGGCCTGCGTACGCCGCGCCGCACCGGCCGTTCGATCAGCCAGTAAGACGCGGTGGCGACGACCAGTACGACGGCCAGTCGAAGCATGATCAACCGTGTGCCGGTCAGGCCGGTGCGGTCGGCGTCGAGCAGTTGGAACAGGGGCCAGTGCCACAGATACAGCCCGTAGGAGATCTGGCCGATCATCACCAGCGGCGCGACCGAGAGAACCCGGCTCAGCGTTCCGGCTGGAACGACGCTGACGTGCCACAACACGGCGGCGACCCCGATCGCCCCGAGCGTCAGCCCGCCCCGATACAGCCAGGCTTGTGTTCCGTCGCCGTACGCCCACAGGAACCCGGTGATCACGAGCCCCAGCGCGGCGGCGACACCGGAGACCCACTGAATCCGTGGTCCGGCGCTTGGTCCCCGAGCCCTCAGCACGAGCGCCAGCGCACAGCCGATGAGCAGGGCTTGCGCCCGGGTGTCCGTCCCGAAGTACGCCCGGCCGACGTCCCCGTCGCGATAGAGCAACGCTGCCGCGATCGCCGACGCGAGTGCTCCCGCCAGAACCAGGGCCAGCAGGATGCCTCTTCCGAACCGCTGGGTTAGGCGCGCCTGGCGCGGCTCTGCTTCTTCTTGGGCTGGGCCCGGCAGTGTCGTGCGCGCCCAGCGTGTGTGTGCTGGGCGCGTCCAGCGAGTCTGCGTTCGACGAGCCACGCGTGGCTGTGCCGGTCGCGCCAGGCGTGCGTGTGTCGGATGCGCCCAGCGTTTCTGTGTTCGACTCACCATGCGAGGCTGGTTCGGACGCGCCAAGCGTGTGGATGGTTGGCGCGCCCAGCGTTGCTGTGCGCGGCTCGCCGGGCGTGGCTGCGTTGGGCGCTCCGGGCCTGTGGGTGTTGGGCGCGGCCAGCGTTTCTGCGCTCGGTGCATCCAACGGGTGTGTGGTGGGCGGGCCAAGTATGGTCGCGCTCGGCGCATGAGGCGCGGCGCGAACACGATCACGGCGATCACGATCACCGGCCAGCACAGGTAGAACTGCTCCTCGATGCCGAGCGACCAGGTGTGCTGAAGCGGAGACGGCGCTGCGTTCTGCGCGAAATAATCCGTCCCGCGATAGATCATCCGCCAGTTCGCCACGTACGCCAACGTGGCGAGCGCGTCACCGCGTACCAGGGTCAACTCCTCGCCACCGGCGAGCGTCCGGGCGAGCAGAGCCACCACGACGAGCACCGCGAGCAGCGCCGGCAGCAGCCGCCGAGCCCGCCGCAACCAGAACTCGCCCAGTGCGATCCTGCCCGTACGCCGCAGCTCGCCCAGCAGCAGAGAGGTGATCAAGAAGCCGGACAGGACGAAGAACGCATCGACGCCGAGGAACCCGCCCGGCAACTGACGGACGCCGGCGTGAAACAGCAGCACGGCCAGCACCGCCAGCGCGCGTACGCCGTCCAGCGGCGGCTGATACCGGACGTTCTGGCGGCTGGGAGCCCTTGACACCGCGTCAGTGTGCCCACCGCGCAGCCACGAAAACTCGCCACAAGCCGCATGGGCTTTCGCCCGTTTTGGAATGATTTGGAACGATCGTATGGCCGCGTGCGTCCGCCGCGAAACGGACACCAGGGGCCTGTGCGCAAACAGGTGGCCGGGTGCGCTACGCTGTGTGGGCTGCCGCGCGGAGAGATCCGGGCGGCAACGGGCTGTAGCGCAGTTTGGTAGCGCACTTGACTGGGGGTCAAGGGGTCGTCGGTTCGAATCCGGCCAGCCCGACAGGGTGGATACGCAGGTCAGAAGGCTGGTCCGGATCGTCGGATTAGCCTTTCGCGCTTTCCGGGGACGCAGTGCGGTCAAGCGTTAGCCAGAAGCGCCTCTCGACTGCCAAGCAAGCGCCGAGCCGGGCGACGTAAGGGGGACCAGCACTCAACCGTGTCGGGATCTCGCGGATGCATGATGCGGTATGGCGGTACGCGGGTAAACGGCTTGTCGTGGTGGTGCTCCCTCGCTGATCATGAGTGAGCGCGTCATCGGCGTTTGCTGTTCTAGAACCAGCAGGAGCATTGTGTCCGTTTCGCAGATCCTGCTCGCCCTTGCGGGCAACGTCGCAATGCTGCCCGCCCACATCGATCAGCTCATCGCCAAGGGCAGTCCAGCCGTTTCACGGGAACTCGCACAGGTGCAACGTTTGACGCCAGCCCAGATCGAGACGCTGATCGCGAGCGGTGACCGGGACGTCCTGCTGGCACTGATCGGATCGGGACAACTCGCGGTCGAGCGGATTCCCTGTGCTGATCCATGGATGGTGCTCGCTGGCATCGCCCGGGTGGACGCACCCGGCGACTGGCTGGATTTACTTGCGTCGTGCCCGACCCTAGAGGTGCGCCAGGCGCTGGCCGTGCACGCTGCGGAGCGTACTGACATCGCCTATGCGCTTGCCGACGATGCCGTCTGCTCCGTAGCTGCTTGCGCCGCTCAGGTCTGGGAAATACCCGAGGAACTGGCACTTCGGCTGGCCGACCGGACCGAAGCCTGTGTGAGGCTCGCACTGGCATCCAACCGGCATACGCCTGCTCGGATCCTTGCCGAGCTCATCGCTCACAGCGGATCACCGCCACTGAATCCCTGCCTGCATGGGCCGGACAATACGGTCGCCCTCCGTGATGTGCGTCTGGCCGCAGCGGCTAATCCGACGACACCGGTCACGGCTGTCGAGCCTCTCGCCATGGACCTGGACGCCCATGTGGCGCTCGCGCTCGCGGGTCGTCCGGATCTTGCAGAGGAGACCTATGCCCGTCTGGTGGTATTAGGAGTTCCTGAGGTGACCGGTCGAGTCGCGATCAACTGGGCGGCGCCGGCCGGGTTGCTCCGTCGGCTGTACGAATCGGAGGCAGGCCGCTGGCGGGGGGCAGTTCTGGCCAATCCGAGGACTCCGCTCGACTTGCTGGTGCGGCACAGCCGAGACGGCGGGTCGCCGAACACGGATAACCATCCGGACCTCGATGGGCTGCGCGTCCTGGCCGCCGACGTCGACCCCAGGGTTCGCCTGGTCGCGGCCGCCAGTCACCGGATACCCGAAGATCTGCGGGCGTTGTTAAGCGTTGACCCGGACTTCGAGGTCGCGCTTCGCGCCGTTTGCCATGCATCGGCGTCGCCTGAGCAAGTCCGGGTGACCGCGGCTCGGCACGGACCGGCGACGTTTCCTAGGCTGGCCGCCCATCCCTGCTGCCCGCCCGACGTACTGCTGACCATCGCGACGCACCCGCAGGCTCCAGCAGAAGCGGTCATGGACGTTGCCTGGAACGAGGCATCGCCGCCCGCCGCGCTGGCGGCATGTCTGCGGTATCCCGCGAATGCGGTGTACGTTGCGGGCAACCCGTCGACGCCGCCAGACATGCTGGTGGAGTTGGCCTCCCACCCCGACCCAGAGGTGGTCTTGGAGGTCGCTCGTAATCCGAGCCTCCCCGTGTCAGCATGCGACCGCATCCTCGAGTTCGCCGCAGCACAATATGGCCGGACATCCGGGTAAGGACTGACGCGAGCGTGGCTGGGACTCACCAGCCCGGCCGCGCTGGTGTGGCGACCGAGGCGAAGCAAGCGGCGGTGAAGCTTGTCGGTGACGCGATGCAGCAACGATTCGCGGCGTCGGCTCAGGTCAAGGGCCCGATCGCGTCGGCGTTCCGGCATTTGGGTGAGTTCGGTCAGGGCGAGGAATGGGAGGCGGTGCTGTTGACAACGGCCGACCGGTATGTCGCGCTGGAGGCGGAATGTCGACGGAAACACCCCTCCCCAGAACGGTCGGCCCCTCACCGGTGGCATCCCGTCGCCATATCTGCCGCACGCCCGAGAGGACATGCCAGAACTCGCTCACGGTGGATGGATGGTCGCCCGATTCACCTGGCCTGGCGGGACGATGGAGTGGATCATGCTGTCGGTCTCGCCCTCGATCAGGTGCCTGATCTCGGCCCCGGCAGGAGAGCAGCCACGGAGCCGAGAGGAACGAGCGGGTCTGCATCGAGAACCTCCCTGCGCTTCCCGGCAAAGGGACATTTCTGTGCTACTCGCGCTCAGCGGCCGGTCGCGTGCGGCGGGCGTACGCGACCGCGGCGAAGGCCAGCCCGACACCCCAGATCCAGTACGCGGGCACGGCGACCCAGAAGAACGCCTCCGGCAGGTCGAGACCGCCGCTCGGCGGGAACGGATTGCGCCCGTGCAAACGCTCCCAGATCATCTGCAGCAGCATCAGTCCGAAGTAGACGACGATGCCCGTCGCGACGCCCGTCGCGGGCCACAGCACCAGCCGCCGTGGCACCGTACGCCCTTGGAGGAAAGGGACCCAGCGCGGCCAGGTCCGCCCCCACGAGTGCACCAGTGCGAGCGGCAGCAGGGTTCCCGCCAGCACAAACGCGATCTCGAACGCTGCCGCCGCGCCGAGTGCGATCGGCGAGTTGCCGAAACCGACAGCCGCCTGGGCGGCGATCCGGGTCAGGCAGCCGGCAACCGCGAGGTAGGCCGCCCAGTACGCCCACGCCGGAGTGTGAGCCAACGTCCGTAGGACCCGAGGACCGCGGCGCGCATGGGCCGAATGCGCCAGCAGGACGCCACCCAGCGCGCATGCCGCTCGGCTCAGGGCGCCGAGCGGAAACTGCTTCGGCATCACGCCCGGGAAGATCGCTCCGACGATGTCCAGCAGGAGCAGTACCGCCGACATGACCAAGAGGACGCTGAGCGCCCAGGCGATGCCGATCACCGGTTTCGAGGAGGTCCGCAGCAACAGCGCGGCCGTCGCCGCGGCGAGTGCGCAGAGGGCGACTGCGGCCCAACCCGTGAACACCACGAGGTCGCCGCCGATGGCCGAGAGCCCGTCGGGCGTGCCGGTCGCCGCCCAGTAGATCCGCAGGATGAGATAGCTGCCAAGCCAGATCGGAGCGATCCGGGGCGCCCATCGCGTCATCGTCATGGTGATGATCATGCGGCCAACGGCTCCGCCGGACCTCCCACTGCAGGGTGGGGCGCCTCCCTCGCACGGGGGATGCCACTGCCGAAGACTGGCGCCGTCGTGCGAAAACCACACGGTGTTGTCAGGCAACACGAATCGACCTCAAGCGGTTGTACGAGGATCCGATCGCATAGTCGCCGCCTGCCAGGCGCGATATGCCCGGCTTCGGGCCAGGGCCGCCGCGTATGCGGCCTCGGCGGAACGGATCAGCGCCTGCCCGTGTCTGGCGTTGACGCTGTCGGCGGCCTGCCACAGCTCCCAGGTCAGCGCCTTGCCGCACAGCTCCACCAGGGACTCGTGGAATCGGACGATGCGCGGGATAGGAAGTCGGGCAAGATCATGCTCGACCGCCGGCGGCACGTCGCCGGGTCGCAGGCGATCCGTCCTATCGTGGCGAGGATCTGCCAGAACTCGTCGTGCGGTGACGCCGACGCCGTGCTCTCCACCGTCACCTCCGTTGCCGGCCGTGTCTGATGGTCAGTCCACTGAGGGTGCGAACAGGGTGCGGTTCTGGGTGCCGGTGCCGAACACGACGGTGCTCCCGCCAGCGCGGACGACGGCCTCGTCCCAGCCCTGGGGCGCCTTGTCGCCGCCGGGCCCGCCGAGCCTAGGGAACAGGTATCCCGCATCGCCGGGTCCGTCCACGACGCACACGGTGAGCCGATTCATCAACGACCAGCCCTCATCTGGCCCGGTGGGGACTTCAACGGCCAACGACAGGACAGGTTCGCCGTCACGCAGCTCGAAGGTGACCAGATCTGGGTTCAGGAACGACACCCGATGATCATCCTCAGCCTGCACTTGCCAGACAACCCTCTCGAGGCCCGGATCGCGGCGTCAGGCGGCGTCGAACCACTCCTTGTCCGCAGCCCGGGGCTTGACCCAACCGGCGAACCCGGTCTCGCCGGTGGTGTGCCCGAACTCTGCGCCGAACGGGGTGGCGTCCTCACCGGTGATAAGCCAGAGGTGACCGCGGTGTTCGCCGGTGACGATCAGATGCCGATACATGCTGCACCGTCGGTTCCGAGCATCTGCCGATGACACCGCTCACGGCCACGACGCGGGAACCATATCGCCTTCGACTCGGCCTTCGTGAGGGTGGGGCAGAACCCGATTGGACCACGGGGCATCGCGGTGAGCGCCGATCAAGCGCGAAATGCCTGAATCGCGAGCGCGGCGAAGCGGCGGGAGGCAGTAACCCGAGCGTTTGTCGATGTGGCGTGCAGGCCGCCGTTGGCCATCAGCAGGAGGATGAGGTCGTCCAAGACGAAGTCGGCCCGCAGGTGGCCGGTGTCCTTGGCGCGGCGGGCGAGGTCGGCGAGCAAGGTGAGCGCGTGTTCGCGCCCCGCGGCGAGATCCATGGCGTGAGGGAAGGCCGAGGTGAACGCCGTGGTGAAGCCCCGGTTTCGTGCGTGCAGTTCACAGAGCTTCTCGATCACCAGGCATAAGCCGTGCCACGGATCCGGGTCGGCGAGCCCCTCCTCGACAATGGCGTGGCACGCATACATCTGCTCGGTGAAGGCTTCAGCGGCCAGCGCCTGCTTGGTGGGGAAGTGGCGGTACAGGGTGGCGGGGCCGACCCCGGCGCGCCGGGCTATCTCGCGCATCGGCACGTCCAGGCCTTCGGCGGCCAACACTGTCCGAGCCGCGTCGAGGATGCGCTCGCGGTTGTCCAGCGCGTCCGAGCGCAGTGTCTGATACGAACGGTCGGCCACTCTCTCACTTTAGCTAAACGGACGCCGGCGTCCGTTAGCGTCCCAAGCAGCCAGGGGTCGCCTAACGGCGGCTTTGATCCAGCTCACGAAAAGGAACAACAGTGAAGGCAGTCGCAATCAAGGAATTCGGCGGCCCCGAGGGGCTAGCGGTCATCGATATCCCTGGCCCGGCTCCCGCTCAGGGACAGGTGTTGATCGCCACTGAGGCGATCGGCGTCGGAGGCGTCGACGTCGTGATCCGAAGTGGTGCTCTGGCTGCCTACGGCTTCCAGGAGGGCCATATCCCAGGCGGCGAGGTGGCGGGGACGGTGACCGCGGTGGGCGACGGCGTCGACCCCGCATGGGTCGGGCAGCGCGTGTGGGCGTTCACCGGGACGGGCGGCGGCTACGTCGAGCAGGCAATTGCGCCGATCGCAGAGGTCTTGCCCCTGCCGGCGAGCCTTTCCGCTGTCGACGCCGTGACCATCGGAAGCTCTGGGGTCGTGGCCCACTTCGGTCTCTCCCACGCTCACTTCTTCTCGGGCGAAACCGTGCTGGTACGCGGCGCGGCCGGCAGCATCGGGATCATGACGGTCCAGCTCGCGGCTCGCGGCGGTGCCCGCGCCGTGGCAGTCACCACCTCCTCCCCTGAGCGTGGCCGTCGATTGCGCGACCTCGGTGCGACCCACGTGCTGGACCGCTCCGGAGAAGGAGGAGAGGACGATCCCGCAGGCTACGACGTCATTATCGACGTCGTAGCAGGTGAAGACATGCCGTCGTTCTTCGACAGGCTCAATCCCAACGGTCGACTCGTGGTCGTCGGCGCAGTCGGTGGCCAGCCACCGGCAGACTTCGGCGAGAGGCTGATGGCCGCATTCCAGAAGTCGATGTCCTTCGCCACCTTCAGCGCCGCGACGATAGCGGAGCCCGCTCGACGTGCCGTGCGGATGGAGCAGTTCGCAGCCGCGGGTCGTGGCGAACTCCAGACGGTGGTGCACGAGGTGCTGCCGCTCGAGCACGCCGTGCTGGCGCACCAAAAGATGGACGCTGGCGAGGTCTTCGGGAGGATCGTGCTGACCCCGTAGTCACTTAATCACGACAGCTGACGATGTGTCTCGCACAGCATTACGGCCCATGGTTCGTCGTCCAAGCGCACTACCGGTAGGCCGCTGGCGAGATGCTGTTCAGGTCCTTTCCAGCGGCCCCGGCCCGCATCCGCCACTCGTCGGTCAAAGGCTTGTGCCGGCATGCTACTGATGACGGGAGGGCGCTGGGCCGTGGAGGAATGAGGGTATGTCGATGAGGGCGGTCGTGTACGACCGTTACGGGCCGCCGGATGTGCTGCGGATCGAGAACGTTCCCCGGCCATCTCCGGGCGTCGGGCAGGTGCTCGTCAAAGTCGCGGCGACCTCGGTCAACCTCAGCGATTGGGAGACCCTACGAGGCTCGCCGATGTATTCGCGCATCGGTGGGCCGCGCTTCCCGGCACGCCGGATACTCGGCTCAGACATTGCGGGTTGGGTCGATGCGGTCGGTCCGACCGTCACCCGGTTCCGTCCTGGTGACGCGGTGTATGGCGACAACCTCGCGCTCAAAGGCGGCTTCGCCGAGTACGCGATCGCCCCAGAATCGGCGCTGGCCCCTAAGCCCCCGGCGTTGACCTTCGCCGAGGCGTCGACGATTCCGCAAGCGGGCGTCATCGCGCGGCAGGGCACCGACGGCGCCACGGCCGGACAACGAGTCCTGATCAACGGTGCCGGCGGAGGTTCGGGTTCGTTCGCGATTCAGTTGGCTAAGCGACTCGGCGCTGAGGTGACCGGCGTCGACAACGCCGACAAGCTCGACTTCATGCGGTCGGTCGGCGCGGACAAGGTGATCGACTACCGCAGCGAAGACTTCACCCGCAGCGGTCCCTACGATCTCATCCTCGATCTGGTCGCGCACCGGTCGGTGTTCGCCTACCGCCGGGCACTGGCTCCGGGTGGCCGTTACCGATGCGTCGGCGGATCGGTACGAGCGCTGCTACGCGTGCTGACGATCGGCTCGGTGATCGGTCGGCTCACGCACCGCCGGCTGGGCGTGCTTGCCGTGAAGGAAGGGCCGACACACTTCGAACCGGTCGCCGAGCTCTGCGCCGCTGGTGATCTCCGCATCCACATCGACCGCACCTTCACCCTTGACCAGGTGCCCCAGGCACTGGCCTGGGTGGGCGAGGGACACGCCCTCGGCAAGGTCATCGTGAGCGTGAACTGACCACGGCGGCGCGCCCGCATCTCCGGCCGCCGGACCGCGTCGGCCCACAAGCGCGACGACGTCGCCCACGCCCCCCGAAGGCCCTCAGGGACCGTTGGAGCCGCTTCTGATCGCGCCGATGGCCTCCAGCAGGGTAGCCACAAACTGCTTGGGCGGGATGCTGACGACGAATACCCTGCCGGAACCCTGTGGTCCGCAGCGGCCGTCCCGGAGAGCGAAGACCACAACCAGGTCGTCGTCCAGGTACGCGTAGCAGGACACGCCATCGAGGGTCTCGCTCCACTGCATGAACCAGTACTGCTCGCGAAATCCCGTCTCGTCGGACTCCAACCGTCGGAAGATCTCCTCCGGAGTCAGCCCTGGGAAGGGGCAAGGCGGTATCTGTCGCTGGTCAACCTGTATGACAGCCAAGCGAAGGTAATGGCAGAGGGACGGTACGTAGGCCACGTTGTCGGTCGTCGTTAGTCGTTCACCCGCAGCCCACATGTCAACGACGCGAAGGCCGACGGACACGGGCTCGCCGATCGCGATCGCGACAGTAGCCCGATCGCCGAAGACCGTGGAACCCGCGGCTAAGTTCCAGGCCCGCTCGAACGTTTCTCGAGTGATGACGTACGCGCTCCAGTCGTCGTGGGAACCGTCGAGGCTCGCCTGCCCGAGCCCACCGTACTGATCTTCCGCGTGGCTGGGTCCGTAGCGCAGGACGGGGCCGTGGTCGTACACCTCGACCTGCCGAACCGGCCAACCCTCGCCGTCGACCTCGAAGTACCAGACCGAGCGCCCCCATTCGTCGAATTCATCCCCGCGCGGTTCGCTCCAGCGGCGTCGATAGAACTGGTTCTCCACGGTCGTAGCGTAGATCCGGTCGGCATAGCCTCTGCCGGTGAGCAACGAGTTTCGACAGGCCCTGCGCTTGATGCGTCGCCGCAACCCGCAACTCGCCGAAGACGGGTTTCACCGCCTACGTGACATTGCGGCCGACCACATCGAGGAGTTGATTGAAGAGTTCAACAACGAACGTGACCACGGCATCCGATGCTGGCTGCTGGAACTAATCGGTGACGCTCGCTCGGATCGTGCCCTGCCCGTTCTCGCGGCCGAACTCCACGGTGACGACGCTGCCCTCAGAGACTGGGCGGTCCGCGGACTTCAAAATCTGGACACGCCGGAGAGTCGCCGCCTGCTGTGGCGGTGGGCCCAGAACCGCGCTGGTGGATGATGCCGGCTGTCGTTGCAATTGATCCAGGTCATCGGCCGAGCTGGCGATTGATCTCTTCGAGAAGATCAATGATCTCCAATCTGCTCATGCTGGATGGCATCCGGCGGGTAGTGCCGTAGGCGAGCTCGACCAACGCCGAGCGCGCGGTGGCGAATTCGTCTGCTGTGGCGGCCAGCTGGTGCCAGGATGCGCCGGTAGCGCGGAGGAAGTCCAGGCGCAGCCGTGCGGCGAAAGCCTGCGCCGTCTCGGTGGATAAGCCCGTCCTGGTCTCCCACTCGTCATCGCCGAGGTCGTCGATCGCGATGTCGATGACGTTCGCCAATAGGTGGAACATCTGCGGGTCACCGACGAGCCGAGCCTCGGTCATGGCGACCCGCAGAGTGGTTCGGATGATCGGCACGTCATCCATGCCGACGTGGTGTTCGCCCAGCAAGAATTGGATGTTCTGACGCTGCCAGCCGCGGGCCAGCTGGAGCGCCGTCATGCCGTCGGCGCTGACCACGTCGGTCGAGGCGCCTGCCACTCGGAGGGCTACGACGACCCGTTGCTCGTTGCGTTCAACCGCGTGCATCAACGCTGTCCGACCTCGCGCGTCGCAAGCGTCGACATCGGCGCCGGCCTCCAGGAGTACATCCACCACGGCGTGGTCACCTCGGCGGGCAGCGATGACGACCGCAGGTGAGCTGTCCGAGCGCCGCTGGTTGGGGTCTGCTCCGTGGGTGAGAAGAAGGCGTAGTACCACCGGCGCCACCGGGCCCATAACCGCAGTGATGAGGGGTGCCTCTTCGCTCGCGCCTGGAACTGCGCCCGCTTCCAACAGCACACGGAGGGTCGCGACAGCCGCCGCTGTCGGACGGAACGCGGTGTACGAGATCGCATCCGTCAGCACACTGGCTCTGTTTACTGGTTCAGCCGCGAGCGCTCCGTGGTTGATGAGGTGGCCCATCACATCGGCATGCGCTTCAAGCATCGCGACCCGCAGCGGAGTCGCGGCATAGCCGTCAATGCACCCCACACGAGCACCGGCGTCCAGCAGCGATCGCACAATCGGCAACCGACCGGTGCGTGCGGCCTCGACCAGTACCGATCCTCGAAACCGGGCAACCGCGATATCCGGGTTGGCGCCGTTGGCCAGTGCCTGCTCGACTGCGACTTCATCGCCAGCCTTCACCGCTTCGATAAGGCGATGATCATTATCATGATTCATCGGCCGTCACCTGTCAGGTCCATGAACGCGCGCAGCCGTCGACGCGTTGCGATGTTCTCCGCAAACCAGGCGAAGTAGTCGCTGGTCGGGTCAAGGCCGGACCGTACGGTGTCACACCAGTCCTGCCGATCAAGGACGGCGAGGTACTGCTGTACCAGATGGTCGCGCTGTTCGACGCTGCAGCCGAGACGTTCCGAAGGCTTCTCCGCCAGGTGATCAGCGATGACAGCTGCATCGAGATACCTGCCCACCGTCGGTGCCTGCGCGCTGAGGTGGCCCGCATGCGAGGCAAGGACGATGCTCGCAGGCGGGTAATGATCCAGCGTCATGCCCATCCCGCCGCAGTCTGCCATGATCTTCAACAATCGGCCGGTGTGGTCGACTAACTCGTCGTCCACGTCGGTCCCGACGATCGCCTCGTGGAGGTGTGTAGCGGTGGCGACCTGCCCAGCGAAGTATCCGTTGAGGAAGTCCCCGTCGCAGGCGTGACGCAACAGCCAATGACGCGAGGCGTAGGCACCATTACGGCAAAGTGCCTCGATAACGTAGACCCGCCCCCAGCCGGTGACTCGCTGGGCCAGCCATAAAAGCGCCTCTTCGCCGCCTCGACGTCGTCGCAGGGCATCAGCGGCTAACGGGCCGAACCGGTGCGATAGCAGACCAATGGTCTGGATCAGCGGGATGTCTTCCTCCGCCCAATCTGCCGCGAGCAGCGCTAGCCCGACCGTAGCTGAGCATCGGTCGGTACTATGCCGGACCAGCCACCGGCCTGCGCGACGCACGCGCTCACGGTCGGCGCGTAGCGCGGCAGCGGTGATGTGGTCGTTGCGGTGGATCGGGACATCGAGGTCATGGAACGCATCGGCAAGTTCGGCCGGTGGTGCGTCTGCGCTCGTGAAGTGTGCGTCCAGAACTTCCGCAACCCCAGCGCCTATCAGACGCTGCTCTACCTGCTTGCGTGGTCGCCGTCGCCGACGATGGGCTTCGTCGTCGGGAAAGGGTTCTCCGTCACGCGGTATAGCCGAGTTCGGATGCTGCTGATGCAGACGCAGCGCGTGCTCGAACAAGCTCATCTGGGATCCGAGCAATCCAGGCTCGGTTGTCACGCTCACGAGCGGAAAGAAGACTCGATTCTTTTGATCACGTCCGTCATGCTGCCAGTCGACCCGCGATGCGGCAAGCAGAAATCATCGCATGGACCTGCCTCAGCCACGGTGCCGCTGACTGTGCATCCGTTGTAGCCGCGAGCGAGACCTTCGCAGCCACGCTCTCGGTGATCCATCGGGGTGTCAGCGTGAACTGAACCTGCGCATCGACATTGATAGCGAACTGCGAGACGTTTGCCCTGGTCAAGGTGCACCTGATTGAAAAGCCGCAGTCGGGCAAATCGGGAATAAAATCGGACAAAAGGTCCCCTTAGTGGAGCACATCCCCCTGCGGGGCGGCTGGCCATAGCGGCTGACCTGCCGATTGATAGTGGATGCCCGTGATTCAAATCGCGGTTGGGTGGTGCCGGGTTCAGGGTCGATGGCCTGTCGGACTGCTCCCTCCGGGGCGGGTTGTCTGGCCGATGCCTGAGGTTGGTCCGATGAACGGTCGGTTCGCTCGTCACGCGGGGGATCGTGACCCGAGGACGGCGAGGCTGATGATCTCTAAGGCGAACGTCCTCTCGTGCCGAGAAGAGTGCGTAGTACGTCGACGCAAATCATGAGAGCTGCGGCTGAGTGAGTAATTCATGAGAGGTGCGTCGATGTTCGGCGTCGGTAGCCATGCGCGACGATGGGCGGTAGGTTCTTCGGCCACCGGCAGTCCGTGGCGGTGTATCCGGCGTCAGCGAACCCGCCTGGTCCGCGATCGTCGAGGGCCGACGGTGGACTGTTAAGCGTGCGTGTGGTTCAACCACGTCTGTCATAGGTAGGGCATGTGCCAGGCGGCGAGCGATGTGATGGGAACGATGATCAGCGACGACGAGTGGTTCTCCAGCGAGCATGAGCCGCGGACTGACCACGAACGCGAGTTCCTGCACCGGGTTCGCGACCTGTCGGATGGCTTGGGACGCGTTGGGGTGACCAAGCCCGACACGCAGGCATGGATGTTCGAGGACGACGACGGGATCTGGATGCTTCTTCACGTCGATCTGGCCACGGATCACATTGAGCAGACCCTTCGAGTCGACTACAGCGACAGCAGGGTGCTCGGCGGTCTGAGCCCGGGCGGCTTGAACTGGGATGCGGAGATCCGTTATTCCCAATGCGAGATCGATATGAGTGATCCTCAGATGCGGGTGGTGGAGGCGGCAGGCTCTTCATCTGAGCTGGGCGAGATCGTGGCAGGCTGGTTCCTGCGGCGCGCACAGGAGTTCAGGAGGACCTCTCCGCGTGTCTGAGAACGCCTTTACGAGACGCTCGTCGATGTCCGGTAGACCTCGAGTTGGGTGACGGCTGCGAGGGTGGCGGGGAAGTTGGAGATCAGTCGGCGGTAGCCGTAGGCGAGGACCCGCCAGTTCTTGAGGTGCGCGATAGCGCGTTCGACGCAGGCTCGTTGCGAGGCGATCATCTTGTTGAACTCGCGGGCGTGCACGCCGAGCGGCTCTGGTCCGGTGCGCCTCTCAGGAACGAGCAGGCCGGTGCCGATGTAGCCGGTGTCGGCGAACCCGCCGGGTCCGCCGTCGCCGTGTAGGCGGCCTTCGAACCGTTGCGCCAGACCGGATTCCCGCCAGGCGCGGGCGTCGTGCATCGCTCCGGGCATTGGGTCACCGGTCAGCACGACGCGGCCGCGCCAGGAGGCGACCACCTGCACGTTGAATCCGCATCGGTGGCGTTTGCCGGAGTACATGCCCGATGCGTAGGTGTTCTTGCGCCGGTCGCCGATCGGCACTAGGAACCCGTCAACGCGCACCGTCGAGCGCAGCTCGCGTTCGGTGATCTGGTTGGTCAGCGGCGTGAGCACCCGGGTCAGCGCCGGGATCAACGAGGTGACCAGGCGGGAGATGGTCGGCTGGGAACAGCCGAACAGCTCGGCCAGCAAGTGCTGCGACAGGTTGTGGCGTAGGTAGAGCAGCACCACCAGAACGGATCGGTACGGATCTAGGGCGCGGCGGCGCTGCACCGACCACAGGCCGTGGCCGGCGAGCTGGCGGACGAGGTCATCTACTTGATCGCGGGCGAGGCCGGTCATAGTCTCAACGCGCAGCGACCGGTCTGCGCTGATTACGGTGGTCGACACAACCCCGGTGATCTACGCGCGACCGGCCGCTGCGTCCAGTCGCGACACGCGTCATAAGTCGATTAGGCAGCCCCGAGCAGACCCATCGACGCCTGTCTCATGAATAACCTACTGACTCCGGTATGGCTTCTCCATGGGTGCGGTAGACCCTGTTCGGAAGTAGGTCGAACGTCAGGGTAATCACTGATGGGCCGCAGCGATCTGCACCACGAATATAGTGTCATGTCGATCAAAAGTGTGCCGGCCCCGCAAGCCCCAATTATGGTGACGAGTCCGCAGCCGCCGACGCGGCGGTGGCCCGCACTGGCCGCCGCCACGTACATCGGCTTGTTCTGTGTTGTCGCGGGAGCGGCCGTGTTGTGGAACATGACCCACGGCACCTCCTGGAACGACAACGGTGTGGTCATCCTGGCGATCTGCTTGCGGATGCTCACCGTCGCCTTGGCGTTGGCATCGGTGCAACAGTGGGGCGGGCGGATCCCGTCGTGGATGGTTCTCGCCGGACTATGGGGCTGCGCAGCCGTCCAATTGGTGTACCCGGTAGCCGAGACCGTGGTGAAGGGCCTGATCCTTACCGGTGCGATGCACCCCATCGACAAGGGCATCAGCAACATGAGCCCGGAAGGCTGGTTCAATTTCGGCGCCACCTGGGGCATCTGGGGAGTTCCCGGAGTGCTGTTCCTGCTCGCCGCATTGTCTTATCGCGCACGCAACGCCGTACGAGCCCGTTGGATCCTATTGGGAGTGGTAGGCGGAACCGCGCTACTCGGAGTCTTGGGGGCCCTCATCGGGTGACCTCGAGCGGGCCGGACGCCGCCACCTGCTCCGAGTCCAGCGCTCATATCCGGCGGCAGCGGGTCGCATTCTATAGCGCAGAAGCTCTGCGTGTCTTCGCGCGAGATAACGTGCCAGGGCCTACCTTTGAAGCGCTGCAAGGCGACGTGTACTACGTCGGTGTTGCGGCTGACTTGAGCCCGCGAATCAGTGTCCCGGCGGTGTCCGCCAAGGATCGAGACGCCGAGTGCGGGTCACGGATGAGAGCTGAGCGGCGACCGGTCACCAACGAGCCACAGGTGGCCGTACGGATCGATGAAGCCGCCCTGGCGGTGCGTGCCCCACGGGGTCTCGTGGTCTCGGATGACGTCAACGCTGCCATCCGCGCCGGCGGTCGTCGCGCGGGCAATGAACGCGTCCGGGTCGTCGACGAACACCTCGATGCGCACGGTTCGGTTGCCGAGGACGCTCGGAGTATCCCAGCCATTGCCCTCGGGCTGCCCAAGGAAGAACGGGGCGCCTTCGATTTCGAGTCCGACCACACCACCAAGGTTCCACAGCTGGCGCGCGCCCAAAGCCCGCTCGTACCAGCGCGCGGCCTCGTCGGCGTCCGCGACCGCCAGCATCACTGATATCACCGGATTCATGACTGAGATTCTTCCAGACGCAACGTCACCCGATGAGCCGGAACGGGCGTTACAAAGGTTCCGAAGCGGGAACTTCCTGTCATCGGTATGTGAGTCGCTGGCACGGGCACCGAGGCGTCGCCGACTATAACCGGGATGACCGAGTAACCAAGACCGGCTGTCGTGCATGTGCTGGGACGGATCCGCAACCGAGCCTGGGCGACCACGACGACGGGCGCAGGTTGGTGCCCCGCGATCAAGCCGTCCTCGATGGTCGAAACGCGTACCCAACCGCACGAACCTACATCTGCTGAGCTGCTCAAACACGGTCGAGGTGCAGGTCGATCTCCAGGGCGACACGCTTAAACTGCTCCCCTGGCGGACGGCTGGCTATAGCGGCTGACCTGCCGATAGACGGTGGCTGCGCATGATCCGCGCCGTGCGTTGTGCGGTGCGGTTTCAGGGTCAGACCGCGCTCAGCCTGCTCCCTGTGGTTGGGTGCAGGCTGGCGGGGGAGCGCTTGGCCGTTGCGGGTTCTGTGCCCGTCCGATGAGCGGGCCACCCGTAGCGAACCTCCGATTGCGGATGAGCGCGTATCTGATCATGGTGTTCAAGCTGTGCGGTGTGCGGATACCGTTGCCGGTATCTGGCTGCGAGGGACGGTGGGGCTCGTGCGGGTCGAGCGGGTCACTGAGGAGATGATCGCCGAGCATCGGAGGCTGGCCCGGCTTCGGCCGGACCATGGTCTGCCTGAACTAGCTCGTTGCCTGGTGAGATTCGGCTGGCAGATCAACCGTGAGAATCCACCGGAGGGCGTTGCGTACTTCGAGGAGGCCGTCAGCATCTATCGAAGCCTGGCCGCAGGCGGGGAAGCAGAGCACCTCAACAACGCGGCGCGGGCGCTGTCCTTACTCGGCCTGCAGTATTCATTCGCGTACGCCGACGGTCCCGCTCTGGCCGCACGCCAGGAGGCTGCGGCGCTCGCCCGCCGGGCCGCCCGGAGGCCGCTGGAGCCTGACCCGAAAATCCTCATGGAACTTGCGTGCACCCTGGCCGAGGTCGGGCAGTTCGCGGATGCCGCGACCGTGCAGCTCGAGGTGGTCGACAGCTACCGGGCGCGGGGGGCGCATGGTGTCTATCCGCAGCCCAGTAGTGTCATGTGGGCATTGTTGGACATGGCGATATATCTCGACCTGGCCGGGCAGACAGACGCGAGCCTCGAGTTCGAGCGCGAGGCCCTCGCGCTGCAACGCCGGATGTCCGAAGCCGGGCCGGCATGGCTGGCAACCTGGGTGCTCTGGGCTGCGGGATCCTCACTGCGGTTTACCGACTCCGGCCACCCCGACGAGGCGCGCGGACTTCTTCGGGAGGCTGTGGCGGCCTGCGATCAGCGTCCGCGTGAGAGTACGCGCGTCAATTTCGGTTTTGATCAGGCTGTCCAAGCGTCGCTGTTCGCCCGATCTGGTGCTCGGGATGAGCGGTCCGAAGCTTTTAGACCGGTCCCTGTTGGCGTCGACCCGGACCAGCCTCTTCAACCGGTTCCCGGGCTGAGCTTTCACCACTGGTCTTTTAGTGTCCGGCAGGCGTACCGCGCGGGCCTCGCCGCGATCGATGAAGCAATCGCGGCGATTACCGACTCGCCCGCGCGAGGCCAGGACCGGCTGGCCGAGCTAGGGCTGCTCATGCGCCGCCGAGCCATCCGCGCTTCGGTGCTCTGCCACGGGCCCGTGCAGTTCCAGGAGGAAGTGGTCCCGGTGCTGACACACAGCGTCTCACTCGAGCGGCGGCTGGTCGCCCTCGATCCGAGCCAAGACACGCGAAGGCTGATCCGAGCGTTGATTGATCAAGCTATGGGACACCTCGTCGCCGGTGTCAACAACCGTGTCAGCGACGCCCTCAGTGAGGCGCTGGAGCTCCATATGGCCAGCTAGGGTACCCCTCGATCTGACCGGCCACCGCCATGCAGCACCGGTCCCCTCATGCCGAAGATCGGGCGTGCGCTGCGCTTCGCGCTATACCGCCGAGTAGCGCGCCCTTGTGTACGCGGACCGCATCGGGTAATGGCGCGGCGCGTCTGGGGTTCATGCTGATTGCATGGGAAGGTGGCCGGCATTGGCCGACGAAGAGCATGCAGTGATCATCACGGGGTACGAGGAGGCTGCGATGGTGCGCATCATGGTTGAGTTCCGTGCGTGCCAGCGGTGGGTCTAGACCGGCACAACGGCTATACCGTCCGGCCTCAGGATTGACGCGAAGCGGACGATGATTCCGCGCTTCGCCCGTATCGTAGCCGATATGGTCGCCCGCGGCTGGGTCGCCCTTGATGCTGCCGTAAGTAGATGATCTTTCCGACGATGTCGGCGTGGGTGACATTCGGGCTGGTCTTGGGCCGCTTGGACCGGGTCCGCAGCCCTTCGACGCTGTCGGTGAGATAGCGGCGATAGAAGCCGGACAGTTCTCGGCGTACGCACGTCAGCCGCAGCCGCATGGATCGCGACTCAACTAGTCCACTGTGGCCAACGAGGTGACTCTTCGGTACTTGATGGATCGTCGCTTCCTTGCGACATGAGGCGTGCGAGCGTGCAGGCTTGCCCGGTCGACCTCACTGACCTGGTCCTTTACACTGGCCGCCATGTATGGATCTTGGTCGTTGGTCCCGGAGGTGACGGCCCTCGCCGAAGCCGGCCCGGGGGCGGTCGTGCTGACGCTCGACACGGTGTCGTACGCGATCGGGCTGGACACGATGGTGATCATCCTTGAGCCCGGCGACCGGCCGGACGGCACCGCGGTGCAGAGTGCCGACGAGATCGCGTTACGCGGCGAGCCGATTCCCATCGAGGCCGGACTGGCGATCGACCGCCGATCCGCTACCGGGTTACGATTCGTGGGCTTTGTGCGACTCGCCGAAGGCTGTCTGCCGCTGGGTCCACTCGAGTTCCTTTGCAGCTGGCAATCGTTCGAGCGGCCGGAGTTGATGGCCTACTGCGGAATGAAGATCGTCAACCGGCTGCCGTTCGACCTTCTCGACCTGGTGCGGCCCGTGGTGCGCTCGCAGCACCTGCCCGACCTGGGTTGGGTGACTTTGCTTCCCGGGGATCCGGTCGCCGCGCTGCGGGCGTTCGTCGACACCTGGTACGCCGACGTTCCCTCGGCGACCGGCGAGCCCGCCTCGTCGCCGGTTCCGCTGCCCGCCCCGCTGAACGAGTTCTACCGTGTCGCGGCGGGACGTAACAGCATCCTGAGTGGCGTCAACGAGGTGCTGGCCGCTGACAAGGTGCGTACCGCCGACCACGACCCATTCGATGGGTGGCAGCCGGTCCCGGACGGGCTAATCGTTGTGGGCACCAACCTTGCGACCGAGTGGGGGATCGCCATCGATCCAGCACAACCCGATCCACAGGTCCTCTACCTGGGGGTGGCCGACGAGCCGGTCGTCGAGCGTGAGCCGCTCAGCGCGTACTTGATGCAGCACGTGCTCGTCAATGTGACGCGCACATTGCCGTTTCATGCTTCTGCGGAGGTGACCGCGGAACAGGCTCGGCGTCTGGTTGAGCCCTTGCGGCGAGTACCACTCCGGCCAATGCGCTGGCCCCGCGACGAGACCTCGCTCTACGTCGGTTCCGGTCTTGTCGTGGCGGTCTGTGCCGGCCCCCAGGCGCAACCTCGTTCGGCATGGAGCGCGCGCGAGGCTAAGGACGATGGTGATCTCTGTGAGATCATGGTGGGGGCCATTGACCGGTCCGTCCTGCTGCCGATGCGTGAGCCCGGCTTCGAGTGGGCGTCCTTCGGCGGGTAAGGGCCAGGGTCGGCACGTACCGGGCTGATCCGTGTGCCTGACCCAGTCGCGGATTCGCTTCGCATCCGGCCGGCCCACCCCAAAAACGAACGGCATATCCCATCGATGGATATGCCGTTCCTGCATTCCTTGGGATGGCTACGGCCAGATCACTGCGATCGTGACGATCATGGCCGCTAGCCGCAGCGCGGTGACGTACCAGCGTCGCCGAGCGGCCGGAACAAAGGCCGGTCCCGCGGCCATGTTGCGATACGCGCCGAGGACGGCCAGGGCGCAGGCGATCGGTATGACGATCCGTAGATCGACCAAGTCGGCCACTCGTGTCTGTACCCAGCCGGGCCAGGCGGTGGCCAGCAGGTACGGCATGGCTACATCGTTGGCCCAGGTCAGTGCCGGCCGCACCCAGTCCTGGAACGTGGCGGCGAACGGCGATGTCACCGGCCGTCCACCCGCGACACTCGCAGCGACCAGTACGCCCGAAACGAGCCCGATCCGGCTGGCAAGATACCGCGAGCGGCGCGGACGATGCGGCCGGATCAGCAGCGCCGCCATGACCATCGCTGCCGGCGCGAGTACGGCCACCTCCGCCGCCGTGGCCATCCGCGCGATGTCGTGGCCCGACGGGCCCTTCAGAACGGCGACTGCCGCGCACGCGACCGTTGTGACAAACAGGGTGTACACGATCGCCGTTGTGATGGTGAGCGCGTCGGCGTACACCCCTCGCCCGAGGGCGCGTAGGCGGTGCCGGTAGGCCGGCGGCCGGGCGGTGGCGCTCTCCCGCTCGGCGAACGGCCGGAGTGCCCAGGCCAGGGCCAGCGAGACCGGGTCGCCGTCGGCCACCAGCCGAGCCCACCAACCCGGCTTCTTGCCCCGCGTACGGCGGCCCAGCCGACGCCGCATGTCGTCCGTCAGGCTCGGTTCGCAGAGCAGGGTCACGAGCGCGGCATCGGCGCGTCGCGCGGCGTCCGTGCCGAGGGCTCCGGTGAGCCGGTCGTGCGTCGGTACCCGGCCCCGCCGCCCGGCTTCGGACAGGGTATAGAGGCGCAATTCTTCGGCACGGCGAATGAGGGATTCGCGAGCCTGGGCGAGTTGGCCGTCCAGCCCGGCTGGGGTGGTCGTCGCCGAGCGCCTCATGGCCGGGGCGGTTCCGCGCAGCAGTCGGCGGATCTGCCGCGGGATGCGCCCGGGGCGGCCGGGCGGCCCCGCAGCGGCGGACGACGCGAGCGGATCGTCTTCGGCGGGCCGCTCGGGCTCAGCTTCGGGCTGCACGAACTCCATCGGTACGCGCGAGCGGAACGTGGGACGGTTGGGGAACTGGCTCCAGTAGGCGGCATCGGCCGAGCCCACACAGAGTGTGTTGGTGATGTCGTCCTGGACCAGAGCGCCCACCGCCAGCCACGCCCGCCAGCGGTGGCGGCGCGGCAGTGAAGCGTCGGCGGCGAGGGCGCGCAACGTGTCCTGGGCCAGCTCATAGCGCCCGACGCTGCGCGCCAGGGCGAGCGCTGAGTCAACCCGGAAGCCGAAGCTCTCGCCGCGATCGTGGATCCATCCACATGCGATCGACACTGCCTTCTCGGCGTGCCCGATCCGGTTGAGGACTCGCAATCCGGCCAGCCGCAGCGCCGGGTCGGCCTCCGTTGTCCAACGCAGAGCCATGGCGTGGTCGGTAAGGTAGTTCGGATACGTGAGCGCGGCGACCATTCGCTCATCGGCGGTGGCGGTGAAATCGTTCATGAGCATGGATCGGGCCTGCTCGGCGAGGTCCTCTCGGCGGTCGTGCCGCAGCTCGGTGACCACTGACAGCCGCGCCAGCCAGCTGATCGGCTGGCCGACGATCCCCGCCAGAATCGGTTCGGCGACGCCGGGATCGTCCTCGGCGACGAGCCTCAAGCCCGCACTGAGGCGGTGCAGGAGCGTAGCCTTGTCGCTGGCGGCCAAGGTGGCCAGTCCTGTCGCCTGGCGCGTCCAGTGATCCGTGTTTCCTCCGGGGGCATGTGTCGACAGCGCGGGAAGCAGCTCCAGCGCCTCATTGCGCTCAGCCAGCGGAAGCGTCGGGCACGTGGCCCGTTCCACTAGTGCCTGCCGGGTCTGCGCTGCCAGACCCAAGCCGTCCAGGAGAGCCGCGGCCCGCATTCGCACCGCCAGGCTGGGCGTCGCCGCGACGGCGTCGAGCAACGATCGGGCGCCCCACTGCGCATGGCCGTCAGCGGTCTCGGCGGCGGTGAACCAGGCCAACAGGCGGTCCTCGGTAGGTACGCGCGGATCGCTTCCTATGCGCCGCAGCAGTTCTTGGCTCTCATCCCGGTAGTCGCCTGGCCCATCGGCCAATGCCTGCGCGGCGGCGATCCGTTTGGCGATTGTCGCCCGGGACATCGCCAGCCGCGCCACGGCCGGTGCACCGTGGCGGACCGTAGCGACGGTGAGGACATCGCGCAGGAACTCCTGGCGCAGGCCCAGTTGCGGGCGCATGCGGCGGACCGCCGTGACGAGCGTCCGAGCGGCCGACTCCGCCCCGGCTGAGTCGATCGGCGTGCCGTCGGCGAGTACGGCACAGTACTTCTCCAGGTGCGGATACGTCCACGTCCAGCCGGGCCGCGCCAGCTGCCGCAGCACACCGATCGCGTCGTTGCCGGGCTCACGCGACCACCGGGACAACGCGAAGAGCCGAAGATTATCCATTTCGGACGAGCGAACTCGGCGCAGCCAGGCGCCGCGGTCGAAGCCAGTCCGGACGTGGCGGCCGGCCGCGAGATACTCGCCGAAGCCTTGATGGATGAATTCCGGCTCGCCGTCGCGCAGCATCAGCAAGCCAGTGCTGAGCAGGTAATCGCGCACGACGTCGGGCAGCTCGGCGGCCATCGGGCTGTGGGGAGGTACATCCAGCCAGGCGATCACCAGCTCGACGCAGCTTCGCTCGTCGCCGTCCATCCGATGTGCGGCCACGAACTCCAGGCATTCCTCGCCGCCTTCGGCCAGCCTGGTGGCCAGATCCGCAGCCGGCCGACCGTACGCGGCGAGCCGCTGCCTTAACCGCTGTTCGAGGTTGGTCTGTGTGCGCCGTCGGTAGAGCAGCCCGTCGACGAACTGGGCGTACAGGCCGGTGCGGTCGACCGGCAAAGCCCGAAGCGGATCATGTTCATACACCACGGCCGCGACGGTGGCCAGCAGCGGAACCTTGACCAGCGGGCCGATCCTGCTGTCGACGATCCGGCGAAGGTAGCCCAAAGCCTGCCGCCGAGCGTCATGCGGCGTGCGTACGACGAACCATCGGCGGGCGAACGCGGTCAGTCCAGCCGCATCGAACAAGCTCAGCTCGTACTCGCCCAGACGCTCGTCGCCGACGTCGTCGACGAGGCTTTCGTGCAGCCGGGCGAACTCGTGTTCGCGCAGCGGCCGGCTGGTGACCACGAATCGCCAGTGCGACCCCAGCTCGGCGACGCGATCGGACAGCGCGCTGATCAGCTTCTCGCGGATGTCGCGTTCCAAGATCTCGTCAAGCCCGTCGACCAGCATCAGCCAGTCGACGCCTGGCAGCGGAGCAACTTCGAACATCGTCGGGCTGAGCCTGTCGTGCAGGTACAGGTCCGCCGTGGCGGCGTGGGCGGCCAACTCGGCCAGCGAACCGTCGAACAGCAGACTGGGCGCCGGGATGCGGACGGCGATCACGGAACCGTATGGCGGCAACGCCTCGCTGTCGGCGAGCCACCAGCCGCTCGTCTCGGCGACGATGTGCTGTACGAGCGCTGACTTGCCGGCCCCCGGCCCGCCGACGATCAGTGCGTTGCGATGCTGGTAGAGCATTTCTTGTACGGACACCGTGCCCGGTCCGGTCGCGGTGAGGCGGCGGGTGGTGGCACGCTGCCGGACGTACAAGGAGGACAGCGGTGGAATCCGCTCGTCCTGCACCAGTGAGTACGGCAGTTGCTCGGCGCGTTTGCGCTGCTGTGCCACGAGCCCGTACAACGGCGTGCCCGGTGCCGGCCGGACCGGCGATGGTCCCGGCTCGACCGGTTCGCCGAGTCTGTGACTGTGCCGGCTGCGCCGCAGCGTGACCTCAGCCGCTTTGATCAGCGAGCCGCCGCGCGGTGCGCCATAGTCCTGCGACGCTTTGACCACCCCGTACACGAGACCGGTCCGCTCGTCGATGGCCGGCGCGCCGCTGACGCCGTCTGGTATCTCGTCGCCCTTGACCCGAAAGTATCGGCCGGCGTCGCCGGTGACTTCGAGCCGGAGGCTGGTCGGTGCCACGCCCACGTCGGCGGTATTGAGGCTGAATCCGTTGATCACCACCGGCACAGTGGTCGGCCGGTTCTCGATGTTGGTCGACAGCCGAGCCCAGGGGTGATCCGGCAGCGGTCCGGAAAGACGCAGAAACGCCAGGTCCGGAAAGTCGTAGTAGCCACTGTCACCGCGATCAGGCGGATCGCGGACCAGGACGGTGGCTGTGTGATCACTGTCCTGCCACTGGATCCGGATCGTGTCGGGAGCGCGCTGGACGACATGTGCGCACGTGACGACCAAGCCCCGCTCGATGAAGAAACCAGACCCGAGGAACGCCGGACCGTCCCATACCGACACCGTCGACAACCGGGCGAGGTCGGTCAAGGACGACACCCGGAAGGCCATGATATTCCCCCTCGCGTCCGCCCGCCACGACGACGACCACGGATATCGTTGTGTATCTTGCCGTGGCGACGCAATAGTCGGCACGGCGATCGAATACCAGCCGGAGGACCACATGGGAGACCAGAGCGTGCGGACCGTCGAGATCGAACTGCCCAGCGGGCGCACGATCAAGGCCGAGGTGGCGATGGCATCCGGAGGTGACGCGGGCCACGGGCCACGGTTCCGGCTCGACGACGTCCGCGAGCAGATCTCGGCGGTCGCGGAATTCTTCGCGGACTCCGTGCGCGCGACGATGCCCGATCCGCCACGCCGCTACGGCGTCGAGTTCGGCATCAAGCTGGCAGTGGAGAACAGCGGGCTGTCCAGCGTTCTGGCGAGAGTCGGCGCCGAGGCGACGGCCGTCGTGCGCCTCGAATGGGAGAACTGAACGAACCCGCTCACCATGGAGGAGAGCGGCTGGAGATCCACGTCGGCCAGGCATGCGCACGTCGCTGTCAAGTCCTCTGCTACTTTCCGCAGAGAGGATAGGGTCCGGTGGAGTCGCGGGCGTAGAAGTGTGGCCAGACCAGTCCATTCGGAAGGGAAGGCCCTCATGACAAGCCTCAAAAAGCTCGCCGTCGCGGCGATTCTGGCCACGACTGGGTTGCTAGCAACGACAACCCAAGGGGCGTACGCGAGCGGCAGCACCACCGGCTACATCGCCGGCACCGACAACGGGTACATCTACCACTACGTGGCCGGCGACGGTAATACGATCGATTCCCAGACTGCCAAGATCTACCTGTACGGCGGCGACATCATCTGCAACTTCTACATCAACTGGGTCTACCTCGACACGAACAGCAAGCCCTGGTACACCGAGCGGGCGTACACCAACACGGGCTGCGTTTCGGCTCCGGGTCTCGCCACGGACAAGACCGCCGTGGTCGCCGCGTGGCGTGGGAAAGGCTGGGCCAAGAACGGGTACGCCTGCGCGTACGTGTTCACCAACGGCAGTCAGCGTGGCCGCGCCTGCGTCCGCATCAACTGACCCGTACGCGACCTGCTCCCAGCTGCATTCCGGCTGGGAGCAGGCGGGCGGCGATCGTCACCTACTGCCCGAAGGCGCCGGAGCGATATCCAGTAATTTATCTGCGTGCCGAGCGGGGGAGGAGCTGCAGAGGTGCCGCCGAGATGACGACAGAGCCGCCTGACCTCACCGCCCGATCCTGGGCGCTGAGGGCGGAGGTCGCGCGCCGCGTGGCCGACGCGATGTACGCGGGAGCTCCGCAGGGACGGATGCGCCTGTTCGCCGAGGGACTCTCCGAGATCAACAGCCGGTTACCCGCTTTGGAACGGATCACCGAGTCGTCGATCTTCAACCTGCAGCCGCGTACCTTCTTCGATCCGCTGCGCCGGGAGCGGGAACCCAACCAGCGCACCCGCCTGCGGGGGATCAGGGGCCATATGATCACCGCGCCGGCGGTGCACCTCTCGCTGCTCGCCGCGTGCCATCCGGATACCTGGGTGGCGCCGGTCCACATCGCGGGCCTGGTCATCGATGAGCGGCTGGCCCTGTTCCCTGGCCCGCTGAGTGTCCGGGGGAAGCCGACAGCCTGGTTGTGCGACGACCCGGATCTCATCGAGGCCTTCTGTGATCTCTGGGTTCGCGTCCAAGATGTGGCCGTGCCGATTCGAGACATTCCCGGGGTCGTCGAGCTGACCGAGCGCCAGCTGAACGTGGTCTCCCTGTTGTCGGCCGGAGCCAAGGACGCGACCGTGGCTCGGCTGCTGGGTGTGTCGGCACGCACCGTGACCAGCGACGTGAGCCGCATCTTCGAAGCCTTGCACGTCTCCACCCGATGGGAGGCGGGCATGGTGCTCGGTCAGGCGACCATGCCGGTGCCGCCGGCGAGAGTCGACCGGCTTCTGCGCGATCGCCGCTCCCACGTGGCCGGGCCGTAGACGCGTCCGCGCAGGAGGGCCTAGAACGGCTCGCGGACGAAGCCTTCGGTCCAGTGGTCCTCATCGAGGTCGTACTCTCCGATCTGGAAGCAGTCTGGCTCGTCGGCGAAGCCCGACAGGAGGCGCGCGCGGCGGATCCGCTCTTCGGCCGCGGCCTCGGAGGAGTAGATGCCGAGCAGCTTGACGTCGTCGCCGTCCTGCTCGTCGATGAACACGCCGTCGTCGTCGACGTGAATCGTCTCGTTGTCGGGGCCGGCTTCGTTCTGGTGGCTGACGTGCCAGAGGGGATAGACCTTCACGGGCGCAGGCTATCGCGCACCAGCTCTCGTCTCACTCCGATCGCGCTGGCCCCGTCGGACCGAACACTGATTGCTGGGAGCGACTTCGTAGGTCGACCAGCGAGTGTGCGGAGCTTCAGGACGCTTCGGCGCCGGCGCTCCGCCCCGCTGTCGAATCGTTCGTCCGACAAATTCGCTATCCGGGGGCCGTCGTGCCGTGATACACCACCGACGTGCAAAACATGCTGGAGTTTCCCGAGGTCCTGCGGCTGATCGAAGACCGCTCGGCCGCGTTCCGGGCCGCGATCGCGTCCGCCCCCGACCTTGATGTCCAGGTCCCGACCTGCCCGGACTGGACGCTGCGCGAACTGGCGCAGCACCTCGGCGACGGTCGCCGCCGTCAGGCCGCCATCGTCGCGGCGGGCCCGGGCGCACAGCCACCGGCCAGGACGGACCCGAAGGGCGCGCCGACCGCGCCCCGCGACCGCGCAGCCATGGACGCGTGGCTCGCCGAGTCGACCGAGCTGATGCTCGACGCGATGCGTGAGGCCGGCCCGGACCGCGGCTGCTGGACGTGGTGGGGCCGCTCGCAGGCCCCGCAGACCAGCGGAGCTGTGGCCCGGCATCAGATCCAGGAGTTCGCCGTCCACACGTACGACGCCCAGCTCACCCAGGGAGCCGCACAGCCGCTGCCGACCGACGTCGCGGTCGAGGGGGTCGACGAGTTCCTGACGACCGTCTCGGCGACGACCGTCCCCTGGCCGTTCACGCCGGCGACCATCGACCTGCACACGACCGAGGGCCGCTCCTGGCGCCTGACCCTCAACGCCGACGGCGTCCGCTGCGACGACCTCGCCGCCGACGCGGAACCGGGCGACATGGCGATGCGAGGCGCAGCGAGCGAACTGGTCCTCTATTTCTACGACCGCGTCCCCCTCGACGGTCTGGAGACCACCGGAGACACCAAGCCGATGGAGCAGCTCGCAGAATGGGACCCCAACGAGTAAAAACGCGAACCTGTGACGCATCTGCGGGTTGTATGCGCGCTTCTGCTGGCGCCACGGGGCCTGGGGCGGGATCAAGATCGTGGCGTGGCGGTGCCGTCGTCGCAACGCGAAGTCATCCACACCGAGAACCCGCGGAATCTGTTGCTCGCCAACGGGCGTACGCAGCAGCGTCCGTACGGCGGTGTGACGGGACAAGGGCATCGCCAGCGCCGGCAGAAGCCGGGCGGTGCCGCGCCCGGCCAGTTCCCGCGCGACCGCGCCGATCTGGGCCGTCAGGCGGGTCGTGCGTCGCTGGCGGTGCTCCAGGACGCCGGGGATCTGCTCGCGGAAGGTCTGGCGGCAGCCGTAGGTCGGGCAGATCCATCGGCGTACCCGCACCACGACCTGAACCCGGCGCGCGTTACGGGCACATCCCGCAGCGTCCGCTCGTGATAGCCGTGCACCCGCACTGCACGGGCGCCGCAGTCCCGGCACATTGCCGCGTCCGGCGTCCGCGCACGAACCCGTGTCCAGTCACCCTCATCCGTCACGTCTGCGATCACCAGCGGAGACAACCCTGCGAACACAATGCTCGCAAGCTGATCAGCATCACACCAGCACCAGTATCTAATATGGACAGACGGCAATTGCCCACGGTCACCACCGAAAGAGATCCAGAGCCGTTATCTTGACAGACCCACAGTTCGAAGGTGGCGGTGGCACTCTGCAATGGAGCCATCGCGTTAGTGCAACCACTTACGCCCACGACAATCACAACGTGGATCGGCCCCCCATCGGCGCCCAAGATCCTCGCCTGGTCGCCCGACGCGCAATCCTTGCCGCCGCGACAAGCGAACACCTTATCTACTTGTGGTCGGCTACACACATGGTCCCGCTGGCTGTCATCGAGCCCGATGGCGCCCCATCCGTCCAATTCAGTTTCGTCGCGCCGGGTGACGCCGACGTGTGGATCGTCCACGTGTCATGGCCAGCAGACGACCAGCTACAAGCCATCACGCGGTGTGGACGGCGACTGACATGGCACCTTCCCGGCAGCATCGATGAGCTGATCGACAGCTCAGGCCTGGCCACGACACCCGTTCCACAGATCGCAAAGCAGCGCTTCGCCCTGCGTTGATTCCAGTGGCAAAGCAGCGGTCGTCGCGGGCACCGCCTTCGCCGCCGAAGCAAACACGCAGGTCAACCCCGGACGTTCCGGCCCGGCTGGCGTACCGGACGGAATACGATCGGAGCGTACAGCCGCTACAGGTGCGACGGGGGCAACAGTGGACAACACGATGACAACGCGCAAGGCATATGAGCTGATCAACGTGGGGAACCTTGAAGGGTTCGGCGACCTGCTGGCAGACGACTTCGTCGAGCATGAGGACCTGCCAGGCTTGGCTCCTACCAAGCAGGGGACGCTGGAGTATTTCCGGGCCCTGCTGACCGCGTTCCCCGACATGCGGATGGATGTCGAGGACCTCGTCGCGAGCGGCGACAAGGCTGTCGCGCGGGTGACCGCCACGGCGACGCATCGTGGCGATTTCATGGGGGTGCCGGCAACCGGCAAGTCCATGACGATACAGCTCATCGACATCATGAAGTTCGATGAGGCGGGCCGGCTGAGCGAGCACTGGGGCGTCGCGGACATGCTGACCCTCATGCAGCAACTCGGCGTGGTGCCCGCCGGCCCGCCGGTGTAGCCGACGGCACCGACCAGCTGCCCGGCCCGGCCGTGCGTCGGGGCGTGACGGTGTTCGCCAAGATCAATATTGGTGTGCACCGTTTGTGTTTCTGTGGCGTAGGTCAGCTTCAGGCGCAGGCTCCGGTGCAGGTAGGGCTTGTCTTCGGGGGGTGTTCGAAGTCAACCGGCCCCACCGCGCCGCACGGCGCCGTCGCGGCAAGTTCGATCCGGTTGACGCGGGCGATGCGGCCCGCGCACTCCTACCCGGCGACGCCAGCGCCACCCCGAAGACCCGCTCCGGCGCCGGTGGGCAGTTGCGGGCGCTGCTGGTCGTCCACCGCGGTGCAACAAAGCCGCGCACCCAGGCCGAACGGCAGCTACGCTGCCTCATCCTCGAGATCGAGGACCGGCAGCGCGCACGGCTTGACCGTCGGCGCGTCGATGAGCTCGCCACCGCCTTCGCCGCGCTGGTCGGTGCCGCCGGCACCAGCCTCGCCTGTCGGCGTAGGCCCGCCGCTGGCAGTTCCTCGACGCCGCGGTCCGGGCCAACACTGCTCAGGTCGAGGCGCTGGTCCGGCAGACCGCGTCCCGACTGCTCACCCGGCCTGGCATCGGACCCGTCACCGCGGCCCAGCTGCTGTCCACCGCCGGGGACAATCCCGACCGGTTGGGCAGCGAGGCCGCGTTCGCCACCCTTCGCGGCGTCAGCCCAGTCGAGCAGTGCATTATGGACGATCGCCAACAATCAGCTCGCGGAGGGCGCTACGGTGCTGCTGATAGCGCAATACCTCGACGGGCCGACCGCATCGCCGTCATCGACCACGGCAAGCTCATCGCCCAGGGCGCCGCCGGGGTCGCACTGAGCACAGACCTCGCCAGCGACGCGTTCGACCGGTACCGCACGCTGTCGATCCTGCCCGCCGCCCCTCGTTGGGGCGACGCTCAGCGACGCCGTGCGATACGCACTCGCCTCCACGGTGGTGGTCGGACTCGGCCTCGCGCTCGGATTCCGCCCCGGCGGCAACGCCTTCGGCCTGGCTGCTGCGGTGCTGCTCGTCGTCTTCAGCATCAGCCTGTGCTGGCTCTGGACGACGCTGGTGCTGGCCATGAAGTCGCCCGGTGCCGTACTCGGCGTCACCCAGGCGCTGCTTCACCCGCTGTCGCTGTTGAGCAACGGGCGGCTCCCACCTGTGATCAGGATCCTGAATGGTCGTCGCCCGCCGGTGCGACGAATCTCAGTGGAAAAGGCTTCGCAACTTCAGCAGATCCTTCCTAGAGTGATCGCATGTACTGCATATGTTTCATTCGTCTGCGCAGCAGCTGGGCTCTGGCTCGCTAGCTTCGCAGGACGCGAGCCCAGGGCCCGTCGAGATCCCACTCATCTCGAGGACCCGAAAGGGCTTTTGCTGTGGCGCAAAACTTCGCGCACGGAAACTTTTCGCACACCCAGAAGAAGGTCAGGAACGGCGGTGGCGGTCGTACGCCCAAAGATCGGGCGCGGCGTAAGCTCTCGCAGAACTTCCTGGTCGACCGGCATGCCATAGAGTTGCTGGTCAAGGCGGCGCGGCCGAGTGGCCTGGTGCTGGAGCCCGGCGCCGGTGAGGGAGTGCTCACGATGGCGCTAGCTAGAGCGGGCGCCGAGGTCGTGGGCTACGAGGTAGACCCGCTCCTGGTGGCCAAGCTCAAAGCCACGACCAAGCTGAAGATCGTCAGGGATGACTTCACCGCGACGCGGCCACCGAGCGAGCCGTTCGCGGTCGTTGGGAACATTCCGTACTCGATCACCTCATCGATCGTCAACTGGTGCCTGAGGGCGTCAGAGCTGACCTCCGCCACCCTGGTCACCCAGTTGGAATACGCCCGCAAGCGCAGCGGCGACTTCGGCAGGTGGAGCCTGGTGACGGTGGAAAGCTGGCCGTGGTTCTCGTGGGGCCTGCTCGGCAGGATAGGCAGGGAGAGTTTCAGGCCCGTCCCTTCCGTTGATTCGGCGATCCTGCGGATCGAGCGCCGGCCCGAACCTCTCATCGACAATGGCGGTGCGTGGCAGGAACTGGTGGAGCTGGGCTTTTCCGGCGTTGGCGGCTCGTTATACGCCTCGCTCGACCGGCACTACGGCGGGGTGGGTGCGGCCTTCGACCGGGCGGGCATCGGCCGTGACGCGGTGGTGGCGTTCGTTCATCCCGATCAGTGGGTCACGCTCTTCACCTCCCTGCAGCGCTGAGGCGAGCGATTGCCCCGCTCGCCGGTTTGGCCCGTCTGGAATGGCGGCCAAGCCGGTGAGCGGGCACGCGCTGAACAGGACTAACGTCATCCCTGCTGATCTTCAGCAAGCGAGGGTAGCCTCGTTCCTACCCCTCGCCTGACACACCGAACGCGGCCACTCCGCGACATGCCGGCACTCTCACTATTTTCCGGCAGCCCGGCGCGGCGTCGATAGGTCACACGACGTCAAAAGCCGCCGGGCAGCTGTGGGCCTGCGGGTTTCGCAGGCTGGCGGCCTGGATGCCGTGGCGACGGGGTTCCCGCGAAACGGGGCGTCGTCAGCATTGCCTCCCGCTAGGCTGGGACCTTCGGCGTGCATTCCGGCTGCCCCTGCGGTCGGCGGTCCGGTGTCGGCGTGCCGTTCATTCAGGGGCGCGGTGTGGGGCGGCTCGTACTTGGTTGCGGCCACTGCGTTTGGCGCGGTACAGCTCGACGTCGGCCATCTCGATGAGTTCTTCTGCCGTGTTGTCCGGTGCCGGTGTCACGGCTGCGATTCCGATGCTGACTGTGACGATCTCGGCGGCTGTCAAGGTGTGTGGTTCGGCGAGTTCCATGACGGCGTTGCGTATCCGTTCGGCTTTTCGGAGCCCGGTGGCAATGTCGGTGTCTGGCATCACGACGGCGAACTCCTCGCCGCCGTAGCGTGCCACCAGGTCAGTCGTGTCCGCTGCCCGGGTGAGCTGGTGGGCGACGCGCTGCAGGCAGCGATCGCCCGAGGCGTGTCCATAGTGATCGTTGTAGAGTTTGAAGTGATCAATGTCAATCATCGCTAGGACGACGGGTGCCCCGGAACGGTCCTGCCCCATGTTCCACTCGGCGGTGAGCACCTCTTCGAGCCGGCGCCGGTTGGCCACTCCGGTGAGCGGGTCGGTGATACTGAGGAGCTCGAGCCTGGCGTTGGCGAGCGCGAGTTGGTCGGTGCGTTCGGCGACTTTGCGCTCCAGCGACGAGTAGACCATCGCGTTGTCGAGCGAGACGGCCAGCTGGCCGGCGATCAGCATGACGCCGTCGAGCCGCTGGGTGGAAAACGCGTTGTGGATGAGGCGGTTCTCCAGCAGCAGCAATGCCCGCAGCTTTCCTCTGCTGAGGATCGGCACGGCCAAGAGCGAACAGCGCTGGAGATCTCTGAAGTATGGATCGCGGGCGAATCGATCGTCTCGCTCGGCGTCGTTGGCCACCAGAGGTTCGCGGATGCGCTCGGCGTATCGAATCACAGATATTGGTATCATTCGTTGTCGAGCGGCTGTGTCGAGGGGGATTGAGCCGTCGCCGTCGCCGTCGCCGGTTGTGCCTGGTGTGGTGAGCAGCCAATCTTTCCGGTCGTCGCTGTACAGCAGCAGATGGACGTCGGTGGCGCCGGTCATCGCGCTGAGCACGTCGACGACCCGGGTTCGTAGGCCGTCAACGGTGGTCTGGGAACTCAATGCCCGAGAGGCGGAGAGTACGCCGAGCAGATTGATCGTGCCGGTCATGACGGCAGATCTGCGGCGCGCGGCGCCGTCGCCCGGCTGATTCCGGGCAGTCGCCGGTGCGTCGGGTGGTGACTTTTGCAGTGCCGGGTAGGCCCAGTCGAGGTCGTCGACCTTCGCCGTGGCGCCCCACATCTCGTATTCGTGGCGTGCCTCGGCGAGTAGGCCGTATGCGGTGTGGTCCATGCCATCGGCCAGGTGGAACTGTGCCGCACGCTCGAAGATCAGGGCACGATGCCAGGGGCGTTGGCGGGCAGATGCCTCTCGTTGCGCCGCGTCGAAGGCGCGCAGAGCGACCCGGAAGTCGCCCACAGCCCAGGCCCGCTCGGCCTCGGCCAGCCGCAACAACTGCATAAAGTTGAACGGGGCGTCGGTGGCGCGTGCGGCCAACCAGTCGATCACCTCGTCCAACTCGGCCAGGAGAGCGATGTGTTCGTCGCCTGGCGTCGCGCGAATCCGGCCGGCGAGGGCCAACGCCCGCAGAACGTGGGCCACCGCTGTGGGGTATGTGCCCACGATAGCGGGGAGCAGCGGCATTACCGCCGTGGTGTGCTCGGCCAGCGCCGTCTGGTCGCCGAACAACGACGCGGCCAGCGCGCGGTTGACGTGTGCGTGGACTACCGCGGACTGGTTGTTGGGGTACCGTCGCGGCGATGCCACGTCGTCGGAAGCCGAGGCTCCGTCGTCGCCGCGTAGCAGGCCCACCAGCCATCGGTAGATTTCGAGCAACTCGCGGACCTGCTCGTTTCCGGTCCGTTTGGCGAAAGCCAGCGCGGACTCGACCGTCGTGGCATAGCCGTCCAGCGACGGTGTGCAGTCGAGCAGTTGCGGCACGTAGATCTGGCTCATGTAGGACGCGTAAGCGAGATCACCGCCCAAGGTCAGTCCGTCTCGCGTCAGTTGCCCGAGTTTGGCGGAGTCTTCAAGGGGTTCGAACCACTGACTGATGACGACGAACATGAAGCGGGCCTGGGAAGTGCCTGGCTCGTACCCGCGCGCCTCGCCCAGCGTCAGGATCCGCCGCCCCGCTCGATAGCCTGTGCGGTAGTCCTGCCGCATCGCGATCGTGGCCACCACGACCATCGCGGCCGGACCGATCAGGGTGGAGCCAGGACCGTGTTCTTTCAAGATCCGCAGTGCCTGCAAGGCCAGCCAAGCCATCGTTGCCATCGTCTGATCGACGAAGTAGGCCGCCGGAAGGATCTGGTAGATCAGTGCGGCCGTCGCCAGCAGCGTCGCATCGGTGATCTCCGGCCGGTGCAGGTCGTCGGTCTCGTCGCTCTGGTCAAGCCACTGATGCAGCGCGTCGAGGGCGCGCTCGACCTGGCCGGGCAGCTCCTGCGAGGTGGGCACTACGATGCCGAGTTGCTGCAGAACGGCAAGGCCGAGGTCGAGCGCCTGCTGACTGCGGTTTCGATTGATCAGGCTGCTGACCTGCACGAGCGTCGAATCAACATGCTCCAGCGTGCTCGTGCACAGTGTGTCGATCGTGGCGTAGACCTCGTCGGCCTCGTCGAGGCGTCCGAGGCCGTAGAGGGCGGCGTGGCGGCCGGTGTGCAGCTCGATGAGGGTGGTGCGCTGGGTCGGGTCGGTCAGTCGCAGTGCACCGGTCAGGAGCTTTTCGACTTCGAGGTGGTTGGCGACCAGTTTGGCCTGCTCGACGGCGTGGCGCAGCAGTCCGGCCACGAGGTGCCGTTCGTCGGTGTCGTGGATCGCGTCGAGCGCCGGCAGATATTGCTGCGCGGCGACCGCGTAAAGGTCGGGCACCGTGGCCAGGCGTCTCGCCATCGCCAATTGCAGACGATGTTGCCGCTGAGGCCCCAATCGGCGCAGGATCGCCTCTTGGATCCGGTCGTGGCGGAACCGTATCGTCTCGCGGGCGCCGAGCAGGAGCAGGCCGTCGTCCAGGGCGGGTATCAGCTGCTGCTCGACGGTGGCGGCCGGGGCGCCGGTGGCAGCGGCCAGCAGGCTCAGCTCTGCCTGGCCGCCGAGACATGCCATGGCCTGCAGCATGGCCCGCGCCGGACCTGGCATGGCGTCGGTACGCTCCGCAAGCAGGTCGGAGACGTCGGTGGTGGCCAGGTAACGGCTGAGCGCCGCCTGGTCCCACTGCCATCGACCGGTGCGTGGCGTCAGGACGTCGTGGTGTCGCAGCGCGTTGAGCAGTTCCACAGTGTCGTACGGGTTGCCGTTGGTGTGTGGTGCGAGCGCCTGGGCCAGGCCCGCCGCCTTTCCGGCGTCCAGACGAAGCATGTCCGCCACGATCGTGTTCTGGCTTGCTGCGGGCAGGTTGGTCAGTCGTATCTGCTCCGGCATGGTCTGCTGGCGCCGCCACCGCGCCAGCATCGCCGTGAGCGGGTGGGCGGCGTCGACGTCGCTCTCGCGGTAGGCGCCGACCAGCAGCAGCCCGTCGATGAGGTTGTCCTGTCCCCACAGCATGTCGATGATGCTCAGCGGGGTGCGGCCGGCCCACTGAAGGTCGTCGACGACGAACACCATCGGGCGTTTGCGGGACACCACGGCCCGCAGAGTCTCCACCGCGATCTGCTGCCCGCGGACCTGAGCCGTCAGCGGATCTCCGGGATCCGGGGCAACGTCGAGCAGCACCGCGAACTCCGGAACCACAGCGGTGACCAGACCAGCGTTGGGGCCAAGACCACGCAGCAACCGCTGACGCAGTTCGGCAAGTTCGTCCTCTGGCTCGGCGAGCAATTGTCGTCCCAAGCTACGAAACGCCTGGAGCACCCCGTCTGACTCGTGATCGCGCCGATACTGATCGAACTTGCCGGTGACAAACCAGCCGTCGGCACCGGTCACGGCGGGCCGCAATTCGTCGATCAACGACGTTTTGCCCACCCCCGGCGGCCCGTAGACCAGCACGCTCCGACTCTGCCCCGACACTGTCTCGGCAAACGCGGCAGCCAGCCTGGCGATCTCGTTGTCCCGTCCTACGAGTCGAGACGGTGGCAGCAGACGCAGCGGAAAATCATGATCCCCCAGCCGAAACTGCCCGGCTGGTGACGGGTCGTCACGCACCTGTACCAGATCGTGGATCAGTCCGTCGGCCGTCTGATAACGGCGGTCCGGCTCCTTCTCCAGCAGATGCATGATGATCTGGGACAACTCGGCAGGCACCGCGGGATTCACCTGGGCTGGCGCGACCGGAACGCGCGCGAGATGGTCATGCGTCAACCGCAACGCGTCGCCGCTGCCAAACGGCGGGCTACCGGTCGCCAGCTCGTACAGCGTCGCCCCTAACGCGTACAAGTCGGCACGCTGATCGACCGGCCGGCTCGTACGACCGGTCAGCTCCGGGGCAAGGTACGCCAACGTCCCCACGATCTCGCTGTGGTGCGTGAACTCCGGGCGGATCTCCGCGAACGAACTCGCCAACGCGAAGTCCACCAGGCACGCGGAGCGTTCGGGCCCACACAGCAGCACGTTGGCCGGACCAAGATCCAAATGCATCACGCCTCGGCCATGCATCCTGGCCACCGCACCCGACAAATCCACAGCGAGCCTGATCAACTCGCGGTGCTCCAACGGCATCGGTACCTCAGCCAGGCTAACCCCAGCAACATCGTCGAACATGATCGACCTGGGGTACGGCGGCACATCTGCCACCTGGGCAACCCCCGCAACACCATGAAGCCGCGCGAGAATCCCCACCTCGTGCCGCAACCGTGTCTCCCAGTCTGGGCCCAACGGCTCCTTACGGATCACGGTGCGCCCAGGCAGGAAAAGCCGCGTCACCCGGGTGGACTCGCTTTCATACACCGTTTCGACCCGAATCGGCGAATCCCGCGCCGGCGACACGCGGTCAGTGCCCATAGCCTCGCCCCAAATGCGCTGCTCACAGCTGAGCGCCTGCACTTAGCATGTCTGCGCTCACCGTACCTCCGCACCGGAGGTGGGATTGGGGATCTAACGATGTTCCGGCCTGACCCGCTGAGCACGGCGCTCGGCGAGGAACGTGGCCATGATGACCGCAACACTGGGCGACGTGACCCTACGGCCTGTTTCATAAGTCGGTTGACTTGTGAGACAGCGCCCTTCTCGGGCGCCCCCACCTGCCGGCCGTGGTCGGTCGGCGGTGGGGTTCCACGTCATCGGGGCTGGTTTCGTCGACAGGCTGACGCCGACCAACCCACCACGGTGCGGGCAAGGACGCCCGAGAAGGGCGCCGTTGTGCCACCCAACCGGTTGTACAACAGGCTGTTACTACGACCTCTACATGACGGCTTGACTTCACAGTCAGGCGCAAGCCCAGCAATCTCGGTTTTGCCCATGCCACTGGCCAGGGCCGCAGCGGTAATCTTGAGTGGTTGTCGGTCAAACGTCGGCGCATGCGCCACGCGCAGGAGTATCAATCTTGATCGCCGGCAAACGACATTCTGCTTGAAAGGCCTACATCGCCGAAATTCTCGATACCACAGCAAGGAGTTGCATCTGGGAAGGGGGAGACAAATGTACGCAACCGTACGTCGTTACGACGGCGTGACCGATCCTCGCGAGGCGGGGCGGCGTGTGGACGAAGGGTTTGTCCCGATCATCAGCACGGTTCCGGGCTTCCTTGCCTATTACTGGGTCGACGCCGGAGATGGGGTGATGGTGTCGACGAGCGTTTTTGAGAGCCGAGATGGTGCCGAGAACTCGAATAACAAGGCTGCGGACTGGGTGAAGGAGAATTTGGCGTCTCTTCTTCCGAACCCGCCCCAGATCACAGCGGGGGAAGTGGTCGCTCACCGGGCCAAATGAGGGATGGGTAAGTCGAGCAAGCCTCCGGATCACAGCAGTCGCTTAGCCGACGGACTGCCACGAGTTGAGTGACAGGGCCATTTCTCGCTGTCCTTGGCCGATGGCCGGGCCGCGACGGCCTCTCGGTGGTCATCGCCCAGACCTTGGCACCCCACTCGGACGCCAGGCAGGTCGCCGCACGGTTACTCGTCGGTGGACAGGAGACCAGGTTCACCATGACCACCCTGCCGACGCCGAACCCGGTGGGGAGACGACCGCGATCCAACAGCACGTCGCGGCCGCTCATACGCCACAGCCGGGCTCAGCGCTGCGCAAGAGCGCCAAACGCGCGAAAAAGCCGACCAGGCCAAACGGGCCGCCCGCGGCCCGCCACACCACCGCAGACCTAGCGACCAAGTCCTGAGGCGGGAAGGGTATCGCACACCCCCGCACGCGAGGTTTCGACAAGCACCGGCGGCAACGCGACATACTCCGCGCCCAAGGCGTGGTCCTGGGTCCGGCCGCCCCCAGGCATCACCGGGAATCAGAAACGGCCTGGTCGGGGTATGAGCCTCCGACCAGGCCGGTCTCCCGTCGTCTGCGGGCGCGACCGACGGGCTGGGAACTTGTTCTGCTTCGAGATCGGCGCTATGCCTGGCTCGTCAGGATCTGGCGCAATCGCTGGTTCACGCCGGGGATTGGCGACATGTCGTAATTGCTGAGGGCGACCGCCGTCCACTCGGTGCCGGGGTACCAGTCGACGCTGGTGCTCACGCCGGGTGCGGCGCCACCGTGCCCGGCGACCCACCGGCCGTTGATGAGGAAATTGTCTGGCGCGTAGCTGGCGAACGGGGTGACCGGCGGCAGCCCAGGCTTGGCCGGCAAGGGCGGCTTGGGCAGCTTCGGGGTCACGAAGACGTCCCGATAGACGGCGTTCAGCAGCGTGCCGTCGTTCAGCGCCCGGGCGAAACTGACCAGGTCGGGCGCCGTGGCTAGCGCGTTGCCGGCCGGGTTGCCGATGTAGACGTAGGCGTCCCCGTCGAGAGCGTCGTATCTCTTGCCCAACTGGTCGGTGGGGTACGGATGCGCGTACCGGCTGCCGCTCCTCCACTGCGGCAGGGTTGTGAAGTCCGCGTCGGTCATGCCCGCCGGCCGGAAGACGTGCTCGCGGACGTAGTCGTAATACGACTGGCCCGAGACCTTCTGGATGATGCTGCCGAGCAGGTGGTAGCCGGAATTGCTGTACTGGTTACCCGCGCCCGGCGCGAAGGCGAGCGACTCGGTGCGGATGTGGCCCAGGGTGCCGCCCATCATCTGCTCCGGCGTCGTCCAGGTGACCGCCTCCTCGAAATACCCAGGGTCCCGCATGAAGTCGCCCAGGCCGGAGGTGTGGGTGAGTAGGTGATGGATGGTGACCTTGTCGGCGACGTCGGCGGTGAACCCGCTAAGGTGCTGGCCGATCGGGTCGAGCAAGGTCAGTTCGCCGAGCTGGACGAGCTGTCCGACGGCGATCGCGGTGAACAGCTTCGTCACGGACGCCAGACAGTAGATGGTGTCGGCCTGGTTGCGAAGGTCCTTGTTCTTGTCGGCGTACCCGAACGAGCGCGACAACACCGGATGACCGCCGCGGGCGACCAGGACGGTGCCGGAGAACTGGTCGTGGGTCGCGAGCTGGCTGAGATACTGGTCGAACTCCCCGCCCGGCCGCAGCGCCGCCGGAAGCGGCGTCAGCTGAGTGCCGGTCGTATCAGTATTCGTGGCGGCCACGCCGGGAGACGCCCAGGCGCTGCCGACTACAGCTGGGGTGACGACCAGACCGGACCACCGCAGAAACGCACGCCTGTTTGTTTGTGCCAAGGGGATGGCTCCTCACCTGATGGCCGGGTGTCACGCCGGATCGGTTCCGGCCGGCCAATGGAGATACAACATGCTGACCCGTTTCCCGGCCGTTTCCGCTCGGCTTGTCGTGGGCCTGCGACGGGTCGCCGCTGATTCAGTCCATAACGGACGGTCGCCCCCGGGGTCGGCCATTTTCGGCCGTGAGCGCATCTCGTTGGCGAGTGCCGGCTACGCAATCTTCGAACCGGCCCGCGTGCCGCCTGATGGACTTCGTCGGCCCGGCGGCACCACCGACCTCCTCGGCGCCCTGCTGGCAGAGTGGCAGAACGGCTGCTGCGCCAACTCGGCGTGAATCCCGACTCCGTCCGGTCGGACGTCGCTATTCGCCTCGACGGTGGGGGACGTCTGTGACTATCGGACGCCCGCCTTCAGCGCGTACTCCACCAGGTCCATATCAGGTTGCCCTGCGTTCGTCGGTTCGCAGCGGACCTCAAGGCAAAATCGGACCAGGGTGCTGGGTCGCCGCGGTTGCGCAGGCCAAAGACCGTAGTGACGAGGCATGCACATTCCCAATTGGACCATGCTTGGCGGAGGCCGAACCACGTTCCCGCAGCACGGGGCGCGGCTGTGACCGTACCGGCTGTCCGGACGCGGCGGATGTAGCCCATATGAAGATGCGAGTGATCGGCGTCCAGCGAGTTGCCCGCCGAGCGCGCTCGTCACCGGGCGTTGGACCAGGCGTCCGGATTTGCCGATGTCCGTGCGGTGTCCGATTCGCCTCGGCCCTTCGTCACCTCGCGTCAGGTTGTGGCCCGTTGGCGGTTCGCGCACTCCCCCGTATCAAACGATCTCTAAGTCGTTAACGTGCAGATGAATAACATGATCAATGTTCTTGGTGGACCTTACGTGGCACAATCCGAACCGCGTACCCGCAGCTCAGGGGCCAAATGTATCCGTTGCGGCGGTCTTATTACGGTCCGTCTGACCGGGCCAGCGAATCGGCGCCGCGGCAGGTTGAGCCTCCGACGGGTCCCATCGCACATGGGAACCGCCGGATGACGTGCTGATCGTGTCGAGGACATGGGCCATTGCGGCATAGCCGCAATCAGGCAGTACCTGGCTGGGGATCATGACGGTGAACGCCGTGCCCGTTTTCGTCTGCGCGCCGGTGCCTGGCACGCCCCCTTTCCCGGAACGCCCACTGTCAGTGGTCTCAGCTCGCCCGTGACAGCTCCATGATCCAGTTCGTCCGCCAGCTCTGACCCTCGTCATACGAGAACGACTGCTGCCAGCGGGCAGCGTCCGCCCCGTCTGTCGTCCACTCGAAACGCACCTTCACCGGCGAACCACCGAGAACGTCCTCGCAGTCGAAGACGCCCCGCCCGTCGCGCCACGCTCCCTCGACGGGCGGGTCAAGGTGACCAGGCCGACGACTGGAAGCCCACCAGATCCGCCACACCTGCTGCTCAGGATCGAACTGCCGCAGAGTGAAACCTTCGAACGGCTCCTCGCCGGGCGGTGCCTCGGTCCAGATCCGGTCGACGTGACCCAGACCTCCGAAGATCGGTTCCGCCTGCGCGTGAGCGTCGAACTCGATCCACTCGGTGCAATGGGGGTCGGTGACATCGCGCAGCTTGCGGTGGCGGACGAGCCACCGCCCGAAGATGAAGTCGAAATCGGCGCGGCCGTCGTTCATGGTGTTCGTTCCCTTGCATTCGGTTGTACAGCGTTCGCCATCATGCCAGCGGCCGCCGACATAAATGGGCCACCAGCAGGTGTGAGGGCCTGAGCCGGAGAGCTTCCGGGTACGCGCAGCCACTCGGGCGACAGCCCGCGCGGGAACCCAGAGACGCACACTCAATGCCGAGGAACGGATGTCCACTCTTGGTGAGCTCCCTCGTTGAAGCCGGTCAGTAAGGGCGACGTCGTGGCGCTAAGCGTGATTGGCCGGGGCACTCGGCGGGCGATTCATGCGCCAGTCGGTGTCGAGCCGCCGCAGCAGTGGTGGTCGCTGTCGGTGTTCCCAGTGGTGCCCAGGTCGTCGTCGCGGCCGGCGGCGAGGCGTGACCACTGTGATGTGGGCCGGCCGTCGAGCCGGAATTGGTCGCCGTCGGTTCGAAAGCGCTGAGGCCACCCCTGCGGGGAGTCCTCCCATTGTTCTTGGCGGCCGTAGACGGTCATGTCGAGCAGGCCGTACGACGGCGCCATTGGCTCGCAGCCCCGGCCGGTAGTCCAGTACGTCTCGAACACCCGGTCGTCCTGACG
The DNA here is from genome assembly GCF_024172085.1 of Hamadaea flava. NCBI lineage: Bacteria > Bacillati > Actinomycetota > Actinomycetes > Micromonosporales > Micromonosporaceae > Hamadaea > Hamadaea flava. The sequence goes on along the minus strand of NZ_JAMZDZ010000001.1, from coordinate 748,207 downwards.
CAGGTAGCACGCCTTCATCCCGAACGCGCGCCCAGCGACAAGAGAGTCCAGCGACTGTGCGGGCACCGAGTACCAGGGCGCCTGCCAGCCCATGAAGTCGCGGTAGCGTGACGTTTCCTCGAACGGCCCCTGGCAGAAGACCGCGAACGTGACGTCACGCGAGTGCAGGTAGGACAGTTCGATTACCTGGCCGGTGAAGAACGTGCATCCCTCGCACTGGTCGGCGGCCGGCCTGCCGGCGTGCCACATGTGGTACGACGCGAACAGCTGGGCTCGGCCTTCGAAGGCATCGAGCAGGGGCACCGGGCCGTTGGCTCCGAGGAGACGGGTGGTGGGGTCGACTTCGACCATGGGCAGCCGGCGGCGGCTTGCGGCGATCGCGTCGCCCTCGCGGGTGTGCGCCTTCTCGCGGAGCCGGAGTTCGTCGAGCTGCGTTTGCCAGGTCTTGCGGTCAGTCACTGGGGGTGCCGGTGGCGTAGTCATGATTCTCCCTCGAGTCAGTCGCTATGAGGGTAATAGTATCTGCTACGATGGAGCAAGTCTGAAGGGAGGTGGCCGATGCCAGTCCAGCGCGGTTATCGGCAGGCATGCGGCGTTGCGCGCGGCCTGGACATCGTGGGGGAGCGGTGGTCACTACTCGTGGTCCGCGAGCTGCTGTTCGGGCCGAAACGGTTCACCGACCTGCAACAGGCGCTGCCGGCCGCGAGCCCGAACGCGCTGTCCGACCGGCTGCGGGAGTTGGCCGACGTGGGCGTCATTAGCCGTCGCCACCTGCCTCCGCCAGCGAACGTCCGGGTCTACGAGCTGACCGCATGGGGCCGGGGCCTTGAGCCGATCGTCGTCGCGCTGGGCACCTGGGCGCTGGCGGCGCCGCCGACCGCAGAACAGGTCTTCGTCAGCGTGGACAGCGTCATGTTGAGCATCCGTACCTACTTTGTGCCGAGCTGGCAGCGGCCCCAGGCGACGCTGCGGATCGAACTACGCGACAAGGGTCTGGGCGGGGTGTTCGGCGTCCGCCTCACTTCGGCCGGTGCTGAGGTCGCGCATGAGCCGCCCGAGCAGCCGGACGCCGTCCTGGCGACAACAACGAATGGACTCCTGGCCGCATTTGGCGACCACGACCTGACCGGGCTCGTAGCCGCCGGCGCCGCCGTCAGCGGCGATCGCGAGGTCATACGCCATCTCATCGCAAACGTGCGTGTCCCAGCGCATCAGGATGTCAGATGAACCGGCGCAGCCAATCGACCCGTGACGAGGCAGGCGCCATCGTCAGCGGCGTCCAGCCATCGATGATGCGCGGGATCTCAGCATGGTTCGCCGGACCCGAGCGGCAGCCACGGAAGGCGTGGTGGAGTGCATCATTGCCTGGGTGGTTCGCGCCGGGCGTCGCGGTCAAATCGAAAACACGATGTCGGGTTGCCGCGTCTGCGCAGGCCGACAGCAAATGACGCGAGGTATGCGCATGCTTACCTGATCTTGGTGGGCGATGCTGGAATCGAACCGGTGACCTCTTCGGTAGGAAAGGAAACGAGGCGCGCAAACCTATCCTGACCTGCGGCGATGCTCGATCTTGACGCGACCTGGTGGGGGAGGGGTCGTCGAGGCGACGACCCCTCCCATGGAGAGTGGGATCAGAGTGAGGACCTACAGGGCAGCCAGCCGGAACTGCTGGTTCGCCTGGCCGTTGCAGTCGTAGATCTGAACCTGCTGCCCGTTGCCGGTGCCCCAGACGTCGATGCATCGGCCGGACTGCACGCCGGTGATCGTGCCGTTGGAGTTGACGTTCCACTGCTGGTTGGTCTGGCCGTTGCAGCTGTAGATCTGGACTGCCGAACCGTTGCCGGATCCGGCCGCGTCCAGGCACATGTTGCCGTACACGGTCAGTTGCTTGCTCGAGGTGTAGGTCCACTGCTGGTTGGTCAGGCCGTGGCAGTCGTACAGCTGGACCCTGGTTCCGTTGTTGTGTGAGGAGTTCGGCACGTCGATGCAGCGGCCTGACTGCGAGCCGACGATCTTGCTGGCGCCGCTGGGCTGCGGCGAGGTGGACGGCGAGCTTGACGGCGACCCGGGAGAGGACGTTGTCGTGGATGGGTTCGGGTTGGCGGAGTTGAGGACGTTGAGCACCGACGTGTACGCCGCCTTCTTGTTGCCGCTGCCGTCGAACAGCAGGGGGCTCTCGCTGGACCGCCACGAGTCGCTGTCGCGTACGCCCCACACGGTGATGCCGATGCAGCGCGGGACGTTCATGCACGCCTGCGTGAGGCCCGCGTACTGCGAGGTCGATGCGTTGGTCACGTCGACTTCGGTCAGGGCGACGTCCACGCCGAGGGCGGCGAAGCTGGACAGCGTGGTCTGGAAGTTGCTCGGCAGTGAGCTGCCGCCGGTGAAGTGCGTCTGCAGTCCGACGCAGTCGATCGGCACGCCCCGGGACTTGAAGTCCTGGATCATCCGGTACACGCCCTGCGTCTTGCCGTACGACCAGTTCTCGATGTTGTAGTCGTTGTAACACAGCTTCACCGACGGGTCGGCGTTACGGGCGGTCCGGAACGCGACCTCGATCCAGTCGTTGCCGGTGCCCTGAAGGTTCGACTGACGGCGGCTGCCGTCCTCGTTGAACGCCTCGTTCACCACGTCCCACGCAGCGAGCTTGCCCTTGTAATGCGCCATCACCCCGTTGACGTGATCGATCATGGCCTGGCGCAGCGTCGACCCGGACAGACTCTGCATCCAGCCGGGCTGCTGAGCATGCCAAGCCAGGGTGTGGCCCCGCACCTTCAGCCCGCGTTGTGTGGCCCAGTTGTAGATGTTGTCGCCGGCGCTGAAGCTGAACTGCCCCCGCTGGGGCTCTGTCGCGTCGATCTTCATCTCGTTCTCGGCCGTCACCATGTTGAACTCACGTGCAGCGATGGTGGTGTACGTCGAGTCGCCGAGCCGGCTGCCCGCGATCGCCGTGCCGAAGTACCGGCCGGACTGCGCGGCCGCGGCGCCGAGGATGCTCGCCGCCGCGTTCGCGTCGGGGATCACCATCATCGCGGTCAGGACGGCTAGTGCGCTGGTCGCACCGAAGAGCAGCGCTTTGCGGAGCGGGGTCGATCTGCCTTGGTGTTCGCCACGATGCGCAGGAGGACGTGCGGTCACCATGGACTCCTTTCGGTTGCCGGCGCCGGGTTCGATGGAGCGGCCGGCGCCGCATGGGCGGGCGTCGATACCGAGGCATGCTGCCACGCGCCGCGACTGATTCGCAATGGCGAGTTCCGAGAATTTTTCGGAAGGATGAAGGGCGTGATTGCGGCGATTCACCGTGGACACAGGATGCTCCGGATGGACTGCCTCAGTTGACTGGCTGGTCAGAGCATTGTGGTCGAGTGTCTAACGTGGGCCATCCGAAAGATCAGTGTTGGACCGACCCTGTCTGGGTCTGCGAGAAGCTTCGATCGGGCCGAAACTTCCGGAGCGATTTCGGAACCGTCAGCTCGTGCCGGTGGCGGCGAGTCGGACGACCGTCTGGGCGCGGACGGCGTCAGCCCGCGATGCAGCGGCGGCCTGGCTCACAACAGCTCGAACATGCTTTTCGGCCGGGCCGGCCAGCCCGTCGTAGACGGCCACGAACAGGTCCCGGGCCTGCGAGCGAGGCCACCCGGCCGGCAGCAGCTCGGTCGGCAACTGCGGATCGAGCAAGGGGATACGCCGGTACGCGTCCATGATCTGCGTGCGAGCGTGAACTGCGGGGGCGCCGGCGATCTCGCCCTGGCGTACCTGTGGCAGCAGTGGTCGCCAGCGCTCATCGAAGCGCTGATAGTGCCCTGCGATGGCGGGCAGGTCCCAGGCGTCGACGGGATTCCGGCTCACCTCGACGGCAAGATCTTCCTGCCTGGCCCGAAAGACGGTCAGCGCACCGAACGCGACTGCGCCGAGGCGTCGTTCGACCGTCGGGTTCACCTCGTCGGGCGACACCCACAGTCCGTCGTAGAGCGGCGCGAAGCCCAGCCAGCGCAACTCGGCGCGCAGAGATCGCCGCCGCGCGCTCTGCTCCTCGGGCAGCGAGAAGGCGACCAGCGTCCAATACCCGTCCCATACCCGGTCGCGGTCGCCGAACCGGGCGATCCACGCGCCCCCCGCCAGTAGCTCGCCTGCGGCGTCCACGGTCAGCCGGTGCGAGCTATGCCGTCCCTCTCGGCTGCTCTCCAGCACTCCGCGCCGCATCAGTCGGCTTATCGCCGTGCGGGCTGCGCCGCTGCTGACGCCGGACTCGACCAGCAGCGCGACGATGGCTGCCGAGGGTAGCCAGACGCGATCGGGCAAGGTGTAATCCGCGATGAGCGTCGCCGCGAGCGCCTGGGCCGAGGTGCCTTGCTGTCGCCGGGGCAGCCGCGAGCCCACCGCGACATCGGGAAAGATCTCCTCGATCTCGAACGGACTGACCACGGCGACTCCGGCGCTGCGACGAACCGCCCCACGGTCTGGGGCTCCGCCCATGATAGGCGTCCTTGCGGCTGCGGATCTGCTGTCCACCGACGACACGGGCACGACCTCGCATTAGATGTCATCGATTGACAGTTCTGCGTCCGGCAGGCACACTACCTGACACGCATCCCGAGTGGCCCGACCACGTATGTGGCAGACGGCCGGATCTCGGGAATCCAGACGGGGTCGGGCCGACCCGCAGACTGTTGCGATCGAGGAAACGCCATGAGACGAATGACCACACCGGCCCGGCATCGATGGATTCTGGGCAGCCTGTTGACCCTGGCGCTGGCCGGCGCTGTTCTGCTGGTGCCCAGGCTGGCCGAGGCCGGGCCGACGGCCGGCTGCGGCAAGACGCCGACGCTCACCAGCGGAACTCGTTCGATTCAAAGCGGTGGCCAGAACCGTAGCTACGTCCTGAGCATCCCCAGCGGTTACAACAACACCCACGCCTATCGGCTCATCTTCGGGCTGCACTGGCTCAACGGCACGGCCAACGACGTCGCCACCGGCGGGCCAGACGGAGCGGCGTGGGCCTTCTACGGCCAGAAGCAGCTGTCGAACAACGGCACGATCTTCGTCGCGCCGCAGGGCATCGACAACGGCTGGGCCAACACCAACGGCCGCGACGTCACCCTCGTGGACGACCTCGTCCGGCTCGTCGAAGGCGACTTGTGCGTCGACACCAGTCAGATCTTCGCGATGGGCTGGAGCTACGGCGGTTCGATGAGTTACGCCCTCGCCTGCGCCCGGCCCACGGTCTTCCGAGCGGTCGTGGTCTACTCCGGAGCCAACCTCAGCGGATGCAGCGGCGGCACGCAGCCGGTCGCGTACTTCGGCATCCACGGCACGCACGACAGCGTGCTCAACATCTCCAACGGACGGTCGCTGCGCGACACCTTCGTGCGGAACAACGGGTGCAGCGCGCAGAGCCCACGCGAGCCTTCCCAAGGCAGCCTCACCCACTACACCACCGCGTACTCCGGATGCCGGTCCGGCTATCCGGTCCAATGGGCGGCGTTCGACGGCGACCACACGCCCAGCCCAGTGGACGGCACCACCTCCACCAGCGGAACGCGTACATGGACGTCGGCGGAGGTGAACACGTTCCTGGCGCAGTTCCCGAGCAGCCCGTCGCCGAGCGGTTCCCCGTCCATCACCTCGTCGCCGTCGAGCAGTCCGTCGGCATCCGGCAGCCCGTCGCCGAGCAGCTCCAGTTCAGGCAGCCCAGCGCCGGGCGGGGCCTGCGGCGCGACTTATCGCACGATCAACACGTGGCCGGGCGGGTTCCAGGGCGAGGTGACCGTTTCCGCCGGCAACGCGCCGATCACGGGCTGGACTGTGCGGTGGACGTTGGCCAGTGGCCAGACCATCACCCAGGTGTGGAGCGCGACGCTCTCGGCAGCCGGCTCGAACGTCACGATGAGTAACGTCTCCTACAACGGCTCGGTGGGCTCCAACGCGTCGACGACGTTCGGCTTCCTGGCCAACGGCAGCCCGTCGACACCATCGCTCACCTGCACGAGCCCCTGACGGAGCAGCATTCCCCCGGGGCGGTCGACGGCTCGGGGGAATGCTCTCAGGTTCGTCCAGCGCCGGACCGGAGCCGTGAGCCTGGCCAGACTCACGGCTTCTCAAGTGGACCTCTCATATCGCTTGGCGACGGCGACGGCGCGATCGTGCAGGGCGTCGCGTAGCCACTGCGGGGACAGCACCTCCCCGTTCGTGGACAGCTGCCACAGCGCCCACTCGGCGTGTCTTGCGTCTTGGAACGTCACTTCCAACCGGAGCCGGCCGTCTGCCTCCGTCTCCTCGGCCAGAACGGCGACGGCGGTGCTGATCAGCTCCTCCCGTCGTCTCGGATTCAGCCGCACGTACGCCGTCACCTGGTCATCGCCCGCCCGGAATCGCGTACTGCGGTCATGCCAGGCTTGATCCAGGTCGACGCGAACTGGGCGCTCCGCCGCTTCGGCGAGTTCCTCGGCGGCGAGTATCCGCGACAGCCGGTAGGTGCGGTCGGAGCCGGACCTCGTGGCCAGCAGGTAACCCTGCTCGCGGACCGTGACCAGGCCGATGGGATCCACGGTCCGCCAGTTCGCCGCGTGGCCTGCGGCGGCGTAGTGGATTCGCAGCTTGTGACCCGCGAGCACCGCGCGTCGAACCTCTCCCACGACGTCCTCCGCGAGTTCGTCGGCCGCCGTCCGACGCGACAAAAGGTCGGTCTCCGGATCGATGAGCAATCGCTCGACCGCACCGGCAGCGGTGTGCCGATAGCTTTCGGGGAGCGCGTCGACGACCTTGAGGATGGCCGAAGCCAGTGCGGAGCCCAGGCCGAACGCCTGAGCGCCGCGCCGCGATCCGGCGACCAGCAGGGCGAGCGCCTCGTCATGGTTGAGGCCGGTGAGCTCGGTGTGGAAGCCCGGCAACAGGGCGAAGCCACCGTGGCGGCCGCGTTCGGCATACACCGGTACCCCGGCGGCGGACAGCGCCTCGATGTCGCGAAGCACGGTGCGGGTGGAGACCTCCAGCTCGCGGGCCAGCGTGGTCGCCGACAACTGACCGCGCTGGCGCAGCAGCAGCACCAGCGCCACCAACCGGTCCGCGCGCATGATCGAAGTATGCCCGGGATACATGACAGAGGGTGTCGTGATTCGGTTGAGAGGCTCACCACCACGCGGGTCGGCGTCCTGCCGGGCCGCACGTGGCGAATGGGAGCGAATGCGATGCAACGTACGGCCGTCAACCCGTGGACGTGGTCGCAGCGGTTGGGCTTCAACCAGGGTGAGGTCGTCTCTGGGGAGGTCCGGACCCTGTACATCTCCGGTCAGACCGCGACGAACGCGCAAGGCGAGCCCCAGTATGAGGGCGACATGGCAGCCCAGATCGCCGTGAGCCTGGACAATCTCGAGGCCGTGCTGGGCGAGGCCGGGATGTCTCTGGCGGATCTGGTCCGGCTCACCGTCTACACCACCGACGTCGAGCTGCTCTTGCAGCACTACGGTGTTCTCGCGTCGCGATTGGGCGCTGCCCGGGTGGCGCCCGCCAGCACGATGCTCGGGGTGACCCGGCTGGCGATCCCTACGCTGATGGTGGAACTGGAGGGCACGGCCGTCGCGACGGCCTGACAAGGCAGGGCGCCTACGCGCGTCAGCGCGATAGGCGCCCCCGCTTAGCTGCGGCGGTGCTAGACCGGCCCGCCGTTGCCGCGCGATCGAACCGACGCGTCGCGTTGCGCGATCGCCCCGGCCACAGCTGCGGCGAGAGCATCGAGCTCGGGGCGGCGCGCCGGCTCATACGCCATGCCGAGCATCGGGCCCACCGCGCAGCGAATCTCCAGCCGAGGTCGCTTTCCGTCCGGGAACTCCAGACGCGGGCGTTGCCAGACATGAAACCGATGAACGTCGCTGTGCCCGAACAGCTCGAGCACGGTTCCGTCGAACACGAACACGCAGCCGTCATCGGGTTGCGCCTCGATCTGGTTGGTCATCGGGGTGTGGGTCCCTTCGGGAAGCGCTTGGTCGTCAGCCGGACGGGGCGACGAACTTGTCGTAGGGTTCCTCGAACTGCACGCCCGCCTCGTAGTCGAGGTCGACGTGTGTCGATCGTGCGTGGTCGGTCAACACGATCACCGGCGAGCCGAGGGTCGGTACCCGTTCGGCGTCGGTCCGCATGTGCAGCCAGAGTTCCCGGGGTTCGCCGCGGTCGGCGTACGCGACGCGGATGGTGAAGACGGGCATGTCCCAGAGCCACTCGTTCTGGAACACGACCTCGGTGATCAGTCCGTCGTAGCGTTTTCCGCTCTGTCGCAGTCGTTCGATGGCAAGCTGTCGCTCGCGTACGTCACGGAGGGCTGCCGTCAGACGGATCAGCAGCCAGACCGCCAGGGCCGCCATGAGCGCAGCCACCAGCACCCCCAGCTCACGGGGGATCGTCGGTGAGGTGACGATGTGCTCCAGGTCGAACGACGGCGCCGGATTCCGGGTGTAGCTGGCGGCTGTCCAGAGCAGGCCACCGGCGGCGAGTCCGCCAGCCACCGTGAGGCCGTTGAACAGGCCCGACACGAGGCTCTGCCGCAAGGCCGCCGCGGCCCGCGCATGGACGTGGCCGGTTGTCACCAACGCGAGAAAGGCAGTGGCGATCGCCCCCGCCAACGCCCACGGGCTTCCCAGCGCCTGGCTCACGCCCGGAGTCGGCGCCAAGCCGAGCAGCGCGGCGTACGGGACCGACGACGTGACAGCCCACGCCGCCACACCGAGCAGCACGAGCTGGATGAGCCTGGTGTTTACGCTGCCGATCGGCTGTCCTGGCAGCAGTTGCGTCATCTTCGTCCCGCGGTCGGTCACCGACAGGATCGGCGTCGCTCGGTCGCTCACCGCCGCCGGCTCCGTCCGATGCGGGTACCGGCCAGGGTGTGTCTGCCATTGCTGTCGGGACGCGGCACGAGTCCATAGTAGATTCTCGCCGCGCCGTCGAGGGTCACGGTCACCTGACCCCCGGCGACCGGTACTGGCCGGCTCTGCCCGATGGCGTTCAGCTCGGTGACGGCGCTGCGGGCGGCGACCGTGAGGGTCACCTTGGTCGGCCACGGATCGGCCCAGACTTCCGGCGCGGGGAAATGCCAGTCGGTGCGCTGCCCGGCGGTGTTGAGCAGATACCCGTCGGCCCGGTTCCACAGGACGACGGCCGGCCCGGACGGGGTGTCGAACCACAAGCCGAAAGTGAGCGGGTCGGCGAAGGTCAGCCAGCTTCGGAAGGTCGCCTGGTCGAGCACGCGCGCGGCGTTCGCGTACGCGAGCAGTGACGGTTTAGGGCTCAGATCGCGGTTCATCAGGCCGTAGTGGTATTCGACGTTGCCGGGATCGGCGACCTGCGGCATGCCGAGGACACTGTCGTGGAACTGGTACCAGCACACGCATCTGACGCCTTCGGCCTTGGCCAACGCGAGGGTGAGCAGGACGTTTTCCGCCGCGTGCCGGTACGTGTCGTGCCACCAACTGTTCGGCTTGGTCGGCGCGTAGGCCTCGGTCAGCCAGATCTCCTTCTCGCCGTGCTGCGCCATCAGTGCCTTCAGTTGCTTCAGGCCACCGTAGAAGTTCCAGTAGGTGCCGTCGGCTCCGGTGCTCCAGTCGTCGCCCGGCGGAATGTAGTCCGGCGTGAAGTTGCCACGGCCGGGGTGGTAGGCGAACGCGTCGATCAGGTCCCAGCCGCCGGCTGCGATGAAGTTCTGCACCCATGGCTTGTCCATCCCGGCCAGGCCGTTGTTCATCAGCTTGATCGCCGTGCCGGTGGCTGCCCGCCGGTCGAAAACCGGTCTCAGGGCCTTGTCCAGGTACGCCTGCGCGGCGGTTCCGGTGTTGAACGGGCGGTTGAGCTCGTTTCCGACCTCGAAGTAGCCGGCTCCGGCCCCGACGGCCACCGCCAGTTTGTCGGCCGCCCAGGTGGCGGCGTCGGCATCGGTCGCCTCAAGCGATGGTTGCAGTTCGATGTTGTGCCGGATCGTCCGGGCGTCGAAGGCGGCGGGCGGCAGGCCCGGGCCGCCGTCGTACGCGATGCGTACCAGGCTGATGCCGGCCCGCTCCCACAGATCCAGTACGGCGTCGGCGCTCGGCCGCTGGAGCCACGGATAGTTGGCGATGCCGAACATGCTGCTCGCGCCGGCCTGGTAGTCGAACGGGGCGAGCGTGGCCAGGTTGGTGCGTGCGAAGGCCGAGTCGTCGCCGGATCGGACGGTGACCTCGGCGAACACCATTCCGGTGGTCGGCGCGGGCACGGTGAAGGCGTACTGCCAGGTGCCTGCGGCGGCGATGCCGCCGCCGATCGTGGTGTCGGCCACGACGGTGCCGTCGAAGTCGCGGACCGTCAGTTGTAGTTCGGCCGACCGGGTCGCGCCACCGTTCGCGACGGTGGCGGTGAGCTGCATCGGCTCGCCGGCCATGTCGAAGAGGTTGAACGGGCGGTTGGTGGTCAGTTCGAGCCCGAGTTCGCGACCGCGGCCGATGGTCGCGGTGGCCGATGGACGGGTCTCGGAGAAGAAGAAGTCGGCCCGGCTGGTCCAGCCGCCGTCGGGGTCGGCAACCCCGGGTGCGTGGACCCAGGTGGTGTTCGTCCAGGCCTGGCGGGACCGGTCCAGCAGGAACATCCCGTGCAGGCTGCCCCAGCTCGACGTGTGCGCGACGCCCACGGTGTCCTCGTACGGGATGCCACCGCCCGCGTCGCGTACCCACTCGGTGATCGCGATGTAGTCGTCGGGCGATGTCGGGGCCTGGATGGCCCGGCTGAACAGAAAGCCGTCCGGCACGAGGGTGTCGGGGCCGGTGACGTGCCATTCCAGCTGGGCGTGGTTGGTCGTGACGGTGAACCAGCCGACCACCGTGACCGGGCCGGCCGCCGCGTCGAAGACGTAGTCCATGCGGATCGCCGGGGTTCCGTCGGGCAGCTGGGCGAGCGCCGGCGTGCCGCCGGTGGACAGGTGAATTCCGGTGAGCTGGTCTTTGATCTGGAACTTCGATCCGGCGGACCGCGTGACACCGGCCGCGTCGCGGATGGCCAGGCGTCCGCCGACGCTCGCCAGCAGGCTGATCCCGCCGGCGGTCAGGGAGACGTCGCCGGCCGCGGCGTAGGCGGTGACGGGGGTGGGTTCGGCGATGAGGACGACGCCCGCCGCGAGCGTCATGCCGAGGAAGCCGCGACGGCTGAACTGGGGTGTCATCGTCTGCTCCTGTCTGCCCGCGAATCTCGTTTGATAATGCCTATCTGCTTCGCGGTGAAACGGACGATGTCAACCAGAGAGCCCATCTGTCAAGGGGAGGTTGCGCTTTCGTTTCCGGCGGCTTATGGTCATCGGCGTTCGAAGAAGATAGGCATTATCAACGGAGGGTCGATGCCAACGAGACGTCGCCGGGTGACGCAGCGCGAGATCGCGGAGATCGCGGGTGTCAGCCAGACCACCGTGTCGGTGGTGCTGAACGATCGTGACGGCACGAACGTGCGCATCCCTGAGGAGACCCGGGCCCGCGTCAAGCGCGCGCTCGAGCAGGCCACCTACGTCGCCGATCCGGCAGCCCGGCGGCTCGCCGGCCTGGACAGCCAGATCATCGGCGTCTTCACCTACGAGGCGGCCCTGTCGCCCGAGAGCATGGACTTCTACGGCCCGTTGCTGAACGGGATCGAGCGGGCCGCCGAGAGCATCGGATGTGACCTGCTGTTCTTCACGTCCTCTCCGGTAGAGGACGGCACGCGCAGCCTGTTCCACCGCAAGACCCGGCTCCGGCTCGCCGACGGCTGCATCCTGCTCGGCCAGCAGATGGTCGGCTCGGAACTGGAGCGGCTGGTCGCCGAGCAGTTCCCGTTCGTCGCGGTCGGCCGGCGCGACGAGACGACGGCCGCCGTGCCCTACGTCGGCATCGACTACGTCACCCCGACCTCTGAGCTGATCGACCAGGCCGCAGTGCTCGGCCATCGGCAGGCTCTGTATGTGCACCGGGGCCGGGACACGCCGACCGCGCGCGACCGGCGCGGCGCCGTGGAGGCGGCGTCGGCCGAAGGCCGGCTGGCGTTCCTGCTGGTCGGCGACGAGCGCGTCGCCGACCTGCCGCGGCTGGCGAGGGCCACCGAGGCGACCCTGATCATCGCCGAGGACGCCTTCCTGACGGAGGACGTCATCCACGCGCTGGTCGAAGCGGGAGTCGACGTGCCGGGCGAGATCTCGGTCGCCGCCCTCGGCGAGGTACGCGGCCATCGCGCCGCGAACGGCGACTTGACCGGCTTGCACGTGCCGAGGATGCAGATCGCCGCCGAGGCGCTAGAGCTGTTGCAGCAGCTGATCACCACCGACCCCCAGGAATGGGCGACCCTGGAGACCCAGCGGCTGCTGATGGCCGAGGTCGAAACCGGCGGCACCATCGTCGCCCGATCGGCGGCGTCCTGATGCGCGCCATCGCCGCCGACGTGGCGATCATCGGTGGCGGGCTCGGCTCGGTAGCCGCAGCGCTCGCGTTGCTCCACCGCGGCCGCCGCGTGGTGATGACCGAGGAGTACGCCTGGCTCGGCGGGCAACTGACGTCGCAAGCAGTGCCACCGGACGAACACATCTGGGTCGAGCAGTTCGGCATCACCGCCCGCTATCGGACGCTCCGGGACAACATCCGGCGCTACTACCGCGACCACTACCCGCTGTCGCAAGCGGCCCGCGCCGAGCGGGAACTCAACCCGGGCCGCGGCCGGGTCAGCCGGTTGTGCCATGAGCCGCGAGTGGCGCTCGCCGTCATCGAAGCCCTGCTCGCGCCGTATCGGTCGAGCGGCCGACTGACCGTCGTGCAACCAGCGGTTCCGGTCTCGGCCGACGTCGTCGACGGCGTGGTCCGCACGGTCACGGTGAAGGACCTGCAGACCGGTGCCGACATCGTCATCACGGCAGAGTTCGTCCTCGACGGCACCGAGACCGGCGATCTGCTTCCGCTCACCGGGACCGAGTATGTCGTCGGCGCGGAGGCGCGGTCGGACACCGGCGAGCCGAGCGCGGCCGAGGTGGCCGACCCGGCCAACGTCCAGTCGATCGCATGGTGCTTCACCTTCGACCACGTCGCCGGTGACCACACCATCGAGCGACCGGCCGACTACGACCAGTGGCGCTCGTTCGAGCTGCCGTTCTGGGGTGCGCCGATGCTGTCGTTCGTCGCGCCGAATCCGCGCACCCTCGTGCCGGAACAGCGAACGATGATCGTCAACCCGGACCAGGACAATTCCGGTGACCCGCGCTTCGACGCCGGTGATCAGGATCTGTGGCAGTTCCGACGGATCGCCGCCCGGCAGACCTTCGCCGACGGCCTGTACGACAGCGACATCGTGCTGGCCAACTGGCCACAGTTGGACTACGTCGGCGGCTCGATCATCGACACCGGGGACCGCAGCCGGCACCTCGCCGCGGCGAAGGCACAGTCCCGGGCGTACGCGTATTGGCTGCAGACCGAGGCACCGCGACCCGACGGCGGACGCGGCTGGCCCGGGCTCCGCTTGCGCGGCGATCTGGTCGGCACGCCCGACGGCTTCGCCCAGGCGCCCTACATCCGGGAGTCCCGGCGGATCAAGGCGCTGACCACCATCCGCGAGCAGGACATCTCGATCAAGGCCCGCGGATACGACGGTCCGGCCCGTTTCGACGGCTCGGTCGGGGTCGGGATGTACCGGATCGACCTGCATCCGTCGACGGGCGGCGACAACTACATCGACGTCGAGTGCGCGCCGTTCGAGATCCCGCTGGGATCGCTGGTTCCGGTACGCGTCCAGAACCTGTTGCCGGCCGCCAAGAACATCGGCACCACCCACATCACCAACGGCGCGTACCGGCTGCATCCGGTCGAGTGGAACGTGGGGGAGTCCGCGGGGGAACTCGCCGCCTTCTGCCTCGACCGGGGCCTGAGCCCACGACAGGTCGCGACCGACGCCGAACTCGTCGACTCGTTCCAGCGCCGGCTCGTCGAGGCCGGCGTCGAGCTGCACTGGCCCGAGGTCGTCGGCTACTGAGCCGCGCCGAACACTCACCCAAGAAGGACGCGATCATGATAAATGCACGCAAGACGCTCGGCGCCCTCGCGCTGACGGCGATGTTCGGGCTCAGCGCGGCCTGCGCCGGGCCGGCGGCCGAGACCTCAGGCCCGGCCGAGCTGCGGATGACGGTCTGGACCTCCAACGAGGCTCAGCTGAAATTGCTCAACTCCATCGGCGACGCGTATCGAGCCGACCACCCCGACGTCTCGAAGATCACGTTCGAGAGTCTGCCGTTCGCGGACTACAACACGACGCTCACCACGCAGATCGCCGGTGGCAACGCACCGGACCTCGCCTGGATGGGCGACCTGTCGAAGGACCTCATCGCCTCCGACGCCCTCGTCGGGCTCACCGACAAGCTCAAGGCCACCGACGGCTGGCAATACGACGACCTGCTCCCCAGCGTCACCGCCGAGTACAGCCGCAACGGCACGCTGTACGCGTACCCGTTCTCCAACTCGCCGTACGCCCTCTACGTCAACACCGACCTGCTCGCCAAGGCCGGTCAGAAGATCGACCCCGCCACGCTGACCTGGGATCAGGTCGCAGCCGCAGGCGCGGCCGTCCACGAGAAGACGGGTAAGGCCGGCTTCGTCATCCGCGACTTCGACTACAAATCGTGGAACGTGCTGGCCACCGTCTGGACCGGCTGGGGTGCCGCTGCGTGGAGCCCAGACGGCAAGACCTGCACCTTCGCCAGTCCCGAGATGCAGAAGGCCTTCTCCTTCCTGCACGACGCGGCGTTCACGACCAAGGCGACGCCCAGCCCGGGCACCACGGCGGACTTCTTCGCCGGTGACGCCGCCTTCACCATCGCCCAGGTTTCCCGAGCTTCACTGCTCACGGGCTCCTTCAAGTTCGGGCTCCACCCGCTACCGGCGGGTCCGGCGGGCAAGTACGCCGTGCTCGGGCAGGCCGGGGTCGGCGTACTGACCTCGAGCAAGCATCAGAGCCAGGCCACCGACTTCCTCGCGTACCTGACGAACCCGTCGAACGCCGAGAAGCTGGCCCAGTTCTTCCCGCCGCCCCGCAAGTCCCTGCTGACCGGGGCCAAGCTCGCCGCCAACAACAAGACGCTGAGCGCCGAACAGCTGCAGACCGTCGTCGTCGACCAGCTGCCGAACGCCGTCACCTTGCCCAACCACACCAGCCCCGCCGAGATCGCCCAGAAGGGCAAGACCGCGCTGGACGCCATGTGGAAGGCCGACGCCGACATCCCGGCCGTGCTGCGCTCGGTCTGCGCGGCAATCGACCCCATCCTGGCCAAGTAGTGTCGGCCACCGCGAAAAACCGTGTCGTGTCCCGGGCGTCTGCCAACGCCCGGGGCACGGCCCGGCCGCCTTTCTGGACCACCCGCCGACGAGACGTGCTCAGCGGCTACCTCTTCATCACACCGCAGCTCGCGGGGGTCCTGCTGTTCGTGCTGATTCCGGTCGGCCTCGCGATCTGGTACAGCCTCAACGACTGGAACGTGTTCACCGGCAAGCAGACCTTCGTCGGAGCCGAGCATTACGCCGCACTGGCGTCCGACCCCCAGCTGCCGTCGGTCCTGCTCGCGACGGCGATCTTCTCCGGCGGCGTCGTGATCCTCAACATCACCCTCGGCCTGCTCATCGCCGTGCTCCTCAACCGTCGGTTCCGCGGAGCGACGCTGTTCCGCACACTGTTCTTCTCGCCGGTCGTCGTCTCCGTCGTCGCCTGGACTCTGGTCTGGGGCTTCCTGTTGCAAGACAACGGCGGCATCAACGGACTGCTCGCGACGATCGGCATCAAGGGGCCGAACTGGCTGCAGCACGGGAACACCGCCATGTTGTCGGTGATCATCACCCAGGTGGTCCGCAGCGTCGGCGTCAACATGGTGCTGTTCCTGTCCGCGCTCCAGGGCGTGCCCTCCCAGTTGTATGAGGCGGCCCGGATGGACGGGGCAGGCGGCCGGACGATCTTCACCCGGATCACCCTGCCGCTGATCTCGCCGACAGTGTTGCTGACCGCCATCATCACCATCGTGGGCGCACTGCAGTCGTTCGCGCAGATCGCCGTGCTGACCGGCGGCGGTCCGGAGCTGAGCACGACAGTGCTGGTCTACTACGTCTTCCAGCAGGCCTTCGAGTTCAACGACATCGGCTACGGCTCGACCCTCGCCCTGATGCTGCTGTCCTTCGTCATGCTGCTGACCTTGCTGCAATGGCAGCTTCGCCGGAAGTGGGTCTTCCATGAGCAGTGAAACCTTGAGTTCCCTGGCCCGACGCGTACTGCTGGTGGTGGCGCTCGGCGTCCTGGCGATTCCGTTCGTAGTGCCGACGATCTGGATGGTGGCGGCCTCGGTCAAACCCCTGCCGGAGATCTTCGCGTCCCCGCCGTCACTGTGGACCGATCACCCGACGCTGTCGGCGTACTCCGAAGCTTTCACCTTCCAGCCGTTCGCCCGGCAATATTTCAACAGCGTCTACATAGCGCTGCTGGTCACGGCGATCACCCTGCTGGTCTCCAGCCTCGCCGGGTACGCCTTCGCCCGCATCCGGTTCCCCGGCGCGAACGCCCTCTTCGTGGTGGTGCTCATCGGCCTGCTGGTGCCGAGCGAGGTGACGATCGTGCCGCTGTTCCAGATGTTCAAACGAGCCGGAATGATCAACACGCATTGGCCGTTGATTCTGGTCACCGCATTGGCAGCACCCTGCGTACTGGCCACGTTCATCATGCGGCAGTTCTTCATCGCCCTCCCCGCCGAACTCGAAGAGGCCGGGCGCCTGGAAGGACTCGGCCGCCCCGGAATCTGGTGGCGGATCTGCGTACCGCTGGCCAAACCCGCGCTGTCCGCCGTGGGGATCCTGACCTTCCTCACCTCGTGGAATCTCTACCTCGAACCCACCGTCTACCTCACCTCGCCGGAGTTGTTCACCCTTCCGCAGGCGCTCACCCGATTCACCGACGCCTACGGCGGCGAGATGTGGAACACCCAACTGGCCGCCGCCACGATGACAGTCCTGCCGGTGCTCATCGTCTTCATCATCGCCCAGCGCCAGTTCGTCGAGGGCCTGGCCCATTCGGGGCTCAAATGAGCCGGCTGGCCGACATCGCCCAGCACGCCGGCGTCAGCGAGGCTACGGTGAGCCGAGTGCTCAACGGCCGATCGGGGATCTCCGACTCGACCCGGAACACCGTGCTCACGACGCTGGACGTGATCGGCTACGAACGGCCCGTCAAGTTGCGCGGCGAACGCCCGCGTCTGGTCGGGCTCGTGCTGCCGGACCTGCTCAACCCGATCTTTCCCACATTCGCCGAGGTCGTCGGCGGCGCGTTGGTCAAGAAGGGCTTCACGCCGGTGCTGTGCACGCGCACGAGCAGAGGCGTCTCCGAAGGCGACTACGTCACGATGCTGCTCGGCCAGCAGGTGTCCGGCGTGATCTTCGCCGGCGGCGCGTACGCACAAGCCGACGCGGACCACGAGCACTACGAGCGGCTGCTGCAACGCAGACTGCCGGTCGTCCTCATCAACGCCGCGGCAGACGACCTGGGCTTCTCGCGGGTGTCCACCAACGACGCGGCGGCGGTAGCCAAGGCGCACAGCCATCTGCGCAGCCTCGGTCACCAGCGGATCGGCCTCCTGGTCGGCCCGCTGGGCCACGTGCCGTCACAACGCAAGATTCAGGCGTTCCCCGGTGAGCCGAACCTGGTCGAACGCACGATCCTTTCGCTGGAGGGCGGAGCTGTCGCGGCCCTCCAGCTGATCGAACGCGGTGCGACCGGACTGATCTGCGCCAGCGACGTGCTCGCCCTCGGCGCGATCCGCGGTGCCCGCAGCAGCGGGCTGGCCGTCCCCGAGGACGTCAGCGTGATCGGATACGACGATTCCGCCCTCATGACCTGCGTCGATCCGCCGCTGACGACGATCCGTCAGCCGATCGAGGAGATCGGACAGACAGCCGTGGCGCTCCTGGAGGCTCAAATCGCCGGTAGCCCGCTGGTCAGCGACGAAGTGCTGTTCGACCCCGAACTAGTCCTTCGTCGCAGTACGGCATCAGTAACTCACAGGGCGGGGGAGCGGTAGAGGTAGCAGTGAGTGGCCATCGCGGGCTGCCCGAGACCACGCGGCGGATCGTCGATCAAGCGCTACACGAATCTCTCGCCAGGCATCGCCTGAACCGCGTCGGCCTGCCATACATCTCGCCAAGCACTGCCGCCCTCCGCCAGGTCGCCAACCGGCTCGTCGGTATCCTCCACGGCTGCCTCGCCACCGGCACACCCGTGGACGTGACCCGCCATGAGAAACGGCGCGACCATCGAGTCGCGCCGTCTGGTTCGCCACGTGTCAGATCGACCGTCGTCGGACAGCCGTTACGAACACATCTGACCCTGAGCGGCTGAGATGCGGTTGGATTCTGGCACGTATGATCCACCAGCAAGCGGCACGACATCCCATCGGAGATCAACCCTCCCGGCCACCGGTATTGGGGCTAGCCTTCACTTTGTCGCCGGTTGGGCCGATGGTGCGCGGCGAGAAGGGACGCCCATGCCATCGCAAGGGCGATCGCGAGGGCGAAGGCGATGTTGGCCGGGCGCGATCCCTGCAGCGTGAAGATCAAGCTCCAGGTGACAAGGAAGGCCGCGCCGGTCACGCCGCTGAAGGCAGCCCAACCGGCAAGACCGGCCGCGACGAACCGCCGGGCGAAGACGAAGCATGCGGCGACGAGCGCGAGAAAGGCGATGGCGGCGACCAGGAGGTGCACCGCTGCGTGCCAGCTCATCGTGGTGGGAGGGCCGGTCGGTGTGCCCGGTGGGAAGCCGTCGGCGGGGTCAGCGGAGAAAGCGGCCGAGCCCAGCATCCCGGCGCCAAAGACGCCGATCAGCCGCGGTCCCCACTTGCCTCCCGGACTCGCTGCCGGGCGCAGGACCCGGTGCAGCCCGATCGCACACGCCACGAACAGCAGACCGCTGGCCACGAAGTTGGCGATCTGCATCCATCCGTAGTCGCCGTTGCTCAGCATACTGGCCGGATGCCGGCTGATATCGAATCCGTCCCTGGTGAGCATCTGGAAGACGACCACTACGATGTAGAGCGGTCCGGCGAACATGCCGCAGGTCAGCAGCATTCTCGTCGACCCGGCTGCGGCGCGGGGCGCCCTGCCGGCGGTGGTGGCGATGACGTCGTGGGTCATCAGCGGTCACCGCTGGTCTCGGCCGCGAACGGCTGCACCGCGAACGCGATGGCCGCCGCGATACTGTCATCGCTGGTTCCCCAGGCAGCCTGGATCGCGGACCCCCACGCGTGGCAGCCGCGGATGGCGAATTCCTTTCCCTCTGGGGTGTCCTGCCAGGTGGCGGGGTCAAACTCCACGCCGTGCAGGAAGAGGTCGAGGCCGAGCAGCGCGAGGTCCCAGCCGCAGCCGACACCGATCGTGCCACCGGGACCGTACGTGCGTAGGAGTTCGTCGACGATCTGCGCGGGTGAGGCATGCTCCAGCTCCAAAGCGGTGCGACCGCCGTCGCTGGTCGCGAGGCGCACCTCGACCTCAGTCGGCATGCCCTCGCCGAAGACCCAGGTCACCTTGATCAGGCGGGGTTCGTCGCAGCGCAGGATTTCGCCCCCGGCGTTGTCCTTGAGCTGGAACGTACCGCCGACACGCAAGTCGCCTTCGACCGGGCCCAGCCATCGGCCGAGCCGCTGCGGGTCGGTGCAGGCGCTCCAGACGTCCTCGATCGGGGCGTCGTAGACCCGCCGCAGTAACACCGACCGCCCTTCACCGGTGGCAACCGCCAGGTTGCCGATCTCTCGGCGGGTGGCGTTGATCTGGTTGACGATGTCGATCATTTCTCTTCCTCGCTACTTGACTCGGTTCCCTGCCGACGATCCGGTGTCCCGGCAGTGTTTCCACCGTTGTCGCGCTGGTCGCGGCGTTGGCGTTGGCCGCGGGCGACCTCGGTGGCCAATGCGTCCAGGCGCCGGCTCCAGAACTGCCGGAGGCGTTCCAGCCAGATGTCGACTTCCCGCAGAGGTGCTGCCTTCACCGCGTACAGGCGCCGCATGCCGTCCGGACGGACGACGACGAAACCCGACTCCCTCAGCACCCGCAGGTGCTGCGACACCCCAGGTGGCGAGATGCCGAACTCTGCCCGGATGACCACGCCGACGTCGCCGGCGGCCCGCTCTCCGTCGGCGAGCAGCTCCGGTACTCGGCGTCGCACCGGGTCGCCGAGGACGTCGAAAGCGTGCACTCGCGAACTGTATAAGTGCCAGCTTAATTAAGTCAAGTCTTAATTATGCGTTCGACGGCGGCGACATTCTCAGCAACGCGGCCGGGATTGCGCGAGCCCGGGGATGGGCACGATGAAGTCCGCTTTCGCCAACAGCCATGCCAGCGCAAGCTGGGAGAGAGCCGCGCCCTTGCTCTCGGCGAATGTGGTCAGCTGATCGACGATGGCGAGGTTGGCGTCGTAGTTCTCCGGCTTCCACCAGGCGATGCGCTGCCGGTAGTCGCTGGCGTCGTCTGATCGCGGGACTTGACCGCGCCGCTGAGGAAGCCGCGGGCCAGCGGCGAGTATGCGACGAAGCCGATGCGGAGTTCTTCCAGGACCGGAAACAGCATTTCGCCGTCGTGGGCGAAGATCGAGTACTCGTCCTGCAGTGCGGAGATCGGGTGCACGGCGTGGGCGCGGCGGATGGTGTCGGCGTCGGCGTCGGAGACTCCGAGGTACTTCACCTTGCCGGCGTCGACGAATTCCTTCATGACGCCTACGACGTCCTCAATCGCCACGTTCGGGTCGGGCAGGTGCGGGTAGAGCAGGTCGATCGTGTCGATGCCCAGGTTGTGCAGGCTGATGTCGACGACTTCGCGGATGTGTTCGGGTCGCGAGTCCTAGCCGAAGGTCGGCGTGTAGCCGAACTTCGTGGGGATGGTCACTTCGTCGCGGATCGGCGCCAGGGCGCGGCCGAGGAGCTCAACATCGACCCGCACACCGGCAGCCGCCACGAACTACCCGGCCGACGCTGGCTCGGCCCCGTCAAACCTCGCACTCGGCACGCCACATCTTCCTGCCACCCTTCCTCCACCAGCTCCTAACCGACATCGCAATCGTCGGCGGCGGGCCATTGTCCACCCTGGACGACGGAGAACTACTGCCACGCCCAGCGTTCGCCACACTGTGGTGGCTGGCGTGCGACGGCGACGACCAGCGACACAGGCCACCCATCAACCCCGGCATGCGCTACTGCCGACTGCGCCACCACCACCGCGCTTGGGTGGACGTAGACACCATCGACGAACCTGTCCGAAAACCCGCCCCGGCCATCGACACAAGGCCCACCGACTCCCACTACGCCGACCCGCCGCTCTTCAACGTCGGTGAGAGGAAGCCCGCGAGCCTGCCACAGTGCGCGGGACTCCCGGCCGCGGCACGGCTGCCTCCGCCGCGGTGAATCGTCAGCCGGGGTCGGTAACGGTCACCCGGCCGTGCAGGCCACCGCGGCCCGCTCCGGGGGAGTCCCGGATGGCGATCACCAGGGTCACGGAGCGGTTCGGAATGGACGGCAGGGCGTAGGAGTGCACGTCGTCGCTCCAGCCGACGGCTCGTAGCGGTTTGTCGTCGAGCCATGCCGACACCAGCCGAGCCCGGCTGGGCACCATCAGCCGGCCGGATCTGGCTTGGCTGGGCAGTTGGCCGTCGAACCGGTAGACCAGGCCGCCGGAGTAGTACGCCAAGCCCTGCTCGGCGATCGATCGGTCCGTGGCCAGCTCCAGCCACTGGTTCGCGGTGGGGATCTGGCGTTCCCACAGCCCGAGCTCGGCGCAGTCGCCGACTGGGTCGATCTTGGCCCGCCACTGGGCCGGGAGCTGCTGGTGCCAACCTGCGGTGCTGACGACCACCGGCTGCGGCACTTGGCCGAGGTCACGGCGGCCGGGGCCGCGGACAACCGGCGGCGGGGCGGACAGCGGTGTGATCGCTTCGCCGGCCCAGACGAAGGCGGGTCCCACGAGGCCGCCGGTGCCGAGTTCATTGAGGTTGCGATTGACCACTCGCATTACCAGCCGGTCGGTGCCGTCGAAACGCAGCTTTCCGCGGAGATCGAACTCCCATGGCTGGAACGATTTGGACCCGGCGATCAGCGGAAGCTCGGTGCCGTTGACCCAGGCGCGCACGGACTCGTCCACTGATCCCAGCCAGAGTGACAGCCGTCGTTCCGCCCAGGCCGCCGAGATCGGTAGCGAGGTGCGATACCAATAGGCGCCCCGAAAGTAGCTCAACCCTTGATCGGAGGCGGACCGGGAGCGAGTGGCGAGCGGTCGCCAGCCGGCATCGGGCACGTCGGCTGCGTACAGCTCGTCAGCGAGCCCGTCGTCGGTATCGTCCAAGATCGCGGACAGCTCATCCGGGAGGGACCAGACGATCTCGTTGTCGCCGGCAGTCCGTTCCGCCGCCGCCCGAATCGGGGGCGCGATCAAGTTCATGAAGTTGCGCCGTTGCGGATAGAGCGCGACGGGCTGGTGGGACACTGCCACGGCGAAGTCGCTTTCCGCCCGGGTCAGGCTGGCGGCGGCTTGTGTGAAGGAACCTTCGTGCCAGGAGCGCAGCGCGTCCCAGATCGACCATCCGAACTGGAAGGCGATGCGGGCCACCGCGACTCGATCGACGATGCCCGGATCGCCGGTGTCGTCGGCCCGACGCTCGGCGTCGGCGAGGAGCTGGTCGAGCTTCTCGAAGTCCGTCGCGGTGAAGATCCGGACGTGTGCTAGCCATCGACCGGTCATGATCGGAGCTCGCGACACGGTGTCGGCGATCTTGCCGAAGTAGTCGGCCATCGGCGCGGCGGCGGGCCCGTACGCGGCGGCGCAGAATTCCGCGAGCACGGCGGCGGGATCGGCTGTCGCGTCCCACATCAGCTTGGTGGCCAGGTAGAAGGCCGGAGCGTCGTAACCCCAGCTGGCCGAGACCTCCATCCGGCAGCCGTATCGCGACTTGTGCCGAACATAGAGTGGAATCTCGTCGCGTGCCGGCGCGATCGGCACGAACGGCAAGCCCGGATCGGCGAGGTTGAACAGATAGCCCCGGTAGGACCAGCCGTCGACCATTGTTCGCCACCGGTCTGCGAGTCGCAGGTAGTAGCGCCGTTCCTGGCCGCTCGGCTCGGCCGCGGTGTGCAGCCGGTCGACGTTGATCGGCGCCAGCGCCGGGATGATCTTGCGGTTCGGCACGACTCGGACCGGCGGCAGCATGTAGTTGTCGTAGCAGAAGAACGCGATGCCGACATCCGGATGGTCGCGCTGCAGATCCTCCAGGACGAGATTGAAGAACCGGATGTATCGATCGGTCACGCTGGGCAGCCCGGCGAGGGTGTCCCAATTGCCGGCATCCCAATCGGTGACGCCGAAGCCGTGCCCGTCGGCCGGGCCCATCCGCAGCACCCTCAGCTCGGGGTTGGCCGCGAGCTGGGTACGCGCGTACGCGGTGGCCCGCCGCAGCACCTCCGGATTCGTCACGTCGAGCTGATTGGTGGGTACGCCGTTCTCGTGGATGTAGAGCTCCGGCTCCGCCGTCTTCGACGCCGGTGGCTGCAGGTCGATGCCGTGCGCGTCCCAGGACTCGCCGCGAAGCCGACGCCGACGCGACCAGTCCGCGCCTTCGTTGCGATCGACGCCGGGTGGCATCGTGCCGAGGTAGTTGTCGACGAAGTGCAGCTGGCGGCTGCCGAACGTGGGCACGCCGATCAAGTCCTGTTCGGGCGCGATCACGTTGCTCACGCGAGGCAGGACGGTGCCGTGCGGCCCTGGCATGAGCCACCGCACGCCGAGTTGCTCCAGCAGTTCGTACGCCGCGAAAAGCGTACCGGCGGAACCGGTGCCGGCCAGCTGTATCCGGTTGTGGGTCACCTGGATCCGGAACGAGTGCCCGGTGCCGTCCGGGTCGTCGACGTCGTCGAGCCGCAGGTCCGGGCAGGCGGCGCCGACGTAGACGGGCAGCAGGCCCGGAACCGGTGCGGTTCCGGCGCGGACCTCGACGCCGGCCATGTCGCTCAGATGGCTGATCAGCTCGTCGGCTGCCTGCCGTTCGTCCGGGTGCGGCTCGGCCGGCAGCACGAGCGACGCGCGGGCACGCCCGTCGCTGATCACGATCGGGCCCCGTCGCTGGACGGGCGCGGCGTTGGCGACGCCGGTCCGCAGAGCCGCGGCCGCCAAGCCGAACGCTCCGGCACCGCCGGCGAGGACTGTACGTCTGCTGAATTGCTGCGGCATGGGTCGACTCTCCTCGAGATCGAGCTCACGCAATTAAGCGCGTAATCACGAGGAGCGTAGGAGCCCGACTCGGGCCCGTCAAGAGGATGGCGGCGGCGCGATCGTGCTACCGGTCGTGATCGTGCACGGCATCATCACGTGCTCGGTCCTGGTGGTCTGGCTGCCGAGCAGGCGGATCAACATCGCCACCGCCTCCCGGCCGATCTGGCGCGACGGGGACGTCAATTCGGCCAAGCCGGGTGCGACCTGCTGGCCCGGATTCCGCTCGGACCAGTCGCCGAGTGCGACGACGCTCAGCTGTCCGGGGACATCCACCCCGGCGCTCGCCGCGGCCGTGCGGACCTGGTCGGCGAGGTAGTTCGACTCGAACACGAGGGCAGTGACCTTTCGGCGTCGCGCGAGCGACAGCAGCGTGCGAGGGCGATTCGCGTCCGCGCCGCCGGCCGTGTCATAGGTCAGCACGGGAAGGCTGGTGTCGGGCCACCCGAGTTCGGTTCCGACCTCGGCGAATCCGGCCCGCCGGTCGTCGACGGTCTCGTGCGTCAGCGCGCCCTGGACGAAGGCTATTCTGCGGTGCCCGAGTTCGGCCAGCTTCCGGACCACCTCTGCGGTTCCGGACCGGTAGTCGGCGGCGACCCAGGAGACTCCGTCCGGGATGGAGTCTCGCCGCCCGACCATGACGAACGGGTACCGCTCCGCGTGTAACCGGGCGAGTTCCTTCGGGTCGACCTGACCGCCGACCATGATCGATCCGTCGGCGAGCTGCAGCATGTTGGAGCCGTTGCGGTACACGGTGCGATTACCGGAGTCGTCGCGTGTCCCGGTGAACAGCAGCAGGTTGTAGCCGGCGTCCTCGGCGGCCTCCTCGATGCCGAGGAGGAACTCGAAGTAGAAGTCTCGGCTCTCCCGGGGGAAGTGCTGCTGATACGTGAACGCGCCGATCAGGTGACTGCGCCCGCCGGCCAGGCTCCGGGCAGCCACGTTCGGAACGTATCCCAGGTCCTCGGCGGCCTTGAGCACGCGCCGCCGAGTCTCCTCGCTCACCCGGATCGTCCCGGTGCTGGTACTGCTGATCACCGCGGAGACGATCGCCGTCGACACGTTCGCCGCTTTGGCCACGTCGATCTGACGCGGTCGGCGACCCCGGTTACTCACCACCCGGTCAACGTACCCTCCCCGGGCGGCCGGCCGGGTAACGCCATCGTCCCGGCTCCCGGCCGCGCAGGCCGATCGCGACTCCCCTTGCACCGTTCTGTGATTAAGCGCATAATCGGCCAGATTCAATCCAGCCTCCTCGGGGCGAGCGCTCCGAGAACGAGAGGGGATTTCGATGTCCATAACTTCCAGGCCGATGTCCCGGCGTACGCTGCTCGGCGCCGCGGCGCTCACTCCACTGGCCGTTGCGCTGACGGCGCAGAGCGCAGCCGCGGAGGCCTATCCCGTCTTCGACCTCCAGGCGGACTTCGGCGCGGTCGGCGACGGCGTCGCCGACGACACCGCAGCGTTTCAGCGGGCCGCTTGGGCGATCTCGGCGACCAGCGAGCGCGGCGCGACGCTGAACATCCCGGTCGGGACCTACCTGGTCGGAAAGCAACTTCCGGCGGATCAGATCGATGCATGGGTCAACGCTCAGAGCGCGTACATCGCCCCCGCCGACCTTCACGCCGACCTGGACGAGAACTTCGGCTCCTCCGGCTATCTCGACGCCTGGCGAGTCGCGCTGCCGATCTTCCACATCGGCTCCCGGGTCGGACTGCAATACCTGCAAATCAACGGACACGGCGCGACGATCAAACTCGCCGACGGCCTCCTGTACGGCGGGTACGTGCCCGCGACGAACTATGACGCCGGACAGATCCCGGGGAACCCCGCCGACGAGGTGGGCACCAGCCCGCGCAGCCGGTACGGGGTCGAGGCCGGCCGCATGATTCAGGTGATCGGCGGCAGCAACATCACGATCTCGTCGCTGGTCCTCAACGGCCGATCGGTCGCGCTGAAGCTCGGTGGCAGCTGGGGCGACACGGGACGACAGGTGAAGGCGACCGGCATTCGGCTGCTGAAATGCCGCAATGTCACGATCAACTCGGTGACCAGCAAATTCCACGGCCTGGACGGCATCGCATTGGGATACGGCGGCCTGACCCTCACCGATCCGCCGACCGACTACACGCTCACGAACGTGGTCACCGAGTACAACGGCCGGCAGGGCCTGTCGTGGACCGGTGGCCGCGGACTGACCGCCACCGGCTGCAAGTTCCGCTTCACCGGACGCGCGGTCAACAACGGCGGCGGTGTCGACAACGGGCTCGCACTGTCGTCCAAACCGGGGGCCGGCGTCGACATGGAACCCGAGGGCGGCAGCATCTGCTTCGACGGACAGTTCACCGACTGCGAGTTCTACGACAACGCCGGCCCAGGCGTGGTCACCGCCTCGAAGCTCTCACCGGTCTCCGACATCGGCGACATGACCTTCGACAACTGCCGGATGTGGGGCGGCACAACCTGGGCCATCGACACCAACGCGCCCCGATTCCACTACTCCGACTGCAACTTCCACGGCAGCATCGACCCCGCGACGGGCACCACCCTCGCCGCCGACGCCTCGACCTTCACCGACTGCACCTTCGTGGACCTGCGACCGACGAGCGAGACCACCGGCTCGGTCTATCGCAGCAGCTACCTGATCAACGGCACGGCGCTGATCCACCTCACTCGCTGCATCATCACCGCCTACGAACTGGGCAGCATCTACAGCGGCGACGCTAAGGCTAGGACGCTGCTCGACTGCACGATCAACCACAACTACCGCTCCACCTCAACGCGAACCACCTTGTGCGCGCTGCGGGGCTGGCGAGTCGACGGCACCCAGTTCTTCGAGAATGTCAGCGTCAGCGGGTCGTGGACGATCCTCGTCTCCGGCGTGACCGTCGCCTCCACCAACCGCCCGACGACCGTCGAGGGACCGCAAGTCCTCTGGAACGGCAGCCTCTCCGGCACCATCCCGAACACATAGGACCGATCCTCGCTCCGGGTCACGCGAGCCGAGCCGGTCCGAGACGTCGCCTCACAGCCTGTTGAATAACCTGTTGGTTGATACAACAGCGCCCTTCTCGGGCGTCCTTGCCGCCGACCGCACCGTGCTGGGGTGGTCGGCGTTGGGGTTCCTGCGTCAACGGGACGGGTTTCACCGGCGGGCTGATGCCCGCCGGTCAGAGCCGTCCCTCGGCAAGGCATTGATAACCGGGCCTCGCACTTAGGGGTCCCGGATCTGGGCATCATGCTGCTCGCCCCAGACAGCGAGATTCGCGGCGGCATTCAGATCCCGATCCGCCTCAAAGCCACACACGGCACAGGCGAACACCCGCTGCGACAACGTCAGGCTGGCAGCAACAGCACCACACACCGAACAGGTCTTGCTCGACGCGAACCACCGATCCGCGGTCATCACCTGCCCGCCCGCCCACTGCTGCTTGTAGCCGACCATCCGCGCCAGCTGCGCCCAGCCCGCGTCGCTGATCGACCGAGCCAGCCACCGGTTTCTCACCATGCCCGCCGTGTTCAGGTCCTCCAACACCAGCCGATCGTGGGTATTGACCAGATGGTTGGCGACCTCATGCAACGCGTGTGCGCGAACGTCTTTGATCCGCCGGTGACAGCGAGCCAACCGCGCCACCGCCTTGCCCCGGTTGATCGACCCGCGCCGCGCCCGCGACACCCTCCGCGACAGACGCCGCAGCCTCGGCAAACTCGTGCGCAACGGCCGGGGCGGGTCGACCCGCACCACTTCTCGACCGGTGCGGTCGGCGGCCACCACGAGCGCGGTCAACCCCCGATCCACACCCACCCAGCCCTGCTGGTCGCCTGCGGCAGGTGCCGGGTGGCGGCGGGCCGGATGCAGATCGGCGGCCTGCACGGTGACACTGATCGTCCACCGCCCCGCACGATGCGACACCGTCACGTAGCGGATGGTGGCCCGACCGTTGCGCAGCATGCGCCGCAGGCGGCGGGTGTCCTCCCGCACCCGCAAGATCCCGATCTTGGGCAAGCTGATCGTCCGCGGACCGGCATCGACGTCACCTACCCGGATCGTGGCCTTGCCGGCGGTGGTCTTGTTGCGGATCCGGAACGACACCACCGTGGCCGACTTGCGCTTGAATCGCGGAAACCCCACCCGGCGACCGCGCCGCTTGCCTTTTCGTGAGTCGGCGTACGCCGCCAACGCCCGGCCACAATCGACCGCGGCCTCCTCGAACACCTGCTGACTCACCTCGGACCGCCAGCGCAAACCCGCACTCTGCAGCGTGGCCCGTCCGGCCGAGTCCACCGCCCACACCCGGCCCGCCGCCGCCGACCGCTTCCACCCATTGAAGCTGTTGATCAGATCAAACGCAGTCCACGGCACCCGCACCGAACCATCCGCGGTCTTGGCCTTGGTATCGAGGGCGTCTTTCACCATCGCCAGACACTGGTTGAACGCAAACCGCGCCGCACCCGCATGCCGCCCCAACACCACCATCCGCCCCGCCCGGGCATCGACAGTGAACCGGAACGCCGTGAACCTACTCACCGGGTTAGTCTTCCAGCCACCTACGACAACAACCCGTTCTTCAACGGGCTCTCAGACCGGTTCGGGACCGCGCACCCCGCCGCCCAAGCGGCATCGCTATGGCATGGCGGGCATTCGCCCCCGGCCGAGACCTGCCGCCTCTGGCGCCAGACTCACGACTCACGCTGGCGTACCGGTCCAGTCGATCTCAATCTGCTTCTGCAGACCCTGTGTGGGATTGCCGCCGGGTTTCCCGGCCGGACTCTGGTCATGATCGGACTGCGCCGGGAACATGGCCACTGGCTCGACGTCGAGGCGAGCGCGTAGCAGGTCGGTGACGCCGGGCTGGCGTGGGCGCTTCGAGATCAGCGATTCTCCTCGGCCACGCGGCGGGCGAGGTCTCGTGGGCTGCGGTTGGGAGCGCCGGGTCCGCCGTCGGCTAGTTCCGGGAGGCTGGTGCCGATGAAGTGATTCCAACTTCGGCTGCACATGTCCTTGCAGTCGAGTTCGTCGTTGAGGCCGCGGTGTTCGAAGGTGAGCTCGCATGAGTCGTGGTCGAGTGGGGTGATCGTGAAGGTCGGCTGCGTTCCGATCCAGTCCTGCAGGAAGGTGCACTCGACGACGGTCCAGCGGACGGCGGTCGGGGGCGTCGCCTCGTCGACACGGATCAGCAGCGGGGGATGGCCGGGCACCATCGGGAACCGCAGCTCTCCATTGGTCAGCCCGGAACCGGTGACGGGGCTCCACCAGGTGGTGAGTGCTTCGGGGCTGGTGACCAGGTCGAACACGACGTCGGCGGGGGCGTTCACTCGGACGGTGATGCGATAGTCGGTGCTCGTACTGGTCATTGTGGCCTCCTCATACGGTATGGCAACGTCCTGGTTGCCATACCGTATGGCAACCGGTGGGTTGCGTCAATGCCCGCTGTCGCCGCGCGGGCCATGACGACCGCGCCTTCGCATCCCCACTCCGCCAACCCGGGCACCTGGAAGTCGGCGCTTAGCACCCTCTGTCGCCGAGGGCTCTGCAGCGCCTCTGCAGCCAGCTCGCCGCTCGGCCACGGATGCCGATAGCTTCCGTTTATCGCGGACAATGTGGATAAGCGCGTGTGGCGCATCGACGGCGACGCGGTGTGGGACGAGGACTTGCGGGTCGAGCCAGGCGGCTCGTCGGAGATCCATGCCAGGTCACGCGACGAGTGTCAGCAAGCGTGCTCAGGCTCAACATGTCGAACCCAAGGTGCCCGAGATCGGCGGGGCTGGCGGGGGATCACCACGTCCGATTCTCGCCGGACTGATACCGTCCGGGTCGCCATGATGGGTTGGTGAGCAGTGAGAGCACGATGGACGTACTGCAGAATTTCTACGCCGCCGAGGCCGCCTACATCGCGGCTGGAGGTATGGGGAAGGCCCCATTCGGCGGGATTGCCGCATGCCTCCATCCCGACGTGGTGATGTACCAGGCGCCCAGCCTTCCGTACGGCGGCATCTGGCGCGGGCCGCGCGGCATCGAGAGGTTCATGGCCGCGATGAGCGATGCATGGCAGTCGCTGGAGTTCCTCGAGCAGCGATTCGTCGTCGGCGACGACGCGATCGTGGTCCTGAACCGAGGCGTCCTGACCGCCCGAGCCACCGGCCGGATGCTGGAGACCTCGGTCATGCAGCTGATCACAGTCCGAGACGGGCTGATCAGCGAGATGTATCCGTTCTATCAGGACACGATGGCGGTCGCCGAAACCCTTCGCTGACCATCCTTGATGGAGATTCAATAGGCGTCGCGGCCGTCGACGTGCAGCACTCAGCGTCAGCCTGCTACCGCGAGAACTTGGCAGACGTCAGACGACCTGGCGCGCAATAGGCTGAGCGTCGGCAGCGGGTGGCCGCATCAGCACGACGAACCGCCAGACTTGGAGAGGCGCCCAGGTCTAGCGGCGGCGTGGCGCAGCAGACGCTCCAGTCCCCGCCGTTGACCTCGCCGTCCGGCGACCGCGTTGGCCAGGCTCGATCGGAGCGGTTGCCGAACCATGGGTAGCCGCTTGGCGCACGGGTTCTCGTCCGCGAGTGGTCGAGGGCTTCCGTTGACGGTGATCAAAGGGCAAGCTGGTGGATCATGGCCGGTTCCCATCCAATCGCCGCGCCCCGGCTCGTCGGCCGCGACCGCGAGCTGGCGGCGCTGCAGGCGTTCATCTACGGCGACGCCCCGCGTGGCGAGGCGTCGGGCGGCTCGGGCGTCGCACTGGTCGAAGGCGAGGCCGGGGTCGGCAAGTCCCGGCTGATCCGCGCTGCCCTCATGGCGTACGGGCCGGAGGAGGAACACCGACCGGACGCGCCGTACAGACAGGATGGGCCGCGCGTGCTGCACGCGGTCTGCCCGCCGTTCCGCGAGCCGTTGACACTCGGCACCATTGTGGACGCCCTGCGCCAGGCGGTCGACACCCCGGAGGGCTTGGCGCTGACGCCACTCGCCGGCGCATTGCGACCGGTGTTCCCCGAGTGGACAGATCATTTGCCGCCTGCGCCGGAGCCGGTCGCGGATCCGTCTGCGGCGCGTCACCGGATGCTGCGTGCGCTGGCCGAACTGCTGGCGGCGTTGGGCGTACGGGTGCTGGTGGTGGAGGACGTGCACTGGGCCGATCCGGCCACGCTGGAATTCCTGGTGTTCTTGGCTGCCCGTCCCGTCGCCGAGGTTGCATTGGTCGTCAGCTATCGGCCCGAGGACGTGCCCGCCGACTCTCTGCTTCGTCGGCTGTCCGCTCGCGCCACGCTGCGGCTCGAACTCGCGCCGCTCAACGTCGCCGACACCGCCCGGCTGATCTCCTCGATGCTCGGCGGAGAACCCATCTCGCACCGGTTCGCCTCGTTCGTGCATGAGCGTACGGAGGGGGTGCCGCTGTCGGTCGAGGAAGCGGTCAGGCTCATGCACGCGCGTTCCGACCTCGTGCGTCGTGACGGCCGGTGGGTCCGCCGCCGGCTTACCGGCATCGCGGTGTCCGCGACGGTCCGGGACGCGGTCGGCGAGCGCGTCGACCGGCTCGATCCGCAGGCTCGCCAGCTCTTGTACGCGGCAGCGGTGCTGTCGGCGCCCGCTACGGAGGTCGTCCTGACGCAGGTCGCCGGGCTGTCCGAGGAGGCTGCTCTCGACGCGACGCTGGCGGCGCTGGATTCCGGACTGCTGGTGGCCGACGAGCGGGGGCGGCTCGCGTACCGGCATGAACTCGCGGCGCGGGCGGTGCACGATGCGATTGCGATCCCGTGGCGTCGCCGCGCTCATGCCCGGGCCGCGCAGCTGCTCGAATCCGTCGAGCCGCAGCCGTTGCTCCGCCTCGCCCGTCACCATCGCGAAGCCGGCGACATCGCGTCCTGGTGCCAGTACGCCGAGCGGGCCGCGGCGCGTACGCTCGCCGCCGGTGACGAGGACGGTGCGGTAGGGCTCCTGCTCGACCTGCTGCTGCACGCTGAACTTGAGGTGCCGGTGGTGCTGCGGCTCGCCCGGATGATCCCGTTGAGCAGCGTCGCCGATCCGGCCCGCTACCGGGAGCTGGCTCGCGTACTGCAGAAAGGAGAGGACGCGGACGCGGCGGGTGACCGGGCGGAGGCGCTGGCGTTGTCCGGTGAAGTGCTCTTCTACCTGCAGGAGTACGACGCGGGACGGGCGGCGCTGGAGGCCGCGATGCCGGGGCTGGCGGATCGACCGGCCGAGGCGGCGCGGGCGATGATGCTGCTGGCCCGGCCGCGCGGTCGGGGTGTGCCGGCGGACGCGCACCGGCGCTGGCTGGAGCGGGCGGCGCCGCTGACCCACGCGTTGGCACCGCCGGACCGGCTGCGGCTGGTGATCGCGAGCGTGACCGCGCGGCTGACCTTGGGCGACCCGGTGGGTTGGGCGGCTGCGGCCGAGATTCCGGACGCTCCGGCCACACCCGATCTCGCGTCGCTGGTGACCGCCGGGCAGCTCAACCTCGGCCACGCCGCTCTCACCTGGGGCCGCTACGCCGACGCCCGCGCCCGCCTCGACCGCGCCCGCACGCTGGCGGAGCAGCATGAGCATCTGCTGCTGCACGACATGATCGTCACGACGCGGGCGCATGTGGACTGGTTCACCGGTGAGGACTGGGCGGGTCTGCTGCCCCGGGTGGTCGCGCTGGCCGGCGACCCGGCGTTGCAGCCGCTCACCCGCAGCGAGGCGACCGTCGTGATCGGACAGTTGACGGCGGCCACCGGCGATCCGGTCGCCGCGCGGGCACAGTTCGCGGTCGCGATCGAGCTGGCCGAGCAGGCGGGCGCCGTGGATCATCTGGTAGAGCCGATGGCTGCCACCGCGCGGCTGCTGCTGCGTGCGGGGGAGGTCGAGGAGGCGGTGCGGATCTCCGGCGAAGCCGCGGAGATGATCGAGGACAAGGGGCTGTGGCTGTGGGCCGCCGAACTGCTCCCCGTACGCCTCGACGCCCTGCTCGCCGCCGGCCGGTCCGCCGACGCCGAGCGGCTGCTAGGGGAGTACGCGGCCGGAATCCCCGACGACGCCCCGGCCCAGGCGGCAGCGCTCCGCCTCGGCGAGGCGATCCTGCGACCCGATCCCGATGCGTTCGCCGCCGCCGCTGACGCGTACGCGACCGCGGGGCGACCCTACGACGCCTTGCTGGCCCGGGAACGGCAGGCGCTCTGTCTCCTGGCGGACGAGAGTCGGCCTGGCGACCGACCAGCTGGGTCGGCGTTGCTGACGGAGGTGGCGGAGGGGTTGCGCGCACTGGGCGCTACCTCCGACGCGGCCCGGCCGTCGGAGGTAGCACCGACGCCCGCCGCGAAGACGCCCGCCGCGAAGACGTCGGCAGGTGAGACGCCGGCTGAACCGCGACGGCGGGGCCGGCCCGGGTACGGGGATCGGCTGTCGCCGCGCGAAGTGGAGGTCGTCCGGCTGGTGGCGGCCGGGCAGACGAACCCGCAGATCGCGGAGGCGCTCACGCTGTCGGTGAAGACCATCGGCGGGCACATCGAATCGGCCATGCGGAAACTGCGGGTGTCATCGCGTACGGCGCTGGCGGTCGCGGCCGTCGAACAAGATCTTCTGGGACCAGCGTAGGGCGGTCCGCGCCCAATTTTTCCGGGGCGCGGGCGGAATTAAACCCGGCATCTGCCGTCTCGTCACCTGTGCCGCGCGGGCCAAGACTCACTTCGTGAGCACCGACGACGAACCGGCGAACGGTTCACCGCCGCCGCCCGCCGACGCACCCGCCCAGCAGCCACTGGCATCCGACCCCCTGGAGTCTGATGTGGATTCCACGGATGAGGGCGAGCGCGACGACGAGTACGAGCCCCTGTGACGGCCGACCACCCCCTTGGCAGCGGACAACGCTGTGACGGCTGACGAAAGGCGTACCCCCATGTCACCACCCCTCTCCGCGCGGCGATGGATCGTCACCGCGCTGACCCTGACCCTCGCCCTCACCTCGGCGGCGGCCTCCGCCATCGCCACCGCCGCACCCGGCGGAAACCACGGAACCGCGGGCCTGTCCGCTGACCCGAGCGTGCGCGACCGGTACACCCCGGCCGACTGCAACCAGCGCACCGCCCCGCGGACCGCGCAGTGCTACGCCATGGTCCTCACCGGCACTGACCACAGCCTGCGGGCCGCCGCAGCCGACGGCCCGCCCGCGACCGCGCTGGGGCCGGCGGACATCCGCGACGCGTACAAGCTGCCCGACGCAGGGCAGGGGCAGACCGTGGCGATCGTCGACGCCCTCGGCAACTCCCACGCCGAGGAAGACCTCGCCGTGTTCCGGGCGCACTACGGGCTGCCCGCGTGCACCACCGCCAACGGCTGCTTCCGCAAGGTCGACCAGCGTGGCGGGACGGCGTACCCGCCGGACGACCCGGGCTGGGGGCTGGAGACCGCGCTCGACCTCGACGCCGTCTCGGCCGCCTGCCCGAACTGCCACATCCTGCTCGTCGAAGGCGACAGCGCGTCGGTCGACGACCTCGCCGCCGCAGTGGACACCGCCGTACGCATGGGCGCCGGTTTCGTGTCGAACTCCTACGGCGTACCGGGTGAGTTCGGCGAAGAGCTGCAGATCGACGAGCACTACACCCACCCGGGGACGGTCATCACCGCGTCCACGGGGGACACCGGTTACGTCGTGAACTATCCGGCGTCCAGCCCGGCCGTCGTCGCGGTCGGCGGAACGAGTCTGACCCGTGACGACTCCGTGCGCGGCTGGCACGAGGCCGCGTGGGGCAGCCCCGCCGGCGGCCCCGGAGCCGGGTCGGGCTGCTCGATCTACGAGCCGAAGCCCGCGTACCAAAACGGTGTGAACACGGGCTGCGACCAGCGTGCGATCGCCGACATCTCGGCCGTCGCGGATCCGGCGACGGGTCTCGGGGTCTTCGACACGACGAACGGCGGCTGGCTGCAGGTGGGCGGGACGAGCCTGTCGGCGCCGCTGACGGCGGCCATGTACGCGCTCGCCGGCCGCCCAGCCGCGGACAGCGACCCGGTGACGTTCCCCTACCACGACCCGCAGCAGTCGGCGCACCTGTTCGACGTGACCGACGGCGTGGTCGCCGACTGCGGTACGCAGCTGTGCCAGGCGGGGCCGGGCTGGGACGGGCCGACCGGCCTGGGCAGCCCGAACGGCGTCGGTGCGCTCTCCGGCGGACCGCACGGGCGCATCGCCGGCCGCGTGACGGACGGGGACGGCAAGCCGCTCCCGGGCGCCACCGTGAAGGCCGACCCCGGCGCGTACGCGACCACGACCGCGGACGACGGCACGTACGCGATCGACGGCGCGCTCGTCGGCTCCTACACGCTGACCTTCGACAAGTACGGCTACGGCACGGTGTCCGGCCAGAAGGTGACCGTCGCGGAAGGACAGACGGTGACCGCGGACGCCCAGCTGCGTCCGGTCGACAGCAGCATGCTCGCGGGAACCGTCGTGGACGGCAGCGGCCACGGCTGGCCCGTCTATGCGCGGATCACGATCGACGGCTACCCCGGCGGTGCCGTCTACACCGACCCGTTCACCGGCGCGTACACGGTCCGGCTCGTCAACGACCGGGACTACACCGTCCACGTGACAGCCGTCTACCCCGGCTACACCGCTGATGCGGCTCCGGTGCATCTGGGCGGCGCCGACCTGCGCCACGACGTCCGCATCTCCGCCGACCTGACGGCCTGCACGGCCCCGGGCTACCGGTGGAACGGCTACGAGACGGGCTTCGCGAACCGTTCCGGCTGGAAGTCGCAGGGCTGGGTGTTCGACAACCCGGCCGACCGGTCGCCTCCGCCCGGCGGCGACGACACCTTCGCGCTCGCGTCGGGCAGCGGGGACGCGTACCTGACGTCTCCGGCCGTGAACCTGGCCGGGCAGTCCGCGCCGGAACTGCGGTTCGACAGCGCGTACTACGCCAAGGCCGTCCGGCAGCACGCCACCGTCGACCTCAGCGTCGACAACGGCCGCCGATGGACGACAGTCTGGCGCGCCGCCGACACCAACGTGCTCGGGGCACAGACCGTGGCCCTGCCACAGGCCGCCGGGCGTACGCAGGTCAAGGTCCGGTTCCACTACGAGGCGCGCGACGGCTGGTGGTGGGGCGTCGACGACGTCTTCCTCGGTACGCACGCCTGCGTCTCCGCACCGGGCGGACTGATCGCCGGAGTCGTGCAGAACTCCGGCCAGTCCGGAATCGACAACGCGACCATCGCCGGGCCGACCAGCCGGGCGCTGAGCGCGGCGTCCGACGATCCGGCGCTGCCGCACGGCTTCTACTGGCTGTTCGCGAACGGCACGGGAACCTACACGGCCGGCGCGCAGGGCTACACGACGGCGTCGGGCCCGGTCACGGCCGCGCCGGACAAGGTCACCCGCAAGGACTGGACGCTCACGGAAGGAGCGGCCCGATGAACCACCGCAGACAATCCATGAGGAGGGTGGGCGTCGCGCTGGTGGCGTCGGCGATGCTGGCGAGCGTCACCTCCGCCACGATCAGCGGCACCCCCGCCGCAGCCGCCCGATCCGGTGCGCCGCAACAGTTCACGGCCGCGCAGGCCGGAACCGCCCAGCCGGTCACCGTACCGCTCATCACCGGCGACTCCGTACGGCTGAGTGCGGCCGGCAAGCCGACCGCAGCCGGAGGACGGGTCACCGCCACCGCACAGCCGCGCCCCGGCGGCCCCACGATCAAGATCACCGCGACCGGGTCGGCCGGCGGCGTACAGCGGATCAGCGCGCTGCCCGCCGACGTCGCCCGGCTCGGCGCGGCGGTCGACCCGGGGCTGTTCGACGTCACCTGGCTCGCCGCCCACGGCTACGCGGCCAAAGACGCCCGCCTCCCCGTGGTCGTCCAATACGCGAGCACCGCCAACCCGAACACCCGCTTCCCGGGCGCGACGATCGCGAAGACCAACGCCGACCACACCGCCGAACTCGCCCTCGACCTGGGCCAGGCCGCTTCCTTCTGGTCCGCGGTCGCGCCCGGCGGGCGACTCGGCTCCGGCATCGCGCGCGTCTGGCTCAAAGATCACATCCTCGGGTACGCGACCAGCCCCGCGTACACCGCGACCTATCCCGTGACGGTGACCGTGCATCTGGCGGCCGACAAGGACCACCAGGTCTTCGCCTGCAACGCCGTCCGGACCACGATGTGCGTGATGGGCGTGAATCTCATGGGCATCACCGGCCCGGCGGCCGGCCAAGCCTTCACGGCCAACCTGCTCGGCTGCGCCGACATCGACCCGTGCACCACCTACGGGCTGCAGGCCAACGTACCGTCGGGCACCTACTGGATCAGCGGCTGGGTGTCGTTCTACGACGACGCGTACGACCAGAACGTCCTGCTGGAGAAGCCGGAGGTGACGGTCGCGGGCGCCACGGACGTGACCTTCGAGGTGGCGCAGGCCCGGCCGATATCGGTGCAGACGCCCCGGCCGTCCTCCACTTACAACGCGATGCTGCAGGACACCCGTACGCTGCCGGACGGCCGCTACGCCTCCGACCTGATGTTCAGCTCCTACGGCAACCACCAGTACTGGGTGACGCCGTCCGACCGGGTCTCGACCGGGCAGTTCCGGCTCGAACTCGGCTGGGTGGGCGGGGCGACGCCGGTGACCATGTCGATCGCAGGCAAGGGTGGCCAGGCCCTGCACGCGATGTATCCGTCGTACGCCACCTTCCCCGGCTACCCGATGTACCGGCTGGCCACTCGCGGAGCGGCCGGCGTGGTAGCGGCGGGTGAGGGGACCGAGGCGGACTTCGCCAAGGTCAACGCCCGCGGCAAGCTCGTCCTGCTGACCGTCGCCAACAGCACCGGCTTGCAGTGCTTCGGCGGTTCGCTGGGCGCGGTGATGGACTGGCAACTGCAGAACGCCATCCGCGCCGGTGCCGTCGGCGTCCTCATGGACCCGGAGACGCCGTCGGCGACGCCCGGGGAGTTCTGCGCCCTGCCGCTGCGCGGCGACTGGATCCTCGGTGAGGACCCCACTCCGCCGATGCCGTTCGTCTCGGTGACGCCGTCCGACGCGGCCGCCCTGCGGGCCCGGCTGACGAAAGGCTCCGTCAGCGTCGCGTACACCGACGGCGGCACGGCCACCGAGATCTACGACCTGAAGTTCTACGAGCAGGGCGAGATCCCGGCCGACCAGCGGTTGACCGTCCGGTCCGCCGACCTGACACCGACCAAGGCCGTGTACCGGACCGACACCGCGCAGGACGTGCTGGACAGCCGGGTCACCTCGGCCTTCCAGCCCAACGAGTTCCTCACCGGCGGCGTCGCCGAGCCGTTCGCCGCCCCCACGACCCGGACCGAGTACACCGGACCGATCTCCCCCGAACTCGTGCACCGCGACGAGCTCGAAAGCCCTGGCATGTACCAGAGTTCCCTGCGGGTGTACGCCGACACCAACCGGCGTACACAGGAATGGGCAGCCCGCCCGTTCGTCCCCGGCAGCCCCGCCGAGGTACCGGACGTGCTCGCCGCCCAACCGGGCAGCTGGGGAACGACGCTGAACCCGGTGCAGCTGTGCTCCTACTGCCGCCAGGGAAACACGTTCTACCCCATCGGCTACATGGAATCCGACCGCTCCCTGTCCAGCGGCCTCTACGGCTACGACTCCGCCTCGGCGCACCTCTACCGCGACGGCGTCGAAGTGCCCCAGGGCTCGGTCGCCGGCCTGGTCGCGTACACGCTGCCACCGGAGAGCTCGGCGTACCGGCTGGCGACCGACTATCGCCTGTCGTCCTACGGCGAGGTGCACACCCAGTGGGAATTCACCTCGGCCGCCCCCGCAGTGAACCGGCCGGGCGCAGGTTCGATCTGCATCGGCACCCTCGTGTCGGACTCGACCGACCCGTGCGCGGCTGATCCGCTCGTGTTCGTCGCGTACCACTTCGGTGACACGCCGGCACGAGGGTTCACGGTCGAGGCGTACCACCAGGACCCGCAGGCACCCCGGATCAGCGGAGTGCAGGTCTGGACGAGCACCGACGACGGCGCACACTGGACGTCGGCGACCGTGCGCAGCACCCAGGGCGGATACGCCGTCACGCCGCACGTGACAGGGACGGGTGCGCTGAGCGTACGCGTCGTGGCGGTGGACGCGGCCGGCAACCGCGTCGACCAGACGGTTCTGCAGGCGGTTCGCTTGTCCTGACCGTGTTCTGAGCGCCTCATGAGCCGCTTGGATCAGGGAGAATCTCCTTGATCCAAGCGGATCATGGATCTTCGGCGACGATCGACGCGGGAGGGCCACGTGGTTGCGCCTCGCTGATACCGTCCAGCCACGGTTTTCGGGGGTGGGAGCAGCATGCGATCGAGGTGGCGCTGGGTCCGATTCGCATTGGTCCTGGTGATGCTGGCTGCCGTACCGCCAAACGGCCCGAGCACAGGCCGGGTGGTGCTACCAGCCTTGACCAGGGGCGAGTTCTATTCCCTGATCGGCGACGGGTACGCCACCCGTCACTCCATCCACGACGATGACGTCGGTGTGCTCGACCTGCACAACGGACGGGAACTCTGGCGGCGCGATCCGGGCATCGGCCACCTGCAGTCCCAGCGCATCGTCGACGGCGTACTCATCATGAGCGCCACCGGCTACACCGATGCGACGAAGAAGGTCCTCCGGTCCGGGACTGATCAAACGTTCGCTGTGGATCTTCGGTCGGGTGGCGAGTTATGGCGCCGCAAGGGGGCCGTCCTAGCCAACACAGCCGGTGCGATTGTGCCGATCTGGTGCAGCGGGTGTCCCGACGATTCCGTAGGCGTTGACGCGCGTACCGGGCGGGAGATCTGGCGATCCCCTTGGTTGAAAGCGTCGAATTATTTCGATGGAACCGCACAGTGGTCGACCGACCGCGACGGCACGGTGCGGGCAGTGGACCTGACGACCGGAAACGCGCGCCTCGTCGGAACGCTTCCCAAAGATTATTGGATCATCGGCGGATCGACGAGATACATCCTGGCTGTTCCACCGTCCCCACCCCGCTCCGGGCCCCTCGAATACCCAGGCGTAGGCGTCTTCGACATCCACGGCTTGCGCCAGATCGCGTACTTGAACGTTACGAACAGCGCCAGCTATCCGCCTGACCTATGGCCCTGCGGAGATCTCATCTGCCAGCGTGGCGGCGTCGACATGGTCGACATGAAGGTATACGACCTGCAGGGCCAACTCCGTTACATCACGGCGCAATTCCTGCTGCACACGGTCATCGATCGCGACGGTCAGCAGCTCATCCTCGGCGAGCAGCATCGATCCGGCGTCGTCGCGACGGGTGTGCCGACGGACACCAACCAAATCCTCGAGGCCACGACGGGGCGAGTCCTTGCCGACATCGGTGCCTGGCGGCTCGTCCGAGTGGACGCCGACCGGATATGGGTCGCCCTGTTCGCCAGCCGCCGTACCGCCAAGCTGCTCGTCTCGTCCCAGGAGCGCGCTCAAGAAGAGACCATCTTCGGCTACATCGACCTGCGACCGGGGGTGCGCCTCGCCGTCACCACCCTTAGGCCGTTAGGCGGAGCATACGAGGACTGCGACTTCGACTTCGGCTGGCTGCTGTGCGGCAACGATGTCGCCCACACCCGCTCGGTCGCGATTCACGTCGGTGACGACTTCGAGTGAGTCCGATCATCTGCGTGATGTAGCCAACGCTCAGGGTCTTGGCCGGCGACGAAGCCAAGATAATCGCTGGCCAGTGCCACTCCGGCCAAGCGCCGGAGTCCGGGCGTCAGACGGCGTAGCCCGTCGAGGCCCGTGCCCAGGATGTGGTTGTCGGCCGGGCGTAGCCACGGCAGGACGTGTTCGCAGATCAGGGCTCGGCGCGTGGTCTCGGAGGTGTTGTGCCCGGCGGCGTGCCAGAGGCGCCCGCTGTAAACAAGGGCGCTACCGGCGGGCATGACGGCCGGCACGAGTTCCGAAGGCTTCGGGCGTCGATCGGCGGCCCACCGGTGGCTGCCCGGTGCGATCAAGGTGGCGCCGTTGTCCGCCGTGAAGTCGTCGAGTGCCCAGATGACGTTGGTCTCCGCCTCGACGTCCCGGGGGAGGGGATAGACCCCGGCGTCGAAGTGCAGCGGCTGGGTGCCCTGGCCCGGATCGACGGCTGACAGGAACAGCATGCCGAACTGGTAGACCTCACCGAGTGACGCGGTGACGAGGTTGCGCACACGCGGATGAAGGAGCAGCGAATCGAAGGCACCGACCCGGCTCAGCAGCGAATAGACCCGCCGGGTACGCCGGCCGTCGAAGTCGTTGTCACTCCAGCCGATGCCGCTCAGCAGATCGTCCGCGTGGTTGCGGGCCGCGGCAAGCTCTGCGTCGCCCAGCAAGCCTTGCAGGACCACGTAGCCGTCTTCCCGCAGCGCAACGAGATCCGAATCCAGGGCGCTGCCACGCATCTCCGCCACAACGAAGAATCCTAACTGCTCGCCGGTGCGGCCGGTTTCGTGTTGAATGGGCCGGTGATCAACCGACTAGCGCCCGCGGATCTGCGTGGCGGCGGTCTGCGGCTGCGGGTCTGGAAACCAGATGACGTCGACGCGTTGCTGCAGGGTGTCACCGACCCGGAATATCTGCGCTGGAACACACACCCGACGCCGGTCACGGACAAGGCAGCCGTCGCCGAGGTGCTGCGGGGACGGCGCGAGAAGTGGAAGCGGGGCGAGGCCGCGACCTACTGCGTGACCGACGAGGCCAGCGGCGTCGTCGTGGGCGGCGTCGGCCTCGGTTCCGTCCAGCCCGATCTGCGGGTCGCCCGGGTCAGCTACTGGGTGGCCGCCGAGCACCGCGGCCGGCGGATCGCCAGCACGGCGTTGACGCTGCTGACCCGGTGGGCGTTCGAGGACATCGGGCTCTACCGCCTCGAACTCGGCCACGCGGTCGGCAATGTCGCTTCCTGCCGGGTCGCGGAGCGCTGCGGGTACGCGACGGAAGGCACCCTGCGAGGTGCGATGTACGAGTCGCAGAACCGCGACGCCTTCCGTGACCTGCACCTGCACGCACGGCTAGCGATCGACCCGCTGCCAGACTGACCCGTTGTGGATGGTTCGTCGAGGTGTTTCGACCCGGGATTCACACGTTGTGGGTGAAGCCACCGGCACTCCTGATTGATTGGTTAGGTCCATGCGTCGCGGCGGCAGCGATGCGCGCCGCGGCCGGGTGCCGCGGGCAGCCCGAGCTGCACGAAACGCAACCAACGGGGGTAGATGATGAGCGATCAGCTCGTGGATCGAACGGTCCTGCCGATCCGGCGGCCACCGTTCAGCGGCGTCGTGCGGCGGACGCTGGACGGGTCCGAGCCGGACTGGAGCCAGATCGGGCACACCCGCCCGCCGGAAGGCGCCCCGAATGTGCTGCTGGTGCTGATCGACGACGCGGGCTTCGGCAACCCGAGCGCGTATGGGGGACCGGTGCGGACCCCGAACTTCGACCGCATGGCCACCCAAGGACTCCGGTACAACCGGTTCCATGTGACGGCGCTGTGCTCGCCGACCCGGGCGGCGTTGCTGACCGGCCGCAATCATCACACCGTCGGGTTCGGCTCGGTCGGCGAGTTCTCCGCGGGATTCCCGGGCTACTCGGCGAACCTGCCCAGGGACTGCGCGCCGCTGCCGCGCATCCTGCGGGACAACGGCTACAGCACGGGCGCGTTCGGCAAGTGGCACCTGACGCCGGACGGTCAGCAGGGACCGGCCGGACCGTTCGACCGGTGGCCCAACGCTTGGGGATTCGATCATTTCTGGGGCTTCCTGGGTGGCGAGTCCGGTCAGTTCGACCCGGTGATCACCGAGAACAACAGGACCGTCGGCGTACCTGACGGCAGAGACGGCGAACAGTACTATCTGCCCGACGACATGGCCGACAAGACCATCGAATGGCTGCACGGCATCCGCGCCCAGGATTCGGCCAAACCATGGTTCGCATACTTCTCCACCGGATGCAGCCACGCCCCGCACCACGTGCCGGCCGAGTGGGCCGACCGATACCGGGGACGCTTCGACGGCGGTTGGGACGCGTACCGGGAGGAGACGTTCGCGCGGCAGAAGGAGCTAGGAGTCATTCCGGCGGCCGCGCAGCTCACGCCGCGACCCGATGAGCTTCCGGCCTGGGAGTCGCTCGACGAGGACCGCAAGCGGTACTACGCCCGGCAGATGGAGGTGTACGCCGGATACCAGGAGAACGCGGACTGGAACGTGGGTCGTGTGCTCGCGGCGATCGAGGAGATGGGCGAGCTGGAGGACACTCTGGTCATCTGGATCTGGGGCGACAACGGCGCCAGCATGGAGGGCACCGTCACCGGCTCGTTCAACGAGCTGACGATGCTTAATGGCATCCCGCTGACCGACGAGCAGCAACTGGAGGTCTTGCAGCAGTACGGAGGCCCGCCGATGTGGGGCACTGAGATGATGGCGCCGCACTATTCGGCGGCGTGGGCGTGGGCCGGCAACTGTCCGTTCCAATGGGGCAAGCAGGTCGCCTCGCATCTCGGCGGCACCCGCAACCCGATGGTCGTGCACTGGCCCGCGCGAGTACGCGACCCAGGAGCGCTGCGCTCGCACTTCACCCACGTCATCGACGTCGCTCCGACGGTCCTCGAGATCGCGGGGATCCCACAGCCGACCAAGGTGGACGGCATCCCCCAGGAGCCGA
This sequence comes from Hamadaea flava, assembly GCF_024172085.1. NCBI lineage: Bacteria > Bacillati > Actinomycetota > Actinomycetes > Micromonosporales > Micromonosporaceae > Hamadaea > Hamadaea flava. Next base: position 704,302 of record NZ_JAMZDZ010000001.1, on the reverse strand, counting down.
TGCACGGCGTGACCTTCGCGGACTCCCTGCACGACGCCGACGCACCAGAACGCCACACGCGTCAGTACTTCGAGATCTTGGGCAACCGGGCCATGTACGCCGACGGCTGGTGGCTGTCGATGCGGATGCCACGCATTCCCTGGGACGCCACGCCGGAGACGCTGCGGCGGTTCGCGCCGGGCGAATGGAACCCGGACGCCGACCCCGTCGAGCTGTACTACCTGCCGGAGGACTTCACGCAGGCATGGGATCTGGCCGAGACACATCCGGAGAAGGTCGCCGAGCTTCGCGAGCTGTTCTGGCAAGAAGCCGAGCGGTTCCGGGTGTTGCCACTGCTGAGCGGATTCTCGGTCTGGTTCGGGATGTTGCCGCCGCTGCCTCAGGTGCCGCAGTACACGTTCTTCGGTGACGTGCAGAACGTGGCGTCGGGAATGATCCCGCGGGTGTACGGCCATTCGTACACGATCAGTGCCGAGCTCGTCATCCCAGCCGGGGGCGCCGAGGGCGTCATCGTCGCCGAGGCCGACCACCTCGGTGGATTCTCGCTGTTCGTGCTCGACGGAAAACTCATGCACACCTACTCGATGATGGGAATGCAGGTGTATCGGCAGGCGGCGGCCGACCCGCTCCCGGCAGGAGAAGTTCAGGTGGCGGTGGTCTTCGCGGCCGACGCAGCAAAGCCGGGCACCGGCGGCCAGATCACCCTGCTGGTCAACGACCGGCCCGTCGGCGGCGGGCGGATGGACAGCACGGTGCCCTTCCGGTTCTCCGGTTATGCCGGCATGGACATCGGCCGCGACAACGGGATGCCGGTGGACCGGATCTACGCCGACCGGTCACCGTTCCCGTTCACCGGCACCGTCAAGAAGGTGGTCTTCGACATCCAGCCGCACGGCGACCTGTCCGCCGAGCATGCCTTGCACGAACATGCGCAGCGGTCGCTCGCCGCGCACGGCATGAACGGCTGACCCGGCGACCGCTCCATGATCGGAGATAGCCGCCGGTCCACGCGAAGGCGCTGCGCCAGTGGGAAGAGGGCTGCGCCATGCGCGGATTGAGTGCCGTGGGCCTTGACTTCATCGACAACGCCGTCACTCGGCATGAGGTCATAGGAACGGTCCGGCTGTCGGCAGATCAGGTGTTCGCCAGCCTCGCGGAGCATCCGGAGCGTTGGCCCGCCTGGTTCGGCATCGCTCGGACCGCCTGGTACGAGGGAGGCCCGCCGTTCGGCGAAGGCACCATTCGGTACCTACGGCTGCGGGGCGGTGTCGTGGCCCGAGAACGGATCCTGGTCTGGGACCGATCGGCCGGCGTCTTCGCGTACCGGGTGGAGGAGACGAACGCACCGGGAGTCAGCGCGATGCTCGAACGATGGACCGTCCACGGATTGTCCAGGGATCGCGTACGGGTCGGTTGGCTCATCGCTATCGATGCGACGGCTCCCGTGCGTACGCTGGTGCGGTGGCGGCGTCCGATCGACGGCTTGTTTCACCGGGCGATGCGGCGGTTGGAGGAGCAAGCGGGCCGGCGACGAACATGACGGCGGCGGCCTGCGGTCAGAGGCCGTCCACGAATCGCTTCGCTTCCCGCATGGACAGACTGGTGTGCTTGTGGACCAGCTGAGCGGCTTGCATGGCCTGCCCGTTGGCCTTGAGCGCTGAGGCCTGGGGCGACCAGGGCTGCGCTTCGATCGCCTCGACCGCCTGCTTGGCGGCCTCGAGGCTGATGCCAGGATGGTGGTCGAAGTAGATCTTGACGGCCTGGATCTTCTTGCGCTGGGCCAGCAGCAGGGTGATGTCGGCGAGCGTCTTCTGATCGAGAGTCACGCGACCGACCTTACTGGACGCCGTCGATATCCGAGCTTGTCCATTGTTGTGGCGCGGGGAAAGCGAGGTCGGCGTTCCCGTGGACCTGCCGAACACTTCAGACGTGGGGCAGTAGTTCGCGTTCGAGCGCTTCGGCGAGCCAGGTGCGGTATCGCCGAGCACTCCAGCCGCGGTGGCGTCGGAGCAGCTGGTGCATGTGCGGCGAGCTGAGCGCGTACAAGATGTCGGCCGCGCTCATCGGGTCCAGGCCCGGCCGCAGTGCACGACGCGCGTCCAGCGCCTGGGCGAAGGCGAGCATGACCTCGTGGTGGGCGCGGGAGCCGGCGTCGGCGGCGGCGCGCATGTCCGGGTCGGCGCCGGCCGCCTCGACGCTGATCATGATGAGGTCTCCGGCGCGGTCCAGCAGGTCGCTGCCGTACGCGACGAAAAGTTCGATCGCCTGCCGGGGATCGTCTGCTTCGTGGGCAACGATGATCTCGGGTCGTTCGGCGACTCGGATCGGCTGCTCGTCGCCGACTGTCGCCACCGCGAGGGTGTGCCCGAACAGCTTCGCCTTCGTGGGGAAGACGTCGTAGAGGGTGCGCTCGCCGACGCCCGCGTCCGCGGCGACCTGCTTCATCGTCGTGGCGGTGAAACCTTGGGTCGTGAACAGTCGTCCGGCGGCTTCGCGGATGCGCTCACGGGTGACAGCAGCAGCGGCAGCGCGTGCTGGGGACCGATAGGGCCTCTTGACGGGTTCGGCCATGAGGCGCATTCTACAGATATTAACCGCAGTTGTACTGCACCCAATTGGCTCGGGGGTACGCGATGACCACGCCCGTCCTGTCCGGCATTCACCACATCAAGATCCCGGTCACCGACCTGGCTCGCTCGGTGGCCTGGTATGGCCAGGTCTTCGGGTTCCAGACGACGATCGAATTTCCCGATGCCGACGGCGTCGCCCGCGGAGTCGCCGGCACCGCGCCCGGGTTGGGCGAAACGATGATCGCCTTCCGGGTGAACCCGACGGCTGCCGAAGGATGTCAGGGCTTCGATCCGGTCAGCTTCGCCGTCGACGGCAAGGACGACATCGAAGCCTGGGCCGCCCGGCTCGACGAGCTGGGCGTGCGCCGCTCGCCGGTGATCGAGGCGTCGATCGGATGGCTGCTGGTCTTCGACGATCCGGATGGTCTGACGCTGCACCTGTACTCGTGGGCCGAACACGGTATCGACCAGTCACACCGACCCGGGTACGGCCGACCGGCGGCTCACTGAGCCAGAGCCGCGATCCCGCAAGACGGGCCCGGTCAACCCTTCGATCAAACGGCGACAGTTGCCGGACGGCCGTCATGCGGCCGGGCGCCAGAGTGGCGGTGAGCAATGCGCCGATCGCGTCGCCCAGGATGCCGGCATCGGCTCGGGAACAGCACCCGCCAGATCGTGGTCTTACCCGGCGCGGGTAAGGGGCCGCGCCGGCCCGCATGCAGGTCGGCGAGGATCTCGGCGGGAACGTCGGCGATCCAGCCGGCGATCGCGGTATCGCCGGTCATCCCGGCCACGGTCAGCTGCGGTTCAACCAGTTCTGGTTCGCGTGGTTGACCCCTGCCCCCTGCCCCATGCCCACGGCGAGGTCGACGTGTTTCCGCTGCTTGACGTGGTCGAGCAGGGCGACGGCCCGCCCATCTTCCCCGAGACCGAGTCGCATCGCCGGTTCCACTCCCAGTTGCGGTGCATCGCCGGCTCCAGGGCACAGGGAACGGCCACCTGACTCATCTGCGCCTGTCACCGGACCGAGGCCGGTTGAGGTCTGGTTCGACGATCAACTTGTCGACATCGACCCACAGATCCGCGAGCACCCCTCCACCTTCGTGAAGCTCGACCTCACCTACAGCGCATACATGGACGCCCTGCTTGCCACCAAGGGTGCCCGCGGCTGGGGGCTTCTGTTCGCTGACATCGACCTCACCCACCGCAGTCTCCAGACCACCGTGACGGATCTGCGCAGCATGCTCGACGTCTTCCCCAGCCTGTTTCCCGACCACGACTTCACGCCTTTCCGGGAACGCCTGTAATCGGCCAGCACCCCGACGGCCTACCTCAGTCAACGCATGCTGACCATGCCCGGAGCACTCACCTGTGACCGCCAGAACTCGGCTTAGATGATCAAGGTGCTAGCAATCGACTAAGAAAGTCAGAGCCGACCTGCTCTAGCAACTGGGTAGAGCAACTGATCGAGGGGCGACGTCACCGGCTGACATTCGGGGCGGGTCGTCCACGCTCGGCCTAACCAGATGATCTAGGAACGGCCGTGGCCCGATACATGACCACCCGGCACGAGCAGACCGTAGATCTGATCGAACCCAGCGGCAGCGGACTGTCTACTCCCGGTCCAGCTGCGGTGTGGGACTTCTTACTAATAGTCCGCAGCTGAGGTGCTCTCGGCATCTCTGGCCATCGATCGTGCATACAGTCGGAGCGGGCAGGCTGTGGCTCTTGGCGGAGTCGAGCGGCGGTGCCGACCACACGTTGAGCGTACGTGCGCCGGATGGCGCATTATCTGCCCCGAGGCTGTCGCAGTGTCTACAGCATTTTTACTGTCATTTGTTTGTGAGGCCCGCGCCGCTGGCACCGTTCCCCGGCAATACAGAGATCTGGGCGTCGGCAGCTCGCTGGGACTCGCCCGGTGAACCCCGTGTGTTGAGCGTGTGTGCGACCGACGCAGCACGAGTCCGCGAAGAATCAAGCACCGGAGCCGCCAGCTACCGTCGCCACGACTGTGCGAGGTCGATACTCCACTTGATGAGGTGCCGGGGTTTCGGGATGAGCTGGCGGACTGGCACAAGTTGTCGACGGTAGCTCGGACTGCGCTGGTCGGGCAGCAGGACGTACTCAGTCCTAATCGGATAGAGATTGACAGGGTTCCGTCCGGGGGAGCTGATGCTGTCAGCCGCGTTGTTGCGGTCCACATTGACCACCACCGGGTCGGCTGGCGCGAGCGAGCGGGCGAGCGGCCTGCCGTCCGGAGAGGTGGCCATATGGGGTACGGGGTATCGGGTCACGGTGTTGAAGCCTTGGCGCGGTGGGCATTGGGAGCCTCTATGGATCGCACACCAGCGGTCCCTTCGGCGTTCGGGTCGCGCGGCGTCGAAGGCCGGCGAACGTTTCGGCGCGACTGAGCAGGTCGACTGATCAGGAGGCAGCGTAGGGCAGGTCCTGACGAGTGTTGAGACGCCGCAGGTGTCCCTCCGGTTGGAACCATTCGTGGGGACAGGAACGCCTGCGGCGGCCCGGCAAGCATTGACATAAATGTGTAAGATCACTAATATGTGAGCACGACCTGAAACGGGGGAGTTTCATGTGGGCCGCATTATGCCTTTCGGCTTAGTTCATCGGTACATGATGGACAACGTTGCTCGAATTTCCCCTTTCTTGGTGTGCGTTTCTGCTGATCAGGACCCTTAAGTAGAGGAGGTCGGGGTCAGCGCCTAGCGGCGTCAGCGGTGACGGTCCAGCATCAGCCATCAGTTGAAAGGGGACACCGTGCCCAACCGTAGTGTTCGTCATCTACCGGCCGGAAGTGCGGCAAAAAAGTGGCTCGCGAAGTTGTTTGTCGTTGGGCTCGCGTGCGCATTCGCCGCGCTACTCAACCCCGCGCCTGCCGCAGCGGCCGGCGCCGAAATCTCACGCGAGATCTTTCTCGCGGCTGACGCCGGCACGTATGGCGGGACTGTCAATATGCTTGCGACGCCACGTCGCATTTACATAGCCGCAGGTGACTACCTGTGGGAGGAGGATGTAGTCAACGTTTACACGGCCAGCGGGCACATCGAGCGCAACATCTATCTCGCTGCTGGCTACTACAAGTGGAACTGCCAGATCAGCGTCTGGGATAGCGATGAATATTGGACGTCTTGCTCATTGACTCAGGAGAGCTCAGGCGGAATCGCATACCTGACAACCATCTTCTTCAGGGTTGGCGCGGATAATACATACAACGGTATTGCAGGCGACTGGGTCACGTGGTACAGCTACTTGACCCCGCAGTAAGTTTAGTGCTCGGTAAAGGATCGGGTCAGCGGGGCTGATCCGCCTTGAAGGTGAGGAATCCGAATCGGTCTCGGTGTGTGACGCGGACACGAGGAAGGGCCTTCGGGTACGGCTGTGGTTGTCGAAGCCATGCCTCCCGAAGGCCCTACCGTGTCTTTCTATCTGGTTTGCGGCCAGGCTGCTGTGCCCCCGCTGCCGGGCGCAGAGCGCCCGCCCACGATCCGCCCGCGCCGCTATCCCTCAGACCGTCTGACACCGAGTGGCAGCTCATCGCCGCGTTCCTGCCCGCCAGCGGCACCGGCGACCATGGCAGTCGCCCGGTCACCTAGCCGCGCCGCGACATCGTCGACGCGATCCGCTACAACAGCTGCGTTTGGCGTGCCCTGCCCGCGACTTCCCGCCGCAGCCGACGGCCTCCTACTATTTTCTGGACCTGGGCCCGCGACGGCACCTCACCCGCCTCCATGACAGACTACGCGAACAGATCCGCCTCGCTGAAGGCCGCAACGCAACCCCGACAGCAGCGATCATGGACTCGCATTCGGTGCGCGCGGCCGAGATCGTCGCCAAGTCCAGCTGCGGCTACGACGCCGGCACGAAAATCATCGGCCGCAAGCGCCACATCGTCGTGGACAGCACCGGCCTGCTGCTGATCATCATGGTCACCACCGGTTCCGTTCAGGACCGCGACGCAGCACGCGCCGTGCTATGCGCCCTACGAACCTGCTTCACCGGCGTGCTCAAGGTCTGGGCCGACGCCGGATGCGCCGGCCAACTCGTCGACTAGGCCACCGACACTCTCGGCCTGGCCGTGGAGATCGTTCGCAAGTTGGCTGACCAGCTCGGTTCCGGGTCCTGCACCGTAGGCGGGTCGTGGAGAGGACCCTGTCGTGGATCACCCGCAGCCGACGCACCGTCCGCGACTACGAGCGCCATCCCGAGCACCACGCCGCGATGGTCCATGGGCCATGACCCGGCGCCACCGCACCGGCCGAATCCATGCCGCCGCCAGCACAGACTGACCTTCCACTGCCTAGAACGAAAGAGTCTGCTCAGCCGGACTGCCGCTTCACCTCGATCTCGGCAGGCGCTGATGACCGCATTCGATGACTCGGCGTCACCGTCGACGACCCCTGGTAGAAGCCCTCGTCGATATCCGCGGTGACATTCTCTTGCCGGCCCCCGCGATCATCGGCATTCACCCAATACCGGGCGGTGAAGGCCGGTTCGTCGCCGACTAGACGATCCCACAACGCCTGTGGATCTTCAGCCCGGTGGCCTGGGCGAATCCACGCAGCCCAGGTCCGGGGCATGGGACAATGAACCATTGCCGTGGGTGGCGGGACGACGTGGTCGTGGCGTGGCCGCCCTGGTCGCTGCGCGGTTCCGCGCAAGATCGATCTGCCGGACATCGCCGAACTCAGACAGCTGGTGGGGTGCGGATCAGGATGAAGACGCTGCAGATGACGGAGGCGGAGCGGGCGGTCGGCACCGGGGATTATGTCCCGATCGCCGAGCATGGCCTGATCGGCAACCTGCGTACGGCGGCGCTCGCCGACACCTCCGGAGCCATCAGCTGGTACTGCCCCGGACGCTTCGACGCGCCCAGCGTGTTCGCGAGCCTGCTCGATCCCGATCGCGGCGGACTGTTCCGGATCGCGCCGATCGGAGAGGAGTGGACGGCACGTCAGCTGTATCTGCCCGACTCGGCGGTGCTGGTGACCCGGTTCCTCGGCGAGCAGGGGGTCGCCGAGGTCGTCGACTTCATGCCCGTCACCGGCCGCGCGACCGACACGATGGATCTGCTGGTCCGGATGGTCCGGGTGGTACGCGGCGAGGTGCGCCTGGACGTGCGGTGCGCTCCCCGGTTCGACTACGGCCGGGCCGACCATGTGCTGGCGCACGACGGTGAGTCTGCGGTCTTCCGGGCCAGCGGCCGTGCGGTACGCATCGACAGCGACCGGAAGCTGATCCCCGACGGCGACGACATCACCACGGTTCTGGACATGGCCGCCGGTGAGGAGGCGTGGTTCGCCGTGAGCGGTGGTGTCGACGAGCAGGTTCCCCGTCGCGTGACCGCCGCCGAGGTCGACGGCCGGTATCGCTCGACCCTCGACTGGTGGCACCGCTGGGTGAGCGCGAGCACCTACCGAGGGCGGTGGCGTGAGACGATCATGCGCTCGGCGATCACGCTCAAGCTGCTCACCTACAGCCCCACCGGGGCACTCGTCGCCGCACCCACGGCCGGGCTGCCCGAGCAGATAGGCGGTGAGCGCAACTGGGACTACCGGTACGCGTGGATCCGCGACGCGAGCCTGTCCGTGCACGCGCTGCTGCGTCTCGGGTATGTCGACGAGGCCCGGCGGCTGTTCCGGTGGCTGTCGGCCCGCCCCGGCGGCGTCGGCGGCGCCAACGGCGGCCCGCTGCAGATCATGTACCGGGTCGACGGCTCGTCCGACCTCGACGAGCACACGCTCAGCCATCTCGACGGGTATCGGAGTTCACGGCCGGTCCGGATCGGCAACGGCGCCGCGCATCAGCTTCAGCTCGACATCTACGGCGAGATGCTCGACGCGATCTGGACGGCGTACAAGGGCGGCGCGGGCCGGCTGGGCACCAGCGGCTGGGAACGGCTGTGCCGGCTCGCCGACTGGGTGGCGGCCCATTGGGACCAGCCCGACGAAGGCATCTGGGAAACCCGGGGCGGGCGCAAACACTTCGTGTACGCCAGGGTGATGTCGTGGGTCGCCCTCGACCGGACGATCCGCCTGGCACGAGAACTGGGCTGGCCGGCCGAGACGACGGGCTGGACGGCGGCCCGCGACGAGATCCACAAGCAGGTCATGTCCCAGGGCTGGAATCCGCAGCGGCAGTCGTTCGTGCAGGCGTACGGCAGCGATGTGCTGGACGCCGCGCTCCTGGTCATGCCGCTGGTCGGCTTCATCTCCGACACCGAGCCCAAATGGCTGTCCACCCTGGACGCGATCGGCGACGCGCTGGTCTCCGACAGCCTCGTCTACCGCTACGACCCGCTCGCGTCCCCCGACGGCCTGCTCGGCCACGAGGGAACGTTCTCGATGTGCACCTTCTGGTACGTCGAGACGCTCGCCCGCGCCGGCCGGCTAGCGGATGCGCGGTTCGTGTTCGAGAAGATGCTGACCTACGGCAACCACGTCGGGCTGTACGCCGAGGAGTTGGGCCTGCACGGTGAGCATCTCGGCAACTTCCCGCAGGCGTTCACCCATCTCGCACTGATCAACGCCGCGATCACACTGAACGACTTCCTCGACATGCCCGACGAGCGGCGGCCAGCCGAGCTGGCGTAACGGACGCCGATCGGCGTCCAGGGCATCGCGATCGCGAACGTCCAAGGACGAGCGAACAGCTTCGCCTGGAACGAGATCGACGCTGTCGGCGTACTGCGCTAGAAGCAGAACATCGTGTTCCGCAGCGGCTCGGCGCGGGTCGCCCAACTGCTGCCCCCGATGCGCCCGGGTGTCCCGGTGTACCTGCCGATCTCGCTGGTGTACGTCGAGGCACCGGACGACGAGGTGATCGACGCGCTGCGCTACTTCGGCGGGCAGCGGTTCGTCGGTGTCGACCTGGCGAACAACGCGCTGGACGGCTATCGCGGCTGACGAGTGCGAGGGCGGTCTGTCGGCGGTTGATCCAGCCTGCCTTGCGCCAGCCCGGCGACGCCGGTCAAGGCCCTCAACGGGAGTCACCGGTACACCGCGACTACGTACGCCTCCGGCCGCTGCTCGCCTCGATGGATCGAAACGCTCAGCTGCACGCGTTCCGACGGGCTCGCAGCATAGGCGGCGTCGCTGGAGCTGACGGCCCAGCCGTACTCAGCGGGTACGAAGACGGCGGGAGTCCAAGCCGCCGCCGACTGCAGCCGGTTGTCCCGGAGAAACTCGTCCAGGCAGGTCGGCGACGTGTCGAAGCGGAGATAGAGCGAACCCATCGAGCCCATGTCCTCATGGTTGCCCCACCGCAGATGCTGAACGTCGCACGGAAGCTTCACGCTGTATCGGGGCAGGAGATCATCCTCCAGGTCTCCACCGCCGTACGTGATGTGAAGCGCCTCGTCTTTGCGCGGGTACTCCCGCGGGTCGTCCGACCGGATCGAGGGTGAGAACTGGCTGAGCGCACCCCAGCAGCACAGAGCGGCGACGCCAACCAGGGCAACTGCGCCCGCGAGAACCGGGGACCAAGGCTTTCGTTCAGCTGGGGCCTCGGGCTCGCTCATCACCAGAGTCTACGAGGATCTTGCAGCCGAGGGCGGATGCGCTCGCCAACCGAGAGCTTCACGCGGTGGCCGGGCGCTCGTCGAACGCCCGGCCCCCACATAGGTCTGATCAGAAGACCGGTACGCCTTCGCGCACCAGCCGCCAGTTCGGCGTGAAGAAGTCGGCCGGGTCGATGGCGCCCTTGGCCTGCGCCCAGTCGATGAGCAGCTGGCGGATCTCCTGCTGCTCGTTGTAGACCTGGGTCTTCACGACGCCGGGGAAGTTGCCGCCGCCGCTGCGCCGGTAGTTGTTCACCGCGATGACGAACTGGTCGCCGTCGGCCACCGGGGTGTCGGTGCCCCCGTGGGTCAGCTTGGTGATGCGCTGCCCGACCGGCTTGCTGATGTCGATGTCGTAGTCGACGCCGGACAGGGTGTCGTAGTTGTAGTCCGGCACGGTCGACTCGTTGATCGTCTCCGGGTCGACCGCCGCGCCGACAGCGAGCGTGCGGAAGTATTTCGCCGAGTACTCCAGGTACGCCCGCACCTCGGCGCCGCTGATCAGCACGGCTTCCAGGGTGTTGTCGTAGATGTAGAGCCCGGCGACGTCCTTGATCTTCACGTCGCCGGCCGGGAAGACCGCGGTCCGGCTGAAGGGGGCCGCGATCGACAGCACCGGCAGGGTGGCGTACTGGGTGCTCGCCAGAGCCGTCGCGACCGTGTCGGTCTGGACCTTGTTGATGTAGTCCAGGATCGCGGTGTCCTTGTACCGGGACTCAGCCGCCGACAACTCGACCACCGACCGGGCCACTACCTGGTTCACGTACGCGACGGTCTTGTTGTGCTGGGCGCGTACCGCGGCGAGCACCGCGGGGTCCTCGACGACCGTGTTGGTGTTGAGCATGGTGGACTGCTTGCTCGTGATGCGCCACTCGCCCTGGTCGCGGCTCAGCGTGAAGTCCATCCGGGTGAGCCGCTGGCCCCACTTCGACGGCTCGGACAGCAGGACCTGCTCGCCGCTGATGTCGTTGGTGACGAAGCGCTGCACGACCTCGTTATGCGCATGGCCGAACAGGATCGCGTCGATGCCGGGCACCTGCTGAGCGATCAGCGCGGCCGGGTTCTCGTTCGGCAGCTCCGGGCCGTAGCTGGAGGTGCCGCTGTCGCCGCCGTGCGCGGAGACCAGGACGATGTCGGCGCCGCGCGCCCGCATGATCGGCACCCACTTCAGGGCGGTCGCGACCATGTCCTTGAAGACGAGTTTGCCCTCGACGTTGCCCCGGTCCCAGATGGCCACACCCGGGTTGGTCAGGCCGAGGATGCCGACCCGCAGCGTCGGCGCGCCCTTGCCGAGATCGACTTTCTTGATCACGTACGGCAGGAACGCCGGCTGGCCGGTGGCGGCGTCGACGGCGTTGGCCGCGAGCGCGGGGAAGCCGAGCTGGCGGATCCACAGGTCCAGCAGCGGCAGGCCGTAGTTGAACTCGTGGTTGCCCAGCGTGACGGCGTCGTAGTCGATGATGTTCATCGACCGGGCCATCGGATGCGTCTCACCCGTGGTGGTGATCGGCTCCTGCTTGGCGTAGAACGTCGCCAGCGGGGTGCCCTGGATCGTGTCGCCGGCGTCGAGCACCAGCGTGGCCTTGCCCCGCCGCTCGGCCCGGATCTGGTTGACCAGCGTGGCCAGCTTCGCTACGCCGACGTCGTTGTGCGCGCTGTCGTCGTATTCCTTGTCCTTGTAGTAGTCCCAGTTGTAGACGTTGCCGTGGAGGTCCGACGTGCCGAGCAGGGTGAGGTCCCAGCTCTTGGTCTTCGACGAATCGGCGTACGCGGGGGCCGCGCCGACGAGGGGGGCCGCGGCGACCGCCGCGGCGGCGGCGAGAACCTGGCGCCGGGACGTGCCAGTGGGGGGAGTCTGCATTGCGCGCCTTTCCTTGTCGATCTTCGCGCTGAGAGCGCTATCGCACCCTAACGAGCGATCAAAGGGCCCGCGACCTCGGCCTCGATCCGTCATCGCCCGGTCACCGCCCGGCCGGGCGCGGTTAACGCGGGTACGCCACCGACGCGACCCCTAACCTGAGACGGTTTCCGCCTCGGGTTCCTCGTCGGGGATCGATTCGCGCGCCACGAACTTCACGTCGGGCTCGGAGGCTGGGTTGATCCAGGCTCGCATCGACAAGACCGGCGAGAAGGCGTTGGGCTCGGCGGCGAAGGTCTGGCGGGCGCCGGCGAAGTCGGGGTTGGCGATCCCGATGGACAGGCTCGGCCAGTCGACCGTGGTCACGCCGTGATCATGTCAGGCGGGGTCGGCGAGCAGGATGACGGTGTCGCCCGGCTGCGCCTCCGGTACGCCGTCGTGCGTCACCGGGTGAAGACTGCCGTCTTGGCGTACGCGGAACAGCGGTTCGCCGGCTGTGGCGTCGACGGTGATGCGCTGGCCTTGTGCGTACCGCTGGATGATGCTGTCGCGGGTGAGGCCGGGACCGAACAGCGCGGGCCCGCCGCCCGCGGACACTGCTTCGGTGTCTTGAGCGGGAGCGAGCCGGTAGACCGGGCCCTCGACGGAGCCTTGGAGCAGGGTGGCCGCGAGGTTGTTGAAATCGTCCTCGTCGGTGAGGAGCAGGACGGCCGTGACGCCCTCGATCTGCGCGGCCGGGTCGTTGACGTCGGAGAGCAGCTCGCCGGGGGCCAGTTCGAGGTCGGCGTCGCGGATGGCCTGCCGTTCGGTGTGGCGGCCTGCCCACAGCACGACCTCCAGCCCGAGGTGGCGCAGCGTGCGGGCCAGGTCGAGGACCCAGGCTTGGCCGCCGACGAGCAGGGGACGGCTCTGGGCGGTCCGGATGACTTTCAGGAGGCGGGCGGCGGGGGCGGCGGTGAGCCCGTAGAGGGTGACGGTCATGACGATGACGAGGAAGGTCGCGGGAAGGATCTTGTCGGCACCGGCGAATCCCTGACTGACCAGCGACGGCCCGAACGTGGCGGCGGTGGCGGCCGCGACGATGCCTCGGGGCGCCATCCAGCCGATGAAGGCCCGTTGCCGGGTGGGCACGTCCGTGCGCAGGGTCGACAGGTACGCCACCAGCGGCCGAACCACCAGCACGAGCCCAGCGGTGACGCCGAGGACCGGCAGCACCAGCCCGCGAAGCGATGCCGGGGTGACGGTCGCGGAGATCGCGACGAACAGCACGCCGATGATGAGTTGGACGAGGGTCTCGAAGAACGGCTGGCGGCCGGAGATGTCGAACGCTTTGATGTTGGCCAGGGCCAGGCCCATGACGACGGCCGCGAACAGGCCGCTGTCGTCGCGGATGGCGTCGCAGACGGCGGCGACGCCGATGACGACAGCCAGCTGCGCCAAGGTGCCCAGGGTCTCGCCGAGCCGCAGCCGGTTCAGCGCCAGCCACAGCAGGCCGGTGCCGACGGCCGCGCCGAGCAGGCCGAGCAGGAGACTGGCGCTGAAGTGGGCCAGGCCCGCGATCACCCGGTCCTCACGGCCCGCGACGACACCGTGGAACACCAGCGCGCCGAGGATGCCGCCGATCGGATCGACTAGCGAGCCCTCCCAGGCCAGGATGTGCTGGAGCCGGTCGGCCGGGCGTACGTGGTTCAGCAGCGGGCCGACGACGGTCGGCCCGCTCACCACGAGGATCGCGCCGATCATCAGCGCGGCCTGGCTGGACATGCCCAGCAGCCACGCGGTCAGCAGCGCGCCACACGCCCCGGTGAGTGGCACGCCGATGATCAGCAGCCGCCGGACCACCCGCCGTTTGTGGCCCTGTAACCGGCTCAAGGACAGGGCGCGGCCGGCGTCGTAGAGGATCACTGCCACCGCGAGCGACACCAGCGGCTGATACGCGCTGCCGAGCAGCTTCTGTGGATTGACGACGTCGGTCAGGGCGCCGGCCACGAAGCCGCTCGGCAGCAGGACGATGAGCGCCGGAATGTGCACCCGGGACGCGAGGATCTGCGACCCGACCGCGAGGACGAGGATCAGAGCCACGCCGAGCAGGACTTGATCGGTCGTCACGTCGGGCCCCTCGCGACTCGCGCCGGCGGTTCGTCTACGCGGCGGTGGCCGTCGCCGCCGACACGCCCATGCGGGCCAGCAGGTGGTCTCCGACGCGCAGCGCGTTGGCCATCGCCGTCAGCGCCGGGTTCACCGCGCCGATGCTCGGGAAGAAGCTGGTGTCCACGACGTACAGGTTGTCCAGCTCATGCGCCTTGCAATCGGCGTCGAGCACCGACGTCTCCGGGTCGTTGCCGAACCGGCAGGTGCCGGCCTGGTGCGCCACCCCGGCGATCGGGATGTCGGTCTTCATGTACGCGAACCGGTGCGCGAGATGGTCCTCATGCATGCCGAGGTGCTTGAGCATCGACTTGAGCTGGTGGTAGAGCCGGTCGGCGGCGGTGCTGTTCGACGGCTGGTACGTCAGCTTCACCTGCCCGTCGGAGGTGAGCGTCACCCGGTTGTCCGGCATCGGCAGGTCCTCGGTCGACAGCCAGAAGTCCACGGCGTGGTTGGCGACGTCGTTGAGGCTGAACTTGGGCGCGAACTTGGTCTCCAACGGCTTCTCGCCCCGATACATGGCCGGCCGCGACTTGCCGATCATCTGGATGTTGCCCATCGGGAAGTCGAAACCGGGACCCGAGAAGTAGAAGTCGTTGACTCCCAGCGTCTTCTGGAAGACCGTCGGGTTGGGCTCCCGCGACAGCGCCAGCACCGCCTGGCTGTCGTGATACATGTAGTTGCGGCCGACTTGGTCCGACCCGTTGGCCAGACCATTGGGATGCTTGTCAGTGACCGAGCGCAACAGCAGCTTCGCCGTGTTGGCCGCGCCGCACGCGACGACGACGATGTGACCCTGGTAGCGCTCTTCCTGACCCTCGTGCTCCACGATCACGGTCGTCACCGTCCGGCCGCTCGGGTCCGTCTCCAGGCGTACGGCCTCGGCGTTGGTCAGCATCTCCACATTCGGCTGCGTCAGCGCCGGGCGTACGCCGAACACCTCGGCGTCGGACTTGGCATGCAGCGGACAAGGGAACCCGTCGCAGCTGTCGCATTTGACGCAGACGCTGTACGGCCGATTCGACTCGGTCAGTCGGACGCCGCAGGGCGCGTGGAACGGATGCAGCCCGGCGGCGGCCAGGTCGTCGGCCAGCTGCTGGATCCGCGGCTCGTGCGCGACGGGCGGGAAGGCGTACGGAGCGCTGGCGGGTGGTTCGGTCGGATCCTCGCCCCGGCTGCCGTGCACCTGGTACATCTGCTCGGCGGCGGTGTAGTACGGCTCCATGTCGGCATAGCTGATCGGCCACGCCGGCGAGATCCCGTCGTGATGCTGCACGATGCCGAAGTCCTTCTCGCGCAGGCGATACAGGGCCGCGCCGTAGAGCTTCGTCGCACCGCCGACGTAGTAGTGCACCTGCGGCTGGAAGGCTTTGCCCTTGTGGTCGTACCAGGTGTCGGGCGAGATGTAGCGGTTGTCGACGAACACCGCGGCGTCGTCCCAGTTATCGGGTTCGCGAGGCAGCCAGGAGCCGCGTTCCAACAGCAGGATCTTCTTACCCGACGGCGCGAGTTTCGCGGCGAGCGTGCCGCCGCCGGCGCCGCTGCCCACGATGATGACGTCATAGATGTTCACGAGATCTCCTGGACTATCTCAGAAAGGATGATGCGCCCGGCGGCCTCGATGAGAGCCAGGTGGGAGAAAGCCTGCGGGAAGTTGCCGAGGTGCCGCCCGGTTTCGGTGTCGAACTCCTCGGCGTACAGGCCCAGCGGTGAGGCGATGCGCAGCAGCTTCTCCATGAGATCGCGAGCACGCTGCGTCTCGCCGATGGTGGCCAGCCCCGACACGAGCCAGAACGAGCAGATGAGGAACGTGCCCTCCTTGCCCGACATGCCGTCGTCGGTCTCGTCCGTCCGGTACCGCAGGACGAACCCGGCCTCGGTCAGATCCTCCGAGATCGCCTCGACCGTGGCGCGCAGCCGCTCGTCGCTCGGCGGCAGGAAGTTGAACATGGCGGCTAGCAGGGTCGAGGCGTCCAGCGCGTCGGTGTCATAGTGCTGACGCAGCACGCCCTTGTCGGACACCCCACGGCTCAGGATGTCCGCGCGGATCTCCTCGGCCGTCTCATGCCACTGCGCGGCCAGCTTCGGATCGCCGCGTACGTCGGCCAGCTGCGCGGCCCGGTCGAGCGCCACCCAGCACATCAGCTTCGACGAGACGTAGTGCTTGGGATCGCCGCGCGCCTCCCAGATGCCCTGGTCGGGATTGCGCCAGACCTTGCTCGCGCACTCGGCCTGGGACTGCACGATCGGCCACAGCCGCCGGGGCAGACGCTGACTGCGGCGGGTGTGCATCAGGATCGAGTCCAGCACCGCGCCGTAGACGTCGTTCTGCTTCTGGTTGTACGCGGCGTTGCCGACGCGTACCGGGGCCGCGCCGGCGTACCCGGTCAGGTGGTCCAGGAAGGACTCGGGCAGTTCCCGGCGGCCGTCGATGCCGTACATGATCTGCAGCGAGCCGTCGTCGGCCGGTTCGAGGTCGGCGACGAACTGCATGAACTCGTCGGCCTCCCAGTCCATGTTGAGCCAGTGCAGCGCTTGCAACGTGAACGTGGTGTCGCGGATCCAGGTGTAGCGGTAGTCCCAGTTCCGCTCGCCGCCGGGCGTTTCCGGCAGCGACGTCGTCAGCGCGGCGACCGTCGCGCCCGTCGGCATGTAGGTCAAGCCCTTGACGGTGAGCGCCGACCGTTGCAGCATCTCCCGCCAGCGATGGTCGGGGATGCGGGAGTTGGCCAGCCAGGCTCGCCAGAAGTGACCGGTGGCGTCGAGGCGCGCGGTCGCCTCGGCGTAGTCGGGTGGGGTGTAGCCGTCCTCCCGCCAGGACAAGGCGCAGAAGGTCCCCTGGCCTTCCTCCAGCACATGCCGGCCACGGACGCGGTCGCCTTCCACGCCGAGCTTCATGTCCGAGCCCAGTCGCATCCGGAAACCGGTCCCGTCGGCCTCGGCCACCTTGAGGTTGTCCCCGACCAACTGCCAGGTGGCCGGCTCGCGGCCGTAGTTGAGCACCGGCTCGCAGATGAGCTCGACCTCCACCCGGCCGCTGATGCACACCGCTGTGCGTACCAGCAGGTGGTCGGCATCCTCGTCGACCGGTGGCCGGGTGTGCGGCGTGCTCTTGTCCTCCTCGTGCCGCGGATAGATCGTCAGCGCGTCACGGACCAGCAGCCAGCCGGTCGGCGTACGCCAGGTCGTGGTGAGCACATGCGAACCCGGCTCGTACTGGCGGGCCACCGGATGGTGGATGCCGTACGGGCCGAACCGGAAGTTGCCCGCGCCGCGGTCGAGCAGGCTGCCGAAGATGCTCGGCGAGTCGAACCTGGGCACGCACATCCAGTCCACCGAGCCGTCCGGTGCGACGAGCGCGCCGGTGTGGCAGTTGGACAGGAAGGCGTAGTCCTCGATCGGCGGGAACGGCGACGGCGCGGCGGCACTCTGCGGTCCCGTGTCGGCGTGGACGCCGGCCCGCTTGATCTTCGGTTCGTTCTTGGGCTTCGTCCCCGTCGCCGTCTTGGCGGCCTGCGTACGCTCTTCGACAGTCGTCATTTCGCACCCCACGGTGTGTGCCAGCCGCCGAAGTCGGCGACGAGTCGATCCGCCGCGTCCGGGCCCATGCTTCCCGGGGCGTACGGGTGGACGGGCGGTGGGGCGTCGAGCAGCGGCTGCATGATCCGCCACGTCTCCTCGACGCCGTCCTGCCGGGTGAACCGGGTGCTGTCGCCCACCATCGCCGCGTGCAGGAGGACTTCGTAGGGCGTCGGGCCCTCGCCGCCCTGCTGGCTGAACTCGACGTCGGCGGTGACCGGCTGCGGTCCGGACGCGTCGCCTCGCCGGCCCTGGAACCGGAACCGCACACCGGTGGTCGGGTCGAGCTTGACGACCAGCTGGTCGGCTTCGGGCGAATGGTCGATCGGCAGGTCCAGGCCGAGCTTGGGCGGCCGCTTGAACACGATCCGGAACTCCGTCTGCGTCAGCGCGAGGCTCTTGCCCGTACGCAGGAAGAACGGAACCCCGGACCACCGCCAGTTGTCGATGTCGAGCCGCAGAGCGGCATACGTCTCGGTGCTGGAACCCGGTGCGACGCCCTTGACGGACTGGTAGCCGTCGTACTGGCCGCGGACGTAGTGCGCCGGATCGGCGGTGACGACGGCTTTCCACAGCGCCGTCTGTGCGTTCTTGAGCGTGTCGGGGTCGCGGCCGGCCGGCGCGTCCATCGCGCCCGCCGACAGCAGCTGCATCAGGTGGTTGACCACCACGTCGCGCAACGCGCCGACCGGATCGTAGAAGTGGCCGCGATCGGCGACGCCGAAGTCCTCGGCCATGGTGATCTGCACGCACTCGACGAAGTTGCGGCTCCACACCGGTTCGAACAGCGAGTTGGCGAACCGGAGGAAGATCAGCTCCTCCATGCCCATCTTGCCGAGGAAGTGGTCGATGCGGTACAGCTGCGGCTCCGGGACCCACTGGTGCAGTTCGGCGGCGAGCTGCTTGGCGGAGGCGAGGTCATGGCCGAACGGCTTCTCCACGACCACCCGACCGTCGCGGATGATGTCGGCCTTGGCCAGGTTCTGGATCACCATGCCGAACAGCGACGGCGGGGTCTCCAGGTAGTACACCGGCGTACGCGCTTCGCCGACGGCCTTGGCGATGTGCGCGTAGGTGTCCGGCTGGGAGAAGTCACCGGCCTGGTAGGACATCCGGCCGAGGAGGCGGTCGAACACCTCCTCGTCGATCTTCTCGCCGCCGCCGGCCACGTCCTGCCCTTCGATCGCCGCGCGGGCGTGGTCGCGCAGGTCCTGTTGGGTCCAGTCGTCGACGGCGACGCCGACGATGGGGCAGTCGAGCAGGCCCCGCGCCTCCAGGCGGTACAAGGAATGGAAAGTCATCACCTTGGCCAGGTCGCCGGTGATGCCGAAGATGACGAAGACCTCGGCGTTGCCCATAGCTCAGCCCTTCTGATTCCAGTCGATGCGCGGCATGTCGATGCGCGACGGCTCCAGCAGCGACGCCGTCCGGTGGTGCGGGCGGACGTAGAAGTCCTCGGCCCAGGCGAGGAAGGCCTTCAGCTCGGCGCCGATGTTGCCCAGGAGTTCGGCGTGCACGCCGAGCCAGGCGGCGAAGGCGACGCGTCCCTGGATCTCGTGCCGGTGCGCGCCCATCTCGGCGACCGCCGCCTTGCGACCGATCATCGCCATGATTCCCTTGTCGCGGTAATGGAACGGCCGGGCCGGTTGCCCCTTCGTCAGCAGCAGGATGTTCTCGCCGGCCCAGCGGCCCGCCTGCTGCGCGACGCTGCCGAGCTGCGGCAGGACCTCGTCGCCGTACGGGATGTTGGCCAGATCGCCCAGTGCGAAGACCTTCGGGTGTCCGGGCACCGTGAGGTCCGGCTCCACGTCGATCCGCCCGCCGCGGCCTTGCGCCAGCCCAGCCGCGCCGGCGATCTCGGCGGCCTGCTCGCCGCCGCCCCACACGACCAGACGCGTCTTGAGGACCGTCCCGTCGCCCAGCTCCACCTGATCGGCGTCGACTTGTTTCACTGGTACGCCCAGGCGCAGCTTCACCCCACGGCGCTGTAGTTGGCGCGCCGCATAGGAGCCGGCCTCGTCCGAGAAGCCCGACAGGAGGCTGTGCCCGAGATCCACCAGGATGACCTGAGCAGCCCCGGGCGGAACGTCCGGATACACGTGCGGCATCACGTCGTGCACGAGCTCCGACAGCGCTCCGGCCGTCTCGACGCCGGTCGGCCCGCCGCCGACGATGACGAACGTCAGCGCGCCGTCCTCGATCAGCTCCGGTTTGGCGGACACGTCGTCGAACAGCTGGACGATCCGGCCGCGTACGTGGCGGGCGTCCTCGACGCTGTAGAGCGGGAAGGCGTGCTCGGCGGCGCCGGGCGTATGGAAGAAGTTCGGGCGGGCACCGGCGGCCAGCACGATGTAGTCGGCCGCGACCGTTTCGCCACCGTCGAGCGAAAGCGTCATCGCGTCCGGATCGACGCCGACGACCTCCGCCCTGCGTACCCGCACGGCGTCTTTGCCGTGGAAGAGACGGGCGAGATCGAACCGGATGTCCTCGAAGGTCAGTTCGGCCGTGGCCACCTGATACAGCAAGGGCTGAAACTGGTGGTATCCGGCGCGATCGAACAGTTCCACGTTGATGCCGGGCTCACCGGCTAAGCGCTTGGCGCAGGCGACTCCGGCGAATCCGCCGCCGACGATCGCCACCTTGGTGGTTTTCGCGTCCATGAGATCCCCGTGATGTGTGTCGGGGGCCTTAGCCCACCCGGCAATTCTGCCGGGGTGGACGGGGTCGGCGGCGCGAAAGGAGAAAGTCTCTCCTACTTGGGTCTTTCCGAGCTGTTGAGACAGTTGGCCGGGGTGTCGTCACCGGCGACGACGAAGTCCTGGCAGGTGACGACATGATTGTTGAACTGACCCGTGAGCACGCCCGCGATGGCCACCACGACCACGATGCCGGCGCTGGCCAGGCGCAGGCGCAGCGTCGACAGCTCGAAGTACTCCGGCGCGACGATGCGCGCCACTACCCACATCGTGATCGGCAGTGTCACGAGGACGAGCCCGATCAGCACGGAATCGATGATGTGATAGGCGGTGTGCCAGTGTCCGCCGATCGGGACGATCAGACGCCAGGCGACCCAGATGACCGGAACCGCGAGGATTGTCAGCATCCACCGCCGCACGGTCAGGTGTCTGCGTAGAACCACCGCGCCGAGCAGAAGGACCGCGCAGACCACGAAGATCTGCAACAGCCGGTAGTAGAAGACCGTGTGGTACGCCCCGAGCGAGAACGCCAGATCCCAGACCACCAGCGAGACGGCGATGGTCGTGGCGAAGAATCCGCGCAGTTCGCCGGGGCGTCCGTCGGGGTGGCGGAATCCGGTCAGCAGATCGTCCTCCACGGCGGGGTGGTATTTGACGGGCGGCGGGAGCATGCCGCCGTTGCGTGCGTCGCCGGGATTGCGGGACATCCTGCCGGACCCTTTCGCGAGTCTTCATCCAATTCAACCTTTAAGTCCGCTTAGTCCATCATACTGAGCCGATGTCGAACGTAGATCTCGCGCGAGTGCAGTTCGCGATGACGTCGATCTACCACTTCCTGTTCGTGCCGGTGACGATCGGACTCGCGTTTCTGACCGCCGTGCTGCAAACCGTGTGGCACCGGAAGGGTGAGGCGGCGTACCTGCGGCTGACGAAGTTCTTCGGGACGCTGCTGATCATCAACGTCGCCGTCGGCGTGGTCACCGGGCTGGTCCAGGAGTTCCAGTTCGGCATGAACTGGTCGGCCTACTCCCGGCTGGTCGGCGACGTCTTCGGCGCTCCGCTGGCCATGGAGGGACTGGCCGCCTTCTTCCTCGAGGCGACCTTCCTCGGCGTCTGGATCTTCGGCTGGGACAAGCTGCCGCGCCGCCTGCACCTCGCGACGATCTGGCTGGTCGCCCTCGGCGCCGCAGGGTCGGCCGCCTTCATCATGGCCGCGAACTCCTGGATGCAACACCCGGTCGGCTACCAGACCAATCCCACCACCGGCCGGCCCCAGCTCAACGACATCTGGGCGGTGATGACCAACCCGGTCTTCCTCTGGGGGTACGCCCACGTGCTGCTCGCCGCGCTCGCGACCGCGGCGGTCGTCATGCTCGCCGTGTCGGCTTGGCACCTGCGCAAGAAGTCCCATGTGGAAGTCTTCGCCCGCTCGGCGAAGCTGTCCCTGGCGGTCCTCGTCCCGACGATGTTCCTGGCCATGTTCGTCGGCAGTGAACTGGGCGTCGTCGAGGCGAAGTATCAGCCCATGAAGATCGCGGCCGCCGAGGCGCAATGGGAGACCTGCCAGCCGTGCTCGTTCTCGGCATTCCAGATCGGCGGCGGCAACAACGACCAGAACCCCACCAAGATCATCGCGATCCCGCACCTGCTGTCGCTGCTGGCCACCAACACCTGGAACGGCCAGGTCATCGGGCTCAACGAGGTCAACGCCCAGTATCAGCAGCAGTACGGCCCAGGCAACTATGTGCCGAACGTGTTCATTCAGTACTGGTCGATGCGGGTGATGGCGTACGCGGCCTCGCTGGTCCTCCTGCTCGGGCTGTGGGGTTTGTGGCTGATCCACCGCAACAAACTGGAGACGTCCCGTCGCTTCCTCTGGCTGGCGGTGTGGTCGGTGCTCCTGCCGTTCGCCATGAACACCGCAGGTTGGCTGCTGACCGAGAACGGCCGCCAGCCGTGGATCGTGCAAGGCATCATGCGCACGTCCGACGGGGTGTCCCCGTCGGTGGGCACCACCTCGATCGTGATCAGCCTCATCGTGTTCTTCCTGCTCTACCTCGTGCTCGCGATCGTCGACCTCGTCCTGATGCTGCGGTACGCCCGGCGCGAACTGCCCCCGGCCCCCGCCGAGCCGGTAGACGAGCCGCCCGTCCCCGTCGGGATCCAGTGAGGCAACCATGACCCTGGTCAACGTCTGGTTCATTCTCATCGCGGTGCTGTGGACCGGGTTCTTCGTCCTGGAAGGATTCGACTTCGGCGTCGGCATCCTGCACCGGTACCTGTCCCGCGACGAGCCCGACCGGCTCACGATCATCAACACGATCGGCCCGCTGTGGGACGGCAACGAGGTGTGGCTGGTCGTCGCGGGAGCCGCCATGTTCGCGGCCTTCCCCGGCTGGTACTCCACCATGTTCTCGGCGTACTACCTGGCACTGGCGCTGATCCTCGTCGCCCTGATCCTGCGCGGGGTGTCCTTCGAATTCCGGGGCCGCGATCAGAGCCCCCGCTGGCGTACGAGGTGGAGCATCCTGCTGACGGCCGGCAGCATCGTCGCGCCACTGCTGCTCGGCGTGGCGCTCGGCGGCCTGCTGCACGGCCTGCCGATCGGTGCGGACCAGGAGTACACGGGCGACTTCCTCGACCTGCTCAAGCCGTACCCGCTCTATGTCGGCGTCACGCTGCTGGCGCTGTGTGTGCTGCACGGTGCGACCTTCATCGCCCTGAAGACGACCGGCGGCGTACGCGACCGGGCCAAGCGCCTGGCCCGCCAGGTCGCCCCGTTCGTGGCCGCCATCGTGGCCGTCTACGCCATCTGGACGCACATCGTCGCCGACAAGGGCGTCCTGCCGAACCCGATCGAGATCGCGGCCATCCTCGCCGTGATCGCCGCGGCCTGGTTCGCCGGGCAGGGCCGCGACGGCTGGGCGTTCACCCTGACGACCTTCGTCATGGCCGCCGTCGTCGTCTCGATCTTCACCGAACTGTTCCCGCGCGTCATGGTCTCGACCGAAGGCGCCGCGACCGATCTGACCATCTCGAACACGGCGTCGGGCAGCTACACGCTCAAGCTGATGACGGTCATCTTCATCCTCATCTTCCCGGTGGTGGCGGCCTACCAGGCGTGGACCTACCACACGTTCCGGCAGCGGCTGAGCCGCACCGAATTCGAGAACGCCACCGAGGAGTGACCGGTCTGGGCCTACCGATGAGCCGATTGAGCGTGGCAGCGGTTCAACCCGGAACGCAGATCGCGGCGTAGCCGGGCGTCCAGTCCCGGCATGGCTAGCGCCACGGTCAGGTCGGCGGCTGCCTCGTCCCAGCGTTCCAGCCGCATGAGCGCGGTCGCGCGGTTGTAGCGCGGCTCTACCGCGGCCGACAGTGCCACCGCGCGATCGAGGTCGGCCACGGCCGCGGCGGCGTCGCCGCGCTCGAAGCGGACGGCCGCCCGGTTCGTCCACGCCTCGGCTAGGTCGGGGTCGGCGTCCAGGGCCTGGGTCAGCAGATCGTCGGCCTCATCCAGCGCACCACGTTCCGACCGGATCAGGCCGAGCGTGCACAGCAGCGCGGGTTCGTGCGCCCGTTCGGGCGGAGCCGAGCGTACGCATTGTTCGGCGGCGGTGAGGTCGCCGCGGGCGAGGTCGAGGTTGGCCAGCGCCACCCGGGCGTCGAGGTGGCCCGGATCGATGGCAAGAACCCGGCGCAGGTCTTCGCGCGCGGGCCCGCTGCGCCCGGTTTCCTCGTGCAGCGTCGCACGGTTGTAGTACGCCTCCGGCAGGTGCGGACCGAGCCGGATCGCCGTCGCGTAGTCGTCGAACGCGGCGCTTGTACGCCCGGCGGCGCGGTGCAACGCGGCCCGGTCGGCGTAGTACTCGCAGTTGTCAGGATCGAAAGCGATGACGGCGTTGAGGTCGGCCAGCGCCTGAGCCGGGTCGCCGAGGGCCAGGTGAACCTGCGCCCGGTTGTGCAGCAGCCGGGCGCGATCCTGCCGGCGCTCCTCGGGACCCAAGACAGCGGCCAGCTTGGCCAGGCCCGAGGTCACCAGCTCCAGCGCCTCGGCTGCGCGGCCGTCGCGGCTGTCGAGCAGGGCGATGCCTTGCTCGTAGAAGACGGCCGACACGACGCGCTGCCGTTCGTCGGCGATGCCGTCGGCCAGGTGCAGCGCCTGTTCCAGCCATTTCCGGGCGGCCGCCGGGTTCTGCTGCGCCGCGGGCAGGTGGCGCGCGTACAGCATGGCCGTGGAGTAGGCGGCCGACATGGTGATCTTCGGATCGTCGGTGACGGCCTGAGCTTCGGCGTACAACTGGAGAGCCTCGGGGGCCTGTCCGAGCGCGGCCAGAGCGGTGGCCAGCCCAGTGGTGAACGACCACCAGTCGGCGAGGTCGGTGTCGGGCGTGACAGCGGCCCGGCCGCGCCGGGCGGTACGCGCGGCGTGGTGGTAGAAGCCGCGGGCCAGGCTGTCGCCCAGGGCGGCCCGCAGCTCGGCGGGCCGGGACTCGACGGGCGGCGCGGGCGGGCCACCGTCGTGCAGCTGCACGGTCATCGGCGTGGATGCGAGCCGTCGCGTCAACGTCCCGAGCAGTTCGGTGGTCGTCTCGTCGGCCGCGTCGGCGTGCAGGAAGTGAACGGTCAACGGGCGGCGCAGGGCGCACGCGGCGGCGAACTCCGCCGCGCCGAAGGCGAGGGCGGCCGTCCGCCGGACCGGATGGAACCGGATCGGCTGCTCCTCGGCGGCCGGCGCGCCCGGATCCAGGGCCGGGACGATGGCCTGCAGTTCGACGGCATGGCGGGCGGCCTGGCGAGGATGATCGCGGGCGAGGTCTTCCAGGAAGGCGGCGACCCCGGCGTACGGGCCCAGGTCCCGGTGGCAGTTGTAGGGCGGACGCCCGGAGGCGCCCGCCCTGCTGCGTCTTACCAGCACCATTCGAACCAGAGCCGACGGGCTCCGGACAGCAGGCGCACGGCGCTCTTGTGGCGGATCGTCATCTTCTTCATGGACACCTCCGGGAGAGATCACAACGAAGTGATCAGCATCATAGGGCTGATCATCGATGAAAGGGAAGGGCTGTCGCGACTCGCGGCGCCGCCGAAGTCGGTTGCAGGGCAAGGAAACCGAATGGAACGGTCGACCGATGACGCGGCGACCGACGCTGTTCCTTACCGTCGTGCTGCCCGCCGCTGGCCGACGCTGCCGCGCCTGGACGACGCGGCAGCAGGCGGTTCGTAGCAGCGAAGACGGGCCGGTCCGGCGTCCCACGGCGAGCCGCAGGACGCCGGACCGGGTGTCACGCCCGTACGCCGTAGGCGCGGATGATCGTCTGACGGACGGTGTTGCCCGCCTCGTCGTGGGCGGTGGCCCGCAGCGACGCGTATCCGTCTCCGGCAGGGTTCTTGATCTTCGCCGTCCCGCCGTCGACGTCGACCGGCTGCCAGGTGACCCCGTCGTCGAATGAGACCTCCAGGCTGGTCAGCGTCGTCGGCGACGGTGCGGCGCTCTGGCTGCGCTGCAGCGTGAGCGTGATCTGCGAGGTGCTGTTGGCCTGGGCGGCGTTGTTCAGGTCGAGGCCCTTGACGTCGGCGTGTACGCCGATGAGCGGAATCACGACGAGGTCGGCGGAACTGGCCGAGGGGAAGGTCCACTCGACGTCGAGTTTGGTGGACAGTCCGGCGTACGGCCGGCTACGGGTCACGCTGCCGTGCAGCGAGTAGACCCCGGGGTCGGTGGGGACCCGGGTGCCGGACTGGGCCATGCCGACGGCGTTCCACCGCTTGATCAGCTGTCCGTCGCGGCTGAGGTCGAGGGTGCCTTCGGCGCCCCAGTCGGTGCCGTACTCGCCGTCGTTGCCGCCGATGAACCACTGCACCACGTTGGAGGAGTGCAGGCCCATGTTGTCGCCCTGGCGGGCGAAGGCGTCGAGCGTCATGTTCGGCCCGACGACGCCGCTGTTCCAGACCAGGCGGTTGTCCTGGCCGGGACCGTAGACGCGTGGCGGAATCTGGAGCGACATGCGCCCGGCGACCCGGATGCGATCGTTCCACGCTCCCGGGGTGCGGTAGTGCTCCACCCGCGACGGGAACATCACCGGCTGGTCGAACGTGATCGTGGGGTGCGCGGATCCGGCCGGGGTGGTACCGCTGTCGCCGGTGGACTCGGCGCCCTGCCCGCGATAGTCGACGGTCACCTTGGCGAGCCGTTCCCGGCCGGTCTCGTAGGTCAGATCGGCGGGCACGCCACCGGCGCGCTCGTCGATGATCTCGTAGAAGTAGGGACTCGGGTTCGCCGACGTTGCTCCCCTCTGCGCGAACGTGGCGTACGCGCGGTAGCCGGCTCGCGGGTCGGTCATCGGCGCGACGTAGACGGTGCCGAAGTCCGCGGCGCGACCGGCGACCGAGCTGTACGCGCGCGTTCCGTCGCCGAAGGGCACGGTGACGCTGGCGACGAGTGCGACCCCTTCGGCCTGAGGGTCGTGGAGCTGGACGTCGACCGGGTTGGCCGCCCGCGCGTCCAAGGTGATCGCCGTGTCGGCCGACACTGTCACCGGCACGATCACGAGGGAACCACTGCGCGGCGTCGTGGTGTTGATGTTCTGCGCCGCGTAGTACTCGCCCTCAGGCACCGTCGTCATCGCGACGCCGTTAACGAGGTTGAGGTAGTAGTTGCGGGCGTTGTACCGGTCGACGAGCTCGACTGTTCCGCGGGCCGGTGCTCCGTTCCGGTCGAGCACCGTGGCGCTGACCTTCCACGACGGCACCGGGGTGTCGTCGGCGAGGATGCTGCGGACCGACACCGTGCCGTCGGCGCTCGCGGCGGTCAGGATCGCGGCCTGCGTGCCACGCGGCATCACGTCGTGGACGGTGACGGCGACGCTCGCCGTTCCGTGTGCGGGCACGTCGATCGTGTCCCGGTCCAGAGTGAACAGTGCCGTGTTGCCGACCTGGCCACCGGGGGAGGACGGCGTACCGACGGTCAGCTTCAAGCTGGTCGCGACGTCACCGTCGTTGCGGTACGTCAGCTGGTGGGACTTCTCGGCGCCGGGTTCGCGGCTCCAGCCCGCCACAGCGGACAGGTTCGCGGGTGTCACGGTCACCTGCTGGCTCACGGCCCGCGTCAGGTCGACTCGTCCGGTTCCCTGGTGGTACGCCGTCAGCCCGTCTTTCGGCTTGGCCGCGCCCATCAGCGCGGACTTGAGCTGCTGACCGTTCCACTGAGGATGTTGCTGGGCCAGTAACGCGGCCGCGCCGGAGACGTGCGGGGTGGCCATGGAGGTGCCGCTCATGGCGACCGAACCACCGCCGAGTTTGGCCGCGACGATGCCCACGCCGGGGGCGGTGATCTCGGGCTTGACAGCGTTGTCGCCCAGGCGCGCGCCCCGGCTGGAGAAGTACGCCAGTGAGTCGTCGCGCCCGACGGCGCCGACCGACAGCGCGGCGTCGGCGGTGCCAGGGCTCTCCACGGTGTTCAGCCCGTTCTCGCCGGAGTTGCCCGCGGCCACCACGAACAGCGCGCCCGTCTGCGCCGACAACTCGTTGATCGCGTACTCCAGCGGGTCGTCACCGGCTTCGTCCGGTCCGCCGATGCTCATGCTGACGATCTTGGCTCCGGCGGTGGTGACCGCCCACTCCATGCCGGCCAGTGTCGCCGAGTCGGGGCAGCTTCCGCCTGCTGTGCAGATCTTGCCGACGACCAGGCGGGCTTCCGGTGCGACGCCCCGGAGGTTTCCGTCGGTGGCGCCGCCGATGGTCGACAGCACGTGGGTGCCGTGGCCGTGGTCGTCCTCGGCACTGCCGACGCCGGTGAAGTCCTGGGCGAGCGCGACTCGGCCGGCCAGCATCGGATGATCGGAGTCGTAGCCGCTGTCGAGCATGGCGACGGTGACCCCGGCGCCGGTGTAACCGGCCTTCCACGCGTCGGGCGCACCGATCTGCGGCACCGATTGGTCGAGGCTGATCCGGGTCTGCCCGTCGAGCCACACTCGGTCCAGGCCGGGCTGCAGCCGGTCGCCGTTGACGAGCTGCCGCCACAGGTCCTTTCGTTGCGCCTTGGCGGCCCGCATCGTGTTCATCCGCAGCTTCGGCAGATGCTTGGTGACCTTGGCGGCGGGCAGTTCCCTCGCCAGGGTCGCGACGCCGGCGCTGCTGGTCTGCTCGACGATGAGCGGCAGGTCGGACTCCCCGGTGTAGCCGTAGGCGACCAGCCGGTCCACGTCGAACAGCCGCTCGTCGAGGCGTCCCGCGGCGACCAGCGTCAACGCGTCGGACGGGATCACGGTGATGTCACCCGGTCCGTCGGACCGAGTGGTGAAGGTGATGTCGTCACGTCCCGGGCCGGTGTGCGGCTCCGCGGCCGCGATCCCGCCGGGCCCGGTGGCGATGGTGACGGTGTCTCCGGTGATGAGGGTGACGGTGATCGTGTCACCGGTGCTCGGGATCGGCTGGGCGGCCGCGGTCGCGGTCGCCGCGGCGGTGGCGGCCGGCACGGGGCCGACGGCCAGGGTGAGCGCGGTCAGCAGTGCTGCCGCGGTCCGGGTTCGTTGTCGCACGAGGTTCTCCCTAGCGTCACAGGTCGGGGTGGGGTGGCCGGTCGGCCGCGGTCGCGGTGGTCCCGGCGGGTGGCAGTTCGATGCGGTGTCCGGCGCGGGCGGCCAGCCGGTGCATCGGGAAGCCGTGTTCGGCGCACCAGCCGGCGAGCGCGTCGGGTAGGTGCGGGTCTTCGCCGACCAGCTCGATCAGGCCGCCGTCGGGCAGCCGATCGACCCAGCCGTCGAGTAGGGGGATGATCCGCGACCACGGTTCACCGCCGGCGTCGATGACGACGGTGGCCGGTGGGGGGTTCGCAGGCATCCGTGCTCCAGATGAGGGCGGGACCCGCGCGTACGCGGGCGAGGACAGTGCCGCACGGTAGAAAGCCGCCATTACTGAGCCGTTACCGGTGCGGTCGCGACTGCTCGGCCGGCTAATGCTCCGGCTGCGATCCCTCCGCCACACCCCGGCGCAGGTGTTCCCGCAGCGACGCGGCCCGTGCGCGGTCTCGTCGCGCGAGCGGGCCGCCGACGATGCCGGCGCGCGCTTCCAACAGGCGCGTCAGCCCGTACGGATAGGGCATCGCCTCGGCAGCCGCGATCGCCGTAGTCAGCACAGCGACGGCTTCGGGCGTACGCCCGAGGGTGGCCAGCGCGAGGGCGCGCACCCGGTCCGCTTCGACGCCGGCGACCCGATCATGATCGTCGCGCCTGGCGACAGCGGCCAGAGCCTGTTCGGGCTCGCCTGCCGCCAGGTACGCCGCGGCGCGTACGGCGTCGGCGGAGGCGGTGCGAACGCTCCCGACGAGGTCGAGTGCCACATGTGGACGGTTTCGCCGGATCTCGATCTCGGCGAGCAGCGTGAGCGCATCGGACAGGGCCTGCCGATCGCCGGTGGACTCGACCAGGTTCCGGCATTCCGTCAGGTGGGCCTCGGCGACGTCGTCCTCCTCCCGCCAGAGCAGTTCGACGCCGAGATTGATCAGCGCGTACGGCAGGCACCACGGAGTGCCGAGCGGCCGGGCCAGCGCCAACGCCGTACGCAGCAGTCGCGCTCCGGCTGCCCAGTCACCGGCCAGCAGGCACAGCCGGCCGAGATTGCCACGCCGGAACGCCAGCTGCGCCGGGTCGCCGGTCTGCCCGGCGAGGTCGAGCGCCTGCCGGGCGTAGTCGCGGGCGTCGATGAGCCGGCCGTCCAGACCGGCGAGCTCGCTGAGCTGGGCGGTGACCGTGCTGGTCAGGGCCGGGTCACCCAAGCCCTGAGCCAGCGGAAGAGCCTGCCGCGCGGCGTCGTCGGCGTCGGCACGCCGCCCGAGCAACGCCAGGCAGATCGACCGGGTGACCATGGCGCGGATCAGCAACCGGTGTCCCGCCGACCCGGGTAGCCGGCCGGCCTGCTGGATGGTGTTCTCGGCGGACGTCAGACTGCGCTCGTACCGCCCCGTGGCGAACCAGGCCAGCGCCTGGGTCAGGCGAAGCTCGGCGTGAATCGCCGGCGCGACGGCGCCGGACGGTTGCTTCGCGGCCACCAGGTCGACGGCCCGTTGCGGACGCCCGGCGTCCACATGAATCCGGCTCAGCGTGATGTCGGCCGACAACGCCAGCTCGGCCGTACGGGCCGGTCCATAGTGGTTGTCGCTCGCCAGCGCGGTACGCGCGACGGCGAGGACCTCTTCGGCTTCGCGATAGCGCCCCAGCCGTCGCAGCACCGCCGCCCATGCCAGGCGTTGTTCGGCGGCTGCCCCTTCGGCCACGTCGAGCCGTTCGACGAGCTGCTCGTAGTACCCGGCCGCGCTCTCATTGGCGTACAGCGAAGCCGACCTGCGGGCGGCCAGCTCGAGGTAGGTGGTCGCCCTAGGATCGTCCGCCCGGGTCAGGTGGAAGACGAGGGTGTCGACCGCGTCGGGACGGCGGCGCAGCACAGCGTCGGCGTACGCGGTGTGCACCTGCCGGCGTACGACGTCGGGAAGACGTTCGGCGCAGGCGAGCCGATTGAGCGGATGACGGAAGCCGTGCCCCGGCACCCGCCGTCCGTCGGAGAGGACCTCACGTTCGTCGATGAGCCCGGCGTCGGTCGCCTCAGCCAGCCCGGCCGCCACCGCCGGGCCGGACATCGGCGGGTAGAGGCCGTGCCCGGCGATGTCGAGCAGGTCGGCGTCGGCGGCGTCGGTCCCGGCCAGCGCGAGGGCTTCGACGAGGCGCCGGGCGCCGGGCGCCAGCCGGGCAAGCCGATCGGCGACCAGGTGCCGGACCGCGACCGGGACCCCCACGCCGTCGACGGCGAGCGCCGCCAGCGTGCCGGCGCGCAGCTGGCCGGCGAGTTCGATCGCGTACAGGGGGTTTCCGAGCGACAGGCGGTACACCAGGTCCAGATCAGCCGGCGACAATTCGCGGCCGACGGCCTCGGAGACCAGGCGATCGGTGTCGGCACGCCCGAGGCGCATGAGCTCCATGCGCTGCGCGACTCCTTGACGCTGCATCGTGTCGAGGGTTCGCCGTCGGCCGTCATCGGCGGGCAGATCCTCCTCGCGCCAAGTGGCCAGGAACCGCCAAGGCCGGGCGCCTCTGATCCGGACCAGGTGGTGCAGCAGTTGCGCCGAGCCGGGGTCGGCGGAATGCAGATCGTCCAGCACGACCAGCAGCGGCCGGACGGCGAGGTCGGTCAGCAGCGCCGCCACTGCCCGGAACAGCCGTCCTCGCTCGGACTCCGGGTCTCCGGACTGCGGTGGCGACAATCCCAATGCCGGTAGCAGCGCGGCCAGCTCCGGATATTGCGAGCCGGTCGCCGCACGCTCGGCCGCGGATCGGTCGGCGAGGTAGCCGTCGAGCGCTTCGACCCAAGCGCCGTACGGGGTGTGGCCCTCCACCTCGTGCCCGGCGCCCCACAGCACCAGGGAACCCCGTGCCGCGTACCGCCGAGCCGCCTCGGTGATCAGGCGGGTCTTGCCTACGCCCGCCTCCCCGCTGACGAGCACCAGTGGTGGAGTATCCCCGTCGGGGTGCAGCAGCCGGTCGATCGCGTGCTCGCGACCGGCCAGCGGCAATCGTTCCGACCGTCGGGCCTGTGCCGGCAGTGCAGGCGGTGATGCCGGTGCGGCGGCGGGAGTCTGATCGGCGAGGGCCTGCCGGTAGAGCAGTTCCGTCGCGGGGCTGGGCCGCGTGCCGAGTTCGGCGGCGAGCGCGTCGCGGCAGGCGTGGTACTGCCGCACGGCGTGGCGGCGCTGGCCCAGCGTCAGGTACGCGCCGATCATCGCCTGATTGGCGTCTTCGGCCGTCACGTCCTGGTCGAGCAGCGGACGTAGCAGGTCGACTGCTTGTTGCGCTCGCCCGTCGAGGCGATAGGCCTCGGCCAGGGCCAGAATCACTCGGCGACGGCGTACGGAAAGCTCCGCCCGGCTGGGTGCCAGCCAGTCGGCGTACCGATCCTCCGGCAGAAGCTCCTCGGCCAGGCTCTGGTACGCCGGCTCCAGGTGGGCGGCGATGGGTGGTCGCACGGTCAGCGCGGCTTCGGCGGCGGCCATCGCCTCGTCGAAGTCCACCGTCACCAGTTGCGGACTCAGCCACAACAGATCGCCCTCACCGAGCAGATACGACGACGGCGTACGCGGCGGCAATTCAGGTTCCAAGGCGTGCCGGGCGGCATGCAGGGCCACTCGAAGGCTCCGGATGGCAGCGCCCGGTTCGGCGTCGGGCCAGCAGACGTCCATCACCTGCTCGCGATGCAGCCGATGACCAGACGTCACGGCCAGCAGTTTCACCAGGGTCTGGGCGCTTGGCCGGGACCATCGTCCGACGGTCGGTGGGCCACCCGGCCGGTCTGTCCCGAACCCGCCGAGCAGGCGTAGCCGGAGCCGCGGCACGCCAAGATCCATAGCGGGCATCCTAACCACCAGGTGGCGGGCCTGCTCCAGGGTCGTCGGCGGCGGAGCGCGTAGATTCGCGGAAATGCCGCGTGTATTGGCGTTCGACCGGCCGCCCGCGGCGTACGCCTTGAGCGCAGACCTGCCCGAGCCGACCAGGAATAGGTGGTCGTCGTGGGTGCGGTAGGGAAGTTATCCACAGGTTGGCCGATGATGGATTGTCCTATGTGATTGTGATCCATAGGATCGCCTCCCGTGGGGCAAAACTTGAACGCGCAGCGACCTAAGCAGCAGACCGGTCCGATCTTCTGGGCGGTTCTGGGCGTGGTGTGCCTTGCCACGGTGGGCGGAGTCTGGTTGCTCCGCCCGGACAGCCAACCCGACAACAGCCTGGGCAAGCCCGGCGTCGCGACCCTCGTCGCGGTGTCCGTTCTGGCGTTGCTGGTGGCCACGGCGGCTCGTGGAGCGTCACGGGGCTTCCGCTGGGTGACGGGCCTCGTGACCGTCGTCCTGGCGCTGGGCGTCGAATGGGTGGCGCTCGCCTACTTCAACCGGGGCAACGGCTCGGCCGACGTCGGGATCGGCGTCGTCGCTTCGGCGGCGTGCCTGGCCATGCTGGCCGCAGCCGTGAGCGTCATCCGTGGCCGTCCGGCGTGACGCCCGCATACAGCTGACCTCAGGGGAGGAACGAACGTGAACGACGAGCTCATGCATGAGCTGGCCCGCATGGAGCAATACGCGGCGATGCTGCAAGGCCTGCTCAAGGAGGCCGACGCCACCGCGCCGCAGCGTACGCAGGCCGAGGACACCTCGGGCGCGGTGAACATCGTGCTCGACGCGGCCGGACTGCCCGAGCGGATGGACGTCTCCTCGGACTGGCCGCGCCGGGTCAAGCCCGACGCCCTCGGCGCCGCGGTCCTCAACGCGTTCGGCCAGGCGTCGGAGTCCCGGGTGCAGGACTGGTCGCGAACCCTCGAGGGCGGCGAGTGGGGCGACAAGATGCAGCGCGCCATGCGCGAGGACTCGGTGGAGCAGTTCACGACGCCGTTGAACGACGTGCCGGCGATGTTCCGCCGCGACACACCTCCGGTCCAGCCCCGGCGGATCGACGAGTTGGCCGAGGAGATGATGCGGGAGATGGACCGGGTCGACGAGATCGCCGCCGACTCGCCCCTGGTGCAGCACTTCGAGGGGACCAACCGCACCCGCACCGTCACCGTCAAGCTCAACGCAAGCGGGCTGACCGGCTGCGACATCGACGCCAACTGGGCCGCCGACCAGTCCGGCGGCAGCATCGCCCACGCGCTCAACGAGGCACTGACGATCGCCCGCGACCGGCTGCGTGACCACGCCGGCGCACCCACCGCGCAGGGCCGGCTCGACGCGCTGTTCGCCGAGACGATGGCACTGATGAACGACCCGCGCCGGATGGCCGAGTCCTGACCCGCTCGATGATTGGACCGCAATGGGATACCCAAGCGCCAAAGAAGTAAAGGTCGCAACCGACGCCCTGCGTACCGAGTCGCAGGTCTGGGATCAGCAGAGCGACCAGATGAGCAAGGTCGGGACCACGGCCAAGAACATGCAGCTGGGCCGGATCGAAGCCGGCGTGTTCCAGCTGATCGTCGGTCCTTATAACGACGTGGTCAACACCGTCAGCTCGCGTTCCGACGAGGCGGTGACCGCCATGCACGACATCGGCAACGCGCTGCGGACCGTCGCCACCACCTACGACGCTGAGGACGCCGCCGCCGAGCACCGCAACCGCGGCATCTACTGACCGGACACGGGGAGGAAACGCACATGGGATTCTCGCAGGCGCAGTACGAGGCCGCGGTCAACAAGGTGACCGACGGCGCGAACGGCATCAACACCAAGATCGGCCAGGTCGCCCCGGCCGCCAACTCGGCCATGGACCACTGGTACATCCCGGGGTTCATCAAGGACGCCATCAAGTGGCTGGCGGAGAAGATCACCCAGCTGGCGCAGTGGATCCTCAACAAGATCATCGAGCTGCTGAAGGGCGCGATCGCCCCGATCCGCATGTTCGTCGACGCCTTCGACTGGCAGGACATCCGCGGCCTGGCCAGCGGCGTGTCCGGCCAGCTCAAGGACACCGCGCTCACCGTCGACGACGTGTGGCACGGCTCGGCGCGTGACGCGTACGTCAAGGCCATGAAGCCGCAGTCGGACGCCGCGGACCGGGTCGCGAAGATCGGCGACAAGGTGTCGACGTCGCTGACCGTGTGCGCGGTCGCCGGCCTGGCGTTCTACGTCGCCTTGGGGGTCATCGTCGTCAAATTCATCGCGGCGATGGTGACAGCCATCGCGGCTTTCGGCACAGCGGTGTTCTCCTGGGCGGGCGCCGCCCTGATCGTGGAAGAGGCCGGCGTCAACACGGGCCTCATCATCGCCGCCGTCACCACCCTGACCGCGCTGCTCGGCGCGCAGGCCGCGCAGATGAGCACCCTGCACGGCGAGGCGGTCGACGCCTCGATGTTCCCGGGCGGCAAGTGGCCGAACCCGGTCGTCGCCGGCTACAGCGACGGATCGGTGAAGGACGGCGACGCCGACTGGTCCCTCAAGGGATAGGCTCCACTCGCTCGACGTCATGCGGCCCTCCCCACGTAGGGGAGGGCCGCTTCGCGCTTTCGGCATCATCGCGCTCGTCCATCCATATCGGATATCCGGTTCGGCACTTCCTTCCCGGATCGGTATAGACCAGAATCTTCGCCAGGTGACGAATCTGGGGAGGACTCGTGCGCATGAATAGGTCGAAGCGTCGCATGTACCGGTGGTCGCTGGCCGTCGTCCTGGTGGGGGCGTCGATCGTCGGCGGCGCGCAGCCCGCCGCGGCAGCGGTCAGCATGGTGGCCAGCGTCGTGCAGGAACCGGGAGACTACGAGGCCCGGTTCCCTGACGTGGTGAAACTCAACGACGGCAGGCTGATGGCGGTGTGGCACCGCGCGACCGCGCACTCCGACGCGGTCGGCACCATCCAGCTCTCCTTCGGCAGTAGCAACGGCCGCACATGGAGCACCCCGACACCGGCGTTGGCAGACCCGAGCACCATGGCAGGCATCGACACCCGAGACCCGAAGCTCGGCAAGATGAACGACGGCGCGGTCGTGCTGACCTTCTTCGTGCCCGGCGGCAGGCTCTACTACTCGGTGTGGAAGCCGGGCTGGACGCGCTTCACCGATCCGGAGCAACTCGTCGCGCCCGGCGTGACCGGCGGCATCTACAGCCACGGCGGCGTACTCGCATTGGCCGACAACGGAACTCAAGTCGACCAGGTGCTGATCCCGTTCTACACCACGGGAACCGCCGGCGGTGCGCACTTCATGCGGGCGACCTGGCGGGCCACGATCAGCCCCCGGCTCCTGGTGACCAGCTCGAGCACGATGATCGTCAACAGCAACCCGCCTGGCCGAACCTATACCGAGCCGAGCTTCGTCCAGTTCGGCAGCACGGTCGTCGCGGTCGTGCGGGCCGAGCAGGACGGCGGCGGCTCACCGGCCATCATCGTCAAGTGGAACCCCTACACGGCGACGCCGGCGTTCGCGTACCAGAGCTTCACCGGGGTCCTGGCGAACTCCCATCATCTGCTCAAGACGGCGAGCGGGAAGATCCTGTTCACCTACGGCGACAAGGCGCAGACGTACCGCCCGACGGTCGGCATGCTGGTCAGCAACCCGACCGCCACGTGGACCAAGGGCACAGTGACGCCGATCTACAACTCGGGCGCGGCCGACCAGGCCAACCCGTCGAGTGTGGAGATCGCCACCGGCACCTTCCTGACCTTGGGCTACAACGCCAAGCCGAAGAGTGTGTCGCCCACCGGCGGAACGCTATGGGTGATGGAAAGCCACGCCGCAGACTACTGACCGTGTCCGATCGATGCGGAGCGGGCGCTTAGGCCGACGTGGTCAGCTCGGCCAGCGCCTTCTCACAGCAGAGCACGGTCCACCCGGCCCTGGCCCGGTGCGCGGTCGCCAGCGACTGCCGGTACGCCGCTTCGGCGGTCTGCCGGTCGCCGCGGGCGAGCGCGACGTCGGCCGATCGGCGCTGGAGATGGCTGTTCAGGTGGTCCGAGGTCAGACCGGTGCTCAGCGCAGCGGCTCGCTCGATGTCGGCTGCGGCTTGGCCCAGGTCGCCGCAGCCGGCGCGGGCGACGCCGAGCGAGGCGAGACAGTAGCTGGCGTCATAGACGTTGCCGTGATCCTGATGCAGGCGGACGGCGGTCTCCAGCAGCGGCACCGCCTCGGCGGGGCGGCCGCCGTCGAGGTGGATCTCGCCGAGGTTGCCGGTGCTGCGGCCCAGGCCACGCCGGTTGCCCGTGCGCTCGAAGATGGACAGCGCCCGCACCATGTACGCCGCCGCGTCGTCGAGGTCGCCCAGCTCCATCCGGCAGACCCCGAGGTTGCCCAGCACGTTCGCCTGCCCCGGCAGGTCGTCTCGCTTCCGGTACACCTCCAGCGCGAAGGTGTAGTGCTCGCTCGCCTCGGCGTACCGCAGGTCGGACATCAGGATGACGCCGAGGCCGTTGTGAATCCGTGCCCTCAGCAGGTCCGTCTCGATCCCACCCAGCGTCACCAGGGCCGACTCCAGATCGCGTACGCCGGCTTCGACCGCGCCCGAACGCCAGCGCAGCATGCCCCGGCGGTAGAGGGCTTCGGCCTCAGCCGTCGCATCGGACATCGTCGCCGCCGCCCGGACGGCGTACTCCTGGAAGGCCAGTCCGGCGGCGAAGTCTCCCGTCATGTCCTGCCGGATCCAGCAGTCGCGAGCGATCGCGAGAGTCTCGGCAGCCAGCTCCAAGTGGCTGGCCAGGGCGATGGCCGCGGCGAGGTTGGACCGCTCGGCCTGCCACCATGCCCCGACCGTGTCCGGCGTGCCGGAGAGCAGCTGATCCGGCTCCGACGTCGCGGCGGCGTGCACAAGCTCGACGTATGACGTGACCAGCCGATGCAGGGCTGCGCGGCGGCTCGCCGGACGTTCCTCGTCGAGGGCGCGGTCCCGCCCGAACGCCTGGACGAGGTCGTGAATCGCGTAACGGCCACCGACAGCACGGTCCAGCAGGCTGGCGCCGACGAGTTCCTCGAGTACGCGACGGGCCGGGGCTTCCCCGCAGAGCGCCCGCACGGCGGGTGCCGCGATGGCGCGTCCCGGATGCAGGCTGAGCAGGCGCAGCAGACGTCGAGCCGGTGCTGACAGCGATCGGTAGGACGATTGGAAGGCGGCATGCAGGCCGGGAAAGACGGTCAGCTCGGCCAGCCGGTCGGCGTGGTCGGCGATCGTCCAGTCAGGATGCTTACGGATGAACGCCGCCGCGGTCGTCAGGGCCAGCGGCAAGTTGCCGCACAACTCGCAGATCCGAAGCAGATCGGTCTGGTCCACGGCCGGCTCATGCCAGCCCGACACCCGCACGAGCAGGTCGACGGACTCCGAAACGGCGAGCGGGTGCAGCGGCACGGCCAGTATCCGGGCCGTCGACTCCAGCCGCCTGCGCGACGTCGCGATGACACGTGTTCCCGGTAGCGCCACGATGGGAGCGATCTGATCCAGCGCGCCGATGTTGTCCAGGACGACGACACAGTCCCGGCCCTGCAGGTGAGTCGCGAGCGCGTGCCAGATCGCGTCACCGGACGACGGCACGGGGACGCCGAGCGCCTGCAGCAGTTCGCCGCCGATCTCGTCCGAACCCGCGAACACGTCGCCGTCGTCGATGGCGCCCACGTCGGCGTACAGGTGCACGGCCTGCTGACCGTGCCGGCGCGTCACCTCATGAGCGACGCGCAGCGCCAGCGCGGTCTTGCCCACGCCCGGCATGCCGTAGACCACCACAGACTTGGCCGAACTCAGCATCGTCGACAGTTCGGCATCGCGGCCCAGCAGGGCGAGCGGCGGAGCCGGAAGCTCGCGGCTGGCCGCGACCCGCCGCTCCGGCCGGACGGTGTCGGTGACGACTCGCCAAGCCTGCACCCAGTGCCGCACCGCAGGCGGCGGAACGCCGATCACCTGCAACACGTCGACCATCAGGTTCACGTCCAGCCGAACCCGTCGGGCATCGAACAGATAGCCGATGGTGCTCGGTGTCGTGGGCGGCGTCTTCGCCGAGCGGTGCGATCGGGCGGCACGGGTCTGATTCACCATCCGGGCGATGTCTCGGACGGACGGGTCCCCGTAGTACACCTTCGCCAACCGCAGCCGTTCCACGAGGTCGGCGATGGTGCCGGCGGATCGGGGATCAGGAGGCTCGGGCACGGAGTCGCCCCAGGAAACCCGCATTCGTCGATGGTAGCTGTCCGGATCCGTCCGAGAATCCACTCCGGCCGGTCGCCGCGCTGCCAGCATCTGCGTACGCCATCCACGAGATGGCCGCACGCAACGATAGGGAGGTAACGTGAGGAAGCACGCGCTCCGGCTGGCCGCCATCGTGGCCCTGCTGCTGGCCTCGGTCATGGCGCCGTCGATGGCCCAGGCACACCAGAGTTCCAGTCCCTCGCCCAACGGCGAATCGCCGTGGCTCTACAGCGATTCATGGGTGCTCTCCGGGTCCTGGTACGGGGAGGGCCTGCACACGGACTACTGCGGCAGTCCGGCCGAGCATTGCAGCGACTACTACGCCCTGGACTTCTCCAAGCCGTCGGCGCCCTGCTACCAGGCGCTGTACCCGATCTGGGACGGCATGACGGTGGCGACCGTCGACCGGACCATCGGCCGCCTGACGATGACGAAGAAGTTCGGCACCGTGACGTGGCGCGTCAAGTACATGCACATGGACACCATCAACTACAACCCCGGGGCGGTCGTCGGCACGACCACGGTCGTCGGAAAGACCGGGAACAAGGGCCAGTCGAGCGGCTGCCACCTGCACATCTCGACGCAGGCGTACGACTCCGCGTCCGGGGCGTGGGTGTCGCATCCGCCGCAGTTCTGCGGCCGGACGTACCCCCACGACCACACCACGGCCTGGAAGGGCTGCTGACCCCGCACGGTCGACCGACGGATGGCGCGAGACCGATTGGGTCCCGTGCCATCCGACATCTGTGGTGGCCGGCAGTCAGACGGTTCGCAGGGCCTCCGTCGGGGAGAGCCGGGCCGCCCGCAGCGCCGGATACAGACCGGCGAGCGCTCCGATGACCACTGCCGCGCCCAGGCCCGCTCCGACGGCGATCCCGGGGACCGTCGGCGGCCAACCCCGCTGGTAGGCCAGACCGAAGGTGACGGCGATGCCGAAGACGACGCCGACGGTTCCACCGGCCGCGCCCAACAGCAACGATTCGACCAGGAACTGCAGCGCGACGTGGCGGCGGCCGGCCCCGAGCGCGCGCCGTAGCCCGATCTCGCCGCGCCGCTCCAATACCGAGATCACCATGACGTTGGCGATGCCGATGCCGCCCACCAGCAGCGCGACCGTGCCGAGACCCAGGAACAGGGTGGTCGCGCCGCCGGCAACGGCGAGCCGGGCTTCCAGCAGTTCAGAAGGACGGCTCACGACGACCTCCTCGGGATGGGCCGGTTTGGCCGCCCGGGTGAGCAAGCCGGCCACCTCGGCGGTCCGGTCGGTCACCGTTCGCACGTAGATCTGGGTGGGTGGCCGTCGTAGCCGAACGCGTCCGCCGCGATCGGAAAGCCGATCAGGGCGGAGCTGTCCACCTCCGGAGCGAGTTCGACGGGGCGCAGGATGCCGACCACGGTGAACCAGTGGCCACCGAGATACACCTGCGGCCGGCCGGCGACGTCGCCGATGCCCAAGGCCCGCGCGGCGTCAAAACCCAGGACGGTCGCCGGATAGCGCACGATGGCGGAGTCGAGGAAACGGCCGGCCGCCATGTTGCCGTCCAGTGTGGCCAACAGGGCGGCGTCGCAGGCGCGTACGGTGAGGCCACCGGTGCGGTTGGCCGGCATCTGATCGGTCCGGTAGACGCGTACCGAAGCGAGTTCCGCGGTCGGTGCGGCGTTCAGCACGCCGTCGGTACGCGCGGCCGCGCCCCCGGCGGTGGCGGGCAGCCGAGTCTCGGCGCCGTCGAGCGCCTTTCCGTTGGCCACGGTCAACAGGTTGGTGCCCAGCCGGTCGATCCGGGCGAGCAGGTCGGCCTGGCTGGAGCGGGTGATGCCGAGGACGGAGACCATCGCGGCGATC
Organism: Hamadaea flava; assembly: GCF_024172085.1. Lineage (NCBI taxonomy): Bacteria > Bacillati > Actinomycetota > Actinomycetes > Micromonosporales > Micromonosporaceae > Hamadaea > Hamadaea flava. The sequence continues at coordinate 663,353 of NZ_JAMZDZ010000001.1, read as the reverse complement.
CCGATGGCGACACCGAGCACCGAGAGGGCGGCGCGCCCCGGCCGCGTACGCAGCCCGACCGTGCTCACCGGGAGAAGGTCGGCCAGGCGAAGACGCGACTTCATGACGTGCTCCCGTTGTCGTGCACGACGGTGCCGTCGCGCAGTTCGATACGCCGCCGCATGGCGTCCGCGACGTGCTGGTCGTGCGTGATGACGACGATGGTGGTGCTGTCGTCGTTCAACTCGTGCAGGAGCGCGATGATCTCCGCGCCGTTGGCCGAGTCGAGGTTGCCGGTCGGTTCGTCGGCGAACACGACGGCCGGTCGGCCGACCAGCGCCCGGGCGATGGCGACCCGCTGCCGTTCACCGCCGGAGAGGTGGGTCGCCCGATGCTCGGTCCGGCTGCTGAGGCCGACCCGATCCAATGCCTCGTACGCCGCCCGGCGACGTTCGGCGGCCCGGCTGCCCCGATACAGCAGCCCAGTGGCCACGTTGTCGACGGCGGTGAGGTGATCGAGCAGGAAGAATTGCTGGAAGACGATGCCGAGCCGATGCGCGCGCAGACCCGACAGCTGCGCGTCGGAGAGGGTCTCGATGCGCTGGCCCGCGATGCGTACCGAGCCGCCGGACGGCCGATCCAGCCCGGCGGCGAGGTTGAGCAGGGTGGTCTTGCCCGAGCCGGACGGCCCGACGATCGCCACCAGCTCACCGCTGGAGATGCTCAGGGTGATGCCGCGGATCGACGCGACCGGTGGCGTACCGGGGTAGACCTTCCACGTTTCGATCAGCTCCAGGACCGGAGTCACGAGGCGGGCACCTCCACTCGCCGGCCGGCGATCAGTCCCGCGCCCGTCACCTCGACCAGGCCGGCCGTCTCGTCGAACAGGCCGGGTTCCACCTGGAGGTACGCGCCGTCGGAGAGACGGACCTGGTATCCGCCGCCGGGCCGGGCCAGCAAGGCGGAGATCGGCACCAGCAGCACGTCCGGGTGGGTCGCGGTGGTGATACCGACCTGAACCGGCGTCTGATCCAGGTCAGGGCCGCCGACGGGCAGGGTGACGGCGATCGTGACCATGACCGTCGCAGGGCCGGGATTGGAAACCGCGCCGTCGTCGGGTCCCGCCCCAGCACCGGGAGCAGCCGCCACCCGCCCGATCTTCATCACCTTGCCGGTCACCGCGTCCGCGCCGGGCAGAGTCACCGAGACCGCGTCGTCGACGTGGAGCAGGGCCTGGCGGTCGGTGCCGACCGCCGCGGTCACCACCTTGTTCGTCGACGTCGCGGTCAGCACCGGTGAGTCCGGCGCCACGGTGCCACCGAGAGCCGTCTGAAAACCGGTGACGCGTACCGCTGCCGGCAGGAAGACCACTTCACCCTGGCCGAGCCGGCCCGTACGCCGGTCGGCGGGCCAGCCCCAGGATGCCTGCCAGCGGCGGATCGCCGCCTTCGTGGCGGCCGTGAAGTGATCGTCCACGGTGATCTGACGGCTCGGGTCGAGTCCGAGGGCGACCAGGTTCCGTTCCAGTTCACGGATGTCCGGTCCGTCGGCCATGCCGTCCGCGAAGTCCCGGTACGCCGGTACGCCGCCCAGGAGCAGCCGAGCGGGGACGTTGGCGACGGCGTACAGGACGCCGCCCCGGCCGATCGTCGTGCCCGGGGCCGGCGTGCCGGTCAAGGTGCCGGGCTGTCCGTGATGGATCACCTGGTACGCGCCGTCGTAGCCGAGCGTGCCGGAGATCTGCACCGTCTGGGTGACCGTGCCCCGGGTGACGTCGGCGGTGCTGGTCGCCGGCGGCAACGACGAGTCTTCGGTCGTCTTCGGCCGGGCGGTCACGGCGTATCCCACGGCGACCGCCGCGGCGGACACGGACAGCAGGGCGGCGACCTTGCGAACCAGCTTCATTTCTTGCTGCCGTGGAAGTCGACCGCGCCGTCCCAGTAACCCTTGCACGCGGCGTGAGCGGGGTAGATGCGGGTCTCCGGATTCTCGTCCTCCAGCTTGGCCGAGACGGTGAACCTCCCGTCGGCGTCCGGATCCGGCCACTCCGGTACGCCGTGCTCGCGTATGCACTTCGCGAACTCGACGAGCTTCTGCAGGTCCCTGGCGGTGGGGCGCCAGTTCTTCCCGCCTACCTGGCTGAGCCGGTCCTGGATCGACTTGCATGCCGCGATCGCCTCGGGGTGGGCGGCCACCGCGGTCTTGATGCTGTCGCCGCCGGCATACGACACGTTGCCGTCGGAGATGGTCGGATCGGGGAAGTTCGGGATGCCATGGTCCCGGACGCACTGTGCGTACTCACGGGCGAGGGCGGCGATTTGCTGTGGACGCCCGCCCGGCGCGGTCGAGCCGACCGAGCCGGGCGACGGTTCTGCCCCGCCCGACTGGCAGGCGGACATGACGGTGGTGAGCAGCGCGGTGACGAACAGCGCGGCGACAGGTCTGGTCATGGCTCTACGGTCGGCGCGCACCGTGTCGATGTCGTCCGACTGCGGTACGCCTTTGCCCCAGCACCGGTACTGGGGTCGTAGCACCGCAGTCGGACGCCGATTCCGGGTGCGATCCTTACGATGAGGCGATGCTCCGCTTCGTCTCACGTCCGCTCCTGGTCGACGCCACTTTGGCGGCGGCGCTGACCGCGGTGACGGCGCTGTCGTTCGCGAGCGTGTACTCGAAGTTGAAGGTGCCCTTCGTCGACGCGTTCACCATGCGTCAGGCGTTTGCCGTCTGGTGGCTGTTCGGCTCGCTGATCATCGTCGGCCTGCTGATCCGGCGGTATCGGCCACTGCTGGCACTGGCGCTGGTCGGGATCGGTGTGACGGCGCATCAGCTCGACTCATGGTCGCCGCCGCTGCCGCTCGACCTGGCCGTGCCCGTCGCACTGTACTCGGTGGCCAGCCTGGCCCGAAGGCGGTGGACCGCCATCTGGTGCTTGGCGGCGGCTCTGGCCATCACCTACGGCCTGATCCTGGCCCCGCAGGTCACCTGGGAGGCAGCGAGCACCGGTACGCCGGACGGCTCGGTCGTCACCGGGCCGTCCGGCCTGGCACGGCTTGCCTCGGCCATGATCGTCACGACCCCGACCGCGACCCGTGACCTGCTGCTGCTCGTGGTCGCCTTCGCGGTCGGCGACGCGGTACGCAGCCGGCGAGAGCACCTGCGCCTGGTCGAGCGCGAGCATCAGCAGCGGACTGCCATGGCGGCCGCGGCCGAACGGGCTCGGATCACCCGTGAACTGCATGATGTGGTGGCGCACGGGATGTCGGTCATGGTGGTGCAGGCACACGGCGCGGCGGCCGCGCTCAACCGTCACCCGGAGCGGACCGCCACCGCGTTGCAGCACGTGATCGAGACCGGCCGGGCGTCGCTGGCGGAGATGCGCCGGCTCCTGGCCCTGGAGCGGGCCGAACCGGACGAGGGGCCGCAGCTCGCCCCGCAACCCGGGATCACGGCGGTGCCCTCGCTCGTCGACCAGATGCGGACCGCCGGAGTTGACGTCACGCTGCACATCGAGGGCGCGCAGGTGGCCGTGCCGCCCAGTGTCGACCTGTCGGCGTACCGGATCGTGCAGGAGGCGCTGACCAATGTGCTCAAGCACGCGGAACCAGGGGCCACAGCGACGGTACGCCTGGAGTTCGAAGCCGAGCGGCTGCGGGTCGAGGTGACCGACGACGGCGCCGCGCCGGTGGATGGCGGCAACCCATCCGGCGTCGGACTGCTCGGCATCGCCGATCGAGTCGCCATGCTCGGTGGTGAACTGACGATCGGCCGGGTAGCCGGCACCGGCTTTCAGATCAGCGCGAGCCTGCCGCTGGCCGAACGTTCCATGGCGACCGCTCCAGGCCGGCCCGCATGACCATCCGTGTGACGCTGGTCGACGACCAGACACTCGTACGCGCAGGACTCCGCATGATCCTCGACGAGACCGACGACATCGAGGTGATCGGCGAGGCCGCCGACGGCGCAGAGGCGCTCGACGTCATCGGCCGTACCCGGCCTGACATCGTGCTGATGGACATCCGGATGCCGGGCCTCGACGGGATCGAGGCCACCCGCCGGATTCACTCTCGTGCCGACGCCGTCGCAGCGCCGCCGAAAGTCATCATCCTGACCACGTTCGATCTCGACGAGTACGTGCTCGCCGGTCTCCGCGCCGGGGCCAGTGGCTTCCTGCTCAAGGACGCGCCCCCCGCGGACCTGTTGTCCGCCATCCGTGTGGTCGCGTCGGGCGAGGCGGTCGCCGCGCCCAGCGTCACCAGGCGCCTGATCGCGCACTTCCTTGGCAGCGCATCTGTGCGGCGCACCGACGACGGTCGGCTGGCGGTGTTGACCGCACGGGAACGCGACGTGCTGACGCAGGTCACCCGGGGTCTGTCGAACGTCGAGATCGCCGCCGCGCTGTTCATGGCGGAGAGCACGGTCAAGACCCATCTCGGGCGCGTCCTCATCAAGCTCGGTCTCCGTGATCGGGTCCAGGCGGTGATCCTCGGGTACGAGTGCGGCCTGGTCAGCGTCGACGATGCCGGCAGGCAGGACGGCGCTGACCCTCGCTGACCCAGTCACCGTTTGCGGCACCGACGATGCTCTCCGTAGGCCGAAGGTCCCGTACCACCGGGTCGACGAACCGTGGGCCTGCGTTCATCGGCGGCGCAGGCTGGGAAGAGGGCGTGGAATGACTTCTCGCCGCGACGTCCGGGAGGAGGCGACCATGACGATCGTCCAGCGCGAACGACGGGTGGAGCATTACCGCTTGGCGACGGCCTTGCCCAGGCTCGCGGCCTGTGCCGGCCGGACCATGATGCTGCTGGCCCGGCGGCGCGTGCACATGCCACGGCGTCGGATCGATACCTGGGTGCGGTTCGCGGACGGGTCGACGTCGCGGATCTACCGTGAGACGGTCCTCGACCGAGCCGCACCGCACGAGCCGTGTGTACTGATCGTCCAATTCCGGCTGCGGTATGTCCGGGGCAGCGGCCACCGAATGTTCCGAGCCGAGAGCCTGCTCAACACCCCGTTGTTCGTCGCCTTCCCGGGGTTCGTGTCGAAGCTGTGGCTGGCTGCCGACGAGCACGGCGTCTATCGCGGATGCTACGACTGGGACGGTCCGGAAGCGGCCCGCGAGTACGTCCGTGCCTTGTGGTGGCCGCTGGCGCTCGTCAGCGACACCGCGTCGATCAAGTATCAGGTGCTGCCCGGCGTACGCCGCGACGCCGTTCTCGCCGGTGCGGGCCACGTCGATGTCGGCGCGGGTCGGGAACAGGATCAGTGGTGGCGACCGTTGGCGGCGCCCCCGCACGCTTAGGCCGCATCGGGTCTGTGGCGGTCGTAGTGGGCGATGATCACGCCCGTCGTGGTCGTGACGCTGCTGGTCAAGTCGAACTCGGTCAACGGGCTCGCGTCGTCGAACAGGCGAGTGCCGACGCCTAGGGTCAGCGGGCAGATCACCAGCGTGTAGTGGTCGATCAGGCCGGCGGCATGCAGGCTCTGCACCAGCGACACGCTGCCGATGATCGACAGGTCGTCGCCCGGCTGAGCCTTCAGCTCGGCGACCACGTCGACCGCCTCGCCGCGCAGCAGCATCGAGCCCGGCCAGGCGTCCGCGTCCGGCAGGGTACGCGAGACGACGTATTTGGTGGCCGCGTTCATGTGCGCGGTGACCGGGTTGCCGTCCGTCGAGCGTCCCCAGGCGGTGATGAAGTCCTGCCAGGTACGCCTGCCGAACAGCATGTCGCCAGGCTTGGCCATGCTCTGGGCCATCTCGCGGCCCATGACCTCGTCGTTGTACCGCTGGCCCCACCCGCCGTGCGTGAACCCGCCTCGGGTGTCCTCGTCCGGCCGGCCGAAGCCTTGGGCGACGCCGTCCAGCGTGACCCACATCGTGACTGCGATCGAGCGCATGAACCCGTTCCTTCCGTGCGGTGAACTGTGTTGCGGACCGCGTGGTGCGGCCGCTCACCTCCTACACGAACGAATACCGGCGAAATCGACGCCTCAATCGAACTCAGTCGTACAGCGCGGACAGCCAGAGATGGGTGAGCGTGTCGACCAGCACCGTGCGGTCGTCGAACGGCGGCACTCCACAGGCGGCCAGGTAGTACAGCCGCTCGCCGGTCCAGGTCAGCGTGGCGGCCAGGGCGGGCACGTCGACGCCGTCCAGCCGGGCCGCCATCGCGGGGTCGGTTCGCCGGTCGGCCTCGATGCGGTCGATCGTCGCATCGGTGAACGTCTGCATCTGGGTCAGCCACAGCTCCCGCAGCAGTACGTCGGACGCCCAGCTCTCCACGATCGCGCGCAGCACGGGCGCGTTCGACGACCAGAGCACGGCACCGGCGTCGATGCCCGCCCGCAGCGTGTCCTTCGGGTCGGCCGACGCCTGTACCCAAGGCTCCGCTGCCTCGTGCCCGGCGCCGACCGCGCGGCGTACGAGTTCGGCCAGCGCGGCCTGCTTGCTGGGGAAGTAGAAGTAGAAACTGGCCCGGGAGACCCCGGCGGCGGTGATGACCTCCGCCACGCTCAGCGTGTCGAAGGTGCGTTCGCTCAGCAGTTCGCGCAGCGCGTCGAGAATGCGTTCGCGCAGGTCAACGCCGTCCTGGTTGGGTCTATCGCGTCGGGCCGCCACGGGTGCCAGCGTACCAGACAGGGTGTATGGACATGTTGACCAGACAGACTGTATGGTCGCCGGCATGACACAAGTTGCCGTACATCTCGTGGTGTCCGATCCCGACACCGCTGCCACCTGGTACGCCGAGGTCCTCGGCGCGAAGGAGACCAGCCGAATCCTGCTGCCCGACGGCCGCCCGCTCACCGTCGAGCTGCTCGTCGGAGACACCGTGCTGGCGGTCGCAGGGGAGTGGCCCGGGCGCGGCCTGCGTACGCCGGCAGCCCTGGGCGGTACCCCGGCCGCGTTCCATCTGCCGGTCGAGGACGTCGACGGCGTATACGACAAGGCGATCAGCGCCGGGGCCACCGAGTTCGAGCCGCCGCACGACGCGTTCTGGGGCGACCGCACAGCGCAGTTCCTCGACCCGTCCGGGCACCGCTGGGCCGTCGACCGCCATCTGCGCGACGTTTCCGACGCGGAGATCGCCGAGCATGTGGCCGCCATGTTCGCCTGATACCGCAGCTAGCCGGGCTCCTCGGTGGCCGCTGCGCGGCCGTGCCCGTAGCCGTACGTGGTCGGCTCCGTGGCGCGGCCCGTGGTCGTCACCGATGTGCGCCGACCCCGTCGCGGGCGACGCTATCCGTGCTTCCCCCACCGGGTCGCCGACAGCAAGCCAAGCGTTGCCGACAGGCAGATACACCGAGGAGAACAACATGGCCACCGCTACCGTCACCGCCGCGTCGATCGAGTCCGTCACGCTGGAGGTGGCCGACGTCGTCGCCGCCGAGGCGTTCTACACCGCCGCGTTCGGGCTCGGCTCCCGGCTGCGCGTACGCGCCTCGCAGACGCCGACGACCGGCTTCCGCGGCTTCACGCTGTCGCTGGTCGTCTCCCAGCCCGCGGCGGTCAAGCGGCTCATCGGCGCGGCCGTCGACGCCGGCGCCACCGTCCTGAAGCCGGTCTCGAAGTCGCTGTGGGGCTGGGGCGGCACCGTCCAGGCCCCCGACGGCACCGTCTGGAAGGTCGCGACCTCGGCGAAGAAGGACACCGGCCCCGACACCGGCGAGATCGACCAGTTCGTGCTGCTGATCGGCGTCGCCGACTTCACCGCGAGCAAGCGGTTCTACGCCGAACACGGCTTCGTGGTCACCCGGAGCCTCGGCAAGTACGCCGAGTTCGAGAGCCCGGCGAACGGCGTGAAGTTCGTCCTCTACGGCATCCGTGGCCTGGCCAAGGATGCCGGGTTGCCTGCCGACGGCACCGGCTCGCACCGGCTGGCGATCGGCAGCCAGGCCGGCCCGTTCACCGACCTGGACGGATTCAGCTGGGAAGCCACCGCCTGAGGTGTGCGTACGACATGGGGGAAATGGGGGACAGCCTCACCTGGCCAAGGCCGGGTGAGGCTCCCTCTCGTCCGCCGCGGACTTTTCGGCCGCGCGCAGCGCCCGGGTGGTGACCCGCGACGCGCGCAGGACCGCCGCGAGCCCGAGTCCGGCAGCGGCCACCAGGAACGGGGCGCGGATGCCCAGGCCGCGCCCGAGCAGGCCGCCGGCGAGCGCGCCCAGCGGGACGACGCCGAGCACGACCAGCCGGTACGCCGAGGTGACGCGGCCGAGGAGCTCGTCGGGGACCGCGGCCTGGCGCAGCGTGCTGACCACGATCTGGTTCAGCGAGGTCGCGATGGCGGCGAGGAACATCGCGGCCAGCGCGAGGGCCGTGCTGCGGCTCAGCCCGAGAACGGCGTAGCCGGCGGCGGGGACGAGGGCGGCGAGCCACGTGACCGGGCCGCCGCCGATGCGCGGCACGACATGTTCAGCCAGCAGCGATCCGATGATCGCGCCGGCGGCCGGCACGGCGATGAGCAGGCCGTACCGTGACGGGGACACCTGATACGGGCCGGTGACCAACAGGACGAGCAGGCCGGCGGTGGCGGCGCTGAAGAAGTTGATCGCCGCAGAGATGAACGCGACCCGGCGCAGCAGGTCGTGGCGCCAGAAGGGGGTCCATCCGGCGCGAATGTCCGCCGTGACGGTGGTCGGAGTCGAGCGGCGGCGGTCATGCTCCTCGCGAGTGGGACGCAGCGCGGGCAGCAGCATCGCGGCCAGCCCGGCAAGCGCGAACGCGGCGGCACCGGTGAAGAACGCCGCCGACGCCGCCAGCGCGAACAACGCCGCCCTAGCGGGCGGGCCGACGAAGGTGTTGATGACGGACTGGGTGGCGAACAACCGGCCGTTGGCCCGTTCCAGCCGCTCGCGGGGCACCAGCCTCGGCGGGATGGTCAGGGCGGCCCTGATCGTCTTGGCCGAGCGCAGGCGACGACGTCCCTTGTAGACGCGGTCGATATCAGCGATCATCGAACCATCGATTGATCGCGCTGGGGCGATGGCTGACACCACGCCCCGGGAACCCAAGGAGACCGCGTGTACCAACCCCCTGCACGCCGCACCCTGCCCGTCCTCCTGGCCGCCGCCCTCACCGTCGGACTCGTCACGCCTGCTCAGGCCGCGCCCGCCGACCCGTTCGCGGGCGCGTCGGTCGCCACCGTCACCGATACCCTCGCCCACCGCCTCGCCGCTGAACTCGGCAAACCCGCCGCTCGGTCGCGGGTCACGTCCGCGGTCGCCGCCGGATCCGTCGACCTCGCCGCATTGCCGTTGGGTACGCGGTTCGCCGCCGACGTCGCCGCGGCCAACCACGCCGTGCGGGCGGCCAAGGGGCTCCCCGACGGCGCCGAGTCCCTGCTGCGCGTACGCCTGGCCGACGCGAGCATGCGGGCGCAGGCCAAGCGCGAGGTGCCCCTGGTCGCCAGCGCGCCGTCCGACGACGAGGCCACCGCTGTCACCGCGTACGACGCGGCGGGTGGACGCGTCGTCCTCGCCGGCGACCGGATGCCGCTGCGACCCGTCCTGGTCGTCGAAGTCGACACCGCCCGGGCACTGCCGCTCGGCATCGAAGTCCTCCGGCAGACGCTCGCCGCTCACCAGGCGAAGTCGGCGCTCGCCGGCGCCGCGCTGACCGGCGGCTACTGGGCGACGAAGGTCGACGCCGTCCGGCTCAGCGACGACAAGGAGCCGTGGATCAAGGGCGACGCCGAGATCTACACGGTGGTCAGCGGCTTCGGCCTCGACGGCCACCCGAAGGTCGACATCGTCCAGATGCCGTACCTGAACAAGGACGGCACCACCTACTACCCGAACCAGCTCCTCGTGCACTTCTCGGCGTACAAGTACAACCTCGCCGACGCCGTCATGATGGAGGACGACGGGGACACCAACTACCTGCAGCTCGCTCAGGCGATCGCGGCCGCGCTGCTGACGATCGCGGACGCGGGCGTGTACATCCCGCTCGTCAGCGCGATCCTCGACGCCATGCCGTCGTCGTGGTGGACCGACGACCCGGACTACGTCGACTCGTGGTACACGCTCGCCACCACCAGCAGCGGACGGCTCAACGGCGCCGCCGCCAACGGGTGGATGGACGTGTCGCCGTACTGGGTCGCGCCGCTGTAGAGACGCCGCCGACGGTCAGCGGCTGCGGCGGGACCCGACCCGCGTACGCCCGGAGAAGGCCGCCGCACCGCCCGGACTGGACTGGCTGGGCTGCCCCTGGGCCGCCTGGCCGGTCTGGTGGCCGGTCTGGCTCGTGGTCCCCGTCGCGGACCGGTGCCGGGCCGGTCGCCGCCGGCCCCGCCGGGCCGCGTTCGACGACGGAGCCTGGGATGCCGACGCAGGCGCCGGCGCGGCCGGCTTCAACGGAGGCTCGGCCAGACTCCGGTCTCCCGGAGCGATCTCGGTCAGCAGCGGGTGGCCCGGCCGCAGGCGGGTGGTCGTCGAGGAGACGCCGGCCTTGCGGGTCAGGTCGCGTACCTGCCCGATCTGATCATCGGTGGCCAGCGTGACGACGGTGCCGGTGCTCCCGGCGCGTGCGGTGCGGCCGGACCGGTGCAGGTACGCCTTGTGCTCCACCGGCGGATCGGCGTGGATGACCAGTGCCACGTCGTCGACGTGGATGCCCCGCGCGGCGATGTCGGTCGCGACGAGGGTGGTGACCGTGCCGTCGGAGAACGCGCCCAGGTTGCGGGTCCGGGCGTTCTGGCCGAGGTTGCCGTGCAGTTCGACAGCGGGCACGCCGGCTGCGACGAGCTTGCGGGCCAGTGCCTTGGCCCCGTGCTTGGTACGCGTGAAGACCACCGACCGGCCCGGCGCGCTGGTCAGGTCGACCAGGACGGGGAACCGGTCCTGCGCCTGCAGGTGCAGCACGTGGTGGTGCATCGTCGGTTCGGCCTGCCGCCGGGGCTCGACGGTATGCCGGACCGGCTGGTGCAGGAAGCGCCGCACGAGCACGTCGACACCGGCGTCCAGGGTCGCGGAGAACAACAGCCGCTGCCCGCCCGCCGGCGTCTGCTCCAGCAGTCGGCGTACGGCGGGCAGGAAGCCCAGGTCGGCCATGTGGTCGGCCTCGTCGATCACGGTGACCTCGACGGCGCTCAGGTCGGCGTGACCGGCGTCGATGTGGTCGGCGAGCCGTCCGGGGCAGGCGATGAGGACGTCGACGCCGTCGCGCAGACCCTTGATCTGGCGGGCGTGCCCGACGCCGCCGTAGACGGTCAGCGCGCGCAGCGACATCGTCTTGGCCAGGGGAGCGAGGCTGGCCGCGATCTGATCGGCCAGCTCCCGGGTGGGCGCGAGAATCAGCCCGCGCGGTCGCTTGGCCTGACGCGGCCGGGCCGACGCGGCCAGGCGGGCCAGCAGCGGCAGGACGAACGCGTAGGTCTTGCCGGAACCCGTCTGACCCTTGCCCAGCACGTCGCGGCCGGCGAGCGCGTCCGGGATGGTCGCGAGCTGGATCGGGAACGGTGTGCTGATGCCCTGGCCGTCGAGGGCCGAGACGAGGGCGGCGGGCACGCCTAGCTGAGCGAACCCGGACGGTGAGGAAGCTGAGGAGGGGCGGCGGGCCGCCATGCGTACTCCGAACGTAGAGGGGTCGGCCAGCCCGGCGCAGACCGTGTTCGGCCGCAGCGCGTGGTGATCGACAAGACGGCTTCGAGGGTACTGCATCATCGCTGGTGTCGTGGTCGCGGCCGTCGCCTCGGCGACGAAGATCACCCGGAGTACCGACAAACGGAACTTTGTGGTGATCTTGGGGATTTGGGTAGGTGAGGGAGTAGTGTCTGACCCTCACCGATCGCGGTCAACCCCCGGCAGGAGCCCATGACGACACTGAACACCGCGCCCGAGCAGCAGACCGGGCCGAAGCCCTTGCTCGACGCCCGTCAGGGTACGGCCGCCGCGATCACGATGTGGATCTTCGTCGTGGTCCCGTTCGTCGCGCTGGCCGCCGCCGTCCCGCTCGCCTGGGGCTGGGGCCTGTCCGCCGCCGACATCGCGATGGCGGCCACGATCTACGTCATCGCCGGGTTCGGCGTCACCGCCGGCTACCACCGGCTGCTCACCCACGGCTCGTTCAAGGCCCGGCGGGGGCTGCGCGTCGCACTGGCGGTGGCGGGATCGTTCGCCGTGCAGGGCTCGCCCATCCAATGGGTCGCCAATCACCGCCGTCATCACGCCTTCTCCGACCGCGAAGGCGACCCGCACTCGCCGTGGCGCTACGGCACCTCGGTCGGCGCGCTGCTGAAAGGGCTCGGCCACGCCCACGTCGGCTGGATGCTGCGCCGTGAACTGAGCAACCGCACCCGATTCGCCCCAGACATGCTCAACGACAAGGACATGCGGCTCGTCGGTAAGCTGTTCGGCCCGATCGCGGCCCTGTCGCTGCTCGCTCCGGCCCTGCTCGGCCTGCTCATCAGCGGTTCCTGGACCGGCGCGCTGACGGCCTTCTTCTGGGCCGGCCTCGTCCGCATGGCGTTGCTCCACCACGTGACCTGGGCGGTCAACTCCGTCTGCCACGTCTTCGGCGAGCGGCCCTTCGAGAGCCGCGACAAGGCCACCAACTTCTGGCCGCTGGCCATCCTGTCGTTCGGGGAGAGCTGGCACAACTCCCACCACGCGGACCCCACCGGAGCCCGGCACGGCGTGCTACGCGGTCAGATCGACCCGTCCGCCCGGCTGATCTGGATCTTCGAGAAGCTCGGCTGGGCCCGCGACGTGCGCTGGCCGGTGCCGCAGCGCCTCGAAGCGAAACTGGTCGCTCCGCGGGGCTGACACCACCGGCCGCGCCGGCCGAGCGAGACTAGGCGAGGTTGCGAGGACTCTGGCGCCCGAACAGCGACTGCGGCGGCCCGGCCGCCTGCACGTTGCTGCCGAACCGGTCATGATGGAAGTCGAGGCGCTTGTTCTCCTCCTCGACGCAGACCCGGCGCCACATCTCCTCGGCCGCCGTCCACCAGCTGCCGTCGGTCTTGGCGAACGTGCTGATCGTCGCCGACATCGGAGTCACCAGGCCCAGCTCCCAGCGGGCCATCATCGTCTCGTGCGTCATCTCCATCAACGCGTCGGCATCAAGGCGCGGAGAACGGTCATCGTCGGCAAGCATGGCGCGAATCCTCACGAATGGGGGTGGAGTCACTTTAACTATGCGCTGGTCAGAGCCACCTCGCAAGCCCCGGAGCGTGGTCAGGGCACCACGGGGGGTGAGCTTCATTTATCTATCTCACCTCCGCAGCGGCCGCTACCTTCGGCCCCATGACCAAGAGGATCTGGTACCCGGCTGCCGCGCTGGCAGCGGTCGTCGCGTCGCTGCTGCTCGCCGCGCCCGCGAACGCGGCGACGGCCATCGAGTACGGCCTGATCGCCGCCCTCATCGCCGTCCCCCTCACCTGAACCGCCGCCTCGCCGGATGAAGCTCGGCAGCACAATTCGTGCCCGGTTTGAGTAACAGGCGGGTCGCGCAGTGTCATAGGCATCCGGCACACTGTCGGGCATGCTCGCGCACACCCGCACCGATCTGGCTGACCTCGTCTCTTCCGGGAAGAACGTGAAATACCTCCACTTCTGGGGGCACAAACCGCAACCCGACGGCACCGTCGGTGCGGGTTGCCTGAGCCAGTGGTGGCCCGCGTCGTTCCAGGTCGGCGGGCGGGCGTACGCCACGGCCGAGCACTGGATGATGTGGTCCAAGGCGAAGTTGTTCAGCGACGACGTGATGGCCGACAAGGTGCTGTCGGTGAAGCACCCGCGCCAGGCCAAGGAACTCGGCCGGCAGGTGCGCGACTTCGACCAGCAGACCTGGGACGACAACCGGTACGCCATCGTCGTGGCGGGCAGCGTGGCGAAGTTCGGTCAGCACCACGACCTGCGGGCGTACCTGCTGGGGACGGGGGAGCGGGTGCTCGTCGAGGCGAGTCCGCTGGACCGGATCTGGGGGATCGGGCTGGGTGCGGCCGACCCCCGCGCGTCGGATCCCGCGCAGTGGCGCGGGCTGAATCTGCTCGGGTTCGCGCTGATGGAAGCCCGGGACGCTATCCGGGCGGAGTGAGCGCCAGGGCCATGAACCCGGCCAGCGGCCGCTGCCAGCCGGGCACGGTCACCGGCCGCGTCGGATCCCGCTCGGCCTCCAGCAGCCGGCGAACCGGCGGCGGCACGTCGGGCCGCGTACGCAGAGCCACGGCGACCGCCGCTGACCAGCGGATCATCGGCGACGGATCGGACAACTGCCCGCTGAGCCGGGCCAGTACCACCGGATCCTCACCGGTCAGGTGCCCCAGGGCCAGGTTCGCGCTCGCCCGTACGCCGTCGCCGTCGGGCACGGCGATGAGGTCGGCCACGATCGACGGTGTCGTCGGGACCCAGGCGAGCAGTTCGGCGGCGCGGGCGGCCACCTCGGCATCCGGGTCGCCGAGCCAGCGGCGGAACACTTCGCCGTTCGGGGTGAAGGCCGCGTACGCATCGGCGGCCCACACCTGCGCGGCGAGGTCCATGACCTCGAAGTCGTCGTCTTCCACCTCGCCCTCGTAGAAGGCGGGCAGCAGTTCGCGGATGCGCCGGCGCAGATCCTCGCCGAACGACGGGAACCCGGCGAACGGCAGCGCGCGATCGTCCAGGTCGCCGAGGCCCACGAGGCGGAGCAGATCCACCACCAGCGAGCGCTCCGGTGTGGACGGCTCATCCGCGAGCGCCACCAGGAACGGGACGGCGTACGCGCTCGCCTCCCAGCGCGTCCCCTGGTGGTAGACGTTGCCCCGCAGCCGGTAGTGCGCCTCGCCGCGGACGTCCTCGTCGGCTGAAGCCAAGGCGCGCAACAGATCCGGCACGTCCGCCGCCGACCCGTACGCGTGGTGCAGCGTGTCCCACGGAACTGCGGTCAACGGATCATTTCCCGTAGTCATAGACCGTCACCGGGATGTCCCGCGCGCACAGTGTGCGTACCACTAGAGGCTCGATCTTGTCCCACGAGCCGCCGGCGAGCCCCGTGCCGATGCGTGGCATGTGCACCGACGCGCCGGACGGCAGCAGCTCCGCGAGCTTGGCGAGGCAGCGTTCGACGGCGTCGTAGCGGATCGGCGGGCCGTTGCTGCCGGTCTTCATGCCGTGCTGGGCGACCATGTTCGCCACCCAGACGTCCGTGGCGACCTGGACGATCCGGACCGCGCCGAGCCCGAAGTCGTTGCCTGCGCGGTGGCGATGCCAGTCGCGGTAGTCGCGCTCCGGTTCGGGCCACCGCTTGGAGATGGCCAGCACGAACCCCTTGCCCCAGCCGCCCAGGTCGTTGCAGATGTGCGCGATCACCTTGGGACCCTTGGCCTGCGGGCTGGTCGCGTCGCCCTGGCGGACGGTGAGGGGCGTCATGCCGCGATGATGCCATCGCGGTATGACACCCCAAGCGCGGGTCAGGACACGAACAACGCGGTCAGCGACTGGTGGTTGGCCTCCACGACGATCGACTCGGCTCCCGCGTTGGCGGTCACTCTGGTCGAAGCGGAGAAGGTACGCGAAGAGCAGCTCGCCAGGACTGGTACGGCGGTGTGCCAAGTATTGATCTTGAAGTGGTGGACGGTGTTGGACACGGTGACGCCCGCGAGCGCGCCGTTGGTGGTGGTGTTGCAGACCGATCCGTCCTGGTTGAGCTGGTGCACCACCAGCTGCGTGCCGACGTACGCGTATCCGCCGGTGAGCCGCCCGCCGACGCACAACGCCTCCGGCTTCGTGCCGTAGCAGGTGGTGACGTTGACGTCGCCGATGGCCTGGATGCTCGTCACCCCGGCCGGAGCCGTGAAGGTGACCGGCGCGGCGTAGTAGCCACTGTCGACGCGGGTGCGCGTTGGTTGATAGGTCTGCGCCGACGCGGGCAGCACGCCGAACACGTCCTCGACGTACGTGGACGCCTCGACACGGATCGACTGCGCGCCGCTGGTGGCCGTATGGTCGATGAAGATCGCCTCCAGCGAGCAGGTGAGACTGCCGGACGCGGGCGCGGTGATCATTCCGCGGGTGAGGATCGTCGTGGTCGTCCCGGCCAGTACGTTCTGGCCGGAGACGAGCCGGTCGGTCAGGGCGGTGGCGCCGGGCAGGCGGCAGTAGACCAGATGCGACGTCTCGGTGACGACGGTCGCGGCTGACACGATGAGCTTGCTGCTCAGGTACTTCGTGGTGCCGGCGGGGACGGTGATCCGGGCGCCGAGGTCGTGGAAGACCGGGGTGCCGTTGGTGGATGTCGGCTGGACTCGGTAGGAGCCGGGGACCGACGTGTACACGCGCAGGTCGGATGCGGCGGCGGGAGATCCTGTGGTCAGCAGGGCGACGGAGCCGGTCGCCAGCAGGGCGGCGGCGGACAAGGCAGCGACAAGAGCCGATTTCATGGTCGGCAGCGTAAACCCGCTATAGCTTTCGGTCTAGACCGGTATTACGATGCCGATCATGGCTGACGTGGTGGACGTGGCGATCGACGCAGGCCAGACGCGCATGCGGCTGGCACTGTCGCGAAACGGTCAGGTCGGGAGAAGCGCCGAAGCGCCAGGGATGACCTACCGGACCGGCGTACGCCCATCCGCGGCGGTGCTGGCCGCGATCGCCGAACCCTGGACGGCCGTGGCCGCCGCCGACCAGATTGGCACCGTCTGCCTGGGATTGACCAGCGTCCTCGGTTCCGACGCCGAATACGCAGCCCTGGCCGCCGATCTGCTCGACCGGCTCGGCGCACAGCGCGTCCTGATCGCCGGGGACGTCGTCACCGCCCACGCGGGCGCTTTCGGGCTCGGCCCCGGGATCGTGCTCGCCGCCGGGACCGGCGCGATCGCCCTCGGGCTGGATCGCGACGGCGTACGCCGTCAGGTCGACGGCTGGGGCTACCTGTGCGGCGATGCCGGCGGCGGCTTCTGGATCGGGCGAAGGGGCCTGGACGTCGCGTTACGCGGCCACGACGGCCGGATCGAGCCGACCCCGCTGACCGAGCTGGCCGGCAAGCACTTCGGCGACCTCGCCGACCTCGCCGAATCCCTCTACCCGGCACCGGACGCCGTCGCGCGCATCGCCGAGTTCGCCCCGGCCGTGCTCGAGCTCGCCGGCACCGACCCGTACGCCGACCGCATCATCGCCGAGGCCGCCGAGGAACTCGCCGCGACCGTCGCCGCCGCCGGGACGGACCTGCCCGTGTCGTGGACCGGACGGCTGCTGCGCAACGACACCCTGCGTCGCCGATTCGCCGACGAACTCGCCCTCCGACGACCCGGCGTACGCCTGCGGGAGCCGCTCGGGGACGGGCTGGACGGCGCCGCGAACCTCGCCGCCGCCACCGACCTCGGCATCCACTCCGGACTGGTGCGGGTGACGCTCCGGTGAGAGTCGGATTCGCCGCCCAGACCCTGACCGTCCCGCCGGGCACCCCCATGGGCGGGTACGCCTTCCGCGAGGGAACCGCCACCGGCACCCTCGATCCGCTGCGCGTCTCCGCGATCACCTGGTCCGACGGCGTACGCCGATTCGGCCTGGCGCTGATCGACGCGATCTGCGTCAACGCCGACCTGACCCAGGCGGCCCGCGCGGCGGTGTCCGGCGTGGACCTCCTCTGGGTCGCCGCGAGCCACACCCATGCCGGGCCGGAGACCGGATGCGTACCAGGTGGGACGGCCACACCGCCTGACTGGCTCGCCACCCTCAGCACCGCCGTCGCCGACACGATCGCGGCCGCCCGCCGGGCCGAGACCGGCGCGTCCGGCCTGGTCCACTCCGGCCCGCTGCACGGCGTCGGCGCGGTACGCAGCCACTACGCGGGCGAGCCGCGCGTACCGCTGGACGTCGTCGAGATCGTCTCCGAGGGCCGCCGAGCCGGCGTACTGGTCGTCCTGCCCGTGCATCCGACCGTGCTGCCGTCGGAGAACCTCCTCGTCAGCGCCGACCTGACCGGAGCGGTCCGGCGTGCGCTCGCCGACCGGTTGGGGCCGGGGACCTGGATCGCCGTCGCAGCCGGCGCGGCCGGCGACATCAGCACCCGGCGTACGCGTCAGGGCCAGGACGCGTCCGAACTGGACCGGCTCGGCGCGCTCGTCGCCGACCGGTGCCTCGAACTCCTCGACAAAGCCGCCGCCCCGGCCCCGGAGACCGGCTCGACTGACAGCTCCGCACCCAGGGTCGGCTGGGCTGACGGTTCCGCTCCAGGGATCGGCGGGGCGTCCGACGGCTCAGCTCCAGGGATCGGCTGGGCGTCGGGTGGCTCCGCTCCGGGGATCGGCTGGGCGGCCGACGGTGACCTCGACTGGCGCAGCCGCCGCGTCACGCTCGAACCGAAGCCACCGGTCGACGCGAACGCCCTGATCGCAGCAGCCGAGGACGGCATCCGCGCCGCGTCCGACCCGATCGCCGCCCGCATCGCCGAAGGCAACCTCGACGGCGCGCGGATGGCGGCCGTCGTCGCACCACCCGAGATCGAGGCGGAGGTCGCCGCCGTACGCATCGGTGATCTGCTCCTGGCTGGGCTCCCCGGCGAACCGTTCCTCAGCGCCGCCGAAGATCTGCGCCTGGCGAACCGGGCGCGCGAGGAACAGCAGGGTTGCCCTCGGGCCGTTGTCGTGCTCGGATATACGAACGCCTATCCCGGATACCTGCCGCCGGCCGCCGCCTACGGGTCGGCCACGTACGAAGTCCTCGCGAGCGCGGCCGCCCCCGGCAGCGCCGAACTGATCACCCGGACGGTGGCGGACCTGTTCGCCGCCCTGACCCCACCGCCCTGACCCCTGATGGCGACTTCGGCGACGGCAGCTGATCTCCGGAGGGCCGGCTACCTGTCAGCGCGGGGGATGGGTACGCCACCCTCCGGAGATCACGAACTCCCGCGGATGAGGCGGGCCACGCGAGGCCACAAAGCCACGCGAGCGAGCAGCGTCATAAGAGCGCGAGCAAGAAGCGCCATAAGAAACAGCAAGACCGAAGGAGAGCGATGATCGACCAGGACGCGTACGCCGAGGTCGCCCGGGCCGCCGTGGAGCGGCTGATCACCACGCAACGCGATGCGATCGCCGAGGCGGGGCGGCTGGTCGCCGACGCGCTCACCGCCGGTGGCGTGCTTCAGGCGTACGGCACGGGGCATTCGCGGGCGGTGGCGTTGGAGCTGGTCGGCCGGGCCGGTGGGCTGATCCCGGCGAATCAGCTCGCCATCCGCGATCTTGTCTACTATGGAGACGCCAAGCCCGCCGACATCCTCGATCCGCTGCTCGAACGGGAGTCCGGGGTGGCCGAGCGCATCTGGGCGCTGGCCGACATCCGGCCGGCGGACGTCTTCGTGATCGCGTCCAACTCCGGCGGCAACACGGCGGTCGTCGAGATGGTCCAGCTGGCCCAGTCGCGGGGGCATCGGGTGATCGCGATCACCTCGGTCGACCACGCCACCACCGCCCAGCGCAGCCCGTCGCTGGCCGAGCTCGCCGACGTCGTCATCGACAATGGAGCACCCTGGGGTGACGCGGCGGTGCCGCTGCCGGAGGGCGACAGATTCGGGCCGCTGTCCGGTCTGACCGGCGTACTCGCGGCGAATCTGCTGGTGGCCGAGGTCGTCGGGCGTCAGATGGCGGCGGGAACGCCGTCCTTGGTGTACCGTTCGGCCAACACGCCCGGCGGTTACGAACGCAACGCCGAGATCCTGCGGCAGTACGGTGGGCGTGTCCGTCTCGGCGACGCCTGACCACGTCCTGTTCGGAGCACCATGGCCCGCAGCCCGCACAACACGTTCCCGGAGATTCCGCTCCCCGACGCGTTCGACACCGACCGCGCCAAGGGCGAGCAACTGCGGGAGATCCTCGAGGCGATGGCCCGCGAGCAGCCGCCCGGCACCCTGCTGCCGTCGGAGCGGTCGATCGCCGAACGCTTCCAGGTCGCGCGGATGACCGCCCGCCAGGCGATCACCGACTTGGTCACCCGGGGGCTCGTACGCCGCGTCAACGGCGCGGGCACCTACGTGGCCGAGCCGCGCCTCACGCACGGCACGACCACCGGCTCGTTCAGCCACGACATGCGGCTGCGCGGTCTGGAGCCGGGTGCGCGGGTCGTTTCCTTAGGCGTACGCCCAGCGACCGAACTGGTGTCACAACGTCTGCAACTGGCCGAAGGCGATCCGATCGTCGCCCTGCACCGGGTGCGTACGGCCGACGGGGTGCCCATCGCGGTCGAGAACACGCACCTGTCGGCGAACCGGTTCCCGGGCCTGGCCGACCTGCTCGCCGACGACCAGTCCCTGTACGTCATCCTTCAGGAGCACTGGGGTGTGCAGGTGGCGACCGCTGCCCATCGAGTGTCCGTCATCGCCCTCGACGAGACCGACGCCGAGCTGCTCGAAGTGCCGATCGGGCTGCCGTCGTTCGTCATCGACCGGGTGGCCTACGACGCCTCGGGCTCGGCGATCGAGTGGGGCCGCTCGCGCTACCGGGGTGACCGGTATGACGTGGAGTTCGACGTCCACCCCAGCTAGGTTTACCTGGCCGGCAGCACGTCGGCGCGTACACGGGGGTGGGCTGGATGCTGGACGTCGCACGGCTATGGGCCGAAGGGTGGGCCGTCTCGCGGGGTACGCCCAAGCCGGTGGACGAGCCTTACGGCTTGCGGATCGAGGTCGGTCAGCCGACCCAGCTGGTCCGGCACGTCCTGCTCACCGGCGACACCGAGACCGACGCCGCGGTCGCCCGCAGCCTCATCGGCACGATCACCGAGCCCACCACCTGTATCAAGGGGTTCCTTCCGTCTAGCGAGATGGAGCCGTGGTTCCCCGCCGGTTGGGAGCCCCTCGATCCGTGCTTCCTGATGGCCGTCGACCTGCGCCCGTCGCGCGTGCAGGCGCCTGAGGGGTACGCCGTCACCGCCGAGACCGCCGACGGTGTCACCCGCGTGCGGGTCCATGGCGCCGCCGGCGATCTCGCCGCGGCCGGCCAGCTCGGAGTGACCGGCACCGCCGGGGTCTTCGACCAGATCATCACCGAACCGGCGCACCAGCGTCGTGGCCTCGGGACGGTGGTGATGGGCACGCTCACCGCCGCGGCCGTCGAGAATGGAGCGTCTACCGGCATTCTCGGCGCGACGGTCCAGGGCCGGGCGCTCTATGAGGCGCTCGACTGGAAGGTCCTCGCGCCGTTGACCGGATTCGTCTACCAACCCGCCGCCTCTTGACGGAACCCCCGCCGGGCGGACCCCATGCTCTAGGGTCCTGATCATGGCCATGGACCCTGAGGAGTACTACGCCCACGCGATCGCCGCCGCCGACGCGGAGGGGCGGCTGCCGTTGGCGCGCATGACCGGCTGGGACATCAGCCCGTTCGAGCAGGAGGGACTGCGGGTCACGCCGCTGCGCCCGCCGGTGATGCCTGAGCCGCCCCGCCACGGCGAGGACCCGGCCGACTGCAGATCCTGCGACCATCGCGATGACGGCATCTGGTTCACCGATACCTGGCGGCTCACCCGGATTCAGCGCGTCGGCGTACCACTTGTCTTGATGCTGCACCCGCGTGACCACTATGACCTGGCCGACCTGCCGGACGAGCTGGCGGCCGAGCTGGGCGTGCTCACCAAGCATCTCGTCGGCCACATCCAGGCGCTGCCGGGCATCACCCGCGCGCACGCGTACCGCATCGGCGACGGGGCGGCGCACCTGCACATGTGGTTCTTCGCCCGGCCGGAGGGGCAGCCGCAGCTGTACGGATCGTGGCTGGTGGTCTGGGACGACCTGATGCCGGAGTATCCGGCGGAGCTGGCGGAGGCCGACGCGGCGACGGTGGCCGACGCGCTCATCGAGTCCTACGGCGGCCGCCGTACGCCCACCGCCTGACCGGGCGGCGACGAGCCGGCAGCGGAATTTCGGGCGTTGCCGAAAATAGATTCATGATGTCTAATGTCCGCCATGAAGCGACGATGGATCGCAGCATCGCTGCTCGTGGCGGGGCTGCTCGTGCCGGCCGGCCCGGCCCGGGCAGCGACCGCCCTCCCGGCGGGCAAGGCGAATTGGGTCGTGGCCGTGGCCGGGCTCGACCAGGCGAGCGTCAACAACTACCGCGACTGGGTACGCCTCGGGTACTACGCGTTCACCACCGACGGCGCGGTAGTACACAACTACTGGACCTGGAACCTGCTCGACCAACCCGTCCGCGTCGACTCCGTGTACGCCGACTGCAGCGGTGACGTGCCGGACTGTTACGTCAAGACGGTCGACGGATTCGCCGGCGACCCGACCGGCGGTTTCCAGGGCGCCTATTCCTACACATCGGACGGACGCCTGAAGATCACCTGGACCAAGGACGCGGCCGGGAACGCGCGCAGCCCGCTGACGGAGTACTGGAACCTCACCAGCCTCGGCACGGTCGCCCGGATGAACAGCGCGACCTTGTACACCAACCCGCCGCAGATCCCCGCGGCCGGCGTGTTCAGCGACTACTCGGCGACCTTCGGCATCGGCTACGGCAGCAACGCGGGCCTGGGCCGGGAGACCCGGGCGACGATGACGCAGCTCGTCACCGACGCGCGCTACAACGCCCGCAAGTACACCGGCACGTTCGTCGTCGAGAACGGCGGCACGGTGAGCCGGCAGAGCACCGGGGGCACCTGGTGGTTCGGCTCGGGCAACCAGACGCCTGGCGACGCGAACTACAACAATCCGTGGCAGGTCTGCGCCAACGCCCAGTGCATCGGCTGGAACCAGCACAACTCCAGCTGCAACTGCGGCGCCACGTTCCCCACCAAGAACCGCGTCCGCTACATCGCCGAGATCGGCGGCGGGCGGCGCAACACCGAGTGGTACTGGTGCCAATGCCTCGCCCAGGGCCAGCCCTGCTACAAGGCGAACTCGCATCCCCGGCCGCTGCTGCAGGTCGTCGACGACGACGGCGTCTTCCAGGGCTGGGTCGGCGTCGAGGCGTTCACCCACGTCAGCACGTCGACGTTGCTGCCGGACGGCCAGTACGCGAGCGCGTACTTCGGGCTGTTCGACATGGTGCCCGACCAGCTGCTTCCCTAGATCTACCGGGTGAGGTCTACCGATCGGCGAGGCCGGGATACGTCACGACGTACCCGCCCTCGTCGAGCGTCAGGTCCGCACTGAAGGTGCCGGAGGCGTACCGGATCTGGCCGTCACCGAGCACCGTGTAGGTCTGCTCGGACGGCACCACGGCCAGGCTCGGCAACAACACCCACGCCGCGGTGATCGTGCTGCTCGTCCCGGCGGGCCGGCCGAGCAGGTTCAGCCGCCGGATCGGCAGCGTGTTGGTCAGCGGCGACGCGTACAGGTCGACGTCCAGCGCGTCGGCCAGCCGCTCCGGCTCCTCGGTACCCGCCAGCGGGGCGGTCGGCAGAACGGCGTTGAGGTTCCCACGCTCCGAGGTCGTGATCCGCCAGCGGCCACTCGCTCTTTCCATCTTGAGGGTACGCAGAAAGCCCGGGCCTTCGACGGTCACGTCGAGACGGCTGCTGGCCCACCGGCTGTCGGCCGACAGCTCATAGCGGCAGGCGTACGCCACTGGAGCGGCCGCGAATGCGTAGCCGTGCGCGGTGAGCCCGTCGCGATCGTCGTAACCGGCGTACTCGCCGCCCGTCGTGTCGGTACGCCGCCAGACCAGTGCGTGGGGAAGCAACGTCATGCCTCATAACGTACCGGCCGGGGCGTACGCCATGACGACTTTCCGACTTCGCCGGGCTGCCCGTCATGCGACCCTTTCCCGATGCACGAGGCCTTCGCTTCCACTGTCGCCCAACTGCTGCCGGTCTTCGCCCTCGCGGCGTTGGTGGAGCTGATCGCGTTCAGCCGGCAGTTCGGGCGCGGCCTCGGCGAGCTGCGGGCCTGGTCGGACCTCCCGCCGCGGCTGATCGACCTGGGCGCCATCGTGCTCGGCGTGCTGATCATCGGCTGGCTGGAGTTCGACCTGGTCCGGGCCGAGATGATGTGCCTGGACGCGCTCGTCGGCCGGCCCGTGCCGCTCGGCGCGGCCAACGAGGTCCGGGCCACCGTCGTCGAGGCGCTGGTCTATCTGATCGCGTTCCCCGTCGTCGGCGTCGTGCTGCAACTGCTGCTGCGGATCTCGCTGCGGGCCATGTCGCTGACCCGGACGGCGCCATCGACCCTGGACAGTGACCCGGTCGCGCTCGGTCTCCTGGCGGAGGACCACGTAGCCTGATCGGCGTGCCGATGCATGACGACCAGCTCGAAGTCACTCCGGAAATCGTCCGCTCCCTCGTCGACGACCAGTTCCCGCAATGGCGTACGTCGCCGATCAAACCGGTCGTGTCCTCGGAGGGCACGGTCAACGCGATCTTCCGGATCGGTGAGGACCTGGCCGCTCGGTTTCCCCTCGTGCCCGGCGACCCCGCCGAGATCGGGCGTGACCTGCGAGCCGAAGCCGACGCGTCGGCCGAACTCGCCGGCCGTACGCGTTTCCGCACCCCGGAGCCGGTAGCGCTGGGTGAGCCGGGCGCGGGCTATCCGCTGCCGTGGTCGGTGCAGACGTGGCTGCCGGGCACGGTGGCGACGGTCGAGGACCCGGGGGAGTCGACCGGCTTCGCCGAGGACCTCGCCGAGTTCATCGCAGGCGTGCGGTCGATCGACACCCGGGGGCGTACCTTCAGCGGCAGCGGGCGTGGCGGCGACCTGAAGAAGGCGGACGGCTGGCTCGACTTCTGTTTCGACCGCAGCGTACGCATCCTCGACGTGCCCCAGCTGCGGGCGATGTGGACGGAGTTCCGGGAGCTGCCCCGGACCGCGCCCGACGCCATGACGCACGGCGACCTCATCCCCGGCAACGTGCTGGTCGACGACGGCCGCCTCACCGGCGTGCTCGACGTCGGCGGACTCGGCCCGGCCGACCCGGCGCTGGACCTCGTCAGCGCCTGGCATCTGCTGGAAGCGGGTCCTCGCAAGGTGCTCCGGGAGCGCCTCGGCGAGGACGATCTGGCCTGGGAACGCGGCCGAGCCTGGGCGTTCGCGCAGGCCATGGGCTTGCCGTGGTATTACGCCGACACCAATCCGCCGATGGCCCGCCTCGGCCTGCGTACGCTCGACCGCCTCACGCGTCAGTGAACCGGCTTGCGTTGAAGGACGGTCTTGTCCACGAACTTGGCACCGGCGTACCGCCGTGCCGCCTTCTTCACCTCGTCGACCGTCGGTTGCAGCCCGTCCAGCTTGACCAGGATCAGGGACTTCCGGCGATCCGCCTTGTTCGGGTACTCGATCGGGACGCCGAGGTCGACTCCGGTGGCCGGTACCAAGACCAGCCGGTGCGCCTCGCCCCCTGAACCGCCCGGCGGTTCGAGGATGAGCGCGTCGACCTGCGGCCAAGGCAGCGTCGTCTTCACTCCGGCGGTACGCAGTCCGAGACCCGCGTCGCTCAGCACCACTGGCGCCGGCCGGAATCCCCACACGACTACCGCCAACCCGCCGGCGACCGCGATCGAGCCCAGAAAGTACAGCGAGAACGGCCCGAGCGGGATTCCGTACGCGGTCATCTCGTAGCCGGCCATCGCGCCGACGATGAGGATCGCGCCCACGCCGAGAAGCAAGCTGATGTGTCCGGCACGCCGCCTGCGCTGTAGCTTCATGACGTTCCCTCGTTGGCCAGGCTGATGGGGCTGCATGAAGCTATTGCACGCGCGGCAAACGATCAAGAGGTCATTCGGGCCGACGTCGCCGTAGCTCGGCCATCGCCTCGTCCAGCACCGCCTCGCTGCCGGTGAACCAGCTGCTCTCCCGGGGCCAATGGGTCAGCACGTCGGTGAAACCGAGCCGTTCCGCGCGTTCCACGGCGTCCACGAAGTACTCCGCGCTCGACAGCGAGTAGGTGGCCGACCGCGGGTCGAGGATGAGGAACCGAGTGGTGCTGACCGGGTTGCGCGCGCTGAGCCGCTCGACCGACGCCCACCATTCCTCGACGTCCTCGGTCACGTCGCCGCCCGCCACCCAGGCGTCGCCGTACTTCTGGGCGAGCTTGATCCCTCGCGGACCCTCAGCGGCGATGACGAGCGGCAGTTCGCTCACCTCGCACCGGGCGTCCACCGCCCGGTAGTACGTTCCGTCGAACGTCACTCGGCCCTCGCGCAGCAGCCGATGCAGCAGCTCCACGAACTCGGCGAACCGTTCGAACCGCTGCCGCCGGTCGAGGTGTGGTTGCCCGAGGACGTCGTTGTCGAATCCGGCGAGGCCGCCCGCGCCGACGCCGATCATCGCGCGGCCGCCGCTGATGTCGTGCAGCGTGCTGATCTCCCGCGCGAAGTGCACCGGATGGCGGAAGTTCGGCGAGGCCACCATCGTGCCGAGCCTGATGCGCTCGGTCACGCCTGCTGCCGCGGTCAGGGTGGCGATCGCGTCGTACCACGGTCCGTCGACGAGGTCCCGCCAGCCCAGATGGTCGTAGGTCCAGGCGTGGTGGAAGCCGACCGCCTCCGCCTTCTCCCACAGCCGCCGGGCCTGCGCCCAGGGACGGTCCGGCAGGATCACCACTCCGACTCTCATGCCGGTAGCCTCTCATGATCCGCTCAGGCCCGGGGCACACCGGCGACGATGAATGTGACTATCGTGAGGCCGTGCCGGACACCATGACTTTGGGCTCGATCCGAGCGCCGTCGGGTGCCGTCGTGCTCGGCTGCGGCGGCCACCTCGACGAGTGGGCCGACTTCGGCGAGCCGTTGTCGTCTCGCGCCCGCCGGGCGGCCGGAACGGGCGGAGCCCACCTCAAGGACGGGCTCGCCGAAGCGATCGCCGTGCCAGTCGGGACGGGACCGTTGACGGTCACGGCGACGACCCGCCCCGGCGCATACGCCCTGGCCGAAGCGATCGCCGTCCTCGAGGTCGCCCTCGGCCTGCCCTGGTCGGCGGTGTCCGAGCAGCCGGACTCGGTGCTGCTCGGCGAGCTACCCGTCGACACGGGCGGCATGATCATCGGCGACCCCATCGCCCTGGACTCCTGGGTCGGCACCGTGTCGCCGTCCGCCACCGTCGACGGCCTGGCGGACGTCCTCGTCCGGGGCGACGGGTCGGAGCAGGCTCAGGCCGAGTTCGGCTCACAACCGATCCCGGCGTTCCGGGCCGGCGGGCCGCACGGGTGGCTGGACCTGCCGGTGGACGCGGCGTACGAGCAGGCGGCGACGGTCAACCGATGGGCGGTCGTCCAGGGACACTACAAGTACCTGGCGAAGGTGGAGCTGCACACGCACCACCACCTCGGCCAGCGGGCGGGCTGGCCGCACGCCCTCGGCGCGGGAACGATCGAGGTCGCCGGGTGCCCGGTGCTCGCCGTGCACTGGGATCCGGCCGAGCTGCAACGGTTCGACGGCGGCCAGAGCCATCCGGTGTCGCTGGAGAACGTCGCCGGCTCCGCCGTCCTCCGCTGGACCCTCCCACTCGCTTCGGCCACCTCGGCCGCTAGTTGACCTTGCGCGTTACCGTTCGATGATCGGATTGCGGTCGACAGGACGGATGCGTACCGGTGTTGCGGGTCGAGGCGCGTGACGCGGTGGCTGATCGGTGGGTGGCTCGTGGTTGACGTACCGGACATGTTCGCCGGCGAGGTCCGTGACCAGCGAGATGCTCTGTGGCGGCTGGCGGACCAGGCGGCCGGCTTGACGAAGGCCGGCGACCTGGCAGGTCTGCGGGCGCTTGCCAAGGAGATTCAGAGCGCGATCGAGTCCGGCAACAGCATCGACCGCACCGGTGGGCATCTGGACTCCCACATCGACGACGTCCGCGCCGCGCTGGACGACATCTACGACAGCGCGTTTCCCGTGCGGAATGCAGACGACGCTGGAGACGTCCTGGACGCGCCGTGGCCGACCGCCCGGCGTACGGTGGCGCTGGCCGCCATTGTGGACCGTGTCGGCTGGCCGACCCCGCCGCTTGAGCCCCTCGCGGACCGGGCGATCGCTGCCGGCGACGTTCACCTGCTTCGGCTCCTGGTGCTCACTCCCTTGGGCCGCGCACGCCGGGAGACCGTGGCGCGGGTGCTGGACGCCCTGCACGCGGTGGGCGAGCTGGACATCGAGGTCATCGAGCAGGCGTTCGCCGACGACGAGTACCTGGGCTACGCCGTCATGGGCCGCTCACCGTCCGACAGCGCCGCGAGGTTGACGCCTGCCGCGTGCGCACCTGTCGTCCTCGACTACTTCGAGGAACTGGCCTGGCGGCTGACCTCGCCGCCCGAATCCGATTGGGACCGGCTGCCCGAGGTTCTGGTGCCGAGGGGTCTGCGGTTCGTGCTCCGGGCCGTGGAGCGGCCGACCGATCGCCGGATGGCCGAGCGCTTCGGCTCCGCCGAGCTGACCGACGACGAGCGGACGGCGCTGGTGGAACACCTGCGCGACCGGCCAGACGGCGAACGGCGGTACGCCTTCGGCCTCCGGCTGCCGGCGGGCGACGCCGGGGTGCTGCTGCCGTTGCTGGGGCTGCCCGGCGCGGAGCCGTTGCTGCGGCTGGTCCAGGCGGCCTCCACAACGGAGGCGGTGCGGCAGGATCGCGTCGCCATCCTCGTCGCCGTGCGGCAGGCCGGCGTCGACGGTGCACGTCAGCTGCTGGCGCTCTGCCCGAGTGAGATCATCTCGGCGGCGCTCGGGTGGAACCGGACGGCTGTCCACAAGCGAGCCAAGAACAACGCGTTGGCGGGCATCGCCGCGTTGGGCCTGCTGCCGCTGGCCGACGGGGAGACCGTGCTCGACCGGTATCTGGCCGTGCGGGAGGTGGCGAAGCGAGGTCCGAAGCTGGGTCCGAACCGCAGGCACAGCCACGCCGCCGCGGTCGCGGTCGCCCTGGACCATCTCGCCCAGGTGGCGGATTTTCCGGACGCCGGCCGCCTGGAGTGGGACTGCGAGGCCCGCATCGCCGCCGAGGCACCCGGCGACTGGACCATCGGCGAGTACGCCGTCGCGGTGCGGCTGTCCGGCGCCGAACCGATCATCTCGGTCAGCAAGGCGGGCGAGCAGCTGAAGTCGGTGCCGGCCGGCGTACGCAGGGACACGCGGTACGCCGAGGTCCGCGAACACCAGGAACGGCTCCGCGACCAGGCTCGCCGGATGCGTACCGGGATGATCGAGCGGCTCGTCGCCACCGGTGGCACCCTCGCACCCGATGAGTTCGCCCGCCTGCGGAGCCTGCCTGCCGGCGCGGCGATGCTCCCGGCCTTGATCTGGCAGGACCAGGCAGGCCGGATCGGCTTGCTCGACGAGGTCGACCTCGACGGTCCGCTCACCGCGGCGCATCCGTTCCTGCTGTACGAGCGCGGCCTGCTCGACCACTGGCAAGCGAAGCTCGGACAGCTCCAGCTCCAGCAACCGGTGAAGCAGGCGTTCAGGGAGCTGTACCTGGTGAGCCCGGCCGAGGGCGACGCCGTCGACGTTTCGCGACGTTTCGCCGGACGCACGGTCGACGGCAAAGTGGCGGGTCAGCTGCTGTCCGAGCGTGGGTGGTCCACCCATGACCGATATGACGAGCACCAGGCGTCCCGCTCGGCCGGCCCCGGGATCTCCGCCGCGCTGACCTGCGACCTGCCGGGCTACTTCGGCGGTGGCGACGTGGTGGTCGGCGTGGTGCGGTTCCTGAGCGACGGCTCGGCGGTCCCCTTGGCAGAGGTGCCGCCGGTGGCGTTCTCCGAGGTCATCCGCGATCTGGACCTCGTCGTGTCGGTGGCGGGGCAGGTCTAAGCCGTCGCCCGGCGCATTCCTTAAGCCGATCGAGGTGTTGACATCGTCGCGTACGCCGGACACCGTTGGGAGCGTTCCCACTGTCTCCGTCCCCTCAGGAGGAACATCGGTGAAGCGCATCTTCACAGCAACGGCGGCGCTGTTCGCCACGGTCCTGGCCGGCGCCACCCCGGCGTACGCGCACGGCCAGGACGGCACGAGGTTCTACACCCCGCGCCCCGACCCGGCGGCCGTCCAGCAGATCGCCTCGCTCTACGCGCACGGGCAGTGGAGTGTGGCGACGAAGCTGCTCACGATGGTCAGCACCCCGCAGGCGGTGTGGTACACCGGCGGCACGGGTCAGGATGTCACCAAGTCGGTGAAGACCGAGGTCACCCGGGCGGCCGTGCAGCGCAAGGTGCCGGTCCTGGTGGCGTACAACATCCCCTTCCGGGATTGCGCGCAGTATTCCGCGGGCGGCGCGACGAGCGTGGCCGAGTACGAGGCCTGGGTCGACGCGTTCGCCGCGGGCATCGGCCGCCACGAGGTGGTGGTGGCGCTGGAGCCGGACAGCCTCGGCATCATCCCCTGGTACACCTCGATCAACGGCGCGTCGGAGTGGTGCAAGCCGGCTGAGGCCGACCCGGCGACCGCCGCGGCCGAGCGGTTCGCGATGCTGAACTACGCGGTGGCGAAGCTCAAGGCGCTGCCGAACACCAGCGTCTACCTCGACGGTACGCACAGCGGCTGGCTCGGTTCGGGCGACGCCGCCGATCGGCTCGTCAAGGCGGGCGTGCAGCAGGCCGACGGATTCTTCCTCAACCTGTCGAACTATCAGACGACCGAGCGCCAGCTCAAGTACGGCAGCTGGATCAGCAAGTGCGTCTACTTCGGTACGGAGGGTCCGGACTGGGCGCGCGGACACTTCGACTGGTGCGCGAGCCAGTACTACCCGGCGAATCCGGCCGATTTCAGCACCTGGGGCCTGACCGACGCGTGGTACGACCAGAACGTCGGCGCGGTGTCGCCGGACGTCCTGCCGCACTTCGTGATCGACACGAGCCGCAACGGGCAGGGCCCGTGGACGCCGCCGGTCGGCAACGGGTGGCCGGACGCTCAGGACTGGTGCAACCCGCCCGGTCGTGGGCTCGGCCTGAAGCCGACGTCCAGCACCGGTGATCCGCTGGTGGACGCGTACCTGTGGATCAAGACGCCCGGTCAGTCCGACGGGCAGTGCGACCGTGGCACGGGCACCGGCGTCGACCCGGCACGGGGCGGGATCGCCGATCCGGCGGCCGGGGCATGGTTCCCGCAGCAGGCGATCGAACTGGTGCAGTACGCCAATCCGCCGCTGCGGTAACGCTCATGATCAGGGTCATTTCCTGTCGCTATATGACGGCACGGAGATGACCCTGATCATGGAGCAATGCTGGATCACATTCGAACCCTCGTCGAAACCGAGTCCCCCTCCGCCGACGAAGCCGCGCTGTACCGGAGCGCCGACGTCGTCGCCGCCCTCGGCACGCAGGTGCTCGGCACGCCGCCCCAGCGCGACGGGATCCACCTGACCTGGCGGTTCGGCGGGCCGACGCGCGTACTCGTGCTCTGTCATCACGACACTGTGTGGCCCATCGGCTCGCTGCGTACGCATCCGTTCGAGGTGGTGGACGGCATCCTGCGCGGCCCCGGCTGCTTCGACATGAAGACGGGCCTGGTCATGGCGCTGCACGCGATCGCCGAACTGCCTGACCGGACCGGCGTGACGCTGCTGGTCACCGGCGACGAGGAGATCGGCTCGCCTGGATCGCGGGCGCTCATCGAGGCCGCCGCGACCGGGGCGAAGGCGGCGTTCGTGCTGGAGGCGTCCGGCCCCGGCGGTGCGCTGAAGACCGAGCGCAAGGGCTCCGCCGGCTACTCGCTGCGCGTACACGGCAAGGCGGCGCACTCGGGGCTCGAGCCCGAACGCGGCCACAACGCGGGCGTCGAGCTGGCACACCAGGTGCTGGCCATCGCGACGCTCGGCGACGCGGCGCTGGGCACGACCGTCACACCCACCGTGCTGTCCGCGGGCACCACCCGCACACGGTGCCCGCGCTGGCCGAGGTCGCGATCGACGTGCAGGCGGCCACGCCGGGCGAACTGTCGCGTGTCGAACTCGCGCTCCGGGCGCTCCAGCCGGTCGATCCAGCGATACGCCTAGAGCTGTCGACCCAGTCTCACCGGCCCCCGATGACCTCCGAATCCTCCGCGGCCCTGTTCGCCCGGGCGAGCAAGCTGGCCGCGGGGCTGGGCCTCGCACCGTTGACGAAGACGGCCGTCGGCGGCGGATCGGACGGCAACCTCACCGCCGGGATGGGCGTACCGACGCTGGACGGGCTCGGCGCGGTCGGCGGGGGAGCGCACGCCGACGACGAACACGTTGTGGTGGCGGAGATCCCGGGCAGGACCGCGTTGTTGGCCGCCTTGATCGCCGACGTGATAGCAGAGGGTGAATGACTGCTGACGAGGCGTACAAAACAGGACGCGAACGGCGAACGCCTTTAAGATGCCGCGCATGCGACACCTCTGGACCTTGATCGCCGCCCTCGTCATCGCCCCGCTGTCCTGGTTCCTGCTCGCCATCGGCCAGTCCACCTCGCTGCGCGTTCTCGACGACGAGAACACCGCCACCCCGAGCGGCGCCGACATCCTGCGCCCGCTCGTCTTCCTGCTCGTCGCCGGGCTGTTGCTCGGGCTCATCGCGACACTGCGCATGTCGCCACTGGGCGCGGTGCTGACCGGCGTCGTGTACGCGGGCAGCTACATCCTGCTGATGATCGCCCCGCACGGTGTGGTGAAGGCATTGTCCAAGGACATCTCGTTCGGCGGGCTGCACGCGGACCTCAGCATGCCGTTGCGTACGGGCACGGCCGCGCTGGTCGGCGGGATGCTGTTGCTGGCGCTGCTGAGCGTCAGCCGGTGGCGTCGTTGGCCCGAGCCGGATCTGGCCACCGAGTCGTGGTCGGAGTCGTCGACGACGCGTCGGCCGTCACCGTCCACGCTGGCTGGCTGGACGTCGTTCCTGCGCGACGATTCGCGGCCGATGTCGAGGAATTGATGACGGCGACCTGACCGTCCGGCCTACCGGGCAACCCGCCTTTCCGGCATTCTGCGTACGCAGCGCTCCTGGCGGGTGACAGTTGTCGGGAGTCTGACGGTCCACGTCGTTACTTAGTAGTCCATAGGGCGAATAGCATCCCCGGTTATCGTGCGGGTCCCCGATCGAGAGGTGGCCCGAAATCGTTGTGGGGGTGCGGGTTCGTGACCAGGGTAGCCATCATCGGCGCGGGGCCCTACGGACTGTCCATCGCGGCGCATCTGCGGTCGCTCGGCGTGCCACACCGCATCTTCGGCACGCCGCTCGACACGTGGCTGCGTCACATGCCCGCCGGCATGTCGTTGAAGTCCGACGGGTTCGCGTCGAGCCTCAGCTCGCCGGAGCCGGGCAGCCGCCTGTCGGCGTACTGCGAGGAGAACGGAATCGCCTACGACGACACGGCGATCCCGGTCGAGCTGGACGTGTTCACGTCGTACGCGGTGGACTTCCAGAAGCGGTTCGTGCCGCAGGTCGAGGACCGTCAGGTCATCGCGCTGGACAAGGGAGCGGAGGGGTTCACGCTCAAGCTGGACGACGGGGAGACGCTCACGGCCGAACTGGTCGTGGCGGCCGTCGGCATCACGCATTTCGCGCGGATGCCGCAGGAGCTGGCCGGCCTGCCGGCGAACCTCGTGTCGCACGCCTCCGCGCATCACGACCTGTCGGGCTTCGCCGGCCGGGACGTCACCGTGATCGGGGCGGGCTCGTCCGCCGTGGACATCGCCGCGCTGCTGGCCGAGGCGGGCGCGAACACCTCGCTGGTGGCCCGGCGCGACCGGGTCAAGTTCGCCTCCGCGCAGCCGCACGGCGGTCGCAGTCTCTACCAGCGGCTGCGGCATCCGTCCACCGGCATCGGCCCGGGGCTGCGGTCGTGGATCTTCCAGAAGCGGCCGAACCTGTTCCGTTTCCTGCCCAGCGGTCTGCGCGTGAAGATCATTCGCCGGCACCTCGGCCCGTCGTCGGCGTGGTGGATGAAGCCGCGCTTCGACGCCACGGTGTCCACCACGCTCAGCGCCGTCATCGAGCAGGCCACCGTGGACGGCAGCAAGGCCAAGCTGGTGCTGCGTACGCCGCACGGCAAGGTCGAGCACGTCACCGACCACATCATCGCGGCGACCGGCTACTGGCCCGACGTCCAGCGGCTGGAGTTCTTCAGCGACAGCCTGCGCACGGCGATCCGTACGCACGAGCGGATGCCGGTGCTGTCCGGCGGTTTCGAGAGTTCCGTCCGCGGGCTGTACTTCGTGGGACCGCCCGCCGCGAACAGCTTCGGGCCGCTCATGCGATTCATGGTCGGCGCCGAATACGTGGCGCCCCGGGTGGCGCGGGTCCTCGCCCGTAGAGCCGCGGCGACCAGATGACCACGACGCTCGCCGCCGACGCGGCGGCCGCCGAGGGCGTACGCCTTCAGCTGCTGAAGGCGGGCGACGACGCGGAGACCCTGTTCCTGATGCCGGGAGTGGAAGGCGATCTCGCCGAACTGCTCCCGGCGGTTCAGGCGATGACCGGCCCGCAGCAGGTGTACGCGATGATGCCGGTGCTGCCCGACGCGATCGGCCTGCCCGCCGCGGCGACCCAGGTCGTGACGGCGATCCGGGGGCTGCAACCGGTCGGGCCGTACCGTGTCGGCGGCTACTCGTTCGGCGCGCTCCTCGCCCTCGAAGTCGCCCAGCAGCTCCGGGCGGCGGGTCAGGACGTCGGCTCGCTGTTCCTCATCGAGGGTGTCTACGACGAACGCTTCTGGCCGCGCAGGATGTGGGTACGCGCGCTGCTGCGCCGCACCGGCTGGCAGCTGGCCCGGATCGTGCGGATGCGGCCGCTCGCGGCGCTGGCCGAGGTCCGGCTGCGCGGCGTACGCCTGATCCGGCGACTCGTGCGCCGGAATGCGAAGACGGCGGATTCCGTGCGGGACGTGGCGAGCGCCGAGACGCACTCGGCTCGCTATGCGTACCAGTCGATGGCGGCCTATCGCCCGCGGACCTATCCCGGGACGCTGACCTTGATCGCCACCTCGCAGGACCGGCACTTCGGCTGTGACGTGGCCCGGCTGTGGGCGGGCTTGGCCGAGCGCGTCGTCGTGCAGCGTGTCGACGGCGACCATCTGGAGGTCGTGCGGGAACCCGTGGCGGCGGCCGCGGTGGCGGCGGCGATCGACCACGGCTTGGCGATGGCCCGGCCCGGCTGGCCCGGAGTTCGCCCCCGGCCCGGGTTCGAGCGCCCGATGATCCTGACCACGATGCGCTGGTTCGCCGCGGCCCGGCTGGCCCACGCGCTGATCGAGGCGGGCTTCGAGGTGTCGGCGTGCCGGCCGCGCGGGCACGTGCTGGAGTTGGTCGACGGGCTGATCGCCGACTGCCGGCTCAACCGGCTGTGGCGGCGGCGGTCCCTGGTGGCCGCGATCCGCCAGGCGCAGCCGGACATCATCCTGCCCGACGACGAGCGGGCGCTGGCCTTGCTGCGACGGTTGCACGAGTCGGTCAAGCTGACCGATCCGGAGCTGGCCGCGCTCGTCGGGCGGTCGCTCGGCGACCCTGCACAGTGGACGTCGGTGACCTCGCGGTCGGGGCTGGCGGCGACCGCGAAATCGCTGGGCGTGACCGCGCCGGAGACCGCCGTGGTGGACGATCGGCGGCAGCTCGCCGACTGGCCCCTGCCGTACGCGCTGAAGACCGACGGCAGCTGGGGCGGTCGCGGCGTGGCCTTCGTCCGCGAACCGGCCGACGCGGCGACGGCCTGGCGGTCGGTGGCGTACCCGCCGAGCCTGCCGCGCGCGCTCAAGCGGCTGGTGGTCAACTTCGAAGCCGCTCCGTTCTCGGCGTGGGCCCGGCGCGCACGCCCTGTGGTGAACGCGCAAGGGTTCGTCGAGGGCCGCGAAGGCATCGTGACGGCGGCCTGCTTCGAAGGCGAGGCGACTGCGGTGGTCTGCCTCGAGGTCGTGGCGGCGACCGAGGCCCGTGGACCGGCGGCGGTCGTCCGCGTCATCGACCATCCGCAGATGGCCTCGGCGGCTCGCGTACTGGTGGAACGGTTCGGGCTCACCGGGTTCTGCGGCTTCGACTTCATGATCACCGAGTCGGGGGAGGCGTACCTGCTGGAGGTCAACGCCCGCGTCACACCGACCTGCCACCTGCTGGTCGAGGGGGCCGCACCCGCCGGGCGTACGCTCGCGCTGTTCCCGGCCTCGACACCGGACTCGGAGTTCGTCGACGTGCCGCGCCGGGTGCCCGCCCTCGTCCAACGGGGACAGACGTTGGTCGCGCGCAAGCAGCGGCGCTCGGCCCGACTCGCCCGGCGCCTGCGCATCGCCCGCTAGCTCTACTGGTTGCAGATCACGGTTACGCATGCCTCACCGGCTTCCTCACGGCTGCGTAACCGTGATCTGCAGCGTTCAACGGGCTAGATCTTGCCGGTGCCCGCACCCGAGGTGACGATCGACTTCACCGACGAGTTCGCGTCCACCGTGTACGCGTACGGGATGGCCGCGACGCCGGCCCCGTTGCGGGCCGCCGGGGTGCCGGAGTTGACCAGGTAGTTGTTGAGCAGCTTGATGTTGCCCGACGGGGAACTGCCGGTCGCCGACACCGCGGAGTTCGGCGTGTTCTCGAAGTAGTTGCGTTCGAGGTAGACGCCCGCGTTGCAGGTGGACGCCACGCCGTAGGTGCCGGAGTTGTAGTAGTAGTTGTTGAACACGTGTACCGGGTTGCCGAAGCGGACCCGCGGCCCACGCTGGTCGCAGTTGTTGAACCAGTTGTGGTGGTAGGTGATCCGCAGGTGGCCGGTGTCCTCTGACGCGTTGTCGTCGCTGTGCCCCACGAGCGAGCACTTGATGTGGTCGTGGAACTTGTTCCAGGACACCGTGATGTAGTCGCCGGCGTGGGTGATGTCCAGCAGGCCGTCGTAGTAGTCGGTGCCGTGGCTGGTGTCGCTGGACAGGTCGTTGTGGTCGATCCAGAGGCGGGTCGACTTCTCGACGTGGATCGCGTCGCCGTTGCCGACGCCGGCCGGCACCTTGGCGATCACCAGGTTGCGGATGATGACGTTGCTGACGCTCTTGAGCTTCAGCCCGCAGCCGGTGAGCCCGGAGTTCGAGCCCACCCCGATGATCGTCTTGTTCGACGCCACGGTGATCTCGCTGGAGCAGGCGAACTTGCCGTTGACCTGGATGGTCTGCGTGGTGCTGGAACCGGCCGCGCTCGCCAGGGCGGACGCGCTGGTGACGGTGACGGTGGAGCCGCCGCTGCCGCCGGTGGTGCCGCCGCCCTGGGTGGCCCAGCCTTCGAGGTTGAAGGTGGCCGCCGAGGCGGGTGCGGCCGAGACGGCGAGTCCGGTCGCGACGAGGGCGATCGTCCCGGCCAGGGCGAGGAGCCGTCCGTGGAGTGGGTGGTGCGAGGGAGACGTCATGAATGACCTCCGGTGGGATCTGCGCGCCGTCCGCCGATGCGTGGGCGCGCAGGGGCGGTGTTCGGATGTGGAAAGCGCTTTCCTAGTCCAGCACCATATCGATGTATTTCTAATTTGTCAACGGCGGATCGCCTATTCTCGAAGCATGGGGCGTCGATGGGATCTGCTCGCGGCGATCGCTGCGGTGACCGCCGCGGTCATGCTGACCGTGTACGTCGTCATCATGCGGGGCCAAGGCGACACACCACTGTGGTGGGTGCTCGCCGCGCTGGGGCTCTCGGTGGTTCTGTGCGGGTACGCCGTCGACCGGCGCCGCGCGCACCGACGAGGGCTGCTCGGCTTCGCCGGTGGGCTGCTGGTGATCCTCGGCGTGCTCAGCCTGCTGTCGATCGGCTGTCCGATCCTCATCGCCGGGGTGACTGCGCTCATCGCCGCCGCCACCGCCAACGGCCGTCCGGCAGCGTAGCGACTACCTCCGACAGGGATCGGCGTACGCTCGGGTGATGGCGGGCGATCTAGGCTTGTTCGGGCCCGAGTCGATCACGTGGCGGGTGCACGCCGACCCGATCCTGCTGATCTCCGCACCCCGGGCGCTGCTGTTGCAGGCGCTGCATCCGCGGGCGATCGCCGGGGTCATGCAGAACTCGGACTTCAAGCGCGATCCCTGGGGTCGCCTCCAGCGCACCATCACCTATGTCGCCACGGTGGTCTACGGGACGACGGCCCAAGCCGAAGCGGCCGGCCGGCACGTCCGGGCCATTCATGCCGCCATGACCGCCGTCGACCCGGCGACCGGCGAGCGATTCCGCGCCGACGAACCCGAACTCCTGCGGTGGGTGCACGTCACCGAGGTCGACTCGTTCGTGACCACCGCCCAGCGGGCCGGCCTCGGGCTCACCGCCGACGAGGTCGACCGTTACTACACCGAGCAGCGTCGCGCGGCGGCGCTCGTCGGGCTGGATCCCGAGTCGGTGCCCGGTACGGCGGCCGAGGTCGCCGAGTACTACGCCGCGACGCGACCCCAGCTGGCCACGACGCCGGGCGCGATGGAGGTGCTGCGCTTCCTCGTGTCGCCGCCGATGCCGTACGGGCTCGGCCTGACGCCCGTGCGGTTCGCCTGGTGGAGCTTCAGCGCGCTCGGCGTCAGTCTGCTGCCCCGCTGGGCGCGCCGGCTCTACTTGCTGCCGGGGCTGCCGACCACCGACCTGTCCGCGACCGCGTCGGCGTACGCCCTCCGGCACGCGATGCGGGCGTTGCCTCGCCGCGTCTTCGAAGGACCGCTCTATCGCAGCGCGATGGCCCGTGCGGAACGGTCAGTGGCTCGCGCGGACGCCCCCCGGCCGCGTTCAGCGACGGCCCGGGGGGACTGGCTGACGGGGTGACCGGTGGGGCCGCGTGCGCCCAATACGACCCCACCGGAACACATCACGCGATGTCGGCCTGCGGACCCGCGTACGTGCGCAGCAGCGACGGCACGTTCGCCGCCGAGTCGAGCGTGTACGAGTAGAAGCTCGACGGCGTGAACGCCGAGCCGTTGGTCTGCGCCTTGCCGCTGCAGTTCACCAGGATGCTGCCGGACTGCTTGAGCTGCGCGGCGGAGGTGTCGTTGTAGTACGGGTTCGCCACGTTCTCGAAGTAGCTGTTCTCCAGCACCATCTTCGTCGAGCCCCGGGACAGGTTCCCGTAGGACGTGATGTTCTGCATGTAGTTGTTGTAGAGGTGGGCGTACGCGACGTTGTCGGTGCTGGGGTTGCGCTGGTTGGTGTCGTGGATCCAGTTGTGGTGGATCGTCATCCGCGCCGTCACGTTGTCGGTCCAGCCGATGCCGAACGCCTTGTTCGTGTTGCTCAGGACGTTCCACGAGACCGTCAGGTACGTGGTGTCCAGGCGGCTGTCGATGAGCCCGTCATTGGTGTCGTGGATGCGGTTGTGGTCGATCCAGATGTGGTCGGCGGTGTCCATCTGGATGCCGTCGTAGTCGAAGTCCTTGTCGTCGGGATCGTCCGAGGCCATCTTCGTGTCGCCGATGGTGAGGTTCCGGATGATCACGTTCTTCGTGCCCGGGTTGAGGTGCAGGCCGCCGTTCTTGATCTGCCCGGTCGCGCCGACGCCGATGATCGTCTTGTTCGATGCGATCGGGATCTCGTAGCCGTACGGGGTGACCGTGATGGTGCCGCTGACCCGGATCACGTACGCCGCGCTCGCGGCGGCGTACTTCACGAGGTCGGCCTGGGTGGTGACGGTGACCGTCGTGCCGCCCGCGCCGCCGGTGGTGCCCGCGGCGAATCCGTCGGCCGTGTTCGACCACGTACGCCCGCCGGACGTCGGAGACGCCGTCGCCCCGATGACGTAGTTGAACGACCATTGCATGCGGGCGATGTCGGAGCAGGGTTCCTGGATGATCGGGTTGCCGCCGGCGGTGGAGCCGTCCTTGTCGGACACGCAGAGCCCGGTGGCGACGCTCTTGATGATGTACTTGCCTGCTGCTGCGGTGGAGGCGGTGAACGTCCAGGTCTGGTTGGTGCTGGCTCCGCAGGTCCACTGCCACAGCTGGATGCCGCTGCTGCTGTCGGCGTAGGGGACGTCCATGCACTTGGCGCTGTTGGTGTTGACCAGTCCGTAGCCGCCCGCTTGGGAGACGGCTTTGAACTGCATGTCGGTGGCGGCGGCGTTGCAGGCCAGTTGCTGCAGCAGGGCGCCGTTGCCAGTGCCGGCTGCGACGACGTCGACGCACTTTCCGCTGGCTCCGGAGGCGAGGGTGTAGACGCCGCCGTTGACCGGCGCGACCGCGGCTTCGGCCATCGGCATGGTGATGAGCATGATCCCGGCGGCGACCGTGCACACCGACGCGGCCAGGCCGGCGATGAAGCGTTTTCTCTGCATCACGGACTCCTTAGGAGATCGGGTTCCAGCCGTCGGAACCGGCCAGGTACTTCTGCGGGGTGTAGTTCGCGGCCTGCGAGTCGGCCAGCTGCGGCCGGTTGCCGTTGACGGTGGCGCCCGAGCCGGTGTTCCGGTATTCGAAGAACCGGGCGTTCTGCCAGGTGTTGGTCGACATGTTGGTCCACGGTTGAGCGGTCGCGATGGTCGCGCTCAGCGTCGACTCGCGGTAGAGCACCTGGGCGCCCTGCCGCCAGGGCCGGCCGAGCCCGGTCACGTTGTTCGCCGCGCCGGTGATGGTCGACTTGTAGAACAGGAATCCGTAGGTCTTCGCCGTGTCCGTGCTCGCGGCCGTGATCGGCCCGCCGGTCGAGCGCTTCTCATAGACGCTGCACCCGTCGAAGACGATCGTGCCGCCGCCGAAGATGAAGTCGACGGTCCCCTCGATGTAGGAGTTCTTCACGTACGCCCGCGTCGCGTCGTTGACCAGGAAGGTGTCCTGGTCGCCGAGCAGCCGGACGTTCGTCAGCACGGCCCGGTCGGCGTTGAGGTGCAACGCGACCGCCTGCTGCCCGGAGGTGACCGAACTTTCGTCGAAGTCGTTGGAGATGGTGAGGTTGGTGGCGATGAAGTCATGCCCGTACGCGAACACGGTCGCGCTGCCGGAGGTTCCGTACGCCCCGGCATAGTGGTTGTTCACGATGACCGTGTTGCTCGCCGACGACCCCAGCCCTTGCAGGGTGATGTACGGCTTGTTCGCGGGCACGGTCACGATCTCCCGGTACGTCCCGGCCTTGATCGTGATCACCACCCGGCTGGTGTTGTTCACCGGAACCGCGTCGACCGCCGCCTGCACCGTGCGGTACTTGCCGGTGCCGTCGGACGCGACGGTGGGCGTACCTGCGGTGGCAGTCGGGCTGGAGGTCGCCCCGGTGACGTAGTTGAACGACCATTGCATGCGGGCGATGTCGGAGCAGGGTTCCTGGATGATCGGGTTGCCGCCGGCGGTGGAGCCGTCCTTGTCGGATACGCACAGCCCGGTGGCGACGCTCTTGATGATGTACTTGCCCGCTGCTGCGGTGGAGGCGGTGAACGTCCAGGTCTGGTTGGTGCTGGCTCCGCAGGTCCACTGCCACAGCTGGATGCCGCTGCTGCTGTCGGCGTAGGGGACGTCCATGCACTTGGCGCTGTTGGTGTTGACCAGTCCGTAGCCGCCCGCTTGGGAGACGGCTTTGAACTGCATGTCGGTGGCGGCGGTGTTGCAGGCCAGCTGTTGCAGCAGGGCGCCGTTGCCGGTGCCGGCGGCGACGACGTCGATGCACTTTCCGCTGGCTCCGGAGGCGAGGGTGTAGACGCCGCCGTTGACCGGCGCGACCGCGGCCTCCGCCATCGGCATGGTGATGAGCATGATCCCGGCGGTCACGCCGAGGACGGCGGTGGCCAGCGCCGGCACAGGCCGGCGGCGCCAGGCGGATGGGCGTCCGCCGGGCGATCGTGAGGTGTTCATGGATGGGTCCTCCTGGGACGATCCGTGGAGCGGTGTCGATCAGGAGACGGGCCCGGACGGCAACCCATAACAGTTTTTGTCGCGACTCCCGAGAAAATAGTCACTGGTAGATGTCTTGACAGCGCCGCCTGCCGCGCGCCACGATGTCGCCCGTGCTTGCGGACACCACGCAGGTCGTCGCCGCCCGCGACGGAGACCGGCAGGCCCTCGCCGAGTTGCTCACCGGCCATCTGCCGCTGGTCTACAACATCGTCGGCCGGGCCCTCGACGGCCATCCCGACGTCGACGACGTCGTGCAGGAGACGATGCTGCGCGCCGTTCAGGGCATGCCCGGACTGCGCGAGCCGGAGAGCTTCCGGTCCTGGCTCGTCGCGATCGCCGTGCGCCAGATCCGCGAACGGGAACGGACTCGGCGCGCGCCGAGGCTCGACGTCTGGCAGGAAGCCGACGACCAGCCCGATCCCGAGGCCGACTTCGTCGACGACGCGATCACCCGCGCCCGGCTCGCCGGGCAGCGCAACGCCGTCCGTGAGGCCACCCGCTGGCTCGACGGCGAGGACCGCCGCATCCTGACCCTTTGGTGGCAGGAACTGCTCGGCGGGCTCAGCCGGGCCGAGGTCGCGGCCACCCTCGGCATCACCGTCGCGCACACCGGCGTACGGATTCAACGCATGCGCGCCCACCTCGACCGGGCCCGCCTGATCCTGGCCGCGTGGCGGGCCACGCCACGCTGCGCGGGGCTCCAGTCCGCTGCCCGGGGCTGGGACGGCAAGGCGGACTCTCGGTGGGTGAAACGCCTGCACCGGCATGTCCGCGACTGTCCGCAGTGCATCGTCGCGGGCCGGCTCGCCCCGGACGACGTCGCGCTCGCGCAGATCGGCCTGCTGCCGGTCGCCGGTGGGCTCGCCGCCGTGATCGCCCAGGCATCGAGCGGCCACCTCGCGCCGGTCTCGACCGGGCTGCTCGGCAAACTCTGGGACCTGCTCACCGCGAAGCCCGCCGCCACGATCACCGCCGGTGCG
Organism: Hamadaea flava; assembly: GCF_024172085.1. NCBI lineage: Bacteria > Bacillati > Actinomycetota > Actinomycetes > Micromonosporales > Micromonosporaceae > Hamadaea > Hamadaea flava. The sequence continues at coordinate 620,812 of NZ_JAMZDZ010000001.1, read as the reverse complement.
ACCGCGGCGGCGGCCATCGCGGCCACCGTCGTCCTGCTCCCGCCGCCGACCCCCCAAGATCCACCCACGGCTGATCCGCCCGTGGTCGGTTCCGGCCCGACGGCCTCGGCCGCCCCGTCGTCACCCGCGCCTTCTCCCACGAGTACGCCCCGCGCCGCGACCGGTCAGATCTACCTCGCTCCGGGCGGCGACGACAGCGGCGACGGAACCCAGGCGCGCCCGTACGCCACCCTGGCCAAAGCGGTCTCGGTCGTCCGACCGGGTCAGACGATCGTCGTCCGGGGCGGCACCTACCACCCGACCGAGTCCGTCGAGATCACGACGAACGGGACCGCGCAGAAACGCATCACCTTGACCAACGCCGCCGGGGAGCGTCCCGTCTTCGACGCGACCGCCGTCCCGCACACCGACTGGTTCGTGACCCAACGGGCCGCGTACTGGACCGTCCGGGGACTGGAGATCCGCAACGCGCCGACTCACGCGTACGTGTGCGTCGGCTGCCGTTCGACCGTCTTCAGCGGACTGTCCTTCCACGACAACAAGGGCACCGGCCTGATGCTGCGCGACAACGGCACGACCGGCAACCAGGTGCTCGACAGCGACTTCTACCGCAACCACGACGCCGGCGGGGCGGCCGACGGGCTCGCCTTCAAATACGGCTCGGGCACCGGCAACACCGTACGCGGCTGCCGCTTCTTCTCCAACGTCGACGACGGCTTCGACCTGCACGAGTTCTCCTCGCCGGTGACCGTCGACCGCAGCTGGGCGTACGCCAACGGCCAAGACCTGTGGCACGACGCGTCGCAGGCCGTGATCGGCTCCGGCAACGGCTTCCGGCTCGGCGGCGGCGACCCCGCCCCGGCCGTCGCCCACGTCGTCACCAACAGCGCGGCCTGGGACAACGTCGGCTACGGCTTCACCGAGAGCGCCAACCGGGGCGCCCTGCGGTTGAGCAACAACACGGCGTACCGCAACGCCAAGGACGGGTTCGCCTTCTTCTACTCCTCGGCGCAGTTCTCGCACAACCTCGCGCTGGCCAACAACCGGGACGCCGTGCTGGCCGACTCCGCCGTCGAAAACGGCAACTCCTGGAACCAGTCCGGCTGGACGACGAGCACCCTTCGGCAGAGCGATCCGCGTACGGCGCAAGGGCCCCGCCGCTCCGACGGCAGACTGCCCGCGACCGACTTCCTCACCAACACCCGGGATCCGGCGATCGGCGCCCCGATGAGGACCTCATGACCGGACTCCGTGTGGCCGCCTGCCAGACGCCCGAGATCCTCGGCGACGTCGACGCCGCGCTGACCTGCGTCGAAGACTTCGCCCGGCGGGCCGGTGACGCCGACCTGCTGCTGTTCCCGGAGTGCTTCCTACAGGGCTACCTCGTCGAAGCCGACCACCTGACCCGGTACGCCCTCGACCTGGGCTCCGCCGAGTTCGCAGCCGTGTGCCGCCGCCTCGCGCCGATCCGGCCAACCCTGGTCCTCGGCATCATCGAGCGTCGCGAAGACCGGTTGCTCAACTCGGCTGTCGTCCTCGACCGCGGCGAACTGTCCGGCTGCTACCGCAAGACGCATCTCGTGCCCGGCGAGGCGCTCTTCGAGCCCGGCGACGCCTACCCGGTCTTCGACCGCAACGGCGTACGCTTCGGGATCAACATCTGTTATGACGCCCAGTTCCCCGCAGCCGCCGCCGCGGTCGCCGCCCAAGACGCGGACGTGCTGCTGCTGCCGACGCAGAACATGATGCGTCGTGAGAACGCCGAGCGGTGGAAACCCCGGCACAACGAGATCCGCCGTCAGCGCGTAAGCGAAACCGGGATGTGGCTCGTCTCCGCCGATGTGACGGGGGAGCGGGGCGCCGAACGGGTCGGCTACGGCCCGACCTGCGCGATCAACCCCGACGGCGAGGTGGTCGCCCAGGTCCCGCTGATGACCGTAGGTCACGTCACCGTCGAGATCCGGCGCTGATACCAGGTGCCCGGCTGACCGCCGACGTTCGCCGGATCGGCGGGGCCGACGGCGACGAATCCGGCCTTGACCAGCACTTTCTGCGACGCGAGATTCTGCAGCGACACGGCCGCCCGCACGGTATGCAGCCCGTACCGGTCCGCCGCGAGCGCGCAGACCTCCCGAACGGCCGCCGTCGCCACGCCCCGGCCCGTGACATGCTGCGCGACCCGGTAGCCGAGTTCGGCGGCACCGTGCTCGAAGTCCACCAGATTGACCCGGCCCACGACCGAACCGTCGTCGTCGACGAGCACGTGAAAGGCGCAGACGCCCGCCTTCTGCTCGGCCAGCAAGGCGTCGAACCTGGCGTCGAACTCGGCGAAGTAGTCGTCGCCCCGGTCCGTGATCGAGGTCGCGAAGTAGGCGCGATTCGATACCTCGAAGGCCAGTACCGCCGGGGCGTGACCGGGGTCCAGCTGCTGCAATTCGGGCATCGCCCGACCGTACCCGGGCCGTGCGCCGAGATCACGCGGGTTTCCCGCGCGGGATGCGTGAAATGGCCGTTTCGTAACGTACGTACGGCTCGTTACCCCAGGCGATGAACGCCACAGTGGAGACGAAGACGCAGAAAGCCCGCCTGCTCACGATCTTCGTCGCACTCATGTTGTGCGTACTGCTCGCCGCTCTGGATCAGACGATCGTGGCGACCGCGCTGCCCACCATCGTCGGCGACCTCGACGGGCTCGACCACATCTCGTGGGTGGTCACGGCGTACCTGCTGACCTCGACGGTCACCTTGCCGCTGTACGGCCGCATCGGCGACATCTACGGTCGCAAACCAGTCGTGATCTTCGCGATCGCCGTGTTCCTCATCGGATCGGCGCTGTGCGGCTGGTCGCAGACGATGACGCAGCTCATCGCGTACCGGGCGGTGCAGGGCGTCGGCGCGGGCGGGTTGATGGTGCTCGCCCAGGCCATCCTCGCCGACCTGGTTCCGCCTCGGGATCGCGGCCGCTACATGGGCTTCATCGGCGCGGCCTTCGGCGTCGCGTCGGTCGCCGGGCCGCTGCTCGGCGGCTACCTCACCGATCATGCCAGCTGGCGGTGGGTGTTCTACATCAACCTGCCGCTCGGGGCGATCGCCCTCGCGATGATCGCCGTCGTGCTCAAGCTGCCCGCGCCCACCTCCCGGTCGCGAGTGGACTATCTCGGCGCCGTGCTGCTCTCCGCCGCGGTGACCGGTCTGGTCCTGGTCACCTCTTGGGGCGGCAGCGAGTACGCCTGGAGCAGCGCACAGATCCGCCGGCTGATCGCGGCGACCGTCGGATTCACGGTGTTGTGGCTGGTCAGCGCCCGATTCTCGGCGCAGCCGATCCTGCCGCCGCGGCTGTTCCGGGATCGGACTTTCGCTCTCGCCTCCGTCGCCAGCATCGCCGTCGGCGTGGCGATGTTCGGGTCGATCAGTTACCTGCCGATCTTCATGCAGGTCGTCACCGGGGCGAACGCCACGAACTCGGGGCTGCTGATGCTGCCGCTGGTCGCCGGCATCCTCGTCACCGCCATCGCGTCCGGGCAGCTGATCAGCCGGACCGGGCGGTACAAGGCGTACCCGATCGCGGGTGCCCTGCTCACCGGGCTCGGACTGTGGCTGCTGTCCACCCTGGACGAGCACAGCACCCGGGCGCTGATCAGCGCGTACATGGTCGTCATCGGGCTCGGCATCGGCCTGATCATGCAGGTGCTGGTGCTCGTCGTGCAGAACTCGGCCGACCGCGCCGACCTCGGCGTGGCCACCTCCGCCGTCACCTTCGTCCGCCAGGTCGGCGGCGCACTCGGGGTGGCCGTCTGCGGTTCGCTGTTCACGACGCGGTTGTACGACGCGGTCGCCCGTGAGCTGCCCGGAGTCTCCGTCACCGGCGGCGTCGGCTCGCTGACCCCCGCCCGGCTGGCCGAACTGCCCGACGCCGTACGCGACGGGATCGCCCGCGCGTTCGCCGATGCGCTGCCCCCGATCTTCCTCGCCCTGGTGCCGCTGCTGATCGTGGCGCTGATCTGCGTCAGCGTGCTGCCCGCCGTCTCCCTGCGTACGCACGACGCCCACACCCCGGTGGTCGAGGCCGCCCACGCCTTGACCGGAATGGTCCGCACAGCCACGGGTACGCCGCTGGCCCAGGTGCGGCTGAGTCTGCTGGCCGCCGGCGGGGAGCTGCTCGCCACCGCCGCCAGCGACGCGACCGGGACGTTCACCGTCGGCGCCCCGCGGCCGGGAAGCTACGTGCTGGTCGCCGCGGCCGGCGGATACCGCCCCGACGCTTCACGAGTGCAGGTCGCTGCCAAGGCGTATCACGAGATCGTGTTGACCGGAGCGGCCACGCTGGCCGTGGCCACGCGCGTGCCGGGTGCCGCCGCGAACCTCACCGACGACGCGGGGCGGCAGGTCGCGACGGCGCGGGCGGACAGCGCGGGCCGGATCGTGCTGGAGCGGCTCGAAGCCGGAACGTACACGCTGACCGTGACGGCCGACGGCCATCTGCCCGCCGCCCTGACGATCAGCTTGGCCCCGGGCGACACAGTGGAGCGTGAGCTGGCGCTGCGCCGTGCGGCGACCGTCGCCGGGACCGTACGCGCGCCCGACGGCAAGCCGCTGAAAGACGCCCTGGTCGTCGTGCTGGACGCGGCCGGAACCGTGCGCGGCAGTACGCACACCGACGGCACCGGCGGCTTCGCCGTCGACGACCTGGCCGACGGCGCCTACACCGTGGTGGCCAGCGGCTACGGACCGGCCGCGATCGGAGTACACGTCGACGGGCCGGGCCGGATCGACACCCAGATCACGCTGCGTCCAGAAGCCGGCCGGCACGCCGATCAGCCGCACGCGGGCTGGCACGCCGTCGCCCCGAGCCAACCCATCACGGTGTCGCCCTGACCCGCTGCCTGCCTGACCCGGTGCCTGCCTGACTCGCGCGGCGCGCCGCGTTTTCGGCGCTGGATCAGGGATCCGCGTCGAATCGTGGCGCATGATTCGACTTCGGTCCCTGATCCAGCGCTCATCTGGTTAGGGGATGGTGAAGCCGTCGGCGTACACGCCGGGGCGGGCGGGTCGCTCGGCGACGACGCACGCCTGTTCGCCGGGCCAGAACCAGCCGGCCGAGCGGGCGAGGTCGCCCCAGACGTCGAGCTGGGCGTCGAGCGCCGGGCCGAAGTCGGCCAAGCCGAGTTGCCGCCACACGTCGTAGTAGGCGATCCAGTGCGCCTCCTGCTGGCCGAACCAGCAGACCGGGCTCGGCTCGCCGAGCGATTGTTTCGCGGGGGCGGCGTACGCCCGGATCAGCTGGAGGAACAGCTCGTCGCGGACGTGCTTGCGCAGGATCTCGACGAACGGCACGCCGAAGTCGATCGCCCGGTCGACCGGGTGATCCGGCCACGGCTCGCCCTTCTTGCGCTTGGGCGGCTTCGGATCGAACGCCGGAGTGTCGATCCGGTCGTCCATCCGCCAGCGCAGCCGGGCCACCACGGTCGCCAGATCACTGGCCAGTGGGGGATCGGCGTCGGGCGGGGGAGCCGTGATCCAGGCGTACAGGCCGGCCAGGGTCGGCAGGTCACGGACGAGCGGCTGGGCTTCCCGAGGCGATCGGACCCAGACGAACTCCGGCCGGGAGCGGCCCATCGACGCGTACACCCTGGTGAGCGCGTGTTCGGCGGCGGACCGATCGGCCGGGCCACAGGCGAGGCCGACGTGCAGCCATTCGTCGCGGATGTCAGCGGCCAGCTTCCAGGAGGCGGCACGTAGGTGCCGCGGCGCGGTCATACCGCGAGGGCGCGCACGCCCTTTCGCATGAGGCGAATCATAGGTTCGATCATCGCACGCCCTGGCAAGCGCGTTTCGACCGCGTGCCCTGTCGTGCGCGGATCCGATCTTGGCGTTAGCGTCACGGGGTCAAAGTGAACCCCCGATGAAGGGAACGTGACGTGACTTCACGATCCTGGCGCTCACCGCGCCGCGTCCTCACCACGTCGCTGGTGGCGGCCGCTCTGGTCGCCGTGGGCGGGCTGGCCTCCGCGGCGACCCCGCAGCCGGCCATCAAGACCATCACCCCGAAGTACGCCGAGCAGGTCACCAACATCGATGTCCTGCGCCAGCAGCTTCGCAACTACTACGGCGACCCGCTCGGCAGTGGCATCGCCGCTGACGACGGCAACTACGCCGACGAGGCCCGCAAGGTCGCGTCGGCCGGCCGCCGCTGGCTGGACGCCATGCGGCACAAGCCGGGCGGCTCGAAGGCGATCGTCCTCGACGTCGACGACACGACGTTGCTGACCTGGAACTACGAGGTGTTCAGCAACTGGGCGTACAACCCCACGACCAATGGGCAGTTCGTCACCGAGCAGCGGTTCCCGGCCGTCTTCGGCATGGTCGACCTCGTCCGGTACGCCCAGGAGCAGGGTTACGCGGTCTTCTTCCTGACCGGGCGGCCGCTGGCTCAGGAGGCGGCCACGCTGGGCAATCTGACCTCGGACGGAGTCGGCGTCGACGCGGGCTACCCCGCCCCGACGACGCTGGTCGACGGCGAGGACGGGCTGTTCACGAAGCCGCCGGTCGCCCAGTACCCGGATTATCTGCAGGCGGCCTGCGCGGGCGACCCCAACGGCTCCTGCACCACGGTGCACTACAAGTCGGCGACCCGGGCGCACATCGAGTCGCTGGGTTACGACATCGTCGCGAACTTCGGCGACCAGTTCAGCGACCTGGAGGGCGGGTACGCCGACCGCACCTTCAAGCTGCCGAACCCGAACTACTTCCTGCCGTGAGCTGATTCGCGGCGTACGCGGGCGGGCCGGAGTCTCCGGTCCGCCCGTTCGTCATTCGCGGACATCGACATATGGAAATCATGTCGCGGAGCGTGACACGGTCCGCGTCGTGCGGCTGTCGAGAAGTCCGCGACAGCGATAACGGCTCCGTAACGCTCGCCTCCCTTGCGGGCTGACCGGCGAGGCCCGCGTAGCCGCAGGCAGATGGCTCGGCGATCGCCGGTTCGGCGGCGATCAGAGGTCGATTCGACACTGTTGACAGCGATGTTCGTCACTGCCGAAGATGTGGCGCATCGTCGTGGGTGCAAGTTGCATCGGCGGCGCCGACAACCGAAGACCGTCGGCACGGGGGCCGCGCGATGTCGAGTGATCCCCGCGCCGATGGGCCGATTCGGGTGCTGTGCACCCGGTCCTGGGGAGGATTCGGCCTTGCGAAACCAGAGCCGTCGCTGGCTGTTGGCCGGCGCACTGAGTGTCGTCATGATCATGGGTTCGGGTGTGCCGGCGTTCGCCACACCGTCGAGTGCCCAGCAGACCGCCGAGGATCCAGGCGGGTTCTGGGATCCGGTGCGCCGCCTGTTCGGGGCGACCTCCGCGCCACGGCCGAAGGAGCCGCCGAAGTCGGTCGACCTCAAGCTGGACGGGGTGCCGCACGACGACCCGGCGACGAAGGGCAAGGCGTGGGCGCCGGCCAAGCGGGTCAAGGAACTGACCGCCCGGCGTACGCAGAACGCGCGGTTCTATCAACTGTCGGACGGCCGGATGCAGGCCGAGGTGTCGCAGACCCCGCTGAACTACCGCGACGGTCGTACCTGGAAGCCGATCGACCTCACGGTTCGGCCCGGCTCGGGCGGTTGGGCGTACCAGAATGTCGCCAATGCCTTCACCTCGCGCTTCGGTGACCGCAGCGACAAGCTGGTGCGGTTCGAGTCCGGCGGCCGGCACATCGAGCTGGGTCTGGCGGGACTGCCCGCGGACCTGACGCCGAAGGTCGCCGGCTCGACCGTCACGTACGCCGGTGCGGCGTCCGGCGCGGACGTCGTGTACGAGGTGACCTCGACGACGCTGCAGGAGGACTTCGTCCTGGCGAAGGCGCCGGCGGAGCCGTTCGCGGTGACGCTGTCGATCAAGACCGGCGGGCTGATCGCACGCCAGGCGGCCGACGGGTCGATCGAGTTCACCGGGCCGGACGGCGGACGGGTGCTGTTCGTGATGCCCGCGCCGTACATGTTCGACTCGAAGGACGACGCGAAGTCCGACGTCGGCAAGACGATGTCGCGCAACGTGGCGCAGATCCTGACCCAGCACGGCTCGACGGCCGAGATCACGATCGTGCCGGACGCGGCCTGGCTCGCCGACGCGTCCCGCCGGTACCCCGTGACGATCGACCCCACGATCAAGATCCAGCCCGTGCCGACGGACGGGCAGGACGTCGAGATCTACTCGGGAACCCAGAACGCGAACTACAACGACACCTACCAGCTGCGGGTCGGCACCGAGTCGGCCAACACGTGGCGCTCGCTGGTTCGGTTCCCGCTCACCGGCATCCCCGCCGGTACGCCGATCGACGACGCGCAGCTGCAGCTCTACTACTCGCAGACGCACTGGAGCTACGCGTACGACGTCGCGCTGGAAGCGCGGCGGGTGACCAGCTCCTGGGACGAGTCGACGGCGACGTGGGGGAGCATCAACACCGCGATGGCGGCGCAGCCCGCGGGGAACGTGATCGTGGTCGACGACGGCGACGCCGGGACCTCGTTCTCCGGCACCTGGCCGTACTCGGCGAACTCGTTGACAGCCAAGGCGATCGGCGCGGACTACCGGTACAACAATGACGCGACGGCAGGCAACACGCACACGTGGACGCCGACGATCACCGAAGCCGGGGACTATCAGGTCGAGGTGCACTTCACGTCGGAGTCCGACCGCTCGACGGCGACTCCGTACACGGTGTTCTACAACGGTGGGTCGAAGGCGTACACGGTGGACCAGACCGGCGCGGCCGACGGCGTGTGGAAGACCCTCGGCGTGCATCCGTTCGCGGCGGGCACCACCGGCCGGGTCGTGCTCGGCGACGTGGCGAACAAGTCGGTGATCGCCGACGCCGTGCGCTTGACCAAGTGGGGCACCACCACGAGGAAGGCCGGCGTCTCCAGCGTGTGGAACAGCTTCCCGGTCCGCAACGTCGTGCAGGACTGGGTCAACGGCACGCAGCCCAACTACGGCTTCATGGTCAAGGCCGTCGACGAGGCCGACAAGGGCCGCGGCGGGCCGATCTACGAGGCCTCGGAGTACGCGTACGACAACAACCGCCGCGACTACAACCTGCCGAAGCTGGTCGTCACGTTCGGGCGGCCGGGCGTCGCGGTGGACGTGCCGACGACCATCACCGCGACCGGGGCGGCGCTGACCTGGCCGGCGTACGCCGACCCGACCGGGTCCGGTTCGACCGCGGACGACATCGTCGAGTACCAGGTCCACCGCAGCGTCTACCAGACCTTCGTGCCGTCGGCGGCGACCCTGGTCGCCCCGGTGTCGTCGGGACTGCGGACCTACCAGGACACCACGGCGTCCCCGACCCCCACCGACGAGAACGACCCCCTCAAGCGGCATTTCTACTACTACATGATCGCGGTGAAGACCGCCGACGGGCAGGTGATCGCCGGGCCGACCCAGGGCGTCCTGCTGCCCAAGGCGGGCCGCATCACCAAGGTCTTCCGGGAGACGACGGCCAACCAGGTGCCCGACACGACGCTGTCGGCGGCGCAGCCCACGGCCAACGTCAACGTCTACGGCGGTGACCCGTACGTGTCACCGGGCAACAACTCCAGCGCGTACGGGGACACCCGGGGCCTGGTGAGATTCACCAACCTGGCGGGCGTACCAGGAAACGCGAACGTCGTCGACGCGCAGCTGGAGATGTGGAACACCGGCCTCTACCCGGGCGACGTGACCGACGGCAAGGTCGACGTGCACCGGCTCACTCGGGCCTTCGACGAGACCACCGCCACCTGGAACAGCGCCGCGTCCGGGACCGCCTGGACGACTCCGGGCGGTGACTACGACGCGACGGCCGAGTCCTACTTCGACGGGTTCACCAACGACCCCGAGTGGGAGTCGTGGACGGTCACCAACACCGTCAAGAGCTGGCTGACCACCCCGGCGTCGAACTACGGGTTCCTGCTCAAGATGCGTGACGAGGCGGTGTCGACCCAGCGCGCGATGCTGCTGTCCAGCGAGGGCGCCGAGCCGATGCTGCGCCCGACGCTGCGGGTCACCTACCTGGAACCCACCGCCGAGTCCACCTACTACGCGCCCGGCACCGCCGGGCTGATGGCGCCGGCCAGCACCTACCCGGTGACCGTCTCGGTCTCCAACCCCACCACCACGGCCTGGCCCGCGGCGAACTGGGAGCTGTCCTACCACTGGACGCTGCCCGACGGCACGGACGTCACGACCAGCGGCAACCAGGTCGCGACCGCGTTGCCCCGCGACATCACCGCCGGGTCGACGGCCGACGTGACCGCCACGGTCAAGACGCCCGCGCCGTCCGACGCGAACAAGCGGACCGACTACGTGCTCAAGTGGGAGCTGCACAACAAGACGACCGGTCAGTGGCTGTCCGCGTCCGCCGGCATCGCGGCGCTCGACCAGAAGGTCGCCGTCGAGGAACCCACGTCCGACCAGCTCGGTCTGGAGGGCTTCTACAGCTACGACGGGGTCGACACCGGCGCCGGGTCCGCCCTGATGAACAACCTGCACGCGGGCAACACCGTGTGGACCTACGACGCAATGAGCAACCCGTCCCGGGGCATCTCGACCGTCCTGCGACTCGCGTACAACTCGCAGGACACCACCGACACGGTGACCGGGTACGGCTGGTCGCTGCAGGCGTCGTCGCCGCTGCGCCTGGGCTCGTCCCTGGACTTCCACCCGAATCCGAACCCGACGACCGTCAAACTCACCGACGGCGACGGCACCACGCACACCTTCAGCTGGAACGCGACGGCCAACGAGTGGACCTCGCCGAAGGGCGTGCACCTGTTCCTGCAGCAGCTCGTCACGTGCAAGGCGCAGACGGAAGCGGACCGCGCCTGGACGATGACCCGGCCCGACCGCACCGTCTTCTCCTACGACTGCGACGGGTACCTGTCGTCGATCGAGGACAAGAACGGCAACCTCATGACCTTCACCTACGAGGTGCGCCGCTCGCAGAACAAGCCGACCAAGTTCCTCAAATACATCACCGACGCCACCGGACGCCAGGTGCTCACCCTGACCTACTGGGCCAAGGGCGACACGTACGACTACGTCAACGACACCACCTGGGCCAAGGTCACCGGGCAGAGCAACCTGACCAACCCGAAGATCATCGACCACGTCCGCTCCATCGTGGACATCGCCGGCCGTACGCTGACCTTCACCTACACCGACAAGGGCCTGCTCGGCGAGCTGATCGACGGCGCCGGATGGACCCAGCCGAAGGTGTTCGGGTTCCAGTACGACATGACGCAAGGCAACAAGAACGTCAAGCTCGTGAAGGTCGTCGATCCGCGAGGCCACGGCACCGCGCTGCGGTACTACGGCCTGCCCGATGACGACCCGAAGTTCCACTGGGCGACCAAGGACTACACCGACCGGCTCGGCAACCCGATCGCGTTCGCCTACAGCGACCCCGACGGGCAGACCGGCGACAACATCACCACGGTGGTGGTCGACGCCGAGAACCACCCGGCCACCTTCCTCACCGACGGGTACGGCCGGACGTTCCAGACCACCAACGCCAAGAACCAGACGACCAAGCTCGGCTGGGACGGCGACCACAATGTGATCCGCCTCGAAGAGGCCGACGGTTCGGTGTCGACCTCGGCGTACGACCCGAAGACGGGATATCCGACCGAGTCGAAGACCGCCGAGCAGGTCAAGAACGGCTGGCCCGGCACCACGTACGCGTACCAGTCGGGGCTGACCGGGCACTGGGCCGACCTGATCGCCAAGCAGTCCTCCGAGGGCCGTCGCTGGACGTTCGGCTACGACCTGGAGGGCAACCTCACCAGCGCCACCGATCCGGCCGGCACCAGCACCCCGGCCGCCAGCGACTTCACGACCACCTACGAGTACGACACCTTCGGCCAGCTGACGAAGATCACCGACGCCAACGGGCACAGCACGTCCTTCGGCACCTACGACCCCACGGGGTTGCCCAAGACGAGCACCGACGCGCTGACCCGGACGAGCACGAAGGCGTACGACGTGCGCGGAAACGTCTTGTCCGTGACCGACGCCAAGGGCAAGACCAGCACGTTCGGCTTCGACCTGATGAACCGTCCGCTGACCGCGCGGGTGCCCAAGAACGCGGCGACCGGTGACTTCCTCGTCAAACCGGCCCCTGTATACGACGCCAACGACAACATCCTCGAATCCACCGCGGCCAACGGCGCCCTGACGACCGCCACCTACGACGCCGGCGACCGGACCACCGCCACCTTCGCGCCGAAGGACACCACCGGCGGACCGGACCGCAAGACCAGCTACGGCTACGACAAGGTCGGCAACGTCCTCACGGTGACCGAGCCGAACGGCAACCTCACCACCGACGCCAACGATTTCGTGACCCGCTACGCGTACGACGAGATCTATCAGAACACCACGATCACCGACGCCCGCAACGGCGTCATCAGCTACACCTTCGACAGCGTCGGCAACACCACGAAGGTGGTCGACCAGCTGAAGAACGCCACGGCGGACCCGGACGACTTCACCACGAAGGTCACCTACGACAGCGACGGCCAGGTGCATACCTCGACCGACGCGGCCGGCTTCACCTCGAGCGTCGGCTACGACCACGACGGGCTGATGGTCACGACCACCGACGAGGAGAACAACCAGACCTTCCTGACGTACGACGCGCGTGGGCTGCTCGCCGAGGCCAAGGAGCCGTACGACACGGTCAGCGGCGTCGTCGCGTACCACCTCACCCGATACGAGTACGACCAGGTCGGCAACCGCACCAAGGTGGTCAGCCCGCGCGGCGTCGCCACCACCGACGATCCGGACGACTTCGCACAGGTCGCGGTGTACGACGAACTCAACCGGATCAAGGAGCAGGTCCTCCCGTACGACAAGGACGACGCGTACTACACCGTCGGCGAGAAGATCCAGTACACCTACGACGAGGTCGGCAACCTGACCAAGGTCTCCCAGCCGACGTCGGGCAAGGTCCCCGGAGCGGCGGGCGCCCGAGTCGACTCCACCTACAGCTACCTGGACAACGGCTGGATCGCATCGACCACAGACCCGTTCGGCATCTCGACGACGTTCGACTACAACCCGCTGGGACAGCAGACCCGCCGGACCGTCACCGGGGCGGACGGCGGCCTCACCCACACGATGACGATGTCGTACTACCCCGACGGCAAACTGCAGAACCGGGCCGACGAAGGCGTACCGGTCGGCAGCGACGTGTCGCTGTGGGACAACACCGACGAGCACTACGTCGCCACGGTGGGCGACTGGACGACGACCAGCCAGGGCACCGGATACGTCGGCACCGACTACGCCACGCACGCGCCCGGCACCGGGGCGAACAAGTTCACCTGGGTACCGCCGAACCGCCACGCGAACGACGACTACGAGGTGTTCGTGCGGTACCCGGCGGTGGCCGGCGCGGCGACCGACGCCAAGTACACGTTGTTCGGCCAGACCAAGACCGTCGACCAGACCCAACACGCCGGCGAGTGGGTCAGCCTCGGCACCTATCCCATGGTGATCCTGACCAACACCGACATGGTCACGCTGTCGGACAACGCCAACGGCATCGTCGTGGCCGACGCCATCAAGTTCGTCCGCGACACCACCGGGGTGGTCGACAACGAGCGGCAGTCGTACACCTACACCTACGACGCCAACGGCAACCTCACGACGCTGAGCGACGGAAGCACCGGCTCTCAGATCGATCGCTACACGATGACCTACACGGGTCTCAACCAGCTGGCCGCGATGAATGAGATCGACGCCGGCGCGGTACAGCACACCTCCACCTACGACTACGACGCCAACGGCAACGTCACCAAGCGGACCTTCGACGCACTCATCGACGAGTTCGTGTACGACGCCCGGGACCTCGTCACGACCGCGAAGAACCTGGCCCAGCCCGGCGATCCGAACCCACGGATAAGTGCGTACACCTACACGCCCCGCGGCCAGCTGGCACACCAGACCAAGCCCCTCGGCGGGAACGTCGACTACACGTACTTCGCTGACGGGCGGCTGCGCCACCTCGCCGAGAACACCGGCACGCCTGGTCGCCTGATCGCCGAACACACGCTCAAGTACGACCTCAACGGCAATCCGTCCGAAGACGTCGCCCGGCTGATGAACGCCGACAACACCAGCGCGTACCTCGACCGGACCTTGACCTATCAGTACGACCCGCGTGATCGGGTCACCCAGGTCACCAAGGGCACGGACCGGACCGAGAAGTACGTCTACGACGCGAACAGCAACATCCTCACCGAGGAGTTCGCCGAGCCCGGCGGGAAGAAGAGCACCACCGCGAACTTCTACGACCGCAACCGGTTGACCAAGACCATCGGCGGATCGCCGAACGACGACGGCACCACCACCACGACCTCGTCCTTCTACTACTACGACCCGTTCGGCCGGACCGAGCAGATCCGGTCCACGTCGATCGTCAGCGGCGGCGATCCGGGTGAGCCGTCGAACAGCTTCAGCGGGTACACCTACGACGGCTTCGACCGCAAGATCCGGAACGAGGTCTCCTACTTCCGGTATCAGTCCATCACCGACTACGCGTACGACACGCTGAACCGCACGACCTCCACGAGCCGGAAGATCTACGGCGCGAGCGACACCGGCGCGCAGTTGGAAGGACAGGCCGACACCACCATCCGGTACATGGGCGCCAGCGACCTGGTGCTGTCGGAACAACGGACCGCCGGTGTCGCCACGAGCACCACGAGCACCACCGCCTATCGGTACGGCGCCGGCAGCGAGCGGATCTCGCAAACCGTCACCGCGAACGACGGCGGACCCACGGGCGAGTTCAACTACGTGCACAACGCCCGCGGTGACGTCGAAGCGATCACCGACACCAGCGGCAACACCCGGGCCACCTACGGGTACACCGCGTACGGCCAGGACGACGCCCCGATGTTCACGGGCGTCGACAAGCCCGACTCCGCCGACCTGCTCCGCGTCAAGCGGCCGGTGAACCTCTACCGGTTCAACGCCCAACGGTGGGATCAGGCCGGCGGCACCTACGACATGGGATTCCGCGACTACTCGCCGACCGCGTCGCGATTCCTCACGCCCGACTTCTACACCGGTGCCCTGGCCGACTTCCAGCTCGGCATGGGCGCGGGCACCGCCAACCGGTACCTGTTCGCCTCGGGCAACCCGATCGGCAACTTCGAGGTCGACGGCCACTTCTCGGTTCCGAACTGGCTCAAGCAGGTCGGCGGGTTCTTCAAGGGCATCGGCGAGCAGGCCTGGGCGACCGTCACGGGCCTGTGGGACTTCGGCGCCGCGGTGGTCGGCTGCTTCCCGTGCGGTCAGCAGATCAGCGAGCTGTGGAACTACGCCGGCGACAACCCGGGCGAATTCTGGGGCGGCGTCTGGCACAGCGTCTGGGATCCGATCGCCGACGACTGGAACCGGGGCAACTACGGCGAAGCCATCGGACGGGCGGTGTTCTCGGTCGCCGAACTGGTCTTCGGCGGCAAGGGCATCGCGAAGATCAAGAACGTCATCCGGGCGCGTCAGGCGGCCAAGGCCGCCGAGGCGGCGGTGATGGCCAAGCGGGCCGCACGGATCGCGCAACTGAGGATCAACCGGATCGTGGGCGCTGAGGCTGAGAAGGCTCTGGGCATCCCGGCACGAGGCAAGAAGGCGGTCAGGTCGTTCTCGGGTGAGGCAGCCCGCCGGTTCCCGGACTACAACGCCAAACGGCGAACCGTAGTCGAGGTCAAGGCCGAGGACACCGTCGACTTCACTGGTCAGACCCTCGACTTGATACTGTACGCCGAGTCGGTCGGCAAGGTCCCGGTGTACATCGTGCGCCAGGACGCGATCATCTCGACGGCGATGCGCTCGGCTCAGCAGCTGCGGCTCATAAGGATCTACAAATGGCTACCGCCCTTGCACATGTGATGCGGCAGATGACGGAAGATCTCGCGGCCGCCGGGGTGCAGGTGAAGCACCCCGGCGACCTCACCACCCTCGAGGATCTGCCCAAAGCCGCCGTCCCGGTCCTCATCCGCTGGATCGACGAGATCGGGACGGCGGACCTGCCCGACCGCGATCGGTGGTACCTGTGGGACACCGTCGCCCGGGCGCTGACCGTCCGCACCGCACGGCCCGACGCCGGTCCCGCCCTGGTACGCCTCTTCCGCGACCCGCGGCTGCCGGAGGGGTACAAGTGGACGGTCGGCAACGCGCTGGACCAGGCCGCCGACGCCGCCCTGCTCGACGAGATGCTCGAGCTGGCCACCGATCGAAGCTATCGGGGCGCCCGGCAGATGGTCGTGCAGGCGCTGGGCCGGATCGGTCAGGGCGCGCGCCGGGAGGAGGTCATCGACGCGCTGATCGGCGAACTGGACGACGACGACGTCGTGGCCTTCGCCATCACCGCCCTGACGAAGCTCAAGGCCACCCGGGCGGTGGAGCAGATCGGGCGGCACGTGGACAGTCCCATTCCGATCGCGAAGAAGGCAGCCCGGATCGCGGTCGCCAAGCTCAGTCAGTAGCGATTCCTACAGGTAGAGGTGCAACCCTTCCTTCATCTGGTCGGGCGTATACGTCAGGGTGCCGCGCTGGCCGAGCGTGATCCCGTAGAACTTCTTCATTTTCGGCACGTGCTCCACCGTGAACGGGAAGACGCAGTCGGGGCCCTTGGTGACGCCGTCGCCGAGGGTGCCGACCGCGACGATCGTGCCTTCGGGGTCGCTGACCACGATCTGGGTGCCCTGCGCGATGTCGCCGTACATCTCGTTGCCCGAGCAGGCCGCGCCGTCCTTCGTGCCGCTACCGGACAAGGTCAGGTCGCCGTTGGCGGTGAAGTCGTCGTGACGCAGCTTCCATACGACCGCCCCCGCGGTGGCCGTCCCGGCACAGCACAGGAAGAGCGCGGCGGCGACGCCGATCGCCACCCAGATCGGCCACGTACGCCGCCCAGACGGGGGCGAGGTAACCGGTTCGACCGGGTCTTCGCCCAGCTCAGCTGGGGTGAGCGGGTTCTCGCTCATCCTCCCACCGTAGCGGGCAGGGGTTGACGTGCGCGGATACTCGGCAAACCCGGTTCCGCGTACCATGCGCGTATGCCGGAGATCGTGCAGCTGCTCGCCTCACCGGTCCATCGATTCGAGGGACGGCCTCAGGACGGGCCGGTCCCCGCTCCGGCCGGCGAACTGGTCGCCGAAGTACGCCTGCGCGCCGGTCTCGGCATCGTCGGTGACCGCTATTTCGGGCATCGGGCGCACCTCGACGCCGCCGTGACCGTGATCGCGCAGGACTCGCTGCCGCCCGGCGCCGACCTGACCCACGTACGCCGTAACGTCCTGCTCGCCGGGGTGGCCGTCGACGACCTGGTGGGCTCGATCCTGGTGCTGGACAGCGGTGACGGCCCGGTACGCCTCCGGGTGAACCGCCCGGCCAACCCGTGTGCCTGGATGGACGTGACGATCGGGCCGGGCGCCCGGGAGCAGTTGCGGGGCAGAGGCGGCATCCGGTGTACGCCGCTGACCGACGGCGTCCTGCGGGTCGGCCCGGTCCTCGTCGAGATCATCGCGCCGGAGGGCTGAGTCCCCGTCGAGATCATGCCGCCGGAAGACTGACCGGGGCTCAGGGGCGCAGCGTGTCGACCCGGGCCACCGCCGCGTCGATCTGCGCCATCGTCAGGTCGCCGCGCTTGACCCGGTTCACCGCCACGTCGAGGATCTCGGTGACGATTCGCGGGTTGTAGACCTGCTGATTGGCGTACACGAGGAGGTCGACGCCGGCCTGGACGGCCAGGGTGAACGCCTCGTCTGTGCCGTACTTGGCGGTGATGCCCTTGGCCTGCATGTCGTCGCTGACGACCGGCCCGGTCCAGCCGAGGTCACCGCGCAGGAGATCGTTGACCGCCTTGCGGGACAATGACATCGGCTTGTCCGGGTCGAGCTGCCGGTTGAGCAGATGGGCGACGAGCACCGAGTCGGCGGTGCCGGCGGCGATGAGCCGCTGGAACGGGACCAGGTCGCTGCGTTTCCAGGTGCCGGTGACGTCGACGACGTCGAAGTCGGTGTTGCCGGTCGCGCTGCCGAACCCGGGGAAGTGCTTGATCGAGGTCTTGATCTTGCTCGCTCGGTGGACCTTGATCTCCTCGGTGGCGTTGGCGACCACCACGTCGGCGTCGGCGGAGAAACTGCGGCCGAGCTTGGCGATCGCGGGGTTGTTCGGGTTCGTGGCCAGGTCGACGACGGGTGCGTAGTTCATCGTCACGCCGACCGACGTCAGGCTGCGTACCATTCCCTGGGCCCAGGCCGTGGTGTGCGCGGCCTGGTTGATCGCGCCGACCTGGGCCTGCGACTGGCTGGCGGGGAAGCCGTTGCCGGGGTTGAGGCGGGAGATCCGCCCGCCCTCCTGGTCGATCGAGACGATGAGCGGTCCCGGCGCGGCCTCCCGCAGCGAGGTCACGAGCTTCGTGACCTGTTCCGGTGAGGTGATGTTGCGGGGCTGGCCGGTCAGCTGGTCGGTGTCGAACAGGATGACGCCGCCGATGTGCTGCCCCCGGATCGCCTTGACGATCCAGTCGTCGGGGCTGACGGTCTGGCCGCGAAAACCGACCACCAGCAGGCTGGCGACCTTACGCCGCAGCGCGGTCTCGTCAAGCCCGGTGGCGGTCGGCGTGGGGCTGGCCGGACCGGGTGTGGTGGCCGTGGGGGATCCCGCGGGCGCGCCGTTCGAGCCGCAGGCGGCGGCGGACAAGCTCAGGCCCGCCGCGGTCAGCAGGTGACGGCGGCTCAGTCCCATCACGCCAAGGTAGCCCAACCACGCACCAGGCGCGGCTCGTTCAGGCGGGCTTGGTCGCCTTGCCGTCGAGCCACAGCTTCTCGCCTTCGCCGGCGTCGCGCCCGCCCACCTTGTCGCCGTTCTTGACGATGTGCACGATCGCCATCGCGTGACCGCGCCCGAGGTCGTAGTCCGCCTTGAGCCAGTCGACGATCACCCCGGCCTTGGTACCCGGTGCGTCGAAGCCCTTCTCCTGGGCCAGCGCGATGAGCTGCCGCGGGGTCAGCCCGGTCTTGTCCTCGATGTTGTCGAGGTACGCCTGGAACGACATGTTGTCCCCTCCCGTGCCACGGATGCGGCAGAACTAGACGGTACAGTACTGACGTGACCGACCGTCCGACGGCGAAGCGAAACGCGATCTTGGAGGCGGCGGCGGGCGTGTTCCTGGCCAACGGCTACGTCGGAGCCAGCATGGACGAGGTCGCCGCCCGCGCCGCGGTCTCGAAGCAAACCGTCTACAAGCACTTCGCGAGCAAGGAGAAGCTGTTCGCGGAGCTGGTGCTGGGCTCGGTCGGCCAGGTGGACCAGCTCGTCCGGGACCGGGTGGCCCGGCTGGCCGACTCGGCGGACCTCGAACGCGACCTCACCGACCTCGCCGGCGGCCTGGTCGGCTTCCTCATGCAGCCCAACGTGATGCGGCTGCGCCGGCTGGTCATCGCCGAAGCCGACCGCTTCCCGGCACTCGGGCACACCTTCTACGAAGGCGGACCGGAACGGGTCGCTGGCGCGCTCGGCCAGACCTTCGCCGTCCTCACCCGGCGCGGCCGGCTGCGGGCCGCCGACCCGGTCCTGGCCGCGTACCACTTCTGCTGGCTGGTCCTGTCGATCCCGTGGAACCGCGTGCTCTTCGCGGGCAACGGCCAACTGCCCGACCAGGCCGAGATCGACCGCGTCGTCACCGCCGGGGTCCAGGCGTTCCTCCGCGGGTACGCCGTTTCCGGCTGATCGCCGACCGGGCGCGACGGTACGCGAGCCGCCACCGGCCGTTCAGCCGTTTCCCGGCGTACGCCGCAGCCGTGACACTCGGTGTGTCCGAAGCGATGGGAGCTGGCGGTGCGGTTCGGCAACCTGCAATGGTGGAACTCGCTCGCGGGAGTCATGACGGCGATCGCGACCCTGTTCGGACTCGTCGCGCTGGTGGTGACGGTGGCCGCCTGGCGCTGGCCGCAACAGCCGGAGGCCGCGCCGTCGCCGGCCGCGTCCAGCGCCGGTCCGAGCCTCAGTCCGAGCGACAGCCCGAGCCCGAGTCCCACGCCGCCGTCCGAAGTGGCGCGTACGCCCCGTCTCGGCCTGGAATTCTGGCAGGGCCAGCAGCTCAGTCCGATGCGCGTCGACCGAGGCACCGTCGAGACGGTCTACGTGACGATGCGGGACGAGCCGTTCTTCTTGCGGTTCCCGCGTCCGCCGAAGGATCTGGCCGTCCAAATCTGCGCCTTCACCGATCCCACCATCTTCAATCTTCGCGACGGCCTGGCGGTCGCCGACACCGAGCAGTTCGCGCCGGGCATGGGCATGGCCGACTCCGATTACAGCAGCGGCCGCCTCAACCTGGTCGACGTCCGCAACAACTACTTCGTGGACACCCGCATCCAGCCGTACTCGACCGACCTCGGGCAGATCTACATCTCCACCATCGCTGCGCGGCGGGAAGCCCCGGGCGCGACCGGCGACGTGTATCTGACGGTGTTCGTCGACCGCGACCGGGACAAGGTCGTCGACTTCGGCGAGTACGAGTATCTCGTGCTGGACTATCCGTCCTGAGCGCCAGAGGACCGAAAACCGGATGACGGCGCATCGGGCGGCGTGCCACGATGCGGGCATGCAGCCAGCGCCGACCGTACGCATGATGGGCCCCTTCCCGGGGCCATCGGTCGTGCGCTGACACATCCGACGAGAGACCCCGCGGCGGCGGGGTAGCTCGGCGTACGCGGGTCAGGGTGAAAGGACCCGCCATGGGACGCCGCTATGTCACCACCGCCATTCCCTACGTCAACGCCGAACCGCATCTCGGGTACGCCCTCGAACTGGTGCAGGCCGACGTCCTGGCCCGGCACGCGCGCCGAGCCGGGCACGAGGCGCGGCTGCTGACCGGCACCGACGACAACGCCTTGAAGAACGTGGTGGCCGCCCGCGCCGCCGGGGTGGACACGCGTACGTTCGTCGACGGCAACGCCGCCAGATTCGCCGCGCTCGCCAAACCGTTGCAGGTCGCGTTCGACGACTTCGTGCGGACCAGCGCCGACGAGCGGCACCTCGACGGCGTCGCCCGGTTGTGGGCGGCGTGCGCCGCCCGGGGCGACTTCTACCGCCGCTCGTACTCCGGCCTCTACTGTGGGGGCTGCGAGCAGTTCTACGCTCAGGCGGACCTGGTGGACGGCGTCTGCCCCGAGCACGGCGTCGCGCCGGAGCCAGTGACCGAGTCGAACTGGTTCTTCCGCCTGTCCCGCTATCAGGACGAGGTGCTCGCGGCCATCGAGTCCGGCCGTGTCCGTGTCGAACCGGCGGCCCGGCGCAACGAGGTGCTCGCCTTCCTGCGCGGCGGCCTGTCCGACATCAGCGTCTCGCGACCGGCGGCCCGCTCCGGCGGCTGGGGCATCCCGGTGCCCGGCGATCCCAGCCAGACCGTCTACGTCTGGTGGGACGCGCTCGGCAACTACGTCACCGCGCTCGGCTACGAATCCGAGCGGTACCGGCGCTGGTGGGCGGAGTCCGACGAGCGCATCCATGTCATCGGCAAGGGCATCGTGCGGTTCCACGCCGTCTACTGGCTGGCTCTGCTGCTGTCGGCCGGCCAGCCGCTGCCCACCACCATCCTCGTCCACGACTATCTCACCCTGAACGGGGCGAAGATCAGTAAGAGCGCGGGCACCACCGTGGACCCGCTGCGGCTGATCGACCGTTACGGCTCCGACGCCGTGCGGTGGTGGCTGCTGCGCGACGTCGCCCGGCTGGGCGACACCGACTTCACAACCACCCGGCTGATCGACCGGGCCGACCGCGATCTCGCCAACGGTCTGGGCAACCTCATCCATCGCACCACCACATTGGTACGCAAGCACTTCGGCGCGACCCCATCGGGTGGGGCCGGTGGACCGTTGACCGCAGCGCTCGGCGTACTGCCGGAACAGGTGAGTCGGGCGCTCGGGGTCGGCGACTTCCGGACGGCCACCGGCGCCCTCTGCTCGGCCGTCGAGCAGGCCAACCGGCACATCGACGCGACCCGGCCGTGGCAGCTCGGCGACCGGGACTCGGCGGCCAAGAGCGCCGTGCTGGCCGACCTGCTGTCCGCCTGCCGGCTGATCGCCACTGAACTCACCCCGTTCCTGCCCGACGGGGCCGCCCGCCTGCTCGCCCAGTGCGCGGGGGAGACGGCGGTACCGGCATTCCCCCGGATCGGATAGGTTCAGGGCCATGTCTCTCGCCGCCACCCCGCTCGCCGCCGCGGATCTGGAGTTCTACACCACCTTCGCGAAGATCGACGACAGCTTCGTCCTCGTGCTGGCGTTCCTCGGCGCCGTCGCGGTCCTGCTTCGCGTCCGCAAGAACGGCCTGCTCTCGACGCTCGCAGCGGTCGCCGGTCTCGCCTGCATCGGCCTGGCCGACCTGTACTGGCTGCTGCAGGACTTCGAAGTGGTCACCGGGTCGAACGAGTTCGTGTGGGCGGCCAGCCGGATCGTGTTCGACCTCGGCATCGTGCTGCTGATCGCCGCGCTGGTGCTGCCCCGCGTCGGGGCGACCGGGCCGAAGCCGCCGGCTGTGCCGCCGGTCGGCGCCTGGCCGGGCCAGCCCGTCCCGCCGCAGGCCCAGCCACCGGCCTACGGGGCGTACGCACCGCCGCCCGCACCGGCGTCGCCGCCGGCCGGTTGGCCGCAGACGCCGCCGCAGCAGTAGACGTCAGCGCGACCGTCGTAACAGGATCCCGGTCAGCTCGGCCCCATGCGGGCCGAGCTGGCTGAACCGGCGCGGGTTATGCGGCGGGGAGGTCTCGGGATCGCTTCAACGGTCCGATCAGGAGAAACAGCGGCGAGCAGGCCACCGTCACCGCCATGATCCACACCGTGGGACGTACGCCGATCCACTGGCCGAGCGCGCCGCCGATGATCCCGCCGAGGGGGATCGTGCCGAAGTTGAGGAACATCATGCTGACACTCACCCGGCCCAGCAGCGGCCGGGGTGTGTAGAGCTGGCGGAAACTGCCCCGGATCACGTTGCTGACGGCGGTGCCCGCGCCGACCATCGCGCCGCCGATCACCGGGAGGATCAGCCGCCAGCCTGGTGCGGTCAGCGGAATCAGCACCGCGAACGGTGCGGTGCCGAAGACTGCGAGCAGCAGGCCGTGGGCGCTGCCGAAGCGGCGGGAGATCCGGGTGGCCGCCCACGCGCCGAGGACCGCTCCGGCGCTCATCCCCATCAGCAGTACGCCGACGCGTGCGCTGTCGACGCCGACCTCCCGGACGAGGAAGACCACGAGAACCGCCTGGTACGCGATGAAGGCGAGGTTGAAGGCGGCCCCGAAGGCGGAGAACACCCGCAGATACGGGTCGCGGACGACGAAGCGCAGACCTTCGCGAATGTCGCGGGTGAGGCTGGAGTCGCGGGGGACCGGCGCGACCACCTCGCGGGCCCGGATGCGCAGCAGACAGACGGTCGAGACGAGGAACGTCGCCGCGTTGACGAGCAGCCCGGTGAGGATGCCGAGGACCTGGGTGATGCCCCCGGCCAGGCCGGGCCCGGCGACTTGGGCGAACGCCTCGGAGCCGTGCATCTTCGCGTTACCGGCGGGCAGTTCCGCTGGCGGCAGCAGCGACGGCAGATACACCTGGTACGCAGTCTGGAAGAAGACCGCGGCGGTGCCGAGCAGCAGCGCGGTGACGAGCAACTGAGTGAAGCCGAGCCAGCCGAGCCAGGCCGACACCGGCACGCTGACGAGCAGTGCGAACGACACGAGGTTGCAGGTGATCATCAGGGGGCGCCGGGCCATCCGGTCGACCCACGCCCCGGCGGGCAGGCCGATCAGCAGCCACGGCAGCCAGCCGGCGGCGGTGAGCAGTCCGATCTGGAAGGTGCTGGCATGCAGGGTCGTGATCGCGGCGAGCGGGAGGGCGACGGTGCTGACACCGGTGCCGATCTTGCTGACGGTCTCGCCGAACCAGAACTTGGCGAAGTCGGACTTGTGATCGGCGGCGGGGGCGGGACTGGGGGCGGGAGCGGTGAGCGTAACGGTCATGGCTGTGCGGGAACTCCGTACGAGAAGACGAGGACAGGATCACGGTGGTGGCCGTCGTCGGGGATCTCGCGCGTGCCCCAGCGGAGCAGGACGTCGATGATCTCCTGGCCGAGCTGGGCGAGTTCGGCGGGGGTGAGCAGCATCCAGCGGTCGGCGACGAACGCCGCGTCGACCCAGTCGGCCTGTTCGGCGGAGTGCTCGGTGGCCAGCCACTCGCGGGCGGCGCCGGAGTGCCGGTCGAGCAGCATCGTCTGGACCGCGGCCGAGACGGTCGCCGCGGCCGGGTCGGCGGCGAAGTCGCCCTGGGACCAGCCGAGGTTGGGCGAGACCCGTCGCCACCAGCGCTCGCGCTTGTCGCGGGCCAGCTCCGGGGCCTCCTCGATGAGGCCCGCGGTGCCTAGTACGCGCAGATGGTGGCTGACGTTGCCGATGGCCTCGCCGGTGCGCTCGGCGAGCGCGCTCGCCGTGGCCGGCCCGTACGCCCGCAGCAGGTCCATCAGGCGCCGGCGCAGCGGGTGCGCCAACGCGGCGAGCACGTTCGAGTCGGTGATCTTGTCAGTCACCAGCAGATCATGACATACACAAGAGCAGTTGCACAACTGCTCTTGTGTATTCCGGGCGATAAGGGCCAGCTTGCGGCGGGACAGGAATTCCTTCGTCGACACCTGCTGATTCGTCATGCCCACTGACCGCGATGCGCCGACCGCGCTGTTTGTCGGGGGTACGTGCTGGAATGCCCGGATGGATCTTCGAGCGAAGCGCGCCGAACTGTCGCGACTCTGCGCCGACGTGGTCGGCGAGTCGGTCGGCGCCCAGCTGGCGGCCCTGGCCTGTCCGGCGTTCCAGTTGCGGCCGGCTGAGGCCGGACAGCCGGCGACTGGGCGCTGCGCCCTTGGCGGCCCGGCTCTGCTGGACCCCGGCACGCCCTGGCCGCATCACCGCGACGTCCCGCTCAGCCTCGCCGCCGTTCTGGACACCGACGCGCTCGCCGATCTGCTCGGCGAGCCGGTGCCCTGGCGGACGGGTCTGCTGAACGTCTTCGTCTACGACCCGGTCCCCGAGCACGAGTGGGACGCCGACCTGACCTCTCCCGGCTGGGCCCGGGTGATCGCCGCCCACCCGGATCGAGCCGTCGAGCGGACCGCAGCGGAACCCGCCGAGTCCTACGAGCGGATCGCGGTCGACGCCGTCCCCGTTCTCACTCTGCCGGACCAGTGGGACGACGTGGTGAACCGGCTTGATCGCGGTCCGCACCGGCAGAACATTCTCGGCATGGAGTTGCACCCGGTGTACGAGCAGTGGGGCGATGTCAACGGCCACACCGCCTTCGGCTGGCCGGGTTGGGAGCTGGGGCCGTCGCCTTACTGGGCCGAGGACCACCTGCACCTGCTCAAACTCGATGCCTTCCCGTTCGACGGCACGCTGTACGTCTCCGTCCCGGCGGCGCGGCTGCGATCGGGCGACCTGAGCGGGGCCGTGGCGACGCTGGAGACCTACTAGCCAAAAAGATGGCGTGATCACGTGAGGTCGGGTGGCCGACCGCTGGGCGATTTTGGGGCTGACTGCGATCTTGAAGGGATCGCGCATGAGTCTCAGCGGACGGACCGCGATCGTCACGGGGCAACCCGGGGCTTCGGCCGGGCCATCGCCGAACGCCTCGGCCACGACGGCGCGAACGTCGTGCCTCACCACAAGCAGATCTACCCACGCCTGCGGCAGGTCAAGGCGCGGTGGGAGCTGTTGGGACACCTTCCGCCACGCCCAGTCCGTTCGGCTCCCCTGACCGAAGTCGACCCCGCCCGTAGCCGTCCCTGCCCGGAGTCGACCGTGTCCGGAGTCGACCGTGTCCGGAGTCGACCGTGTCCGGAGTCGACCGTGTCCGGAGTCGACCGTGTCCGGAGTCGACCGTGTCCGGGAGTTGATCAGTCCCGTCGGGAAACGATCAGGGTCGCCGGGACGCGACACGCCGGTCGATCACGACCAAAAGTTCATGATCGCGCGGAAAGAGTGTCCCGAGCCGGCCACCGCGCGGAAGGGCCGGGAGGGCGCGGGGACGCATGCCGACCTCCATCGCGCGGATCGAGACCGACCGCGCCGAACGTTTCCTCAAGCAGTCTCAGCGCAACGCGGTCGCTGCGGCGTCGCGTACGGCCGTCGTCAGGGTGGTCAGCGCCGCCGACTCCAGCTTCCAGTGCTGCCAGTACAACGGAACGTTCACCGGCCGGCCGGGCAGCCGCAGCACCCGGCCGGCCGTGATCTCGGCCGTCGCCAAGGGCTCCGGCATCAGCGCCCAGCCGAGCCCGAGCCCGATCGCGCGGTTGAACGCGTCCGCCGACGGGATGTAGTGGATCGGCGGATCCAGCGACCGCCGTGTCAGCGTACGCAGAAATCGGTGTTGCAGCTGATCCTTGCGGTTCAGCAACAGCATCGGGGCGTACGCGAACTCCTCCGCGCTGCCGCCGCCGGGAAACCACCGCTCCCGTACGCCCGGCGCGACCACCGGCAGGTACCGCATGGTGCCCAGCCGCTGCACCCGGCAGCCCTGCACGGGCACGTTCTGCGTCGTCACTGCGGCCATCACGGTGCCGCTGCGCAGCAGTTCGGCGGTGTAGTCCTCGTCGTCCTGGTGCACGTCGAACAGCAATCGCGCAGCCTCCGGAACCGCCGCCAGCGCGGGCAGGAACCAGGTGGCCAGCGAGTCGGCGTTGACCACGATCGGCAGCCGCGTCCAGGTCTCGCCGGCCGGCTCCGGCACGCCGCCCCGGGCCGCGTCCAGCGCCTCCCGCTCCAGCAGTGCCACTTGCCCGGCCAGGCGCAGCAACGGCTCGCCTGCTGCCGTGGCCACACAGGGCTTGGCCCGTCGGACCAGCACCTGCCCGGCCGTCTGCTCCAACGCCTTGATCCGCTGGCTCACCGCCGACGCGGTGACGTTCAGCGCCCGCGCCGCCGCGTCGAAGCTGCCCTCACGGATCACCGCGGCGAAAGTCTGCAGCTGGGCCGAGTCCAAGGTCACCTAAGCAATACTAATCAAGCCTAAGAAACATTAGTTGGACTGCATGCAGCGGCGTTCCTACGGTTGCCGGGTGCTCACCTCGCTGCTCGCCGGATTCGGCGCCTCGCTCGGCCTGATCGTCGCCATCGGCAGCCAGAACGCTTTCGTGCTGCGGCAAGGGCTGCGCCGTGAGCACGTTCTGCCGGTGGTCCTGGTCTGCGCCGCGTCCGACGCGCTGCTCATCGCGGCCGGGGTGGCGGGTCTGGGCTCCGTGGTCGCCGACCGTCCCGTAGTGCTCGACGCCATCCGGTGGTCCGGCGCCGCGTTCCTGCTCGCCTATGCCGCCTTGGCGGTACGCCGAATGCTGCGACCCGGGCTCCTCGAAGCGGCGGCGGGCAGTGGCGCGGGACTGCGCGCCACCCTGCTGACGTGCCTGGCCTTCACCTATCTCAACCCGCACGTCTACCTGGACACCGTGCTCCTGCTCGGCGGACTGGCCAGCCAGGAGAACCACCGGTGGTGGTTCGCCGCCGGGGCCGCGCTCGCCAGCGCGGTCTGGTTCGCCGGACTGGGCGGTGCCGCCCGTCGGCTCGCCCCGAAACTGGCTCGCCCGGCGACCTGGCGCGTACTGGACGGCCTGGTCGCCGGGACGATGACCATCGTGGGGCTGCGGCTCATCCTCGGGTGAGCCTCAGCCGCAGCCCGGCCGGCTACCTCCGGCGGTCACGCTCGGAGCGGTCGTCCTCCACGTCGATCTGCTCCTTGCGTACCGTGTCCTTCACGTGCCGCTGCTCGGTGTGGGTCTCCGTCACGAGGCCGACCTGCTCCACCGGCACGGTCTCCTTGCTGACGGTCGGCCGCTCCTCGTGCAGGATCACCTCGGCGGTCTCCTCAGCGAACGGCTGCGCGCCCGGACGCTGCGCCCCCGGCTGGTCGATCGGGTGGCGTTCGACCCGGACCTCCTCGTGGCTGACCGGGACCGTGATGTCCACGTTCTCGGTCACCACGTGCTTGCGCAGGCGGACCTTGCCGGTCTCCACGTCCTGCTTGCCGGTCCGCAGCTGCTCCTCGTAGCGGGTGATGTTGAGGTTCCTGGACCTCTCGCCCATCCCGGCGCGGTTGTCGATTCCGGCTCGGTTGTCCATCCCGGCACGGTTGTCCATCCCGGCACGGCTGTCCATCCCGGCACGGCTGTCCATCCCGGCTCGGCTGTCCATCCCAGGTCGGTCGTCCATCCCGGCTCGGCCGGCCATGCCGGTCCGGTCGTCCATGCCGGTCTTGTCAGCCGTCCGGGTCTGGTCGCCCGTCCGCATGTCGCTGCCCAGCCGGGCCTGATCATCGGTCCGCGGCTGGTCCGGCGCCCGATGCTGGCCAACCGCTCTGGCCTGATCGGACGCGGCGGCTCGCTCGGTCGTCGCGGACCCGCCGCGATCGGCGAACTTGCCGGCCGGCAGGTTGTAGTAGTACCGGTCCAACTCGGCCGCCGAGCGTTCGCTCAGGTTCCCGGAGTCGCGCTCCACCTGCGGCGCGTGCTTTACCTCGTCCTTCATCGCCGACACATGGAGCTTGTGACCCTCGATGTGACTCCGGTCGTCCAGCGGCACGAAGTTCTCGTTCGTGCCGAACCATCCGGTACGCACGGCGACCCAAGCCGGGTGCCCGTCGTCACCGTCGAGATAGACCCGGCCGACCGACCCGATCTTCTCGCCGGCTCCGTCATACACCTTGGCTCCGGCCAAAAGGTTCAGCTCTTGCGTGCTGATCATCAGAAGACCCCCCGTCTTCTGGCCTTGCCATGTGGCCTTGCGAAGATCGCGTACCCAGCGGATCAAGGTGGAAACACGAAGATCCGGTTGCTCCCGTTGCAGGAGCAACCGGATCGGGTCGCTCAGGAGGCGTACACCTCGAATTCATTGACCCGCACGTAGCCCTGCTGATGCGTGGGGCCCGAGTAGCCGAGGACCCGGATCAGCCGAGTCGAGCGCTGCGGGAAGGTGACGGTCACCGACAAGGCCGTGTTGCCGCGGACCGGTGTGCCGACCGTCTCCCAGCCGAACCCGTTCCAGATCTGGATGTCGAAGTCCCGGATCGGATATCCCTGGCTGGTGTAGACGACCGCCCGGCCGACTGTCCGGTTGACCCCGAAGTCGAGCTGGACCCACTGCGGCTGCAGACCGGGGTAGTTCTCGTCGCCGTAGCTGTTGGCCCAGCTGTAGCCGCCGCCGAGGCTGGTGTCCGCCGACCCGTCGTTCACCCGTTCCGGGGCGTAGCCCGGGAAGGTGGACGAGGCGGCGACCGTCGCCTGCCTGGCGTAGTTGTCGACGCCGGTGCCACCGGTGCCGCCCATGCTGCACACGTTCCACTCCACGGTGCCGGTGCTGTACGGGATGTAGGTGGACTCGCCGAAACCGACCAGGCCGATGCCCATGTCGTCGTTCTTGGCCTCGATCGTGATCTTGACTTCCTGGCCGGCGGTGATGTTGAGCTTGAGCTTGATCTCCGCCTTCAGGCTGAGGGTGATCTCGATCTTCGGTCCGCTGTCCTCCTCGACCCACTTGTATGCGAGGTAGTCGCCGAACTGGGCGCGATCCCACGTCGTGAGGAACATGTTGACGACCTTGCCGCGCTTGGCCGTCTTGCGCAGGATCTTGCCCCAGTACGCGTTCTTGATCTCCACGCCGCCCTTGCCCAGGACGATCAGCCGAACCTCGAGCGCGCCCTGCCAGAACGACTCGACCGAGCCCGGCGAGCCGATCTTGAACTGGGTCAGGAACTCCATGCCCTGGTCGTTGCGCAGCCCGGTCGGGTTGCACACCGACTGGATGCCCATGACGGTCTCGGTACGCGCCGAGTCGTCCCCGGCAGCCGTGCTCGCCGTGCTGGAGGTCTTCGCGGTGCTCGTGGTGCCGGCGGCGGTCGCGGTCTCGGCGTCGCCGTTGCCGAGGCCGTCGTTGATCGTCAGCAGCCACACCTCGTAGGTCTCCGTGTACGCCTCGTCCACCGGAGCGTGCTCCGCCACCTGCCCCGACCCGTCCAAGGTGTACGCAGGCAGCGCGGTCTGGCCGTCGGTGCCCTGCACGGCCATCGTCACCGGGTTGCCGGTGATCACGCCCTCCTCGTAGTTCGGGATGAAGATCTGCGGCTGGTACGCCTGCCCGTCGATGTTCTGGAACCGCGCCACGATGTCCTTCACGGCCAGCCAGTCCGGGGCGTTGGGGTCGACCGTCCCGGTCGCCTCCGCCTCGGCGATCACGTCGGTCAGCAGCGCGTTGGTGTCTCCGTCGAACATCCGGCCGACCGCCGTGCGGACGAGGTTCTGGAAGCTGGTGCTGGCCGACACCCGCAACAGCGGGTTCACCATCTCGCTCAGATCCGTACGCAGAATCAGGTCGTTCTGCGTACCGGTCGGCAGGGGATCGGGCCAGGCACCCTCGGAGTCCCACGGATTGGCCGGCTGGTCGTTGATCGCCACCCAGAACCGCGAACCCGGCAACAGATTGCCACCGGCGGCGGCCCAGAACGACCACCCGCCTCCGGAGGAGAAGTCGTCGCCGTAGCGGCCGTCGTGGAACTCGGCCAGCCGCCAGCCCGCGCCGAAGGTGCGTACGCACAACGCATCGGCGGCGTCGGTCGACCTCAGCGCGTCACCACGGACGGCGGCGGTGGCGCGGACGGCGCCCTGCGCCCAGCCGTTGTAGAAGTCGTATTCGATCCCGGCGGGGGCGGCACGGCCGTCCACCTGCAGGCACAGCACGGGCAGGTAATGGTCGATCTCGGTGTCGCCGGAATAGGGATTCGTCTGCGCATCGGCTCCAATGTGCACGTAGCCGTCTTGCTGACCGGTGACGGTCCACGTCATCCCGGATTTCAGTCCGTTGGCGCCGGCGTGCGCCGGCAGCGCGGGCGCCGACAGGCCGAGCGTCAGGGCGACCAGCGCCGCCACTCTGCGTACCACGTTCATCAGCGAGCTCCTATCGAGGGGGATCGGCTGGCTGGGGTGACGCACATGGTTCCCGAGCAAGGCGGGGTCGCGCCCCGAATCCCGAACGCGGCTGAACATTGTTGAACGCTTATGGGATGGGCAGTCGCGACGGGCGACCGTATGATCATCGTGCATTGATGATCATGCCTGGTGGTCGATGCGGCGGGGGTGAAAGGAGCGGGCGGCATGAACGGCGAGATCGTGGGTGCCGCGTCCGGTGTGGACACTGTAGACGGCCTGGCCGCGTTGCTGCGGCAGCTGCGCCGGCGGCAGGCCCATCAACGCCGGGACTCCGAGCTGACCTATCGGGAGATCGCTGCCCGGACCGGTTGGTCCATCGGGATCATCGCCGGATACTTCGCCGGACGGACGCTGCCGCCGACCGACCGGTTCGACATCCTCGTGGCGCTGCTGGGCGCCACCCCGGCGGAACAGGGCTCGCTCGCCACCCTCCGCGACCGGATCGCCGACGGGCGACGCGGCGGTGCCGGGCCGGCTAGCGGCGTACCCGGCTGGCCGAAGCCCCGTCAGCTGCCGGCCGACGTGCCGCACTTCACCGGCCGGGAGGCCGAACTCGCCGAACTCGACGAGCGGCTGCCGCTGGGCGGATCGGCCACCTCGGCAGTGATCTCCACCATCTCGGGCACCGCCGGAGTCGGTAAGACCGCCTTGGCGATCCACTGGTCGCACCGGGCCGCCGCGCGATTCCCCGACGGGCAGATTTATCTGAACCTGCGCGGCTTCGACGGTCGCGGCCCGGCGGTCGGCGCCGCAGAGGCGCTACGCGGCCTGCTCGAAGCCTTCGGAGTCGAGGCGCAGCGCATCCCGCTGACCGTGGAAGCCCAGTCCGCCCTGTTCCGCAGCGTCCTCGCCGACCGGCGCGTACTGCTGGTGCTGGACAACGCCCGCAGCGCCGAGCAGATCCGGCCGATGCTGCCCGGCTCGCCGCACTGCCTCACCCTGATCACCAGCCGGAATCGGCTGTCCAGCCTGGTCGTCACAGAGGGAGCGCAACCCCTGCTGCTCGAGCTGCCGTCGGCGACCGAGGGCGTACGCATCCTGTCGAACCGGCTCGGCCCGGAGGCGGTCGCCCGGGAACCGGAGGCCGTCGACGAACTCGTGCGCCGATGCGCCCGGCTGCCGCTCGCGTTGGCGATCATCGCCGCGCGCGCCCGTGCCGAGCCGTCGCTGACCCGGCTCGTCACGCAACTGCGAGATGCCCGGCAGGGCCTCGACGCGTTCGCCGACGAGGACGCCACCGCCGACGTCCGCGCGGTCTTCTCCTACTCCCTGCGCGCCCTCGGCGAACCGGCTGCCCGGATGTTCCGGCTGCTCGGCGTACACCCTGGACCCGACATCACCCTCGCGGCGGCGGCCAGCGTCGCCGGGACCGACGCGACGGCTACCCAGCAGTCGCTCACCGAACTGGTCCGGGCCAACCTCCTCAGCCAGACCTTGTCCGGCCGGTACGCCTTCCACGACCTGCTCCGGGCGTACGCCGCCGAACAGGCCGAGACGCTGGACAGCGCGCCCGTCCGCCGGGCGGCGATCCGGCGGTCGCTCGGCCACTACCTGCACAGTGCCCACGACGCCGCCCTCACGATCTACCCGCAACGGGACCGGATCGCACTGCACCCCGCCGATCCCGCGATCACTGCCGAGTCCTTCGAGGACATCGACCAGGCGCGCGCCTGGTTCGCCGCCGAGCATCCGGTGCTGCTGGCCCAGATCCGGCAGGGCGAACAAGCCGGGCTCGGCGTACTCACCTGGCAGCTGGCCTGGGCGATCGCGGACGTGCTGGACTGGCGTGGCCAGTGGCACGATCTGACGGCCACCCAGGAGATCGCGGCCGAGGCGGCCCGCGCGGCAGCGGACCCGACGGGTCTGGCCCAAGCCCAGCGGATCCTGGCGCGGGCGCACATCCGCTTCGGACGGTGGGACGACGCTGAGGCGCTGCTCCTCGACGCCGCCGAGAACTTCCGGCGCATCGGCGACCTCGTGGGTGAGGCCAACAGCCAGATCGCGTTGTCGCGGGTCCACGAGCAGCACGGCCGAATGTCCGCCGCGCTCGCCTGCTCGCAGCAGGCGCTCGACCTCTTCCAGACGGCCGGCCACCAGACCGGCCGTGCCCGGTCGCTCAACGTGGTGGGCTGGTATCACGCGTTGCTCGGCGAGTACGAGCAGGCCGTCGCGCGCTGCACCGAAGCCCTGGCGGTGCACGCCGAACTCGGCAGCCGATTCGGGCAGGCGCCGGTCTGGGACAGCCTCGGGTACGCCCACCAGCACCTCGGTGACCACGCCGAGGCGGTCCGCTGCTACGAGAACGCGATCCGGCTCTACCGGGAGATCGGCGACCGCTATCACGAGGCGGACACGCTGGTGCACTTGGGAGACAACCACTTCGGCGCGGCCGAGTGGAGCCTGGCGGCCGGATCGTGGCGAGACGCGTTGCGCATCCTGGACGAGCTGAACCATCCGTCGGCCGCCGACGTGCGGCCGAAACTCAAGCAGGTCGAGGAGATGCCGTAGCACTTCCCGAACGTCGAAAAGATCTCGAAAACCCGCTAGCCCTGGCTAACACGTACGCCGTAGCGGACCCTGGTCCGGTGAGAAAACTCTACGTAGCGGCCCATGTCTACATGATCCTGGGCTTGATCAGTGGCCTGGCGTACCGGGAGATCACGAAGATCCAGGAGTACACCGGCGACACCCAGCTCGGCGTGGTGCACACCCACCTGCTCGCGCTCGGGATGCTGTTCTTCCTGATCGTGCTGGGCTTGGAGAAGCTGTTCGGCCTGACCGAGAACCGGCGGCTGTTCGCCACCTTCTTCTGGGTCTACAACGCCAGCCTCGCCGTGACGATCGCAACCATGGTGGTGCACGGGACCCTCACGGTCTACGGCAAGGAGAGCAACGAGGCCATCGCCGGCATCGCCGGGCTGGGCCACATCGGGCTGACCGTCGGCCTGGTCCTGCTGTTCATCAACCTCGGCAAGCGCGTGCCGAAGAACCGCGCCGCCGACGCCGAATAGGACCCCCTCGCCCGTACGCGCAGCGCCCGCCCCCGTTGGGGACGGGCGCTGCGCCGTTTCCGTTCAGAAGACGGGCATCGGCTTCTCCCATGGCTTGTCCATCGCCTCCAGCCGTTCGACGCTGTCGCGATGGAACTTCGCCGACCAGGTGTTGCCCTGCGCCTCGGCCAGCTCGGCCAACCGCTTCTCCTCGGCGACGTCGTCCTCCCAGTCGATCCGCATGAGGTCGCGCAGAGCCTGGATGTATTCCTCGGCAGTCATCGTGCACGCTCCAACCGTTCGTCCAACCTTCCGAGCTTGTAGCGTGCTTCCTCCACCTTGCCGCGCGCATGAGCCAGGCCCGCTTCGTATTGCGCGATGAGTCTGCGGTCCTTGCCGAGTTGTTCCCTCACGGCTATTCGATCGAATTCGTCTTTCACTCGTTGGTCGTTCATGCCACCGTCCTTCCTGGTCGTTCGGCCGCCGATGTGCCCTGCGCCCACGAGAAGGCTAGACCGGTCGACTACCCATAATCAAATGCGGTAATGAGGCTCTCGAATAGCCCGGGTGCTTGCTACACAACGTATTCAAGAGGGCAATGAATCGTCACTCGTTCGGCGTTAGAGAGATAATCGACAGGTGGCGTCGATGGGCTCCACGTGCCGCAGCCTGCGCCATGATTTGCCGCAGGTGCTGCCGGCCGAGACGTTCGGCTGCTCGCAGCCGACTGTGCCGGCTGGTCGGCGGGCTCCTGTCAGTGATCACGACCGTCTTGACGCCGCACGCCGACCGGGTCGCCGCGACGGAGTTGCGCTCCATCATGCGTGGCCACCGGTTACCGCGGCATGCTCGACCGGTTCCCGCCGGACCTCGAGGCCGTCAGGAAGCCGCAGATCTACCGATCCTCGTGGCCGTCTATGGAGTGGCCCTCTAACGAAGACAGAGCGTTCGGTCGTAACCCGGCGACCATCCGGCCTTCGTGCCGGACGGGCACGGCTTTCCCTTGTCCACCAAGGAGACCAGCTTGCGCGTCTTGGTTGTGCAGGCGGTGTGCGCGATCGGGGCGAGCGCCGACCCCAGCTCCGTGACACAGTCGCCGGGCCTGGCTATGGTCCCGCCGTGGCCCTGACCCAGGCACAGGAAGCCGCCGGTGCCGTAGCTGAGCCGGCTGACCGTGTCGCGGGCGGGGCAGCTCGCCGTGGTAGGTGCCACCGCGACCACCTGGGCGAACCAGCCCTGCGGCCAGTCGCACGGCAGCTCCTCGTAGCCGTTGTCGAGCATGCCCACAATGGACACGCAGTCTCCGGCGATGGTGTTCGTACCTCCGCCGCCGCCGGGGTCACCCGGATGGGGCGCCTTCAGGTTGCGAACGCAGGCGAGCCGCTTCTGGAGCGGAAGCGCGCCGGTCGGCCGGTAGGCCGCGTCGGTGTTGTCAGGGCAGCCGGGATCCAGGGGCTTGGCTGTATTGAGCGGGTCGAATGTCGCGCCCAACTCGATGATCTTCGACTGCGCGCGCGGATCGGTGCACGGCACCGGCTCGAACGTCTGCCGGCCGAGCAGCGCGACTCGCAACGCGGCATTGGTGCCGGAGGGGATCGCGGTAGGCCCGTCGACCTGGCGGACGCAGGCGCCGACCTCCCAGCTCACAGGTTGCGGCGGGGGCGCGGACTCGGGCGTCGCCGAGCACCCGACGAGGCCGGCACCAGCCGCGACCACCGCTGCTGCCAGGTAGCCGATAGCCGCCAGGATCCTGCGGGAACGGGACCGTCCACTCTCCACCATTCATGGCCTCCCAAGCCGGTGACGCGTTGCCCACCGTAGTGGGAACATGCCGCCGGGCGCGACTCCTGGTGCATGCCGGCGAGGTCGGCGTGAATCCGAGCCCTTCCCGACTGTCATCGCGGCGTACCGGGGATCGGCGGGACGAATGCTCTGCGCTGCGGGCATCCCGGCGGCCTGCGGGGCAGTCGGCACCAGTACGCCGGCAGCCGCCGACGAGCTGTCGGTGAGAACGGTGCGACGGCGAATCAAGCGGTTCTATGATCCGGTGGTTGGGTCGGGCGACGCTGGACGGGGTACGGATGATCAAGGCGGTTTTCTTCGACGTCGGCGGCACGATCCTCGACGAATCCCGGGAGTTCGCGACCTGGGCGGACTGGCTCGGCGTGCCCCGGCACACGCTGTCGGCGGTCCTCGGCGCGGTGATCGCCCGGGGCCAGGACTTCCGGCAGACGTTCGAGATCATCCGGCCCGGATTCGACCTCGAAGCCGAGCGCGAACGCCGGGCTGCGGCCGGACAGACGGAGACGTTCGGCGAAGAGGACCTCTACCCGGACGCACGTGCCTGCCTGAGTGCGCTGAAGGACCAAGGTCTGCTCGTCGGCCTGGCCGGCAACCAGCCCACGTTCGCCGAGACGATCCTGCGCTCGCTCGACCTCCCCGTGGACGTGATCGGCACCTCCGAAGGCTGGGGCGCGACGAAACCGTCAACGGCCTTCTTCGACCACGTCATCCGCGAAGGCGGCGGCGACCCGTCCGCGATCCTCTACGTCGGCGACCGCCCCGACAACGACGTACGCCCAGCGCACGCCCTCGGCTTGAAGACCTGCCTGATCCGGCGCGGACCCTGGGGCCACATCCTCGACCTGCCCGACGTCGCGGAGCAGGCGCTGTTCCGCATCGACTCCCTCGACGAACTCCCCGGCCTGGTCGTTCAGCACAACGCAGCGATCTGATGGGTCCAGATAGGTCAAGCCGCGATCGCAATCCCGAAATGTGTCGCGTAAGGGCCAGATCCGGACACGAGACGGGATGTGGATCATGAATGGAACTCGCCGTCACCCGAGCGCTCGCCGCTATTCGGGCATCTGCGTTTGAGCTGCGCGGACGAAGGGGACGACCAGGGCGGACGAAGGGAGAGCGTCATGCCCGCTGGATCGAGTCCGAAGCGCGAGCGTCAGTACGAGCACATCAAGTCCAGCGCGAAGAAGCGCGGCGTGTCCACCGACCGAGCTGAGGAGATCGCCGCGCGGACGGTCAACAAGGAACGCGCGCGCCACGGCGAGTCGAAGACGGCCAGCAAGCTGTCGTTGACCGACATGTCGTCAGGAGAGCGCGGCGGCAAGCGGTCGCACGGTGGGCCGAAGGGGCGGACGAAGGCCCAGCTGTACAACGAGGCCAAGGACCGCGACATCAAGGGCCGCGCCTCGATGACGAAGGCGCAGCTGGAACGCGCGTTGTCGCGGTAGCGAAGCGACCTTCCGGCGGCTTGACCCGACTGGCTCAACCG
Organism: Hamadaea flava; assembly: GCF_024172085.1. Taxonomy (NCBI): domain Bacteria; kingdom Bacillati; phylum Actinomycetota; class Actinomycetes; order Micromonosporales; family Micromonosporaceae; genus Hamadaea; species Hamadaea flava. The sequence goes on along the minus strand of NZ_JAMZDZ010000001.1, from coordinate 583,484 downwards.
GATGCGCCGGCGGCGGCCACGATATCGCCCAGCCGCCCGCCTTCGGCGCTTCGCCAGCGCAGCGTCTCGGCCAGCACATCCAGCCGGTCGGCGACCTCGGTCAGGCTCGACTGCCCGAGCTGCCACCGGTTCGCCCGCCAGACGGTCGAGGCCACCGCCCGGACCAGCATCAGGTCGGGCAAGGCGGCCAGCTCGGCGGGCGTCAGCCGCGTACCCCAGGCTCCGCCCCGGGCGAGTGCGGCTGCCCGGTGCTGCCAGCCTGGTCCGTCCGCCGCTCCGGACAGCGCCAGGGCCACCGTCAGCTCGATCGCCCGGATCCAGTAGCCCGTCAGCTCGAAGTCCAGTATGCCGGTCACCGGCCCGGTGTCCGGATCGACCAGCACGTTGGAGCGCGCCAGGTCGGCATGCACCACCTGGTTCGGCAGCCGCCCGGCGATCTTTGACCAGACGGCCAAGGTCCGGTCGGCGCCGTTACGCAGGACCCGGACCTGGTCGATGTCCAGCCCGGCCGTGACCAGCTCCCGCGCCAAGCTCGACAGGTCGGGGAGTACCTCCAACGGCCCGCCCTGCCACTCGTGCGGCGTGTCCTGCGGGGCGATACCGGCCAGCGCCTCGCTCAAGTCCGCCGCAGCGCGGCCGAACCGCTCCAGGGCGGGCTCCTGACTGAGGTCCGGCGGCACGCCGGGGATCGATTCGCACAGAACAGCCGGGCCGCGGGCGGTGTCGACGACCGTGCCGCCGTCCGGCAGCGCAACCGGGGTGGGGACGGCGAAGGGCAGCCCTGCCTTCGCGAGCTTGGCCAGCAGGCGGTGTTCGGCCCGTACCTGGTCCGCGCTGCGATGCGGGCTGACGCGTAGATACCAGCACCGGCTTCCGCTGACGACCCGGCGCGTGTGGTTGTTCGTGCCGTGCTCGGTCCGGGTCACGGCGGCGTTCGCGGGGACACCCCACCGGGCCAGCAGCTCGCGTACCAGGTCCGGGTCGGTCATGCCGGTGATCATGACTGCGGTGGCCGCCGCTGTACATCGGATTACCCGGACGGGCTAAGCCGGGGCGGGAACTGCCCCGAGCGCCGTGCGGAGCCGGTCGTGCTCAGCCTGCGTACCGATGGCCCGACAGTCTTCAGGGTGGTCCGCGTACCAGTGGATCGCATCGGCCAGGAACACCGGATGGACATCCATCGCGAGCGACAGGAACGGCCGCTCAGCCGTTCCGCTGCCCAGCCGTGACCCGCGCTGGGTGACCAGCTCCGGCCGGGTCACGATCAACAGCAGCCGGAAGTCGGACGGGCGCGGCCGGTCCGGGCCGCCCGGAGCCAGGGCCTCCCACGGGATGTGCCGCCGGAAGACGCGGGCGTTCCAGTAGACGCCCGTCGGGCGCAGTTCGAGGACGGGGCCCGGTCCGACGGCGAGGATCAGCGCGATCAGGATCGCCATGCAGGTCACGAAGGCGATCGCGATGCCTCGCGAGTCCGGCGAACGCCACATCATCCCGCCCAGCGGTCCGGTGATCAGGATGCCGAGGACGCCGTTGAGCCGCAGGTCGGTCCGTGGCGGGATGCGGAACGCTCGGCCGGTCACGATGAAGCCCGCCCTGCGCCGGGACCCGCTCGACCCGAGCATGATCGCTCCGGCGATCGTGGCGGTCAGGCCGGCCAGCACGGCGACCGCGTTGACGGCGAGGAGGACGACGACGAACGTGGTGCGGTCCGGGCCGGCGTCGCTCAGTAGGGCCAGGACCACCCCGCTGGCCAGGGAGAGCAGCAACGCGCCGACGAGCGTCCAGGTGACTGCGCGCGTACGCGAATTCATGTGCATGGTGTATCAGGTCGATGCCAGACTGGGCGGGATGGGCATCGACAGCAGCGAAGACGCGTACGACCCGAACTCGGTCGTCGACAAGTGGACGGCGATCTGGGACGAGTTGGGCGTCTATCAGGCGAGCGACGGCGACGCCGCCCGGTCCTACGTCGTCAGCATGTTCCCGTACCCGTCGGGCGACCTGCACATGGGGCATGCCGAGGTCTACTCGATCAGCGACGCGATCGCCCGCTATCTGCGTATGCGTGGCCAAAACGTGCTCAACGGCATCGGCTGGGACTCGTTCGGGCTGCCCGCCGAGAACGCGGCCCGCAAACGCGGCCTCGATCCCCGCGAGTGGACGTACGCCAACATCGAGACGCAGGCGCGCTCGTTCCGGCGCCTCGGCGTTTCGTTCGACTGGCGTACGCGGCTGCACACGTCGGATCCCGAGTACTACCGGTGGAACCAGTGGCTGTTTCTGCGGCTGTTCGCGGCCGGGCTCGCGTACCGGAAAGCGGCGGCGGTCAACTGGTGCCCGAACGACCAGACCGTACTGGCCAACGAGCAGGTCATCGGCGGTCGATGCGAGCGATGCGGTGCGGTGGTCGTCCAGCGTCCGTTGACGCAGTGGTTCTTCCATACCACCGGGTACGCCCAGCGGATGCTCGACGACATGGCGCAGTTGGCCGGGCACTGGCCGAACGAGATCCTGGCGATGCAACGCAACTGGATCGGTCGCTCCGTTGGTGCGTACCTCTCCTTCGAACTCGACGGCGGTGACGCGGTCCGGGTGTTCACGACGCGCCCGGACACCCTGTTCGGCGCGACCTTCCTGGTCGTGGCGGTGGACGCGGCGCTGGCCGCGGAGTTGGTGAGCGACGGGCAGCGCGCGGCGTTCGAGACCTACCGGGAGCAGGCCGCGACCGCGACGGAGCTGGAGCGGCTGGCGGCGGACCGGCCCAAGACCGGCGTGTTCCTGGGGCGGTACGCGATCCACCCGGCGACCGGCGAGCGCGTGCCGGTGTACGCGGCCGACTACGTCCTGGCGCACTACGGCACGGGCGCGATCATGGCGGTGCCCGCCCACGATCAGCGGGACCTGGACTTCGCGCTGGTCCACGCGTTGCCGGTGCGCCCGGTCATCGACACTGGCGAGCCTGATCCACGGGAGACCGACGTCGCGACCGAGGGGGAGGGGCGGCTGATCGACTCGGGCGAGTTCACCGGCATGCCGTCCACTGAGGCCGGACGGGCGATCGTCGAGCGGATCGGCGCGGAGGAGGCCGTCACGTACCGCTGGCGGGACTGGCTGATCTCCCGGCAACGCTACTGGGGCACGCCGATCCCGATCATCCACTGTGACCGGTGTGGCCTCGTTCCGGTGCCCGACGGCGAGCTGCCGGTCCGGCTACCGGACAGCGGCTACGTACTGCGGCCCACCGACGGCAAGTCCCCCTTGGCCAGCGCGACCGACTGGGTGAACGTGGACTGTCCCCAGTGCGGTGGTTCAGCACAGCGCGACACGGACACGATGGACACCTTCGTGGATTCCTCGTGGTACTTCCTGCGCTACCCGAATCCGACCTACGAGGAGGGCCCGTTCGATCCGGCCGGGCTGGCCCGCTGGCTGCCGGTCGACGAATACATCGGCGGGCGCGAGCATGCGACGGGCCACCTCATGTACGCCCGCTGGCTCACCAAGGCCCTGCACGACCTCGGCCTGCTGCCGTTCACCGAGCCGTTCACCCGGCTGACCAACCAGGGTCAGGTCATCATGAACGGCAAGGCGATGAGCAAGACGCTGGGCAATCTCGTCAATCTCCAGGAGCAGATCGCGAGCTACGGCCCGGACGCCGTCCGCGTCACCATGGTGTTCGCCGGGCCGCCCGAGGACGACATCGACTGGGCGGACGTCTCGCCCGCCGGCGCCGTCAAGTGGCTCTCGCGCGTCTGGCGGCTCTCCGGCTCGCTCCTGCCGTCCACAGGGGAGTCCGATGGCGACCTTCAGCGTGCTGTGCACCGCCTGATCGCGGAGACGACGTCCGCTATGGACGGCCGCCGGTTCAATGTGGCCATTGCCCGGCTCATGGAGCTGACGACGGTGCTGCGCAAGGCTTCGCCGAGCGATCCGGCCACCCGCGAAGGCGTCGAGGCGCTCGCGGCGATGCTGTCCTGCTTCGCGCCGTTCACCGCGGAGGAGATGTGGGAACGGCTCGGTCACGCGCCGTCCGTCTGCCGGCGGCCTTGGCCGGTCGCCGACCCCACGCTCCTGGTCACCGACTCCGCCACCTGCGTGATCCAGATCAACGGCAAGGTCCGCGACAAGCTCACGGTGCCGGCCGACGTCAGCGAGTCACGCCTGCGCGAGCTCGCTCTCTCCACCGAGCGGGTACGCGCAGCGCTCGGCTCGTCCGAGGTGACCCGGGTGGTCGTGCGCCCACCGTCGCTGGTGAACATCGTGGCGGCTTGACGCTTAGTACACCGACCGGTATATGTAATAGGCGTGACGCCGCGAGGGACCGCCCGTAGTTCGCTGATCGCCAGCGCGATCGACCTCATCGCCGTGCGGGGGGTGAACGCCGTCGGCGTGGACGCCATCGCCGACCAAGCCGGCACCACCAAACGCACCCTCTACCTGCACTTCCCCGGCAAGGACGCGCTCGTCGCCGAGGCGTTGACCGTCCGCAGCGCCGGCTGGCACGACCAGCTGACCGCGGCCGTCTCCGCCCGCGCCGCGGACCCGGAGGGCCAGCTGCTCGCCGTGTTCGACCTGCTCAGCGAGTCGGCGTCCACGCCGGACTATCGGGGATGCATGTTCGTCAACGCCGCCGCCGACCTGCCCGACCCCGGCCACCCCGCCCGCCCGATCGCCAGCCTCCACAAGCAACGGCTGCTGGCCTTCATCGCCCTGCGGACCGCTGCGCTGGGCGTACGCGATCCCGACGCGCTCGCCCGGCAGCTGAAGGTCCTCACGGAAGGCGCGGTCGCCACCGCACTGGTCGACCCGGGTCCCCAACCGGCGCTGGACGCACGCGCCGCCGCCGTCGTGCTCATCGCCGCCGCTCGGGAGAACTCCTCCGCTCCCATCACGAAGGGAACTTCATGACCGACGAGACCGGCCGGGGTTCGGCCGCCGCCGCACCCGACACCGTCGTCGCCCTCTTCGCCACCTGGCTCGACGAGCTGGCCGGGGCGGTGCGCCACCGCTTCAAGGACCTGCCCGACGACGCCGTGGCGTACCGGCCCGACCCGGGCGGCAACAGCGTCGGCGTCACCCTCTGGCATTTCACCCGATGGCTCGATCTGCTGACGCACCAGGCGTGGCGCGCCGAACCGGTCAGCGGTGAAGTCTGGCACCGCAACGGCTGGGCCGCCCGGACCGGCTACGACCCGACCGGACTCGGCTTCCAGGGCTACGGCGTGGTCACCGGATTCACCGTCGAGGAGGTCGACGCCGTGCCGTTCCTGACCTCGGCGCAGCTGCTGGCGTACTTCTCCGAGGTGACGGACAGTCTGCGTACGGAGCTGGCCGGGCTGACCACCGAACGGCTGAACGAACCGGCCCCCGGCCTCGGCGGTCAGCGCAGCCGATACAGCTGGCTGGCCCCCGTCATGCAGGGCAGCTTCGGGCACGTCGGCGAGATCGACGCACTTCTCGCCATGCGTACGCGTCGCATGGTCGACTGACGGTAGCCGCGCTATAGAGGTAATGCCGGAGCGAGGAATTAGGCGGGGGCCACGCCTACCCTGGCGTGGCCCCCTGTTACGTGAGCCGGATTCGCACCGGCGTCCGTCGGATTAAGAGTCCGATGCGCTACTGCTGCGCTATCACGTGGACGTCCGGCGCTCGTCGCCACATTTAAAGCTCCAGGTCATTCCTATCGGCTGCCGAGTTGCCGCTACTCCACGAGACCATGAAGAGGTCCCGCCCAGATTCGAACTGGGGTCTGCGATTCCACTGCCTGGCGCTGGTCGATGCGAACTGGCCGAACTGCGCTTGATCTTGGAGCAAGAGTCTGGGTGCCACCGGTCGCCTCTGCCAGTTGGGCTACCGGGACGTGAGTGCCCCGGGCAGGACTCGAACCTGCACTCTCCCGGCCCGCGTCAGCCTGAACTCGAGCCTCAATCTCAACTTGTGCTCACCCGGCCGAAGCCGGGAGTCGGTGCGGACTCATCGGAAGATGTAGTCCAGGATCTTCTTGCCCATCTTGGCGTCCACCACCTCGGCCAGGTTCGCCTGCTCGCGCGCCGTCTTGACCGCCTCGGTCACCGTGGTGACCTGAGCCAGCCAGGTGTCGCGCTGCGACGGCGAGACCGCGCCGGACAGCTTCGTGGTCGACCAGGTGCCCTCGGGGACGTCCTTGGTCACCTTCTCCACGTGGGCGGGGTGCTTGTCGGTCGGCGGGACGACGACGATGAAGTCCTCGGACTTGCGCGACCGCATCGTCTTCACCGTGGCCGACCGGAACACCTGGTTGTCGCCGTCCCAGGTCCAGTCGTCGGCGACGTCGGTGACCGGCAGCTTCGAGATGAACGTCCGCAGGTTCGTCAGCTGCTTCTCCAGCCACAGCAGCGTCGTCACCGGCACGTCGGCGGCCAGGACGGTGTCGCCCACCTTCACGTCGGCCTTCGCGACCGCGTTCGCCGTGTCCTTGGTCAGCGTCAGGTCGATCAGCCGCTCCACCGCGGCCTCGATCTCCGACACGAGCGACGGCACCTTCGCGGTGACCTTCTTCGACTCCGACGGCAGGACGTAACCGTCCTCCTCGAGCGGCTCGTAGGTCCGGATGAGACCGGCGAACAGGTCCGGCTTCTGCGCCTCGTGGTACGCCTTCGTCAAAGTCGTCTCGGCGGTCGCCTTGACGCCCTTCTCCAGCGCGATGATCTGGTTGAGCTTGGTCATCGTGATCCTCCCCGGCCCGGCCTCGATCACCGGACGACTGACGGTAGACCGGATCATCCGCCACGGCAACGGGTTTGGCGCTCAGTCTCGGCGCGGGGCCGCCGTCCACCCGGTCAACCCGAGGACCTCCGTGGCGATCTCCGCGACGGTCCGGCCGTCCGTCGACATTCGCACGACCGTCGCCGGAACCGTCTCGTCCAGCCGTCGGGCCATCAGGTCGCTGCGCTCCACGTGGTACGCGAGTCCACTGCCGATCTCCCGGCGGGCCAGGCGCTCCCGCGCGGCCGAGTCGCCGGCCGTCAGCAGTACGGCGATCACCTTTGGATCGTCCCCCATCGCAGCGGTCAACTCGGCGATGTACTGCACGCTGACGGTGTTGGTGTAGACCAGCCGGCGATAGCCGAGCGCCCGATAGTTGTGCCACATCGCCGCGAGGTTGCGCTCCGCCAGCTGGTGCTCCCACGGCGCCGGGTACGCCAGATCGAGGTTGTCGCCCTCGATGACGCAATGGCGAACCCGCAGCCCGGAGAGCTGAGCGTGGATCTCGTTCGCGACCGTCGTCTTGCCCACCCCGGCCCGGCCGCCGATCAGCAGCACCTCGGATCGCCCGGTCATCGGCGGCTCACTTGGCCAGCGCGGGCACGATCAACTCCGCCATGCGGACCAGGGTCGCCTCGTCGGCGTACCCGTCGTTCTGGAAGACCGCGATGCTCGCGTACGCGCTGGGATCGCTGGGGTCCCACGCGATCGTGAGCCGGGCGGTGGGCGCGATCAGGTGCTCCTGTTCGTAGATCGCGGGACGCCCGAGCACCGTGAGCTTGTGCCCGCCGGTGGCCGCCTCGGTCATCGCGGCGACGTCGACGCCGCGCCCGACGTCGAGCCGGACGGCCCGCGTGGGCAGCTTGATGTTGCAGCTGAGATAGGACATGCCGTCCGGGTCGTACGACGTGCCCTGCCCGTGCACCTCGGGCGGGGTCTCCACGAGCACCAGCACCTCGGGTCGGTTGATCAGCGGGCAGACCTCGTGGAACGCGCGCTTGTGCCCGGCCTCCGACGGCTCGGCGAACGTCGGCGCGACGTACGGCCGCGGACCCTGCTCCCGCGGCCAGTTGGCGTAGAGGGCGTAGGCGAGCAGGCCGGACATGCCCACCACGCCGAGCCACCCCAGAAACTTCTGTCCCCGCATGGCCGGAGATCATAAGGCACCCACGAGCGCCGTGAAGTGCCCCTCAGGGCCTCGGCCGGCGCATCCGGCGGACCAGGCCGAAGACCAGGCCCAGGCCGCTCGTGGCGAGGACGCCGACGGCGACCACGGTCGAGGTCTTCCATCCGTGCCCGGCCGCAGGCGCGTCGATCGCGGCCGCGAGGCCGGCCGAGGACCCAGACGCCTTCGGCGCCGGCGTCGCGGGTGCTTCGCCCGGGTTCACGAGGTGGCCGACGGACGCCCCGGCCGGCAGCCCGAACGCCCAGTCGAGCAGGGCGGCGCCCTGTTGCCAGCCTGCCTGCGGCCAAGACTCCGCCCCCAGCAACGTGACGACGAGCCGCCGCCCGCCGCGCTGGGCGGCGCCGACATAGGTGTGCCGAGCAAGGTCGGTGAAGCCGGTCTTGCCGCCCAGCGCACCGGGATAGTCGTAGAGGAGCTGGTTCTGGTTCTGGATCTCGAAACGCTTGCGCTTCGGCGGCTGAGCGGGCATGAACGCGCTCCGCGTGGCCGCGTACCGGCGGAACGCCTCGTCGGCGAAACACGCCCGGGCGATGAGCGCGAGGTCGTACGCGCTGGTGAACTGGCCCGCGCCGTCGTATCCGGAGGGCGTGACCGCGTGGGTCTGATAGGCGCCGAGCCAGGCCGCCTCCCCGTTCATCGCCCGTACGCCGTCGGCGACGCTGCCGCCGCCCAACCGGGCGAGCACGTTGGCGGCGTCGTTGCCGGACTGCAACAGCAGACCGAGCCACAGCGTCTCGATCCGATAGCGCCCGCCGGGGACGAGCCCGACCATCGAACTGTCGGCCGGGATGTCGAGGTCGCCCGGCGTCACGGTGACGACCCGATGCGGATCGAGTTTGGCCAGGTAGGTAGCGGCCAGCAAGAGCTTCTGGACACTCGCGGGAGGGGAGTACTCGTGTGGGCCGCAGCCCGCCAGAACCTCGCCCGTGGACAAGTCGGCGACGAGCCAGGACGTGGCGGTGATCGCCGGTGGGCGCGCGACGCCGGCCGGCAGGACGAGTCCGACCGTGTCGAGGCGGCTTCCGCCGATGGCCCGCTGATAGTGATCGGCATGCGGCGGTGACGGCTTCGGCGGGTGCGGCACCGTAGCCCCGGTCATCCTTGGGCACGGGGTGACGGTGGCCCGGGCTTCTCCGGCTGCTCCGACGGCCCCGGCGGCTTCGGCTTCTCCGACGGCCCCGGCGGCTTCGGCTTTTCCGACGGCCCCGGCGGGTGTGGTGACAGCGGCGGCCGCGGTTCCGGTGGCCACGGATATGGCAAGGAGCGGCGTCGCCAGGGCGGCGGTCACCACCGCCAGGGCAGCTCGTCGTCCTCGGTTCGTCCGCGTACTGGTCATCGGCTGCACAATATCGACATACTGCCCGATAGCGGGTCGATATCCCCAGATCTCGTCAGGCCCGCTTGGTCAGCCCGACGACACCCGGTCCAGCCAGCGCGCGACGGCGTCGAGATCCGCGCGGGTCAGCCCCACCGTCGATACCACCTTGTACGCGAGTGCGGGTCGCGTATGCCGAGCCTCGATCCATTCGCGATCGACGTCGGTGAGCTCGTCGTCGAGCCAGGCGAACGGACGATCCCCGGCCCAGGCGACCAGCGCCCGCGTCTTCCAATGCAGGCGCGACCCGGGATCGTCGTCCTCGAGGAAGTCCACCACCGGAAGCGGCGGCAGCCCGAGCCGAGGGGCCAGGAGATCGTTCGCGTCCGCCATCCACGTCGTCGCCCAGACCAGGTCGGCGTCGAGCCCGAGCAGGAGCGGCCCAAGACTCCGATCGAGCCGATGCAGCAGTGGATGGTCGTCCTCGGCCGGGTCGAGGATCGGCGCGGCCGGGCGCGTACCGCCGAAGGGGAGCAGCACCCCGTCGACGTCGAGAAACACCAGCGGTCGAACGCTGCTTGCCACAGCTGAATCGTAACGCCAGGTGCCCCGTGGTTCCCTGGCCGACCTGGGGTGATCAAGGACTGATACCGTCGGCGGCGCCCACTCTTCTCGACATCCACAAGGGACGGACATGCAGCCTGCGCCCACGCCGCCACCGCTCCAGCCGCAGCCGCCGGTCAAGACCGGGTTCCAGCTGAAGTGGTACTACTTCGTGATCGCGGGCGTGATCGCGCTGTGCCTGCTGTGCTCCTGCGGCGGCGCCGTCTACTGGGAGTTCGGGCGGGACAGCGGCGACGCCGCCGCCTGCGAACTGGCACTGAACGGTGACGGCCGGGGTGCGGCGACCTCCGGCGACGCCGCTTCGTTCCGCCGCCTGGCGTCGGACACGCGCGACGCCGCCGACAAGGCCGACAGCTCCGACCTACGGGCGGCCCTGCTCGCCGCGGCTGCGGCGGAGGAGCGCTTCGCGGACGCGGCCGACGCGTACGACTCGAAGTCGGGCGCCGCCGCGTTGGCCGCGTTGCAGGCTCGGGTGGCGGCCCTCCAAGACAGCAGCCAAGCGCTGCAACGGGTGATGACGCTCTGCGAACAGGCCGGATGGGAGTCTTGAGATGGGTGAGCTGATTCTGGTCCGGCACGGCGAGACCGAGTGGAGCCGCACCGGCCAGTACGCCGGACGCACCGACATCCCGATGACGGAAGCAGGCCGGGCCGCCGTAGGCCGGCTCGCCCCGGTCTTCGCCGCACGCCCGGTGACAGCGGCGTACGCCAGCCCAGCGGATCGGGCCGTGCAGAGCGCGGCGCTGATCGGGCTGCCAGGGGTGCGTACCGATGAGGACTTGTGGGAGTGGGACTACGGCGGCTACGAAGGACTGACCGAACAGCAGATCGAGGCGACGCGGCCGGGCTGGGACCTCTGGCGCGACGGCGTGATCCCCGGCGATTCCGCCCATCCCGGTGAGTCGGTTGAGCAGGTCGGGGCGCGAATCGACGCCGTTCTCGGTCGCGTGGAGCCGTTGCTGGCGGGCGGCGACGTCGTACTCGTCCTGCACGGTCACCTGCAACGCGTCCTCGCCGCCCGCTGGCTCGGCCTGCCGCCTGAAGCAGGACGGCTTTTCGCGCACCCGCACACCGCGACGATCAGCATCCTCACCAGCGAACACGACCGGCCGGTGCTCGGCTGCTGGAACGTCCGCGCCGATTCTGTCGTAGGTGGACAGTAATCTCGTTCTCGGTATGAGCCGGATCGGCAGACTCGAACCTCGGGGGCGCCGGCTTGGGCGGCGGGGCGTGGAGTCCGACACGCATGACGGGCGATAACCAGATCCGTCACGTAACCCGCCGCCCTCCACCTCCTTTTGCCAGGGTCGTCTACCCTCGCCGCGGGTGATCGTCGCTAAACAGGAGGTGGCTGAGCCGATGCAACCGAGGGAGGAAGCCACCCCGGCCGGCGCCATCGGCGGCGGGATCATCTTCATACTCATCGGCTTGTTCGTGATCTGGGTGTCGTTCGTCCTCGATCCGCGCCAACCTCATGTACGGCAGCTTCGGTTCTGGGCTGAGCACCCGAAGTTGCACCGGGCGTTCGGGATCTTCTTCATCCTCGTCGGCGTGGCAGTCGCGATCACCGGACTCGGCCGCCAGCTGACGTCATGACGCTCACCCGGGCAACCGTCGTTGCCTCACTAGGAAACGCGACCGGCCGGTGCTCGGCTGCTGGAACGTCCGCGCCGATTCTGTCGTAGGTGGACAGTAATCTCGTTCTCGGTATGAGCCGGATCGGCAGACTCGAACCTCGGGGGCGCCGGCTTGGGCGGCGGGGCGTGGAGTCCGACGCCATGTTCGAACTTTTGTGCTAATCTTCCTGCTGTTCTGAGCGGGCCGGACGGATGACCCCATCGTGGGCACGCGGCCAAAGGGCGGCGGGAAAGACCCGGCTTGGGAAGATCAAGTTGGCCACGACCCCGCCGCCCTCCACTTCTTCGTCGCTGATGCTGCGCTGATTCGCGCGCTCGGTCGGGCGGCGAACGTCGATGGCGCACGCGTCGAAGGATGATCCACATCCCGTCGTGTGTCGCATCCGCCCCCGATTCCGACACGAAACGGGATGTGGATCATGCGTCCGCTGGACGCCACCCGGCTAACGGGGGAGAGCGGCCCCGCCGGACGCCGCCCGGCCAACGGGGAAGCGCTGCCCCGCCGGACGCCGCCAACGGGGCAAACCAGCCAACGCGTAAACCGGTGGCAGGGTGCTGCAAGATGATCGGCATGGAGTTCTTCTGCTACCACCGCGACCGGCCTGGTTCGCTGCCATTGCGGGATGCGCTGATCGAGCCGCATTGGGCGTACATGGACGGGTTCGAGGCGGAGCTGATCGCGCGCGGCCCGGTGTTCTCGGTGGACGGCGAGACGCTGTTGGGCAGCGTTCACGTCGTCGAGCTGCCGGATGCGGCGGCCGCTCGGCGATTCGCTTTCGAGGAGCCGAATTACCAGGCGGGGGCGTACCGGGATGTGCTGCTGCGGCGGTGGCGCAATCTGCTCGGGCGGACGATGTGGGAGTTCCCGGGGCTGCGGGAGGAGACCAACCGCTACCTCGTGCTGGGGCTCGGCGAGGGCGAGCCGGCGGACACCGAGGTCCCCGATCGTGATGGGCTGATCGCGTACGGGCCGCTGTTGTCGGACGACGGGACGGCTTGGCTGGGGACGGCGGCGTTGCTGCGTGCGCCGGACGAGCAGACGGCGCGCGACATCCTCACCGCCGACCGGTACGCCGACATCGAGGTGTACGGCTGGGAGCCCGGCGGCCGACGGTAAGCGCGTAACACGGACGTAATGCGTTCGTCCTACGGTGACCGGCATGTACGTGGAGCAGCGAGAACTCGGCGATACGGAGTTGGACGCCCTGCTCGGTGCGGCCTTCGCCGAACTCGTCACCCGATACGGGGCCGAAGGCCGCTCGCAGGTCCAGCCGGGCGCGACGTATCTCGTCGCCGTCGTCGAGGGGCAGGCGGTCGGCTGCGGGGCGCTGCAGGCGGCGACCGAGGACTCCGGCGAGGTCAAGCGGATGTACGTGAGTCCGGCGTACCGGGGTCGCGGGCTGGCCCGGGCGCTGCTGAAGGCATTGGAGCAGACCGGGCGGGACCGCGGCTACCGGTCGATCCGGCTCACCACCGGCAACCGGCAGCCCGAGGCGATCGCTCTCTACGAGAGCAGCGGGTACGCCGAGACTCCGCGGTACGGCAAGTACGTCGACCAGCTCTGGACCCACTGTTACTCGAAGACTCTCACGTAGGAGCGTAGGAGTCTTCGTGAATCGCGCTCACGCCGCGACCATGAAACGGGTGAGCGACATCCCCAAATTGCGCAGCGCGTGGTGGGAGGTCGGCCTCCAGGCGAGCGTCGACGCCGGTATCGCGGGGGTCGCCAAAGCCTTGCCGCGCTTGATCGCGACCGCGTTCCGGCGCGCGATGGCGGCCGACCGCGCGGGCACCATCGCCACGATCGGCATCACGGTCACCGCCGGGGTCATGGCGACGCTGGGCCTGCTGACCACCCAACGGGTCCTCATCGCCGTGCTCTCCCAAGGGCCGACGGTCGAACGCGTCGAGGCCGCCGTGCCCGCGCTGCTCACGCTGGTCGTCCTCACCGCCGTCCGGGGCGCGCTCGGCATCGCCTCCGGGTGGACTCAAACGCGCCTCGAACCCCGGTTGCGTCAGCAGGCCGAGCGCTCCCTCTTCGAGGCGACGACTGCGGTGCCCCTCTCGGCGTACGACAGTGAAGGCTTCACCGACGAGCTGGAACGTGGCAGCGGGCGGGGAGTGGACGCGGTCTGGAACGTGGTCCGGCACGCGATCAACCTGATGGCGGGCGTGATCGGGGTGATCGCCGCGGGCGCCGCCCTGGCGATCCTGCATCCGCTGCTGCCGGCCGCCCTGCTGGCCGCGAGCGTCCCGGAGGCGTGGTCGGCGCTGCGCGCGGGCGGTCAGCGCTACCGCGAGTACCTGCTCGGCTCGATCCGGCGGCGTCGAGTGTGGATACTCACGGAACTGATGGCACGGCGCGGTTCCGCCGCCGAACTGCGCGCCTATCACCTGCGTGACTTCCTGTTGCGACAGTACGACGTGGTCATGGACGCCGAGACCGCTGCGCAGCTGCGGCTCGCCCGGGCGGTCACCGCCACGACCACCACCGGCGCGATCATCACCGGCGTCTGCAACGCCGGGGTCTACGGGCTGCTCGCGGGGCTCCTGGTCACCGGGCATCTCCCGCTCGCGGCCGCGGCCACCGCCGTGGTCGCCCTCCAGTCGGCGCGCAACAGCCTCCACGTCGCCACCATCTACATCAACGAGTTGTACGCGGACGGTCGCCACCTGCGTGACTTGGAGGAGTTCCTGACGCGAGCGCGGCGGCTGACCCCCAGCGGCCCGGCGGAACCGCTGATGCCGCCACCGTTCCGCACGCTCAGGCTGGATGCTGTGACCTTGACCTATGCCGATCGCGACCGACCGGCGGTCGACGGGGTGAGCCTGACTATCCAGGCCGGACAGACGGTGGCGTTCGTGGGCGAGAACGGCTCGGGGAAGACCACCCTCGCCGCAGTCCTCATGGGACTGCGCACCCCGGACAGAGGAACGGTCTGGTGGGACGAGCACCGGCTGCCGGATCTCGACGCGGGCGCGGTCCGGGCCGCGTTCAGCGCGGTGACGCAGGACCATTGGCAGTGGCCGTTCACCGCCGAGACCAACATCCGGCTGGGCGACCTGTCCGTCGACGGCGGACGCGATCCGGTCGAGGCGGCCGCGCGGGCCGCCGTGGCCCACGAGATGATCCTCGACCTGCCCCACGGGTACGCGACCCTGCTCGACCGCAGCTTCGAAGGCGGCCAGGATCTGTCCGGCGGCCAGTGGCAGCGGCTCGCCGCCGCCCGCGGCTTCTTCCGAGACGCCGATCTGCTGATCATGGACGAGCCGTCGTCGGCGCTGGACGCCCGCGCCGAGGCCGCTCTGTTCGCCTCGGTACGCGCCCGCCACGGCGCGAAGACCACCGTGCTGATCACGCACCGGCTCGCCAACGTACGCCACGCCGACGTGATCTTCGTGCTTCATGAGGGCCGCCTGGTCGATCAGGGTACGCACGCCGAGCTGATCGCCGGGGGCGGGCTCTACAAGACCTGGTACGACCTGCAGAAGATCGGCTACACCGACGCCTGAGCGGTGTCGCGACGCGGAAGCGGCTCGCCGAGCTGATCCTCGACCCGCCGCCGGAGCAGCTCGTATTCGTCGTTGCGCCGCTTCAACGGGCCGGATGGCCGCTGGACGACCCGGGCGCCGGAGACGACTTCGCCCGCCTGAAACTGCTCGCGGGTCAGGTCGATCTCCATCCCGCTGCCCAGGCGGTTCCACCAGTGGTACCCCTGCGGCGCCCCGCCGGCGGTGTGCACGTCGCCCAGGACCAGGTCGCCGCCGAAGAGGTCGTGCAGGATCAAGGCGGTCACATCGCAGTGGCCGAGGGACGGATTGGCGTCGTCCCAGCCCGACCGCTCCAGGTCGTCGGGGGAGCACGTGTCGGCGGCCCAGCTGGCGCGCAGCGCGTTCTCGACAGCGGTCAAGGTCATCGGGGGCATGCCAGTGAGACTGCCACACGCCTCCGACATCATGCGGGGGTGGCCGCGACCTGCAGCGGGCAGGCAGTGCCGACGCGATCGGCCAGCTCGGACCGCAACTGCGCGAGGTCGGCCATCCGCGCATCGATCACGTCGATCTTCTCGGCGAACAGCGCGGACAGCGCGGCGGCGCTGTCGGGCGAGTCCTTCAGCCGCTCGCCGGTGCGGACGATCTCGGCCAGCGAGAACCCGAGGCGCTGGGCCGTGCGGACATACTCCAGCCAGGGCAGCGTCTCAGGCGGGAAGTCGCGGTAGCCGTTGCTCAGCCGCCGACTCGCCACCAGGCCGACCTTCTCGTAGAACCGCACGGTGTCGGTGCTCAGCCCGGCCCGCTCGGCGAGTTCCCCGATGCGCATGCTCCTCCTTCACTTGACCTTGGAGCGTACTCCAGGGTTTAGCGTCCCGATCATGACGAAGAAATACCTGCGGACCGTCCGGATCAGCGCCTGGTACGACCTGATCGTGACGGCCGGGTTCGCAACCCCATGGACATACGCGCTGCTGCACGACGCGTTGTCGGACCTGGGAACGGCCGTCGGCCTCGGCGGCTTCCCACCCCTCGACCCCCTCCAATCCCTGTACGCCACCCTGATGGGCTCGGTCGTGCTGATCTGGGCGCTGCTGCGGATCACCCGTCCGCTGCCGATCCACGGGCTGTTCGACGGATTCGCCCGGCTGCTGTTCTCCACCTGGTTCGCGTACGCCCTGGGCCACGGGGTCAGCGGAATCCTGTGGGTCTTCCTCGCCGTGGAGGTGACCTTCGGCGTACTCCAGCTCGCACCCTGGGTACGTAGAGTCACCTCATGCCCCAGCTCGGCTTACGGTATGGAACGGTGACGGTCGCCGACCACGACCCGTCGTGGCTGGTCACCGGCTCCGCCTATGCGGCCGACGTGGCGGCGCTGCTCGGCGGGCTGACGGGCGGTGTCGAGCACATCGGATCGACCTCGGTGCCGGGGCTCGCCGCGAAGCCGGTGATCGACCTCGCCGTCCGCCAGGGACCTGGAGTGCCGTTCGATCCAGCGCGGGACGCGCTCACCGGAGCCGGGTACATCTATCGCGGCGACGCCGGGCCGGACGGCGGGCAGGTCTTCGTCAAGGAGTCCGAGGCATGGGTGCGGATCATCCATCTGCACGTGGTCGCCGCCGACGATCCGCAGTGGTCGCGCTACCTCGCCGTACGCGATCGCCTCCGCGCCGATCCGGATGCGGTCACCCGCTACAGCACTCTCAAGCGCGACCTCGCCGCCCGGCACGCCGACGACCGTCGGGCGTACACCCGCGCGAAGACGGACTTCATCCAGGACCTGCTCCGCTGAAATGCGTCGCGCCCAGCTCGGGAGGCTCGCTACCGTGGCCGCGTGACACTGCTGTCCCTGCCCGTCGCCGACCGTCTCCGATCAGCCCGTCATGTGCTGATCGCCGGGGCCGGCGGTGGCTTCGACGTGTACGCCGGACTGCCGCTGGCGTTGGCGCTGCGCGCGGCGGGCGTACGCGTGTCGCTGGCGAGCTTCTCGATCAGCGAGCTGGGCATGCTCAAGCCGGACGCGTGGCTGCGTACCGGGCTGGCCGTGATCCGGTCGGACTCGCCCGGCAACGACCGGTACTTTCCCGAACGTGCGCTCGCCCGCTGGCTGCACACCAAGGGCCACGATCCCGTCGTGTACGCCTTCGAACGCACCGGCGTCCGCCCGCTGCGGGCGGCGTACCGGAAGCTGGTGGAGCTGCTGGACGTCGACGCGATCGTCCTGGCCGACGGCGGCACCGACATCCTGATGCGCGGCGACGAGGCCGGCATCGGCACGCCGGAGGAGGACATGACCAGTCTGACGGCGGTCTCGGGCCTCGACGTGCCGCTGAAGCTGGTCGTCAGCCTCGGCTTCGGCATCGACTCACATCACGGCGTCTGCCATGCGCACGTGCTGGAGAACCTGGCCGCGCTGCAACGGACGGGTGGCTATCACGGCGCCTGCACCGTGTCGCCGGAAGGCTATCTGGAGGCGGTCGCGCACGCCGCCCGCGAACACCCGGCGCATGCCAGCATCGTGCACGGTCAGGTCGCGGCCGCGCTGCGAGGCCAGTTCGGCAACGCACCGGTGACCGCGCGGACTCGTGGCACCGAGCTGTTCGTGAACCCGTTGATGGCGCTGTACTTCGTCGTCGGCCTGGACGCGCTGGCCGCCGAGCTGCGCTACCGCGACCTGATCGAGCACTCCCGTACGCCGCTGGAGGTCGGGCTGGCGATCGAGGCGTACCGGGAGCAGGCCGAGATCCGGCCGCGCCGCCCGATCCCGCACTGACACCGGGTGGCCGGGTAACCGGGTCAGGTCAGCTGAGTTCGTCGACGGGGCCGAGCTGGCGGACGTAGTCGCGTACCGGCGGCGACAGCTCGTCCTCGGCTCGCTTCTGGCCGACCACCTCGTACCAGGCGAGGTTCTCGATCCAGAAGCGGGCGATGAACTCGTCGAAGTCGTCGGCCACGAGCAGAAGGTCTTCGGCTGCCTCGTGCGGTTCGGCCTCTTCGCAGTCGTACGCGATGCCGCCGCAGACGACCTCGTGCGCGCCGGAGGGGAGCAGGTGCAGGTACCAGAAGAGGCAGCCCTGCTGGTCGTTGAGGAAGCGGACGAGGGTGGCGCCTTCGGTGACCGGGCTGGGTGCGGCCGGCAGGTCGCTTTCCCAGTAGCACGAGGTGCAGGTGGGAACGGAGTCGCGCAGCGCCGAGTCTTTCATGAAGGCGATGAACGAGTCGGGCAGCGCGGCCCGGTGCCCCGCTATGCTGACCGGCCCGCCCAGCGTGGCCATCCCGTAGCGGCCCTTGGCCAGCTCGTTCAGCGGGACCAGTTCGGTCATCCAGGCGTGGAGCCCGCCCGGGTGGTCCAGCGGTAGCGCGGGGAGGTCCGTGGCGGGATCGAAGCCGTAGGTTCCGCTCACCGGACGATGGGGTCCCAATCCGGCGGAGACCCAGCCGCGACTCAAAGTCATGCGCGGCACTCTAGCGGCGGCCACCGACAGCGTCGTCAGACCGTGGCGATTTCGAAGTGGACGGACGCGTCCCGGTCGCGGGGACCGTTCAGCACCAGCAGGTCGACGTCGGTCGGCTGGGCGCGCAACCCGGTCAGCGCCCAGGCCAGCGGATCGCGGGTGTCCAGGCCGACGGTGAGGAACGAGTACTTCCCGTGGAGCCGGTCGCAGCCGTGGCGCAGCAGCGTACGCAGTGTCTCCGGGGTGTCGGCGCACACGTTGACCGCCGTGCGGTAGCCGAGCGCTCCGCCCGGCTTCGGCAACCGCGGCGTGCCGAACAACGGGGCGGCAAGGTTGAACGCGAGGCGGATGGCGGCCAGCCTGGGGGAGTAGCCCATCACGCGCATCTGCTTGATGTCGTGCTGGTCCCACAGCCCGACGAAGCCGGCCAGGTCGCCGTCCGGCCGCCGGGCCAGCAGGTACTCCAGACCGGGCTGGCCGAACGGGAGACCGGCGAGGACGGGCGCGAACTGCCGTCGCGTCGCCAGCCGGTGCCAGAGCTTGACCATCTCCGGTTCGTCGGACGGTTCGGCGAGGCGTACGCCGAGATCCGAAAGGCGCGGCCGGTGCCGGGTCAGCAGGTCGACGCTGGCGGAGCGGATGGTCGCCCAGCGGGTCACGCCCGGGAGGAAGCCCAGGGCCAGCGTCGCGGCGGCGTCGTTGCCCGCCAGCACCGTCGAGATCATCGGCGCGTGCGGACCCACCAGATCTTGTGCGGCGGCGTACGCCCAATGCCCGAGCGAGCGGGCGACGCCCCGCCGCCGGAAGTCCGGGTGGACCTTCAGGTCGCCGACGTACGCGATCTCGCCCGGTTCGCCGTCCAGGAACGCGGTCCGGCGGGCGACCGCGATGCACCCGAGCGGCCCGGCGTCGCCGTCGACCACGCCGACCCGCCAGGTGTCCCCGGCGAGGCGGTTCAGCGCGAAGTAGTCAGGTTCGCGGTCGAACCGCAGCGCGAGGTCGCCATCCATCGTGGAC
This sequence comes from Hamadaea flava, assembly GCF_024172085.1. Classification (NCBI taxonomy): domain Bacteria; kingdom Bacillati; phylum Actinomycetota; class Actinomycetes; order Micromonosporales; family Micromonosporaceae; genus Hamadaea; species Hamadaea flava. Next base: position 564,014 of record NZ_JAMZDZ010000001.1, on the reverse strand, counting down.
TGCGCGGCCAGGCTCACCAAGGCGTCGTTGTCGGTGGGGCGAGCGTCACGGACTCTCATGCGGCCACCTCGCAGACGGCGACACGACGCTGGCACAGACTGCGGTCGGCGCGGATCATCCGTTCGCCGAGCGGGCGGTCCTCGCGTACGGCGTCGCGCCAGCGCTCGGGCACCTCGGTCCAGCCGACGAAGTTGCGGAAGACGAGCCGGGCGCCGGGCCGGGCCGTTCGGACGATCTCGGCGAACAGGTCGTCGATCTGTTCGGCGGTCAGCCATTCGCAGATGTTCGACAAGGCGAAACCGGCCATGCTGTGGTCCGGCCGCGTACGCAGATAGTCGGTGAACGCGGCGTCGACGAGGTCGAGCCGACCGACCGGGACGGAGCCGGCCAGGTAGGGCGGCCGGCTCGTCACCGGATAGCTGCCCGTGAGCAGGTAGTGCAGGAAGTAGTTGTCGGACACCGAGAGGTCGCTCAGCGTGTGCTCGGCGACGGCGTGGAAGTGAGCCGCGTAGGTTCCGTCCTCGACGTGGGCGAAGAACCGCTCGTCGTACGCCCGCCGCAGCACCAGCCGGTTGCACAGCACCCGGAACAGCGCCCGCCAGGCCGGCGAGTCCCACTCGTCGCGATAGAACCGTCGTTGATCGTCGATGGTGGACAGCCGGAGCAAGTCCGGCACCCGGCGGCGGTGCGTCGTGCGTACGACGCGGGCGATCAGGCGCATCAGCCGCTCGGTGACGCCGGACTGGAGCACACCCCGGCCGACGGCGGCGGGACGGCCGTCCCAATAGCCGCTCGCCGCCGAGCTCAGCACTCCGCGGATGCCCCGGTACGCGTACCGCCGGTCGTCGGCGCTCATCGGGACCGCCCCGAGCAGGCCCAGCGCCGTACGCCGATCCAGCCGGTCGACCGCGGCCGCCTTGAACTCGACGAGATGGTTCTGCGTACGGTTGACGTCCACCCCGGTGACGTCCGGCGCACCTGCGGCGACCAGGGACAACGCGGTGCATCCGGCCGAGCTGACCACGGCGATCGGGCCGTCCCAGCGCCCGGCGAAGGCGTCGATCTCGACCTGCGGGTCCTCCCGGACCTGGGCGAAGAACAGCCGATCGTCGACCGCTCCGGGCAGTTCAACGCGCTGCAGCATGGCGTCTCCTCTCGACCGGCGCCGCGAGCAGAGCGCCGGTGGCCGCCGCGATGACGGCGACGGGGTCGGGCTCGCGATATCCGGGCCAGGCGGCGCGCAGCCGGTCGGTCCGGAAAGTCTTGGGCAGGTAGAGCTGTTCGGCGAAGGGGAGCATCGAGGTCAGCGCCGGTTGCAGCGGGCCGCCGCGCAGCCGCCGGGCCGCGTCGGCCAGGTCGAGGAACGCAGCCCGGTCGCACGGCAACGGCCGGGGCAGCATCCGCCGCAGGAACGCCGGATCCCGCTCGAACACGGTGAACGCCGTGTCGATCACTGTGCCGAGCGGCAGCGCCCCGCCGCAGACGTGGTAGATCCCCGGATCGGCCGCGAGCATCGCCCGCACGGCGTCCACCGTGAACTCGGCGGTGGCCAGGCTCAGCGGCGTCGCCGGGTCGCCGGGCAGCAGCGTCAGCAGCCCCTGATGGAACAGCCGCAACGTGTGGTGGAAGACGTTGAACTGACCGATCGCGCCGCTGTCGTCCTCGGCGATCACCGTCGGCAGGCGCAGCACGGTCAGTGGCAGATCCGAGGCGAGCAGGACCTCCTCGGCCGCCCACTTCGACCACTCGTAATGGTTGGCGAACCCGGCGTCGGTCAGCCGCGTCTCGCGTACTTCGCCGTGGCGGCGGCCGGCGGCGTACAGGGTGGACAGGAAGACGAGCCGGTCGAGGTCGCCACAGCGCTCCGCGAACTGGCGTACGCGGGCCGTGCCGGTCACGTTGACCTGCTCGGCGCGGTCGCGCTTAAGGTCGAACCGAATCAGCGCGGCCGCGTGGACGATCCGCGTGATCCGTCGGGGATCCACGTACGCGAACGGGTCGCCGTCGCGCAGATCGGCCGGGACGACCTCGGCCCCGGGCAGGTGGGCGAGCTTGGCGCGTTTCCGGTTCAGCTCGGCGTTGTCCGCCGCGCGTACGGCCAGCACGAGGTCGTCGTCGGCGGCCAGGGCGGTGGCGATGCGGCGGCCCAGATAGCCGTCCGCGCCGGTGATCAGCGTCGTCATCGGGCCACCGCCTGCTCCGCCGCCGCCACCAGGTCCGGCCAGCTACCCGGGTCGGTGCCGTGCCGGTCGACCAGGGCGTACAGCCAGCGTTCGAGGCCGAAGGCGACACACGCCGTCGACGCCGGCACACCGTCCCGCGAGATGCCGAAGGTGGAGCCGAAATGCGAGTGGTGCCGGTTGGCCGAGGCGAGCGCCAACGCGCCATAGGCCGCCTCGTGCTTGACCAGCTGTACGCGTTGCATCAGGAACCCGGGCTGGAGGTGCGGCCGGAAGAACGGATCGGTCGCGGGCGACCAGTCCAGCGGCAGATCGACCAACCGGCTGAAGTCGTCGGCCAGCGTCCGGGTGTCGGTGAGGAACGACGCCGCCTCGGCCGAGGTGCCGAGGCAGACGATCTCCCGCATCGCGAAACTCCACTGCCGCTGAAGCGGCTCGTAGCGCTCCTCGCGGCGGAAGCACGTGGACCGCGTCGTCACGTACGCCGCCTCGGCCAGCTGCACACCCCGGCGTTGCGCGTACACGTGGAAGCAGGCAGCCGGAGTGAGGACGGTCGTGACCGGGCCGGTGCGCGTGAGCACGACGGATCCGGCCGGGTCGACCACCGGGCCGTCGGCGAACTCGCCGAGATTGACGTCGCCGGGTTCGAGCCCCATCGTGAAGGTGGCCTGGTGCGGGAAGGCGCGCAGGTGACTGGTGAGGTCCGCTGCAGGCAGCGTCGCAGGCGGTTGTTCCTCGACGGCGTCCCAGCTCCCGGCCAGCCGGCGCAGCGCCAGATCGAGGTCGTCGGCGAGGCGCAGCAGCGGACCGGACAGCCCGGACTGGCCGTACGCGTCCCAGCGCAGCCCGAGGTCGGTGAGGTCGGCGAGCGTGGTCATGCGGGTCTCCCGAAGCGGGTGAGCATCGCGTCGATGCTGTCGAAGTCGCCGATCCGCAGCTGCTCGACGTCGATCGGCGCACCGCGCAGCCGTTCGAGCAGCATGATCAGCTCGGGCAGGTGGATCGACCGCAGGACGCGCACCGTGAACAGCGCGGTCTGGTCGGTGATCGCGACGTCTCCGGCGTGCCGGGCGACGAACGTTCGCAACGCCTGCCGGATCTCGGTCTCAGAAGGCATCGGACGGCTCCTCGGTCAGTACGCCGGCCGCCGTCAGCACCCGCAGGCACTTGGCCGAGACCCGCCGCCGATGCTCCCGTTGCGCGGGCGTACACCAGGCCAGGTCGGCCAGTTCCCAGGGTTCGGCGAAGCCGGCGTCGGCGTAGACGTCGGGGTGGTAGTAGTCACGCCAGCTGGCAGCAAGGAAACGGTGGAGGTCGGCGCGGATCTCGTCGATCACCGCCGGCTCCCAGCCCGGTGCCGCCGCCGCCCAGAGCGCGGCGGTCAACTGCCGACCGAAGGCCAGATGTCGGGCCTCGTCCCGGTGATGGCTGTCGTTGATGAACCGCGCCAGCGGATGCAACCGCCGATCCCGGGCCTGGATGCGATTGCAGTGGTCGACGATCTCCTCGAAGATCATCGTCTTGGCGAAGAACAGGAAGTCGTCCACATCGCGCGGCCGCTCGGTGGCGAACGGCAGCTGCCGCGTCCGGTGCACACGGGCGTATCGGGTGCAGAAGCCTCCGAAGTAGACGCTGTGCTTGTTCTCCTCGTCGAGGAAATGGTGCAGGTAGCCGGTGAACGCGGCCAGATCACTGCGGTACAGCCGGGCGGCGAGGCCCTGCATCAGCGACTTCTCGCCATGGATGTTGAGGCTGTAGAAACCGGCCGCCTCGTGGAAGGCGAGTCGCTTGCGAGCCTTCTCGTCGAGGCCCGGCCACACGTCGGTGCCGTAGAGGCTGACGTATTCGGGACTGGTGAACCAGTCCGCTTCCGGCTCTACGGTGGAAGGCCAGTCGACTGTCGTGTAGGGATTCTGGAAGGCCCGCTCGGACAACCGGCTCAGCCGCTCGGCCGTCGGCGCCACCTCCGCCAAGGCGGTGGCCAACGCGCTCACTTCGTCACCTCCAGCGCCGCGCACTGCCAGTTCAGCCCGAACCCGGCCATCGCCAGCGCGATCCGCTGACCGGGCCGCGTCTGGCCCGAGGCCAGCAACGCGGTCAGGTTCACCACCACGTCGGCGGAGATCACATGGCCGACGTCCGGCAGCGACGGATGCCACACCCGCCCGTGGTCCACCGCCAGCAGCCGGGCGACGATCCGCCACGCCTGCTCGTGGGTGTTCTGCGGGACGATCCAGTCCAGCTCGGACGGAAAGACGCCGATCCGCGCCGCGGTCTCCCGCACGATCCGGTGCGTGTACGCGAAGTAGGTGCCGACGGTCTCGTCATCGCCTGCCCGGCCGAGCCCGCCGTTGGTGATCTGGTGAACGGCGAGCAACCGGCACACGTCCGGCTCCCGGCCGACGACGCACGCGGCAGCCCCGTCCGAGATCACGTTGTACGCCTGCTCGTACCAGGCGCCGTCGGGAAAGCGATCGGCGGTCACACACAACACGCGCCGGAACTCCGGCTCGGCAGCCAGCAGCGCCTTCGCGATCCGCAGCGCACCGAGCATCCCGGTGCACGCCTGCTGATGCAGCCCGACCACGATCGCGTCGCGCAGCCCGAACTCGGCCTGCAACCGGCTCGCCGGGAAGTCCATCAGCACCTTGACGTCGCGGATCGGGCCGTCCTGCGGTTCGGGCAGGCAGGTCGCGTAGACGATCGCGTCGATGTCGTGCAGGCCGCTGGTTCCTTCGATCTCCGCCACCGCCCGGCGCGCCAAGTCGTATGCCGTCTCATCCGGCGCGCATACGTGATGCCACCGGAAACCGGCCGCCTCCAGGTCGCTCGCGGCCGACCGCAGCAGCTCCGCTTCGGCGGACTCGCGGACGTGCCGCTTCTGGGTTCCCAGCGCGTACGTCAGTGATCCGAGATAAACCCCGTCCATGGCCTCCATCGTCGGCAGGACGGGCCGCCCGGTCATGAGCGCCGGTACTCAGGTCGCCCTGAGTCGTTCACCCCACCAGCCGGGTTCTCTCGCCTGGGTAGCGGGCTTGATCTGGGGCTGAGCGCAGCTCCTTACGGGGGATAACCCCACGTCCAACTCGGGGGAGCTCCTGATGGTTCAGGCAGGCCCCGACGCCGAAGACTGAACCGCATGGCAGAGAAGATCAGGTTCAGCGTCGTCATCCCGTGCTTCAACGAGGCCGGCTACGTCGCCGACGCGCTGCTGTCGCTGCAGAAGCAGGACTTCGACGGCGGCTTCGAGGTCATCGTGGTCGACAACAACTGCACGGATGACACCGCGCAGATCGCCCGCGACCTCGGTGCGCGGGTGGTGACCGAGCCCACGCCCGGCGTCTGCAACGCCCGGCAGCGCGGCACGCTCGAAGCGCGGGGCGAGATCGTCGTCTCGGCCGACGCCGACACCGTGTACGGCCGCGACTGGCTCAGCCGCATCGATGCCCAGTTCCGCACCGGGGCCGACGTCGTCGCCGTCGTCGGCCCGTGCGAGTACGCCGACGGCCCGCGCTGGGGCCGGGTGTACGGCCGGACGCTGTTCGGCGCGGTCAACGGCGTCTACAAGCTGACCGGCCGGGCCATGTACGCCAGCGCGACCAACATCGCGTTCCGCCGCGACGCCTGGACCGGCTACGACACCAACCTGACCCAGGGCGGCGACGAGCTGGACCAGCTGCGCCGGCTGCGCAAGCAGGGCCGGGTCCTGTACGCCCACGCGAACCCCACGTTCACCTCGGGCCGGCGGTTCACCCGGGGCCTGGCCTACAACGTGTTCGTCAGCCTTCCCGTGCACTACCTGCTCACCTATGGCGTGAACCGGATCGCCGGCCGGCGGGTGCTCGGCTCGGCTCCGGCGTTCCGGCACGAGCAGGGCTCCTTCCAGGCGGCGCTGCCCGCGCAGGCCGCCGCTCCGGCTGCGATGCGGGCCGCGGCTCCCGCTGCCGCGATGGCTCCCGTCGCCGTGGCGACGCCGGTGCTGGCTGGGCGGGAGAACCGGTGATCGTCCTCGGCGCCGTGCTGCTGGTCGTCGCGTTCGGGGGCGCGGCGTACTGGCTGCTGATGGCGCCGTTCGGGCCGACGGCGCGGACCTACCCGCACCGCGCCCCGGCCGGGGACAAGGTGGTCGCGCTGACCTTCGACGACGGCCCGAACGAGCCGTACACCTCGGAGATCCTCGACATCCTCGACGATCGGGGAGTCAAGGCGACCTTCTTCCATGTCGGACAGTGCGTCGAGCGGCATCCGGACGTCGTCCGGCGGGTGATCGCCGCCGGGCACGTCGTCGGCAACCATTCGCTGAGCCATCGGTTCGGCACCTATCTGCGGCCGGGTGCGTACGAGCGGGAGGTCGAGCGGACCCAGCAGATCCTCACCCAGGTCACCGGCCGCACTCCGGCGTTGGCGCGTACGCCGTGGCTCTGGCGGCATCCGGGCCTGCTGCGGATGCTGCGCCGCCGCGATCTGCACCCGGTGGCGGGGGAGTTCGGGCACGCGCTGGAGGTGTTCCAGCCGTCCGGCGTACGCATGGGCCGCCGGGCGGTGGCGAAGACGCGTCCGGGATCGATCCTCATCTTCCACGACGGATTCGACGGCCACGGCGGGAATCGCGGCGAGACCGTGCGCGCCGTACGCGAAACCGTCGACGGCCTTCTGCAGCGAGGTTACAAGTTTGTCACCGTGGACAAGCTGCTGGGGGTGTCCGCCTACCAGGGTCTTGCGGGGACTGCTGGGCGCAAATAGTCTTCGTGAGCCCGTGGCATGACGAAGAAATCTGCCACCCTCGCCCCCAAGAGGTCCTCATGGCACACGACATCCCCGATGCGATCTCCGAAGTGGATCGGCGTACGCTCCTGCGCGCCAGCCTGGGCCTGGCCGCGGTGGCGGTCGTCGGCACCGAGCTGGCCACGGGTACGCCCGCGGCGGCCGCTCCGAGCAGCGAGTTCCCCTGGATCATCGACTGTGACTCGTGGGGCGCCCGGCCGCCGTCGAGCACGATCCAGCTGACCAACAACACCACCAACAAGATCATCCTGCATCACATGGCGTTCCCGAACGTCACGGACTACTCGCGGGAGCAGGCCGTCAAGCTCGCCCAGGACTGCCAGGACCTGCACATGGACGGCAACGGCTGGGCCGACACCGGTCAGCACTTCACCGTCAGCCGGGGCGGTTACGTCCTCGAAGGCCGCCACCGCAGCCTCGAGCGGCTCGAGGCCGGCGACCACCAGGTCGTCGCCGCGCACTGCCCGGGTGAGAACGGCAACGCGATCGGCATCGAGAACGAGGGCACCTACATCACCGAGGTGCCGCCGGACGCGTTGCTGAACTCGCTGGTGCGGCTGTGCGTGGCCGTCTCGCAGCGGTTCGGGCTGCACGCCTGGGACATCTTCGGGCACTGGGACTTCCGGTTCACCGACTGCCCCGGCATCGAGTTCTACAAGCTGTTCCCCTCGGTACGCTCCCGGGTGGCCGAAGCGATGGGCTCCGACCACGCCGACATCCCGGACCGGCGCTGGCCCGACATCTGGCGCTTCGTCAACAGCCCGATCGTGCAGGTCGGTCAGTATCTGCTCAACCACCACGGATACGCCGTGCCCACCGACGGCGCGTTCGGCTCCGCCACGGTCGCGGCCGTCGGGGCGTTCCAGGCGGCCAACGGCATCCCGGTCGACGCCGACGCCACCTTCACCTTGGCGACCTGGGAGGCGCTGGTCGTCGAGCTGGAGAAGGACGCCACCGGCCTGCCGGTCAGCGCGGTGCAGTACATGCTCAACCGCAAGGGCTGGCCGGAGGTCCTCGTCACCGGCGAGTACGACCACGTCACGATGAAGGCCGTCCAGGACATGCAGCGCCTGCACGGACTGCACCCCAACGGCAAGGTCGACCTCTCCACCTGGTGTGCCGTCGTCGGCGGCGCCGTTCGCGAGGCATTCCAGTACTGACATGTGTCGCCGGGCGGTGACTGCGCCGCCCGGCAACCTCCTGACAAGATCCGCCGGACACGCCGCGCTACCTCGCATCCGCGCTGCACAGCGTGGTTCAATGCGTCGGCAGAGCGAAGATTCACCGTACCTAGGGGATGACTGTGTCCTACGAAGAGACGCTGAAGGGCATGGGCTTGATCATCGAGCCCATCGAACTCGACAACGGCAAGTTCGCGCTCGCGACCAGGGTCGGTGATCTGATCTTCACCTCGGGTCAGATCTCCTCGTGGGACGGCAAGGACATCAAAGGCAAGGTCGGTGCCGACGTCTCCGTGGCGGAGGCGTACGAGGCCGCGCGCATGTGCGCGCTGAACAATCTGCGGGCCATCCGCTCGCTCGTCGGCTCGCTCGACGACATCGAGCAGTTCGTGAAGGTTCTCGGCATGGTGAACGTCGCCCCGGACTTCGACGACACGCCCGCGGTCGTCAACGGGTGCAGCGACCTCCTCCGGGAGGTCTTCGGCCCGGCCGGGCAGCACAGCCGCAGCGCGGTCGGGATGACCATCCCGTTCAACTGGGCCGTCGAGGTCGAGATGGTGGTGAAGGTCCGATGAGCCAAGACAAGGTGGCGTACTCCACCGACCAGGCCCCCAGCCCGGCGGCGAGCTACTCGCAGGCCGTCCGCAAGGGCAACACGGTCGCCGTCGCCGGACAGGTCGGCTTGGATCCGGCGACCCGACAACTGGTCGAAGGCGGCGTCGCCGAACAGACCCGCCAGACGCTCACCAATGTGGTCGCGGTGCTCGCCGCCGCGGGCGCCACGATGGACGACGTCATCATGATGCGGGTCTACCTCACCAGCCACGAGCACTTCGCGGCGATGAACGAGGTCTACCAGGAGTTCGTCCAAGCCCCGTTCCCCAGCCGGACCACGGTCTTCGTCGGGCTCGCCCCAGGCATGCTCGTCGAGATCGACGCACTGGCCGTCCTGTAGCCCAGCCGGCGGCTGAGACGCCACCCGGCGCCTCAGCCGCCGATCCGCTCACAACCCGGCGGGCAACGGTTCGGCGTGCAGCACCTGAAGCGAGCTGACCGCGCGGGTCAGCGCGACGTAGAGCCGCTGCAGCCCGCGCTCCTCGGCGGCGACGATCCGGGCCGGCTCGACGACGATCACCGAGTCGAACTCCAGCCCCTTGGCCAACCCCGCCGGTACGCACACGAGCCGGGCCGACTCCAAGGCGTCCTCGTCGACGCCGACGAGCGCGGTATCGAGCCCGGCCGCCGTCACCGCCGCGTGCAGGGCGGCGATGTCCGAGTCGGCGGCGATGACGCCGACCGAGCCTTCGGTGGCCAGCCGTGCCTTACCGGCGTCCACCACAGCCGAGGCCAGCTCACCGGCAGACACCGGTAGCACCTCCAGCGCACCGGCGGTACGCCGGACCGAGGTCGGCACGCCGAGCCCGGGAGCGATGGCGGGCAGCAGCCTGGCGGCGTACTCGATGATCGCGGCGGGCACCCGGAAACCGCGGTCGAGCACGGCGACCTCCGCGTCCGGCTTGCCGAGATGGGCCAGCAGCGACGGCCAGTCACCGGCCGCCCACGGGCTCGTGCCCTGCGCGATGTCGCCCAGCACGGTCAGCGATCCGTTGCCGCAGCGGCGGCCGAGCGCCCGGCACTGCATCGGGCTGAGGTCCTGCGCCTCGTCCACCATCAGATAGCTCAGCGACGGCACCCGGTCGATCAGCCCGGCCAGCTCGTCGAGCAGCACCGTGTCGGCCGCCGACCACCGGGCCGATTTCACCGAGCGAGCGGGCTTGGCCCACCGCACGGCCGCCTGCTCCTGCTCGTCGAGCAGATCCGCCGCACACGAGGCGAGGAAGTCCGCGTCGGACAGGAGCCGGAAGAGCACCTGCTCGGGCGTCAGCTTCGGCCAGGCCGCGTCGAGGACACCCTTCACCGGCTTGGATCGGGCAACTGCCGCCACCTCTCGGTCGTCCGGCGTCGCGCCGCGCCGCTCCATCTGCATCACGACCAGGCCCGCGATCCGCTGCGCCGCGCCGTCCCGCCCGGCGGCATAGCGTACGGACTGCATCTCGCTCACGATCTGCGCCATCCGGCCCTGGCCGACGCGGTATCGAGTCGAGCCGTGCACGTACACCAGATCCTCGCCGGGCAGCGACACATGGCTCCACAATGCCCGCCGCAGCACCTCGGCCATCCGCGCGTCGCCCTTCACGAGCAGGGCGTTCGGAGTGTCCACCGCCGACACGGTCCGGTCGATCAGCTCATCGATCGTCTTCTGGCCCACCGACACCTCGCCCAGCGCCGGCAGCACGTGCCGGATGTAGGACAAGAACGACCGGTTCGGCCCCACCACCAGCACGCCCGCGCCGAGCCGCTGCGGCTCCGCGTACAACAGGTAAGCCAGCCGGTGCAGGCCCACCGCGGTCTTGCCGGTCCCCGGCGCGCCCTGCACGCAGATGCTCGGCTGGAGGGGCGCACGGACCAACTCGTCCTGCTCGGGCTGGATGGTCGCGACGATGTCGCGCATGGGCCCAGACCGTGGCCGCTCGATCTCCGCGGCCAGCAACGCGCCCGGCCCGCTGGCCCCGCTCCCCAGAATCTCATCCTCATACGCCGTGAGCAGCGCACCTTCAGCGAAACCATAGCGCCGGCGCCGGACGACGCTCAGCCGGTCCTTCGGCGTCGCCCGATAGAACGGCATCGACACCGGTGCCCGCCAGTCCACCACCAACGGGGTGCCGTCGTTGTCCCGGACATGCCGCCGCCCGACATAGACGCGGTCCTCGCCGCCGGACGAATCCTCGAAGACCGTGCCCGGGTCGTAGTCGAGCCGGCCGAAGAACAGCGGGACGTCCGGCAGATCGACGAGATCCCGGCCCCGCTGGGCGCGGGCGATCCGGTACATCGTGTTGAACCACACCTCGTCGGTGCCGGAGACGAACTCCGGGGTCTCCGTGTCCAGCACGTCCTGCCGCATCCGGTCCAACGCGCCCCGCGCGTGCGCCAGGTACGCCTGCTCCGCCGTGATCTCCGTGCTCTCGTCCATGCTGAAGTCCATCCCTAGTCGTGATGATTCAGCCGGCAGTCACGCCCGTCCTCAGTTCAGCGTGCGTACGCTGCGAGGGGTTCGCCTCGATTGCGGCGGAGGAGCCTATCCCGGCGAAACTCGGAGGCTCAACCGATTTTCCGATCGATACCTTGCCCTCGTTATGAACGAGATTCCCGCCCGGCAGATCCGGGCGCTGCACGACGACGAGACGATCACCGTCTACCAGGCGTACAACCCGGCTATCGCGGAGCCCGCCGCCCTCTCCGGGCGCTTCGGGCCGGGCTTCAAGCGGGACCGGATGACCTGGATCAAGCCGTCCTTCCTGTGGATGATGTACCGCTGCGGCTGGGGCGGCAAGGCCGGTCAGGAGCGCGTGCTCGCCATCCGCATCCGCCGCGACGGGTTCGACTGGGCGCTCGCGAACAGCGCACTGAGCAGCTACGAGCGCGGCGTCCACCGCGACCGCGATGACTGGAAGCGGTCGCTGCGCGCGCCTGTGCGCATCCAGTGGGACCCCGAGCGCGACCTGCACCTGCGTCCGCTGCCGCACCGCGCGATCCAGGTCGGCCTCTCCGGCGAAGCCGTACGCCGCTACACCGAGGACTGGATCGTCGGCATCGACGACATCACGACGCAGTGCCAGGCTATCCGGGCGGTGATCCGGGGCGGCGGCCTCGACGACGCCCGCGACATGCTCCCCGCCGAGCGCCCTTATGCCCCGGCCGAGGCGGTCAGAAGCCGCTGATGCGGTCGGGGAGCTGCTCCTCGGCCTCATCGAGGTCGGCCCACAGGTCGAACCAGACGCGGCTGCGGCCGGCCGGCTCGTCGAGGCCGACGACGGCGACGCTGAACACGCCCCACAGGATCTCGTAGCTGTCGCCGGAGTCGACGCCCAGTCCGAACGACAGCGCGAGCGCCGCCCGGGTGACGATCAGTTTGTCCGGATCGTCGGGCGCGGGCCGGCCCGCCGTGAGGAAGCGTGGCTCGGCGACGATCTTCATCCAGCGCAGCGACGCGTCCGGCACCTGATCCTGCAACACTTCCAGGACCGACTCGCGGATGGCGGCAGCGGGGTCCTCGCCCATCCAGTCGAGCCAGTGGTCCGCCTCGGTCAGGTGGCTGAAGTCGTCCTGCGGCGGCCCGTGCTCCTCGTTCGGCTCGTACTCGCCCGTCAGGACGCCGTCCGGCCCGACCTCCCAGGCGCCCAGGATCGCCTCCGGCGGAATGTATCCGTCGGGATCGCCGATCATCTCCCCGTCGATCTCGTAGACGTAGCCGCCCGGATTCTGGGCGGCCTCGGCGATCAGTTCGTCCGGCGGCGTGCGCTGCATCCCTCCAATCTAGACGGCCTGCCGGTCGCGCCCAGGGCGGGGTTTCCGGGATGCGGCCGCGTGGGTACCGGCCGCGCACATCGGAACGGGGCGAGCGGCAGGGGAGCGGAATGAAGGTCTACGCCTGGGTCTTGGTCGCCCTGCGCTGGCTGGTGGTGGCGTTCTGGGTGGCCGCGGCGATCGCGGCGGTGCGATTGCTGCCGGCGGTCGGGCAGGCCGGGGAGGATCTCAGCCAGCTCGTCTCGGTCGGCAACCCGGCGGTCCAGACCGAGGTGCGGTCCTACGACAAGTTCGGCTTTCCGCTGCTGAGCCGAGTCGCCGTGGTGCAACGGGATCCGCGTGGACTGCCGCTCGACGTGCAGGCCAAGGCGGTGTCCCGCGCGCGGGCGGTCTCGGAGGGCCAATACGCCGATGTGCAGCCGATTCTGGCGGCGGTGCCGATCACCAACGAGAAGAAGCTGCTGCCCGGGTCGCGGGAGGACGGCACGACCATCATCACGTACCTGTTCACCAGGCCCGATGTGAGTCTGGCCGAGCAGGTCGACGCGGCCGACCAGTTCGTTGCGAAGTATTACGGCCCGCAGGATCACGTCGTCGGGGTCACCGGTTCGGTGCCCGCCCGGGTCGAGCAGGGGCGGATCGTGTTGTCCTCGCTGACCTGGCTGGAGGTCGCGACGGTCGCGGCGGTGTTCGTCATCGTGGCGTTCGCGTTCCGCTCGGTGGTCGCGCCGGTGCTCGCACTGGCCGTGGCGGGCCTGGCCATCGTGATCACGCTGCGGGTGGGCGGCGCGCTCGCGGCGCGCTTCGACGTCGCGGTTCCACAGGAGACACAGCCGTTGCTGGTCGCGTTGCTGCTCGGGGTGGTCACCGACTACGTGGTGTTCTACGTTTCGGCGTTGCGCGTACACCTTGATGACGGCATGGACCGGCTGTCCGCCGCGCGGCTCGCGACGGCGCGGTTCTCGCCGATCATCATGACCGCGGGAGCGACGGCTGCGGCGGGGACCGGCGCGTTGATCGTGGCCGGCACGCCGACCTTCCGCGCGTTCGGGCCGGGCCTGGCGGTCGCGGTGACCATCGGCATGGTGGTCGCGGTGACGCTGGTGCCGGCGCTGCTGGCGATCCTCGGGCGGGCGGTGCTGTGGGCGCCGGGGCGGTCGCGGCGACGGCCGAAAGCGGTACGCGAGCCGCGCGGCTGGTGGGCCCGCACGCTGACCTGGCCCGGCTTCTCGGTGGTGGTGCTCGTCGCCTGCGTGGGCGGGCTGCTGTGGGCGGCGTTGCCGGTGCGGCACATGACGCTCAGCGTGTCCTTTGTGGACGCGTTGCCCGCGACGCATCCAGCCCGCCAAGCCGCTCAGCAGGCCGAGGCGGGATTCGCCGAGGGCATCCTGTCACCGACCGAAGTGCTGGTGGAGGGCGCGGGCGTCACCGGGAAGACGGCCGAACTGGCCCGGCTGCGCGACGCGCTCGCGCACGAGCCCGGCGTCGCGGCGGTCGTCGGACCAGACGACCGCCTGATCGAGCAGGTACGCCCCCTGTTCGAGGCGAAGGACGGCAGCGCGGCCCGATATCTGGTGGTGTTGTCCGACGAACCGCTCGGCGCGCGCGCGATCCAGACGGTGACCCAGTTGCAGGCGGACCTGCCCGGGTTGGCCGACCGCGCCGGACTCGGCGGTACGCGCGTCAGCCTGGGCGGCGACACGGCGGTCGCGGACGTCATCGTGGATCAGACCGTGGCCGACCTCGGCCGCATCGCGCTCGCGGCGCTGGCGGCGAACCTGCTGTTCCTCGCGTTGTACCTGCGGGCGTTGACGGCCCCGCTGGCGCTGCTGGCGTGCAGCGTGCTGGCCATCCTCGCGACGCTCGGCCTGACGACACGGGTGTTCGAGGACTGGCTCGGCAACGACGGGATCACCTTCTACGTCCCGTTCGCGGCGGCGGTGCTGCTGGTCGCGCTCGGCTCCGACTACAACATCTTCGGCATCGGGCCCGCCTGGCGTGAGGCCCGCCGCCGTCCGCTGCGCGACGCGCTCGCGGTGACCCTGCCGGAGTCCGCGCGCGCGATCCGCGCCGCCGCGTTCACTCTCGCGGTCAGCTTCGGCCTGCTCGCGCTCGTGCCGCTGCGGCCCTTCCGCGAGCTGGCCTTCGCGCTGTCCGCGGGCATTCTTATCGATGCCTTCGTCGTACGCTCCCTGCTCGCCCCGGCGCTGCTGGCCGTCATCGGGTCGGCCGCCCAGTGGCCCGGTCGATACCTGGAGCGGCGGCGTACGCGCGGTGCATTAGGTACTTCTATAAGATCATGATAGAAATTCCATATGCGGTCCACCTCGGTCACTCCTGATACGGACCTGAGCACTACGATCTTGCGGGTCTTCACCGCGTTGCGGCGGCTCAACCCGTCTGGACTCAGCCTGACCGCGGCGTCGACGCTCGCCACCCTCGAACGAGAGGGTCCCCGCCGGCTGACCGAGCTGGCCGGGATCGAGGGCGTCACGCAACCCGCGATGACGCAGGTCGTGTCCCGGCTCGAACGTGATTCGCTCGCCGTGCGTACCGCTGATCCCGGCGACCGCCGGGTGGTGCTCGTCGAGATCACCACGGCCGGCCTCGACCTGCTGCGTCATCGCCGGTCCGTCCGCAGCGGCAAAGTCGCCGCCCTGCTGGCCCAGCTCGAGCCGCGCGACGCGGCCGCGATCTCCGCCGCCCTCCCCGCTCTGAACGCCCTCGCCGACCTCGTCACGTCTCCATCCGTCGCAACCCCTTCGGAGAACGCACCTTCATGAACAGCCGTTATAAGTGGGTCGCGTTGTCGAACACGACCCTCGGCATGCTCATCGCCACGATCAACTCCTCGATCGTGCTCATCTCGCTGCCCGCCATCTTCAACGGCGTCGACCTCGACCCGCTGCTGCCCGGTAACGTCAGCTACCTGCTCTGGATGCTGATGGGGTACATGCTCGTCACCGCCGTGCTCGTGGTGACCCTGGGCCGGCTCGGCGACATCTACGGCCGCGTACGCATCTACAACCTGGGCTTCGCCATCTTCGCCGTGACCTCGGTGATCCTGTCGCTGGACCCGTTCACCGGCGGCAAAGGCGCCCTGTGGCTGATCGGCTGGCGAGTCGTGCAGGCGATCGGCGGCGCGATGCTCATGGCGAACTCCGCCGCGATCATCACCGACGCGTTCCCCGCCGCGCAGCGCGGCATGGCGCTCGGCATCAACATCGTCGCCGCCATCGCCGGATCCTTCATCGGGCTCGTGCTCGGCGGAGTGCTCGCCGAGTGGAACTGGCGCTCGATCTTCTGGGTCAACGTCCCGATCGGCGTCATCGGCACCATTTGGGCGTACAAGTCGTTGCGGGACAACGGCGTACGCCGGCCGGGGAAGATCGACTGGTGGGGCAACCTCACCTTCGCCGCCGGGCTGACCGCGCTGCTGGCCGCGATCACCTACGGCATCCAGCCGTACGGGGGCCACTCGATGGGCTGGACGAACCCGTGGATCATCGCCGGGCTGGCCGGGGGAGTCGTGCTGCTGGCCGCGTTCGCCGTCATCGAGGCCAAGGTCGCCGAGCCGATGTTCCCGCTGCGGCTGTTCCGCATCCCGGCGTTCACCGGTGGCAACGCCGCCAGCCTGCTCGGCTCGATCGCGCGAGGCGGCCTGCAGTTCATGCTGATCATCTGGCTGCAGGGCATCTGGCTGCCGCTGCACGGCTACGACTATGAGCAGACCCCGTTGTGGGCCGGCATCTACCTGCTGCCGCTGACCATCGGGTTCCTCGCCGCCGGACCGCTCTCCGGGTTCCTGTCCGACCGGTTCGGCCCGCGCCCGTTCGCGGCCGGCGGGCTGTTGCTCATGTCGGCGTCGTTCGCCGCGTTGCTGCTGGTGCAGACCAACTTCCACTACAGCGTCTTCGCCGTGCTGGTGTTCCTCAACGGCTTCGGCGGCGGCCTGTTCTCCGCCCCGAACACGGCGCTGATCATGTCCAGCGTTCCGGCACACCTCCGTGGTGTCGCCTCCGGCATGCGGGCGACCTTCCAGAACGCGGGCATGGTGCTGTCGATCGGCGTGTTCTTCTCGCTGATGGTCGCCGGACTGGCCGGTTCGCTGCCGTCCACCCTGGACTCCGGGCTCACCGCGCAAGGCGTACCGCCGGAGGCGGCGCACACGATCTCCGCGCTCCCGCCGGTCGGTACGCTGTTCGCGGCGTTCCTCGGCTACAACCCGATCCAGGAACTGCTCGGGCCGCAGATCCTCGGCCAGCTCCCGGCGGCGAACGCGGCGACCCTGACCGACCGCCAGTTCTTCCCGACCCTGATCGCCGGGCCGTTCCACGACGGACTGGTCGTCGTCTTCTGGCTGGCCATCGTCATGGGCATCCTCGGCGCGGCCGCGTCACTCGTCTCCCCGCGTACGCAGATGGCCACCGACCTGGTCACCCGGGAGAGCGAGCTGATCGACGAGCTGGGCGCACAGCCGCTCACGCCGATCCCGGCGTCGGCCGAACCGTCCCGGGGCGACTGACGCGCTTCCCGCGCGGCCTTCGGGGCAGCCCTTCGGCGGCGGCTGGCGCGCACGGGGCGCCAGCCGCGCCGCCCGGCCCGTGAAGCGGGGACGGCACGATCACCGGAACGCTGTGTACCTATCCGTTGGCGTGACAGGTACACAGCGTTCCGGTGATCGCCTTCCCCACCGGCGGCGGACCCCACGCGACGGCGGCCCCCGCGGGGTCGCAAGGCGGCGGGAGGCGCCCGGGCGACAGTGCCGCCGGGCGGTAGCGTGGCCAGGTGGACGAAGCACACGAGCTGGCCCGGCGCTCGGCCGACGCCATGTACGCCGATGATCTCGCGTCGCAGCGCGCCGGGGCGACCATCGAGGGGGTCGAGCCGGGCCGGGCCGTCGCGCGTATGTCGGTGACCCGCGACATGATCAACGGTCACGACATCTGCCACGGCGGGTACGTCTTCCTGTTGGCCGACACGGCGTTCGCCTTCGCCTGCAACACGTATGGCACGCCGACGGTGGCGGAGTCGTGCGACATCGTCTTCGTCCGCGCGGCGAGGCTGGGCGACGAGCTGACCGCGGTCGCGACCGAGCGCACCCGGTACGGGCGTAGCGGCATCTATGACGTGACCGTCACCTGCGGCGACGAGGTCATCGCGGAGTTCCGCGGCAAGTCCCGCGAGCTTCGGAAGTCTCCCGAGGGCTGATCGCCGTATTCGCCTGCATCAGAATGGAAATTTCGGGCCAACGACCGAAAGTTTCCGGAAGAGCCTTGACGTGAATGGCTGCGCGGAACGACGCTGGTACTGCCCGACCATTCGTGATCATCTATCGGGGAGGCTCAGTGATCCACATCCCGGGCCGTTCCAGCGTGCGGCCGACCGTCCTCACCCCCGCCGTCCTCACCGCCGTCGTCGCCTCCGCCGTCCTCACCGCCGCCGGCCGGGGTCTGCGCTGCGGCGTACAAGACGGTCAATTCCTGGCCGGGCGGCTTCCAGGGTGAGGTGACGGTCACCGCCGGAGCCTCGGCGATCAACGGCTGGACCGCCGGCTGGACGCCGGCCTCCGGCCAGACGATCACTCAATTGTGGAGCGGCACCCTGACGGTCAGCGGTTCGGCCGTGACCGTGAAGAACGTGTCCTACAACGGGTCGCTCGCGGCCGGGACCTCGACGACGTTCGGGTTCCTCGCCAACGGCAGCCCGTCCGCGCCTACGCTCACCTGCAGCAGTCCTTAGTTCCGGCCGGACCGGAGGCGGGCGGCGAAGTCGCGTACGCGTCGCCCGCCCTCGGTCCGGGGCACCATGACCCGCACGTTCACCCCGATCCGCTGCTTCTTCGCGACCAGTCCCCGAAGCGCCGCGTGATACCGGGCGAAGGCGATCCGGTGGTCGCCCTCGGCCGCGGCCAGCTCCTCGGCCAGCCGGTACGCCCCGACCAGGGCCAGTTCGGCGCCGGCGCCCGACGCGGGGGAGGCGCACCAGGCGGCGTCCCCGGTCAGCGCCACGCGACCGGTGGACCACGTCGGCATCCTCACCTGGCTGAGCGCGTCGAAGTAGAACTCGGGATCGGCGAACGCGGCGTCGAGCAGCTCCGGAATCCGCCACGATCGATCGCCGCCGAACGCGTCGCGGACCAGGCGCTTGTGCTCGCCGACGTCGCGGTAGTCGAACGTGATCGGCTTCGACCGGACGATGAAGTACGCCTTGGCCTGCGCGTGGTTGCCGGACCGGTAGAGCCCGGCCATCTTGCCCGGCGTGTTGAACATGGTGACCCAGCGGTCCTCGCCGAGCGAGGAGTCGGCGTCGGCGAAGGCGAAGTAGTGGTCCTTGAAGGTGAGGTAGTCAGCCTCCGGGCCGAACGCCAGCCGCCGGGTCGCCGAGTGGAGCCCGTCGGCCCCGACGAGCAGGTCGAACCGGCGTGTGCCGCCGCTCGCGAGGTCGACGGTCACGCCGTCGTCGTCCTGGCGAATCGCGGTGATCCAGTCGCCGAACAGGTATTCGACGTCGGTCACGCCGTGCAGCAACGCCACCAGGTCGCCCCGCATGATCTCCAGGCTGGCCGGGTCGCGGATGTCGATCCGGGCCACCGCCCGATCGGCGGCGTCGACGAACTTCATGCCGTGTACGTCGGTGGCGGCCGCCCGGATCTGCGATAGCAGGCCCATCTCGGCGACGACGTCGGTGGCCTGGTCGCGTACGTCGACGCCGTTGCCGCCCGCGCGCAGCCGCTCGGCCCGTTCGACCACCGTGACCTGGAAGCCGTGCCTGGTCAGCCAGTACGCCAGGGTCAGCCCGGCGATGCTCGCGCCGGAGACCAGGATGCGCTTGTTCATGGCGACTCCTCGAGTACGATAACTGAAATGCTCATTCCAATTATGTGGAAGGGACGTTCCAGATGTCAACTCCGAGCCGGGCCGACGCCGTACGCAATCGGCAGCTGGCCCTCGACGCGGCCACGGCGCTGCTCGCTGAGCCGGACGCCACGCTCACCGTCGAGGTCATCGCGAAGCGGGCCGGGTTGGGCTCGGGCACGATCGTGCGCGCGTTCGGCGGCAAGGACGCGCTGCTGGACGCGGCCGTCGCGGGACTGCTGCGCCCCGTGGTCGCCCGCGCGCACGAGTTGTCCGGCTCGGATCGCCCGGAGCAGGCGCTGCGTACCTTCCTCGCGGAGTTGATGGCGTTCCAAGGGGCGCACCACGCGGCGGGCGACAACCTGCGTGGCCTGTCCGCGCCGGAGACCACGGCACTTCGCGGCGAACTGGTGACCGCGGTCGAGAAGATGCTCACCGCCGCGCAACGCCACGGCCGCGTACGCGACGACGTCCCGCTCGGCGTCCTCACGGCGGTCATCGGCGAGTCCGCGTACGCCGTCGCCCGGTCGGGCTCGCCCGAACACATCGACGCATTTCTCACTGTGCTGCTGGACGGGCTGCGACCGTCTACATGAGAATGGCGGGATGATCACTCCCACTCCGCTGATGCGGCTCGTGACCGGCTTCTGGAGCTTCAAGACTCTGGCGGTCGCCGTCGAGCTGGACCTGTTCACCCGGATCGCGGGCGGCCGGGTCGTCACCGTCGCCGACCTCCGCGACGAACTCGGGCTGGCCGACCGGCCGGCCGACATGCTGCTGGCCGCGTGCGCCTCGCTCGGTCTGCTGGAGCGCGACGGCGAGGGCTACCGCAACTCGCCGCTGGCCGAGGAGTTCCTCGTCGCCGGCCGCCCCTACTATTTCGGCGGCCAGGTCCGGTACTGCGACGTGAAGACCTACCTGCCCTGGCACCGCATCGGCGAAGCGCTGCGTACCGACCGTCCGTTGACCTGGGATCCCGACACCGATCGGTCGGCCTTCGAGACCGGCGACCCGGCGATGCTCGCCGAGTTCTGGGAGGCGATGTTCTCCACCTCCATCTTCACCGCACGCACGCTCGCCTCGGCGTACGACTTCGGGCAGCATGCGCGCCTGCTCGACGTCGGTGGCGGCGGTGGCGCGTACCCGATCGAACTGTGCCGGAACTTCAGCCACCTCAAAGCCGCGGTCTACGACCTGCCGCACGTGTGCGAGATCGCGGACCGGAAGATCGCGGCGGCCGGGCTGGCCGACCGGATCGAGACCGTGCCGGGCGACTTCCGCGCGGAGCCGGTGCTGCCGGACGGCTACGACGTGATCCTGCTGAGCATGATCCTGCACGACTGGGACGAGGCCACGAACCGCGAACTCCTGGCCAAGTGCTACGCCGCGCTGCCGCCCGACGGCGTCCTGATCGTCTCGGAGTGGCTGCTCAACGGCGATCGGACCGGTCCGGCCGAGGCGGCGCTGATGGGGATGAACATGATCGTCGAGACCGAAGGCGGCCGGAACTACTCCGATGTGGAGTACGCCGCCTGGTTGTCCGACACAGGTTTCAGCGACGTCCGGGTCGTCCCACTGGACGCGCCTGGAGCGAACGGCGTGGTCGTCGGCCGCAAACGCTGACGGGTCGGCCTGTGTGATGATCATGGCATGCGAAAGGTGTTGTTGGTCATCGCGTTCGTGTTCGGTGCGTAGTTCATCGTCCGGGGGATCGCGGAGCTGTTCGTCATCGACTGGTCCGATTCGGCCAGCTACGCCAAGGATTGGGGCGGCCCGAGCCTGGCCGGCGTACTGCTGGTGCACTGCGGGCCCGCGATCGTCTCGGCCGCGCTGATGGTGTGGTGGTTCCGCCGCCGCTCCCGCGCGCGGGGTTAGGCACTCTCCTGGTCATGTGCCCGTGGTCTGCGGCGAACGCAGGCCACGGGCACATGGTCTGCGGCGAACGCAGGCCACGGGCACATGGTCTTTCCGGCGCGGTGAACGAGTGGGGCGCGTCACCAATCTTGTCGTTGACAAGTTCTCGCCGGGAGAGCAATCTTGGCAACGACAAGATTGGAGACGGGAAGATGGCTCCCCTCATCGCTCTCATCGGCGGATTCGCCGTCCTGCGCCTGCTCGGGCTCGTCGGCGTGGACGCCCTCGACACCTGGCAGCCCGCCCTGCGCGGCGGGCTCGCGCTCATGTTCGTCACCACCGGCGTCGTGCACTTCCTGCCCAGTTGGCGGCGCGACATGATCGCCATGATCCCGCCGCGGCTGCCCCGGCCGGACCTGCTCGTCACGCTGACCGGCGTCCTCGAACTCGCCGGCGCGGTGGGACTGCTGATCAAGCCGCTCGCCCCGATCGCCGCGATCTGCCTCGCGTTGCTGATGCTCGCGATGTTCCCCGCGAACGTCCTGGCCGCGCGGCGAGGATTGACCCTCGGCGGCAAGCCCGCCACCCCGCTGCCGCTGCGTACCGCGCTTCAGGTCGTCTTCGTGGGCGCCGCGATCGCCGCCGCGCTCGGTTAGTCCGTTACGTCCAGGTCCGCTCCGCGTTTGCCCCAACAGATGTGGTACGCGGAAAGGTGCGCCATGGAACTGCCGGTGGAGTCGCCGACCGACACGATCGCGACGGAGAAGGTGGACGACCCGACACTGGCGTACGCCTGGATCGGGGCGCTCGCCGCGATCATGTCGCTCGGCGGCGCCTGGGCGACCGGGGTGGGCCTGCGCGCCTGGATTCCCGACTACCACCTGCCGCCGCATCCCTGGCGGGACCTACTCGTCCGGTTCGCCTTGGTCGGCATGGCGATGGCGCCCAGCGTCGTCGCGATCGTCTGCGGCTGGCACGCCCGCCGCCGGGGCCTCGTCCGGGCGCTCACCCCGGCCGCGATCGGCCTCCTGATCGGACTCTTCTGGCTCACCACGTACGCCGTAGCAGCTGCCTCCGAAGTGCTCGCCCGCTGAGCACGACGGCGTACCGCCGCTTGTCAGGGGGTGCGGAACAGCGCGAGCAGATCGTCGAGACGGGTGACGAGCAGGCCCACGACGACGCCAGTGGCGGCGGCGACGACCGCTGGAGCGATGTCGATCGGACCGCCGCGGAGCGCCGCGGTCAAGCCCACCGCGGCCAGCACCATCAGGCCCGAGTTGCGCCCGACGTGACTCCAGCCCAGCGGGGTGACCGAGGCGCCGAAGCATCGGCAGGGCGCGTTCTTGCCACGGCGGATCGCGCTCGCGATGGCGGCGGTGAACGAGCCGAGCAGTCCGATCGCGATCACGAAGCCGGCGACCGCGAAGAGGCGGCCGGGCACGACCAGGAGCAGGGAGATCGCGATCTCGGCGGCCAGTGACGCCCACGCGGCTGGGTGGAGCAGACGAACCGGGACGGCGTCCATGCGGTCCAGCGAGTCGACGAATGCGGTCCAGGCCGCGCGGCTGGAGATCTTCCCCGCCACCGCGGTGGCGAACACGGTCACCAGCACCAGGCGGCAGGCCAGCTCAAGGTAGGGCACGAGCGGACGGTATCCATCGTGGCCACCGGGATGCAAGAGGTCCGGGCCCCAGTAGTCGGCGGTTAGCCGGATCGTAGCGACGCGTGACAGCGTGCTGCCGAACCCACGAGAAAGGAGATTCCCATGGGTAAGTTGGCCGATCGCCTGCTGGGGCTCGTCGTCCCCAAGGCCCGCGTCGCCGCCGGATGCTCGGTGACGTCGTGGTGCCAGGACTGTCCGGCGCCGCGTAGCTACCTGGGCCAGAAGGTGACCCGGGTGTGCTGCCTCAACGAAGGCTGCTCCACCAGCTACGCCAGCTGCGGTGGCTGCTGACGCAGCCCCGTTCGGCGGGGTCCGGCACCGGGCCCCGCCGTCTTCCTCTCAACGGCATGGAGGCCGGAAATGGCGACTCTCACCGCGGCGGTCATCATCCTCGCCGTGCTCACCCTGCTCAACTTGTTCCTGCTGTTCGGCGTACTGCGGCGGCTCCGCGAGCAGACCGCCCAGCAGAGCCAGGACAACGCCTTCACGCTGCCCGAGAATCCGGTGCTCCAGCCGGGCA
This sequence comes from Hamadaea flava, assembly GCF_024172085.1. NCBI lineage: Bacteria > Bacillati > Actinomycetota > Actinomycetes > Micromonosporales > Micromonosporaceae > Hamadaea > Hamadaea flava. The sequence continues at coordinate 540,609 of NZ_JAMZDZ010000001.1, read as the reverse complement.
GCCGGGTCGGAGCCTTCACCACGACCACACTGGACGGTGACATCGTCGATTCGGCCGAACTGACCGGGGACGCGCTCGTCGGCTTCTTCAGCCCCACCTGCAAGCCCTGCCGCGCCGCCGTCCCGCGCTTCGCCGACTACGCGGCGCGCTTCCCGCGCGAGAAGGTCCTGGCCGTCGTGGTCACCGACGCGCAGGATTTCAGCGAGTACGCCGATCAGCTGGCAGGCACCGCCCGCGTCGTCGTCGAGCCCCACTCCGGTCCGTTGTCCGAGGCGTTCGCCGTCGCCGGGTTCCCCGGTCTGTGCGTACTGTCCGACGGCGTCGTGACCGCCAACGGCATGCGCGTGGAGGAACTGCCGGACCGCGTACCCGCCCATGCGTGATCAGCCCCGGTCCGGCGCGGTACGCCAATTCGCCGGACTGGTCGGCGCGGCCGCCCCGGGTGTGGCGGCCGCGTACGTCGCCGTGACGGTGGCCGAGGCGGTCGTCCCGGTGCTGCTCGCCTGGCTGACCAAGCTGCTGCTGGATCGGCTGGCCGGGACGGGACCGATCACGGCCTACGTCGTCGGGCTCGCCGCGCTCGGCGTGATCGCCGCGTCGTTGCCCCGGATCAGCCTGTTCCTGAGCAACGAGGCGAGCCGCCGGCTGAGCGCCGTAGCGACCGAACGCCTCTTCGCCGCGACCGGCCGTCTCGTCGGGCTGCGCCGGTTCGAGGATCCGGCGTACCTCGACCGGTTGCGGGTCGCCCGACGCGGTTGCGACAACGCCGGTCAGCTGCTCGACGGCGTCCTCGGGCTCGGCCGGGGTGTGCTGCTCCTGGCGGGCTTCATCGGCTCGCTGCTCGTTCTCAGCCCGGCGATGACGGTGGTGCTGGTGTGCGCCGCCGTGCCGATGCTGGTCGCCGAGCTGTACCTCGCCCGACGCCGGGCCGCCGCGCAGATCGGCGTCGAGCCCAACCATCGCCGGGAGTACTTCTACAGCCAGCTCCTCACCGGTACGCAGGCCGCCAAGGAGATCCGCCTGTTCGGCACCGGCGGGTTCCTGCGTACGCTGATGATGCGCGAACGGTCCACAGCGGACACCGCGATCCGCCGGATGGAACGGCGGGAGGTCGGCGGGCACACCGGACTGGCCGCGCTCACCGCCGTCGTGGCCGGAGCCGGGCTGATCTGGGCCGCCCTGGCCGCCCGGCGCGGCGAACTGTCCCTCGGCGACGTGTCGATCTTCCTCGCCGCCATCGCCAGTACGCAGTCCGGCCTGGCCATGGTGGTCGCCACGACGGCCAACCTCCACGCGCAGGGCATGTTCTTCGCGGCGTACGCCGAGATTCTGCGTACGCCGCCGGATCTGCCCGTGCCGCCCGTCCCCGTGCCGGTGCCGTCGCTGCGGCAGGGGATACGCCTGCGCGACGTGTGGTTCCGGTACGACGAGAGCCATCCGTGGGTGCTGCGCGGGGTCGACCTGCTGCTGCCGGCCGGCTCGACGGTGGCGCTGGTCGGCCTGAACGGCTCGGGCAAGAGCACACTGGTCAAGCTGCTGTGCCGGCTCTACGACCCGAGCCAGGGCACGATCGGCTGGGACGGCGTGGATCTGCGCGACGCGGACCCGGCCCAGCTGCGTACGCGGATCGGGGCGGTGTTCCAGGATTTCATGACCTACGACGTGAGCGCCGCCGACAACATCGCGCTCGGCGATCTGACCGCCCGAGACGATCCGGGCCGGGTCGAGGCCGCCGCCGCCGGCGCCGGAGTCCACTCCGTCCTGCGTGAGCTGCCGCGCGGCTATCAGACCATGCTGACCCGGGCGTTCTTCGACGGCGACGATGAAGCGGGGACGGTGCTGTCGGGCGGCCAGTGGCAGCGCGTCGCCGTCGCCCGGGGGCTGCTGCGGGAAGGCTGCGACCTGATGATCCTCGACGAGCCCAGCTCGGGCCTCGACCCGCAGGCTGAACACGAGCTGCACCGGTCGTTGCGGACCGCCCGGCTCGGCCGGACGAATCTGCTGATCTCGCACCGCCTGTCGGCCGTCCGCGACGCCGACCTCATCTACGTCCTGCGGGACGGCCGCGTCGCCGAGACCGGCGACCACTCGTCGCTCCTGGCCCTGGACGGCGAGTACGCGCGGCTGTTCCGGCTGCAGGCGGCCGGATATGCGCAGGAGGTCGGATCGTGATCTGGGATCTGCTGCGACGCCGGTTGCTGATCGTCACCGTGGACGGCCACAGCATGCTGCCCGCGTACGCGCCGGGGGACCGCCTGCTGGTCCGGCGTACGCCCGCCGACCGGGTGCGGCCGGGGATGCCGGTGGTGTTCCGCAGTCCGGCCGGCACCCCGGAGCTGTCCGCGATCGCCGATGTCACCGATTCGTCGCGCGTACGCCGGATGCTGCCGGACGACCGGCTGCTCGTGAAACGGGTCGTGGCGGTCGCCGGTGATCCCGTCCCCGCGCGACTGTCCATCGGGGACGAACACGGGCGCGTTCCGCCCGGCCGGCTCGTCGTGCTCGGCGACAATCCGGCCGTGAGCTACGACTCGCGGGAGTTCGGCTTCCTCGACGCCGCCCTGGTCGTAGGGGTGGCGGTCCGGCGGCTGGCACGCGCTCCATTATCGACAGATCAAGATGCGCCCATGATCGGTTAGGCTGCCAATCGGTGCGCCCACCACCCCCGGGCGCGCGCGACTGGAGGGCGACGATGCCGACGTTCGGGCTCTTGGGACCTCTGGAAGTCAGCCTCTCCGGCGGGGCGGCCGCCGCCGTCCGGCCCCAGCATCGAGGCGTGCTGGCGTACCTGCTGCTCCATGCCAACCGGGTCGTCACGTTCGACCGGCTGATCCCCGCGATCTGGGGCGAGGCGGCGCCCGCGTCGGCGCGTACGCAGGTCCACGGGGCGGTGTCGGCGCTGCGGCGCACCGTGGCCGCCGGGGCACGGGCGGCGGTGATCCGATCCCTGGACGGCGGCTATCTGCTGGAGGCAGGAGACGAGGACATCGACCTGACAACCTTCCGGGCGACCGTGCACCGCGCCGCGGCGGTGGCCGCCACCGACCCGGCGAACGCCGCCGGCCTGCTCCATCAGGCGCTGCACCTGTGGCGGGGCGAGGCGCTGGCCGACGTGACCTCCGAGTACGCCGGAATCGAGCGCCAGCGGCTGGCGGAGGAACGGCGGCGCGCGTACGAGCAGCTCGCCGAGGCGGAGCTGGCCCTGGGCCGCTACGACACGCTCATCCCGCGCCTGGAGCGCATGATCGACGAGGATCCGCTGCGCGAGCCGCTGACCCGGACGCTCATGCTCGCCCTGTACCGCAGCGGCCGGCAGGCCGAGGCGCTGGAGGCGTACGAGCACCTGCGGGTCAGTCTCACCGAGCAGCTCGGCATCCAGCCCGGTCCCGGCGTACGCGACCTGCACCTGGCGATCCTGCGGCAGGACGCCCAGCTGGCCGCCCCGCCCGCGCCGGGCGCCATCGAACTGGTCCCCGCCGCGCTGCCACAGCCGTGCGCGGGCTTCGTCGGCCGGGCCGCCGAGCTGGCCTCGCTCGACGCCGTCCCGGGCCGGCACAGCATCGCCGTGGTCTGGGGGACCGCCGGGGTCGGCAAGACCTCGCTCGCCCTGACCTGGGCACATGCGGCCGCCGACCGGTTCCCCGACGGTCAGCTGTACGCCGACCTGCGGGGATTCGCGCCGGACACGACGCCCGCCGACGCCGCGGGTGTGCTGCGCGGGTTCCTCGACACGCTCGGAGTGCCCGCCCACCGCGTACCGTCCGGAGTGGACGCTCAGGCGACGCTGTTCCGGAGTCTGCTACACGGCCGGCGGATGCTGGTCGTCCTCGACGACGCCCGCCACCCCGATCAGGTACGCCCGCTGCTGCCGGCCGCGCCCGGCTGCTTCACCCTGATCACCAGCCGCAAGCAGCTGACCGGGCTGGTCGTCTCGCACGGCGCGCAGCCGGTGCCGTTGGAGCCGCTGGCTGATGGGGAAGCACGCGACCTGCTGCGTACGCGGATAGGCGCGGACCGCATGCGCGGCGAACCCGCCGCCGCCGACGAGATCCTGCGCCGCTGCGGCGGTCTGCCGCTCGCGCTCGCCGTCGTCGGCGCGCACGTCGCGTTGCGGCCGCACGCGTCGCTGGCCGAGCTGAGCCGCCGGTTCGAGCAGAGCAGCGGCCTGGGCGCGGTCGTCGACGACGACCTCATGAGCGACCTGCGCACCGCGTTCGAGCAGTCCTACCAGGACTTGAGTCCAGCTGCGGCCAGACTGTTCCGGCTGCTCAGCCTGCATCCGGGTGGGACGGTCACCGTCGCCGCCGCGGCCAGTCTCGCCGGCGTGCCCGCCGCCGACGCCGGGCGGGCGCTCACCGAGCTGATGCGGGCCAACCTGCTGGCCGAACGCCGCCACCTGCGTTACGAACTGCACGACCTGCTCCGCCAGTACGCCGACGACATCGCGGCGGCCGACGCCGACCCGGAGGCCGAACTGCGGCTCACCGAGCACTACCTGCACACGGCGTACCGGGCGAACGCGGAGTTCAGCCCGCATCGGGTGCGGCCTGCCCCGGCCGGTCCCCAGCCCGGCGTCACGATCACGGAGATCTCCGGGCGGGCCGAGGCGGTCGCCTGGTTCGCCGCCGAGGAGCATCCGCTGACCGTCGTCGTGGACCGCTGCGTGGCTGCCGGGCGCTGGGCCTACGCCTGCGAGATCGCCTGGGCCGTCGCCGGCTACCAGCAGCAGTACGCCCACTGGCCGGCGCTGCTGCGCTGCCAGACGACGGCGCTGAACGCCGCCCAAGCGGCGGGGGACATTCTCGACCAGGCCCGGTCGCACCTCGTCCTGGCCCGCGTGCACGCCTTCACCGAGGGAGCCGACCAGGCCGTGCGGCACCTGACCGCCGCCCTGGAGCTGTTCGCCTCGGCCGGCAACCTGGCCGGTCAGGGCCACGCCCGGCTCGGGCTGAGCTGGCTGAACACCGACTATCTCGGCCGGCCCGGCGACGCGGTGACACACGCCGAGGCGGCACGGGACGTGTTCCGCGTCCTCGGCGACCCCATCGGCGAAGGCCGCGCGCTCAACTGCCTCGGCTGGGCGGCGGCCCACCTCGGCGCGTACGAGCAGGGGCTCGCCGACTGCGGTGCGGCCCAGGCGTTGCTCGCTCAGCACGACTGCCCCGGTGGCGAGGCGCTCGCCTGGGACAGCATGGGTTTCGCGTACGCCGGGCTCGGCCGGCTCGACGACGCGATCGCCTGCTACCACCGGGCGCTGCCGTTGCTGCGCGACGCGGAGCAGCCGATCGACGAGGCCGCCACCCTCGACCGCCTCGGCGACGCGTACGCGGCGACCGGCCGGACCGGCGACGCCCGGGAGGCCTGGCGGCAGGCACTGTCCGTTCTCGACGGTCTCGACGACGCCCAGGCCGCCCGCGTACGCGCCAAAGCCGGCCTCAGGTAGGCAGGCGGTCGCCATGGCGGCGGGAATAGGCGGCGGCGAGCCGGACTTGATCAAGGCATGACTGACACCCTCACGGTGTACGGCGCGACCTGGTGCGGCGACTGCGTACGCACCAAGCGGTTCCTCGACCGCAACGGCGTCGAGTACGCCTGGATCGACACCGACGCCGACGACGCCGCGCGCGACTACGTCCAACAGGTGCAGGACGGGCGCATGTCGATCCCGGTCGTCGCCCTCCCGGACGGCCGCCACCTGGTCGAGCCGGCCGACAAGGAACTTGCCGAGGTGCTCGGCCTCACCTGGCCGTGACGCTGGCGATCTCCGGACGGTGGCGCACGTGATCGCGCCAAGATCAGGTGCGCCACGCTCCGGAGATCATGAACCGGGCCGCTCGGGGCGCCGGGCCATGGGGGTGCCGCGTCGCGCCGGGGAACCGCGTCAGCGGGCCGGGTCGCGTCAGCGGCGGCGCGCGTACACGTCGCCCGATCGGCCGAGCGGGCGGAACCGGTCCAGCAACGTGGTGAGCCCGGCCGCGTCGAGCCAGTCCGCCGAGGCCAGGCGCATGGTCTCGACCGGCGAGTAGTTGTATTCGTAGCCGCCCAGCTTCTCGACCAGGTCCAGGCACGCGAGCGCGGCCTCGTGCGCGGGCGGCAGGTATTCGAACGACAGCGCGCGTACCGGGTGGGACAGACCGCGGAGCGCCTCCAGTTCGAAGCCCTCCACGTCGATCTTCACGAACGCTGGTACGCCGTAGGCCGCGACGAGTTGGTCCAGGGTGATCACGTCGACTGAGACGGTGCGATCCCAGTGGATGCTGGAGAATCGGTCGTCCCGGGTGACCGAGGTGATCCACTCCGGCGACATCGAGGAGACCGTCGGGGTCGCCGACGACAACGCCATCGTGGTGCGGCCGGCGGTGGCGCCGACCGCCGATGGCACCAGGACGACGGCGCGCGACCGGCCGAACATGATCCGCAGGAGCCGGATGAAGTCGGGCTGCGGTTCGACCGCGATCACCCGGGCTCCCAGCGCCCGCCAGGCGCGTACGCGGTTGCCGACGTGCGCGCCGATGTCGAAGCCGACCTCGCCGGGGCCGAGGAACTGGCCGTAGAACCGGCGCATCCGCCGCTGCCGGCCGGGGATCCCGTGGTACATCGCCATCGACCGGGTGATGCCCCACGCGCGGGCGAACACGTCCATCTGCTCAGCCTAGAAGGACTTCGCCCATCAGCTTGCCGAGACCGAGCGGCACGAACGTCTCGTAGGGCTCACGGGCGAGCACCTGGGCATGGGTGAACCACTCGTAGCCGAGGGTCGTGGAGGCCTCCAGCGGCTCGTGCCCGTCGAAGCTCACCGGTACGCCCGACGGCACCCGGCCGACGAAGACCTGCTGCTTGACGTGCTGCAGTTCGCCGTACGGGTTCTCGACGACCTTCTCCTGCCGCAGGATGCACGGGCCGAGGACGAGGTCGGTGATGCCGGTCTCCTCGAATACCTCCCGCCGAGCGGCTTGCTCGTAGCTCTCCTCCGGGTTCAGCCCGCCGCCGACGAGGAGCCAGAAATCCATGCTCGGCAGCGGACCCGGGCCGCGTACTGCGGACGGGTCATGGATCTTCAACATGAGCACTCGGTCGTCGGCGTCCAGCAGCAGCACTCGCGCGGCGCGCCGGATCTTTATCTCCCCGTCGGTCACGCGGAGGAGCGTACAAGCGGACGGCCGTCCCAGGCGCGGGCATTTGCGGCCGTCGGGAAGACTAGCGGCCCCAGCCGCCGCAACGCGGGGAAGCGCTGCGCGGCCAGCCATACGACGTCGCGCCCGAACGATTCGAGCAGCAGCGCCAACGCCACCGCCAAGGTCGTGAGGACGAGCCAGTGCGGGAACAGTCCCGAGGCCGCGCAGACCAGGACGATGCCCTGGACGGCGGCGACGACCTTGCGCCAGTACCGGTAGGGCACCTGGCCGCGCAGCCAGGGGAGCAGCCAGCCGGCGAGGGCGTACAGGTAGCGCATGAACCCGATGAGCGCCACCCACAGCCCGGCCGACCGCCCGACGTAGATCGCCAGCACGAGCAGCAGGAACGCGTCGACCTCCATATCGAACCGGGCACCCAGCGGCGAGTCCGTCCCGGTACGCCGCGCGATCCAGCCGTCGATCGCGTCGAGGACCAGCGCCAGCGTCGACGTCCAGACGATCACCCACACCGGCCCCGGCACGCCGACGGTCATCGCCAAGATCCCGCCGACCAGCGTGGCGCGGGCGAGCGTGATCCCGTCGGCGGGCCCCAGACCTCGCCCAGCCGTCCACAACGCCCAGGTCAGCAGCCCGGCGACGGCCAGCCCGTAGGCCACGCCCAGGGTCCAGCCGAGCCCGGTCAGCCCCACCGAGACGGAAAGTCCGGCAAGGAGACCGACCTGCACGGCGAGCCCTGTCACCGGTCCGGTACGCATCATCGGCACAATCATCAATTATGGGGACTTCCACTGCCCGCGCCTTCTGGGTGCGTACGCCCGGCGTCGGGGAGATCCGCGACGAGCCATTGCCGGAACGGGGCTCCGACGACGTCGAAGTCCGTACGCTCTACTCCGGCGTCAGCCGGGGCACGGAGACCCTCGTCTTCCGGGGCGAGGTGCCCCCCGGCCAGTACGCCCGGATGCGCGCCCCGTTCCAGGCGGGCGAGTTCCCGGCACCGGTCAAGTACGGCTACCTCAGCGTCGGCGTGATCGAGGCCGGACCGGATGTGGGGACGACCGTGTTCGCCCTGCATCCGCATCAGACCCGGTACGTCGTGCCGAGAAGCGCCGTGGTGGAGGTTCCCCCGGGCGTGGATCCGAAACGTGCCGTGCTCGCGGGCACGGTGGAGACGGCGGTCAACGCGCTGTGGGACACGCCGCCGCTGGTCGGCGACCGGATCACGGTCATCGGCGCGGGCATGGTCGGCTGCGGGGTCGCCGCCGTACTTGCCAAGATCCCCGGCGCGGACGTCGAACTCGTCGACGTCGACGAGGCCAAGCGGGAGGTCGCCCGGAAACTCGACGTACGCTTCGCGACCCCGGCCGACGCCCGGACCGGCCGCGACCTGGTCTACCATGCCAGCGCGGCCGAGGCGGGCCTGCGTACGGCGCTCGACGTGGTGCGCGACGAGGGCACGATCACCGAACTGAGCTGGTACGGCGACCGGGAGGTCAGCCTCGGGCTCGGGGGCGTCTTCCACTCCGGACGGATCACCATCCGCAGCAGCCAGGTGGGCCGGGTCGCGCCGGCCCGCCGGGACAGCCGGACCTATGGCGACCGGCTGCGTACCGCACTTGACCTGCTCAAAGACCCCGTCTTCGACGCGCTGCTCGACGGGGAGTCGCCGTTCGGGGAGCTGCCGGCCGTCTTGCCCCGCATCGCGGCCGGCGACCTGCCGATGTGCCACGTCATCACCTACGCCGACCAGTAATCCGACCATGATTCCGAACAGAGCCGGGGAGAGTCCATTGTTCAGCGTCACCGTCCGGGACCACATGATGATCGCGCACAGCTTCCACGGCGAGACCTTCGGGCCCGCCCAGCGACTGCACGGCGCGACCTTCGTCGTCGACGCCACGTTCAAACGGTCCGATCTGGACGCCGACGGGGTCGTGGTCGACATCGCGCTCGCGGCGGACACGCTCAAGCAGATCGTCGGCGCGTACCACCTGCGCAATCTCGACGAGCTGCCCGAGTTCACCGGGCTCAACACCACCACCGAGGTGCTCGCGCGGGCGATCGCCGACCGGCTCGCCGACGGCGTCCACTCCGGGCAGCTCGGCGAGACCGCGCGGGGGCTCAGCGGCCTCGCCGTGACGCTCCACGAATCCCACATCGCCTGGGCCACCTACGAACGAGCCCTATGACATCGGCCGTTCAGACCGTCCACTTCGTCGTCCCGAGCGACATCGACGCCACCCCCAGCGGCGGCAACGTCTACGACCGTCACGTCATCGACCGGCTAGGCATCGTGGGCCGGGTTCCGGCCGAGCATCCGGTCGCGGGGGCCTGGCCCCATCCGTCGCCGGCCGACCTCGACCGGCTCGACCAGGCGCTCGCGGCACTGCCTGACCGGGCGACGGTGGTCGTCGACGGGCTCATCGGCTCCGCCGCGCCCGCGGTGCTCGCCCGGCATCAGCGGCTTCGACTGATCCTGCTGATGCACATGCCACTGTCCACACCAGAGGAAGCGGCGGCGCTGCGGTCGGTCAGCGCCGTCGTCACCACCAGCCAGTGGACCCGCCGGCTCGTCAGCAGCTGGTACGCGTACCGGGGCGACCGGGTGCACGTTGCCGAACCCGGGGTGGACGCGCGGCCGATCCACCCCGGTACGGCCGCCGGAACGCAGCTGATCTGCGTCGCGGCCGTCACCCCCGGCAAAGGCCAGGACATCCTCGTGGACGCGCTCGCCACCCTGACGGATCTGGAGTGGACGCTCGACTGCGCCGGCCCGCTCGACCGCGATCCGGCCTATGTGGACGCATTGCGGAAGCAGATCGATGCCGCCGGCCTGACCGACCGGATCGTGCTCGGCGGTGTGCGTACTCGTTGGAATGGCGATTTGCTGTGTCTCGCGAGCCGGGGGGAGACCTACGGCATGGTGATCGGGGAGGCGTTGGCCCAAGGCATGCCGGTGGTGGCGGCGGACGTCGGTGGCGTGCCGGAGGCGCTGGGCCGGGGCGGGCTGCTCGTGCCGCCCGACGACCCGGCGTCCTTCGCGCGGGCCGTGCGTTCGTGGCTCACCGACCCGCACGTACGCGCGGACCTGCGGACCGCCGCGCTGGCCCGCCGGTCGAGCCTGACCGGCTGGGACGAGACGGTCCGCCGGTTCGCGGCGGCCCTGTAGCCCTTACCGCGACGTAGTTCTCATAGTGACGCGAGCACGGCCGTCGCGCCGGGCCAGGTCGCGGTCAGGGTCGCGCCCGCGACGGGCGTGCCGACGACCCGGACCACGTGCAGCTGCGCGCCGTCCGTCACGACGACGGCCGGATCGCTGTCGACGACCTCGCGGACGACGCTGATCCGCGCCGCGACGGCCCCCGGTACGCCGCTGCCGCGCACCGTCATCGCGGGCTCGCGACGCTGCTGGCGGCCGTCCTCGTCCTCGATGTACTCCTCGGCCTCGCCGCCGCCGGAGACGATGGCGGCCGCCAGCACAGCGGCATAGACCGGATCGCCGACCGCGTCGTAGATCCACCGCGTCCCGAGTGTCGAATGCTCGGAGGTGCCCAGCAGGAAGGCCGCCGCCCCGGCCAGCGGCGCGCCCCGGTACGTCAGCGGAGTGTGGTAGATCGGCCCGTCTCCGGCGCGCACGAGCATCGTCTCGACGCCCACCTCACCGGCCGGGTCGTCGAATCGGCAGGCCGCCAGCCGGTCCACCGGTACGCCGACCGGCCCGGCGAACCACGGGCGACCGGGCAGCCAGGCGTTGATCAGATCGAGCTTCGACGGGTGCAGCTCGGCTTTGTACAGCACCGCCATGTCTAGTACCGGCTTCCTTCCGGCGCGGGCAGCGCGTCCAGGTCGGCGAGATCCTCGGCGCTGAGCCGGACGTCGGCCGCGCCCGCGTTGTCGATCAGGTACTTCGGGGTCTTCGTACCCGGGATCGGGACGACCCACTCGCCCTGTGCGAGGACCCAGGCCAGCGCGACCTGTGCGGGCGTGGCCCCGATCCGGTCGGCGACCGCCTGGACCCGGCCGACCAGGGCCAGGTTGGCCCGCAGCGCGTCCTGCTGGAAACGCGGCAGTCGCCGCCGGAAGTCGTCGGCGGGCAATTCGTCGAAGGACGAGACCCGGCCCGCGAGGAAGCCGCGGCCCAGCGGCGAGAACGGCAGGAACGCGATGCCTTCGCGTACGCAGTAGGGCAGCACCTCGGCCAGCGGATCACGCGTCCACAACGACAGCTCCGACTGCACCGACGCGACCGGGTGCACCGTCTGCGCCCGCCGGATCTCGTCCGCGGTCACCTCCGACAGGCCGATCTGCCGGGCCTTGCCCGCCGCGACGGTCTCCGCCATCGCGCCCCACGTCTCCTCGATCGGGACGGTGGGATCGACGCGGTGCAGCTGGTAGAGGTCGACGTGATCGGTGCCGAGCCGGCGCAGGCTCGCGTCGATCGCCCGGCGGATGTACTCGGGGCTCCCGTTGCGGCCGTAGTTGGGCGAGGTGCTGTCCGAGCTGCCGTCGGGAACGAGGCCGACCTTGGTGGCCAGCACCGCCCGGTCCCGGTACGCCCCGGTCAGCGCCCGGCCGACGAGTTCCTCGTTCGTGTACGGGCCGTAGACGTCGGCGGTGTCGATGAGGGTGACCCCGAGGTCGAGGGCTTGCCGGATCACGCCGATCGAGACGTCGTCGTCGCGGTTGGCCGGATCGTCGTAGGCGTGGCTCATGCCCATGCAGCCGAGACCGACGACGCCGACCTCCGGACCTCGGGTTCCCAACGTGGTGGTGCGCATGTGATCACCCTAAGCCAGCTGCTCGGGCGGCTGTTCGGCGCGGCTATTCGAGGGCCTCGTGGCGGGTCAGCCGCACCTCTTCGAGATCCAGCCGGGTCTGCACGTTGCGCAGCACGATGTCGTCGATGCTGCCGTCGTCGCGCAGCCGCACCACGGTGGCCCGCTTGTACGCCAGCACGGCCAGCTTGAGCTCGGTGTACTGCTGGTCGTAGGTCAGCGCGGGCTGATCGTCGACGTCGGGCTCGGACGCCCGCAGCACCCGCAGGTGCTTCTCGTACTCGTGGCGCAGCCGGTCGACCACCTTCGGCTCGACCCCGAGATCGCCGGCGATCCGGGGCATCGCCGCGAGCGCCTCCTCCGTCGCGGTCGTCTCCGCGAGGTGCCGCTCCTGGGCCGGCGAGGTGTCCGGCGGGAGGTGCGCCCAGCGTACGACCCGGGGCAGGAGCAGCGCCTGCGCCAAGGTCACCACGATGACGCCAGTCGTCACGAAGATGATCATGTCTCGGTTCGGGAACGGCTCCCCGGACGCCATCAGCCGGGGCACCGCGAGCGCGGCGGCCAGCGACACTGCGCCCCGGAAGCCGGACAGGCCGCTGACCACGCGCGGCCGTGGCCCCATCCGGCGCAGCCGCTGCTGCGGCCGCCGATCCAGCGCACGGATCAGGTACGGCGTGGTGAACAGCCAGACGAACCGGGTGCCGATGACCACCGCCGAGATGATCGCGACCGCCGTCAGCCCGTCGGTGAACGCCTTGCCGTCCTGACCGCGTACGGCGTCGTGCACCTGGAGCCCGATGAGGACGAACAACGTTCCGTTGAGCAGGTAGGTCGCCATCGACCAGAACGCCTCGGCCTGCTGACGGGCCTCCGCCCGGATGACCCGTGGCCCGGCTTGACTCAGCCACAGGCCCGCCACGACGACCGCCAGCACCCCGGACGCGTCGATCAACTCGGCGAGCAGGAACGCCGAGAACGGCGTCAGGATCGTCACGACGTTGCCCAGCACACGGTCGTCGATCCAGCGGCGGGACTGCACCGACAGCCAGCCCACGAGGGCTCCGGCCAGCGCCCCTCCGGCGTACGCGACTCCGAACAGCCAGCTCACGTGCAGGGTGCTCAGATGTTCCTCGCCGACGGTGACCCCGACCGCCAGTCCGTAGATGACCAGGGCGGTGCCGTCGTTGATGAGGCTCTCGGCCCGTAACACGGTGACCTGTCGGCGCGGCAGCGCCCGCGCCAGCACCCCGACCGCCGTCGCGTCGGTCGGTGCGACCGCCGCCCCGAGCACCCAGGCGGGACCCCACGGCATCCCGAGCGCGTGCGCCGCCCAGGCGACCGCGGCCGCCGTCCCGATCACGAGCACGGTGCTGACCAGCACGATCACCCGCAGGTTGTTGCGGATCTCGCGAAGCGAGGTGGTGATGCTCTCCCAGTACAGCAGGGCGGGCAGGAACAACAGCAGCACCATCTCGGGCGGCAGGTGCACCTCCCGAAGCACCGGGATGAACCCGAGCAGCACGCCGCAGATCAGCAGCAGCACCGGCGGGGCGACCCCGGTACGCCGGGCCAGCAGACCGCAGACCAGCAGCGCGAGGCCGAGCAGCACGACGAGTTCGAGACCGAGCACGTCTCCTATCTTCCCGGTCGGGCGATCTTCGAGTGCCAGCGGGCGCGGACCTCGGTGCTAGCGGACGTACCCCGGCTCCAGCAGGACGTGCCCCCGGCTCTAGCAGGACGTGCCCCCGGCTCTAGCAGGACGTGCCCCCGGCTCTAGCAGGACATGCCCCGGCTCCAGCAGGACATGCCCCCGGCTCTAGCGGGCGCGGCCCTCGGCGAGAGTGGCGACCGACTTCTCGATCCGCCGCTGCCGGGTCTCGTCGGTCTTCGCCCCGGTCACCTGTGTCACGTGGTACTTGCGCAGGCTCACCGAGAGCCCGTCGAAGGTCTTGCGGGCGGCGGGCACGGCGTCCAACGCCGCTGCCAGGTCGTCCGGCACCTCGACCTGCCGAGGCGCGGCGTCGACCTCGACCGTCACCTCGACCTCGTCGCCGGCGGCGACGCCGGCCGCGGCGCGTACGTCGGAGCTGACCGGCATCAGGAACCGGCCGCCCATCGGCGCGATGGTCGTCTCGTAGGTGTGCTCGCGGATGGTCGCCCGCACCGCCGGGCGCTTGCCCGCCGCGAGCGCCTCGACCACCTCGTCCGGGACGACGATGCCGGTCGCGGTCTTGCCGTGCAGTTCGATGACGGCCTGGAACTTCACGATGATCCCCTTTGGTTCGTCGGTGACTCGTCAATGATCGTCATGTCCTCAGACTGCCGCATCCGGCCGAACTCATCGCATCCCCCGCCCGGATTTCGGACGGCCGGGCGGAAACCTCCGCCGCGCCGGTCGCACCGGCGGTCCGACGATGTTTAGTCCCAGCGGAACCGGCGGTAGTTAGGGTGTGTGGATGACCGCGTCCAGATCGAACCGCCCGTTCTGGGGGTGGGCCCGGGCGATCGGCGGCTTCGCCCTGCTCGCCGTTCTCTTGTGGCGGGTGGGCGCCGGCCCGTTCCTGGCCGGCGTACGCCGGATCGACGCGGTCGCGATCGGAGTCGCGCTCGCGGCGGGTGCCCTGACGACGGTGTGTTCGGCGTGGCGCTGGCGGCTGGTGGCGGCCCGGTTGGGGGTGAGCCTGCCGTTCCCGCGCGCGGTCGCGGCGTACTACCGGGCACAGTTCCTCAACACGACGCTGCCCGGCGGGATCGCGGGCGACGTGCATCGCGCCGTCCGGCATGGACGGTCGATCGGCGACGTCCGGCTCGGGGTGCGCTCGGTCGCGGTCGAGCGGATCGCCGGTCAGGCGGTGGTCGTCGCGCTGGGCGTGGTGCTGCTGGCCCTCTTGCCGTCCCCGGTACGCGGCTACGCCCGCTACGCCCTGATCCCGCTGGCGGTGCCGGCCGGAGTCCTGGCGTGGCGGCAGCGGCGGAGGATCGCTGAGATGCCGTGGCTCGGGGTCGCCGGGCTGTCGGCGGTCATCCTCGCCGGGCACCTGACCACGTTCGTCGTGGCGGCCCGGACGGCGGGCGCGACGGCGTCGCTGACCCGGCTGCTGCCGCTGACTCTGTGCGCGTTGCTGGCGATGATGCTGCCGCTGAACCTCGCCGGATGGGGGCCCCGCGAAGGTGTCGCCGCCTGGGCGTTCGGCGCTGCCGGGCTGACTGCCGAGCAGGGCGTCGCCACCGCGGTGACGTACGGCGTACTGGGGTTGGCGGCCTGCCTGCCGGGCGCGCTCGTGCTGCTCGCCCGGGTGCTCAAACCGTCCACTCTGGATGAGGGGGTGGCCGTCCATGGCTGACCGCCCGTACATCCTGCTCAGTTGCAGCATGTCGATCGACGGCTACCTCAGTGGCCCGACCGAGGACCGGCTGCTGCTGTCCAACGAAGCCGACTTCGACCGCGTGGACGCCGTACGCGCGGCGCACGACGCCATCCTCGTCGGCGCGACCACCATCCGGCACGACAATCCCCGCCTGCTGATCCGTTCGGACGACCGGCGGGACGAACGCGTACGCCTGGGCCTGCCGTCGAGCCCGATGAAGGTGACCGTCACGGGGTCGGCGCTGCTCGACCCGGAGGCGGCGTTCTTCGCGGCGGGCGACGCGGAGAAGCTCGTGTACTGCCAGAGCGACTCGGTCAGCGAAGCCAAGTCCCGCCTGGGCGGCTGCGCCACGATCGTCGACGGCGGGCAGCCGGTCGATCTGCGGGCGCTGACCGAGGACCTCTACGCCCGGGGCGTACGCCGCCTGATGGTCGAAGGCGGCGGCACCGTGCACACCCAGTTCCTCACCGCCGACCTGGCCGACGAGTTGCACCTGGTGGTGGCCCCGTTCTTCGTGGGCGACTCCCGGGGGCGGCGATTCGTCGGCGACGGCCGGTTCCCCTTCCACCCCGGACGCCGGGCGGCCCTCGCCGAGGTACGCCAGATCGGCGACGTCGTGCTGATGCGGTACGCACTCTCGCCGCGCTGCGACGCGTCCGGGGGCGCCGGATGACGCCCGAGCCGATCCCGCCGGCCGAGATCCGGACCGAGGTCACCGTCCCGCTGCGCTTCGCCGACGGGTACGCGACCATGGCCTGCGTCGTCTCGTTCACCGGCCTGGTCGACGACCGCGAACACGTCGCGTTGCGGCTCGGCACGATCCCGCCCGGTCGCCCGCCACTGGTACGCCCGCACAGCGAATGCCTGACCGGCGACGTCTTCGGCAGCCAGCGGTGCGACTGCGGCCCGCAGCTACGCGAATCGGCCGAACGGATCACCGCCGCCGGGGGATACCTGCTCTACCTGCGGCAGGAGGGACGGGGGATCGGCCTGTACGCCAAACTGGAGGCGTACACGCTGCAGGATGCTGGGCTCGACACCTATCAGGCGAACCTCGCGCTCGGGCACGCCGAGGACGAGCGGGACTACACCGTCGCCGCCCAGATGCTCCACGCGCTCGGTGCGGGCCGCATCGCGCTGCTCAGCAACAACCCCGACAAGGCCGAGCAGTTGGACCGGCTCGGCATCGCCGTGACCGAGCACGTGGCGACCGGGGTGCACCTGTCGCCGGCCAATGCCGGATACCTCGCGGCCAAGGCCAGACTCGGCGGCCACACGATCTTCGGCTGACGTGGCCAAGCCTCGCCCCCGGGATCGCAGCCGGGCCGTGCCAGCTGCGATGATGGCGGGGTGCGCATCCGGCGTCCGCTGGCGATCGGGGCGGCGGTCTTCGCCGTCCTCGTGCTCGTCCTCCTCATGATCGCCCCGGACGAGTCCGTCCGGCTGACCCCGGCGGCGTTCGTCCGTCTCCCGATCGACCTGATCGTCGGCCTGGGCCTGATCCTGGTGCTGCCGCCGAAGGCCCGTCGCGTCGCCGTCCCCGTCATCGGCGTCCTGCTGGGCGTACTCGCCGTGTTGAAGATCCTCAGCCTGGGCTTCTCCACCGTTCTCGACCGGCCGTTCGATCCGGTCGCCGACTGGAGCTTCCTGGGCTCCGGCGCGACCTACCTGCGTCTGTCGAGCGGCCGCCCGGTCGAGATCGCCGCGATCGTCGGCGCGATCCTGCTGGGACTGCTGGTGCTGGTGCTGGCCGTGGTCGCCTTCCGCAGCCTGGCGAGAGTGTCGGTCGAGCACCGTACGCCGGCCGCCGCCACGCTCGGCGTCCTCGCCGTCGGCTGGGTGATCCTCGCGATCACCGGCGCGCAACTGGTCACCGCCGTTCCGGTCGCCGGACGTGACGGCTACGACCGCGTACGCCAGGTGACCTCCGGGATCGAGGATCAGCGGCAGTTCATCGCCGCGCTGAAGCAGGACCGGTTCCGCGACGTCCCGCCGGATCAGCTGCTGACCGGGCTACGCGGCAAGGACGTCGTCTTCGCCATCGTCGAGAGCTATGGGCGTACCGCATTGGAGCACCCCGAGATCGCGCCGCAGATCGACCAGGTGCTGGCCGACGGGACGGCGCGGCTCGCCCGCGCCGGGTACGCCGCCCGCAGCGGTTACCTGACCTCACCGGTCGTGGGCGGCGGCAGCTGGCTGGCCGACTCGACGCTGCTGTCCGGCCTGTGGGTCGACAATCAGCAGCGCTACGACACCCTGACCGCCAGCGACCGGCTCACGCTGACCTCCGCCTTCGCCAAGACGGGCGGACGTTCGGTCGCCGTCATGCCCGCGACCGTCGCCGGTTTCCCGGAGGGGGAGTTCTTCGGCTACGACCAGGTGTACGCGTCCAAGGACCTCGCCTACAAAGGCCCCCTGTACGCCTTCGCGATGATGCCGGACCAGTACACGCTGTCGCAGTTCCAGCAGCGGGAACGCAGTAAGGCCGACCGGCCGCCGGTGATGGCGGTGATCCCGCTGATCTCCAGCCACGCCCCGTGGGAGCCGGTGCCGACCCTGCGCCCATGGGACCAGGTCGGCGACGGTTCGACGTTCGAGGAGAAGCCGGGCGCGGGCGACTCCGCCGACCTCGTGATCCATCGCGATCCGGCCCGGCTGCGCAAGGACTACCGGACGGCGATCACGTACTCGCTGGAAACGATCATCTCCTATGTGGAGACCTACGGCGACGACAACCTCGTGCTCGTCTTCCTCGGCGACCACCAGCCCGCGCCCGCCGTGACCGGGCCGGGCGCCGGTCACGACGTGCCGATCACCATCGTGGCCCGCGACCGGGCACTGCTCGACCGGACCGCGTCCTGGGGCTGGACCGACGGGCTGCGACCCGCTCCCACCGCGCCCGTCTGGCCGATGGACCAGTTCCGCGACCGCTTCCTGACCGCCTTCTCCTGACGGCCCGTCGCGCCGACGGCAGGCGGCTCGGTCACATACGCTGACCGGCATGGATCACGGCGTTGTGCGTACCGTCGACTATCACACAGGCGGTGAGCCCTTCCGGATCGTGACCGACCCCGGGCCGATCGCGGGCGAGACCGTCGCGGCCCGGCGGGTGAGCGCGATGGCCGATCCGCGTGTGGACGGGCTGCGGCGGCTGCTGTGTTTCGAGCCGCGCGGGCACGCGGACATGTACGGCGGTTTCCTCGTGCCGCCGGACGACGACGGCGCGCACCTGGGCGTGCTGTTCTGGCACAAGGACGGCTTCTCGACGGCCTGCGGGCACGGCACCATCGCGCTCGGCGCGTGGGCCGTCCGCAGTGGACTCGTGCCGGTCACCGGTGAGCAGACCGATGTGGTCATCGACGTGCCGTCCGGCCGCGTGACCGCCCGGGTTCACGTGAACGACGGCCGCGTGTCGAAGGTGGACTTCGTCAACGTACCGAGTTACCTCATCGCGCGCGACGTCGAAGTGGGGGAGTACCGCGTCGACGTGAGCTTCGGCGGCGCGATCTACGCCCAGGTGGATGCCGCCTCGCTCGGTCTGACGGTGACGCCGGAGTCGCATCAGGACCTCATCGCGATCGGCCGCGAGATCAAGTGGGCGCTGAACGACAGCCCGTGGGCGAGACACCCCAGCGACGACCGGCTCAGCGGCGTCTACGGCACGATCCTCTACGAGGAACTCGGCCCGCTGCACCAGCGCAACGTCACGATCTTCGCCGACGGCGAGCTGGACCGGTCGCCGTGCGGTTCCGGCACCGCCGCGCGGGTCGCCACGCTCGCCGCGACCGGACGGCTCCACCCCGGACAGGCGTTCGTGCACGACTCGATCGTCGGCTCGCGGTTCACCGCCTCGATCGTCTCGGAGACCACTGTGGATGGCTTCGCTGCAGTCGTGCCGTGCGTCACCGGAACCGCGTACCAGACCGGGGAGCACACCTTCGTCGTCGATCCCGACGACGACCTGCCGGGATTCGTGCTGCGATGATCCCGTACCTCGACGCCGACGCGATCCGGCGTGCGCTCAGCCCATCGGCCGCTGTCGACGCCATCACCGCCGCGTTGCGATCGGGCCTGGATCCTTCCGCCTCCGTGGCGCGTACGTCGGTGGCGCTCAGCCACGGCGAACTGCTGCTCATGCCGGCCGAGGCCGGCGGCTACGCCGGGGTCAAGCTCGCGACCGTCGCGCCCGGCAACGCGGCCCGCGGCCTGCCGCGGATCAACGCGGTCTACACCCTGTTCGACGCGGAGACCCTCCAGCCGGTCGCGCTCCTCGACGGCACCGCGCTCACGACCCTGCGCACCCCTGCCGTCACGGTCGCCGCGCTGCGCCCGGCCCTCGACCGGCTCGGCCCGCTCCGCGTCGTCGTGTTCGGCGCCGGGCCGCAGGGCCACGGGCACGCGGAAACCCTCGCCGCGCGCTACGAGGTCGCGTCCCTGCACGTGGTGTCCTCCCAAGGGGTACGCCCAACGCTGCGCGACGCCAACGTGATCATCTGTGCCACCACCTCGGCGCAGCCGGTGTTCGACTCGTCGGAGCTGCGGGGGTGACGCAGTGGTCGCCGCTGTCGGCGCGCACACGCCGGACGCGCGGGAGGTCGACGCGGCCTTTTGCGCTCGTGCGACCGTCATCGTCGAAGACCCGGCGACGGCCCTTCGAGAGTGCGGCGACGTGATCCTGGCGATCGCTTCGGGTGACCTGACACCGGCCCGCCTCGTCCCGATGGCGGACGTCGTCCGGGGCTCCTTCGTCGTTCCCCCTGGCCCCGTCTTCTACAAGGGTTCCGGCATGTCCTGGCAAGACCTCGTCATCGCCTCCGCCGTCCTCTCTACCCGATCCCGCTGACCCCCTCGCCCGTCCCCCGCGCTGCCCGCGCTATCCCGTTGATCATGAACTTTCGGTCGTGATCAACCGGCGTGTCGTGTCCGCAGCACCCTGATCAACTCCCCAACGGACTGATCACGCGTGGGGGCCGACCGTCACGGTGTCGATGGTCAACGACGGCTTCAGCCCGAGGATCGCACCGACCCGTTCGACCTGCGTATCGAGCTGCCCGCGCTGTTGGGCGGTCAGCGTACGCAACGGATCAACGGTGATCGCGACGTTCTTGGCGGACTTCTTCTGATGCCACACTCCCGCGACGACGCCGTCGACGAGCAGCACCGGATGGTTGCCCGCCTGGCTTCCAGCCAGCGCCCGTTTCGCCGCCTCGCCGGGGAACAGCAGTTCGCGCGGCTGACCGCCGACGGCGTACGCGTCGAAGTGGGGTAGCAAGTGGACGCCGTCGGCCGCGGACGGGAACTCTGTGTCGCCGCGGTTCACCCAGGCGGCGGTGCCTTCGACGGTCACCTCGTCGAGATCGGCGTCAGCGAAGACGGAGGCGGCCCAGCGGGGCGGCGCGGCGAGCCATCGGGCGAAGTGCGGCGACGCCGACGGGCCGTACGCGTACAAGTAGCTGTGCAGTAGCCAGGAGGTGGACTCGGCGGCCGGCGCGGGCGTGAAGCCGGGCAGCCAGCGAGCCGGGTTGGTGTAGGTGACGTTGCGCCCCTTGTTCGGACCGAAACAGAGAACTCCGCGATGCGCCGCCAGATGGGTGATCTGCCGCCACCGGGGCCAGAACGTCTGAAACGCGGGCACGACCGGGTCGACCGCCCACGACCCGACCCGTACGCCGAGTGCGTCGGTCACCTCGTCGACGGTGAACTCGCCGTCGGAGAGGATCGTGCCGAGCGCGGTGACCAGTTCTTCCGTCTGCTCCGGGGTCACGCGTATGCCCGGCGGAGACGGATTGCCCGACGGGATGGCGCCCAACGCGCCGCACCATAGAGCCAGATCCTCAGCGGGCAGCAGATGGATGGTTCCCCGGGGACCGAACGTCTTGACCAGGGTGCGCTCGGACCACAGCGCGTTCTGCACGTCCTGGCGGGTGCCGTCGGCCAGCCGCAGCCCGATCGACAGCTCGGCCGCGGAGAGCACCTGGGAGTGCGTACCGCACATCGCCCGCGCGGCAGCCGCGACGTCGGCGACCGGGGTGGTCAAACCGTGCCGGTCGAGCCGCCGGCCACTGACAAACCCCCATGACACGTCCACTCCGTGACTGTATCTTCGGCCGAGTGGATCAAGAAATCCTGCGCGGCGGCGTCAACGCGGTAGTCCGCCGGGGAACCCTGCTGCACCGCCCGGCTGGTCCGTGGTCGCCGACGGTGCAGGCGTTGCTGCGGCACCTCGCCGACGCCGGGTTCACCGGTGCGCCACGGGCCCACGGGTTCGACGACGAAGGCCGCGAGGTCGTCGACTTCCTCGACGGCGACGTTCCGGGCTATCCGATGCCGGAGTACGTCTGGTCCGAGGAGACGCTGATCGCGACCGCCCGGCTGCTGCGGGCGTACCACGACGCCACGGCCGCGTTCCCGGCGCACGGCCTGTGGTACCAACCGCCCCGCGAGCCGGTCGAGGTCGTCTGCCACGGCGACGTCGCGCCGTACAACACGGTGTTCCGGGCGGGTCAGCCGGTCGCGCTGATCGACTTCGACACAGCCCACCCGGGTTCGCGTGTCTGGGACGTCGCCTACACCGTCTATCGGTTCGTCCCGCTGGGCGGCCCGGCGAACCACGACCGCCGGGGCACCACCGCCGAGCAGTCCGCGCGGCTCCGGCTTTTCTGCGACGCGTACGCGTTGTCGGCGGCCGACCGCGCGCGGCTGCCGGAGGTGATCGAGGAACGCGTACGCGCGATGGCGGAGTTGATCCGCACTCGTGCGGCTGCCGGTGACGAAGCGTTCGCCCGGCACCTCGCCGAAGGACACGCCGACCTCTACGACGCCGACGCGGCGTACGCCCGGGAGCGCGCCGACGACTGGGCAGCCGCCCTGCAATGAGTTTCGGCACGTACGCCCGTAAAGTCGCCGATCCCAGCCTGCCTTTCGGTCGGCGGCTCACGGCATTGGGCAGCTGCGTGCAGCTCTACCGCCCGATCGGGTTCCACGCCACGTTCTCCTACCTGAGGCGGGTCGCCGGCCCGATTCGCCGCGACGAGGCGGCACTACTGCACGCGCTGGACGTGTTGTCGCGCAGCCGGACGCTGTGGCTCGCCGACGTCGAGGCGTACGCCGCCCGACGACGCCTGGCCAAGCGGGCCGGCTACCGCAGTACGCGCCCTGGCGACCCGAATCCGTCGTGGCCCGACAGGTGGTACGGCGACGTCCGCGGTGGCGCGCTGGCGGTCATCGGTCGCTGGCGCAAACGAGCGGCGTGTCAGACGGACGAGCACGGCCGCCAAGTGTTGACGGTGGCGAAGGCGTTCGTAGCCGCCGACGGTCACCTGGACCCCGTCCAGGTCGCGGCACTGCGTGAACTATGAACTACAGCCTCAGCTGGAGGCGCGCCTCTCGGCGTCGTCGTGGCCGAACCGGCAACCTCGCGAGTCGGACGTCGCGCGGAGCCTGAGCTGGGCCGTCCACCACATCCTGGTCACCGCCGATTGATCACGAACCCCCGGAGTCGATCAGGGAGCTGCGGACACGACACGCCGGTTGATCACGACCGAAAGTTCATGATCAACGGGGTAGAGAGCGGAGGCGGGGAGGGAGAGGTTAGGGGGATAGGGCGGGGGGTGGGGTGGGGCTGGACGTGCGGCGGACCAGGAACCATGAGTACGCCAGGCCGGCGAACGCGACGATCGCGAGCAGGACCAGGCCTAGTGCGTACGAGCCGGTGATGCCGTGGATGGCTCCCATGACCAGGGGTGGGACGAAGCCGCCGAGTCCGCCGACCGCTCCGACGATGCCGGTGACCGAGCCGATCTGGTCTCTCGCGGTGACCTGCGAGACCAGCGCGAAGACCGCGCCTGCCCCGGCGCCGAGCGCGCCGGCCATCGTGAGGAAGGTGATGGTGGCCCACGGGTAGAGCGACGGCTGGAACGATTGCCAGAGTGCCATCACCGTGACCACGACGAGGCATCCGGTCAGGACGCGGGCCGGGCCGATCCGGTCCGACAGCGAGCCGCCGAACGGGCGGAGGACGACCGCGACCAGGGTGAATCCGGCGGCTTTGAGGCTGGCGTCGTTCGGTTCCAGCCCGTAGCCGGTCTGCAGGTAGGTCACGAGGTAGACGGCGAACGCCACGTAGCCGCCGAAGGTGATCGCGTAGAGCCCGGCCAGCGGCCAGGTCATCGGCTGCTTGGCGGCGGTGCCGAAGCGCTGGGCGAACGATGTCGTCGGCGGAGTGCGCCCCGGTGGGTCGCGCAGTACGGCGAGCAGGATCAGGCCGAAAACGGCGAGCACGATCGCCACGAGCACGAACTGGGCGTTGCGTCCGAAGTGGTCGAGCATCGGCGTGGTGAGCAGTGCCGCGATCGCCGTTCCGCCCATGCCCATGCCGATCACGCCGAGCGCGAAGCCGCGCTGGGCCGGCGGGAACCAGCCGTTGCCGTGCGGGATGGCGGCGGCGAACGGCGTACCGCCGAGGCCGAGGAAGAAGCCGACGACGAGCAGGGCCGGATAGGAGTCGTACGCCGGGATCAGTGCCAGCACCGGGAGGAGCGTCAGGAAGCTGATCGCGGGGAGCATGACCTTCGCGCCGAGCCGGTCGGTCAGCGCCCCGACCGGGATTCGTCCGAGCGACCCGACCAGCACCGGGACGGCGACCAGCAGCGACTGCTGGAAGGAGCTCAGGTGCAAAGCGGTGCCGAGGCGGCCGCCCAGCGGGCTGATCAGGCCCCAGGCCCAGGAGCAGAGCAGGAACGAGGTCGCCGCCAGGATCACGTTGACGTACGCGGTGCGAGAGGGCGTCTCGCTCATCGGTCCCTCCGGTCTCCGGCCCGCCAGACGGCGTACGCCACGATGAACGACGCGACCTGGAACGCCGCCAGCCACCACGCGGTGGCGACCGTCCCGCTCATCCAGGCGTCGACCGCGACGGCCAACGCCCACAGCTGTCCGATCAGGATGGTGATGACGATGCCGGTCCGGGCGGACAGCATCGCCGACCGTTCGGGATCGGCGTCGACGCCCGCGCCCGGCCCGGGACCCGTCGCGCTGATGCGCGAATCGGCGTACCCGCTGGTCGGGCGGATCTGCGGATAGCGATCATGGGTCGGCTGGTTGGTCATCGGCCACCCTCCGCCGCCGTGTCCGAACGCGCGGTGCCGGTCGCGTAGATGCCGTCGGCGCGCTCCTCGACGATCACACGCGGCAGCGGCCGGGGCGGCGGCCCCGCGGTCACCCGCCCGGTCCGCGCGTCGAACACCCCCTCATGGCAAGGACAGTAGAGTTCGCCGTGCTCACCCCGATCGGCCCGCCACAGCACGCCGCAGGCCAGATGAGTGCAGATCGACGAGTACGCGACCAGGGTGCCGTCGGCCAACCGGATCGCGACCGCCCAATCCTCGTCGCCTGGGTACGCGAAGGCGACCGACTGGCCGGGGTCGATGCGGTCGGCGATGCGCAGCGGTTCGGCCGTGCCGTCGCCGTGGCGGTGGAACAGGCCGGCCGCGGTCGCGATGCCGCCGACGGCGAGTCCACCGGAGACGGTCACCGCGATCCGCAGGTAGTCCCGCCGCGACGTCAGATCGTCGGCCCGCAGCCGATCCAGATCCGCATCAGATGCGTCCACTTCGGAGTCACGGGTGGTCACAGGGGCTCCCCGAGGACGCTGGGATAGAAGCCGCCGGGCACCGGCTTGTCCCGGTCGGCCGGCACGACCACGCCGACCCCGGTGCCGAGCGGGTATCCGCCGAAGTCGAATTGGTCGGAGACGCGTACGCCGGGCCGGTCGGCCTCGAGTTCGTCGAGCGACCCGTAGAAGAGCGCGCCTGTGGGGCAGACCGTGGCGCACATCGGGGCGAGGCCGTGCGCCGTGCGGTCGTAGCAGAGGTTGCACTTGTACTGGAGCTTGGCGGCGAGGTCGATCTTCGGCACACCCATCGGGCAGGCGTTGACGCAGTTCCCGCAGCCGATGCAGCGGGTCTTGTCCGCGTCGTGGACCACGCCGTCCTCGGTGATCAGGATGGCCTCGGCCGGGCAGACCTGCGCGCACGGGGCGACCGGGTCGGAGCAGTGCATGCAGACGGTCGGCATCGAGGCGACCGTGCTGCCCGGTTCCAGGAAGTCGAGGTGGATCATCGACTTACCCCGGTGCGAGTCGCATTCGCGGCAGGCCGAGACACACGCCTCACAGCCGATGCAACGGCCCGGGTCGATGAACAGGGTGCGGCCCATCATGACGGTCTAGAACCCCCTTCCCTGGGACGACGTCGGCGGGTTCGGATCGGACCGGGCGGCCTGCGCCGCCGGGTACGCCTCCCGGCCGGGTGGCATCGGCGGCGCGGGAACGTCGACCACGGCGGCGGCGCGTTCGAGGCGGCAGGCGCACACCTTGTACTCCGGGATCTTCGATCGCGGGTCGAGCGCGTCGATGGTCAGCGCGTTCGCCGCCACCGGGAACGGCCAGTGGTACGGCACGAATACGGTGTCCGGCCGGATCGCCTCGGTCACCAGCGCCGGGAAGGTCGCCTCGCCGCGCCGGGTCACCACGGTCACCGCGTCGCCGTTGGCGTACCCGTGGCTCGGATGGATCTCGACCCACGGGCGAGGCGTCTGTTCGACGAGGCCGCCGAGCCGTCGGGTCTGGTTCCCCGACAGGAAGTGCGCCACCGTACGCCCGGTGGTCAGCCGCATCGGGAAGTCGTCGTCGTACGGGTCGGCCGGCGGATGCCACTCGACGGGCTGCAGATGGATCTTGCCGTCGGCGTGATAGCTGCGGCCGTCCTCGAACAGGCGGGGCGTACCGGGATGATCGACTTCGGGGCAGGGCCAGGCGATGCCGCCGGTCTCGTCGATCCGTTCGTAGGTGATGCCGTAGTAGTCGTTGACCGTGCCCCGCGATGCGATTCGCAGTTCGGAGAAGACGTCGACGGAGCTGGTGAACGCGAACTTGTCGCCCACGCCGAGCCGCCGGGCCAGTTCGCACAGCACCCACGTGTCGGTGCGTACGCCGCTGGGCGGTTCCTGCGCCTTGCGGTGCCGGACGACCCGGGCCTCGGCGTTGGCCATGACACCGTCGTCCTCGGCCCAGGTGGTGACCGGGAAGACGACGTGGGCGTTGGCGGCCGTCTCGGACAGGAAGAAGTCGCACTGCGCGTGGAAGGCCAGGGAGTCGTAGCCCGCCTTGACGACGTCGTAGTTCGGCAGCGAGACGAACGGGTTGTTGCACATGCCGAACAAACCGCGGATCTCCCCACGGCTCATCTGGTGGACCATCTCCATCATCGAGGTCCCCGCCTGCGGCAGCTCGCTTTCCTCGATGCCCCAGATCTCGGCGATCTGCCGCCGATGCACAGGGTCGTTGATGGACCGCCCGCCCGGCAGCAGATCGGACTTCTGCCCGTGTTCGCGTCCACCCTGGCCGTTGCCCTGCCCGGTGATCGTGCCGTAGCCGGCGCCCGGCTTGCCCAGGTTGCCGGTCGCCACACAGAGGTTGATCACGGTCAGGCAGTTCTCGACGCCCTGCGTGTGATGCTCGATGCCCCGCGCGTGCCAGGCCATCGCCCGCGGCGCGGTGGCGAACATCCGCGCCACCTGTTCGACCTGCTCGGCGGGGATGCCGCAGATCTCGGCCGCCCGCTCAGGCGGATACCCTTGAACCGTCTCGGCCAGCTCGGCCCACCCGGTCGTGTGCTCGTCCACGTACTCCTGGTCGCCCAGACCTTCGCGGATCACCACGTGCAGCACGGCGTTGAAGAAGGCCGAGTCGGTGCCCGGCCGCAGCGCCACATGGATGTCGGCGGTCCGGGCGACGCTGGTCTCGCGCGGGTCGACCACGATCAGCTTCGCGCCCCGATCCCGTGCACCCCACAGGTATTGGGTCATCACCGGGAAGCACTCGCCCACATTGGACCCCGCGATCAGCAGGCAGTCCGAGAGCAGGATGTCGGCGAACGGGTTGGCCGCCCGGTCGATGCCGAACGACAGCTTGTTCGCCCCGGCCGCGCTGACCATGCACAGCCGGCCGTTGTAGTCGACGTGTCGCGTCTTCAGCGCGACCCGGGCGAACTTGCCGACCAGATAGGTCTTCTCGGTGAACAGGCTCGCGCCGCCGAGCATCCCGAACGCGTCCACCCCGTGCTCGGCCTGGATCGCCTGAATCCGGTCGACCGTGTAGTCCAGCGCGTCGTCCCAGCTCACCGCCCGCAGCTCCGCGTCACGCGAGGTCCGCAGCAACGGCACGGTCAGCCGGTCCGGATGATTGACCTGCTGGTACGCGTTGAGCCCCTTCGGGCACAGCCGCATGCGGTTGATGTCGTGATTGCGGGGTTCGACGCCGAACACCTTGCCGTCCCGGACCCGCAGATACATGCCGCACTGCACGCCGCAGAAGCAGCAATGGGTCGGCACCAGGGTCTCGTTTCCGTACAGGGCGCGCCAGGCGTCGGCCGGCAGCCCGCCCGCGTCGCGGAAGTTGCGGGTGCCCGGCGGGGTCACGGACGGGTCGACGCTCACAGCGCTCAGAAGCCCTTCTTCACCGAGGACAGGTACGCCTGACCCCGCAGCCGCCGCTTGCACTCCGGGCAGGTTCCGGCCCACTCGTCGAAGCTCAACCCGAGGTCGCGCATGGTGCCGCGCAGGTTCTCCAGGTACGCCGCCGTGTCGATCTCCCGCCCGCACCGCACGCAGTGCGCGACCTTCCCCTGGGCGGTGTACTTGAACAGCTGCATGCCGACGGCGGCCGGCCGCTGGATGATGTGGAAGAACTTGCCGAACGGCAGATAGATCAGGGTCAGCACGACTGAGGCCATGTGCAGGACGGCCAGGAACTCGTAGCCGCCGCCGTGCAGGAACACGCTGGAGAAGGTCAGCAGCAGCCCGGTCACCGAGATCGTGATCAGCGCCAGCAGCGGCAGGAGGTCGTAGCCGAACCGCTGGCCGGTCGTGGCCTCCCGGTCGCGCATGCGGCGTACCAGGAAGTAGCCGGCGCCCGCTAGGACGAGGACGGCCGCGATGTCCAGGCCGTGGAACATGATCCAGCCGAACACCGACAAGGCGTCGAACTTCAGGATCCCGAATCCCCAGAGGTTCATGGTGTACTGCGGCCCGCTGCCGCTGCCGCTGTTCGCGGTGAATGTGAACCAGCCCCAGGTCAGTGGGAAGGTGATGAGCGCGGCGAGGATGCAGCCCCAGAACAGCAGCTGATGAGCCACCCAGCGAGGCTTCGAGCGCGCCCCGAGGAACTTCTGGAAGCCGAGATAGGTGGCCGCCATCCGAGGCAGCGCGGTCGGCGTACGCCGGAAGTTGTCCCAGCTGAACAGCGCGCCGAAGCCCTTCCGGAACAGCCGCTGCGCCCCCGGTCGGGAGATCCACACGAGATAGCGGTAGGTCGCGCCGAACACCAGGAACACGGTCGCGACGGCGTACGGGGCGAGCGCGGAGTCGAAGGTGCGCAGTCCCCGGCTGCCCAGGACGATGGCGAGGGCCAGCACGACGGATGCGATCGTCGCACCGATCACGGGCCGCCAGGGATGCCGCAGCATGGCGCAAAGCGTACCAAGACGATCAAAAGGGACGCCGCATTTCGCGAGATCCGCGCTGAACCATCCGCTGAACTATCCTCGGTGGACCGGCTCCCCTGGAGGTCCTGTGGCCGCGTGGCTCCTGTTCGCCATCGTGCTCCTGATCGTCGTCACCGTCGTCGGCGCGTTCGCCGCCGCCGTCATCGCCGTCGTCGTCTCAGCACAACGGAAGAACCGGGCGGCCCCGCCCGGCCAGCCGCCGCGCCCACCGCTGCCGTAGCCTTGTGGATCATGGAAGCTGAACCGTCGCCGGCGGCGCTGACCTGGGTCGCTGCCGCGACCGGCGCCCCCGTACGCCACGCGCGTCGGTTGGCCGGCGGGACGCACGCCGCCACACACCTGCTGCGATTCGACGGTTCGATCGACGATCTGGTGCTGCGCCGATTCCGGCCCGGCGATCCGGCCGTCGTCCGGGAATCGACCGTGCTCGCCGCCCTGGACGGGCTCGGCGGCTGGGCGCCCCGGCTCGTCGCAGCCGACCCCGCTGGCGCCGTATTCGGCGAGCCCGCCGTGCTCACCACCCGCATTCCGGGCGACACCGACATCGCGACTCCGCATCCCGAGCCGCTGGGCCGGGCACTGGCCCGGTTGCACGGCGTACCGGTCGGCGGGCTGGCCGGGTTCCGCGACGGGATGGCGGTCACCGCCGCGGGCGGCGCGTCCCGGGCGATGCCCGCGGCACGGGCGCGCCTGGCCGAGCAGGAACGCGTACTGACCCACTTCGACTACTGGACCGGCAACGTCCTCTGGGCGGGCGACGTCCTCACCGGCATCATCGACTGGTCCGGAGCCAGCCTCGCCCCCCGGGGATTCGACATCAGCTGGTGCCGCCTCGACCTCGTCCTGCTCCACGGCCCCGCGTACGCCGAGGTGTTCCTGGACGCGTACCAGGAGGCGGCCGGGGTCACCGTGCCGGAGCTGCGGCAATGGGACCTGTTCGCACTGGCCAACGCCGATCGCGACGTCGAAACCTGGATCGACAACTATCACGATCTCGGCCGGACCGACCTCAGCGCGGCCGATCTGCGCAGCCGCCACACCGCCTGGACGGAGCGACGGCGCGGCGACGACTGACTACGGTGGTCGGGTGGCCGCGTTCACCGTCTTGTTCTGCGCCGACCCGCTCAGCCCCCACCGGGTCGACCCGTACTTCGCCGACCAGGCAACCCTCGTCCGCGAGCTCGGCGGGGCGACCGCCCTGGTCGACCACGACGCCGTCCTGGCCGGAAACTCCGTCACCGCCGTACGCCGAGTGCCGGTCGACGCCGGTCCCGTCTGGTATCGCGGCTGGATGATCCCCGCCGACCGGTACGCCGAACTCGCGGCGGTGCTCGCCGGCCGCGGCACGCCGCTGCGCGTACCGCCGGACGACTACCGGGCGGCGCACGAACTGCCCGGCTGGTACGCCACCTTCGCCGCCGTCACCCCGGAGAGCGTCTGGATGCCCCGCCAGCCGCTCGACCCGCCGTCACCCGGCGAAATCGCCGACCTCATCGGCTCCCTCGGCAGCGGTCCCGCGATCGTGAAGGATTACGTCAAGTCCCGCAAACACGAGTGGGCCGAAGCCTGCTACCTGCCCGACCTCGCCGACCTCGACCACGCGACCCGGGTCATCACCCGCCTGATCGAGCTGCAGGACGACACGCTCCAAGGCGGCATAGTGGTACGCCGCTTCGAGGACTACGGCCGCGCCGCTGGGCGTACCGCCGAGGCCAGAGCCTGGTGGGTCGACGCCGAACCGGTCCTCGTCAGTGCCCACCCCGACACCCCGGACCTGGCCCCGCATCCCGACCTGCGCGCGGTCGCGCCGCTGGTCGCAGCCCTCGGCGGGCGTTTCGTGACCACGGACCTGGCGCTGCGCGCGGACGGCGAGTGGCGCGTGGTCGAGGTCGGCGACGGCCAGGTGAGTGACCTGCCGCCGACCGCCGACGCGGCGCTACTGTTCAGCGCGCTCGCCCGATGACCTCCTCCTCAGTCAACGGCGACCGTGGATGGTGGCTCAGGCAACACGGCGTGGCCATCGCGCCGGTACAGTCGCAAGCGCTGGATGTCCACTGTAGATAGATTTGTGGCACATTTTCGTGACCTTGATCCCTGGAAGGTGTCGTACCTTCGTTCTAACGTTGATCCCATGGGCGGGCTGTTGGCGCAGGTCGAGGCGGATGTCGCCGAGCTGGTCGCTGGTCCCCTGTGGACACTTTCGGACGCCGAGATCACCGACGGAGTCCGCCGGGTTCACGCCGTGATCCAGCAGCTGTCCGGCCGGCTGCTGACGTTGATCGGTACCGCCGACAGTCGCGAGATCCCGTACACCGCGGGTGCGACCGGCACCGCGAACTGGCTGACCTATCTGCTGGCCATGCGGCATCGCGACGCAGTCGGGTGGACCAAGCTGGCCAAGCTGCTACCTGAGACGCCCGTCGTGGAGCAGGCGCTCGCCGCCGGACAGGTCGCTGTCGAGCAAGCGCGGGTGATCGCCAAGACGGTGCATGATCTGCCGTCGGCGGTGGGCGATGCGGGCAAGGCGAAAGCCGCTGACGTGTTGACGAAGCTGGCTGTCGACGACCTGCTACGCCCGGAGACGCTGGAGAACCACCGCTCGCAGATCCTGGAGCTGGTCGCGCCGGAGATCGCCGAAGAGCGCCTCCGCAAAGACTTGGAGCGGGCCGAGCGGTCGGCCTACGACCGGCGTGACTTCACCCTCATCCCGCACGGCGAAGGCGAATACCGGGTCCGCGGCGTCCTGGACGCTGAAATGGCGGCGATCGTGCGGACCGCGTTGGATCCGCTGTCCGCGCCACGCAAGCCCACACCGACCGCGACCGCTGCGGCTGGGCACGCTGGCGCTCCAGACGCCGCAGGCGGCTCCCACGCGTCAGGCGGCACGGATGTCGACGCAGGCAGGTTCACCATGGCAGGCGGCGCGGGCACGGGCTGCGTGGGTGTGGACGCAACGGGCGGCTTCACCGTGGCGGGCTGCACGGACGCGGGCTGCACGGACGCGTGTGCGGATGCGAGCGGCGCGGGCGCGGGACGTGGTGCGGATGCAGCCGACGTCGGTCGCGGTGCGGCCCGGGTGCTGCCAGGTGAACCGGATCTGCGCTCGGCCGGCGCCCGCAGGGCTGACGCCCTCGTGGAGGTGTGCCAGCGGATCATGAACGCCGGTGAGCTGCCCGACAACGGCGGCGAGAAACCACACCTGACGATCACCCTGCCCTGGGACGCCCTCCAAGCCAAGGTCGGCGCAGGGCTGCTCGACACCGGTGACCTGCTCACTCCGGAAACCGTGCGCCGGCTGGCGTGCGACGCGAAGATCATCCCAGCCGTCCTCGGCGGCGACGGCCAAGTCCTCGACGTCGGCCGCGCCCGACGCCTCATCGACGGACCACTCCGCCGCGCACTCGTGTTGCGGGACAAGGGATGCGCGTTCCCCGGCTGCGACCGGCCACCCCAGTGGTGCCACGGCCACCACATCCGATCATGGGCAGACGGCGGCGACACCTGCCTCACCAACAGCGTCCTACTCTGCGGGTTCCACCACCGCGAAATCCACCACGGGCACTGGGAAGTCCGCATCAGACCAGACGGCTTCCCCGAATTCCTCCCTCCCGCCTTCGTCGACCCACGGCGAGGAGCAGTCCGCAACACCCTCCATCGGAGATGCTGAGCCGTTGCGTGGCTCGATACTCTCGCGGCGCCGCATGGGTCACGACGACACGGACGGCACCGACGGATGCGCTTGTCATGCGCCATGGTGTGCGATTCCAGCCGATTCGCAAGATCATGCGCCGATGGTGTGCGCCCAGGGGCCGTCTCGCGCAGACCACGGAAGCATGATCACGGAATCGGACGCGCAAGCCGGCCCGGAGGTCCTCTCGATCGATGTGCTAGAGGTCGAAGCGGCCGCGACGCCAGTACCAGTGCCGGCCGGCCATCAGATGGTCGGCGACGGCGCGCTCAAGCACGGTACGCCGGGGCAGCTGGTCGAGCGGCGTGGTGAGGCTGCGGAACACGAAGCGCCGCACCTCGACGTCGGCGTCCAGTCCTTCCGGCTCCTCGTACGGCTCCAGCTCGAAGCGCTGTTGGAAGCGGACGATGTTCGAGTCCGCGGGCAGGTACTCCTGGAGCTGCGGGTCGAGCAGCCAGGAGCCGCAGGAGAAGGCTGTGTACCGCTCGTCGGGGAAGTGGCGCGGGAAGAACTCGCGGGCCTCGTCGAGCGACGCGGTGATGGCCTCGGGGTTCAGCGGTCCCGCCTCGGGGATGTGCAGGCCGATGGCGTCTTCGCCGCGCTGGTGTTGCAGCCGGCCCAGTTCGTAGAGGCCGCCGCGTGCGTGCAGGGTCAGCCACGCCTGCATCACCGGCCAGCCCTCGCGGTTCATCCGGCGGTCGACGGCTAGGTTGCGGCCGAGGTCGGCGAGGGTCGCCCAGGAGACGGCCTCGGCGATGCCGTGGTCGCGGTGGTACGCGAGCACGACGTCGACCAGGGCCAGGTAGGCGTACACGTAGAGGTGTCGCCAGGCGGGACCCCGGTCGCGGGGCAGCTCGGGTCCGGGCGGCAGCCAGTCGTAGCCGCCCAGGTCGGCTCGGACGAGGGCGATGGAACGGTCGAGCAGCCAGCGCAGCTCGGGGGTCCACAGTGGGGAGTCGGGATCGGGCCAGCCCGCCATGATCTCGGCGACGTCGTCCGGCTGGACCGCGAGCCGGGCGAGGATCGCCGGTGCGTCGGCCTTGGCGGGCAACGGAGCCGAGGGCAGGTCACCGGCGAGCCGGTGAACGCGGTCGACGTCGTCGAGGGGTACGCCGAGCCGGGTGGCGATGTCGTCCAGATCCACGACCAAACCCTACCGGCCCCTCGCACTCCTTCGCCGCCCCCGGCATTGGGCGGTTGATCATTGCGCCGGCCATGCCGTATCACCGGACAAATCGCCGCCCGAAGCAGCATGGCTGACGCAATGGTCACGGCCAGACCGAAGCGGCATGGCTGACGCGATGATCACGGTTAGCGCGTCTCGACGGCGAGGCGTACGCCGAGCGCCACGAGGATGGCGCCGAGCGTCCGTTCGAGGCGACGCCGGATGGTCGCCCGCGCCAGCCAATCGCGTACGCGCACAGCCAGCAGCACGATGAGGGCGCAGTAGGCGCTGTCGAGGGTCACCTGCACGACGGCGAGCGCGAGAGTGGTGCCGAAGACGGCGCCGTCGGCCGGCAGGAACTGGGGGAAGAAGGAGAAGGCGAACACCGCCGCCTTGGGGTTGGCGGCGATCGAGACGAGGGAGGCCCGGAACGCGGCCGTCGGCGTACGCCCGCTGGGCGGGGCCAGGTCGGCGAGCACCGCCGTCTCGGGGCGACCGGCGCTGCGCCAGGCCGAGACACCGAGCCAGACCAGGACGCCCGCGCCGACGATATGCAGCGCGTCGAACAGCATCCGGTTGGCCTGCAGCAGGGCGGTCAAGCCGCTGCCGGCCGCCAGCGCCCAGGCGAAGATGCCGATCTCGTTCCCGGCGACGGCGGCGAGCCCGGCGGCCCGGCTGTCGCGAACCGAGCGGTGCAGGAACAGCGCGGTCGCCGGGCCGGGCAGGACCGCGAGCACCAGGCAGGCCAGGAGGAACTGTGGCAGGACATCGAGCACGTGCGACAAGACCGGTCCCATGGCTCAGAAGTGAACACCGCCCGGAACGTAATTGGGAAGCGGGTATCCCGTCGGGGTGCTTACGGTGAGGGCATGGAGTTGATCGAACCGGCCGCCGACCGGCACCGCGCCTGGCTGGAGTTCCGCGACGAGTGGGCCGGTGAACAGCTGCACGGCACCGGGGTGTCGGCGGACTACGACGTGTCCACGCCTGACGGGTTCGCGGCCTGGGTCGCGTACCTGCGGCGGCAGTCGGACATGTCCGTGCCGGTCGCGGAGGGGCGGGTCCACGCGGATTACTGGTGGATCGCCGAGGGCGACGAGATCCTGGGCGCGATCACCCTCCGGCATCGGCTCAACGACTTCCTGGCCGAGGCCGGCGGCCACATCGGCTACGGCGTACGCCCGTCGGCCCGCCGCCGTGGGCTCGCCGGCTGGGCGCTCGGCCAGGTGTTGCAGCGGGCCAAGGAACGTGGGCTCGATCGGGTGCTGATCACCTGCGAGGACGGCAACATCGGCTCGGCGCGCACGATCGAGCGCAACGGCGGCGTCCTGGAAGACGTGCGCGACACCGTGCTCGGACGCACCCGGCGCTACTGGATCACGCTCTAGCGAAGGCCGCTGGAGTCACGGACGACCAGCCGCGGGCTGACGCGTACGCGATGGACGGGCCGGTCCGGGCCGGTCTGCATGCGCTGGGCTAGCAGCTGGACGGCGGTCGCGCCGATGGTGAACTTGGCCGGCCGGACGGCGCTGAGCGCGGGGTTGGCCAAGCCGGCCACCTCGTCGTCGTACGCCACCACGGCTAGGTCGCCGGGTACCCGGATGCCGCGTTCCTCGCACCGGGCGACCAGCGAGATCGCCTCCCGGTCGGAGTGCACGAGCAGGGCGGTCGTCCCGGTGGCCACGCAGGCGTCGAGCGCCCGGTCGACCTCCTCGCTCCACTGTGGGTGGCGGTGGTCGGGGGAGATGACGTCGGGCGTCCCGGCCAGCTCCAGCGCCAGTTCGGTCACCGTCTCCCGCCAGCCGAGCCGCACCTTCGGCGTGTGCGGGCTCGTGGCCGAGGCGAAGAAGCCGATGCGCCGGTGGCCCTCGGACGCGAGATACCGCACCGCGAGGCTGGCCCCGAACGCGTGATCGGTGCTGACCGACTCGACGTGTTCGTGGTAGGGACCGACCGTCGCGGTGCGTTCGACCAGAACGACCGGAATGCCCAGCCCGGCCAGCCACGCGATCAGTTCGGCGGCCTCGGCGCCGACCGTCGGCGGGGCGATGAGCAGTCCTTGGACGCCGATCGACTCCAGCAGCCAGGTGACCTGGCGGCGGACGTCGGCGACGTCGTCATAGGACGAGCCGCGCAGCACGATGCGTACGCCCGCGTCCGGGGCGGCGTCGCGTGCGCCTTGCACGATGGCGGGCCAGTAGTAGTCCAGCGAGGGCACGACCATGCCGACCGAGGCCAGCTCCGACTCGTCCGATATGGACGCCGCGTCGTCGTCGCTCGACGGGCCGGTGGACGAGGTCGGGGACACGGGGGACGCGGCGGGGGAGAGGGCCGGGCCGGCCTGGCGCGGCAGGCGAATGCCGCCGTGCACGCGTTCGATCGCGCCCTCGCCGGCCAGCTGAGCGATGTCGCGACGCACGGTCACCGCGGTGACGCCGAGCGAGCGGGCGATGTCGCTGACCCGCAGAGTCCCGCGTACCCGTAGGTCGGCGAGCAGCCGCTCGCGTCGTTCCGCGGGCAGCAGCGGGGGCTCGGACACGGTCACTGCTGCGCCTCCAGGGTCGACGGGTCCGCGATGGGGGAGAGCGCGGTCGGGAGCTCGATTGTGCGCCTCGGTGTCGACGGCACGGGAACCCCCTCGGTGATCAGGTGGTGATCAGGTTTCGGTCAGAACCGATCAGATTCGATCACAAAAGTGCGGCCAGTTCCGAGTCATATCGTGTTACAGACTGGTAACGAACCCTTGTGGTGCAGTTCTCCATGCGATTGACTCCCTGTCACCCGATCGAACGAACAAAAACGAACACAAACGAACCCCCACTCTCAGGGGACCACCGGAAGGCCCGATCGCATGCACCGTCCGCAGGCACTGCTCGTGATGCGGCCCGACAGTTTCCGGCTCCAGTTCGGCCCGGCGGAGATGCGGCGGCTGAGGTCGCTTGCCGACCTCGGCGATCCGATCTGGTCGGACGACCTCGACGCGCCGCACACCCGCGCCCGCCTGGCCGAGACGGAGGTGCTGCTCACCTCGTGGGGCTGCCCCACGCTCACCGCCGACCGCCTGGACTCCGCGCCGAAACTACGCGCGGTCCTGCACTGCGCCGGCAGCGTCCGCAGCCTGGTCTCCGACGAGGTGTGGAATCGGGGAATCCTGGTGACCAGCGGGGCGGAGGCCAATGCCACCCCGGTCGCCGAGTTCACCCTGGCCGCCATCATCTTCGCGGGGAAGAAGGCGCATCTGCTCGCCGCCGAGGCGCGGGCGAACCGCGCGGACTGGTACAGCGTCGCCGCCCGTGAGGACCTGTCCAACTTCGGGCGCACGATCGGCGTACTGGGGTTCTCCCGGATCGGCCGCCGTGTCGTCGAGCGCCTGCAGACCCTCGACACCGCCGAAGTCCTGGTCACCGACCCCTACGCCGACGCCGCCTCGGTGGCGGCCGCCGGCGGCCGGCTGGTCGACCTCGACGAGCTGCTGACGCGGTCGGAGATCCTGTCGCTGCATCTGCCGGAGCTGCCGCAGACCCGCAACGCGATCGGCGTACGGGAACTCGCGCTGCTGCCCGACGGGGCCACGGTCATCAACACCGCCCGCGGCGGGGTCATCGACCACGTGGCGCTGGAGCGCGAATGCGCGACCGGCCGCCTCAACGCCGTTCTCGACGTCACCGAGCCTGAGCCGCTGCCCGAGGATTCACTGCTCTACCAGCTGCCCAACGTGATGATCACCCCGCATATCGCCGGTTCGCTCGGCTCCGAGACGCGCCGGATGAGCGCTCAGGCACTCTCCGAATTGGAACGATTCATCGCCGGTGTGCCGCCGATCGACGCCGTCACCAGCGAGGTGCTGGAGGTGAGCGCGTGACGATCTCGCCCATCACCGGCTGGACGCGCGACGACTGGACCACGCTGGCCGATCGCATGCTGCTGGCGGCCCGCCGCCACGCCTCGCCCAGCCACGCGCGCATCACGCCGCCGGGCGCGCCCGGCGGCTACGGCACCGATGTGGACGGCCTGGAGGGCTTCGCCCGGACCCTGCTGCTCGCGGGCTTCCGGATCGCGGGGGAGCGTGGCGAGGACCCGCTCCAGCTCCTCGACTGGTACGCACAAGGCATCGCCACGGGCACGGATCCCACGTCCCCCGAGCGTTGGGTCCGGCCGAGCGAACACGGTCAGGCCAAAGTCGAGGCAGCGTCGATCGCATTGATCCTCGACGTGACGCGGCCGTGGCTGTGGGACGCCCTCGACGCGGGTGTGCAGGAACGGGTCGTGGCCTATCTCGCCGAGGTCGTCGGCGACCAGGACTACCCCCGGTCGAACTGGGTGTGGTTCCGGATCGTCGTCGAGCAGTTCCTCGCCTCCGTCGGCGGCCCGTGGTCGCTGGACGACATGGAAGCCGACCTGGCCACGCACGAGTCCTTCGCCCGCGCGGGCGGCTGGTACTGCGACGGCGTATCGCGCAACTACGACCACTACGCCGGGTGGGCGCTGCACCTGTATCCGATCCTCTGGAGCCGGATGACCGGTGCGGAACAGCTCGCCGCTCCGCGGCTGCCGGCGTACGCCGAACGGCTGGACCGCTTCCTCCTCGACGCGGTGCGCCTCGTCGGCGCCGACGGCTCGCCGCTGATCCAGGGCCGCAGCCTGACCTACCGCTTCGCCGCCGCCGCTCCGTTCTGGGTCGGCGCGCTGGCCGGGTCGCCCACACTCGCACCCGGGCTGATCAGGCGGGCCGCGTCCGGGATCGTCAAGCACTTCGCCGACCACGGCGCACCCGACGACGACGGGCTGCTCACCCTGGGCTGGCACCACCCCTGGCGGCCCATCGCCCAGCGCTACTCCGGGCCGGGATCGCCCTACTGGGCGGCCAAGGGCATGCTCGGGCTCGCCCTGCCGGCCGACCATCCGGTGTGGACCGACGTGGAGCAGCCGCTGCCCGTTGAACAGGCCGACCAGCTCACCGTCGCCGCCGCGCCCGGCTGGGCGGTGGTGGGTACGCACGCCGACGGCATCGTCCGCGTCCACAACCACGGCACCGACCACGCCCGCCCCGGCGACCGGACCGGCGACTCGCCCCTGTACGCGCGGATGGCGTACTCGACGGCGACGGCTCCGCTGCTGGACGAGGCGGGCTGGGACGCGCCGCTGGACAACTCGGTCGTGCTGCTCGACGCGGACGGCCGGGCGACCCACCGCACCGGGTTCGAGACGCTCACGGCCGGCGAGGTCGACGGGGCGGCCGTGCTGGCCTCCCGCGCTCGCGCGCACTGGATCGACCCCGACCGCAGCGTGCCCGACCACGGCTCCGGCCGCCCCGGAACCGTCCTCGACGCCGCCCTGATCACGACCGTGTCGATCGTCCGGGGCGCGTGGGAGGTCCGCTGCGTACGGGTCGACCCCGACGGCGCGCCCGGCTGGGACCGCGCCGTGGCGCTGCGTGTCGGCGGCTGGCCGGTCACCGGTGACCAGCACACCTCCGTCGCGGTGGACCTCGGCGGATTCGAAGACTCCGGCACCCATCAAGCCCGGGACGCCACTCCGCTCGGCGGGCTCACCAGCACACCGTGGCTCTCGGCGTACCAGATGGGCGGCTGGAAGCCGGATGGCTGGAGGTTCGTGGGCCTGGCGCTGAACGGCGGAGCCCAACCTCCGCGGATCGAAACATCCGGGTCATCCGTCACGGTGACCTGGCCCGACCTGACCAGAACGACCGCCCCCCTTGATTTCCCGCTCCCTAGGAAGGACCCCTCGTGAACAGAAGAAAGTTGCTGGCGTTCGGCGCGGCCGTGGCCGCCGCCGCGCCGCTCGCGGCCTGCGGCTCGGACGACGACGGCGCGGAGAGCGGCCCCGTCGAGCTGACCATCAGCGTGTGGAACATGGACTCCACGCCGGAGTTCAAGGCGCTGTTCGACGCCTTCCAGAAGGCGAACACGGACATCACCATCAAGCCCGTCGACATCCTGGCCGACGACTACCCGACCAAGGTGACCACGATGCTCGCCGGTGGCGACAGCACCGACGTCATCACGATGAAGAACGTCATCGACTACGCCCGGTACGCCGGCCGGGGTCAGCTGAAGGACGTCACGTCGCTGGCGAAGTCGGAGAACGGCGCGAAGCTGAACGGGCTCGACGCGTTCAAGCAGGAGGGCGACAAGTACTACGCGCTGCCCTACCGCCAGGACTTCTGGGTGCTGTACTACAACAAGAAGCTGTTCGACGCGGCGGGCAAGCCCTACCCGACCAATCTGACCTGGGACCAGTACGCCGACCTGGCCAAGGCGCTGACCGGCGGCGCGGGCCAGAACAAGGTGTACGGCACTTACCACCACACCTGGCGTTCGGTCGTGCAGGCCATCTCGGCCGCGCAGACCGGCGGCAACCTGCTCGGGCCGGACTACAAGTTCTTTGGTGACCAGTACAAGAACGCGCTGGGCATCCAGGAGGCGGGCGCCACCCTCGACTACGGCACGGCCAAGACGCAGAAGACCGGCTACGCGTCGATGTTCGAGACCAAGAAGACCGCCATGCTGCCGATGGGCACCTGGTACATCGCCAAGATCATGGCGGAGAAGAAGAAGGGCTCGACCGACGCCGACTGGGCGATCGCGCCGCTGCCCCAGGCGGCCGGTGCGTCCGGCGTGACCACCTTCGGCTCGCCGACGGCGTTCGCGGTGAACAAGAACGCCAAGCACGCCGCCGCGGCGCAGAAGTTCGTCGAGTTCGCCGCCGGTCCCGAGGGCGCCAAGGCGATCGCCGCCATCGGCGTCGTCCCGGCCCTGCTCACCGACGAGATCCGGACGTCGTACTTCGGTCTCGAGGGCATGCCCACCGACGACACCTCGAAGAAGGCGTTCGCGCCCGACAAGATCGTGCTGGAGATGCCGGTCAGCGACAAGACCTCGAAGATCGACACGATCCTCAACGAGGAGCACGGGCTGATCATGACGAAGGAGAAGTCGGTCGACGCGGGCATCGCCGAGATCGAGAAGCGCGTCAAGAACGAGGCCAGCTGACCTCTTTCACCCTCCCCGGACGGCTATCGCCCGTTGCCTCGCACGGGCGGGAGCCGTCCGGGGAGCACTGAGGACCGACGAAGGCAGAGACTATGGCAGACCTGCTCACCGCGACGCCGGCAACCGCCGTGCCGTCGCCGCCGCGGCGCACCCGGCGCCGGTGGCGGAACACGCTCATCGGCTGGAGCTTCATCCTGCCGAACTTCCTCGGCTTCGCGGTGCTCACGCTCATCCCGGTGATCGCCGCGCTGGTGCTGTCCTTCATGGACTGGGACTCCTACAACGCGCCCGAGTGGGTGGGGCTGAAGAACTTCCAGCGCCTGCTCGACGACGAGTCGACCAAGATCGCGCTGAGGAACACGGCGTACTACGCGCTCGGGCACGTGCCACTGACCGTGCTCGCGGCGCTCGGCCTGGCGCTGCTGCTCAACCGCAAGATCGCCGGGGTCGGCTTCTTCCGGGCCGCCGCCTTCTTCCCGTACATCACCTCGATGGTCGCGGTCGCCATCGTGTGGAACATGCTGTTCAACCCCGAGGTCGGGCCGGTCAACCAGTTCCTGCACTTCATCGGGATCGACGACGCGCCGGGCTGGACGACCAGCACCACCTGGGCGATGCCCGCCGTGATCCTTACGAGCGTGTGGCGCGACATGGGCTACTACATGATCCTGTTCCTCGCCGGTCTCCAGGCGATCCCGACCGAGCACTACGAGGCCGCCAAGATGGACGGCGCCAACAACTGGCAGCGGTTCCGCAACGTGACCCTGCCCGGTCTGCGGCCGGTCACCTTCCTGGTGCTCATCCTGCTGACGGTGCAGAGCTTCAAGGTGTTCGACCTGATCGTCGTGATGACCGACGGTGGACCCGGCCGGGCCACCCTCGTGCTGTCCCAGCAGATCTACCGGCAGGGCATCGTCGAAGGCGAGTTCGGGTACGCCTCGGCGATCTCGCTCGTGTTGTTCGCGCTCGTGTTGGTGCTCACCCTGACGCAGTTCTGGTTCAACAACCGCCGGGAGCGCTCATGAAGTCTCCATTCCGCCTCGCCGGGCGCGTACTGCTCTACGTCGTGCTGATCGTCGCCGCGGTCGCGATCCTCGTGCCGTTCTGCTGGATGATCAGCGCCTCGCTCAAGCGCAACAACGAGGTCCTGAGCATCCCGGTGCAGTGGATCCCGAAGGACTTCCGATGGAAGAACTTCAGCGACATCTGGACGCAGATCCCGATGGGCACCTACCTGCGCAACACCGTCTTCCTCAGCGCGGTCATCACCTTCCTGCAGGTGCTGACGGGCAGCTTCGCGGCGTACGGGTTCGCCAAGTTGCGCTTCCCCGGCCGCGACGCGCTGTTCTTCGCGTACGTCGCGACCATCGCCGTGCCGTGGCAGGCGTACATGATCCCGCAGTACATCATGATGCAGAAGGCCGGCCTGACGAACACGTTCTGGTCGCTGATCCTGCTTCAGGCGTTCGGCGCGTTCGGCGTCTTCCTGATGCGGCAGTACTACCTGACGATCCCCGAGGAGCTGTCCGAGGCGGCCCGGGTCGACGGCCTGTCCGAGTACGGGATCTGGGCGCGGATCATCCTGCCACTGTCCAAGCCCGCGCTCGCGAGCCTCGGCCTGCTCACGTTCGTCAACACCTGGAACGACTACATGGGTCCGTTCATCTACCTGACCAGCAACGACCTCTGGACCATCCAGCTCGGTCTGCGCTCGTTCGTCGGCCAGTTCGACGCCGACTACGCGATGATGATGACCGGCTCCGTGCTGTCCGTGCTGCCGATCCTGCTCATCTTCCTCGTCGGCCAGCGGTACTTCATCCAGGGCATCGCCACCTCCGGAATGAAGGGGTGACGGCATGAGACTGCTCGCACGCCTGCCCTACGACACGATCTTCGCCACGGCGTACGCGTTCCTCAAGACCAACCTCGCGCTCGTCGCGGCCGCACTGCCCTTGCTGGCCGCCTTCGCGTTCAGCGGGGAGCCGCTGGCCGCCTGGCCGTTCTTCGTCGCGCTGTCGGCGGTGCTCGGCCCGGCGGTGGCGGCCGCGTTCGGCTCCTTCACGGGCGGCTCGTTCTGGCAGTCCTACCGGAAGCGGTTCGGCCGGTCGCTCGCGGTCGGTGCGGCGGCGGCGTTCGCCGTCATCGTGCTGGCCACCGACTTCCGCCTCGCCCTCGGTACGCCGTTCGGCGCGGCCACCCCGATGCTGGCCCTGCTCGTCGTGCTGGTCGTCGTCACCGCCACCGCCCTGCTGGCGCTGGACACCCGGCTGACCTGGCGGCTCGTCGTCGCGGCGGCCTACCTGTCGGTCCGCAAGTGGTACCTCAGCCTGGCGAACCTGGCCGTGCTCGGCGTACTGGCCGGCGCAGTCGTCACCAAGCCAGCCATCGGGCTGTTCCTGCTCGCCGGGCCGGCGCTGTACGTCGTCTGGGCCAACACCCGCCACATCGTCGCAGCCCTGCACTCCTGACCGCCCACCCCAGCCCTGCCTGTATCGGCAGATCAGGGATATGCCTGCGATCTTGGGCCTCGGAAGCATGCATCTCCCTGATCTGCCTGGCGAAGCGCGGCGTGGGTCGCGCACGACCTCACCCATCTGGGGCAGATCGCGGAGGTGCTGGCCAGGCGGCATCGGCTCGACGTCGGGCCGTATCGCGCGTATCTGCCCGCGTTAGAGCGGGTCGCCGAAGCGGAGTAGTCCGCCTCATTCATATACCGCACAAGTTGTAGAGCTATTTCCACTTCCTGTGCGACGTATCGGGCGTGCCGATCTTCCTACGATGGCCTCAGCTGGGGGGCTCACCGTCACACAAGACATCCCACACTGTGCGTTCCCCAGCTTTCGGACCTGGGGAGGTGGCGGTGGGGAATTATCTGAGCGGGCAGCTGCTGGGCGCACGGCTCGAAGATCTGGTGCGCGCGGCCAATGCCGAGATGCCGGTGGTGCAGGCGGCGTTCTATCGCGTGCAGGGCAAGGTCCAGTACGCGGCGGACAACGTCGCGGCGGCCTTCACCCG
Organism: Hamadaea flava; assembly: GCF_024172085.1. NCBI lineage: Bacteria > Bacillati > Actinomycetota > Actinomycetes > Micromonosporales > Micromonosporaceae > Hamadaea > Hamadaea flava. Next base: position 496,890 of record NZ_JAMZDZ010000001.1, on the reverse strand, counting down.
GCCCGCGGACTTCGAGGGTGGCGGCGGTGACAAGCACGCGGAGGTCATCTCGCAGTTGGGCGACATCATCGCCGGCTGCGTGAAGGAGGCTGGGCACAACGTCGAACTGACCGCGGAGGCGCTGCGGCTGGCTGCGCAGGAGTACGCACGCACCGACCAGGCGGCCGGGACCGAGCTGCGGAAGCTGATGAGCAACGACTACACGCAGGACAAGTCCGGCAACAAGGTCTCGATCCCCGACATCAAGCTGGCGCTGTGAGGCTGACATGAGCGACGACATCCGGGGCAAGGCGAGCAAGATCCTGCAGAAGTGCAACGAGTGGGCGCAGAAGATCCAGGCGAACGGGACGGTGCTGGACGCCGAGCAACGGGCGGAGATGGCGACCTGGAGCCAGATCCCGCAGCTGTTCGAGCCCTTCGCGCAGCTCCCCGATCCCAACGGGTCGGTGAAGACGATCATCGACGACCTCAAGGGCGCGCTGACCGAGCTGTCCGACGGACAGTTGCTGCCGCCGACCAAGGCCAACAAGGAGGGCGAGACCATCTCGCCGGTCGGCGATCTGAAGCACATGGACGTCAGCACGCTGGTCGACGGCTGGACCGGCAGCGCGGCGCAGAACTTCACGACCAACTTCATCAAGCCGTTCCCGGCGAACGTGCAGAGCCAGTTCATCGCCGTCTACGTGATGCGCGGCGCCGTCCAGGCATATCAGAGCGTCTGGAAGACCGCGCGGGACGACGTCAACAAGATCGCCGACAAGACGCTCAAGGCGCTGGAGCACGACTGCAGTTGGGGCGGCGGCGCGTCGATGGCGCTCACCGTCATCGGGTCGGTCGCCTCGGTCGGCACGGCGTTCGCGGGCGGGCCGGTCGTGGCCGGCGTCCTCGCGCTGGAACTGGTGGCGGGAGCGGCCCAGGTCGGGGCGCAGGCCGCCGGCCAGGCGAAGGAAGAGGTCGACGTCTCCGGCTCGGATCCGCTGACCATCGTGCCGAAGCTCAAGCAGGCCCTCAAGAAGCTGACCGAGCACATCAAGGAAGAGCAGAACAAGGTGCACACGGTCATCGCGAAGGATCTGAGCGCGCTGCAGGGCGGCCGGTCGAAGCTGATCCCGATGCGCCCCGAACTCGCCGGAGCCACCAAGGGCAACGTGCACGACTTGATGGGCAACGCCAACTAGCCCGGGGAGGTGCTGACGATGATGGTGAGCGAGCAACTCGACCAGATGGTGATCACGGCGGCCACGCCGGACGGCGCCATGACGGCCGAACTGTACGACCGGGACCAGGTTCGGCTGCGGTTCCCGGGCGGCTACCGGTGGCTCGACGAGAGCCGCCTGCCCGGCCAGCTCGAAGCATTGGCGCGGGTGTTGTGGGCCCGGCGCATGCGGGAGTACTACGAGATTCTCAGCGAGGACGAGGACGAGCGGAGGACCGCCGAGCCCGAGCCGGTCACCGAGGGTCAGTGGGAGTTCGTCGAGCGGCGGGCGCAGATCGTCGCCCGCGGCGAGTCTTCCGACGGCCGGATCGCCATCTCGGTCCGGGGCATGCAGGAGTGGACGGTCCGCGTCCAGCCCGGCACGCTGCGGGAATACTCCGAGGAGGAGTTCGCCGGGACGATCCGGTCGGTCGTGACCCGGCTGCTCGACGATCAGTTCCGGCAGATCACCGAGCTGAAAATCGACCTGGGCGACCGGCTTGACTGACAATCGGCGGGCCGCCGGGTGAAGATGTGGGCGTGGAGCACACACCCGCTCGCCGTACGCTCGGCGGCCTCATCGTCCTCGTCGTGCTGGCCGGCCTGGCCTTCCTGAGCGTGTGGACGGTCCGGCCGCCCGCGCCGCTGGCCGCCGACGCGCCCGGTGACGAGTTCAGCGCGGGCCGGGCGTACGCGCACGTGCAGACGCTGGGCGAGTCCGTCCACGTCGCCGGGTCGAAGAACGCCGCCGCCGCCCGGGACTACATCGTCGGGACGCTGAAGGATTACGGGCTCGATCCGCAGATCCAGGACGCGGTCGGGGCGGACGACGCGCTCGGCGAGGGCTACACGATGGCCCGCGTACGCAACGTCGTCGCGGTGCTGAAGGGCACCGCCTCGACCGGACGCGTGTTCCTCGTCGCGCACTACGACTCGGTGCAGGTGTCCTACGGTGGCAACGACGACGGGGCCGGGGTCGCCACGCTCCTGGAGACCGCCCGCATCCTGACCAGCCGCGAGCGGCCGCGTAACGACGTCGTGTTCCTGTTCACCGACGCCGAAGAGGCGTGCCTGTGCGGTGCGGAGGCCTTCGTCAGCCAGCACGACCTCGCCAAGGACGGCGGGGTCGTGCTCAACTACGAGGCGCGCGGCTCGTCGGGCCCGGCCATCATGTTCGAGACGACCCGCGACAACGCCGACGTCGTGGGGGTCTACGGCGACGTGGCGCCGTACCCGGTCGCGACCAGTTTCGCCGTCGAGGTCTACCGGATCCTGCCCAACGACACCGACTTCTCGCCGTTCCGCGACGCGGGCCGGTTCACCGGGCTGAACACGGCGTACATCGACGGCTCGGCGGTCTACCACACGCCCGAGGACCGTCCGGAGTACATGGACCAGGCGAGCCTCCAGCATCACGGGGCCAACGCGCTCGCGGTCGCGAAGGCGTTCGCGGCCCGCGATCTGGCCACGCTCGAGCAGCCGTCGGCGGGCGACTCCACCTACTTCCCGGTCCTCGGCTACCTCGTCCGCTACCCGGGCTGGCTGGTCTGGCCGGTCGCGATCCTCGCATCGCTCGCCGTGGTCGCGCTGAGCGTCGTGGTGCGGCACCGCGCCGGGTTCGGGCGGCAGGCCGCCGCGTTCGGGCTCGGCCTCGTGCCGCTCGCGCTCGCGCCCGTCCTCGCCCAGGTCTACTGGCTGATCCTGGTCGCGATCCGGCCCGGCTACCGGCAGATGATCGACCCCTGGCGGCCGGAGTGGTTCCGGGCCGCCGTGGTCGCGCTGGTCGCGACCCTGCTCCTCTTCTGGTACGCCTGGTGGGGCAGGCGTCTTGGGCGATGGGCGTTGGCCGTCGCCGGGTTCGGCTGGCTCGCCGTCCTCGGCGTCGTCCTCGCAGCGTTCGCACCTGGCGGCTCCTATCTCGCTGCGTTGCCGGCCCTGTTCGGGGCTTTGGCGGGAATCGTCGCCTCCGTTGTGCGTATCCCCTGGGCGAAGCCCGCGGCGGTGACCATCGGTGGCGCGGTGGCGGTGGTGATCCTCGCGCCCACCGTGATGCTGTTCTTCCCGGCGCTGGGCCTGGCGACCGGTGCCGCGGCCGCCCTCTTCGCGACGATGTTGGGACTCGCGCTGTGGGTGGTGTTCCCTCGGCGGGCGATGTGGCCGGCGGTCGGCGCGGCGGTGCTGATGCTGGTGTTCACCGGCGTGGGTCTGGCGGTCGACCGGTTCGACGCCAAGCATCCCGCGCCCGAGCAGCTCATGTACGCCCTGGACACGGACACCGGGCAGGCCCGCTGGGTCAGCGCCGACGACAAGCCGGGAGCCTGGGCCGCCCAGTACGCGTCCGGCACCGAGAACGTCGAGGCGAAGTTCCCGCTGTTGCACGGCGACGTCGCCAGCGGACCGGCGCAGGCGGCGGATCTGCCCGCGCCGAGCCTGACCGCCACGTCCTCCACGGTGGAGGGCCCGCGCCGGACGATGACGCTGCTGATCAAGCCGAACCGGGACGTCCGGCTGGTCTACGTCAAGGTGCCCGGAGTGAAGGTGACCAGTGCGACCGTCGCCGGACGAGCCGTGCCGTCCGACGCCCTCACGGGCGACTTCGGGGTGCTGTTCCACGCGCCGCCCGCCGACGGGCTCACCGTGACCCTGACCGTCGAGCAGACCGGGCCGGTGAGCGTACGCGTCATGGACGGCAGCGACGGGCTGGCCGGGCTGCCCGGCTTCACCCCGCGCCCGCCGGACGTCGGCGTCGAGGGTTCGCACACGTCGGAGCTGGTGCTGGTGGCCAAGACGTACACCGTCTAGGGGATCATCTTGCGTCGATGATCGCGGCGGCGGATCGTGGGAAGATGGCCGCCACCGACACCTTCCAGCGCCCGGCGGACGCCGCCGGCCGCACGGATCCGGCCGCCCTCTACGTCCGGTCCTACCTGAATATCCGCACCGTCGTGGGAATCATCGGACTCGCCCTGCCGATCGCGTTCATCGTGGGCGAGGCGGCGTACCTGCGGGGGAGCGTCCACGTGCGCGGCTCGATCAGCGCGTACTACCACTCGTCGATGCGCGACCTCTTCGTGGCCGGGCTGAGCGTGGTCGGCTTCCTACTGCTCACCTACATGTCCGCGCAGCCGCGGACCTGGGACTACTGGCTGAGCACGGTGGCCGGAGTGGCCGTCGTCGGCGTGGTGTTCTTCCCCACCCGCCGGGTCGGCATCGAGCCGGGAGCGCCGCTGTGCGGCGTCCAGCCCGAACCGGCCGGGTGTGCCCCGATGCAGCAGGCCCTCGGCGAGAACACGGTGGCGGTCGTCCACTTCACCTGTGCCGCGATCTTCATCGGCAGCCTCGCGGCGATCGCGTTCATCTTCGCGTACCGCGAGAAGAAGTACGAGAACGATCGGCGGATGGCACTGGTGCAGAAGATCTGCGGCTGGGCGATCATCGTCGCCGTGGCGTGGGTCGCCGTCGGCGGGCTGCTCCGGCTGTCCCTGGGCGAGCTGACGCCGCTCTACGTCGGCGAGGTGGTCGCCGTCTGGGCGTTCGGCACGTCCTGGCTGCTCAAAGGCCGGGATCTGACGGCGGTGCTGTTCCCACCCAAGCCTGCCCCGGAACCGGCGAGCACCGAGGAGCCGGAGCCGCGCGTCGTCTGACCCGGGGTTGCGGCCGACACGGGCGGGAAACATAGCCGACTTACGCTGGGCTCATGATCGGCTCTCCACGCGTTCCCCTGCTCGTCGCGGCGGCACAGCCCACCTGCGTGGCGCACGACGTAGCCGCGAATGCGCTCGCGCATGCCGGCCTCGTCCGGGCGGCCGCCGCCCGGGTGGTCGTGTTCCCGGAGATGTCGCTGACCGGGTACGAGTTCGATGCCGTCCCGGTCGCCCCCGACGATTCACGGCTCGCCCCGATCGTCGCCGCCTGCGCGGAGGCGGGCGCTATCGCGCTGATCGGCGCGCCCGTCGCCGCGTCCGCCGCGACGGCTGTCTCGCCCCATGCGGCCGCGTCCGGGCCGGGTGGATCGGCTTGGCCGGCGGGGGCAGCTGCGAAGCACATCGGCGTGCTGGCGATCGACGGCGACGGGGCGCGGGTGGCGTACCGGAAGATGTTCCTGGGCGGGGCCGAGCCCGAGCACTTCGTCCCCGGCGACGCGCCGGCCGTGCTGGAGGTCGACGGCTGGCGGCTCGGGTTGGCCGTCTGCAAGGACACCGGAGTCGCCGAGCACGCCGCCCGTACCTGCGACCTCGGGATCGACGCGTACGTTGCCGGGGCGCTGGACGGGTCGCACGAGATCTCGGTGCAGGACGAGCGCGCTCGGCGTACCGCCACGACCTATGGCGTCTGGGTGGTGACGGCCAGCTTCGCCGGGTCGACCGGCGCCGGTTACGACGATGCGGCCGGGCGCTCCCGGATCTGGGACCCGGCCGGGTCGGTCGTCGCCGAGGCTGGACCGGAGACCGGGGCGTACGCCCGCGCGACCTTGGGTGTGTCGAGCTGAGTCCATAATGTCCAGAAGATACCGTTAGCAGGTGACTCGTAAGCTGACGGTCGCCGCGCTCGCGGCCTGCCTCGCCGTTGCGGCTACCTGGCTGGCCCTGCCTGGTTGGGCCGCAGAGCCCGTGCCGTCGGCGTACGGCATCACCGTGACGACGGGCGGCGTGAATCAGCCGCCGACACCGACCGCACAGGGCAACGAGTCCAGCTCGATCGACAGTTTGTCGATCCCCGGCGCGGGCACCGCCACGTCGTTGCACGCGGTGGCACAGGACGACATGGTTAGCAACACCAGCCAGGCGACCGCGAGCGTCGCCTCGGTCGACCTGACCCTGAGCGACTACGTGACGATCGACGGCGCGGCCCTGTACGCCAACTGTTTCTACGACGGCGTCAACGCCACGCCCACGGTGTCGATCTCCAGCCTGACGGTCATCATCAACGGCGTGAGCCTGCTGATCGTGCCGAACCCGCGGCCGAACACGACCATCCCGCTGATGGACGGCACGACGCGGATCGGCACGCTCGTGCTCAACGAGCAGCTCCCGTTCGCCGGGGGCCTCACGCTCAACGCCGCGCACTTCACGTTCACGGCGACGCCGCCCGGTCCCGGCGAGGTGATCATCTCCTCCGCGACCTGCGGCCCGCCTGTCGCGCCGACCCCGACGCCGACCACGCCGGCCCCGACTGTCACGCCGACGGTGACTCCTACGGTCACTCCGACTGTCACGGCATCGCCGACCGAATCGCCGACGGCGAGCCCGACCGTCACGGTGACGCCGACCTCGCCGACGCCGAGTCCGACTCACACGCCTACCCCGACGCCGGGACCGCCGACGCCGACCACACCGGGTCCGCCCAGCCCGTCGACGAGCCCGCCGCTGCCGGTGACCGGGCTGCCGCTGGGCGGCTGGGTGGCGGCCGGGACCGGGATGCTGATCGCCGGGGCGGTCCTCGTCCTGCGTACCCGGCGGGCCTGAGGTCACGGCCGAGGCCGGACTTCGCCGAGGCCAGGGACGTTGCTGAGCCGGCGTTCAACGATGGGTGAAACGCTTGCGACAGTCGCGCCGTTCTATATACGACGGAGCGGCGTACGGAGAGCAGGTGACGCTGATGTCTGAGCACACCCCCGACACGGGGTGCGGCGACCCCGACCACGACCGGCGTGACCGCGAACGCCGGGAGGCCGCCGAGCGAGCCCAGCGTCAGCTGATCCCGACGCCGATCGAATGGCTGGTCTTCATCGACGCCATCAAGGAACGCCGCGCCGACGAATGACGAGGACGGCGTAACTGTCGGCGGCCGCGCCTAGGCTTCGAGGCATGGCCAAGCTTCTGTACTCCGCGACGATGTCGCTGGACGGGTTCATCGCGGGCCCCGGCGGTGACATGTCCTGGCTGACCGAGTTCATCGGCCCGAACCCGGCGGCCGACGCGCTCGTCGGCGAGGTCGGCTCGATCCTCGTGGGGCGGCGCTCGTTCGGCGGCGACGACCCGCATCGCGGTACCGAGGGTGAGGGCAAGGCGTTCGGCGGCGGGTGGGCGGGCCCGCAGTTCGTGCTGACCCACAATCCGCCCGCCGAACCGGTCCCCGGGGTCGCCTTCGTCAACGACTTCGAGGAGGCGGTCGAGGCCGCCCGGACGGCAGCGGGGGAGAAGGTCGTCAACATCATCGGCGCCGATGTCGCGCGGCAGTGCATCGAGGCGGGCTGGCTCGACGAGGTCGCCGTCTTCATCGCACCCGTGCTGCTCGGCGACGGCGTACGGCTGTTCGACCATCCGGGTGGGGCGACCGTCAAGCTGCGGCGGATCGACGAGGGTTCCGCTCCGCTCGCCAACTACGTGCGGTTCAGCGTGCTGCGCTGAAGCTCTTCCGGGCGAGACTCACGAACCGGCGTACCGCCGGTGGCGGCGCGGTCCGCCAGATCAACGCCAGCACGGCCGGATCATCCACATCAGACACCTCCCGGGCGACGAGCGGGTAGGCCGCCGCCATCGAGGCGCTGAGCACGCCGACGCCCAGCCCGCGCCCCGCCAGGTCGGCGATCGCGTCGCCCGCGCCCGCCTCCACCACGATCGTCGGAGTGAGGCCCCGGGCCGCGCACGCGCCCTCCAGCACCGCCCGCAGGCCGGTGCCCCGGGGCATGCACACCAACGGGTACGCGCACAGCGCCCGCAGCGTCAACGTCCGGCGTTCCGCTATGGGATGGCCCGCCGGGACGACGGCGACGAGGGGCTCACTGACCAGCGTCAGAGACTCCACTCCGGATGGTGGTGCGCCGGCCGCGCCGATCAGGGCGGCGTCGAGTTCGCCGAGGCGTACGCCGTCGGCCATGCGGTCGGAGGCGTCCTCGGTGAGCGACAGCTCCACTCCCGGGTACGCCTGATGGAAGGCGGCCAGCGCCTCGAACAGCGGCGTCACCGTGCAGCCGACCACCATCCCGAGCCGCAGCCGTCCCCGTAGCACGTCGCTGACCTCGCCGACGGCTTGCTCGACCGCGCCCGCCGCGGCCAAGGCCGCCCGCGCGTGTTCCAGCGCCGCCTTCCCGGCGACCGTCAACGTCGCCGTACGCCCGGAGCGGTCGAACAGCTCCGTGCCGAGTTCCTTCTCCAGCTGCCGGATCTGGGCGCTGATCCCGGACTGGCTGATGTGCACGCGGTCGGCGGCCCGGGTGAAGTTCTGCTCCTCGGCGACCGCCACGAAGTACTCCAGCTGCCGCAGTTCCATAAGCGCTGATTCTAGCTCCCAGAAGAACTAGCTGTTGGACTTCTAGATCAGTACGCGTGACGCTGGAGGTGAAGGGAAGGAGAGCGCGATGACGCAGTACGAGAAGGCGCAGACGCCGGAGGACATCACCCGGCTGTTCGTGGAACGGTCCAACGCGGGGGACGCGGCCGGTGTCGCCGCCCTGTACGAGCCGGACGCCGTGCTGGCGTACCCGCCGGGCGGTCAGACCGTGGGCCGGGCCGCGATTCAGGCGCTGTGGGAGAAGGTGCTCGCGAGCGGGGCGCGGTTCGAGCCGGAGACGCCGCTGCCGACGCTGATCCACGGCGACCTGGCGTTGACCGCGACGCCGCCGAAGGACGCGGCCGGAGCGCGGGCCCAGGTCGCCCGCCGTCAGCCGGACGGCAGCTGGCTGCGGGTGCTGGACCGGCCGGAGTTCACCCCGGTCCAGCGCTGACCCGTACGCCTACAGCTGGCCGGACTCGGCCTGACGGCGCCGGCTGCCCCGCAGCAGCAGGGCGGCGAGCAGCCGCTGTTCGGGATCGGCCAGCTCCAGCCCGGCGATCTCCGCCGCCCGGCGTACGCGATGCCGCACGGTGTTTGGATGGACGTGCAACCGGGCGGCGACCACGGGGACGTCGCCGAATGCGTCCAGATAGGACCACAGCGTCGTGGCCAGCTCGCCGTGGTGGTCCGCGTCGTGCGCCGCGAGCGCGTCCAGCCCCGGATGGCGCAGTCCGGCGGTGGCGTCCAGCGCCTCCTGCAGGAGGACCGCCGCGCGTACCTGGGCCATCGTGCCGACCGGGCGATCGGGGGAGCGCAGCAGCACCCGGAGCACTTGATCGGCCTCGGATCGGGCCTGTTCCAAGGCTTCCGTGTCGGCGGTGACGATGGCGGCCCGGACCGGGAAGCCCGACTCCCGGCGTACCGCCTCGGTCGTCTCGGCCGCCCAGGTCTGGGCCTGCGCGCCGGCGGGGTCGACGTCGAGGCCGGGCAGCATCGCGTACACCCTGGGGCCGACCTGAGCGGTGACGGCGCTGCGCCGGAACGCGGCCGCGTGGACCGCGATGATCTCGGCGGCGCGCGCCCGCCGCAGTGCCGCCCCAGCCGGTTCGCCGTCGCCCGGCTGGTCCCGGATGTCGCAGGCGACCAGCAGCGCCGGGCCGGCGGGCAGGCCGAGGTCGGCGGCGACCAGCGAGCCGGGCACGCGCCCGGTGAGCCCGTCGGCGAGCAGCCGCGACCGGAAGCCTCGGCTCGTCGCGCCGTGCGCCTGCGCGACGACGTCCTGCGCGGCCAGCCGGGCCGCGCCGATCAGCACCTCGGCCGTTCCCTCGGCGAGCGGCCGGCCGCCCTCCTGGACCCAGATCGAACCCAGTTGCCGCCCGCCCGCGTGCAGGCCGATCGCCAGCCGCCGCCGGATGCCGAGCTCCGGATGGTCGGGCACGGTCACCACGTGATCCGGTCGGCGCAGCTCGTCGTAGACGCCCCACTCGCGCAGCAACGCCAGGTAGGATTCCGGCCCGCGTCGCCCGAGGATCGACCGCAACCTCAGGTCGTCGACCTCGCCCGCGACCGCCGAGTACGCCAGGACGCGGCTGCCGACGTCCTCGACGCTGACGCTGCCGCCGGTCAGCGTGGCGATGGTCTGCGCGAGCGCGAAGAGGTCGCCCGTCTCGTTGGGCAGCGGGACCGGTTCGGCCGTCGCCAGCCCGGAACGCAGCAGCGTCTGCACCTGATCCCAGCGCGCGTCGCCGTCGACGGTCAGCAACGCGACGCCGGCGTCCCGGGCCGCCTCCTTCAAGATCACGCCGCCTTTGACCACGACCGCAGCCGCGCCACGGGTCCCGGCGTGCGCCACCAGCGGCCGGGCGTCCGCGCCGCGCGCACCGACGACGAGCACGACGTCGCCCTCCCGCAACGCCGGGTCGTCGTACGGATCGGCCACCACGACATCGCGTACGCCGACCGCCAGGCCCTTCGGGGCGATCACGACATCGACGAGATGCCCGCCCAACGCGGTGATCATCTCCCGAAGCGTTGTCCGCTGCTCCAACTCGGCAGCGCGTACATTGTCCATCAGCACAAACAGTAGCGGCTCGCGGCGGCTTAGCGTGATCAGCGTGATGCGTACCCTGCTGCTCGCGGCCGCCCGTTCCGGCCGCACCCGCCGCGTCGTCGAGCGTCTGCGCCCGACCCGGGCGATGGTCAACCGGTTCGTCCCCGGCTCCGCCACCACCGACGCCCTCGCCGTCACCGGCGAACTCATCCGAAGCGGGCGGGCCGTCACGCTCGACTACCTCGGCGAGGACACCCTCGACCGGTCGCAGGCCGACGCCACCGTGGAGGCGTACCTGGCGTTGCTGGGCGGGCTGTCCTACGGGACGTCGGCCGAGGTCTCCGTGAAGCTGTCCGCGGTCGGCCAGGCGCTGCCCGGCGACGGTGAGGAGATCGCGCTCGCCAACGCCCGGCGCATCTGTACCGCCGCGGCCGACGTCGGCACGACGGTCACCCTCGACATGGAGTCGCACACCACCACCGACTCGACTCTGCGCATCCTGCACAAGCTGCGGACGGAGTTCCCCTGGGTCGGCGCGGTCGTGCAGGCGGCATTGCACCGGACCGAGGCCGACTGCCGCGAACTGGCCGCTGCCGGTTCTCGCGTACGCCTCTGCAAAGGCGCGTACAAGGAGCCGGAAACGGTGGCGTACCAGAAGAAGGCCGAGATCGACGCCGCGTACCTGCGCTGCCTCGACATCCTCATGGCCGGGCCGGGCTACCCGATGGTCGCCTCGCACGACCCGGCGATCATCTCCTCCGCCCAGCGCATGGCCGCCCAGTACGGGCGCTCGGCCGACTCGTGGGAGCACCAGATGCTCTACGGCATCCGGGTTCCGGAGCAGGAGCGCCTCGCCGCCGCCGGGTACACCATGCGGGTGTACGTGCCTTACGGCGGCGAGTACTACGGCTACTTCATGCGGCGGCTCGCCGAGCGGCCGGCGAACCTGACGTTCTTCCTGCGGGCGCTGGTTTCGCGGTCCTGAGTGTTCTGTCTTGATCAGCGGAAGTTCGCGGTGTCATGACCCCGCCAAGCTTCCGCTGATCAAGCAAGCGGCGCTTACAGCGCGGCCAGTCGAGCCCCGCCGTCGGCTTCCAGCACGGTCCCGGTGAGGTTGCGGTTGGTCGCGGCCAGCACCACCACTTCGGCGACCTCGTCCGCGGTGGCGACGTGGCGTACCGGCAGCGCCGCCGCGGCCTGGGCGAAGTACGCCGCCCGTCCGTCCGCGGGCAGCCCGTCCCACCACGGGGTGTCGACGAGCCCGGGGGAGACCGCGTTGACCCGGCGCGGCGCGAGTTCCACCGCGAGCGGCGGCACGATCGACTCGATCGCCCCGTTGATCGCGGCGAGCCCGGCCGTCCCGGCGAGCCCCGTACGCGCACTGATGGCGCTCACGAAGGTGATCGACGCGTCCGCCGCCAGATATGGCAACGTCGTCTGCACCGTGGTGAGGTGGGCCCAGAACTTCCCGTCGAACGCCGTCCGGAGTACGCCCAGATCCAGGTCGGCGAGCGGACCGGCGCCGAGGGTGCTGCTGAGGGCGAGCACGAGCGCGTCGATGCGCCCGATCGACGCGGCGACGGCGGCGATGCCGTCCCGATCGGCGCCGTCGACCTGGTGCCCGATCAGCCCGGGGTCGGTGGAGGCCACGGCGTCCAGCCGGTCCCGGCTGCGCCCGGCGATGTGCGTACGCGCGCCACGGGCGGCCAGTTGGCGGGCGGTGGCCAGGCCGATGCCCGACGTTCCCCCGACGACCAGAGCGGTGAGGTCACTCATGTGGATCTCCCTTGCGATAGCGAGACTGAGCCGGGCCGGAATTTCGAACCGTGACGTCTCGTCTCGTTTTACGCTAGCATCGTGATCGTGGAACGCCAACCCGCTCGCCCCGGACGCCCGCGCAGCGAAGCCAGCCGCCTCGCGATCCTGGCGGCGGCCCTCGACCTGCTGGCCGAAGTCGGCTACGCGGGGCTCACCATCGAGGGCATCGCCGCCCGGTCGGGCGCGGGCAAGCAGACCATCTACCGCTGGTGGCCGTCCAAAGCGGACGTGCTGCTCGACGCCCTGACCACCAAGGCCGAGCTGCACATCCCGATTCCGGACGAGGGCAGCTACCCCGCCGACCTGCGGGCCTTCCTCACGGCGACGTTCCAGCTCGGCGGGCAGCCGCGTATCGCCGGCACGTTGCGGGCGCTGATGGCGGAGGCGCAGGTCAATCCGGCCTTCGGCGAGCGCTTCCGGGCCGAGTTCCTCAGTCATCGCCGGGCCGCGCTCCGGCAGCTCGTCGACCGGGCCCAGGACCGGGGCGACCTGCCGCCCGGCCTGTCCCCGGAGACGGTCCTCGACCTGGTCTTCGGCCTGCTCTGGTATCGCCTACTCGCCACCGATCGGCGGTTCGGCGCCGAGCTGGTCGACGAACTCGTCCACACCCTCGCGAACCCGGGAGTCACTCACCGATGAGCACCATCTTCATCACCGGCGCCACCGACGGCCTGGGCCGCGCGCTCGCGTACCGGCTCGCGGCCGACGGCCACGACCTGATCCTGCACGGCCGCGACACCACCCGGCTCGACCAGGTCGCCGCCGAGGTCGCCGAGCGCGGCAAGCGTCCACGATCCGTCGTGGCCGATCTCGCCGATCTCCAGCAGGTACGCCGTCTCGCTGCCCAGGTCGGGGAAGTGGCCGACCGGCTGGACGTCTTCGTGAGCAACGCGGGCATCGGCGGCGGTGAGCCCGACGGGGTGGACCGGCGAGTCAGCGCCGACGGCCACGAGCTGCGGTTCGCCGTGAACTATCTGGCCGGGTTCGCGTTGTCGCTGGACCTGCTGCCGCTGCTGCGGGCCGCCGCGCCGGCGCGGATCGTCAACGTCGCCTCGCTCGGGCAGTACCCGCTCGACTTCGACGACCTGATGCTGGAGCACGGCTACGACGGCATGCGGGCGTACGCCCAGAGCAAGCTCGCGCAGATCATCGCCGGGTTTGAGCTGGCCGAGCGGCTGCCCGCCACGGAGGTGACCGTCAACAGCCTGCACCCGGGCACCTACATGCCGACCAAGATGGTGCTCAAGTCGATCGGCCGCTCCGTCGACGCCCTCGAGGTCGGGGTGGAATCCGTGCGGCGGCTGGCGGTCAACGGCGACCTGGACGGGGTCACTGGGCGCTTCTACGACCGCATGCGGGAGGAACGCGCCGACAGCCAGGCGTACGACTTGGCTGCCCGCGCGGAGCTGTGGCGCCGCAGCCTGGAGCTGACCGGCTGTGCCGACATCGAGGCAGCTGACGTCGAGGCAGCTGAAGCCGAGGCAGCTGACCCGGAGTGATGGAGCACGTCTACTGGATCGGCGGCGGGAGCGGCGGCGGCAAGTCGACCGTCGCCCGACGGCTGGCCGCCGCCCAGGGTCTGCGGCTGTACGCCACCGACGACGTGATGGCCGACCACGCCCGCCGCAGTACGCCGGCCGACAGCCCGGAACTGGCGCGGTTCCTGGCGATGGACATGGACCAGCGGTGGCTGCTGCGGTCGCCGGAGACCATGCTCGACACCTTCCACTGGTATCGCGGTGAGGCGTTCGGCCTGATCGTCGACGACCTCCGGGCCGACGGGGACGCGGGCGTCGTCGCAGAGGGTTTCCGCCTGTTGCCGCACCTGGTCCGGCCGCAGTTGGCGAGTCCACGCCACGCGGTCTGGCTGCTGCCGACCCCGGAGTTCCGGCGGGCGGCGTTCGAGGGCCGGGGTTCGTTGTGGAACATCGCGGGCCGCACGAGTGACCCGGCGACGGCGTTGGCGAACCTGCTCGCCCGCGACGCGATGTTCACCGATCGAGTCCGGGCCGAAGCCGCCGATCTCGGGCTGCGGGTGCTGGAGGTGGACGGCACGGCATCGGAGGATGATCTTGTCGCGCAGGTCGCGGCGTGGTTCGGTCTCGCACCGGCTCCGGCGTGATCGCGACGTAGACCGGCGACGTAGATTGGTCGGCGTGATCCGGCTCGGTCCCCTGGTGCAGAGCGTCCTGGTGTTCCTCCTCATCGCCCCGCTGATCGTGTTCTGGGCGTGGATGCTCGACGACATGCTGCAGAATCCGCTGCTCACCCGCAACGCGCGCACGGCTTGGCTGGCGGCGTTCCTCGGGTTCACCGTCTTCGGCGCCGGCGTGTACTTCCTGAGCCTCTACCGGGGTCCGGGCAGCGGGCCGCGCAACCGAAGGAGGATCCGGTGACCCCGGACGAGTTGATCGATCGGCTGACCGCCCAGCTGCGCGCCGATCGACGGGTCCAAGCCGCCTGGCTCGGCGGCAGTCTCGGCCGGGGCGCGGCGGACCAGTTCAGCGACGTCGACCTCGTCGTCGCGACGGACGATCCGAAGGCGTACGCGGCGGACTGGGACGCCGTCGCCGACAAGGTGGCGACCGTCGTGCACCGTCAGCGGATGGCCGACGCGACGACGACGGTCGTCACCCACGTGACGGCTGACTGGCTACGCTTCGACGTCACCATCACCACCCCCGACCGCGTACGCGGCCAGCTGCGCCCGCTGTTCGGGGAGCTGGCAGTGCCCGCCGACGAGCCGCCGTCGCCGGACCCGGCCCGGGTCGAGCACCTGATCCGGGAGTTCCTGCGGGTGCTCGGACTGTTGCCCGTGGTCCTCGGCCGCGGCGAGTACGCCGTCGGCGCGTCCGGCTCGGGGCTGCTGCGTACGTTGATCTTGCAAGTGATGCTGGAGGACGCGGTCCTCCAAGGCGCGGAGCGGGCCGGTGCGCTTCGCCTGAAGGGAATCCTGCCCGCCGACCGGCTCGCCGCGTACGCCGCGCTGCCGTCGATCGAGGCGACCCGCACCTCGGTGGTGTCGGCGCATCTGGCCTGCTCACGGCTGTTCCTCCCGGTCGCCCGGGAGCTGGCGGAGCGGACCGGGGCGACCTGGCCCGACGCCATGGAGCAGGCCCTGCGCAAACACCTGCGCCGGGAGCTCGGCATCGAGATCGGACCCTGACGCTACTCTGAGCGGGTGCCCCCGCCGTCCCCGCCGCCACGCGCCTCGGGGACGTCTGCCTCCGCGAAGCCGGCCGCCGGAACAGCTGTCACCGGGATACCGGCCGAGCGGCGGCCGGTGCTGCTGGCGGTCGACGGCAACAGCCTGCTGCACCGGGCGTACCACGCGGCGCCCATCGGCAAGCTCGTCGACAACGCGGACCGCCCGGTCTGGGCGTTGCACGGGCTCATGCTGTCGATCGCCCGCGCCGCCGCGAAGATCCGGCCCCACGCGGTGGTCGTCGGGTTCGACTGCCCCGACGAATCCGCCCGGCGGGTGGCGTACCCCGGTTACAAGGCGCAGCGGCCGGACAAACCCGCCGACCTGACCGACCAGCTGGCGACCGCGCCCGAGCTGTTGCGAGCAGCCGGCCTCTGCGTGGTCACGCCGACTGCGTACGAGGCGGACGACGTGCTCGCCAGCTCGGCCGAGCGGGCTCGCTGCGACGGCTGGCGGTCGATCCTCGTCACCAGCGATCGGGACGCGTTCGCCCTGATCGACCCCACGACGTCGGTGCTGCGCATCCGCAACGGCGGATTCGACGAGGCGGTCGTGGTGACGCCGGAATCCCTCGCCGACGTGTACGGCGTGACGCCCGGCCAGTATCGGGACTACGCGGCGCTGCGCGGCGACCCCTCCGACAACCTGCACGGCGTACGCGGCTTCGGATCGGCGACCGCGGCCCGGCTGCTCGCCGCGTTCGGCAGCGTCGACGCGGCCTGGTCAGCGTGGGACGACGGCCAGGCCGAATCCGTCCGCAGCGCCGTCGGCGACCGCGCCGCCACCCACTTCGGTACGCCCGAAGCCCGCGAGGTCGTCGACCGGAACCGGCGGATCATGGCGATGCGGCACGATCTGACGATCCCGGCGCTCGACGGCATCCGGCTGCCGCTCGACCTGGCGGTGATGCGCCGGGCACTGTCCGGCCACGGGATCTCGCTCGGGCCGTCGCTGTGGGCGTTGACCGGGCGCGCCGACCCGAACGGCACCGACCCGGCCGGCACTGCGTACGTGCCGAATCAGTGGCGCAGGCGCAACCGGCGTGATCCGATCCCCGGTCAGCTCGCGCTCTTCTGACCCTTCGGCTGCACAGCCTTGCCCACCGCCGAACCTTTGCCCGCCGCCGACTCCGTGCCGGCTGCCGTGGTGGCCGCCTGCTTCGCGGGTGTCGCCTTCTTGGCGGCGCGCTTCTTCGGGCTGAGCCCCAACGCCTCGAGGTCGGCCGGCGTCAGTACGCGTTTCCCACTGGGCGCGGCCAAGTGCGGCGGCAACGGCTCCGGTTCCTTCTTCGCAGGGGCCGCCTTGGCCGCCTTGGCTGCTTTAGCCGCCTTGGTGGCCTTCGCCGGGCGGGCCGCCGCCTTGACCCGTTCCGCCTCACCGGCCGAGCTGACCAGCTTGCGTACCTTCGGCTCGGTCGCCAGGTTCGTCTTCGCCGCGACCTGGGCCGCCGGCATCCCGGCCACCAGCAGATCCGCCAGCGCCCGGCCCCGTTCGCGGCGGATCGCCTCGACCATGCCCTGGAACAGCACCTGCTGGTGAGTCAGTTCGACATACCGTTGCATCGGATCGGGCTCGCTCAAGGCGTACGCGCAGAGGTTGCGCAGCATCCCCTCGATCTCGGCCGGGGTGGCGGCGTATCCCTCGGTGGTCGGATCATTCATCGCGAATGATTTTACTGCTCCGGCGCCCTACCGCTCGCGTACCGCCTGCAGCGTGTAGCTCATCGGCACCCGCTCACGGTGCTCGGCCAGCCGCCATTCACCGTGCTCGTCCTCCACCATGCCTTCGAGCAGCGCCTTCCACGGCACGCTGTCGTGCTCCTCGAGCATCGTCAGCCGCATCCCCTCGGCGAGCAGCGCGGACACGATCTCCCCGAGCCCGTGGTTCCAGCTGTGGCTGACGTTGTGCTCGAACTGCGTCTCGGTCTCCACATAGGTGCCCGGCTCGTCGAAGACCAGCGGTTCCGCCGTCTCGAAGTACGGATACGTGACCTTGATGCCGTCGGTGGTGTGCTCGTTGAGCGCCCAGAGCATCGGATGCCCCTCCCGGAGGAACAGCCGCCCGCCCGGCTTGAGCAGCCGCGCCACCACCGCCGCCCAGCGGCGTACGTCCGGCAGCCAGCACAGGGCTCCGATCCCGGTGAAGACCAGGTCGAACTCGCCCGCCGGGAGGACGTCGGCGGCGGCGTACACGTCGGATTCGACGAAGTCGACCTCGACGCCGGCGGCCTTGGCGAGCGCGCGGGCCTCCACCAGCGCGGAGGGCGAGAAGTCGAGGCCGGTCATCCGCGCGCCGAGCCGGGCGAGGGAGACGGTGTCGGTGCCGATGTGACACTGCAGGTGTACGCCACGAAGACCGGCGATGTCACCGAGCCGGGGGGTGTCGAACCGGACGACCTCGGACAGGTACGCCGGATCGGCGGCGAAGTCGGCGACGTTGTACCCGGGCGACTGAGCGTGGGCCGGGGCGCGTTCGTCCCAGTTGGCGCGGTTGATGGCGATGCTGTCGGCGTAGCCGGCGTCTGCGGGGTTGCTCACGCTGCGAAAGATCGCATGCCGGCGAGGCCGGCACAAACGAATTCGCCGTACTCGTTCGGCTGAAGCGCCGGTCGGCCCCGGGACATCGCCCTAGGCTCAGGGGCGACAGCTCTCCATGAGACAGCTCTCCGGGGACAGCTCTCCACGGGACGGCTATCCCGGGGGTCAGCTCTCCGCGGACAGCGCCCCTGTGACGGTGATCAGCGATCAAGGAGGATCCATGAGCACGCGCCTGAACCCGTACCTGAACTTCCCCGGCTCCTGCAAGGAGGCCATGGAGTTCTACCAGGAGGTACTCGGCGGCGACCTGAAGCTCACCACGTTCGGCGAGTTCGGCTCGGACGACGCGGCGACCAAGGACCAGATCATGCACGCCCTGCTGGAGACCCCGGCCGGGTTCACGATCATGGCCTCCGACCTGCCGCCCGGCATGGAGCACCAGCCCGGCCAGAACATCTCGATCAGCATCAGCGGCGAGGACGCCGACGCGCTGCGCGGCTACTGGGACAAGCTGGCCGCCAAGGGCACCGTCACGATGGCGCTCGAGAAGCAGATGTGGGGCGACGAGTACGGAAGCTGCGTCGACCAGTTCGGCGTACCGTGGATGATCGACATCGTCCACCCGCAGTAGCGCCGTCGCGCTGGCCGTTGCGTCACGCAGGGATGATCTAGGCGGGAAACGGTTGCTCAGGCAGCCGTTTCCCGCCTAGATCAAGTCCGCACCCTGGTCATCCAGCCATCGAGCGACGTGCGGAGAATGCCGCGCATGGACATCTGGCGAGTCTTCTCGGACGATGACCGGGAACAGTGGGAGTTTGAGCCGCTTGCCGGTGTTGGGCCGCTGCGGTTTGGGATGACGTGCGCCGAGGTCATTCGCGTGCTTTCCCCGGGCCGCGACCCGAACGTTCGAAGGTTCGGCGAGCTGGATGAGCGCGGCCTCACCGTTTACTGCGCCGACGATGCGCTCGTCTGCGTCGCGGTGGACGGCTTGACCGGCCCGCAGATCACGCTCGACGGTGAACGTCTGGTCGGGCGAGTGCCGTCGCAGCTTGAGCAGTGGGCGTTCGGCTATCGGGAGCAGCACGACCTCACCCTGCGGTACTCCCACACCGCCGATCCGGAGCTGTTCGAGCTGGGATTGATTCTGCGGGCTCAGCGGGCCGGGGACTTCGTGGTCAGCCGGCCGGTGTTTCTCGCCGAGCCGGCGGACGTTCCGTGGGACGTGGTGCCCGGTCGGGAATGGAGTCGCTTCTGAAATCCGGCGCGGACGGCTCCGCCGAAGATCGCGATCGCGGCCGGGACGACCAGGTACGCCCCGCACAGCGCGAGCGTGAGTGAAGTCAGCGCGGTCGCGGCGATCGCGGTCGCCCGGCCGGGTCCGCGCAGCAGCCGGACGGCGGCGGCGGTGCCGAGCGCCATCACTGTCGCCAGGCACGCGGACGTGGCCCGCAGCAGCGGATCGAGGTCGAGCGGACGGCCGGCCGTGACGACTCCGGCGACGGTGATGGCGGCGGCCATGACGAGCAGGCTACGTCCGGGCCGAGCCAGCCGATGGGGCAGCAGGCGCTGCTCGGCGAGCGCGGCACCTAGTCGGCTTGCTCCGGCGAGGTAGGTGTTGACCGCGCCGAAGGTAAGCACGAGGGCGGCGACTCCGGTGACGGGCGCGGCGGTGCGCCCGATGCCGGTGCTCAGCATCGTCGTCAGCGGCACCGGGGAGGCTGCCGCGCCGGAGCCCGCGGCGGTCACCGCGACGCCGAGATAGACGACCGCCATCACGGCCAGGGTCAGGCTGGTCGCGGTCAGCAGCCGCTTTCCCGAGAACTCCGCCGACAGGTGGCTCGCGGCCTCCCAGCCGACGAACGCGAACATCAGTACTCCGACCGCCCGGCCGACGCCGCCGAGCCCGCGGGGGAGGAACGGCTCGAAGTACGCGGCCTGGACGGCGGGCGTACTGGCGACGATGGCGCCGATCAGCACCACGAGTAGCAGCGCGAGCAGGCCGACCTGCACTTTGGCGCCGATCCGCAGGCCGGCCGCGTTGGCCGCGAACGCCGCCGTCAAGACCAGGGCGGCGATCACCGTGGTGGCCGGCCCGGGCCAGCCGAACGCGGTAGCGGCGTAGAGTCCGCCCGCGAGCGCGCCGGCCAGCGTCCCGATCGGCACCGCCGCGAAGAACCACCAGCCGACCAGGGCGTACGCCCAGCGCCCGAACGCCGCCCCGGCGTAGTGCGCCACCCCACCGCCACCCGGCAGCCTTGCCCCCAGCCGGGCGAACGTGATCGCGACCGGGACGCTGACCACGACGAGGCCCGCCCAAGCCACGATCGCGCCCGGTCCCGCCGCCGTCGCCGCCAGATGCGGGAGCACGAGCATGCCCGGCCCGAGTACGCCGCCGAGCACCATGGCGGTACCGGCCCAGACTCCCAGTCGTGTCTTCGTCACGGTTCGACGCTAGGCAAGTGTTCGGCCTAGCCGACTCCCGGCCGAACGAATGGCTGGAATCGAGCGCAGAATACGGTCGTGGACGAACTTGATTCGGCGATCATCCGCCTCCTGCAGTCAGATGCGCGGCTGTCCAACCGGGAACTCGCCCGGCGGCTCGGCATCGCCCCGTCGACCTGTCTGGAGCGCGTACGCGCGCTGACCCGCCGGGGTGTCATCCGCGGCTATCACGCCGAGATCGATCCCGTCGCACTCAACCGCGGCGTGCAGGCCATGGTCTCGGTTCAGGTACGCCCGCTGAGCCGAGCCGTGATCGACTCGTTCAAGGCATCGGCCGCGAAGATGCCCGAGGTGCTCAGCGTCTTCGTCCTCGCCGGCGGCGACGACTTCCTCCTGCACGTCGGCGTGTCGGATCTGGACGCCTTGCACGCCTTCCTGCTCGACCGGTTGAGCAAGCGGCGGGAGATCGCGGGGTTCCGGACGTCGGTGATCTTCCAGCAGGTCAGCAACCCGGTTCCGACGATGCTGCCGGAGCGCGCGGCCGAGCGCTGAATCACTTTTTGTACATGTTCGGCGGGAACCGAAACAGCGTTTCGCAGGCCCGCCGGGGGCCGGGACGATGACTCGGTCAGCGCAGTGATGCATGCAGAACTGTCGCTTGACGCGTCGTGTCCCCGGTCCAAGGAGTGTGCAGTGAACACCCTCAAACGAGTCCTCGCGGTCGTCACGATGATCGCCGCCACCGGCGGCGGCGTCGTCCTCACCGCCAGCCCGGCCAGCGCCGCCCTGCCGTACTGCAACAACGTCAGCGGTGTCAGCGACGACGCGGCCGGGCTCTCCCGGTACGAGACGTACGTCAACAGCAGCGGCAGCTACACCGTCAGCTGCGACATGAACTATCTCAACGAGAACGGCTCCGCCGGACAGCGGCGGGCGATCAAGCAGATCCAATGGGACCTGGTGTTCTGCTACGGCCAGGGCATCAGCATCGACGGCGAGTACGGCCCGAACACGCGGCAGGCCGTCAAGAACGTCCAGTCCTACCTCAACACCTACGAGGGTGCGGGCCTGGTCGTCGATGGCTGGGCCGGGCCGAACACCCGCAAGAAGATGAAGCACGTGGCCACCGAGCAGACGTTCTGCGTCCACACGTCGAACCCGAGCATCTGGCCCGGGTGGGAATGGCTGGACGTCCCCTACTGATCCGACCGTGCCCGAGGCTGCTCACCGGATGCGGTGGGCAGCCTCGCCGTCGACCGCAACTCCCGGATGAAGGTGCGGACCGCCAGCGACCGGGCCATCGCGGGGGTCGTCACGTAGCCGATCTCCCGCCGAGGCCGGCTCTCGCCCAGGTCCTCGATCGCCAGTCCGGGCGGCGCGCCCAGCAGGCTGAGCTGCGGGGCCACCGCCATGCCCATGCCCTGCGCGACCATCGACAGCACCACGCTGTCGTCCTGCGCGGTGATCGTCGCGCGCGGCAGCCACTCCTGCGCCGACCACCACTCGCGCGTGTAGGAGCCGCAGTTCTCGTCCCAGTCGATCAGCGGCAGGCCGCGCGGCTCCCGGTGGCCTGACGGGTACGCCAGCGCGTACGGGTCCTCGAAGAGCCGTCCCGACAGCAGGCCGGCGGGGATCGCCTGGCTGCCGCCGAGGGTCGCGATGCCGATGTCGGCCCGGCCGTCGGCGACCTCACCGGCGGTGCCCCGGCCGACTTCCCGGACGATCGCCACCTCCGGGCGTACGCCGGGGAGCCGGACGGTCAACCGGGCCAGCACGGCGGGGAGTAGATGCGCGGCCGCACTGCGGAACGCGGCGATCCGCAGCGGCCCCTCGACACTGCCGGCCGCCGCGCCACGCGCCTCCGCGCCCAGAGTCTCCAGCAGCCGCAGGATGCGGCGAGCGTGCGCCACCGCGCGTACGCCCGCCGGGGTGGGCCGGGCGCCGTGCCGCCCGCGGTCGAACAGGACGACGCCGATCTTGCGTTCGCAGGCCCGGACGGCGTGCGATACGGCCGACTGGGTGAGGCCGAGCTGGGCCGCGGCGGCGGTGAAGCCTCCGGCGGCGTCGACGGCGACGAGGACGCGCAGCTCGTTCGGGGCGAGATCGGCGGCAGGGTCGGCTTTGCCGTCAGGGGCGGCAGCGGGCATGAGGCCGAAGGTACATGAGCGGCCTTCATGGAAGCCGCCGTAGGCATGCGTGAATGCCCCTGCTCACACCCGTTGTCGCTGCCTAGCGTTGGTCGCATGACGACATCGCTCACCGTGCATCAGGTACGCCGCCCGCAGGGCCTGCCCACGCCCGCCGACTTCGCCTTCGTCGAGGAGCCGCTGCCAAGCCCGGCCGAGGGGCAGGCGCTCGTGGCGAACGCGTACCTGTCGGTCGATCCCTACATGCGGGAGGCGATGGCGGACAACGACCTGCACGCGCCGCTGGAGGGACGAGCCGTCGGCCGGGTCGTCGAGTCGCGTACGCCGTCGTTGGCGGTCGGCGACGTCGTGGCCCATCGTCACGGGCTGCGATCGCACGCGCTCGTGCGATACGAGGAGGTGCGCGTGCTCACTGTCCCGGATCGGGTGCCCCTTTCGGCGTATCTGGGGATTCTGGGTGGCACGGGACTGAGCGCCTATGTGGGCCTGAAGCGGACCGCGGAGCTGAGGGCGGGTGAGACGCTGTTCGTCTCCGCGGCGGCCGGGGGAGTGGGAACGGCGGCCGGGCGGATCGCGCGGCTGTTGGGCGCGCGGCGAGTGATCGGCAGCACGGGTTCGCCGGCGAAGGCCCGGCACCTGACCGACCACGTGGGCTTCGACGCCGCGTTCGATTACCACGACGGGGTGCTGAGCGGGCTTCGGGCCGCCGCACCGGACGGCATCGACGTCTATCTCGACAACGTGGGCGGCGACCATCTCGCGGCCGCGATCGACGTGCTGCGCGAGCGGGGGCGGATCGCCTGGTGCGGCGCGGTCGCCCAGTACAACGACCCGGACAACCCGCCGCCCGCGCCCTACAACCTCTACGACATCGTCGGCAAGCAGCTGCGGCTGGAGGGCTTCCTCGTCCGGCACAACCTGGACCTGCGCGACGAGCTGGAGGCGCTGATCGTCCCGGAGATCCAGGCGGGGCGGGCGGTCTCCGACGAGACGATCTTCGACGGCGTCGAGCGCACGGTCGAGGCGTTCCTAGCCGTGCTGCGCGGTGACAACGTCGGAAAGATGCTGGTCAGGGTATGACTCTTGGCGACTACACGAGCGTGTAGTACGCTATACGTGTGTGTAGCGAACGAGCGCCCGACGACCTGACCGCCCGTGCCCGCATCCGGGACGCGGCCATCCGGCTGTTCGCCGACCGGGGGATCGCCGGGGCGTCCGTCCGAGACATCGCGCAGGAGGCCGGGGTGTCCTCCGGCCTGCTGCGGCACCACTTCGGCTCCAAGGAGGCGCTGCGCGACACCTGCGACGAGTACGCCAAGGCGCGCACCGACCAGTTCCGCGAGGAGGTCTTCGGCGGCAAGCTGGCCGACCCCGGCTTCCTCGTCAGCCACAGCCCGGAGATGAGGCTGTTGCAGCGCTACCTGGTGCAGTCCATAAAGGATGGTTCACCGGCGGCCTCCGCGATGTTCGATCAGATGGTCGACCTCGGCGAGGAGTGGACCGTCAAGACCGGGGTACAGACCCAGGACCCGCGGGCGTACGGAGCCGTCATCTGCGCGATGCAACTCGGCGTCTTCCTGCTCTCCGACCAGCTGTCCCGGGTGCTCGGCGTCGATCTGTCCAGCACGGAGGGCTACGTGCGGATCAACCGCGCCCTCATCGACGTCGCCGCCAACGCCATGCTGTCGCCCGAGCAGGCCGGCTACCTGCATACGGCGATGGATCGTCTGCTCACCGAACCCCCTCAAGAAGCCTCCTCGAAGGAGTGACGACCACCATGTCCGACGCGATCACGCACGCGATTCAGGTGGAGAGCCTGGTGAAGTCGTTCGGGCGCACCCGTGCGCTGGACGGCCTCGACCTGGCCGTCCGCACCGGTGAGGTGCACGGCTTCCTCGGCCCGAACGGCGCCGGGAAGACCACCACCATCCGCGTCCTGCTCGGCCTGCTGCGATCCGACGGCGGCACGGCCCGGCTGCTCGGCGGCGATCCGTGGGCGCAGGCCACCGAACTGCACCGGCGGCTCGCGTACGTGCCCGGCGATGTGACGCTGTGGCCCAACCTGTCCGGCGGCGAGGTCATCGACCTGCTCGGCGACCTGCGCGGCGGGCTGAACAAGCAGCGCCGGGACGAACTGCTCACCGCGTTCGACCTCGACCCCCGCAAGAAGGCCCGCACCTACTCCAAGGGCAACCGGCAGAAGGTGGCCCTCGTCGCCGCGCTCGCCTCCGACGTCGAACTGCTCATCCTGGACGAGCCGACGTCCGGTCTCGACCCCCTGATGGAAGAGGTCTTCCGCGAGGTCGTCCGGGCCGAGGTGCAGCGCGGTGGGCGTACCGTCCTGCTGTCGAGCCACATCCTGTCCGAGGTGGAAGCGCTCTGCGACCGGCTCACCATCATCCGCGACGGCAAGGCGGTCGAGACCGGTACGCTCGCCGACCTGCGGCACCTGACGCGTACGACGATCCGAGCCGAGCTGGCCGGAACGGTCAACGGGCTGGCCGCGCTGCCGGGCGTGCACGACCTGCGCGTACAGGACGGCACGGCCGGCTCGACGGTGAGCTTCGCCGTCGACAACGCCGTCCTGGAGCAGGCGCTGCGGCTGCTCGCCGAGGCCGGCGTACGCGGGCTGGTCAGCCAGCCGCCGACGCTGGAGGAGTTGTTCCTGCGTCACTACAACCGGCCCGCTGCCGCCACCGCCGGAACCGGGGTGTCGCGATGAAGGGCGCACTCCGGCTGACCCGGCTCGCCCTGCGGCGCGACCGGATTCAGCTGCCGATCTGGATCGCCGGCGCGATGCTGCTCCTGTACGCGGGCGCCGCCGCGGTCAAGGACGAGTTCCCGACGGAGGCGGATGCGGCGACCGCGCTCAAGGGCGCCGTTACGAGCCCGGCCGTGCTGCTGATGCGGGGCGTCCCGGTCGGCGTCACGCAGGGCGCGCTCGTCAACTTCCGCAACTATGCGTCGCTGCTGGTCCTGGTGGCGCTGATGAGCACCTTCCTCGTCGTCCGGCATACCCGGCAGAACGAGGAGACCGGCCGGTCGGAGCTGATCGGGTCGGCCGCGGTCGGCCGGCACGCCGGCCTGGTGGCGGCGCTGACCCACGCCCTGATCGCGAATGTCCTCATGGGACTATTCCTGACCCTGGCACTGCTCGGCGCGGGCCTGCCCGCCGCCGGCTCGGTCGCCTGGGGTGCGGCCAGCGTGCTCACCGGGATGTCCTTCGCCGGGATCGCGGCACTGGCCGCTCAAGTGTTCAGCACCGCCCGCGCCGCCAACGGGTTCGCGGCCCTCACCATCGGCGTGGCGTACTTCGTGCGGGGGGTCGGCGACGCCCTCGGCGAGATCGGACCGGACGGCATCCGTGTCACGAGCACCTGGGTGGCCTGGATGTCCCCGCTCGGCTGGGGCGAACAGGTACGCCCCTACGGCGACGAACGCTGGTGGGCGCTGATCATCCCGCTGCTCTTCACCCTTGCCTGTGCCGCCGGGGCGTACGCCCTGGTCAACCGCCGCGACCTCGGCGCGGGCCTGGTGCCCGCCCGGCTCGGCCCGCCGGCCGCTTCCCGCTCGCTGCTCAGCCCGACCGGCCTGGCCTGGCGATTGCAGCGTGGCACCGTGATCGGCTGGGTGATCGGCGGTGCCGTGTTCGGCTACGGCATCGGCACGCTGGGCAACACGGTGAACGACGCGTTCGAGGAGAACAAGGGAGTCGCCGACCTCATGGGCCAGCTGGCCGGGGGAGCGTCCGGCGGCCTCGTGGACGTCTTCTACGCGGCCATGATGGCGATCTTCGGCGTACTCGCCGCCGGATTCGCGGTCCAGGTCCTGCTGCGGCTGCGCAGCGAGGAGACGGCCGGCACGGCCGAGGCGGCCCTGGCCACCGCGACCGGCCGAGTCCAGTGGGTCGCCTCGCACCTGACCATCGCGGTCGGCGGCGCGGTGCTGCTGCTCGCGGCGTCAGGACTGGCCATGGGGCTCGGCGACCTCTCGACCGGTGGGCAGACCAGCGTCGGCACCTTGGTCGGCGCGGCGCTGGTCCAGCTCCCGGCCGCGCTGACCGTGGCGGGCTTCGTCGTGCTCGCCTTCGGTGCGCTGCCCCGGATCAGCGTCGCACTCGCCTGGACCGGGCTGGTCGTGAGCATCGTCTTCGGCATGCTCGGCGACCTGTTCGGCCTGCCGCAGGCCGCCCGGGACATCTCGCCGTTCAGCCACGTGCCGGCCGTCCCGGTCGCCGATCCCGCGGTCGGTCCGCTCGCGGCGCTGCTCGTGGTCGCGATCGTGCTGACCGTTGGCGGGCTGGCATTGTTCCGGCGGCGGGACCTTTCTTCCTGAGCCCGCCGCCTTCCTCAGGTCTCCGGGGTGCTTCGCGCTCGGCGGCCGGTGGTGATCGTCGGCAGCCGACGATCTTCATCGAAGGGCGGCCGCGGCGGGGTCCGGCTCGGCGGGCGAGGATCCGTCTCGTGCGTTGGCGCATTAGGAATGATCTCGTCCTAAAGCCCCCGTAACGTCGGGGTCATGACTGAGATGACCGAGACTGTGCAGTCGGAGATCGTGCCGTTCCGGATCGACGTTCCGCAGGCCGACCTCGACGACTTGGCTACCCGGCTCGCGGCGACCCGCTGGCCGGACGATGTGCCTGGCAGCGGCACGACGTACGGGATGCCGACGGCGGTCGTACGCCGGCTGGCCGAGCGCTGGCGCGACGGCTACGACTGGCGGGCCGCCGAGGCCCGGCTCAACGAGATTCCGCAGTTCACCACGACCATCGACGGGCAGAACATCCACTTCCTGCACGTACGCTCGGCCGAGCCGGACGCGACGCCGTTGTTGCTCCTGCACGGCTGGCCGGGGTCCATCGTGGAGTTCCTGAAGGTGATCGGCCCGCTGACCGATCCGCGGTCGCACGGCGGCGACCCGGCCCAGGCGTTCCACGTCATCGCGCCGTCGTTGCCCGGCTACGGATTCTCCGGGCCGCCGACCGAGCAGGGCTGGGACAGTGCCCGGATGGCGCGGGCGTTCGCGACCCTGATGGCGCGGCTCGGCTACGAGCGGTGGGGCGCCGCCGGCGGTGACGCGGGCGCACTGGTCGGCCGCGAGCTGGGCATCCTGGCCCCGGCCGGGTTGATCGGCGTACATCTGTTGCAGATCTTCGCCTTCCCGTCCGGTGATCCGGCCGAGTTCGAGAAGATCTCCGACGCCGACAAGGCGAGCCTGTCCGGCACCACGGCCGACTTCCAGAGCAAGGCGGGCTATCAGCAGATCCAGCAGACGCGGCCGCTGACGTTGGCGTACGGGCTGACCGACTCGCCGGCCGGGCAGCTGGCCTGGAACGCCGAACTCTGGACGGGCTGGGGCGACTTCGCCGAGTACCTCGACGTCGACAACTACCTGACGCACGTGAGCATCTACTGGTTCACCCGGACCGGCGGCTCGAGCGCCCGGCACTACTACGAGGATGCGCAGAGCGGCGCGGGCTACCGCGAGGAGCCCAACCAGATCCCGACCGCGGTCGCGGTGTTCCCGCAGGACTTCCGCACGATCCAGACGTTCGCCGGGCGGTCGAACAACATCGTGCGCTACTCCGAGTTCGACCGGGGCGGGCATTTCGCGTACACGACTGATCCCGATCTCCTGGTGACGGACCTGCGCGAGTTCTTCGCGAGCCTCTGAGGCACGGGGCCTGATGCAGGCGGGCCCGACACGAAGCGAGCAAACGGGCCCGAGACCAGCGGGCCCGTTTGCATACCGTACGTTCGTACTGTTAGATGGGGACGTGACCGACTTCGCTGACCTCCCCACGACCACCCTTGCCGACCTGCTGGATCGGGCGCAGGTGATGGACATCGGCATCCGCCCGTTGTGGTCGCCGACGCCGCGCGTCGCGGGGCCGGCGTTCACCGTGCGCTGCCGGCCGGGCGACAACCTGATGCTGCACGCGGCGATCCATCTGGCCGAGCCGGGTTCGGTGATCGTCGTGGAGTCGGGCGACCTGGACTACGCGCTCGCCGGCGGCAACGTCTGTGCGGTCGCCCAGCGCCGGGGGATCGCCGGTTTCGTCCTCGATGGACTGATCCGCGATCTGGCCGAGGTGCGCGACGCCCGCTTCCCGGTCTTCGCCCGGGGTGTCATCCCGATCCCCGGCTCGAAGGCCGGCCCCGAGCCGCTGAACGTCCCGGTGACCTGCGGTGGCGTGACCGTCCACCCTGGTGACGTGGTGGTGGCCGACGAGGAGGGCGTGGTCGTCGTCCCCGCCGCCCGGCAGGCCGAGATCGCCGCGAAGGCGCAGGCCAAGCTGGCCAAGGAAGCGGCCGAGACGCTGGACGAGTGGGAGTCGGCGCACCGCGCGAAGATCGCGGGCATCCTGCGCGACGCGGGCGCCGACCTGCCGCTGTGACCGGCACCCTAGGGAGCGGGCCGGTCAAGTGTGATACTGCGGCCAGACGTGCTCCGGGGTCGGTGAAAGTCCGAACCGGCGGTGACAGTCCGCGACCCGACCGCAGCCAGCGGCCGGTGGACCCGGTGGAACTCCGGGACCGACGGTGAAAGTCCGGATGGGAGGCAGCACGCGACGAACGGGGTCAGCCGTGGGCTGACGCCGCCGTCTCGCGTCCCCCGGGGTCCATAGTGGAAAGGGACCCTGTGATGAGTGTTCTGCACGACCTGTTCGACGCCCAGCTGACCGTCTTCGGCCAGCACATCCTGTGGCGCGAGGTCATCGGCAACGCGTTCGGCTTCGCCTCGGCGATCGGCGGCCTGCGCCGCCGCGTCTGGGCCTGGCCGGCCGGCATCGCCGGCAATCTCCTGCTGTTCACCGTGTTCTTCGGCGTCGCCTTCGACAACCCGCAGGCGATGACCCTGTTCGGCCAGGCCGGACGGCAGATCTTCTTCATCGTCACCAGCATCTACGGCTGGTGGCGCTGGTATGGCGTGTCGCGCGGTCGCGGCTCGACGGGCCCGGCCATCACACCTCGCTGGGCCACCGTGCGCGAGCGGCTGGCGTTGGCCGCGTTCTGGGTGGTCGCGGTCGTCGTGGTCCAGCAGGTGTTCGTCTGGTTCGGGGCGGGCTGGCCGGCGCCGCGCTGGTACTTCTGGTGCGACGCCTGGATCTTCGTCGGCTCGATGGTCGCCACCTACGCGATGGCCCGGGGCTGGAACGACTTCTGGCTCGCCTGGCTGGCCGTCGACGCGGTCGGCGTACCGCTGCTGATCAAGTCGCATTTCTATCCGTCGGCGGTCCTCTACGTGGTCTACGGCGGGCTGGTGGCCTACGGGTTCTCCGTCTGGCTGCGTACCTCGCGGGCGGCGGTGGCGGCACCGGCCGCCTCGACACCCGTGACGGTCTGAGCCCCGCGAAGAACTCCGCGGGAAGATCTTGGCGGCCGGACACAACCTTCCGCGGCGTCGCCGGGTCGTGTCAGGTAAGCCGGGCGGCCCAGCCCGGACTGCCGAGGGGGAGTGCGCCGATGCCTGGTGAGGACGGGTTCCGCGAATTCGTGGAGGCTCGCTACGTCGAGCTGCTGCGGATCGCGTACCTGCTCACCGGCTCGGCGCACGAGGCCGAGGACCTGGTGCAGAACGCGCTGGTCCGCACGATGCGGGCGTGGTCCCGGGTGGACGAGCCGATGCCCTACGTCCGCCGCGTCATGGTGAACCAGCACATCAGCGCCTGGCGCCGGTTCCGGCGGCGGGAACTGGTCACCGCGTCGCCGCCGGACACGGCCTTCGCCGACACCGCCGACGCGGTCGCCCAGCGGCACGCGGTCAGAGACGCGCTGCGGGCACTGCCGCCGCGTACCCGGGCCGTCGTCGTGCTGCGCTATCTCGGCGACATGTCCGAGGCGGAGGTGGCGGCCGCCTTGGGCTGCTCGCTCGGCAACGTCAAGAGTCACGCCAGCCGGGGACTGGCCCGGCTCCGTGCCGTCCTCGACCCGGTCGATCTGGAAAGGATCCCGCTGTGAGCGTCGACGAGATGGTCGGCCGCGCCCTACGCGACCTGGCCGACGAGGTCCGCCCCGAACACGACCCGTACAGCCGGATCCGGACCCGTCATCGGCGGTCGCGCCGTCGCCGGAACGCCGCCGTCGCCACCACTGTGGCCGGTGCGCTCGCGGTCGCGTGGGTCACCGTCGGGCCGCAGAACGCGCCCGAACCGCCGCCCGCCACCGGCTTCGACGCCCAGCGGAGCTGGGAACAGCGGCTCGCGGACACGCCGGTCCGCGGCAAGCTGGCGGCCGCGGACCCCGGCTACCTCGCCGACGTGGACCGGCTGATCGGGGAGCATCGGCGCGGCGGGCTCTATCTCACCCGCTATGCGGTACGCGAGACGCACATCCTCTATCTCGATGACGTGGGTCCGTGGCGGATCGCGATCGTCGCGTTCGCCTTGGCCGACCCGGGAGCGGAGGCGTGGACCCAGGCTTCGGCGATCTTCCGGGCGCCGAAGGGCGCGCCGGCGACCGAGCTGACCCGGATCGAGGCGTTGAACAGCTACAGCGATGGGCTGGGCCCGTTCACGCACGCCGAGTTCGTGGACGAGAACAAGACCTCGATCGCGGCGGTGGTGGCGCTGGCCCCGGCCGGGTGCACCGTCTACTCGGCCGCCTGGCCCGACCTGAACCGCTGGCAGGCCGAGCCCACCGGCTCCTACCTGGTTCGCGAGGCGAGCACCGCGCGGGCCGAATGGTGGCGTGTCGAGTGTGGTGGCCGGGTCCGGGAGAAGATGCCCGCTCCATACGACACCGGCATCCTCCCGATCACCGATCAGGTCGTCCATCAGGAGCTGCGGACCGCTCGCGGCACCCCGGACGGGCAGCTCGCCCGGGAGGCGCTGGAAGGCGAGCGGACCCCGCTCGGCCCGGCCGTGCTGAGCGGCCTGCCCCGGATCGTGTGGGGCGGCCGGATCGACTGGCCCGGCGGTGACGCGGCCGGGCGTACGGGGGTCACGACGGTCGTCGCCGCGCCCCGGGTGACCGGAGGCTGGTCGGGCACCGTCTCGATCCGCTACGACCGGGACACCGGCACCGGCCTCGGGATCGGGCGGAGCCTGTTCACCGAGGAGAACCCCGCTGATCCCCACACGACAGTCGCGGTACGCCTGGACGACACCGCGTCCGGCGTACTGGTGATCACGCCGAAGACCGCGACCGGCGTACGCGTCCTCGTCGGCGGCGCGCTCGTGGCACAGGCCCCGGTGGCGAACGACGCGGCGGTGGTGACCGTGGCCGACCCGCTGAGCGCCGAGTTCGAGGCGCTCGACGCGACCGGGCGGGTCGTCGGGCGTACGCGGATCAACCAGCCGCCGATCGACGACGCGATCGACGGCTGGTCCACCATGTGACCTAGCGCTGTTGGGGTGGCGGGTTCTGCCCGCCACCCTGGCCGTTGCTGACCTGGATGGCCACCGTGCTGCCCTTGCTCGTCGAGCCGCTCGGCGACGTCCCGGCGACGGTGCCCTTCGGGCAGGTCGAGTTGACCTCGCCCGGCTCGACCGTCACCGAGAAGCCCTTGTTGCGCAGGACGGTGGTCGCTTCGCTCACCGTCTTGCAGGTGACGCTCGGGATCGAGGTCTTCGTCCCGTGCACGATCTTCGTGCCGTCCGGCTTGCCGAACTGCTGCGCCGGTTTGCCCTTCATCCCGTCGTGCAGCGTGTCGGCGACAGCCGGGTTGACCACGTCGCGGTGCGCGTCCTTGCCGCCGAGGTTGGCGGAGCTGACCGTGTTGTTGGTCCAGTCCGGGTCGGCGACGATGCCCGCCACCGACAGCTGACGCGTCGTGGCCACCATCGCGGCCGTGCGGTCGTTGTCGGTGGTGCCGGTCTTGCCGGCCACCGGCTTGTCGACCATGTTGCGGACGTAGGGCGCGGTGCCCCCGTTGGCGCATCCGCCGAGCTGAGACCGGTCGCCGAGCGGGCAGCGCGCCATGTCGATCGCGGCCCGCGCCACGTCGGTGTCGATCACCTTCTGGCACCGCGGCTTGGCCGCGTCGAGCTGCACTCCGTTGGCGTCGGTGATGGACTCCACCGGGATCGGCTGGCAGTAGGTGCCGTCGGCGGCCAGCGTCGCGAACGCGTTGGCCATCTCCATCGGCGTGTTCTGGGTGACGCCGAGGGTGAACGTGCCCCAGGCGTCCGGGTGCGCCGCGAAGTACGCGTCGGTGCCCTGCTGGTTCGGGTCACCCCGGAAGGTCAGCCCCATCTGCCTCGCGGCCTCGACCGCCTTGCCCGGGCCGACCCGGGCGATGAGCTGCGCGAAGTAGGTGTTCACCGAGCGCCCGAACGCCTGCCACATCGTGTGTACGCCGGTCATCGACTGCGACGCGTTCTTCGGGCACCACTTGTCGCCGCAGCTGGCCGGGCCGGGCGCGGTGACGAACGGCGACACCCACTGGTACGGCGAGTTGATCGTGTAGTCGAGCGGGTAGCCGTTCTCCAGCGCGGCGACCGCCGTGAACACCTTGAACGTCGAGCCGAACTGGTAGCCGTACTGGTCGCCGCTCATCAGCGGGTTGACCGTGTTCGGGTACGTGCCGCGAATGTTCTTGGCGGCCTTGGCCGGGTCGGTGGACAGGCCGTTCTTCGGGCTGGCCGCGTCGTCGATCTTGAAGTTTCGGTTGACCGCCATCGACCGGACCTTGCCCGTGCCGGGCTCCACGGCGACCACCATCAGCGCGTGCTTCTTGCCGGTCTTGAGGTACTTCTCGACGTTCGCCTTGGCCGCGTTCTGGGTCGACACGTCCAACGAGGAGACGATCTTGTAACCGCCGGTCTTCAGCGCCCGCTCACGCTCGTAGGAGTTCGCCCCGAACGCGGGCTCGCTCATCCACCAGCGCTGAAGGAAGTCGCAGAAGAACCCGGCGCTGGCGATCGCCGTCGCGGTGCAGCCGTTCGGCGCGGGCTTGCCGGTGATCTTCAGTTCCTTGGCCTTGGCCTGCGTCACCTGCTCGGCCGTGATCGCGCCGATCTCGTGCATCTGGTCGATCACCCAGTCGCGTCGGCCCTTGCCGTCGGCGGCGGCCTGCTCGTTGACGGTGCCGTCGTCCTGGATCGGGTTGAAGTCGCTCGGCGACTTGACGAGCCCCGCCAGGAAGGCCGCCTCCTCGACCGTCAGGTTCTTCGGCTCCTTGCCGAAGTACACCTGCGACGCGGCGTAGATGCCGAACGCGTGGTTCCCGAAGTATGCGATGTTGAGGTAGCCCTCCAGGATCTGGTCCTTCGTGAGCTTCTTCTCGATCGCCAGCGCGTACTTGACCTCGCGCAACTTCCGCGCCGGGGTGTCCTCGGCGGCGTTCAACACGTCGTTGGGGTTGTCGGCGGCGTACGTGATCGACAGCCGGACGTACTGCATCGTCAGGGTGGACGCGCCTTGCTGAGTCTCGCCGGAGTTCTTGTTCGCCACGAACGCCCGCGCGATGCCCTGGACGTCGACGCCGTTGTGCTCGTAGAACTTGTGGTCCTCGGCGGCGATCATCGCCTGCTGCATGACCTTGGGAATCTGATCCATGGCGATGTCCTGCCGGTTCTCGTCATAGATCGAGGCCAGCAAGGTCCGGCCGTCGCTCGCGTACACCTTGCTCATCTGCGGCGACCGTTTCACGGTCAGCTCGCTCGGCAGGTCCGCGAACGCCTGCGCGCCCGACTTCGCCGC
Source organism: Hamadaea flava (assembly GCF_024172085.1). Taxonomy (NCBI): domain Bacteria; kingdom Bacillati; phylum Actinomycetota; class Actinomycetes; order Micromonosporales; family Micromonosporaceae; genus Hamadaea; species Hamadaea flava. Next base: position 462,636 of record NZ_JAMZDZ010000001.1, on the reverse strand, counting down.
TAGACCGGACATCGCGATCGCCGGGAACGCCGCCGCCGCCACCACGACGCCCGCGAGGACACCACAGATCAGCAGGGACGCCACGTTCATGACGGGATTGCGGTCGCCTTTACGCATGAGGGCACCACCGGGGTCGAAACGGGCGGGTGATCTGAGCACCTTGACGCAAGATCACCCCGGACCGTTGCCCGCCCCCACATGGGCATGTCGTGGATCACATGATCGACAGATGTCGAGCTCTGGGGGTGATGCCGTCTTCGCAGCTCAGTCCGCGCCCGTCAGCAGATCGACGAGCTGCCTCGCATTGCGCTGGGCGTAGTCTGAGTAGCAGTTGTTCATGAGCACATGGGTCTCGCCGGCGGTGTCGGCGAGCTGCTCCAGCTTCGGTGCCCAGTCCTTCAGCTCGCGCTCCGAGTAGAGGTAGCCGAACTTCTCGTAGATGTCGCGGCTCGTCCACTTGTCGCTGTGCCCGTGGAAGCGGACCACCGCCCGATCGGCGGTCGCCTCCACGACCGGCGGGATCGACGACTTGTGGCCCTGCGGCATGTCGACGCAGACGAGCGGCAGATGATGGCGGCGCAGGAAGTCGAGGGTCTCGGCGCGGTTGTCCCCGGCGAACCAGGACTCGTGCCGGAACTCGACCGCGATGGGCAGCGGGCGGCAGCGTTCGGCCGCCTCCAGGACATAGTCCTTGTTCGACCGCCGGATGGTGAACCACGGCGGGAACTGGAACAGCAGTACGCCGAGCTTGCCCGCGTCGGTCAGCGGCCGCAACGCCGACAGGAACCGGTCCCAGATCTCGTCGGTCGTCTTCGGATCCAGGTCGCGGGGGTAGACCGAGGTCTTGTCGGTCTCCGGGCGGAGATCCTTGAAGATCGACGACACCTTCGTCGGGTGTCCGGTGAGCAGACTGAACGCCTTGACGTTGAAGAGGAAGCCGGCCGGGGTGCGCTCGGCCCACAGCTGCACGGTCTGCTCGGCGGGCGGTGAGTAGTACGTGGAGTCGACCTCGACGAGCGGGAACTGCCGGGCGTAGTACGCCAGGCGCTGCTCGGCGGTGTCGGCCGCCTGCGGATACCACCCCGAGGCGAGCAGGGTCTTGTCGGTCCACGAGGCGGTGCCGACCCGGATGCCGCCCATGCGCCCAGGCTACCGGCGTCTGGTCCCCGCCGCTCGATCATTGCGCCGGCCATGCTGCGTACCCGGGCATTTCGTTGCCGGAAAAAGCGTGGCTGGCGTAAGGATCACGCCGGACCGGGGAGTGCCGGTGGGGGTCAGCGGCGGCCGAAGCCGCCGGCCGGGGCCTGGCCGGCGGTGACCGTGGCGAGCACGGTCGCCGAGCCCAGGCTGCCTGACGCGCGTAGTCCGCCGGTGTCGGCGCCGGAGGCGGAGCCACCCGTGTAGATCTTGTACGCCGTGCCGCTCTTGATCTCCGTGGACGAGTAGACCAGGTTCTGCATGGACTTCGACGTCACGAAGGTCGCCAGCACCTGGCCGGACGAATCGGTCACGTGGACCGTCGTCCCGGCGCTCACGGCGGAGTCGAAGGTGGCCGACAGCCAGCCCTGTGCCGATCCGGTGTCGGGGGCGACCGCCATGCCCGCGCTGCCCGCCGCCACGAGTACGCCCCCGGTGATCTCGAACGAGCCGTTGACGTCCAGTGCCCCGTTGCCGTTCATCGTCGGGCCGTTGACGACCAGGGTGCCGCCGGTGATCTTCGCCATTCCGTTGGAGTCGAAGCCGTCGCCGTCGGCGTTGATGACGGTGGTGCCACCGGCGATGCTCAGCGAGTAGTCGCCGACGCCCATCTCGCCACCTCCACCGCCACCCCGGCCGAACCCGCCGCCGGACTGCGAGGTGCCCGAGCCGCCGGCTGCATTGATGCCGTCGTCGCTGGAGGTGACCGTGACGTCGCCGCCGTTGACGGTGATGTCCTTGCCCTCCAGGCCCTCGTTCGACTTCGTGACCGTCACCGTGCCCTTGTCGACGATCAGGTCCCCTTCGGCGTGTACGCCGTCGTCCCCGCTCGCCACGGTGACGGTGGCCCCGGCGAAGTGCACCGCGCCGTCGCTGTGCACGGCGTCGTCGGCGGAGTCGGCCGTGATCGTGCCGCCGTCGAGGACGGTGATGACGTTCGACTTCAGACCCTTGGCCGACGTGTCGTCGGACGGCTGTTCGCCGCTGCCGCCGCCGGTCGCGACGGTGAGCGTACCGCCGGTGACGACGAGGTCGGTCGAGGCGTCCACGCCGTCACCCCCGGCGGTGACCTTCACGGTTCCGCCCGCGACGGAGATGTAGCCACGGTCGGCGTCGGTGTCGTTGTCCGCCTTCAAACCGTCTCCGCCGCCGGCGACCGTCACCGTGCCGCCGTCGACGACCAGATAGTCCTTGCCACGTACGCCGTCGTCCTTGGCGGTGACGGAAATGGTGCCGGCCTGGATGACCAGACCGTCCTTGCTCGCGATGCCGTCGTTGCCGTTGCCGTGCACGGTCAGCGCGCCGGCGCCGGTGATCGTCAGGTCGGCCGAGCTGAACAGGGCCGCGTTGACATCCGCGTCGTCGGCGTACGAGGACGTGTCGGCAAGCGAGTTCTGGCTGCCCCCGGCCAGGACGACGGTGACCAGTTTCGCGTCCGTCACGGCGATGGCGGCCGTCGTGCTGCTGGTGATCGTGGCGTCGTCGAGGATGAGCTTGACGGTCGCGTCCGCCGCCGCGACGACCACCTGCCCGGTCAGCGACCCCGACAGCCGATAGGTCCCACCCTGCGTGATGGTCACCGTCGAGCCGTCCACCTTGACGCCGTCGCCGTCGCCGTCGACGGAGGCGCTGCCGCCGCTGAGCTTCACGTCGACGACTTCGGACTCGGTGAACGCCGACTGATCGCCGTCCACGTGGTCGGCCTGGTTGGCGGCCATCACCTCCTGGGCGGTCTGCGAACCGCTGACCGTCGACGTGCCCGAAGTGGACGCCGCCGTCGAGGTGCCCGGGTCGGCGCTGGTCGAGCAGCCGGCCAGCGCCGCGATGCCGAGTGCGGCCGAGGTGACCGCGACGAGCGCTTTCCTGCGGATCTTCATGACAGGTCCTCCAGGGCAGGTGGCAGGGCAGATGACAGAGCGGGAAAGTGGCGGCGGAGCACCGGCCGCCAGCGGTGCGCGGGCAGCCCGGGGCGCAACGCGGCCAGCCCGGTGGCGTACTTGGAGACCGGGCACGGCCGATGGCCCAGCGACCACAGCAGCCGGTCCGCCGCCGACGCGCGGCCACCCGACTTGGTCTCGACGATCACTCGGCCCGCCAGGTCCAGCTCCGGACCGCCGGGCACGCGCCAGGCCAGGTCCGCGTCGATCGTCACGCGGGTGCCGGTCTCGCTCACATACAAGGTGGTACGCCGATAGCACGTGGTCAGCGTCGGGCTCAGCCGCGCCGGATCGACGTCCACACCGGACTCGGCGAGCACCGGGGCGAAGCCGTCTCCGCCGTCGTAAGGCCGGCGGCGTTTGACCGTCGTGCCCCGGGGACCTCTCGTCTTGACCTCGGCGTACTGGAGGCCCGAGTCGACGTAGTGCCGCAGGCGCGCCTTGAACCGACGGCGACGCCGCCGCGCCGCGCCGAGGTAGCTGTCCAACTCTGGGGTGTCGAAGTAGACGGAGTGATAGCCGAACTCTCGGCGGCCGTCGATCTCCAGTACGCGCGCCCGCCCAGCCAGTCCGTCGAGCAGCTCGGGCAGCTCCGAGCGGGGCAGCACGTACTTGCGGTCGACCCGGGTCAGCAACTCCGCCCGTGCGGTCAGCTCGTCGAGCGCGATCGGCGGCAGGCCCGCCGCGTACGCCGTCATGCCGCGATCCGCTCGACGCGCGGGCCCGGCTCGCGTACCGCTGGAGAATCGCGTACCAGTGGAGAATCGCCGGCCGTGTAGCGGACCTCGGCCACCGTGATGTCGTTGACGAGGTCGAGTTCGCGGACGGTGAGGTTGACGACGCGGCCGCCCAGCACGGTCTCCAGGCGAGCGCGCAGCGCCGCCTCGTCGGTGTACGCGACGTCGAGCCGCACGGTCTGCTGCCGGTAGCTGCGGAACAGGCCGGGATGGTCGCCCACGAACAGCGCCGCGACCACGAGCAGCATGAGGGCGCCGCTGAGGATGGTGACCTCGGAGCTGAGCCCTGAGATGAGGCCGAGCGCGAGCGCGGCGAAGTAGTACGCGACCTCATGCTGGGCGATCTCGGAGGAGCGCAGCCGGATGATCGACAGGACGCCGAACAGCCCCAGCCCGAGGCCCGCGCCGACGGTCGACGAGCCGAGCACCATCGACACCGCCAAGACGCCGATGTTGACGCCGAGGAACGCCGCGACCAGGTCGCGGCGGTGGTGCCGGGGGAAGTAGACGGCGAACGTCAGCAGACAGATCGCCGCGAGATCGGCGGCGATGATGGTCAGATCGGTCACGGGATATCCTTCGTCTTCAGCTCAGGTTGGCCTGCCGTTCATTCAGCCGTCCCGAGCTAGGTGTGACCTGTGAGCCGGCTAGGTCGCCGATAAGTACAGGGAACACACAGCGAACGAAAAGCGGGCCTCTAGCGGACGCCCGCATGATCGAGGGCATGACGACGGTGAATGCAGCCACGGTGAACGCGGTCCCGGTGAACGCGGCGGTCCCCTCGGCGGCCGCCACGGCCAAGCGAGGACAGCTCCGCCGGGCCGACGGCAGCCCGGTCCGCATGCTCGTGGTGGACGACGAGCCGACCCTGGCCGAGCTGCTGTCGATGGCGCTGCGGTATGAGGGCTGGGAGGTGCGCAGCGCCGCCGACGGTGGCAGCGCGGTGCGTACCGCCCGGGAGTTCCGGCCCGACGCCGTCGTCCTCGACATGATGCTGCCCGACTTCGACGGCCTCCAGGTGCTGCGGAAACTGCGCGCCGACGCACCGGAGCTGCCAGTGCTCTTCCTCACGGCGAAGGACTCCGTCGAGGACCGGGTGGCCGGGCTCACTGCCGGCGGCGACGATTACGTCACCAAGCCGTTCAGCATCGAGGAACTCGTCGCCCGCCTCCGCGCGCTCGTACGCCGCTCGGTCCGCGCCGAGTCCCAGTCGGAGTCGATGCTGGTCGTCGGCGATCTCGTGCTGGAGGAGGACAGCCGGGAGGTCCGCCGCGGCGGCCACTCGATCGAACTGACCGCGACCGAGTTCGAACTGCTGCGCTACCTCATGCGCAACCCGCGCCGGGTGCTGTCCAAGCGGCAGATCCTCGACCGGGTCTGGAACTACGACTTCGGCGGCCAGGCCAACGTCGTCGAGCTGTACATCTCCTACCTGCGGAAGAAGATCGACGCCGGGCGGGTGCCGATGATCCACACGATGCGCGGTGCGGGGTATGTCCTCAAGCCGGCCGCGTAGGCGGGTCTGGCCACGCCCCACCGCCTGGACGCTGCGGGCCCGGTTGGTCGCGGCGATGACGACGCTGCTGGCGCTGGCCTTCCTCGCGGTGGGCATCACCACCATCGTCGCGTTGAGCAAGACGCTCAACGGGCAGATCGACAAGCAGCTGACCGCGGCGGCGATCCGCGCGCCGAAGGGGTACGACAACCACAAGCCGAAGCCCGCCGACGCCGGAACCACTGGCGCGAAGGACTGTTCGGGCGAGTCGGACCAGGACAGCTGGGTACTCGGCCAGAGCATCGGCACGCTCAACGCCCGGCTCTGCGGCAGCCAGGTGGTCTCGGCGTCGGTGCTGTCGGAGCAGGGCCAGACCTCACCCGACCTCACCGACGCGTACGCGAATCTGCTGTCGGTCCCCGTCGACGGCAAGGCGCACACCATCGAGCTGTGCGACCAGGGGGCGTACCGGGTCGTGGCCAAGCAGATGGACGACGGGGCGATCCTGGTCACCGGGCTGCCGCTGGAGGAGACCCAGGAGACGGTGCTGCTGCTGGCAGCCGTCGTCGCCGGGACGACTCTGCTGGTGCTCGGCTCGGTGGCGTACGGGGGAACGGTCATCGTCCGCCGGGCGCTTCGTCCACTGTCGAGGGTCGCCGCCACCGCCACCCGCGTCTCCCAGGTACGCCTCGATCGCGGTGAGGTCGAGCTGCCCCAACGCGTCGACGAGCAGGACACCGATCCGCGTACGGAGGTCGGCCAGGTCGGCGCGGCGCTGAACCGGATGCTGGACCACGTCGGCGAGGCGCTCGAAGCCCGCCACGCCAGCGAGACCCAGGTACGCCAGTTCGTCGCCGACGCCAGCCACGAACTGCGCACCCCGCTCGCCTCCATCCGCGGGTACGCCGAACTCAGCCGCCGCCACGACCTCCCGGAAGACGTGGCACACCTGCTCGGCCGGATGGAGTCGGAGGCGCAGCGGATGAGCGGCCTCGTCGAGGACCTGCTGCTGCTGGCCCGCCTCGACGCCGGCCGCCCGCTGGAATACCAGCCGGTCGACCTGACCGCGCTCGTCGTAGACACAGTCAGCGACGCGCACGCCGCCGGACCCCGGCACGAGTGGCGCCTGGACGTCCCCGAGGAACCGGTCGTCGTCACCGGCGATCGGGCGCGGCTGCACCAGGTCGTCGCGAACCTGCTCGCCAACGCGCGTACGCACACGCCCGAAGGGACGGTCGTCACGGTCGCGGTCTCGCCGTCGGGCAAGCAGGCCGAGCTGAGCGTCACCGACGCCGGCCCGGGCATACCGCCCGAGTTGCTGCCGCACATCTTCGAACGGTTCGCCCGCGGCGACGGATCGCGCTCACGTACCGCCGGAAGCACCGGGCTGGGCCTCGCGATCGTGCAGGCGGTCGTGGCCGCGCACCGGGGGAGCGTCGCCGTGGCCAGCGAGCCGGGCCGGACGACGTTCACCGTCCGCCTCCCCCTCGCGGAATAGCGGTTCGTAACGGCCGGCGGGAGTTGCGGCGACGGTTCAGGATGGGGAACCAACCAAGTTCCCGGAGGGCAGAGATGCCGTATTGGACCAAGCACCGTTGGGTCTTCGTGTTCCTCGGCGGCGTCTTCGTCCTCATCGGGCTTTGCATGCTGGTGAGCCCGAACACCATGTGCGACGGGGAACTCATGAGCCGGTCCGACGTCTGTCCTGTCTACACGCGGTCACACGGCGGGACCAGCCGCGAGTTCTCGCACTACGAGACGTACGACGAAGCCATGTCGACCAAATACGGCATCGGGGCCACGTTCGCGATCGGGGGTGCGGCGCTCGCCGTCGCTGGATTGGTGTCGGTGATGGCGGAACGGCAGGCGACCCAGCCGAAGCCCCGCAGTCCTCGGCGAAGCTCGGGGCGGGGTCGCCCCGGCAGGCCCCGGTCGGCGCGGCGTCGCCAGCAGTGAGGCCGGCGGTGAAAGTCTCGGCGGGGCCGGCGGGAGCCTCAGAAGACGAGGCGGCGCTGGATCAGGTAGCTCGCGCTGAACAGGACCAGCTCGGTGGCGAGCTTGGCGATCAGTAGCGACCCCGTCACCGCGCTGAGCACGTCCAGCAGGACCACGTTCGCGCCGAGGACGATGGTGGCGAGGGCGGCGTACCGCAGGGCCGACCGGCGGCGCGTGGAGGCGAAGACGTATCGGCGGTTCACGCCGTAGTTGATCGTGGCGCTCAGCAGCCGGGCCAGGATCGCCGCGAGGACGATGTTCCCGGTGCACGCGGCCAGCAGGAACAGGGCCACGAAGTCCACGGCGAAGCCGAGCAGCGAGGAGGTGGCGAACGTGGCCAGCTGCCCGAAGACGCGCAGCGAATCGCGTACCGGGCGGAAGTGCGAGGAGGCGTTCTCGTCGAGGTAGATCGTGGCGATCTCGACCTCCGCCAGCGGCAGCCGTTCGCGGGCCGCGCGCAGCAGGAGGCGCTGTTCGTACTCGAACCGTTCGCCGCGGACGTCGCCCAGCCAGGTCAGCATCCGGGGCGGATAGCCGCGTAGTCCGGTCTGCGTGTCGCTGACCGAAGTGCCGGTCACCAGCCGGAACGCTGCCCGGGTCACGGTGTTGCCGAGGCGGCTGCGCGCCGGCACCGGTCCGGTGAACCGCCGCGCGCCCAGCACCATCGCCGCGTTCGTCTCGCTCAGCCGCCGGGCCACCGCGTCGATGTCCTCGGCGCGATGCTGCCCGTCGCTGTCCGCGCACACCACCGGCTCGCCGGGGAACTTCTCCTCGACGTGCGCGAAGCCCGTCTTCAGCGCCTGTCCTTTACCGTGGTTGCGGCCCAGGGTCACGACGTCGGCGCCGAGTCGCCGGACGCCTTCGAAGACCTGCTTGTACGCGAGACCGCTGCCGTCGTCGACGACGACCACGCGATGGTGCGGCAACCGGCGTACCAGGTCGATCAGGCGGGTGTCCGGTTCGTACGCCGGGATGAGGACGACCATCGTCAGCCCGCGACGTAGAGGATGTCGCTGGTGCCGCGCTCCTGGCCCTTGCCGAGTGGGTTGTTGACCAGCTTGTCCTGGAACACCAGGGTGGACGAGCCGCCGCCGTCGATGTTGTACGCCGTCTGTGCGCCGTGGTCGACGAAGATGTTCGCGAACTCCGTCATCGTGACGCCCCGGCTGTAGCCGTTGCTGCGCCCGTCGGCCACGATCCAGAGCTGATGGTTGGCGCCGAGCAGCCCGACCCCCGTACGCGGCTGCCGGCCCTGGATGGAGTGGTTGCCGAAGTTGGTGTCGACCTCGACGGAGTCGATGCCGGCGACCGGCTTGCCGTCGTCGACGATCCCCGGCCCGAACGACAGGGTGTTCCAGACTCCGGCGTCGACCAGGTCCTGGGCCGACGTCGTGGTCTCGTCGTACAGCTTGGCCGTGCCGTCCGTGTAGAACGCGAGACCTTGCCGCGCACCGGAGTCGCGGAAGGCCACCCCGTTGCGGATCACCATGCCGGTGGTGCGAAAGCCGTAGTAGTCGCCGTTGACGGCCAGCACGGCACCGGCGTCCCGGGCGATCTCCGAGGTGTTCGCGATGATGTTCTGACCGAACTCGTCGTTCGCGAAAGCCGACCGCACGATCGTGGCGTCGGTCATCTGGACGTCGGCGACGAAGTAGGTGACCTTGTCGTCGCCCGAGCCCGTCTCGACCTTCTCGATCGAGATCTTCGCCGTGTCGCTGGCGTACGAGGTGGCGGTGCTCGTGACAGAGCCGCCCGCTGTCGCTACCGTCGCCTTGGGCGCGACGATCTGCGACGCGTTGGACACCTCGACGTGGTCGATCACATAGCGGTCGAGGGCCCAGGCGGCGGTGCCGCCGCCGGCGGCCACCACCCCGAGCCCGCTCAGCAGCAGCCCACGGCGTGAGATCTTCATGTCGGCGAGTCAAACCCGCCGCCCTATGCACCACCTGTGCTACACCCGTGGACGCCCTTAAATGCTGCGGATCACGGTTACGCAGGCCAAATCGGCCGGTGGAAACATGCGTAACCGTGATCCGCGGCCAACGGGGAGAGAGCCGGCATGGTCAGCGGGCGGCGGCGACGAGTGCGCGGGTCGCGGGCGCGACCTCGGCCGCGTACAGCTCGAGCGTGGCGGCGTCGTCGGTGGCGAGGATGAAGGTGCTCACCCCGTATTCCAGGGTCAGCCCGGCGAGGTCCTCGGCCCACTGCTCCGGCGGCCCGTTGAGGAAGCCGGTCGACTGCGCGGAGAACTGCCCGCCGACGTTCAGCAGCCGCCGGACGGCCGAGGGCGACCGCCCGGCCGCGACCGCGGCCTCGTCGATCACCTCGTTGAGCGGACCCAGCTCGGTCGCACCGCCGGGCAGATAGCCCAGCGACGGCAGCCATCCGTCGGCCTTCCGCCCGATCAGGCGCAGCATGCGCGGCTTGTACGCACCCAGCCAGATCGGGATGTCGTGCGCCGGGGCGGGACCGCGCTTGGCCCCGCGTACCTGGTAGAACTCGCCGTCGACGCGTACGCCGCCTCGCTCGGCCGGGTTCCAGATCTCGCGGAAGATCGTGATCGCCTCTTCGAGCGCCTGCACCGACTGCCCGGGGCTGAGCCGCCGCCCGCCCATCGCCTCGATCGCGTCCCAGAACCCGCCCGCGCCGATGCCCAGCTCGAACCGGCCGCCCGAGAGCAGGTCCAGGGAGGCGGCGGCGCGGGCGAGGACGGCCGGCTGCCGCAGCGGCAGGTTCAGGACGTTGCCGCTGACGTGCACCCGCTGCGTACGCGACGCCGCGTAGCTCAGCAGCGTCCAGGTGTCGTGGAAGCGGGGCTGATAGGGATGGTCCTGGAAGGTCACCAGGTCCAGCCCGGCCCGGTCGGCGGCGACGGCCAGCTCGACGGCGTGCTGTACGGGCTGGGCGGTGGGGGTGACGAACACCCCGAACTGGAGGTCGTGCCCGTAGTCGGTCATCAGGAGTCCCCGAGGTAGAAGTTGTCGCGGAAGAGCCCGTCCGGGTCGTAGCGGCGTTTGAGGTCGCGCAGCCGGGCCAGGTGCTCCGGCGGCCACGCGTCGCGCAGCCGTTCCGGCCGCCGATCGGTGTCGAAGTTGAGGTATGAGCCGGTGAAATGCGGCTGGAGCAGGCGATCCCAGAGCGCGTCGAGCCGGTGCTGACTGCCGCCGAGCGCGGTCACCGAGAAGTTCGCCGCCCGGTTCGCGTACGCCGTCGCCATCGGGTCGACGTCGGCGACCGCACCGCCGACCGACCGGAGCTGGAAGAAGTGCACAGCGCCGCTGCGCAGCAGCTCTTCGGCGGCGGCGGAGAATTCCGGCGTCAGGTGCTCGATCAGCCCGGATCGGGCCGCCGGCTCTCCCTGGCCGTCGTGGTCCGCGTCGCCGGCGTTCGCCATGACACCGGCGTACGGGGTGATGACGACGCGCTGATCCAGCAGGGGAGCGATGGACGCCACCGGCTCCAGCTGGGACACGATCGTCTCGGGGTCGTCGCTGTCGACGACCGCCAGGATCGTCGCGTACGCCCCCGGCCGGGGCCGGCTCATGATGAGTTCGGCGGTCAGGTCCCGTGGCGCGGCCTCGACCGCTGCGCCGAACCGTTCGAGCACCCCCGCCGGATCGCTTCCGTCCACGGCCAGCTGGGCGAACCCGACGTCGCCGACCTCGTCCACGTCGAACTCGAAGTCCGTCACCACGCCGAAGTTGGCGCCGGCGCCCCGGATAGCCCAGAACAGCTCCGGGCTGTGCGCCGCGTCCACGCGTACGACTTGGCCTGAAGCGAGCACGACCTCCGCGGAGCGCAAGTGGTCGAGGGTGAGCCCGTGTTTGCGGGCGAGCCAGCCGATGCCGCCCGCGGTGGTCAGGCCGCCGACGCCCACGCCGCCGTAGTCGCCCGAGGTGAGCGCCCAGCCGTGGGGCGCGAGCGCGCGGGCGATGTCGGCCCAGCGCGCGCCGGGGCCGACGCGGATCCGGCGGTCGCCCACGATCTCGACGTGATCGAGCCGCGCCACGCTGAGGACGATCCCACCGTCGTTCGTGGACCGCCCGCTGACGCCGTGCCCAGCGCTGCGGATGCCGAGCGGGACGTTCCGGTGACGGCGCGCGAACGCCAGCGCCTCCACCACGTCGCCGGTCGTCCGGGGCCGCAGCACGATGCCGGGGTTCCCGCCGCGCAGATAGGTCGACCTCAGGCGGGGAAAGTCGATGTCCCCGGGCTCGACCGCGTCCGCCGACGCCGGTACGCCGTCGTAGTCGATCCCGTCGCGCCGCTTCGCCCGGACCCAGCTCGGCCGGGTGGGCCGGCGGTTCGTCGCGCGCAGCACCGGCATGACTTCCGCGGCGAACCGCTCCATCTCGGACACATCGTCGGTGTAGAGGATGAGCGTGTCCGCTTCCAGGGTCTGCAGGATCTCCAGCGGGACGTCCGGCGTGACGTTCACGAGACGGCGGATGTCCGACGGATCGCGCCCGGCCGCCTCGGCGGCCTCGTCGATCAGCTTGTTCCCGGCACGGAGACCGTCGACGCCCACCCGGCCCAGGCTCGGCAGCCAGCCGTCCGCCTTGCGGCCGATCAGGCGCAGCATGCGAGGACCGAGCGCGCCCAGCCACAGTGGGATGTTATGGGCGGGCAGGGGGCCGCGCTGCGCGTTGGGCACCTGGTAATGCCTGCCCCGGTATCGGAACGGGGTCTGGTTTCCGGCGTCCAGCATCCCCCGGATGATCTCGATCGCCTCTTCGGTGGCCTCGACCGCCTCCCGCGGCTCCCGCCGAGGGCCGCCCATCGCCTCGATCGCGTCCCAGAACCCGCCCGCGCCCAGCGCCAGCTCCAGCCGGCCGCCGGACAGCAGGTCGAGGCTCGCGGCGCTCCGCGCCAGCACGGCCGGTTCGCGTAGCGGCAGGTTCAGCACGTTCCCGGCGAGCCGGATGCGCTCGGTCCGCCCGGCGACCCAGGCCAGCAGCGTCCAGGTGTCGTGGAACCGGGGCTGGTACGGATGGTCCTGGAAGGTGACCAGGTCGAAGCCCAACTCCTCGCTCCGGCGTGCCAGCGCGACGGGATCACCGCCGTTGGCCGGTGTGATCGACGTGCCGAACTCCATGCTCGCCCTCCCCAGTTATGTGCTGCGAGACAGATCGTATGTCGCACAGATGATAGGTGCAACCGCGCTTCGGCGGGTATGCTTCCGGGCATGGATCGGGAGCATGACGACTTCGGGTGGGGCCTCGGCGTGCTGCTGCGGGCGTACCAGAGCACGGTCGTCACCGAGCTGGGCGACTTTCCCCACGGCCCGCGCGGCTACCAGACGCTCACGGAGGTCGTCCGCGGCGAACACCCCAGCCAGCTCGCGCTCGCGGCGTACCTGGGCATCGACCGCACCGTGATGACCTACCTCATCGACGACCTCGTCACCGCCGGGCTCGTCGAACGTCGGCTCAACCCGGCCGACCGCCGCCAGCGCAAGGTCGTCGCCACCGCGGCGGGCCGGCGCGCGCTCAAAGACCTCCAGAAGCGCGTACGCACAGCGGAGGACACGGTGCTCGGCACGTTGTCGCCGGCCGAACGCGACGCGTTCCGCGTCCTGCTCCGGCGGGTGGCGTGCGCCGTCCGGGACATCGAGGCCGTCGACGACCCCTGCGACGCCGTCGTCGCCGCCCTCTCCTCCTCGCGCGCTGCCTCCGCTGCCTCCGCCGCCTCCGCCCCCGGGCTTTCCGCGCGATCATGAACCTACGGTCGTGATCGACCGGTGTGTCGTGTCCGTAGGACCCTGATCGACCCCCCACGGGCATGATCGACTGCGCCCACCGGCAGTGCCGCGCCCACCGCCCGTGCCGCTCGAACCAGCCGCGTCGTGCTCGTTCGGTCGCGCGGTTCGGTCGCGTCGGCCGTGTCTTAGCCGCGTGGGACTGGCCGCGAGGCCCGATCTTGGGCACGATGGCTGAGTGGCTGATTCCGACGACGTGGTGACGCTCAGTGTTCCCGAGATGGTCCAGGCGACCTATGTCGTGACGACGTCCTCGCCGCCCGACGACATAGAGGTGGCCGCCGCCCAGGCCGCGTTGCGGCTGCCGGAGCCGCTGCGCTCGGGTGCGCTGCAGATGCTGGCCGGTCCGCTGCTCACCCTTGAGGTGTGGCCGGCCGAGGAGGCGCCGCCGCTGCCGCTGGACTATCTGCGGATGTTCGGCGCGACCTCGGCCGAGCTGGGTGTGGCGTCCACTGCGACGCATGTCGTGATCTGCCAGGCGGCGTTCCGGCCAGGTTGGCCGCCCGCGCACGAGTGGAACGCCCGGGGCGTCGCCGCCGCCCTGGCCCAGGACCTCCCCGGTACGCTCATCGACGCGTTCATGCCGCAGATCCTGAATCCGAAGCAGGCCCTGGAGACGCTGCCCGACGAAGAGGACCGGGTGACGCTGACCCGATGGGTGCTCGTACCGCAGTCGCCGGACGACCACGGGATCTGGATGACCACCAAAGGACTCGACCGTTACGGGCTGCCGGAACTGCAGGTGCTCGACGTTCCGCCGACGCTGGCCGGGCCGTGGACGGCCGTGCTCAGCGCCGCCGCCGTGGTCCTGCTCCGGCACTGGTCACGAGCGGTCGACGAGGCCGACGATCCGGCGTTCGTCAGCATTTCTCGCATCCTGCGCGTGACCGGCGCCGACGTCGCGGAGGCGTACGGGGATCACTCGGGCGCCGATCCGTCGCCGGGGGTGGAGTTGCCGCTGCGCCTCGATCCGCCGGACCAGTTCGACGAGCAGACCTTCCTGACGATCGTCCCGCCGGACGACTTCCCGGACTCGCCCAGCGAGTTCCTGGCGCAGGTCTGCGACGACCTGTTCGACGCGTCATGATCGTGACGGCCGATTCTCGCCAGCACCGCAGGTCCGGCCGCGCCACGATCGTGGTGTGCATCAGACAATCGACCTCAAGGTCCTCTACTTCGGCACTCCCGTCGTCCTGATCAGCTCACGCAACCCGGATGGCACCACCAACCTGGCGCCCATGTCGTCGGCGTGGTGGCTCGGCCAGGAATGCGTACTCGGGCTGGGCAACTCGTCGCAGACCGCCGCCAACCTGCGGCGTGACGGCGAATGCGTGCTCAACCTCGTACCCTCCACATTGGTCGCTGCGGTCGACCGGCTCGCGCTCACCACCGGCCGCGCCGACGTCCCGGCCCACAAGGCCACCATGGGCTACCGCCACGTCGCGGACAAGTTCCGGGCCGCGGGGCTCACTCCTCAGCAATCCCAGCTGGTACGCCCACAGCGCGTCGAGGAGTGCCCGATCCAGCTGGAGTGCACCGTGACGGCAGCCCATCCGCTGAGCGACCTGAGCGCGACGGCGTTCCACGCCAAGGTGCTGCGGGCGTACGCCGAGGAGCACGTGAGCATCCCGGGCACGGCGTACGTGGATCCGGTCGCCTGGGATCCGCTGATCATGAAGTTCTGTGAGTTCTTCGGCGGTGGCGAGAACCTGGCCGAGTCCCGCCTGGCCGCCGCGTGGGAGATGCCGCACAGCCCGGCAGCGGTCTCCTGAGCAGGTCTCTTGTGGACTCGATCGTGGCACAGGGCGGGCCTGGTTCACGGAAGTGGGGTCGGGCTCGCGAGGTCGGTGAGGGCGGGAAGCAGCCGAGCGGCCAGCGCCGGATCAATGCGGACGAGTTCTGCTACCAGCGCATCGACGGTAGCCCTGAGGGCGCGGTGCAGTTCGGCGTCGTCGAGGGTGCGGACGAGGGTGGCCGCCAGCATGGAGGTCAGGTCGGCGGGGAGTAGATGGGCGCCCTTGGCGTAACTGGTCGGATGACCGAGGCGCAGGCAGGCCAGGGCGATCACCTGGGTGCGTACTGCGCCGATCCAGTGCTCGGCTTGCCACAGCCGATTCCGCTCGATGCTGATCCTGGCGTGCAGCGCGTGATGCCAGGCCAAGCCGGCCAGGTGGTCCGCGGTCGGCGCCGGTGCGGGGTGCGGCTCGGCGGGGGTGCCGAAGACGGTCCGCCAGCTCGGGCCGCGTGGGGCGAAGTCGGCGATCGGCACGAACGCGATGTCGGCCTCGAGGCATCCGGGAAGCAGGAACACTCGGTAGACGGCCGAGCCGGAGGGCAGGTCCCAATGGTGTGCCGCGCCGAAGTCGTCGTAGAGCCGGTCGGTCCAGTGGCGCATGCTCACGGCGGGCGGGCCGTCGACACCGAACACCAGGTCGATGTCGGACCAGCGGTCTTCGTCGCCGGTGGCCTGCGAGCCGGTGACGGCCGCGCCGGCGATCGCGGGATCGGCGGCGGCCAGCTCCAGCAGCCGCTGCCGGATGGTGTCTCGTTCCTGGGTGGAGAACATGATGTCGCCTAAGGAAGTTCGGTCATCGCCTGGGTGGCGGCGTGTTTGGCCTGCCAGCGTACGCCGGACTCGCCGAACCACGGATCGATCGTAGGCTGTCCGTCATGGCGACCGACTGGGTGCAGTGGCGGCGGGAGGTCTTCGGCGATCCGTACCTCGTGTGGCATGAGGGCGCGGACTTCGCCGAGTTGCGGAGACGGGTCGGGACTGAGCCCGAGGTGGTGACGGCGTGGATCAGCGCGGGTCTGCGCGAACGCGACGCGGTCGCCGCTCAGGCAGTGGCCGAGTCCGGGCTGCCGGATCTTCCCGGCCTGCTGAAGCAGCAGATGATCGACGCGAGCGGGGTGTTCGCCGTACGCGGCGCGCAGGCGCTGTTCCGGCTCACCGGCGACGCGGCCTGGGTACGCCCGGTGGTGGAGGTGCTGATCGGGGCGGATCACTGGGGCGACCGCCTCGACGCGGCGATCGCGTTGGCCGAGTTCCCGGCGACTCCGTTCGTCGTGGCGTCGGTGGCGTTGGCGACCGCTGACGAAGACGAACTGGTACGCCACCACGCGACGGAGACGCTGGAGAAGCTGCGCCGCAAGAGCCGCGGCTAGAACAGGTCCGGCTGCTCGGTGTCGCCGAGGTCGGCAGCGCTGTGCGTCGGCACCGGAAGGTCATGGCGGCGCGAGTGCAGTCCCCGGACCGTGGTGACGGGGACGGCGACGAGGCGTACGGGGTCGGGCGGGGTGGCGATCGCCCGGCTGCTCCAGCGCACCCAGATCGGCGTACGCCCAGCGGCGGCCTCTTCGAGCAGCTTGTCGACGGTGCGCCGGCGGTCGGTGTGGTCGACCTCGATCACCACGGGACCGCCGTCGGGGCGGGCGCAGGCGATGTCGAGGTAGGAGTGCTGCCGGTCGTAGGGCGGTGGCAGCCGGGCGACGCTGGCGGCGCGGCGATAGACCCGCCAGCCGCGGTCGTGGGCCCACGCCGCGATCTCGTCCAGCAGCACCTGGGTGACCTCGTCGGTGGTCCGGTCGGCGAAGGTCAGCGCGGTGAGCCGGTCGGCGAGCGACGCGGCCAGCACGTCGGGCTCGGCGTCTGCGGGAGGCACAGCGACCAGGCTAGTCGGTCCGCCGGCGAAGAGGCTGCGGAGCCACGAATAGGCTGCGGACCATGGACACGACACAGGACACGCGTCTCGCCGAACTGGGCGACGACTACTTCCGGGCCCGCAACGAACACGATCCGTTCGGCGCCACGGTGTTCGGCGTGACGGGGTACGACGCCGAGGTGCCCGATCCCAGCCGGGCGGCGGCGGATCGGGCCGCGACCCGGCTCGGGGGGATCGCCGCGAAGGTCGCCGACATCGATCCAGCCACGCTGGGGGAGTCGGATCGGATCAGTCACGCCTGGCTCACCCGGGTCCTCGCCGACGAGCAGGACGTGCTCCGGGGCGGGCTGGAGGAGGTCGGCGTCAACGCCAGCATCGCCGGGGTGGTGCCGCTGCTGGTCGGGACGATTCCGACCGCGCCGGTCGGCGAACCGGCCGCGGCTGAGGCGTACCTGGCGCGGCTGGAGAAGCTCGGCGGATTCCTGGACACCCTCGGAAACCGGCACGTCGAAGCGCTCGCCGATGGGCGTACCCCCACGCGACTGGGCGTCGAGCAGGCGATCGCGCAGCTGGACGCGTACCTGTCGAGTGATCTGGCGAACGACCCGCTGACCGGCCCGCGGCCGGGCGCGGAGGTGGACGGCACGCGCTGGCTGGCCCGCGCGGAGGACCTGGTCCGCGGCACGGTGCGGCCCGCGCTGGCCCGCTACCGCGAAGTGCTCGCGGACCGCTTGCTGGCGGCCGGCCGCGGGGACAGCGAGGTCGGCGTGGGCGGTCTGCCCGGCGGCGAGGCCGCCTACCTCGGTCTCGTCCGTGCCCACACCACCACGGAACTCACGCCTGCCGAGATTCATGAGACAGGGGTACGCCTGGTGGCGCGCCTGCGTGCGGAATTCTCCGAACGGGGCGCCAAGGTGCTCGGCACGTCCGACGCCGACGAGGTGATCGCCCGGCTGCGCGACGATCCGGCGCTGCGCTTCGCCACGAGCGGCGAGATCGTCGACACCGTCACCGGGGCGCTCCGCCGGGCCGAGGAGGCGCTGCCGGACTGGTTCCGCGACTACTCGCTGGCCCCGTGCGTCGTCCGCGAGATGGACTCGGCTGAGGCGGAGAACTCCGTGCTCGGCTACTACCAGCCGCCGACCGGCGACGGTTCCCGGCCGGGCGCGCACGTCATCAACACGCTGCACCCCCAGTCGCGTACGCGGTTCGAGTACGAGGCGCTGGCGTTCCACGAGAGCGTGCCGGGGCACCATCTGCAGATCGCGGTGGCCCAGGCGCAGCGGCAGCTTCCCGAGTTCCGCCGGTACGCCTACCTCACCGCGCACGGCGAGGGCTGGGGCCTGTACGCCGAACGCCTGGCGGACCGCATGGAGCTCTACACCGACGACACGACCCGGCTCGGCATGGTCTCCTTCGACGCGTGGCGGGCCTGCCGCCTCGTGGTGGATACGGGCATGCACCAGTTCGGCTGGTCCCGGCAGCGGGCGATCGACTACATGCGCGACAATACGGCGCTGTCGATGAGCAACATCACCAACGAGGTCGACCGGTACATCGCCGTTCCGGGGCAGGCGTTGGCGTACATGATCGGGAAGCTGCGCATCGAGGAGCTGGGGGAGCGGATGCGTACGGCCCGGGGTGCGGGCTTCGACATCCGCGACTTCCACCACGCGGTGCTCGGTCACGGGCCGCTGCCACTGTCCACTCTGGAGACCGTCGTCCTGGGCGCGGCCGCGCCGGGCGCGTGAAGCCTCAACGTTCTAGACATTGACAGCGTTAAGGTCTTTCATCAAGATTCATCCATGAAGCTTCGACTCCGTGCCGGTAGTGCGGCGCTGGCTGCGATGCTGGGCGCCCTGGTGGCGATCGTCCCAGGGTTGCCCAGCGCCGCGGCCGTCTCGTCGGCCTCCGCCGTCATCGGCGGGTATCCCGTGTGGGCACACTTCTCGAACCCGGACCCGGGGCGGGACTACACCATCCACACCGAGCTGCAACGGCTGATCGACCGGACTCCGGCCGGTGGGACCATCCGGGGCACGATCCACTCGCTGAGCATCGACTCTGTCGCCGACGCGCTGCTCCGGGCGCAGAGTCGGGGCGTCGCCGTCTGGGTCGTGGTCGACGGCAAGAACGAGGCGTCGGCCGATCCCGCGGTGGCGACGATCAAGCAGCTGGCGCACTACAAGTTCTGCCAGAACAGCAGCGGCGGGCACGGCTGCATCAGCACCAGCGCCGACGGCGACATGCATACGAAGATGTTCACCTTCAGCGGCACCGTCGATCCGAACGGGGTGACCCGCTCGAACGTCGTGTGGTTCGGCTCGGCCAACCTCACGTACGCCACCGGCCCGGACGCGTTCAACAACGCGATCACGGTCTACGGGGACTCGGCGCTCTACACCGGGTTCGTCGCGAACTTCACCGACATGTGGAACCGCCGCCACTACACCGGCAACGACTACTATGACGCCGCCTCCAGCCGGGGCTACTACCTGGGCACCGCTGCGGACGCGTACGCGTCGCCGGAGGGCGCGGGCCAGACCGACACGATCGTCAACCGGCTCAACGACATCACTCCCAACAGCGACTGCCGGCTGCGGGTCGGCATGGCGAGCGTCACCGGCGGGCGACCGGAGCTGGTGAGCCTCGTCAAACGCTTCCGTTCGGCCGGGTGCGCCGTATGGATGGCAGTCGGCACCGACTCGGCCGGTGGCATCGCGATGGACAGCGGCGTGTACGCCGACCTGCTCGCCGCCGGAGTGAAGATCCGGCGCAAGAACGACGTGCACGACAAGTTCTTCGTGCTGTACGGGCTCAACGGGTCGGCGTACCAGTACCGGGTCTACACCGGGTCGCAGAACTGGACGCAGGACGCCCTCAACGAGAACGACGAGATCTTCGTGAAGATGGGGCCGGAGACCGGGTCCACGCATCCGCTCTACGACGCGTACTACACACACTTCAACGACGCTTACAACACCGGCGTCACCTGCACGGCGGGCAACTACCCCTGTAAGTGAGCGAGCCTACGACGGGGCGCGGCCGTCGAGCATCAGACGGCCCGCCCGGTCGAGGTGGCCGAGGTCGCCGGTGGGGACCAGGCGCCCCTGGGGCAGCCAGCCGCCGACGTGCACGGCGCCGGTCTCGCCCGGCAGCGCCGGCCGGCCGTCGTCGGTGAGGACATGGAGGCGTACGCCGGCCGGCGGTCGCCCGACCGTGCCGGGTGCGGCCTTCAAATCGGCCGGGGTCGCCATCGCGGCCCAGCCCGCTTCGGTCGAGCCGAACAGGTTGTAGACCCGGTCGCCGAACACGTCCAGCAGCCGGCGTGACAACTCCGGAGCCAGCGGTTCCGCACCGGTCACGATGCGTACGCCGGGCGGGAGATCGGCCGCGTCGGGCTGGGCGGCCAACCCGGCGAGGTGCTCGGGCAGCGCGAAGATCGCGGTCGGCCGATGCTCCCGGGCCGCGGCGAGCACGGCCGCCGGATCCTTGCCGGGCACGAGGACGACGGGCGCGCCCAAGGCCAGCCCCGCCGCTAGATAGCTGAGGCCATAGCCGTGGTACGCCGGGACGGCCACGATGATCGGGCGGCCCGTGCGGATCGGGATGTGTCGCAGATGGGCGAGCGCCGGGCCCAGCAGCGAACGCCAGGTCAGCTTTCGGCGTACCAGCCGGGGCGTCCCGGTGGTGCCGGAGGTGAGGACCGTGAGCCGCCCGCGCACCGGCGGACGGCCGAGCGCACCGCCGGGGCCGCCGACGAGGGTGAGCCACGGCGTGCCCGGCGCGTCGTCGGAGATCAGGACGGTCAGGGTGGCCGCCGGTTCGGCGTGCGGTGGCAGCAGCACGGTGTCGAGGCCGAGCAGCCCGGCCGCGCTCGCGGTGATCGCGAGACCGCGATGCGTGGCACACCGGATACCCACGCGGTCGCCGGGCCGGACGCCCCGGTCCCGCAACGCGGCCGCGCACGACTGGGCCGCCGCCTGAAGCTCCCCACGCGTCAGCGGACCGCTGCGATCCACGAGCGCGACCTCCCCGGTACGCCCACCGGCGGTGGCCGCCGTGAGCGTCCAGCCGTAGCGGCGGCTCGCCCAGGCCAGGCGGACCATCCGCAGCGGATCGACCAGGGCCGCCGCCCGCAACGGCAGCAGGCGGGCGCTCGCCGCCATCCCCCGCTCGACCGGGCTCTTGAACGCGGCGGCCAGCACCTCGCCCGGCCGGGACCACCAAGCCTGCACCGTACGCGGTCGCCGAGCGACCGCACGGCACACCGTGCTCGCCGCCTCATCCGGCGTGGCGGCCGGATACCGCCGGAAGAACTTCGTGGGCGCGCTCATCCGGGTCCGTACGAGTCCACTGTAGAAGCTGGTGACGGTGACGCCGTCGAGCCGCAGTTCCGGTGCGGCGCAGCGCAACCACACGTCGAACGCCGCCTTCGACGCCAGGTAGGACGACCAGTTCTGGGCGGGCGTCAGGAGGCCGGCGGTCGAGACGTTGACGATGTGCCCGCCGTCGCCGGCTCGCATCGCCGGAAGCAGCGTCAGCAACAGCCGCACCGGGCCGAGATAGTTCAGGTCGGCCGTGCGTACGACGTCGTGGAAGCGGTCGGCGGTGTCGGCGACCGACCGGTGGATCGACCGGCCGGCGTTGCACACCACGACGTCGACCCGGCGATGGTCACGCAGAATCCGCTCGCCGAGCCGCTCGGCCTGTTCCGGATCTGACAGATCAGCCGGATACGCGTACGCCTTCCCGCCCGCCGCCTCGATCGTGGCGCGTACCTCGTGCAGGCGGCTCTCCGTCCGCGCGGCGAGCAGCACGACCGCGCCCGCCGCACCGAGCCGGATCGCCGTCGCCGCGCCGATGCCCTCCGACGCCCCGGTGACGAGCACGATCCGGCCCGCCACCCGCCGCCGCAGCGCCCGGTCGCCGATCCCGGGCACGACGATGCCACCGAGCAGCTTCAGCCAATGCGTCGCGCTTCCCACGCGGGAAGGCTAAGCGCCGCCGGCGGCCTAGAGGAAGCGGCCGAGCAGCTCAGCCCACCGCAACAGGTGACGGTCGCCGAGGTACTCGCGGTGGACGAAGGCGTGCGCGGCGTCGCCGATCCGGGCCGCCTCCGCCGGGTCGTCGAACAGGCGGCGGACCGCGGCGGCGAACCCGGCCGCGTCCGACGGCTCGACCAGCACCCCACGCCCGTCACCCAGCTGGTCGAGGATGCCGCCGACAGCGGACCCCACGACCGGCCGGCACTTCCACATGGCCTCGGCGACGGTCAGCCCGAACCCCTCGGCCAGGCTCTTCTGGGCGACCACGGCCGCATGCCGCTGGAGCGCGTTGACCATGACGGCGTTCTCGTCGAGATCCTCCAGCGGCAGGCTCGCCAGCACCGTCCGGCGGCGGCTCGCCCGGGGCAGGGCCTGCCACGCCGCCTGGCATTCGGCGTACACCTGGGCGCCCTCGGGATCGTCACCGACGTCGTCGACCTGCGGACCGGCCAGCACCAGCCAGCCCGGGCCACCCGGGGCGACCCGCTCGGCGAACGCCGTCAGCACCCCGCTCATGTCCTTGAGCCGGTCCCACCGCGAGACCTGCACCAGCATCGGCTCGTCCGGGCTCGGCAGCTCGTCGGCCAGCAGCTTCGCCGTCCGCGTCACCTCACCGGGACGGCCGTCACGCCGAGTGAACCGGGCTGGACCGGCCGGGCCGCCGGTGAAGATCCCGCACGCTCGGAGGACCGCCTCCACGGTCGCCGGGTCGAGGTCGGCGTTCTTGGGCGCGGCCGGGTCGATCGACGGCGGGATGACGACCGTCCGATCCGCCGGCAGGAACTCGGGCCGATAGTGCGGCAACGAGAACACGTACGCCTCGGCGGCCCGCAGATGCGGCCGCAGGAACTCCCAGGCCTCGTCGGTGACCGGCGTACGCCGATCGCCGCCGATGTGACAGCGCCAGATCACCGTCACGCCCCGGTCGGCCAGCCCGGACGCCATCCCGGCGGTCTGCGGGTCGTGCAGCACGACGATGTCGCCCGGCCGGGCCAGCTCCGCCACGGCTGTCGCGTTGATCGCCGTCGCGCGGGCGTACGCCGCCGCGTCGGCCTCGGTCAGGTCCGGGCCGCTGGCCGCACCGTGCAGCCGATTGTGCAGTCGCTTGGTGATCTCGAAGAACTCGGGTTCGCCGCCGACGACGAGCCAGTGCGTCGGCAGTTCGGCGTCGGCCAGGTAACCCATCAGCACCTGGAGCATCTCGGCGACGCCGCCGCCCGTCGCAGTCGAGTTGACCTGCCAGACCGTCCGGCCGCCTAACCGGCGGCGCAGATCGTCGGCGGTCGCTCGCAGCACGCGCAGCCGCTCCGGTCCGATCACCTCCCCGAGATCGGCCAGCGATCGGCGGGGCGGGGTGATCAGTTGCGGCGTCATCGGTCTCCTTTCACCACCTTCGATCTTTCCACGTCCGGTGCGTTGCGGATAGGTCGAATGTGCCGCCCCGGGCGGATTTCCCGGGACACGCCAGACGATCCCCGTGTGACACTTCGGCGAAACATCGGGCAGTATCAGGCACATGAGATGGGACCTGGTGCTCCGTGGCGGCGACGTCCTGGACCCCGCCCGGCCGGGCGGACCACGCCGGGCCGACGTGGCGGTCGCGCGTGGGCGGATCGCCGCCGTCGGCCCCGGCCTCGCCGCCGACCCGGCCGCTGCCGGCGCCGACCTGCTCGACGTGTCCGGCCGCCTGGTCACGCCGGGCCTGGTCGACCTGCACACCCACGTGTATGCCGGAGCGACCTACTGGGGCATCGACCCCGACCCGACGGCGTGGCATTCCGGGGTCACCACCTGGGTCGACGCCGGATCGGCCGGAGCCTTCTCGTTCGCCGCGCTCGACGAAGGCGTACGCCGGTTCACCGTCGACGTGCCCGCGCTGCTGAACATCTCGGCGGTCGGCCTGGTGGCGGCCACCGGAGAGTCCCGGACCTTGGAGAACTGCGACGTCGACCTGGCCGTCACGACGGCCCGGGCCCACCCGGACCGCGTACGCGGCTTCAAGGTGCGCGTCGACCGCCACGCGGTCGGGCCGAGCGGGCTGGAACCGTTGCGCCGCGCCATCGAGGCGGGGGAGGCGTGCGGGCTGCCCGTGATGGTCCACATCGGGGCGGCCCCGCCCACGCTCGGAGAGATCCTGCCGTTGTTGCGGGCGGGCGACATCGTCACGCACTGCGCCAGCGGGATCGCGGCCGCCGCACTACCGGGCGGCATCGACCCGGCCGCGAAGGAGGCGTACGCGTCCGGCGTCGTGTTCGACATCGGCCACGGATCCGGCGGCTTCGCCTTCGACATCCTGGAGGCGCAGCTCGCCGCCGGGCTGAAGCCGCACACGGTCTCCAGCGACCTGCACGCGCGATCGCTGCACGGGCCGGTGTTCGACCTGCCCACGACGATGGCGAAGATGCTGGCGGCGGGCTGGCCGCTGGACGAGGTCGTGGCGGCGGCCACCCGCCGGCCGGCCGAGGTGCTCGGGCTGGCCGCCGGGACGCTGGACGTCGGCGCCCAAGCCGACCTCGCGGTGTTCCACCTCGTCGAGGAACCCTGGGCCGTCGCCGACGTGCACGGCCAGGTACGCACCGCGCCGCTGCGCCTGGTGAACGAGGCCACCTACCGGGCCGGACGCCGACTGCCGGCCCGGCTGCCGGAGCCGCCCGCGCCCTGGATCCCCCTGACCGACGCGCAACGCGCCGCCCTGGCCGCTCGGGACGAGACGGTCCGGTCCATGATGACCCAGCCGCTGGTCAGCCCGGACGCGCTCGACGAGCAGTTCCCGCGCAGCGGAGCCTGACGCCCCCGGCTACGCGGGCGACGCCCGCCGCAGCTCGCGGTTTGCGATCTCCGGAGCGCTGGATACCTTTCCGCTCGGCGATGGGGTACCTGGCGCTCCGGAGATCACCGGCTGCTCGCGCCGCCGCCGCGAGCCCCGCCGCCACGAACGGCGGCTGAGGACGAGCGCGACGACGATCAGCGGGAGCACCAGGGCGTCGGCGACGACCTCGGCGGCGGCGGCGAAGCCGTCGAGCGGACGGCCGCCGTCCAGCACCACGAACGCGCCGGGCAGGCCACAGCCGACCCGGATGAGCGCGAACACCAGCGCGCCGACGGCGAGCCCACGCCACCGGAGCATCGCGGCGGTCCCGAGCAGCACAGCAGCCAGCGCCGCGGGAACGACCACCGAGGCCACCACATCGCCGGAGTCCTCGACAGCGTCCGACCGGTACATCGTCACCCCGGTCACGACCTGCACCGCGCAGACGAGGGCCGCCAGGCTGAGCAGCAGGCGGGTCACCGGGCGCGCAAGCTGCGTAGGCGGCGATGCAAGGTCAACCGCCGCCGCGGCCGAACCGGGCCGGGGACGAGGGTCGCCGCCCAGCTCAGCGCCTCGTCGACCATGGCGCGGGTGAGGCCCTCGGCGGGATCGGCCGCGATCAGCAGCGTCGGCTCGGCCCGCTGATCGGCCCACGCGTACGCCTCCGGGGTCAGCATGTCGTCGATCCACACCGCCGGCCGCCCCTCGGCGTACGCGGCGATCGCCGGAACCTTGTCCTCCGGGCGGAACGGCGCCGGCGGAAACTGGATCACCGGCAACTGTGCCAGCCCGAGGAACGGCGCGAGCAGCCGGTTCGCGGTGACGCCCCAGCCGGTCGCCCAGATCAGCTCGTACGCCTCACCGAGGTCGGCCAGCCACGATCCGTGGCCCTCACAGAGGCGTACCGGCTCCTCGGCGGGGAAGAAGGCGTACTCGCCGAATCCGGCGGGGCACCAGAGCGCGGCGTAGGGATTGAGGACGCCGTCGACGTCGAGCAGCAGCATCGGACGGGGCACGGCCTTCGATGCTACACGCCCTGTCACCCCCACGACGCGGTGTGGAGGGGGTTGGCGAGCGTGCCCACCAGCTGCAGTGCGCCCGACGGGTCTTCGAGGTCGACCATCTGCTGGTTGTTGCGCAGCTGCAGCCGGTTCAGGCACGACAGGTCGAAGCGTTCGGCGAACATGTCGTACTTGGCGTACCGCTCGGCCAGGGCCGGGTTGGCGGCCTGGTAGTCGCGGACGCAGTCCGCCACGAGCTGCCAGAACTCCGCCTCGGGCAGCACCGGCTCCAGGCGCGGGGCGAGGAAGCGGAAGAAGCAGTCGAGGACGTCGGTGAACAGCGACAGCAGCTTCAGCTCGTCGGGCACGCTCACCCGGATCCGCTCGGCCGCCGCGGGCAACGGCAGGTCCGGGTCCATCACCGCGATCTCCTCGGCGATGTCCTTGAAGATCGTGCGGACCGGCGCGTCGTGCTCGTCCAGCACCAGGATCACATTCTCCCCGTGCGGCATGAAGACCAGCTCGTACGCGTAGAAGCAGTGCACCAGCGGGGTCAGGTACGCCGTCAGGTACCGCCGGAGCCACTCCGCCGCGGGCAGGCCCGACCGCGTGATCCACTGGACGGCGAGGTCTTCGTGGAGCAGGGCGGCCATCGTCGTGACGCGTTCGCCCGGAGCGAGGACGGGGCTCTCCCGCCACAACGCCGCCAGCATCTTGCGGTAGGGCGAGCCCTTCGGCGCGGCGTGGGCGTACTGGGGGTGGCGGTAGCCGATCGCCGCCCGTTCGCGCAGGATCGTCAGGCCGGTCTTGGCGAGCACCGGGTCGTCGGCGATCAGCCCGGCGAGCCATTCGTTGATCGCCGGGGTGGCCTGCATGTACTCGGCGGACAGCCCGCGCAGGAAGCCCATGTTGAGCACCGACAGCGCGGTCTTGACGTAGTGCCGTTCCGGGGCGCTGACGTTGTAGAAGGTCCGCACCGACTGCTGCGCCTGGTGCAGGTCGTCGCCGTCGCCGAGGTGGACGATCCGGCCCTGCGCGACCTCGCCGGCGAAGGTGACGGCGATCCGGTTGCGCCACTGCCACGGGTGCACCGGCATCAGGTGGTAGTCGCCGGGTTCATCGAGGGACGCGGTCAGTCGCTCCAGAGTGGACGCATCGAGTTCGCCGCTGATCAGGGTGTCGTAGCCGACGTCGGAACACGACGTGAAGGTCGAGACCGACCGGTGTACGGCGATCCAGGTCAGCCGGATCGGGTGCGCCGCCTCCGGGGCGTACTCGTGGAAGTCGCTGATGCTGTAGCCCAGGCGGCCGTTGTTGGCGACGAAGCAGGGGTGGCCCTCGGTCATGCCGGTCTCGATCGCCTGGAAGCCCGCGCTGCTGAGGTCGGCCGGCGGTCGATCGAACTTGTACGCGAGCCCGGCGAGCGTGCTGGTGATCTCCTCCAGATAGACGGGCAGGACGGCCGGGGAGAGCCCGAGCGTGTCGCGCAGGTCCAGGATGAGGTCGACGGCGTCCACCGGGAGCTGTGCGCCCTCGCGGACCCGGGTCACCGAGTCCGGATCGATCTGCCAGTGGTCGAGCGCGAACAGCCGCGCGGTGAACCGGTACTCGGTGTCGTTCGCCCGCACCGTGAACCGGTCGCTGAACCGGTCGGTGGATTCGTCGCCGTGGGGGATCGGCGTGAGCAGCCGCTCGTGGGCGAACTCGGCGAGCGCCTTGGCCGCCAGGTGCCGGTTGGCCTTGGCCCACAGCTCGGGCCGGAGGTGCTTGGTCGGCGGCCCAGCGGACGACTCGGCGGACGACGCAGCGGACAACACAGTGGACACCTCAGTGGACACCTCAGTGGACATGACGACTCCTTCGCTGGGCGTGCTCGAACGCCGAGCGGGCGCAGAAGCTCAGCAGGGCTTCCTTGTGCGGCAGGCGGACCTTTCCGGCCACCTCGAAGCCGGCGTACGCGTTGAGCGCGTGCACGGCGGTGTTGCGCGCGTCGGGTTCGACGACGACCCGGTGGGTGAGCGGATCGGCGAAGAGCAGGTCGAGCACGGCGAGGATGACAGCGCGGGTGAAACCTGGGATCGGCGTTTCCGCCGGGGCGACGAGGAAGTGCATTCCCACGTCGCCGGGTTGGACGGCGTACACCCCGGACAGTTCGTGGCGGGGGTCGTAGCGTTCCATCAGGAACACCGGCTGCCCGTCCCGGGAGCCGATCAGCGCGTCGTGGCCGGGCCGGGCGGCGATCGCGGCGTACTCTGCCGCGACTTCGCCCAGTGACGCCTGCTGCATCATCCAGAACGCGGCCTTGGGGTGGGTGACCCAGCCGTGGAGCAGCCCGGCGTCGGCCACCGCGTCGACGTAACGGATCTCGAAGGCGCTGTCGACGCTCACGCGGGCGCTCCGAACTCCTGGAAGGCGATGGCCTTCTCGACCGGGTACGCCTCCCGCCCGAGCATGTCCCGCAGGATGCACGAGTTCCGGTACGCCCCCATGCCGAGATCCGGAGCGACGAAGCCGTGCGTGTGCAGTTCGCCGTTCTGGACGTACACCGCGCCGGATTGTCCATTGTCGACTCGATAGGTGCGGCCGACCGCCAGCCGTCCTACCGCATCGTGGGCGAGCAGGTCCTCGATCGGGCCGAGGAACTCCGGCGTCGGCTGCCGGTAGCCGGTGGCGAGCACCAGCGCCTGCGTACGCTGCTCGAAGTCGACGCCCTGTTCCTCGTGCCGCAGATCCAGGGTGTAAGCGTCCTGGCTAGCGTCATAGGACGCTCTACGCAATGCGGTGTTCGTCATCAGGCGCGTACGCGCGCCGCGACCGGACGGAGCTGCCTGCTGCTGGTAGAGCTGATCGAAGATGGCGTTGATCAGGTCGGCGTTGATGCCCTTGTAGAGCTGTTTCTGCGCTACGTTCAGCGAGTCGCGTACGCCCATCGGCAGCGCGTGGAAGTAGTCGGCGTACTC
The DNA here is from genome assembly GCF_024172085.1 of Hamadaea flava. Classification (NCBI taxonomy): domain Bacteria; kingdom Bacillati; phylum Actinomycetota; class Actinomycetes; order Micromonosporales; family Micromonosporaceae; genus Hamadaea; species Hamadaea flava. The sequence continues at coordinate 434,037 of NZ_JAMZDZ010000001.1, read as the reverse complement.
GGGGGAGGTCATCTCCAGCGTGAGCTTGGTGTACTCCAGCGGGAAGAACCGGGGCGAGCGGGTGATCCAGGTCAGGTCGTAGTCGCGGCCGCCCTCGCCGCGGCTGGTGAGCAGGTCGTGGTAGATCTCGGCCGCGCTCTGCCCGCTGCCGACGACGGTGATGCTCTCCTTGGCGCGTACCGCGTCCCGTTGTCCCAGGTACGCCGAGCTGTGCACGACACCAGGTACGCCGGTCACCGCGGGCGGCAGGTGCGGGACGGTGCCGATGCCCAGCACGAGCCGCCGTCCCCGGAACGTGTCGCCGGTCGCGGTCCGCACGGTGTAGACACCGCTGTCGGCAGACACCGACCGCACGTGCTGCCCGAAGCGGATCGAGCGCAGTCGGTGGGCGGCCCACCGGCAGTAGTCGGCGTATTCGCGGCGCAGCGGGAAGAAGCTCTCGCGGATGTAGAACGAGTACAGCCGCCCGCTCTGCTTGAGGTAGTTCAGGAACGAGTACGGCGAGGTCGGGTCGGCCAGGCTGACCAGGTCGGCGAGGAACGGCGTCTGGAGGGTGCTGCCCGGCAGGAGCATGCCCGGGTGCCAGTCGAAGTCCGGCTTGCTCTCCAGGAAGACGCCGTCGAGGTCGAGCGGTTCGGCGAGGCAGGCCAGGCCCAGATTGAACGGGCCGAGGCCGACGGCGACGAAGTCGTGAATCCGGGAGTCGCTTATTCGGGAGTCGTCCGGCTCAGGCTGCGACAAGGCTGCTCCCGACGGAGGTGTTGGCGTAGGTCTCGGCGTGGTGGGCGAGGAGGTCGAGGACCGTGCCGATGTCGTCGACGGTGGTGCGCGGGTTGAGCAGGGTGAGCTTCAGGTAGTGGCGGCCGTCGACGACGGTGCCGGCGACCATCGCCTCGCCCGACTCGGCGATCGCCTTGCGGGCGTACAGGTTCGCGGCGTCCGCCTCTTCGGCGTCCATATCGGACGATGGGAGGTAGCGGAACACGAGGGTGCTCAGCTGGGGGCGGACGAGGACCTCGAACCGCGGATCGCCGTCGAGCAGTCGCCAGCCGGCGTCGGCCAGGTCGACGACGGCGTCGAAGAGCGAGCCGACCGCGTCCGGGCCCATGATGCGCAGGGTCAGCCACAGCTTGAGCGCGTCGAACCGACGGGTCGTCTGCGGGCTCTTGTCCACCTGGTTCGGGAGCTGTTCCTCGGCGGCCCGCTTCGGGTTGAGGTAGTCCGCATGGTAGGTCGCGTGCCGCAGGACGGCGCGGTCGCGTACGAGGATCGCGCTGCTGCTGACGGGCTGGAAGAAGGACTTGTGGTAGTCGACGGTGACGGAGTCGGCGCGTTCGATCCCGTCGAGAAGCCGCCGCCGGCGGGAGACGAGCAGTCCGCAGCCATAGGCGGCGTCCACGTGCAACCACACCCCGGTACGCCGGCACAGGTCGGCGAGTTGGGGGAGCGGGTCGACGCTGCCGAAGTCGGTGGTGCCCGCGGTGGCGACGACCGCCATCGGGACGAGCCCGGCTTCGCGGCACGCCGCGAGCGACCGGCGCAGCGCCTCGGGTGACATCCGCCGGTCGGCCGTCCCCGGTACGGAGATCACCGCGTCTTCGGCCAGCCCGAGGAGCTTGGCGGCCTTGGTGACGCTGAAGTGCGCGTACTCGGAGGCGAAGATGCGCAGATCGCCTGCTGAGCAGGCGAAGCGGTCCAGCGCCTCGTCGCGGGCGAGCATCAGGGCGTGCACGTTGGACTGTGTGCCGCCGCTGGTGAAGACGCCGTCGGCGAGCGGGCCGAGGCCGATGCGCCGGGTGGTCCAGTCGATCAGGCGGCGTTCGATGAGGGTGCCGCCGGCGCTCTGGTCCCAGGTGTCGAGGGAGGAGTTGATGGCCGACAGCACGGTCTCGCCGAGCAGCGCCGGCACGACGACCGGGCAGTTGAGGTGGGCGAGGTAGCGGGGGTGGTGGAAGTAGACGGCGTCGCGGAGGTAGACGCGGTCCAGTTCGTCGAGGGCGGCGGTGGTGTCGCCGAGTGGGTGGTCCAGGTCGATCGTGTCGATGTCGGCGGCGAGCCGGGCGGGGGAGATCCCGGTGAACGGCCGCCCGGCGGCGGTGATCCGCCGGGCGACTCGCTGCGCGCCGTCCGCGACCGCCAGCCGGTACCGGTCGGCTCCGGCGGCGTCGAGCAGGTGCGACAGGGCCTGCATGAGATCAGCTGACCTTCTTCGCCGAGGTCAGGGCGTTGGCGAGTTCTTCCAGGACGCCCGCGCTGCCGGCGTACGAGAAGCGGGGTTCGCTGTTCCAGCCGACGATCTGCCCGGCCTTGACGGCGGGCAGCTGGTTCCAGGTCGGCTTGCCGGTGAGGTCCTTGGGCTGCAAGGTGGAGCTGCGGTTGTCGAGCAGCAGCACGTCGGCGGCGTACTTGCCGGCGTTCTCCCAGCTCAGGCTCTCGAAGTAGCCGAGGTCGTCGAGCTTGTCCGGGACGATGATCTCGACGCCCAGCTCCTTGAAGTACATGATGTCGCTGTTCATGCCGGGGTTGGACGCGTAGAACAGGTCGGCCGCGGCCGAGCAGGCGAGCACCTTGAGGCCGCTGGACTTGCCCACCTCGCCCAGCTTCTTCGCCGCCGCCTCGAATCGGGTCTTCGCGTCGGTCACCTTCGCTGCGGTCAGATCCGCTCCGAGCGAGCCCGCCAGGTCGGCGTACCGCTCGATGATCTTGTTGAGCGGGGTGCGCGCGGCGTTGAGGCCGACCGAGGGCGCGAGCGGGAGGATCTTGTCCTTGCTCTCGTCCGGGACGTACCAGAGGGTGTCCTTCTCGTAGATGTTGGTGATCAGGACCTCGGGCCGCAGCGCGGCGTATTTCTCCACGTTGAACTCGCCCCAGACGTTGCCGAGGATCTCGGCCTTGTCGATGGGGAAGTCGCCGGCCTGGACGTCGGCCTTGCCGTCGGCGGTCTTGGTCGGGCCGAAGACGCCGACGATCTGGTCGCTGACGCCGAAGTCGTAGAGGGCGGCGGCGGAGCCGATGAAGGCGACGACCTTCTGCGGTCGGCTCGGAGCGGACGCCTTCGTGCCGCGGTCGTCGGTGAACGACCAGGCCCCGCCCGTGCTCGCCGTCGAGCTGGGCTTGTCGTCGGAGCCGCAGGCGCTGGTCAGGGCGGCCAGTCCGAGGGCTCCGGCGGCCGAAAGCAGGCCGCGGCGGCTGAAGGTGTGCGTCATCGTTCTACTCCTGCGATGGGGTTGAGCCCGCGACGGGGATCGCGGGGGGCCGGGCTTCCGCCTCAGCTGTGGTTAGGCTAGCCTTACCTGAGTCAGCGTTGTCAAGTGAAGCCCGCCCGCCGGGCGTGTCACATTTCCGGAGATATCCCCCGTGCTCTCCCGACCTCCCCGTCGGCCCGCCGTCCTGCTGGGGTCCGTGGCCCTGCTGGTCGTCACGGCCGCGCTCAGCCTCGCGGTGGGCGCCAAACCGATGTCGCTCGCCGAGGTCTGGTCCGGCCTCGTCGACCCGCAAGCCCCCGCCTACACAGTGGTACGCGAGATGCGCCTGCCGCGTACGCTGCTCGGTCTCGAAGTCGGCGCGGCGCTTGGCCTGGCCGGCGGCGTCATGCAGGCGCTGACCCGCAATCCGCTGGCCGATCCGGGCCTGCTCGGCATCAACGCCGGGGCCTCGGCCGCCGTGGTCACCGGGATCAGCGTGCTCGGGATCGGGTCGCTCAGCGGTTACGTATGGTTCGCGTTCCTCGGCGCGGCCGCGGTCTCGGTGCTCGTGTGGGCCGTCGGCGGTGGGCGTACGGCCACGCCGGGGCGCCTGGCGCTGGCCGGAGCCGCCGTCAACGCCGTGCTGTACGCGTACGTGTCGGCGGTGCAGTTGCTCGACACCGCGTCGCTGGACGCCATGCGTTTCTGGACGGTCGGCTCGCTGGCGGCGACCGGCGCATCGGCCACCCTGTTCATCGCACCGTTCATCGCCGTCGGGCTGATCGCGGTCGCCGTGCTGGCCCGGCCGCTGAACGCGCTGGCGCTCGGCGACGAATCCGCCCGCGCGCTGGGCGCCCGCCCGGCCGTCGTCCGAGCCGGCAGCATCGTCGCGATCACGTTGCTCTGTGGAGCGGCCACCGCCGCGTGCGGGCCGATCGTCTTCGTGGGCCTGCTGGTGCCGCACCTGGTCCGGCCGCTCACCGGACCCGACATGCGCTGGCTGCTGGTGGTCAGCGCGTTCGTCGCCCCGGTCGTGCTGCTCGGCGCGGACGTGCTCGGCCGCGTGCTCGCCCGGCCCGGTGAGGTGCAGGTGGGCATCGTCACCGCCGTCGCCGGTGGCGCCTTCTTCGTCTGGGCCGTACGCCGCACTCGGGCGGTGGCGGTATGACCGTCCTGCGTGCCGCGACCGTCTCCGTCAGACTCCGTCCCCGGTCCGTCGTGGCGGGACTCGCCGTCCTCGCCGTGGCCCTGGGCTGCGCACTGCTTCTGCTGAGCACCGGCGACTATCCGCTCAGCCCGGACGCCGCCCTCAAGGCGGTCCTCGGCTCCGGTACGCCCGCCGACGCGTACATCGTCCAGGAGTTGCGCGCCCCTCGCGTCGTGACGGCGTTGCTCGCCGGAGCCGCGCTGGCGTTGGCGGGCGCGATCTTCCAGGCGTTGACCCGCAACCCGCTCGGCAGCCCCGACGTGCTCGGCTTCACCCAGGGCTCGGCGGCCGGCGCGCTCGTGGCGATCGTGGTCACCGGCGGTGGCAGCCTCACCCTGGCGGCCGGAGCGCTCGTGGGTGGAATCGTCACCGGCGCCGCGATCTATCTGCTCGCCGTCCGGCACGGTTCGCACGGCAATCACCTGGTGCTCGTGGGCATCGGCGTGGCCGCGGTCCTGACCGGCGTCAACGGCTATCTGTTCACCCGGGCGGAGATCACCGACGCGTCGCGGGCGATGCTGTGGCTGACCGGCAGCCTCGACGGCCGGGGCTGGGAGGACGCACTGCCCCTGCTGGCGGTGCTGGCCGTCGTGGTCCCGATCGTCCTGTTCGGACTGTCCCGGCCGCTGTCGGCGTTGGCGCTCGGCGACGACCAGGCGCTGGCGCTCGGCGTACGCGTCACGCCGGTGCGGGTGTCGCTGCTGGCGGCGGCGGTCCTGCTCTGCTCGGCGGCGGCTGCCGCGGCGGGACCGGTGTCGTTCGTCGCGCTGACCGCGCCGCAGGTCGCCCGGCGGATCACCGGCGACCCCGGCCCCAACCTGCTGTCCTCGGTCCTGGTCGGGGCGGCCCTGATGACCGCGGCCGACCTCGCCGCCCAACGGCTGGTGCCGGGCCGCGATCTGCCGGTCGGGGTGCTCACCGGCATCCTCGGCGGGGCGTACCTGGTCTGGCTGCTCGCGGCACGCCGCCGCTCGTCTTTAGGAGGACGTTCATGACGCGGCTCGCCGCGACCGGCCTGAGGCTCGCGTACGAACGGCGCGTCGTCGCCGAGGATCTCGGCGTCGAGATACCGGACGGCTCGTTCACCGTCATCGTCGGCCCGAACGCCTGCGGCAAGTCCACCTTGCTCAAGGCGTTGGCCCGTACACTACGGCCCCAGGCGGGCAGCGTCCTGTTGGACGGCAAGGACATCCGAGGGCTGCCGGCCAAGGCGGTCGCGCGTACGCTCGGCCTGCTCCCGCAGACGTCCATCGCGCCCGACGGGATCACCGTCGCCGACCTCGTCGCCCGGGGCCGCTACCCACACCAGGGATTGCTGCGCCAATGGTCGGCGCACGACGAGGAGATCGTCCAGCAGTCGATGGTCGCCACCGGCGTGGCCGACCTCGCCACCGCGTTCGTCGACGAGCTGTCCGGCGGCCAGCGGCAGCGTGTCTGGATCGCCATGGCGCTCGCGCAGCAGACTCCGCTGCTGCTGCTCGACGAGCCGACGACCTTCCTGGACATCGCCCATCAGCTCGACGTGCTCGACCTGTGCGCGCGACTGCACGAGGAGCAGGGGCACACGCTCGTCGCGGTGCTGCACGACCTCAACCAGGCCGCCCGGTACGCCACGCACCTGATCGCGATGCGCGACGGCCGGATCGTGGCCGAGGGCAAGCCGTCTAAGATCGTCACCGCCGAGCTCATCGAGGAGGTCTTCGGGCTGCCGTGCCGGATCGTCGAGTGCCCCGAAACCGGGGCGCCGCTGGTGATCCCGGCCGCCCGCCGAGCCGTGCCGGTCTAGTCCGCCCTCCGCCTATGCTGGGCGGATGGATCTTTCCTTCCGGTTCGCCGCCGAGTCCGATGTGCCGAACCTCGTCGCCCTGGTGGAGTCGGCGTACCGGGGGGAGGCCAGCCGAGCGGGGTGGACGACCGAGGCGGACTTCCTCGACGGCCAGCGGACCGACGCCGAGGAGGTCGCCGGCCTCCTCGAGGACGCCGACAGCCGGGTGCTGGTCGCCGCCGACCCGGATCGGCCGGACGATCTGGTGGCCTGCTGCCACGTCGAGAATCGGGGCGACTACGCGTACTTCGGGATGTTCGCGGTCCGCCCGGGTCTCCAGGGCGGCGGCGTCGGCAAGGCCGTCATCGCCGAGGCGGAACGCGTCGCCGTCACGGCTTTCGGCGTACGCGAGATGCGCATGACCGTGATCTCCGTCCGCGACGAACTGATCGCCTGGTACGCCCGGCGCGGTTACACGCGGACGGGCAAGACGACGCCGTTTCCGTACGGCGACGAACGGTTCGGTCTGCCCAAGCGCGACGACTTGGAGTTCGAGCTGCTCATCAAGCCCTTGAGGTAACCGCAGTGTCCAGAGTGGATGATCGGACTTGTCGGATCTGATGCGGATTATCGGCAAAAGCTGTAGGTTATTCGCGTGGTACCGAACGTCGCAGCTTTGTGGTTTTTGCTGGTCCTCTTCGCCGTCTACGCCACCGGCTGGCTGATCGTCCCGGGGGTTCGGCGGTGGACGCGTGACGCCGCCCGGCTGCGTACGGCGACGGTCCTGCGGCGAGAGCGCCTGTCCACGCTGGCCGTCGAATCCACCCGGTACGCCGGAGAGGTGACCGTCGCGGCCGACCGCGCCGGCGCGCGGGAAACCCGGCTCCGTGAGCTGTGGCACACCGCCCAGGCGGAGCTGGAACAGGCCGGTCAGGCGTACGACGCGGCCGACGAACGCTGGCGCCGGCTGACCTTGGCCGCCGCCGTCGAAACCGAGACGGAGCAGGACGAAGACCTGTCCGGCCGGGTACGCCACCTGCGCCGGATCGTCACCGAGGCGGCCCTGCGCGGGCAGGTTTCCCCGCTGGCCCTCGGCGACGCGGTCGCCGGACGCGACGGCTGGGATCCGCGACGCCCGCTCGCCGACCAGGAGCGCCAGCTGAGCCGGGTGGTACGCCAAGCCAGCGAATCGGCGTACCGGTCGGTCACCTTGCGCGAACGCAACGCGTGGGAGGCGTATGTCGCCGCCGCCGACCAGGCTCGCAGCCTGCGCCGGGAGGCCAACGCCGCCGGCGAGCGGGCCCAGCACGCGCTGACCCTGCTCGCTCCGGCCCGGGTGCAGCCGCAGCCGCTCACCACGGCCGCCTGGAACTCCCCGACCCAGGTGCTGACCGTGGCCCGCCGCCAGCCCTGAGCGCTCGCCTGCCGACCCCCACTCCCGTACGCTGCCGATCAGTCCGTCAAGGGAGCGAGCGGGGAGTGGGAGGGGAGCGAGGGTGGCGAGCGAGTGGATGATCTACGGCGCGTACGGCTACACCGGTGAGCTGATCGCCCGGGAAGCCGTCGTACGCGGGCTGACCCCGATCCTGGCGGGCCGAGACGAGGCGCGGCTGATTCCGCTCGCGGCGGAGCTGGGTCTCGACGCGCGCGCGTTCCCGCTCTCCGACGCGGCCCGGCTCGACGAGGGCCTGCGCGACGTCGCGGTCGTGTTGCACTGTGCCGGCCCGTTCTCGCAGACCGCCGCGCCGATGCTCGCCGCGTGCCTGCGTACGGGGACGCACTATCTCGACATCACCGGCGAGATCGACGTCCTGGAGCGCGCGTACTCGCTGGACGAGAAGGCGCAGCGGGCCGGGATCGTGATCTGCCCGGCGGTCGGCTTCGACGTCGTGCCGACCGACTGTGTGGCCGCGACGCTGGCCGCCGCGCTGCCCGGCGCGACGCATCTGCGGCTCGGGTTCGATACGCGGTCGGCGTTGTCGCCCGGCACCGCGAAGACCACTGTGGAGGGTGCGGTCGGCGGCACACGCGTGCGCCGGAACGGCCGTCTCGCCCGGATCCCGATGGGCAGCCTGACCCGCACCGTCGACTTCGGAGTGGGGGAGAAGCTCGCGGTCGCCATCCCGTGGGGCGACGTCGCCAGCGCGTACCGCACGACCGGCATCCCCGACATCGAGGTCTATCTGCCCACCTCCCGCAGCCAGATCCGCGGCCTGCGGCTCACCGAGATCGCGCGGCCGGTCCTCAGACTCGGCGCGGTCCAGCGCGTGCTGCAGAACCGGGCGGGCAGCCGTCCCGGCCCGTCGCCCGAGACCCGCGCCAAGCGGCCGATGCACGTGTGGGGCGAGGTGACCGCGCCCGGCGAGCGCCGCGTCGCCCGGATCACCACCGCCAACGGCTACGACCTCACCGTCTCCGCGTCGCTGCCTGTGGTGGTCCGGCTCCTATCCGAGGGATACGCCGAAAGCGGCGCCCGGACACCGTCACAACTGATGGGGGCGGACTACGTCACCACGCTGCCCGGCTCCTCCGAGATGGTCCTCACCGAGTCCTGAGCGCATACTGAGCCCATTACCTGGCAGGTAATCGACGTCATGACCTCCGGCGGCGACAGTAGGCGCATGAATCTTCTGCGTTTCGCGTTGCGGCTGGACGCCGGGGCCTCGGCCGGGCTCGGCGTCGTCATCCTCGCCCTGAGCGGCAAGCTCGACGAGTGGCTCGGTACGCCGACCGCGTTCGCCCTCGGGGTGGGCGTGTTCCTGTTCGTCTGGGCGACCGGGCTGACGGTGCTGGCGGCTCAGCGGGACATCTCCCCGGCCGGGGCGTGGACCGTGATCGTGCTCAACGTCGGGTGGATCGCGGCCAGCCTGGCGGTCGCGTTCGGCGGCGCGTTCGAGCTGACCGGGTGGGGTGTCGCGCTCTCAGCCCTCCAGGCGCTTCCCGTTCTGCTGTTCATCGATCTCCAGTACCTCGGTCTGCGTCGCGTCCGCGCCGCCGTCCGCAGTGGTGCCGTCGGCAGCGGGGCCGCCTGACGGCTGTGCCTTCGGCAGGCGTTCGGCGATGAGCAGGCCGCCGAGCGCCGCGATCGCGAGCACGAGCATCGCCAGGGCGTACGAACGCTCCGGGGTGCGGGTGATCCCGGCGACGATGACCGTTCCGGCGACGGCGGTGCCCAGCGAGGATCCCAGGTTCGACACGCTGCGGGACAGTCCGGAGATCTCGCCCTGCAGCTTCTCGCCGAACGCCGACTGCACGATGTTCACCGACGGCGTGATCATCAGCCCGATGCCGACGCCGATGATGAACAGGCCCGGCAGGAGTGCGAGCGCACCGCCGGTGGACCAGGCCACGATCAGCAGCAGGGCGCAGACCCCGACGACGGTCACGAAGAAGCCGGTCTCGATGAGCGTACGCTGCGGCCACCGTTTCGCCAGGCGCTCGGCCAGCAGGGAGGTGCCGAGGATGCCGACCGTAGCGGCGGTGAAGATCAGGCCGGTCTGGATGGCGTTGTAGCCGCGGACCACCTGGAGGAACGCGGCGACCACGAACGAGGTGCCCATCAGGACGAGCCACTGGAGGTTCTGGGTGACCATGCCGAGGTTGGCGACGCGGCTGCCGAACAACCGCATCGACAGCAGTGGCTCCTTGCCCGCCGCCTCCGTTGTGCGTACATGCCGGAAGAAGAACCAGAGCACGACGATGCCGGCGGCGATCATCAGCAGCATGAGCCAGGCTTTCTTGCTGGCCAGCAGGATGCCCGAGACGATCAGGATGAGTCCCACGGCGGACAGGACCGTGCCGCGGACGTCGAACTCGCGGTCGGGCTGGGCCGGCAGCGGGTCGGTGAGCCGGCGGCCCAGGACCACGATCACGACGATGACCAGCGCCTGGAACACGAACGCGGCCCGCCAGCTGATCGCGGACGTGATGAGCCCGCCGATGAGCGGACCGGCGGCCGCGCCGACCCCGGCCATGGCGCTGATCATGCCGAACGCCCGTGCGCGCGAGGTCAGGTCGGTGAAGTACAACGTGGCCAGGATGTAGACCGGCGGGATGAGCAGCGCCGTCCCGACACCCTCCAAAATGGAGTTCCCCAGCACCAGTACGCCCAACCCGGGCGCGACCGCGCAGGCCAGCGCGCCGACGCCGTAGACGATCAGGCCCAGCTGGAACAGGCGCTTACGCCCGAACTTGTCCGTCAGCTTCCCGCCCGGAATCATCAACGCCGCCATGACCAGGAGGAACAGCGTGATGGACAGCTGCACCCCGGCGACGGTCGTGTTCAGGTCGTGGCTGATGTCGCTGATCATCACGTTCATGTTGGAGCCGGCGAAGCTGCAGATGAACTGCGCCAGGGCCAACGGAACGAGCGCGCGGCTATCGGCTCGCATGGCTCAGCACCGGCTCGACCCAACCCGCGCCGTGGTCGAGCTGGAAGTCGAGGTTCATCGCGGCGCTGATCAGCGACAGGTGGCTGAACGCCTGCGGGAAGTTGCCGATCTGCTCGCCGGTCGGGGCGATCTCCTCCGAGTACAGCCCCAGGTGGTTGCTGTAGGTGAGCATCTTCTCGAAGGTGAGCCGGGCCTCCTCGAGCCGGCCCGAGCGCGCCAGCGCGTCGACGTACCAGAACGAGCAGATGGTGAACGTGCCCTCGGCGCCGCGCAGACCGTCCGGCGAGGCCGCCGGGTCGTAGCGATACACGAGGCTGTCGGAGACCAGCTCGCTGTCCATCGCGCGCAGCGTCGACTGCCACAGCGGATCGCTGGGCGCGACGAAGCCGACCAACGGCATGTACAGCAGGGAGGCGTCGAGCACGTCGGTGTCGTAGTGCTGGACGAACGCCTCCCGCTTGGGATGGAAGCCGCGCTCCATGATCTGCTCGTAGATCGCGTCGCGCTGCTGGGTCCACCGCTCCAGGTCGGCCGGGCGGCCCTTGGCACGGGCCAGGCGTACCGCCCGGTCGAAGGCCACCCAGGACATCAGCCGGCCGTAGGTGAAGTCCTGCCGGCCGCCCCGGGTCTCCCAGATGCCCTCGTCCGGCTGGTCCCAGTTGTCGCACAGCCAGTCGACGAGACCGCGGACGTTCTTCCAGCCCGCGTTGCCGATGATGATCCCGTGGCTGTCGGCCAGATACAGCGAGTCCATCGCCTCGCCGAAGATGTCGAGCTGGAGCTGACTCGCCGCGCCGTTGCCGATGCGTACCGGGCGCGAGTCCCGGTAGCCGGACAGGTGGTCGAGGACTTCCTCGTCGAGGTCGGGCGAACCGTCCACCCGGTACATGATCTGCAGCGGCTGGCCGTTCTTCGACTCCTTCACCCGGTCGTTGAGCCAGCCCAGGTACTGCGTCGCTTCGTCGGTGAAGCCGAGGCCCAGCAAGGCGTACACGGAGAACGAGGCGTCCCGGATCCAGGTGAACCGGTAGTCCCAGTTGCGTTCACCGCCGATCTGCTCCGGCAGCCCGGCCGTGGGCGCCGCGACGAGGGCGCCGGTCGGGGCGTACGTCATGAGTTTGAGCGTCATCGCCGACCGCTCGACCATCTCGCGCCATCGGCCGCGGTACTGCGAGCGGCCGATCCAGGACCGCCAGAAGTCCCGGGTCTGCTCGAAGAGGGTCAGGATCTCCCCCGGCGGGACGACGCGGGGCGGCCCGTCCGGCATCGTCTCCAGGATCATGCCGCCGACGTCGCCGGCGACCAGGTCGGCGAAGGCGGTCAGCCCGTGCTCCGTGCGTTGCAGGTCCCCTGGCTTGATCAGTACGCGATCCTTGCGCGAGGGGTTGATGTTGACCGTCATCCCCGCACCCCGGAACACGGCTCCGTCCGGGCTGAAGTCGACCTCGGTCCGGGCGCGGCCGTAGTCGAACCGCGGTTCGCAGTCGAACCGGAAACGCATCTTGCCCCGGACGACGCTGATCATCCGCACCAGCCGGTGCTTGTCGGTCGCGATCTTCCCGTGGCCCTCGGCGATCGGCATGAAGTCCATGACCTCGCCGACGCCGGCTTCGCTGAGGAAGCGCGTGATGAGGATCGGCGTACCGGGGAGGTAGAGCTGCCGGGTCACGTACTCGACGCCCTCCGGCGCCACGCGCAGGTGCCCACCGCGTTCGGGGTCCAGGAGGGCGGCGAACATGCTCGGCCCGTCGAACCGCGGCGCGCAGAACCAGTCGACCGTTCCGTTGGTGTCGATCAACGCGGCGGTCTGCAGATCTCCGATCAGGCCGTGCTCATGGATGGCCGGGCCCTGGGCGGCGCCGATGGGCATCGTCATGTGTTCAGCATCGCCCGGCTGGCGCGGCCCTGTTCGGCGAATCGGCGAAGCAGGGGCAGACTGGCCCAGATTGGTGCGAAGAAGTGGAGTGATCATGACGGCGTCTTCGCCCACGGTGGGTGAACTGCTGCGGCACTGGCGGTCCCACCGCCGGCTCAGCCAGCTCGACCTCGCCGGGCTCGCCGAGGTCTCCGCCCGGCATCTCAGCTTCCTCGAGACCGGCCGGGCCAGGCCGAGCCGGCCGATGCTGCTGCGCCTCGCGGAGAACCTCGACGTGCCGCTGCGTGAGCGCAACCGGCTGCTGCTGGCCGGCGGGTACGCCCCGGCGTACACGGAGAGCGAGGTGACCTCGCCCCGGATGGCCGGTGTGTGGCAGGCGGTACGCCAGGTGCTGACCGGTCACGAGCCGTATCCGGCGGTGGTGACCGACCGGTTCTGGCGCATGCTCGACGCCAACGCCGCGATCGACCTCATGACCGCGGTGGTGGCCCCGTGGCTGCTCGAACCGCCGGCCAACATCCTGCGCGCCGGGCTGCACCCGGACGGGCTGGCCCCGCACATCGTCAACTTCGGCGAATGGCGGGCGCACCTGCTCACCCGGTTGCGGCGGCAGGCTGCCGTCGCGGGCGACCCCGAACTGCTGGAGCTGTACGAGGAGCTGAAGGCGTACCCGTGCGACGATCCGGAGCCGGAGGTGGAGTCGCCCGGGTCGGGCGACGTGGTGACGCCGCTGCGGCTGCGTACGCCGCTCGGCGAGCTGACGTTCTTCAGCACGATCGCCACCTTCGGCATCCCGGCCGACGTGACCGTGGCGGAGCTGGCGATCGAGTCCTTCTTCCCGGCCGATCCGTTCACCGCCGATGTCCTACGAGCGCGGCAAGCCGAGCGGTGAAGCGTGCCGGATCGGTGAGACACGCGCGATAAGGGCACGACAAGGCGGGCGGAGGACAGCTAGCTTCACGTCATGGCGGAGGTCTGGCTGGCATACACGAAGTACGACGGTTCCCTGCACTGGCATCAGATGGCGCGCCGTCTCGGCGAGGACGAGCACGGCATCTGGCTCGGCGCGACCAAGGGGACCGTGGTGCGCAAGGGACATGACGACCTGGTGACCGAGGCGGAGTGGGCGCACGTGCTCCTGATCCCGCACAACGCCTGGTGGACGGCGGCGTTCTACGCACAGGGAGCGCGCAACGAGATCTATTGCGACATCGCCACCCCGGCGGTGTGGCCGCACGCCCGCGAGGTGACCATGGTCGACCTCGACCTCGACGTGCTCCGCATGAGGGACGGGCGGGTGCTGCTCGACGACGCGGACGAGTTCGCCGAGCACCAGGTGAAGTACGCCTACCCGGCGGACGTGATCGCCAACGCGTCCGCCGCTGCCGAGTGGCTGATGCGCGCGGTCGCCGAACGGCGTGGCCCGTTCGGCGGCGCTCACCTGCCGTATCTGGAGTTAGTCAGCGACTAGTTCGACCTCGTAACCGTCCACATTCTCCAGATACGCCGCGTAGTGCTCGGGGCCGCCGGCGTACGGGTGGCGGTCGGCGAACATCAGCGACCAGCCGTGCTCGGGCGCGGCCGCGACGAGCTGATCGACACGGTCGCGTCCGACCACGGTGAAGGCCAGGTGGTTCAGGCCGGGCCGGAGCCGATCGTGCTCACCGGCGGCCAGCGCCGGGCTCTGCTCCACCACGAGGTACGTCGGGCCGAGCCGCCAGCTGCGCCCGCCCGGCCAGTCCTGGAACTGCTCGTAACCCAGCTCGGTCAGCAGCCAGCCCCAGCCGGCGACCGCCCGCTCGAGGTCGGGCACCCAGAGTTCGACGTGGTGCAGCGTCCCGGTCGCGATCTTCACGGAGTCAGCCTAGAGGGCCGGTCCCCGCTTACGGAGGTCGTCCACCGCCGTCATGGCGTCGCGCAGTTCGGCGAGCCATTGGTCGGCATGCTGGCCGACGAGGCGTACGCACCAGGCCAGCGCCTCAGACCGGGAGCGGGCCACCCCGGCGTCCACGAGCGTGTCGAGGACCTGCCGGTCGGGCTGGCGCAGCCGGGTCATCACCGGAGCCGACAGGGTGGTGAACAGTTCGCGGGTGCCGCCGCAGACCACGCCCCAGGCGGCCTTGCGCTGGTACTTGTGCTCGATCTGCCGGGCGAACCGGATCCGCCGCTCGCGGGTCTCCTCCCGGTACGCGGCGATGCGGCCCCGCTCGGCGGCGGCCCGGTCGGCCTCGGACGCGTCCGCCGCGTGGGCGGGCTCGGCGAGGGTGCCGACGATGAGGATCTCGTCGCGGTCGATGACGATCTCCGCCGGTCCGGTGAACCAGTCGTCCGGCAGCAGGCCGGTGATCCAGGCCGGGGCGTCGTCGGCCGGCGGTGGTTGTTCGGCGCGACTTACTACTCGAATCATGCTTACATGATTACACCGTTGCTCGGTCGCCGTCGACGGTCCGGCGTACGCCTACGGCGAACGGCGGGTCGGCGATTTCGATCAAGGTGGAAGGCGACAGAATGCGGGGATGAAGATCCCCGAGGAGTATCTGGACTGGCGGGCGAAGGGCGTATGGCAGCCCGGTCCGCCGGTGACGCTCACCGAGTTCGCCGCCGCCCGGCACAACCTTTTCGGCGGGGCGTTCACCTGGCCGGTGATGGTCGCGCGGCGTACGGCGATCGACCACAACGTGCGGACCCTCGCGGACTACTGCGAGCGGCACGGCGCGCTGTTCGCTCCGCACGGCAAGACGACCATGGCGCCGTCGCTGTTCCAGGCGCAGCTGGACGCGGGCGCGTGGGCGATCACCGTCGCCACGCCCAATCAGGCGCTCGCGTGCGCGGCGCTCGGCGTACCGCGGGTGCTGCTCGCCAACGTGGTCGTCGACCCGACGGCGCTGCGGTGGCTGGGATCGCAGCAGGATACGGAGATCCTCGTCTACGCCGACTCGGTCGCGACCGTCGAACGGCTGACCGCCGCGGGTGGCCACTTCCGGGTGCTGCTCGAATGGGGTTACGCGGGCGGGCGTACCGGGTGCCGGACCGATGCCGAGGCGGTCGCCGTCGCTCAGGCCGTGCACGACGCGCCGACCCTCGACCTCGTCGGGATCTCCTCGTTCGAAGGACTGCTGGCGACGCCGGAAGCAGCACAGTCCTTTCTGGACAGCCTCGTCTCGGCGACCAAGGCGATCGCCCATCTGCTTCCCGCCGACCCGATCGTGACGGCCGGCGGCAGCGCGTACTTCGACCTGGTCACGGCTACCCTCGGCGGGCAGTGGCTCGACGGGCGGCAGATCCGGCTCGTGCTGCGCAGCGGCGCGTACATCTCCCACGACGACGGGACCTACCGGCACAAGACGCCGTTCCTGCGCGTACCGGGGGAAGGGGCGCTCGACGCCGCCCTGGAGATCTGGGCGCAGGTGCTCGCCACGCCCGAACCCGGGCTCGCGCTCCTCGGCATGGGCAAGCGCGAGGCCCCCTACGACGAGGGCCTGCCGGTCCCGCTGCGGGTCCGCAGGGCCGGCTCGAACGCTCGAGCCGGGCGTGAGGACGGAGAGCCGGTCGGCAGTGGCATAGCCGACGGGCGGGTCGAGCCCGCGGACGGGCTCGAAGTCCTGCGGCTCAACGATCACCATGGGCACCTCCTGGTACGCGACGAGGGGGCGGTCGCCGTCGGCGACCTGGTCTGCCTGGGCATCTCGCACCCGTGCACCGCGTTCGACAAATGGTCGGTGATCCCGGTCGTCGAGGACGACTACACCGTCTCCGAGCTGCTGCGGACGTACTTCTGATGGCGGCCGCGGATCAGGCGGATCGGTTCGCCGACGAGCTGCTGGCCGCGTACGCGGTCCTCGATCCGACCAGCGCCGTCGTGGAGGCCGGGGCGAAGGAGCCCGAGCGGCTGACCGACTACAGCCCGGCCGGCCACCAGGCGCGGGCCGACTTCGCGGCGGCGGGGTTGCGGAAGATCGGCGCGCTGGCGGCCGAGTCCGAGCGCGACCGCCGGTTGCTCGACCATCTCGGTGAGCGGCTGGAGTCGCTGATCGAGTTCCACGACAGCGGCGAGGATCTGCGCGAACTGCACGCCGCCGCGACCGGGCCGCTCCAGATGATCCGGCAGGCGATCGACGCGGCGGTCCCGGCGGGCGACGCCGACGCGGCCGATCGGGAAGCGGGCTGGGCGCTGGTCGCCGAACGGCTCGCCGACGTGCCCCGGGCCCTGGCCGGGTACGCCGAGAGCCTCGCCCTCGCGGCGGACCGGGGCCAGGTCGCCGCCGCCCGGCAGATCGACCTCGTCGTGGTGCGCTGCGACGGCTGGATCGCCGACACCGAGCAGCTCGCCGCGGCGTACGCCGGAGGACCGCAGCAGGCCGCGCTCAACGTGGCGGCCACGGACGCGGTGACGGCGTACCAGCGGCTGGCGAGCTGGTTGAGCACGGACCTGAAGCCGAAGGCGAACCCGAGCGAGGGCTTCGGCCCGGACCGGTATGCGATCTGGCTGCGCAAGTTCCTGGGCGTGCGACCCGACCTGGCCGAGCTGTACGCGTGGGGCTGGGACGAGGTGGAGGCGATCGAGGCGCAGCTGCGTGCGGAGGCCGCCGTGATCCTGCCGGGGGCCGGGCTGGGCGAGGTGCTCGACCACCTCGACGGGCCGGGGTCGCCGGGCATGATCGGCAGCCCCGCGGAGTTCGCGGACTGGCTGCAGGGCGTGCTCGAACGCACGGTGTCCGAGTTGGACGGTACGCATTTCGACATCCCCGAGCCGTTGCGGCGCATCGAGTCCAGGGTCACGACGTCGGCCGGGACGATGTACATCGGGCCGTCCGCCGACCTGACGCGGCCGGGCCGCGTGTGGTGGCAGCTGCCGGAGGGCGACACCGAGTTCGCGACCTGGTACGCCTACACGACCGTCTACCACGAGGGCGTGCCCGGACATCATCTGCAGATCGGGTACGAGTCCTGGCGCAACCCGTTGGGGCAGCGGCTGAATCTGCTCGGCGGGCTGTCGGCCGGACAGGAGGGCTGGGCGCTGTACGCCGAGCGCCTGATGGACGAGCTTGGCTTCTACACGCAGCCCGGCGCGCGGCTGGGTCACCTGTTCGCGCAGCTGCTTCGGGCCGCCCGCGTGGTGATCGACATCGGACTGCACCTGGAGCTGCCCGATCGCGAGGGCCGCCGGTGGACCGCCGACGCCGCCTACGACATGCTGGCGAACCGTTGCCAGCAAGGCGGGTACGCGTCCGCGGAACTCGCGCGCTACCTCGGCCGACCGGCACAGGCGTTGGCCTACAAGGCGGGCGAGCGCGTCTGGCTGGACGCGCGCGCCGCGTCAGGTCTGCCGTCGCGTGAGTTCCACCGGCGAGCGCTCGATCTCGGCTCGCTCGGGTTGGGGCAGCTCGCCGCCGCCCTGCGCCAGGACTAGGCCCTGGGACTAGCGCTGTCTACTGTTCCCGGGTTCCTCGATGTGTGAGTCGGGGCCTGGGAACACCAGCCCCTCGTGGTCGTCCTCCCACCGCACGAGGTACGGCGGCGTACCGTCTTCGTGGCGAACCTCCATGACGACGCCGACCCGCCGGGCCTCGCCGACGTGGGCGCCTTCCATGATCAAGCGATCGCCGACCTTCGCCTTCATACCCTCACCATAAGTCCGGCCGCTGTTTCGCCGCCGGGCGTACGGGGGAAACGTGGCACATGATCGCTCCAGTTGTCGTCGGAGTCGACGGCTCACCCTCCAGCCTCGCCGCCGCCCGCTACGCCGCCCGTCTCGCCGTACGCCGCCAGACCACCCTCGACTGCGTGCTGGCGTACCAGCCGGCCGTGTATGCGTACCCCCCGATGGGCGGGATGGATCCCGGGCTGCTCGCCGACGATCAGGTACGCGAAGACCTCGACCGGATGATCGCCCACATCGGTGACGGGCTGCGGGACGCACACCCGGAGTTGACCGACGTCACCGCGCGCCAGGTGCCGGGCGGACCGGCCGCGGCGTTGATCGAGCTGTCCCGCACGGCGGCGGTGACCGTCGTCGGCAGCCGGGGCGTCGGCGGCTTCGAGCAACTGCTGCTCGGCTCGGTCTCCAGCCAGGTCGCCGCGCACGCGCAGGGCCCGGTCGTCGTCGTACGCCCCGTCAGTACCGGGGACGACGGGGAAGGATTCGACCCCGATCCCGACGCCGGTCCGGTGCTCGTCGGCATCGACGGATCGGCCGAATCCCAAGCGGCGCTGCGGTTCGCGGCCGAAGAGGCCCAACTGCGCCGGACCTCGCTCGTGCTGGTGCAGGCGCGAGCCGAGGGCGACGAGGACGCCGCCCTCGACGAGGCGCTGAACAGCGCGGCGGCTGAGGTCGCCGGAATCCCGGTGGACAAGCGCATCGTCACCAGTAAGAGCGTCGAGGACACGATGATCGAGGCGTCGCGGGAAGCTGGGCTGACCGTCGTGGGCTGTCGCGGCCGGGGCGGATTCACCGGCGCGTTGCTCGGTTCGGTGAGCCGGGCGTTGACGCAGCATGGTTCCGGCGCGATCGGTGTGGTCCACAAACACGACCGCTGACCCGTTACGGCCGGCTGCTTGACCCGTGTCGGCGGGCTGTCCGGTCCCGGGCAGTCCGTCTGCGCGTCCCGTCTGTGCACGACGCGGGGGTGCGGACGGTGCCCCTGGCCGCGGCGGCTGGTCTCCCGCCCGCATCCCGCGCGCCGTGCCGGTCTCCCGGCCTGCCACGACTTAACCGACTGTGGGCCGACTGAGGTTACGGGTCCAATCCGCCAATCGAAACCGCCTGAGTCGTACGCCGGGCAGGCAGACAGTCTGCCCATCCGTTGTGGGTCTTCGCAACCCAGACGCGCTCCGCCGAACGGTTGAATGACGCCTTGTGAGGTGAATCTCACGCGGTTCCCCGTACGCTCGCGGCGCTCCGACGTTCCCCGCGAGGTGCTGAAGATCGGACGGGCCACAGTAGACCGGAATGGTCCGTTCCGGTAAGCTGTCCGGTGTGACACAAGGACTCTCCGGCCGCCGAGCCCAAGCCGCCCGCAACGACGAGGCCATCCTGGAAGCCGCGCGCGAGGTGTTCCTGGCCGACCCGAAGGCGCCGGTGGCGGCGGTCGCGGATCGTGCCGGCGTCGGCATGAGCGCGCTGTACCGCCGATTCCCCGGCAAAGAGGACATGCTGCGCCGGTTGTGCCACGACGGATTGCTGCGTTACAACGCCGAAGCCGAGCACGCGCTCGCGCAGTCGAAAGCACAGTCGCAAGCGCCATCGGCATCGCAACCGGACGCGGGTTGGCAAGCGCTGGAAGCGTTCCTGGGAAACGTGGTCGACGCGGACGTCCACTCGCTCACCGTGCATCTCGCGGGCACGTTCACGCCCACGGAGGAGATGGCGCAGGCAGCCCGCCGGTCGGGTGAACTGGCGGCCCGCTTGGTGACCGACGCCCAGCCGGCGTTGCGGCCGGGCGTCGGCGTCACCGACCTGGGTTTCGTGCTGGAGGCGTGCGCGGCGATCCGCGTACCGGACGCGGTGCGCACCAAGGAACTGCGCCGGCGGTATCTCGCCGTCATTCTCGCCGGTCTCCGGCGTGCGGAGGGGTCGGACGCGTCGAAGGAGGCGATTCCCGAGCTGCCCGGCCCGCCCCCGACGGCCGTCGAGGCGAACTGGCGCTGGAGGATACCGGCCGAACCGAACCGGAAATGAGATAACGGGTATAGCGGGTCGTAACAACCATCATCTGGACAGCGGCGTTAGGCACGGCGCGGGAACTACCCCCGCGAGCACATCCCCTAAACGTTGAGAATGACGGCCCGAGTCTTCGCTGCGTGCACGGCCGCCTTCAACGAGTCGATGTCGTACGCGCCGTGGTGCCGGCGCCCGTTCACGAAGAACGTCGGCGTCCCGGCGACCCCGCTGAGGTCGGCCGAGTCGACGTCCTCGGCGATCCGGGCGGCTCCCTCCCGCGTACGCAGATCCTCCTCGAACCGATCCGTGTCCAGGCTCAGCTGGTCGGCGTAGCGGACGAGGTCGGTCAGGTCGAGATCGCCCTGGTGATCGAGCAGCACGTCGTGCATCTCCCAGAACGCGCCCTGCTCGGCGGCGGCCTCGGCGGCCTCCGCGGCGAGCTGCGCGTGCGGGTGCACGTCGGTCAGCGGCAGGTGCCGCCACACGTACGCGATCTCGGTCCGGCCGGACAACAGTTCGCGCATGATCTGTTCGGCCCGCCCGCAGTGGGGGCACTCGAAGTCGCCGTACTCCACGATGGTGATCCGCGCGTCGGCCGGGCCGCGGATGTGGTCTCGTTCGTGGTCCACCTCGACCGCGAGGTCCACGATGGACTCCGCGCCGTCGGCCAGCGCCCGTGCCCGGCGCAGGGGAGACAGCATCGTCACGACGCGGAAGACGATCCAGGTGACCGCCGAGGCCAGCAACCCCGCGACCAGTACGCCGAGCTTCGCCTCCTCCAGCTGGTCGCCCGTGAACGCCAGGGTGGCGACCAGCAGAGAGACGGTGAAGCCGATGCCGGCGATCGTCCCGGCTCCGCCGACGGCGGCCCAGCCGACCGGCGGCCGCAGCCGTCCCTTGGATAGCCGGGTCACCAGCCAGGAGCCGCCGATGATGCCGATCGGCTTGCCGATCACGAATCCGGCCGCGATGCCCAGCGTGATCGGCGAGGTGACGGCCCGGCCGAGGAACTCTCCGTCGATCTTGATCCCGGCGTTGGCCAACGCGAACAACGGCACGATCAGGTAGCTCGTCCAGGGCAGGTAGAGCGCCTGGAGACGTTCGTTGGGGGAGACCGCCAGCCGCAGGCCCGCGCGGGCCTCCCGTTCCAGTTCGGCGGTCGGCTCTTCGCGGAAGGTGCGGAACAGGTCGGTGGCCTTCTCCAGCTCGCTGCGCGGCGCCGGGTACGCGTACGTGACCAGACCGGCGACGAGACCGACCACGATCGGGTCGACGCCGGAGCCGAACACGGCCAGCCAGGCGGCCACGCTGAGCACGACGTACACGGCGCCGATCCGGATGCGGGCGATCCGGGCGGCCAGGACGAGCAGCAGGAACAGTACGCCGAGCAGCAGCGGCCCCAGCGAGACGCCGCCGGTGTAGAACAGCGCGATGACCACCAGGGCGAGCAGGTCGTCGACGACGGTCACGGTGAGCAGGAAGGCGCGCAGCCGGTCCGGGAACCGGGGGCCGACCAGCGCCAGCATCCCGAGGGCCAGCGCGGTGTCGGTCGACATCGCCGCGCCCCAGCCGTGCGCGGAGGCCGAGCCCGCGTTGATCAGCAGGTAGATCCCGATCGGCACGAGGATGCCGGCCGTGCCGGCCGCCAAGGGGAGCGCGAACCGGCGTCTTTCGCGCAGCTCGCCGAGGTCGAACTCGCGCCGTGCCTCCAGGCCCACGACGAAGAAGAAGAAGGTCATCAGGCCGGAGTTGATCCACTCGCGCAGGGTCAGCTCGATGCCCCACCGTCCCAGGTGGAGCGAGAACTCGGTCTCCCACACCTGTTCGTACGAGGACAGGCTGATGTTCGCCCAGAGGAGGGCCACCACGGTCGCGCCGAGGAGGATGGCCGCCCCGCCGGTCGCCGTACGCAGGAACCGTCGTAGCGGCGTGTCCATGTTCCGCGTCCACGCCGTCCGCAGCGCCGTTCCGTTGACCATCGGTTCTCCTTCGCGAGCCTCCCGCGCTGATCGTAGGCACAAAGATCAGCGTGGGATGCGGGATGGAGACCGATCCCACGGTGAGGAATAACCCGACCGTCAGGTCCGTGCCGCACGGGCTGCGCGGGCCGCGCCCGCTACGACCACTGCCGGGCCCAGACAGCTCACGGTCGGGCGCTTTGGTCTAGTCCAATTGTGCCGTATCGAGAGTCTGCTCCAGGCATCGTCTTTCCGCAGGCGGCGTCGTATCATCGTGCTGGTTCAGACCAATCGATTCAGACCAATCGGCTGCCTCGGCGTGGGGTGGGACACGGGCACGGGGAGTGGCATGGCGCGGACGAAGCGAGAGCTGCTGCAGAACCACCTCGGCCGGCTGATCGACCATGAGCTTGGCCCGCACGACCGGCTGCCCACCGAGCGCGACCTCGCCGAGGAGTTCGCGGTCAGCCGCATGACGGTCCGGCAGGCGCTGGAGCGACTGGAACGGGAGCGGCGGGTCTACCGGGTGCAGGGCGCGGGCACCTTCGTCGCCCCGCCCGCGATCACCAAGAGCATCGAGCTCACATCGTTCAGCGACGACATGCGCAGCCGAGGACTCCTGCCCGGCTCACGGCTCCGGATCGCCGAGGACGTGCCGGCCGGTGCCGACATCGGTTTCGCCCTGGGCCTGTCGC
The DNA here is from genome assembly GCF_024172085.1 of Hamadaea flava. NCBI lineage: Bacteria > Bacillati > Actinomycetota > Actinomycetes > Micromonosporales > Micromonosporaceae > Hamadaea > Hamadaea flava. The sequence continues at coordinate 411,300 of NZ_JAMZDZ010000001.1, read as the reverse complement.
CGTCCGCGTCGGTGGTGCACATCGAGCGCGTACGCACCGCCGACGGGGAGCCGATGTGCCTGGAGCACACCTACCTGACGGGATCGGTCGTGCCGGGACTGCTCGACGAACCGCTCGGCGGCTCGCTCTACGAAGTGCTCCGGGAGCGCTACCGGATCACCTTGGTGCGGGCGGAGCAGACCATTCGCGCGACCGTCCTCGACCAGGCCACCGCCGAACTGCTGGCGGTGCCGGCGTTCAGCCCGGCGCTGCTCGTCGAGCGGACCGCGTTCGACCAGCGCGACCGGCCGGTGGAACGAGCGGTGTCGACCTATCGCGGCGACCGCTACAACTACCAGATCGCGCTGGCCCGCCCGACCATCCACTGACGCGGACTCGGCTCGCTCAGCCCGCCGCCGACCGGTCCGGTGCGACGGCAGGTCTGGGCGGGACGGGTTCGGGATCGCAGCCGCCGCACGTGTAGTACAGGATGTCCCAGTGGTTGCCCTCGTTGGTGTAGAGGTTGCCGGAGGGCGCCCGGTACTGATGACCCCAGCCGCTGATCGTGCCGACGTCGTGGAACCAGCTGCGCACATACTTGTTGACGCAGTCGTTGAGCGCGATGTCGACCTTCCAGCCGTTCCAGTGCGTGTAGGTGCCGGCGCCGTGGCCCGTTTCGGTCCCACCGGTCACCATGATCGGGCACGTGCTCGACTTGCGGAGGGTCACCACCCCCGCGATCGTCGTACGCCGGATCTGGTCGAACGAGGTGCAGTCGGCGCGCAGCCGATTGGTGCAGTCGCTGCTGGACCACCAGGTGATTCCGGCGGCCTTCAAACGGGCTCGGGCTTCGGCGTCGGTCAGCTTCGCTCGGTCGTCGGCGTGTGCCCCGGCGGGATGCAGCAGGACGCCCATCAGGACGACGGCGACGAACAGAAGCGGCCGGAGAAGGGCGGAACCGGTCATCACCGCACAATAACCATAAGTAACCACATGACGCCGGAGCGACACGATCTTGTCGCTCCGGCGTTTTCCGGGCCGAACACTGCGGGTCAGCCGTACGGGTCGGTCGTGTCGGGTCAGTCGGCCGGGACGATGCCGGTCACGGTCGTCAGCTGGATCTTGGCGAGGAGCTTCTGCGTCATCACGTTCAGCCCGATCGTGTTGAACTGCTGGCCGAGCGAACGCATGACGGAGTTCTGCGACGGCCGGTAGAGCCCGTACTTGTAGTAGCGGGCGCCTTCGTAGGCGCCGATCACGCCGCCGTCCGGGGTGGCCTGGCCCAGCAGCGCGTACCACTTGCGGTTGCCGGAGGCGAGCTGAGCCGCGGTGTACTTGGTGACGTTGGGCTCGGTGGGCTCGGCACCGGAGTAGCGGTTGTAGGGCGTGTCGTACTCGTCGGCGAGGCCGCCGATCGAGTGGCCCAGCTCGTGCTGGACGATGAGGCCGGACTGGGCGTTGCCGCCCGACGCGGTGGCCACCGTGGAGTAACCCGCGCCGCCGTACTTCGTGCTGTTGCCGACGGCGACGATCATGTCGACCGCCGGCGCGTTGGCGGCGTACGACCGGGCGGCGGACTCGTCGAGGCACAGCAGGCGTTCGGTGCCGGAACACCAGAAGTACATGCCCAGCGCGGTGTTCTTGCTGATGCCCTGGGTCGGATCGTTGTCCACACCGGACTGTGCGGAGACGACGTCGACCATCCAGACGTTGAAGTAGTTCTTGTAGGTGCTGTAGGGCGCCAGAGTCGTGAGGGTCGCCCACTTCTCCGCCACGTGCTGGTGATAGAGGGCCATCTCGGACGCGGTGTAGCCGTCGCCGACGAAGACCAGGTCGAACCGGGTGCCCGTGCTGCCGGTCTGCTGCAACGGGGTGACGGTCGCGGTGACCGCCGCCGCGGTGCTCTTGGCGGCCGTCTCCGCGGTGGACTTCGCGGTGGACTTCGCGGATGGGACGGCGATCTGGGTGATGCCGCCGTCCTCGGCGAACGCCTCCAGCCACTGGGTTCCGGTGGGAGCGGCCGACGCCGGGACCGGCCCGGCGAAAGCGGCGGCCACGACGAGCGCCGCCAGGGCGGCCAGCCGGATGGATGGACGCAACGGATGCCTCCTTCGCGAGGGTGCGCCGCGCCTCGGACGGGGGTGCGACCCGAGGAGCGGCGGCGAATCTGAGTCATCCAAATATCGGCATTGATGGAGGCATTGCGGCAATCGCGAGTGGCCATAGCATCGGCGTTATGGAACTGGAGCTGCGCCATCTCCGCGCCGTCTGCGTGATCGCCGACACCGGCAGCATCACGAAGGCCGCGGCTGCTCTGGGGGTTTCGCAGCCCGCGTTGACGGCGCTGCTCCAGCGGGTGGAACGCGAACTCGGCGGGCAGGTCTTCGTCCGGGGTCGCCAGGGCGCGCGGCCCACGCCGCTCGGCCAATACGTGCTGGTCCGGGCGAGGTCGATGCTGATGGCGATGGACGACCTGCGGCGTGGGGCGGCGTACCAGACTCGGCGGGAGTCGGAGCCGATCCGGCTCGGTGGGCTCGCCGGACCGGTGTCGGTCGGGCTGGCGGACCGGCTCGGCGCCCGGCTGCCCGCCGCCGAGGTGCGCCTCCACGCCGAGTATTCCCCGCGGCTGCTGTGGGAGCTGCTGCTGGCCGACCGGCTCGATGCAGCAGCCACAGTGGACTATCCGGGGTTCGAGCTGCGCCCGCCGCCGAATCTGCTCTGGGACGTGATCGTCCGGGAGCCGGTGTTCGTGGCGCTCTGGGAAGGCCACCCGTACGCCGAGCGCGACGAGGTGGAGCTGGCCGACCTCGCCGCCGAGCCGATGGCGATGACGCCGGTCGACGGGGCGGGCTGGCCGGACTGCTGGCATCTGGCCTGCGAACAGGCCGGGTTCACGCCCCGGGTGCTCTACACGATCTCCGACGCGGTGCCGATCCGGGAGATGGTGGCGACCCGCCGGGCGGTCAGCCCGTGTCAGGCGGTCTTCCCAGCTGGCGACGGCGTCGTCGTACGCCCGTTGGCCGGGAGCCCGATCACGCTACGTCACCTGGTGATCTGCCGCCGGGACGGGCCGCTGGCCGAGCGGTTCGACGACCTCGTGCAGTTGGCGCGGGAGGCGTACCGGGCTTATGCGGCGCGTCGGCCCGAGTACCTGCGCTGGTTGGCCCGGCACGGCCGAGAAGTGTGATCCTCCCCGCCCGGTTCGCCGACGGTGCTGGTACACCTGTGCGAACGGCGGCGTATGCTGCGAGGATGACCGGTGCGTTTCAGGGCTCGCTGTTCGATCTCGGCGACGAGATCACGCCCGGCCCGCTGGCCGGGACGGTGCAGCGCGTCGAGCTGAGCCGGGGCGCCTGGATCGACCTGCGGCCGGGCTGGCTGACCGGTGCGGACGAGCTGTTCCTACGCCTGCGCGACCAGGTGCCGTGGAAGGCCGAACGCCGCCAGATGTACGAGCGCGTCGTCGACGTTCCCCGCCTGCTCTGCTTCTACGACGAGGACGAGGAACTGCCCGATCCGTCGCTGGACACCGTGAAGACGGCGCTGAACGCGTACTACGCCGAAGAACTGGGCGAACCGTTCCGCACGGCCGGGCTCTGCTACTACCGGGACGGCCAGGACAGCGTGGCCTGGCACGGCGACCGCATCGGACGCGGGGCGACCCACGACACGATGGTCGCGATCGTGTCGGTCGGCGATCCCCGGGCGCTCGCCTTGCGCCCGACCGGCGGCGGCGACGTCCAGCGCTTCGAGCAGGGGCACGGCGATCTGATCGTGATGGGCGGCAGCTGCCAGCGAACCTGGGAGCACGCGATCCTGAAGACGGCCAAGCCGGCCGGACCGCGGATCAGCATCCAGTTCCGCCCGCGCGGCGTCCGATAAGCCACGGGCAGTCCGATAAGCCACGGGCAGGCCGATAAGCCGCGAGGAGTCCGCCGACCGGCCTAGCATGATCGTTGTGAGCCGATCCCGCCGGAGAGAGCGAATCGTCTGGCTGATCGGTGTCGTGGCGATGGTGATCGTCTTCGGCTGGGTGGTGCCCCGGGTCGCCGGCTACGCCGAGATCTGGCAGACGCTACGCAGCCTGTCGGCCGGCGAGGTCGTCGTCCTGCTCGCGCTGGGCCTGGTCGTGCTCGCGCTGAACGGCTGGTCCGCGGTCGCCGCGCTGCCGGGCCTCAGCTGGTGGCGCGGTACCCAGACCGGGCTCGTCGGCAACTTCCTCACCGCACTGTTCCCGACCGGGGCCGACCTGGCCGCCCGATACGCCATGTGCCGCTCGTGGGGCTTCTCGACCGACCGCACCACGACCGCCGTCGCGCTGTCCGGCATCGGCCGCTACCTGACGATGCTGCTGCTGCCTGTGGTGGGCACCTCGGCCGTGCTGATCACCGGCCGGGGCGACGAGCACACGCCGCTGTTCTTCGCGCTCGGCGTCACCGCGTTGGTGCTGTTGGTGGGCGTACCGTGGCTGTTGCTGCGGCGGGAGGACTACGCGCACCGGTTCGCGTACCGGCTCCAATCGGTGGCTGCCGCGCTCGCCCACAGGCTGCGGCGTCCAGCGCCCCGAGGTGTCGCGGTACGCATCCTGCGTACGCGGGAGCACCTCATGATCGGCGTACGCCAGAACGCGCCGCTCGTGGTCGCGACGCAGATCGCCGCGACCGGTGCCAGTTACGGCGTACTGCTCGCCTCGTTGCGAGCGGTCGGTCTGGGGCGCGACGTGCTCACGCCGTCGGTGGTGCTCTACGCGTACGCCCTGGGCACGATCGCGTCCCTCGTCCCGCTGACGCCGGGGAACCTGGGTGTGACCGAGCTGATCCTGATCGGAGTGCTGGGCCTGCAGTCGGACGAGCTGAACGCCCAGCTGGTCGCGGCCAGCCTGATCTTCCGCATCTTCGTCTGGCTGCTGCCGATCCCGCTCGGCATGGCGGCGTTCTTCTGGTGGCGGCGCACCCAGTCGACGACGCCCGCGAGCTAGAGTCACGCCGTGCACGCCGTCGATCTGATGCGAGCCCGGGGCGGAGCCGCCCAGCTGGTGGTCTGGCGCGGCGACCGGCTCCTGCTCGACGAGGCGGTCGGCGGAACGCCGGAGAACCTGTTCTGGACGTTCTCGGCGGGCAAGCCGTTTACGGCGCTGGCCGTGCACGGCCTGGCCGAGCGCGGCGACCTCGTCCTGACCGAACCCGTGGCCCGCTACTGGCCCGAGTTCGCGGCGAACGGCAAGGACGGCATCACGATCCAGCACGTCCTGCAACACCGCTCGGGCCTGTACGCCGCCCGGGGCGTACTGCTCGACGGGCTCGGCATGGCGGACTGGGACCGGTCGGTCCGCGCGATCGAGCGGGCCCGTCCGAAGTGGCCGGCCGGCGACGGGCCGGCGTACCAGGTGGTCAGCTACGGGTTCATCCTCGGCGAGCTGATCCGCCGAGTGACCGGCGAACCCGTCGGCGGCTACCTGGACCGATGGCTGTTCCAGCCGCTCGGGATGCGCGACACCTACCTCGGGCTGCCGGACGAGGCGTGGTCCCGGCACGTGCCGATCCGAAGCCGGGGCGCGCTGGGCCGGGCGAGCGCCGCCTTCTTCAACCGCCGAACCGTACGCCAAGCCGTCGTCCCCGCCGCCGGGGTCTCCACGACCGCCCGGGATCTGGCCCGGTTCTACCGGATGATGTTGAACGACGGCGAACTCGACGGCGTACGCGTCGTCCGCCCGGCGACGATCGCGGCCGCCGTGACGCCGTCGTCCGACGGCGAGGTCGACCGCGTCGTGAAGCTTCCCATGCGCTGGGGCAACGGATTCCAGCTCGGCGGGACCGAGGCAGGCCGAGCCGACGGCCTGGCCCGGCCGATGGGCCGGCTCAGCCCCGCCGCCTTCGGGCACAACGGCAGCAACTGCTGCATCGGGTGGGCCGACCCGGACCGTTCGGTCGTCTTCGCGTACACGTCGGATCTGCTGGTGCCGGGCCACGACGGCGCCCGGCACATGGCCGCGGTGGCCGACGCCGTGCTGGATGTCTGAAAGCCGACGCGGCGTTGAACCGGGCGCGGGCCTTGACCACCATGTCGCCATGACCCCCAAGGCGCCATTGCTCGGCCTGCTGGCCGCATCCCTGTTCGCTCTCGCCGGCTGCGGCTCCGACACGCCCAGCGCGAGCGGTACGCCCAGCGCATCCGCCGCGACCAGCGTGGCCGCGAGCCCGACGACCGGCGGTGGCGGTGCGACCGGCGCCGACTGTCTCAAGGGCACCTGGAACGTGGACGTCACCAAGCTCGCCCAGGCCGCCGCCGCGCTCATCGGCAACGGCTCGACCGGCAGCGGCAAGGGTACGATCACGCTGACCTTCGCCGACCAGATGACGATCAAGTTCACCCAGGCCGAGATCGACATCAAGACGACCCAGATGGGTCAGGACGTCACCATGAAGCAGACCTTCGACGGCAGCTCGACCAGCACCACCTGGTCGGGCGAGAACGGCAAGCTGTCCGGCACTGCGCCGGGCGGCACGGTGACCACGAAGTCGGTCATGGTGATGAACGGCGTCGAGACGCCGCTGACGACGAAAGCCTTCGACGGCAACCTCGACCTGTCGAAGAACAGCCTCGCCTACACGTGCTCCGGCGACACCGCGACGCTCGACAGCGGCTACGTGAAGTGGGAGCTGCACCGGGCGTAGCCCCGGCACCGCACTGATATCGGCGGCGCGGCCACGGGAGCCTTCTCGTGGCCGCGTTTCGCTGTGCGCCCCGGTTGGTCAGCCTCGGCCGGCCGCCGCGTTGATCTGCTGCGGGTCGAGGATCTGCTCCGGCCAGCCGTGCCGGGCCAGCGTCAGCATCGCCCGGCCCATGTTCTCGGTCGTGGTGACCGAGTTCGGGGCGATCCGCGGCACCAGCGCGAAGATCGGCCGGCCGATGGCGTACATGACACGGTAGAGCCGGGTCCGGGAGGTCTCGCCGTGCATCGGCCGGATGAACCCCGGCCGCAGGGCATACGCGTGGAACGGCAGGGCGAACAGGTCGTTCTCGGTCTTGCCCTTCACCCGCGCCCACATCGTGCGCCCCCGCTCGGTGCTGTCGGTGCCGGCGCCGGAGACGTAGACGAAGGTCGCGTCAGGGTTGTGCTCGGCCATCGGGCGGGCGGCGGCCATCGTCAAGTCGTAGGTCACCCGGCGATAGTCGGCCTCCTTCATCCCGGCCGAGGACACGCCGAGGCAGAAGAAGCAGGCGTCGTAAGTCCCCAGCTCGTCCGCGATCGCCGACAGATCGGTCAGGTCGGGCACCTCGACCTGGCGCAGCTTCGTGTGGCCGCGCGCGGTGGCCCGCCGCCCGACCGTGAGGACCTGGTCGACGTCGGGGGCCAGCAGGCACTCTCGCAGCACGCCCTGGCCGACCATGCCGGTGGCGCCGAAGACGATGACCTTCATGGCGACACCCTACGACTTTGGGTGGACGGTTTCTGTCCACTGCGTACTGGAATCAAGATCGTGTTTGTGGTATTATGGGGCAATCGCGGAATTACCGTCGGCCGCATGTGCCATGACTACGACGCTCAGCCGCCGATCTACTCCGATCCCGTCACCTCCGCCGAGTCCGCAGACCTCGTTCTGACCGGCGTGGACGGCGCTTCGTTCGCCGCGTACCGGGCGACCCCCGCCCACGTCACCGGGCGGGCCGTCCTCATCCTCCCCGACAACCGGGGACTCTCCGGCTTCTACGAGAGCCTGGCGATCCGCCTCGCCGAGCAGGGCCACCCCGCGCTCGCCATCGACTACTTCGGGCGTACGGCCGGACTCGATCACCGGGCCCGTGGCGGATTCGACGACCTCACCACGGTCATGCCGCATCTCATGGCGCTCAGCCGGCCCGGCCTGTACGGCGACATCGCGGCCGGAATCGCCGCCCTGCGAACCCTCGGGACTGCGGCGCATCCGGAGGTCGCCGCGCTCGGCTTCTGCTTCGGCGGCCGGCTCGCCTTCCTGACCGCCGACCCGTCCTACGGGCTTTCCCGGGTCATCGGGCTCTACGGAGCGCTGGACGAGATCAACGGGTCACCGGGACCGAACCAGGTCGCCGCGTCCCTGCGTACGCCGATCCTGGGCTTGTTCGGCGGGGCCGACCCGGGCATCCCCGCCGCGGCGGTGGACCGCTTCGGCCAGGCGCTCACCGACGCCGGTACGCCCCACGACCTGGTCGTCTACCCGGACGCCCCGCACAGCTTCTTCGACCTCCACCACCAGGAGCACCGCCAGACCTCCGCCGACGCCTGGCGGCGCATCCTGTCCTTCCTGGACTGAACCCGCCCAGGCTTGCCTACTCCGGGGCTCTACTCCGGGGCTGGGCCGTCGCCGGGCTTGGCCTCGGGAGTCTGCGGAGTCTCCGGGGTCTCCGGGGTCGTCTCCGAACCCGCCTCGCCGGGCTTCTTGCCGAACCGGTCGCGGATGTCGTTGCTCGCCCGGTTGAACGTGTTCGCGAGCGCGTCGCCGAGCATCTGCCCGGCCTCCTTGACGTCGGCCCGGACCGCGTCGTCCTTGACGGCGTTGCCCGCGGCCGAGAAGACCTCCTGCACGGCGTGCCCGATCTTGTTCAGCGCGTCGGGCACGTCACCGGTGTCGCTCTGCTGCAGGTGCAACTTCAGCTTCAGGCCGAGACCTTCCAGCTTCTCGCCCAGCTCGTTCCATTCGTTGGCCATGTCGCCTCCCTCGTCGGCTGCCTCCATTGTCCCGCCCCCGCGCTCGGAGCGCTCGCTTCGGCGCCGTAGATCCGGTGCAGATCAGGGATATCCATGGAAAAACTCGAGGAGATTCCATGGATATCCCTGATCTGCAGCTATGAAAACCTCAGGAGACGGTGCAGGGGGTGCCGTTGAGGGTGAAGGCGGTCGGCTCCGGGTTCGAGCCGGTCCAGGAGCCGTTGAAGCCGAGCGACACGCTGGCCCCGGGCGCGATGGAGCCGTTGTAGTCGAGGCTCTTGGCCGTGACGATCTGCCCGGACTGGGTGAACGTCGCCGACCAGCCCTGGGTCACCGCCTGGCCGCTGGCCGGCCAGCTGAACACCAGCGTCCAGTTCGGCCCGATCGTCGTCGTGCCGGTGTTCTTGACCGTGATCGCCGCGGTGAAGCCGCCCGGCCACTGGCTGGTGAACACGAACGCCACGTCACAGCTCAGCGCGGCGGCGGCCGTCGTGCTGAAGGTCACCGGCGAAGAGGCGGTCCTGTTGCCGGACCCGTCCCGGGCCACGACGTAATAGGTGTACGAAGTGGACGCGGACAGCCCGGTCAGCGCCAGTGACAACGAGGTCGTGGTTCCGGCGAGGACGTCGGTGGTGCCCGCTTCGCGGTAGACATCGTAGCCGGCCAGTCCGCTGCCGCCGGTGTCGGTGGACGCCGTCCAGGTCAGCGTCGCGCCGCTGGACGTGATCGCCGAGGCGACCGGCGTACCGGGGGCGGACGGGGGAGTGGTGTCGTTCGGCGGCGCGCTCGTGGAGAACGTCACCGGCGACGACGCCGTGGAGTTTCCGGCCCCGTCCCGGGCCACGACGTAATAGGTGTACGAAGTGGACGCCGTGAGGCCGGTCAGCGCCAGTGACAACGAGGTCGTGGTTCCGGCGAGGACGTCGGTGGTGCCTGCTTCGCGGTAGACGTCGTAGCCGGCCAGTCCGCTGCCGCCAGTGTCGGTGGACGCCGTCCACGTCAGCGTCGCCGAGGTGGAGGTGATCGCCGACGCGGTGGGCGTACCAGGTGCTGATGGCGCAGTCGTGTCGGTGGAGCCGCCGCTCGGCGCGGAACCCCAGACGAGAGTGGCGCCGTCGTAGAGCGTCATGTGCGCGTCGCGCGCGATGGCCGACTGGTAGGACCAGTCGTTGGTGGGGTCCCAGGTGCCGGCGCTGGTGATCCGGAACTGGACCTCGCGCCGCCAGTCGGACTGGCCCGCGGGTGCGATGCTCTGCCCGGCGCACGAGACGGTCACGTAGTAGACGTTGCCGCTGAACTGGGTCGGCCCGGTCGGCGCCGTGCACTGGTTGTACGCCGACGTCAGGGAGATCTGCGCCGGCGTGGTGCTGCCGTCGAGGGTGAAGTAGTAGCGGAACGAGCCGTTGGTCAGCGCTCGGGCCGGCCACGCGGACTTGTTGTAGACGGTCGCCTTCATCTCGGTGAACGTCGTGCCGGACGCGTTGACGCCCGCCTCGATGTACATCTCGCTGTCGTCGGGCGTCTCCGCCGGCGGGAAGCTCGCCAGCGGGGTGCCGCCGTACTCCGAGTACATCCGGACCAGCGCCGAGGTGAACCCGGCGTTGTAATCGTCGGCGACCTCGTTCATCTGGTAGTTGCTGCGATCGTCGGTGTACGCGTCGTTCGCCGAGCCGGGCCCGCCGACCAGCGCGCCGTAGAGCACGTGCCGGTTGTTCGCCGGGCTGGTGAGGCTGTCGGTCCACGAACCGTGCGCGGTGCGGTGGTGCGGGTTGATCGGCGAGTTGGCGCCGAACCCGATCATGTAGCTGCGGTTGTTCGGATTGCTGCCCAGGATGTAGTTGATCTGGGAAACGCCGAAGTCGTGGTAGCGCGTCTTCCGGGTCGCGTCGCTCAGGTAATCCGAGTAGACGAGCGCCACCCACGCGGTGTTCGCCGAGTACCGCAGCGAACCCCACTGTTGCAGCCAGGCCTGGCCGCCGGGGGAGTAGGTGATCTTCGCGCCGTTGACCCCGACCGTCCAGTAGTCCAGCCACCGGTTCGCGTCGTCGATGTACTGCTGCTCACCCGTCAGCTTGGCCATCAGCACGTACGAGCCGTAGGACTTATCGTCCCAGTCCTGGGTCCACTTGTAGGAGTGGGTCGTCGACTGCGGCTCGGTGCCGAGGTTCGCGTAGTACGTCTTGGCTTTGTCCAAGTAGGACGCAGTGCCGGTGGCGCGGTAGAGCCAGATCGCACCCCAGACCAGCTCGTCGTTGTAGCCGCTCCAGGATTGGTAATAGCCCTGGGCGTCGGTGATGCACTCGTGGTACTTCTTTCGCACCGTGTCCGCGAAGGTGTACAGCTGCGTCGCGTGGGTCAGCAGCTTGTCGGCGTACGCGCTGTCCGTGGGCCGGAAGACCATCGAGCTCGCCGCCATCGCGGCCGCCGTCTCCGCCGCGAGATCCGTGCCGCCACAGCTGCTGTCGATCTTGTACGCCGGGCGCGCCATCTTCATCACCTCGGCGGGACCCCACCAGGCGTGGTCGGTGCCGCCGTTGCCGACCTGCCCGTAGAGGACGTTGGCCGACGGATGGGCCTTGATGAAATAGTCGTTGACGAAGCGCAGGTTGTTCAGCAGCGGGGTCAGCTGCCCGGAGTTCTGGTACGCGGTGCGGTACTCGACCGCGCCCCAGGCCAGCATGGTGGTGCTGGCCGCCATCGGGAAGCCGAACTTCACGTGGTCGCCGGCGTCGTACCAGCCGCCGGTCAGGTCGAGGCCGACGTCGGAGCCGTCGGACATGCCGGAGTTGCCGCGCCAGCCGACTCGGCTCCAGCTCGGCTTGGCGCCGGACTGCTGCGCTTCGTAGAACCAGATCGACTTCTGCAACGCTTCGGCGTAGTTGTAGGGGCCGGCCGCTAGGGCTGGGGCGGACACGGCGCTGGTCAGGCCGGCGATCAAGGCGGTGACCGCCGTCGCCGCCAGCAGGCGGAATCTGGGCATGCTGTCTCCTTGGGCGTTGGGAGCGCTCCCACATCGGGCAGTGTGAATTTTATAGCGACCGATCACGGATATCCATGGGCACTTTGCTCGGCGTTCCGCGCCGCGCCGCCCCGCGCCGCCTCGCGCCGCCCCGCGATTCGGGCTGGATCAGGGATCTCGTTTCATCCTGAACGCTGCAGGTGGTTGTGTGTTGCGTGGTTCGGGTGGTGGGCTGTGGGGGCAGCTCGCCACCCGATGATCTTTGTGGAGATCTTTTGCCCGGGTGGGTTCATCGTGGGTTTTCGATCTGGGTGAGGATCATCAGGGCTCGCAGGAGTTTGGTGGCGTTGCGGTGGTGCATGCGCAGGCAGGTCAGGATGCGCCAGTTTTTCAGGTAGCCGAAGGGGTGCTCGTTGGCGGCGCGTTCGGCGTTGATGACCTGGTTGGTGAAGGTTTCGGTGGCGGTCAGCGGCCGGTTGGGGTGGGGCCGGCGGCCGGTGATGATGATCGGCTGGTCGGGGTCGTGGTTGGCGTCTTTGGCCAGGCCGCTGTAGGCGAGGTCGGCGATGGCGGCCAGGCCGGAGCGCTGGAGCTGGGCGGGTAGCCGGTCGGCGCGGGCGGCGGTGGCGTCGTGGGTGCGTCCAGGTCGGGCTTTGGACAGCCATAGCAGGTGCCCGGCGGGGCTGACCAGGGCCGTGAATTGCAGCCCGTGGGCGTGGTGTTTGCCGCTGTAGGTGTTGCGTCCGGCCGGGCCGTGTCGGCGGGTGGACCGGATGAGGGTGGCGTCGAGCAGTACATATTCGACGCCGGTGCGTGCGGCGCGGTGCAAGACCCGGTCCAGGCGGGGTGCTCGGGCGGCCAGGATCGTGATGACCTGCTGGACCCAGCGACGCACGGTCGACGCTGACACGTCGTTGCCACCGCCCAGGTCGGCCAGGCGTTGGTCGTGGCGCAGGTGCCCGAGCACGATCAGCGCCGCCTGATAGTCGGTCTTCTTACGCCACCGGGATCCGACCGTGGTGCGGTAGAGGGTGATCGCCCGGACGACGGCGGTGACGGTGGCGCTCGACAGGTTCAGCTTGACCTGGTAGACAGCAGGCGAGCCCTCGGCGCGGATTGGTGTTGTCTTCACAAACCACAGCAATCTGCCGAGGGCTCGCCTTGTGTAGTGACGCCACGCCGCATGTGCCGCTAACGAATCGGCGACTAAAGATCATCACGAAGATCCACAGCCGGTGAGCTGGCTGAGCACCCACCCACACCATCACGCAACACGGTTCCACCTGCGGCAATCAGGATGGAACGAGATCAGGGATCTGGGTCGAATCCTGGGCCAAGATTCGACTTGGATCCCTGATCCAATGGAAATCGCCGGAGGTCAGCGGGCGCCGTTGAAGGTGACGCGGAGGGCGTACAGCGACGTGGCGGCGGTGATGTAGAGCAGGTTGCGCTTCGGCCCGGCGAAGGTCAGATTGGACACCGATTCCGGCAGCACCAGCTTGCCGATGAGGTCGCCGTCCTGGGCGAAGCAGTGCACGCCGTCCCAGGCGGCGGCCCAGATCCGGCCCTCGGTGTCCAGGCGCAGCCCGTCGAAGCGCCCGAAGGTGCAGGTCGCGTGGATCTCGCCGCCGGTCAGCCGGCCGTCGTCGGTTACGTCGAAGACGCGGATGTGGCTCGGCTCCTGCCGGGTGTCGGCGATGAACAGCCGCTTCTCGTCGGGGGAGAAGGCCAGGCCATTGGGGCGGCAGAAGTCGTCGGCGACCACTGTCAGCTCACCCGACGGGTCGAGCCGGAAGACGAAGCAGCCGTCCAGTTCGGATTCGGCGGCGTTGCCCTCGTAGTCGGAGTCGATGCCGTAGCTCGGGTCGGTGAACCAGATCGAGCCGTCGGCGCGGATGACGACGTCGTTGGGACTGTTGAGCCGCTTGCCTCGGTAGCGATCGGCCAGCACGCTGACGGTGCCGTCGTGCTCGGTCCGGGTCACCCGGCGGTTGCCCTGCTCGCAGGTGATCAGGCGGCCCTCGCGGTCGACGGTGTTGCCGTTGGCGTACCCGGAGGTGGGGCGGAAGACGCCGACCGCTCCGGTGGTCTCGTCGTACCGCAGGAGGCGGTCGTTGGGGATGTCACTGAAGACGAGGTACCGCCCGGCGGGGAAGTACGCCGGGCCCTCCGTCTTGCGGGCGCCGGTGAACAGGCGGCGTACCTCGTAGTCGCCGTCGAGCCAGCGGAACCGTTCGTCCAATTTCTCGAACTGTGCGGGGATCGTCGGGAACGCTGCTGGAATGGTTTGGGCCGGGATCGTGTCCATGGCTCCTTGCTCCTGTCTGTATGACGTTCAGTCGAATCGTATCCACGCCGAATCTGGTACGGTCAAGTGGTGAGTGATCTGGATGACGTCGACCGCGCCCTGCTCGATGCGCTGCAACGGGACGCGACCTCGGCGTACGCCGCCCTCGGGCAGGCCGTCGGGCTGTCCGCCGCTGCGGCGCACGACCGGGTCCGGAAGCTTCGCGAGCGTGGGGTCATCCGGCGGACCACTGTCGACGTCGATCCGGCCGCCGTCGGGCGCGGCGTCCTCGCGTACGTGATGGTCGACGGCAACACCTGGATGGGCGACACCAAGGAGGCGCTCGCCGCCATCCCGGAGATCCTGGAGGCGCACGTCGTCGCGGGCTCCGCGTCGCTCATGGTCAAGGTGCGTACGCGGACGACCGAGGAGCTGCAGGGCGTACTGCGGCGGCTGTTCGCCGTCGACGGGGTGACCAGTACGCAGACGATCGTGGTGCTGGAGAGCTTCTTCGAACGCCCGGTCTCACCCGGCTGATCGTGTGGCTGATCGTGTGGCTGATCGTGAGCTGGTCAGGCGGTGCCGGAGGCGAGCAGGGCCGCCGTCGGCAGGGCGAGCAACCCATCGGTCCGCCGGTACGCCTCCGCCAGCCCCAGATAGCGGGCGTGGATGCGATCGACCACCTCGGGGGTCTGCGCCACGACGAGCTGCCCGATCGAGGCGATCCCGTTGGCCGGCCCGCTCCACCAGTCCTCGGCGTCGGCGACGTGCTCCCACGTGACGGTGTCGCATCCGACCTCGCCGAGCCCGGCGTCGCTCAGCAGCCGGGCCAGTCCTGACGGCGTACGCGCGAAGTCCAGTTCCGGGGCGACCGCGACCCGTTCGGCCGGGCGGACGAGGCCGGGGACCTCGACGGCGTCGGCCCACAGGCGCTGCAACGGCGGCTGCGGATAGGGCCAGATCGTGACGGCGACCCGGCCGCCGGGCCGGGTGACGCGCCGCAGCTCGGCGGCGGCGGTACGCGGATCGCCGACATGATTGAGGACGAAGTTCGCCACCACCGCGTCGAAGACGCCGTCGTCGAACGGCAGCTCGGGCAGGATCGCCTCGACGATGTGCGCTGCGGGCACCCGAGCGCGGGCGTACGCGACCATGGACGGCTCCGCGTCGGCGGCGGTGACGGCGGCTCCGCGTTCGACGGCCAGGGCGGCGACGGTGCCTGTCCCGGTGCCGACGTCGAGCAGGCGCGAGCCCGGCCGGACGGCGACCGCGTCGAGCAAGGCCGGCGCGGTGTGCCCGCACAGGTGCGCGAAGGAGTCCGCGTACGCCACGGCGCGGTCGCGCCATTGCCGTCGTTCCTGCTGGTCGAAGATCGTCGCCGCCGTCATGGGCGAGCAGCTTAGCGGACTCGTTCCGGGGCGAATCCGAAGTCGCTGTACGCGATGCCCTGGCGGTAACGGGCCAGCCCTTGCGCCGCGTAGGCGACCGTCATCGGCGGGAGCCGGTCGAGGTCGAACCAGCCGACGGCCGCGCACTTGTCGGGCTCGGCGTTGACGGGCTCGCCGTCCCACGCGCCGACCTCGAAGAACAGGTTGAGCCGGCTCGGCGCGCCCCAGAAGTGCAGGACGTGCACGAGCCGGGTCGCGGCCGGGTCGACGATGACGCCCAGCTCCTCCCAGGTCTCCCGGACGAGGGCCGCCAGCGACGACTCCCGTTCGACGTGGCCGGACGGGAGATGCCAGTGGCCGTCGGACCAGCCGGTACCCTGCCGCAGCCCGAGCAGCACCTGATCGCCGCGCCGGAGCACGGCGTGGACGGCGATGATCGCGGGCTCCCGTTCGGCCCCGGCGTGCTGGGTCACCGCGCCACGGCCTGCCCGGCGAACGAGCGCAACCGGGTCAGGTCCAGCCAGACGCCGACCGCCCGCAGGCCGTCGGAGATGATCTTCGCCTCGTCGCGCGTCCGGTATTCCCGTTTGATCGACCGAGCGCCGACCCGCAGCTCCACCTCGTGGGTGCCCTCCGGGCCGCGCCGCACGATGACGTCCTCGCGATGCGCGTCGGCACCGCCGTTCCACCAGTGCTCCACCAGCTCCATGCCCACCATTATCGAACAGTCGTTCGAACACGTCAAGAACGAGACCGGGCGCGGGCCGCCTCGTACAGGGCGATGGAACCGGCGGTGGCCGCGTTGAGCGAACTGGCCGCGCCGATCATCGGAATGCTGAGGACGGTGTCGCACGCCTCCCGCCAGCCGGCGCTCATCCCGGCGGTCTCGTTGCCGACGACGAGCAGCGTGGGCTGCTGGAAGCCGTACTCGGCCACGTCGACGTCGCCGGTCTCGTCGGTCCCCGCCACCGCGAGCGAGCCGGCCGCCGCCCAGTCGAGGACCTCGCGATGCGAGGGCGCCCGCACGACCGGCACCGCGAAGAACGAACCGGTGCTGGCCCGCACCGCCTTGGGGTCGTACGGGTCGGCGGCGTGCCCGGTCACGATGACCCCGGCCGCGCCGAACGCGTCGGCCGACCGGATCAGCGTCCCGATGTTCCCCGGACTGGTGGGACGGTCGAAGACGACCGCCGGGCGGCCAGGCGCCGGCCGAATCCGCCGGAAGTCGTCCGGCCGCTGCGCCACGACGGCGATCAGCTCGGGCGCGTCCTCCTCCTTGCCGCCCAGCTCCGCCAGCAACTCCGGGGCCATCGCGACGGCCGGCGCGCGTACGGTGTCGAGCAGGTCGGCGGCCCAGTGCGAGAGCTGCACGTCCAGGTCGTAGAGGAGGGCGCGCACCGCCCAGCCGTGCTCGATGGCCTGGCTGATCGGGCGTACGCCCTGAACGAGGAACTCACCCGCCCGATGGCGTTTGGTGCGATTGGTCAGCAACGCCGACCACTGCTGGAAGCGAGCGTTGCGACTGGTGATGCGCAGATCCGGCACGCGCCCATCATCCCGCGCCGACCTGCGACGATCACGCCGGGTCTCGCCGGGTATCGTCGGATCATGGGGAGCCCGTACGAATCGCACATCGACCGGCAGATCCGGGAGGCCCGGGAGCGGGGCGACTTCGACGACCTGCCGGGCAGCGGCAAGCCCATCCCGGGCGCCGGCGAGCACTACGACGAAGACTGGTGGCTCAAGTCCATGGTGGCCCGCGAGAACCTCGGCGGGCTCGCGCCGACCTCGCTGAAGATCCGCAAGGCCGCCGAAGACATCCTGGACGAGGCGATCAAGAAGAACTCCGAGCAGACCGTCCGGCAGCTGGTCGCCGACCTCAACAAGCGCATCGAGCAGGCCAACCGCGGCCTGGTCGACGGCCCGCCGGTGGTGATCGCCCGGATCGACGTCGACGAGATCGTCCGCGACTGGCGGCGGATCAAGGGACTCGCCTGAGCGCGGTCGGATGCAGCACCGGGCGATAGCCCGCCGCCAGCACCGCCACGGTTGACGGCGGCGTCAGCACCTCGACCTCGCCGCCGGCCGCGACCGGCTCGCCATAGCCCGCGAAGGACCACGGCAACGCCAGCCCGCCCAGCTTGAGCGCCGGCCCGCCCAGGCCGATCATCGCGCCGTCCGGCAGGTCCGCGAACAACGCGCGGCCCGTGCGCTGCCGCCGACTCCGCGGATCGACCCGCTCAGCGTGCAGGCGCGCGTCCATCTCCGCCGCCCTCGGCCTTTCCCCCAACTGGTACGCACAACGCCAGGCTTCGGCGTACGCCAGGAAATCCCGGCGCCGGCAGTACGCACAAGGCCGATGCCCGGCGGCGAACGCCGTCGCCTCGTCGAGGAAGAACAACGCCGTCCAACGACCGGGCGGCATCACGTCACGTTGCCGGCCCCGCCAGTCCAGCACGCAGCAGATCCAGAGTTTCGACCGCCACCGCGACCCGCCCAACTCCCGATCGGCCCCATGCAGGCAGCCGCGATTGCCGGTGAACAACCCCCGCCCCGGATCGCGGACGATGTCTCCGGTCGGATCGACCCGGTTCTGCAACGGCACCCCGCCATCGTGCCGCGTAGGTCTGACGATTCCGCCGGACGATAGGGTTCAGGACATGGTGACTCCGGTGCTGGCCACCCTGGCGTACGTGCTCTCCCCGGATCGGCGGCAGGTGCTGATGCTGCACCGGAACAAGCGACCCGGCGACCTGCACCTCGGCAAGTACGTCGGGCTCGGCGGCAAGGTCGAGCGCTCCGAGGACGTCGTCACCGGCGTACGCCGGGAGATCAAGGAGGAGTCCGGCCTGATCGCCGAGGAGTTGACGCTGCGCGGCACGGTGCTGTGGCCGGGCTTCGGCAAGCAGGGCGAGGACTGGCTCGGCTTCGTCTTCCGCGTCGACGCGTACACCGGAGAACTGCACGACGGGCCGGACGAGGGCACCCTCGAATGGGTCGGCCTTGACGCGATTCGCAGCCTCCCGATGTGGGCGAGCGATCACGAGTGGCTGCCGATGGTGCTGGACGACGATCCGCGCCAGTTCCACGGCGTCATGCCGTACCACGAGGGCGAAATGGTCGGCTGGAGCTACCACCGCATCTGACCAGCTGCGCTGTCCATGACGGTGCCCGCCATCTGCGAATCGGCTAGAAAACGCGCACCGCGGGCGTACACGTCGAGCCGCTCAGCATCTGCGGTGGAGGCTGTTGCGGACTGCTCGCCGCTGCGGGTCGACGAAGGCGGGTGGCAGGAATTCGGGGAAGCCGTCCGGTCGCATGCGGACTTCCCAGTGCCCGTGGTGGATTTCGCGATGGTGGAACCCGCAGAGTAGAACGCTGTTGGCGAGGCAGGTGTCGCCGCCGTCTGCCCATGATCGGATGTGGTGGCCGTGGCACCACTGGGGTGGCCGGTCGCAGCCTGGGAAGGCGCAGCCCTTGTCTCGCAGTACGAGTGCGCGGCGGAGTGGGCCGTCGATGAGGCGTCGGGCGCGGCCGACGTCGAGGACTTGGCCGTCGCCGCCGAGCACTGCGGGGATGATCATCGCGTCGCAGGCGAGTCTTCGGACGGTTTCTGGGGTGAGTAGGTCGCCGGTGTCGAGCAGTCCTGCGCCGACCTTGGCTTGGAGGGCATCCCAGGGCAGGGTGATCGTCAGGTGCGGTTTCTCGCCGCCGTTATCGGGCAGCTCACCGGCATTGATGATCCGCTGGCACACCTCGACCAGCGCATCAGCCCTGCGGGCGCCGGCCGAGCGCAGATCCGGTTCCCCTGGCAGCACCCGAGCCGCAACGCGGCCGCCATCTGCCGCTTCAGTACCACGTCCCGCGCCCGCGCAGCTCGCATCCGCGCACGCGCCCGCGCAGCTCGCACCCGCACCCGCGCAGCTCGCATCCGCACAGGCTGCCATCCTGAAGCTGCCTGCTGCGTCCGCAGCGCCGGCGAGCCTGGCGGCGGCGGTTGGTGCGGGCTTGCGTGGCCCGGACAGCGGGTCCAATGCGGTCCGCACGATCGCCGCCATCTCGGCATCGAAGACACCGCGGATCCGGTATTCGCCTTCGCCGTAAGGGATGAGGGTGAAGTCGCGCCGGTCGTAGGCCGACCGTTCGGCGCGTTCTAGATCGCGGCGCAGGCGCTCCTCGGCGATCTCGGGTGCGACCAGTTCCAGGATCTGCGACCGGTGGTTCTCCAGCGTCTCCGGCCGCAGCCGGTCGTCGGCGGCAAGCTTCGTCAACACGTCAGCGGCTTTCGCCTTACCCGCATCGCCGACGGCCGACGGCAGGTCGTGCACCGTTTTGGCGATGACGCGCGCCTGGTCGACGGTGACTTGCCCGGCCGCCAATGCTTGCTCGACCACCGGCGTCTCCGGCAAGAGCTTGGCCAGCTTCGTCCAACCGACAGCATCCTTGTGCCGCATGGCCAGGAGGTAGGTCAGCCAGTTTGCGGTGCCGGTCGCACCGGCGTTGTGGGGGATCTCGCGGCTGTCGGCGGTGCCGATCAACGCCAGGAACCGGCCCGACAAGGCTTGGATCGCGGTGTGGACTCGGCGGACTTCGTCGGTGATCTCGGCGTCCGAAAGTGTCCACAGGGGACCGGCGATCAGCTCGGCGACATCCGCCTCGACCTGCGCCAACACCCCGTTCACAGAGTCAACGTTAGAACAGTCGTCCGACACCTTCCAGGGGGTCAAGGTCACGAAAATGTGCCACGATCCAATTCCGAAAGTCCACAAGAGACAGATGTCGTAGTGCGCCCGCCGTCTGCGATTTCGCACCCGATTTCGTGATCGTGCGCGAGCCGTATGCGCGAAACGCCCCCTGAACGCAAACCTTCGGCGCATGATCTTGCGAACCGGCTAGAGATCGCGCACCAAGGGCGCACGGCGCTCTGGCAGCTGGTCGGCGCCGAGGGAACGGCTCATCTGCCCGTGGAAAGTCGGGCAGGGCCAGCGCGAACGAGCCCTGGCGGCGCAGCGTCAGGACCAGGCCCCGCGGGCGGTCGCGGTCTTCGCCGACGTCGACACGCAGGCCAGCTACGGGTGCGCCGTACGCCGTTGCGAGCGCTGCGGGCGTGGAAGCGGCGCCGGTCACGGGGACCGACGCCGCTTCGGTGTCACTTCGGTGTCACTTGGTTACAGCGTCAGCTAGAGCGTGAGCGTCCAGCTGTTGATGTAGCCGGTGTCGGCGCTGGCGGCGTCCTGGACGCGCAGGTTCCAGGTGCCGTTGCGTACCTCGGTGGACAGGTTGACGGTGAAGGTCTGGTCGATGTTGTCGGCCGAACCGCCCGTCCGGTTGCGCAGGGCGTAGACCGAGCCGTCCGGCGCGACCAGCGAGACCACGAGGTCACCGACGTAGGTGTGCACGATGTGCACCTCGACGGTGGAGGTCGAGCTGGCGTTGCCGGTGCAGCCGGCGATGGTGATCGCACTGTTCACCGTGGTGTTGTCGGGGATGGTGACGTCAGTGCCGTTGGTGCCGCTGCACGCGGGTGGCGTCGACCCGGCCAGGTTGAGCGTCCAGCTGTTGATGTAGCCGGTGTCAGCGCTGGCGGCGTCCTGTACGCGCAGCCGCCAGGTTCCGTTGGCGACCTCGCTGGACAGGTTCACGGTGTAGGTGGTGTCGATGTTGTCGGTCGAGCCGCCGGCCCGGTTGGACAGCGTGTAGACGGTGCCGTCCGGGGCGACGAGGGACACGACGAGGTCACCGATGTAGGTGTGCACGATGTGCACCTCGACGGTGGACCCGGCACCGGCGTTACCGGCGCAACCCGAGATCGTGATCAGGGACTCCACCGTGGTGTTGTCCGGGACCGTCACGTCGGTCGCGTTGGTCTGCGAGCACCCGGGCGGGCCGTTGACCGTCAGCATGTAGGAGGTCGAGCGGGTCGATCCGGTGCCCGTGCCTGTCACGGTGACGGGGTAGGTGCCGGCCGGAGTGCTCGCCGCGGTGGCGATGGTCAGCGTGGACGAGCCGCCCGTGGTGACCGAGGTCGGGCTGAACGTGGCGGTCGCCCCGCTCGGCAGGCCCGTGGCGGTCAGGTTGATCGTCTGGACCGAGCCGTTGGTGAGCGTGGTGCTGATCGTGCTGGTCAGCGAGCCACCCGGGTTGACCGAGCCCGCCGCCGGCGTGGCGGCGATCGAGAAGTCGTTGCCCGCCGGGCAGGACGCGTCGGAGCCGGCCACGTTGACCGCGGTCCACGCCGCCTGGACGGCCTTGTACTCGGCGCTGCACAGACCGTAGAGGTCGGTGGCGGCGCTGAGCGTGTACGCCCGCGAGGTGTTGGCCGGCGTGGTGGTGTTCACGTACCGGGTGTTCGACGTGAAGTAGACGTCGAGCGCGCGGAACCAGATCTTCTCGGCCTTGGTCCGGCCGATGCCGACGACGGCGGGAGCGCTGCCGCAGACCGGGCTGGTGCCCCACTGCGTCGCGCCGGTGCCCTCGGCGAGGTTGAAGAAGAAGTGGTTGCCGACGCCGGACGAGTAGTGCACGTCGACGCTGTTGGTGCTGGTCGACCAGCAGCCGTGCGACGCGCCGTCGAGGGTCGGGTTGTACATCCAGCGCAGCGGGCTGCCGTCGCCGTTGATGTTGATCTCCTCGCCGATGAGGTAGTCACCGGGGTCGGAGGTGTTGTTGGCCGAGAACTCGACCGCGGTGCCGAAGATGTCGCTGGTGGACTCGTTGAGCCCGCCGGACTCGCCCGAGTAGGTCAGGCCGCCGGAGACCACGTTCTCCGTGACGCCGTGCGACATCTCGTGGCCGGCGACGTCGATCGCCACGAGCGGGTTCGCGTTGCCCGAACCGTCGCCGTAGGTCATCTGGGCGCCGTCCCAGAACGCGTTCACGTAGTTGCTGCCGTAGTGCACGCGGGACGGCACGCCGGTGCCGTTGCCGAAGATGCCGTTCCGGCCGTGGACGTTCTTGTAGTAGTCGAACGTCAGCGCCGCGCCGTAGTGTGCGTCGACGCCGGCCGACTGCCGGTTCGAGTTCGTCCCGTTGCCCCACACGTTGTCCGTGTCGGTGAACGTGGTACAGGTGGACGTCCCGTTGTTCAGGTCGCAGGTGCGACCGTTGCCGTGCGACGGGTCCACCATCGAGTAGGTGCTGCCCGACAGCGTGGTGTCCACGGTGACCGTGCCCGAGAAGATGCTGTTGCCCGTGCCGGAGACGGTCTCGATCTCGTCGAACGAGCCCAGGTACGCGCCGGTTACCGCGTCACTGATCACGTGCAGCTTCGACGGGGTCTGCTTGTCCGGCCCCCAGCCCGAGACGACGGTCTCCCAGGCCAGCTTGCCGGTGCCGGAGGTGGCGTCGACGAACAGCTCGGAGCTGCCGACGCTGGTGATGGTGCCGCGGAAGTTCTGCCGGGCGACCGCCTTGGCCTGGGCCGAGGTGGTCTTCGCCGTGGTGCCGATGGACAGCGGCGAGGCCAGACCGACCGAGGTTCCGGCGTACGCGCCGGTGGGGCTGGTGTGCACGACGATGTCGCCGCCGTATACCCGCAGCCCGTTGTAGGTACGCGTGTAGCGCACGTGCGAGGCGCCGTTCGCGTCCGTGATCGTCCGATACGAGCTGAACGCGTCGGACGCGGATGCCGCAGCAGCCGCCCTATGCTCCGAGAGCGCCTGGTCGGCGCGTGCGACGGCGGACGCCGATCCGCCCGGAGCCGCACCCGCGGGCGCGGTGCCGAGCAAAACGCCGCCCATCAAGAGGGCGGCGCCGGCGATCGCGATGGATCTTCTCACTGAGTCCTCCCCGACTTAGTGTGATGATGGCGGTAGCCACCGAGAGATTTATATATCGAAGGAAGACACATTGTGAATGCTGGGAATGTGACATCCTTGTCCGGCCGATGGACACTAGGTGTCATATCGGTAGCCCTCGCTTTGCTGACCGGCTGCGCCAACAGCCCTGGCCAGCAGCCCTCGACGGAGGCGACCATGGCCGCGCCGACCCTCGCCGCCCGGTTCACCACGCTCGAGGTACGCCGGGCCGGCGGAATCGCCGGAATGAGTGACAAGGTCGCCGTGACCCCGGACGGCAGCTGGACGAAGACGGCCAAGAACGGGTCGACCAAGACGGGCAAGCTGACGGCGGCCCGGCTGGATCAGCTGCTGGGGCTGACCTCGGACCAGCGGCTCGGCCAGGAGGCGCTGCGGTCGCAGAAGCCGACCCAGTGCCGCGACGCCTTCTCCTACGTGGTCAGCGTCGACGCGATCAGCGTGGCCTACGTGGACTGCCCGGCCGACGGCGGGATGCCCGAGATCGCCAAATCGGTCGTGGGCGTGATCCAGGAGGCCGGCGCGCTCTAGAGCCGGGCGCTGACGTGCAGAGGTGTCGGTGCGGCGACGCGGTCGGGTGCGAGCCGTGTCGAACATGGCGTCGCCGCACCGACACCCATCCTGCGGCACCCCCGGGTGGCAGTCCAGTCCGATTGTCTGTCAAATGAGGACAGTGTCGGGCATGACAGGTTTGGTGCGGCTCGCTCAGAGCGGGCCGTGCGCCCACTCGACGCCGGGCAGGACCGCCGTCCACAGCGCCGGGTCCAGCCCGAACCCGTCCGCGGTCTGCTGGAGCATCTGCGCCTCGTCCGCGAACTCGGCGCGGTCCACAACCGACAGTGCCTCGCTGTAGAGGCCCGACGCGTCCCAGCGCTCGCGCACCACGACGGACGCGCCGCTCGGCCGCTGCGGGTCGGCCTCCACCCGCAACACGATCCGCCGCCCGGTGCGCGGCTGGTGGGCGATCTCCAGGACCAGCGAGTACGCCTCCTCGACCAGGACACCCGGCCGGGACATCATCGGCACCCAGCCCGGCAGCCCGGTGATCCGCTGCGCCCAGGCGACGGCCACCCCGGGATGGACGCCGATGGCGCCGGAGACGTGCATCGGCGGGCCGACGAATCCCGTGGTGTCGTCGAAGCGGCACAGCGACCAGAATCCGGGGCCCTGCGGCACCAGCGCCCAGTATTGATCGGCACGGGCAGCGTCCCGGATGTGTTCGACGGAGGTCACGGCGGACAGCGTACGGGCCGACTGCCGTCCAGTGGATCAGCCCGATGGGTAGGGTCTACAGGCGTGCTGATCGACTTCGTCCGGGCCCACACCGAACCGCTGGGGCTGCCGTTCCTGCCCGAGCTGAAGCTCCGGCAGGCCACCGAGGCCATCCCGCTGTGGGAGCTGATGGAGCAGGTCACCGGGCGGAAGGGACTCCCGCCGCCGTTCTGGGCCTTCGCCTGGGCCGGCGGCCAGGGCCTCGCCCGCCACCTCCTCGACCATCCCGAGCTGGTGGCCGGCAAGTCCGTCCTCGATCTGGCCGCCGGCGGCGGGCTCGTCGCCATCGCGGCCGCGCGGTCCGGCGCGCGCAGCGTCGTCGCCAATGAGATCGACGAGTACGCCGACGCGGCGATCGCGCTCAACGCGGAGCTGAACGGGGTGACCGTCGACCGGGCGCTCGGCGATCTGCTGAGTACGCCGCCCGAACTGCCCGTCCCGGACGCCGACGTCGTGCTGGCCGGGGACGTCTTCTACAGCCGCGACATGGCGAACGCGATGCTCGGGTTCCTGCGACGGCAGCACGAACGCGGGGCGCTGGTGCTGGTCGGGGACCCCGGACGCGCTTACCGCCCGACCACCGGCTTCGAGCAGGTCGCTGCTTTCCGCGTACCGGTGAATGAGGACCTGGAGGACGCGGACCTGAAGCACACCACGGTCTTGCGCATGGTCTGAGCGGCCGGGAAGGATGGTCCGCATGTCGCAGATCGGGCTCGTCGACGTCGTCCAGGCCTTGCGCGCGGAACTCGCGCGGGCGAGTGCGGAGGCGGTGGACGCGCCGGTGCAGTTCCCGGTGGGCCAGGTGACGCTGGAGTTCCAGGTGGGCGTGACCCGCAGCGCGGAGGCGCGGGGCGGGGTGCGGTTCTGGGTGGTGGAGCTGGGCGGGCAGGCCGGAGTCGCGAGCGAGTCGGTGCAGAAGGTGACCATCGTGCTGGAGCCGCCGGTCGACGCGGACGGCCTCCCGATCAAGGTGGGCTCACGTGGCCTGGAGAAACCCGCGTGACCGGGTACGCCGATCGTGCCGTCGAGGTCCTCTGCGAAGGTCCCGGCGGCTGGATCAGCGGCTCGGGCCTGCTCGTGACCGACCGGCTCGTGCTGACCGCGGCGCACACCGTGACCGCGGACGGCGCCGTCACCGTGCGCGGCGTGGACAAGGTGGAGCATCCGGCGCTGGTCCTGCTGCTGGGCGGCGAGCGCGCCGACCTGGCGCTGCTGGAGCTGGCGACGCCGCTGCCCGGCGTGCGGCCGCTCCGGTTCGGCTCGGTCGACCGGGAAGCCGCCGCGGTGATCCGCGACTGCCGGGCGATCGGCTACCCGCACTTTCAGGAACGCCGGACGGCGGACGGACGTTCGACGCGAGACACCGCGCAGCTCGACGGCGAGATCCCGACCGCCGACCAGCGGGTCGCCGACCTGCTGACCTTCCGGGTGACCAGTACGCCCCGGCCGCTCCCGCCGCAGCAGGAGGCGCTCGGGCGCAGCCAATGGTCCGGCGTCTCCGGCAGCGCGGTCGTGACGGGTCCGGCCGGGAACGAGATCGTGCTCGGCGTCGTCACCGAGCACCAGCCGCGAGCGGGGGAGTCGGCGCTGACCGCCACCCCGATCACGCACCTCGACCGGCTGCCCAACGCCCGCCTGTGGTGGCGGGAACTGGGCTGCACCCCGGCCACCCTCGTCCGTCTGCCCGCGACCGTGCGGCGGGCCGGCTACCAAGCCGTCATCGCCGAAGTCGCGGGGCGTACGCCGGACCTGCTGGACCGGGCCGCCGACCTCGCGGCGCTGCGCGCCTTCGCCACCGGCTCGCCCGGCTATCGGCGTGTAGTGGGATCGCCCTGGGCCGGGAAGACTGCGCTGGCCGCCCACCTGGCCGCGAGCCCGCCCGACGGGGTCGACTGCGTGGCGTACCTGTTGCAGCGGCGCGCCCTCGACGCCGGCGCGGACCGGTTCCTCGCGGCCGTCACGGGACAGCTCGCCGCATTGCTCGGTGAGGACCCGCCTATCGAGCCGGACGCGGCGGCGTTCGCCGACCTGTGGACCCGGGCAGCCGACCGCGCGGAACGTCTCGAACGCCATCTGCTGCTGATCGTCGACGGACTCGACGAAGACCTCCGGCCCGCCGGGCAGCGAAGCGTCGCCTCCCTGCTGCCGTCGCGTACGCCGTTCTTCACGCACGTGCTGGTGACCGGGCGCAAGACGCCGGTGCCCGACGACGTGCACCCGGACCATCCGCTGTGGACGCTGTATCCGGCCGAGCTGACCCAGGTCGTCGAGGCGCAGCGGGTCGAGCAGCGGGCCGAGTCCGATCTGCGCGAGCTGGCCGCGGACGCTACGACGCGCGGAGTTCTTGGCGTGCTGACCGCGGCGGCAGGTCCGTTGACCGCCGACGAGCTGGCGTCCGTTCTCAGCTCGCCCTTGGACACGTCCAGTGGGGCCGCGCCGCCATCGGGGTTCGATGGTTCGGCGTCTTCGCGGTTCGCGGGTTCGGCGGGGGTTTCGGCGTTCGGGGGCCCGGCGGCGGAGGTTTCGGCGTTCGACGTGGAGGCGCTGCTGCGGGCGCGGTTCGGGCGGGTGCTGGAGGACACCGGCGGCTGGCGGTTCGCCCACCAGACGCTGCTGGACACCTGCCGGGACACCGTCTTCGGCCCGGTACGCCTCGCGCCGTTCACGGCGCAGGTCGCGGCATGGGCGGACTCCTGGGCGGCCCGGGGCTGGCCCGCAGACACCCCTCGGCACCTGCTCGAACACCGGCCCTGGGCGGTCATGGCCGCCGGGGGTGACCTCGGGTTCCTGGCCGACCCGGGCTGGCTGGCCAGTGCGATCGACGTCCTCGGGGTGGACGCGGTCCGGCCGATGCTGCGTACGGGGGCGGCCACGTCGGCGGAGGTCCGGTCGGCGTCGCGAGTGCTGGAGATCGCCAGTCCCGCACTGCGAGCCCCGCTGGTCCGGCCGGCCGCACAGCTCGGGCTGACGGCTGTCCACACCGGACTCCCGGCGGCCCGATGGGCGGCGGTCGCGGCCCGGCAGGCCCCGGCGATCGTCGCGGTGTCGACGACCGGACGCGCCAGCCGGTCCTTGACGCGTACCGTGGACTCGGGCAGCCGACAGGTCTGGGCAGCGGCGTTCCTCGGGCCGGCCCAGGTCCTCACCGGCGACGACGACGGCCGCGTACGCCGCTGGGACCTCGACGACGGGCGAGCGGTCGACATCGGCCGCCACTTCGGCGCGATCCGGGCCTTCTCCGTGAGCCCGCACGGCGACGAGATGGCGACCTGCGCCGCCGACAAGACGGTGCGACGCTGGCGGCTCGACGCCGACGGCTACTCGCTGGACGATCCGCCGTTCATCAACAGCGCCGGGCACATCTGGGCCGTCGCGTACGCCCCCAGCGGCGACCGCATCGCCACCGGCGGCCAGGACGGCCAGGTACGCCTCTGGAACCTCGCCACCGGCCAGGCGACCGTGATCGGCGAGCACGACGACCAAGTCCGGTCGCTGGTGTTCAGCCCGGATGGGAACCTGCTGATCAGCGGCGGCCGAGACGACACCGTACGCGTCTGGGCGCCGGCCTCGGGCACCGGCTGGGTCCTCGGCCGGGTCAAACGCTGGGCCGAGGCGATGACGATCACGCCCGACGGGTCCACGGTCATCGTGGGCACGTACATCGGGCAGGTCTTCGCGTTCCCGCTCGGCGGCCCGTCAGATCCGTCCGTCGCGCCGGATCAGTCGGGGCGGCCGCTCGGGCAGCACGAGGGCCAGGTGTGGAGCGTGACCGTGACCCCGGACGGCCGCTCGGTGCTCTCCGGTGGCGGGGACGGGCAGGTCATGGCTTGGCCCCTGGACTCCTCCTCCTCCTCGGCCGCGGCTTCTGCGGCGGCTTCTGCGGCGGCTTCTGCGGCGGCTTCTGCGGCGGCTTCGTCGGCGCTGGCGGTGCGGACCTTGGACGGCGATGTCGTGCCCGGGCGCGTCCTCGGGCGGCACCGGCAGCCGGTACGCTGCGTCGCGGTCAGCCCGGACGGGTCGCTGGTCATGTCGACAGCCGCCGAGGAACTGGTGCACGTCTGGGACCTTGCGGGGGATGGGCTCGCCGCTCGTGACGCTCCGTGGACCGCTGTCGCGATCGGCTCCGCCAGCCTGGACTCTGCTGGCGGATCCACCGGTGCGGGCTTCGGCGCTGCCGGTTCTGGCGGCGGATCCGCTGTCGCGGGCGGCGCGGGCTCCGGCGTGGGTGCGGCGGAGTTGACCTTGAACAGAAATCGTCGCCCTGGCGACGCCAACCATTCAAGATCAGCAGGGGACCGGCCGACCGGGGACGAGTTGGGCGGCGGGCCGACCGGCGGGTTGGTCGTGGGCGCGCGACAGGACGGTCGGCTCCAGATCTGGTCGGGTGACGGGCTGTGGTCGGGTGACGAGCTCCGGCCGGGTGACCTGACCGTCGATTTGGGGCAGCCCATTCACGGGGTGGCCGTCACGCGTTCCGGGATCGCGGCGCTGCTCGACGACGGCCGCGTGATCTTCCCCGACCTCCGGACTGCCACTGGGACCCCAATGGCGGAAGCAGGCGGCAGCGGCACAGTCGCCGGCCCGGCGCTGTGGCACGAGGGCGGCCGGTTGCTGGCCGCCTCGCCGGACGGCGGTCGTCTCGCCGCGGGCGGCGGCCGGGGCGGCGTATCGGTCTGGCGGTCCGCGCCCGGCTCCGGCTGGTGGGAGAACATCCCTCAGGCGCGGGTGGGTGACTCGGTCACGGCGGTCGCCGTCGCCGACGACGGCCTCGTCGTCACCGGTCACATGTCGGGGAGCGTACGCATTCTGCGCGAGGGAGCTGAGCCGATCCGGGTGCATCCGGGGGAGGAGCCGGTCTGGGCGGTCGTCCTGGACGGCGGGTACGCGTACTCCGGGGATGCGGCGGGGCAGATCCGGCGCTGGGATGTGGGTTCCGGCGGTCAGCGGATCGTCGCCACCTCGCCGAGCCCGATCACCGGGATCGCCCTGTCCGGCGACGTGCTGGTGACCTCCGGCGACGACGGGGTGCGTACCTGGACGACGGACGGGTGGCCGCTCGCGTACGCCCGGACCGAGCCGTTGCGGACGATCGCGGCGGACCCCGGCACTTCGGCGCTCGTCAGCATCTCGGCCGCGCTCGGCCTGACCCGATGGGAGATCGTCGCGTGAAGTTCGACGTACGCGGAATGACCTTCGACGCCGACGTGGACGGCCCGGAAGACGGTCCGGTCGTGCTGCTGCTCCACGGGTTCCCCCAGCACAAAGGGGAGTGGGACCTCGTCACGCCGACCCTTCGGGACGCCGGCCTGCGTACGGTCGCCTTCGATCAACGCGGGTACGCCCCGGGTGCCCGGCCGGCGGCGGTGGAGGCGTACCAGATCAGTGAGATCGCCGCCGACGCGCTGGCCGTGCTTGACAAGCTCGGGGTCGGGGCGGCGCACGTCGTCGGGCACGATTGGGGCGCGGCGATCGGCTGGTACCTGGCGGCCCGCCATCCCGAGCGCACCCGGACCCTCACCGCTTTGTCGGTGCCGCACGTGGCCGCGTTCGGGCGCGCCATCCGCCACGACGACGACCAGCGGGAACGATCGTCCTACATGGACTTCTTTCGTACGCCGGAAGCCGAGGACGTCCTCCTCGAGGACGACGGGCTGCGGATCAGGGCGATGTTCCTCGGCTGCCCGGAGGGTCGCATCGACCGTTACGTGACACCGATGCTGCACCGGGAGCGGCTCACCGGCGGCCTCAACTGGTACCGCGCGATGGGACACGGCGACTTCGGCCGGCTCGGGCCGGTCGCGGTACCGACGACGTTCCTCTGGAGCAACGGCGACCTCGCGATCGGGCGTGCCGCCGCCGAAGCCTGCGTCCACCACGTGACCGGCGAGTACGCCTTCGTCGAGCTGGACGAGGTCAGCCACTGGATCCCGGACGCCGTACCCGAGCGGGTCGCCGCCGAGATCCTCAAGCGCGCCGCCTGAGCCCGCCCGAGAGGGTGACGAGGACGACGATCAGCGTACGCGGCCCGTGGACGCCTTCGACGCGATGCAGCTCGATGTCGCTGGTGGCCGAGGGGCCGCTGATGAAGGTGAGCGGCCGGGTCGGGTCCAGCCGGGCCAGCAGTTCGGGCACGGTGTGCACGACCTGGTCGGCGCGGACGACGCAGATGTGCCGGTCGGGGATCAGGGTGACGGCGCGGCGGCCCTGGTCGGGGCCGGCGTCGAGGGCGATGGTGCCGGTTTCGGCGCAGGCGGCGGCGCAGCCGGTGAGGACGGCGTCGAGCGCGTCGAGCTGGGCGTAGGAGAGCCCGTCGTCCACGACCGCACCCGGCACGGACGAAGCCGAGCCGGCGGGGACGACGACCGTCCAGTCGCGACAAATGTCGGCGAGCGTCGCGGCCAGCGTGGCGGGAGTGCAGGGCACGACGGTGGCTTTGTAGTCGACGAGCCGATCGGTGAACAGCTCCAACAGCTCGGCATCGCCCGGCGCATGAGTCCCGGTACGCCGATAGTCCCGGGGAACCGGGGGAGCGGCGATGCCGGTGTTGGCGGCGTGGATGCGGGCGAGGATGTCGTCGCGGGCGCTCATCCGGGAATCCTCATCGGGCGGACCACCAGTCGCGGAAGGTCTGTTGGGGTGGTGCGGGGAGGTCGCGGGTGTCGGTCCACGCCGACAGCGGCGGTGGCAGCCGCCGGATGCGTCCCCGGCGCGCGATCAGCCGGCCGAGCCGCAGCAGGCGTTCGCCGAGCCGGAACCGGCCGGCCGAGGCCATCGTCCAGGCGACCGCCTCGAATGCCGCCCGTTCGGTGGCCGGGTGCGGCTGCGTCGATCGAAGGTGGACCAGCATCGAGGGGATGTCGATGCGGACTGGGCAGGCGTCGAAGCACGCGCCGCACAGGCTGGAGGCGTACGGGAGCGAGGTGGCGGCGCCGGTCAGTTGCGGGGTCAGCACCGCGCCGATCGGGCCGGGATAGACAGAGCCGTAGGCGTGGCCGCCCGCGCGCTCGTAGACCGGGCACACGTTGAGGCAGGCCGAGCAGCGGATGCAGTGCAACGCCGAGCGCCCAGCCGGGTCGGCCAGCACCGCCGTACGTCCATTGTCGACCAGCACGAGGTGGAACGTCTGCGGCCCGTCGCCGGGCGTGACCCCGGTCCAGGTGGAGGTGTAGGGGTTCATCCGCTCGCCGGTGGACGAGCGCGGCAGCAGTTGCAGGAAGACTTCGAGGTCGGTCCAGGTCGGCACGACCTTCTCGATGCCCATCACCGTGATCAGGGTGTCCGGCAGGGTCAGGCACATGCGGCCGTTGCCTTCGGACTCCACGACGGTGATCGTGCCGGTCTCGGCGATGCCGAAGTTCGCCCCCGAGATCGCGACCTTCGTGGTGAGGAACTTCGCCCGCAGATGGGCCCGCGCGGCCATGGCCAGCCGCCGGGGCTCGTCGGTCAGCTCCGGGTCCACGCCGGGCATCTCGCGGAGGAAGATCTCGCGGATCTCGGCCCGGTTGCGATGGATCGCCGGAACCAGGATGTGACTCGGCTCGTCGTGTCCCAACTGGACGATCAGTTCGGCCAGGTCGGTCTCGACCGCGGCGATCCCGGCGGCGGCCAGGGCTTCGTTCAGGCCGATCTCCGCGGTGGCCATCGACTTGACCTTCACGACCTCGTCGGTCCCGGTCGCGCGTACCAGGTCCACCACGATCTGATTCGCCTCGGTCGCGTCCCGCGCCCAGTGCACCACCCCGCCGCGGGCGGTCACGGCCGCTTCCAGCTGCGGCAGGAGCCGGTCCAGATGTGCCATCGTGTACGCCTTGAGCGCCTCACCGGCTAGGCGAAGTTCTTCCCAGTCATCGAGTTCGCCGACGACACTGGCGCGCTTGGCGCGGATGGTGGCGGTCGCATGGCCGAGGTTGCGCCGCAGTTGGGTGTTCGCGAGGGCGTCCCGGGCGGCGTCGGGGAACGGCCGATCGCCGTGCAGGTGGCCGACTCCAGCCGGGGCGTGCGGCATCCCGAGGAAGGTCTGGCTCATCCGGCGCTCCCGGTGCTCGCGAGGATCTCGGCCAGGTGGATCGGGCGTACGCCGGTGCGCAGCCGCGACAGGCCGCCGCCGATGTGCATCAGGCAGGACGAGTCGCCGGCGCAGACGGCCTCCGCGCGGGTCGACAGCACGCTGCGCATCTTGTCGGCCAGCATCGCCGTCGAGGTGTCGGCGTTCTTGACCGCGAAGGTGCCGCCGAAGCCGCAGCACTGGTCGGCGTCGGGCAGCTCGACCAGGTCCAGGCCGCGTACGTGGCGGAGCAGGCGCAGCGGCTTGTCGCCGACCCGCAGCATGCGCAGGCTGTGGCAGGTCGGGTGATAGGTGACCCGATGCGGGTACGCCGCCCCGACGTCCTCGACGCCCAGCACGTCGATCAGGAACTCCGACAGCTCGTAGGTCCTGGTCGCGACGGACTGCGCCCGGTCGGCCAGCCCGGCGTCGCCGGCGTTGCGGGCGACCATCGCGTGCTGATGGCGTACCGAGCCGACGCAGGAGCCTGACGGCGCGACGACGTAGTCGTACGGCTCGAAGACGTCGACGTGATTGCGGACGAGCTTGGCCGCCTGCCGTTGGTAACCGGTGTTGACGTGCATCTGCCCGCAGCAGGTCTGCCCCGGCGGGAAGACGACCTCGACTCCGAGCCGTTCCAGTACCGCCACCGTCGCCCGGCCGACGTCGGGAAACATGGCGTCGGCCAGACACGTGACGAACAGCGCGACCCTCACGCCGGAGAATCCTATAGGATCATCCGGCCGACGTCAGTTGCCCCACCCGCCCAAGATCCCGCCGAGCCCGCCGGTCGTGGCGGACGGCGTCGGGGTGGTGTTCCGGTTGCGCCGGCCGTTCCCGTTGTCGTTGCCGTTGTTCCGCGACGACTCGGACGGGGTCGGGCTCGGTTCCTCGCGCGGCTCCTGGCCCGACGCGAACGCGCTGGTCAGCTTGGGCGCGGTGAACTTCTTCTCGGCCACACCCTTAAGCGAGGTGTTGAGCGTACGCGCGACCGCCTGGATCACGTCCCGCTGCACGGCGGAGCCGACGGCGTCCTTGCTGGTGCTCGGGTTGGCCGCGATCGACGCGATGGCCATCTGCGGCGTGTACGCGACGAACGACTCGGTGACGTTGCCGTCGGAGCTGCCCGTCTTGCCCGCGACGTCGCGGCCGCCGACGATGTTGGCCACGGAACCGGCGGTCGCGCCGTTGCAGCGGTAGTACGCCGACTGCTGACCGACCGGGCACCGGGCGGCGTCGGTGGCCGCGCGGGCGACCTCGGCGCTGATGGCCTGCTTGCAGTCGGGCTGCCCGGCCGCGACCGACTTGCCGTCCGCGTCGGTGATCGACGAGATCGGGGTCGGGGAGCAGTACTTGCCCTCGGCCGCGACCGTGGCGTACGCGTTGGCCAGGTCCAGCGGCGTCGTCAGCGAGGTGCCGAGGGTGAACGCGCCCCAGCTCGACGCGTCCTGCGCGTTCTGCTGGTTCTCCTTCGACCGGAACTTGATGCCCAGCCGCTCGGCCATCTCCACGACCGCGTCCGCGCCGACCGATTCCTCCAGCTGCACGAAGTACGTGTTCACCGAGCGGCCGAAGCCGGTCCACATGTTCCGGTAACCGGCCATCGAGGCGGCGGCGTTCTGCGGGCACCAGTAGCCGTCACAACTGTTCGGCCCGGAATCGGCGTAATCGGACTTGTATCGGTTCGGCGAGTAGTAGCCGGTGTCCAGCGCCTTGCCGGCCTCCAGCGCGGCCAGCATCGTGAACATCTTGAACGTCGAGC
This sequence comes from Hamadaea flava, assembly GCF_024172085.1. Classification (NCBI taxonomy): domain Bacteria; kingdom Bacillati; phylum Actinomycetota; class Actinomycetes; order Micromonosporales; family Micromonosporaceae; genus Hamadaea; species Hamadaea flava. Next base: position 377,109 of record NZ_JAMZDZ010000001.1, on the reverse strand, counting down.
CGGCCTGGTAGCCGGGCAGGCTTGTGCCGTTGCCCGCGACGAGCTGGTTCATCGTGTTGCCGGTCCCGGCCGCGGCGCTGTAGTGCCGGTTCACCGCCAGCGCGAGGACCTTGCCCGTGCCGGGCTGCACGACCGCCATCGGCGCGACGCGCTTGTTGCTGTAGCCGTACACGGTCAGCACCTGCGCCTGCGCGGTCGCCTGGACCTTGGCGTCGAGCGAGGTGATGATGCGGTAACCGCCGGTCTTGAGCGCCTGCAGCCGGTCGGCGGCGGTCTCGCCGAACGCCGCCTGCGACTGCCACCAGCTGCGGAAGTAGTCACAGAAGTAGCCGGTCGAGGTTTTGGCCGCGGTGCAGTCGTTCGGCGACGCTCCGGGGGTCAGCTTCAGCTCGGCGTCGGTGGCCGTCTTCGCCTGGTCGGCGGTGATCTCACCCAGCCCGACCATGGCCTGCAGGACGTAGCTGCGCCGGGTCAGCGCCCGGCTGGTGTCGCCGTCGATCGGATTGTCGGACTCCGGCGACTGGAGCAGACCGGCCAGCAGCGACGCCTCGTCCAGCGTCAGCTTGCTCGGGTCCTTGGAGAAGTAGGTGTGAGCGGCGGCGTACACGCCATAGGCCCCGTGCCCGAAGTACGCGATGTTGAGGTACCGCTCCAGGATCTGGTCCTTGGTCAGCCGGGTCTCCAGCGTGATCGCGTACCGGGCCTCGTTGATCTTGCGCCCGGCGGTCACCTGGGTGGCGGCCGCGCGCTCCTCGTCGGTCAGTGTCGGGTCGTTCTTCAGCACGTTCCGGACGTACTGCATGGTCAGCGTCGACGCGCCCTGCTCGACCTCGCCGCTCGTGCCGTTGGCCACCACCGCGCGCAGGATTCCCTTGAGGTCCACTCCGCCGTGCTCGTAGAACCGGGAGTCCTCGGCGGCCACGACCGCCTGCCGCATGACCGGCGCGACCTCGTCGAGGCTCACGTCCCGGCGGTTCTGGTCGTAGAAGGTGGTGAGCAGCGTCTTGCCGTCGCTGGCGTAGAGGTAGCTGGCCTCCTGCCGGGCCGGGTTCTGCAACGCGTCGGGCAGGTCGTCCCAGGCGACTCCCGCGTGGTTGACCGCCCAGGCCGCCAGCGCGCTCGCGGGCACGGCCAGACCGGCGACGACGGCGCCGGCGAGCACTGCGACGACGGCGGCGCGGACGAGCTTTCGAGGGGTGGCCGAACTATGAGCGGGGGTTGCCATGCAGGCAAGACTGCCCGGCGATCACAAGATCGTCATCGGGAGTGTGAAGGTCGTCACTCTATGACGCGGAATAGCCGCACAGCTCGTTGTCAACCGGCGAACAGGCCGATCAGCTCCGCTGCCGTCTTGATCAAGGCGAGGATCGTGCCCATCCCGAGGAACAGGGTAAGGCAGGGCAGGAAGAAGGTGAAGGTCCAGCCCAGGATCACCGCCGCCCGCGCCATCCCCCGGCCGGTCTGCTCACGCCCCTTGAGCTGCCGCAACGCGATGTGCCCGAGGATCGCGCCGATGGGGGCGAGGATGCCGAAGGTCAGCACCGACAACGCGACCGTCAGCAGCGCCACGATCGCCAGCACGTTGTGCTTGGCCGTCGTACGCCGGAACGCGTCGCTCGACGTCCGGGCCACCTCCGTCAGCCGCCCGGTGGTGAGCGCGACCTCCTGAGCGGGCGGTGTGGACTGCACGGGTGGCTGGGCGGGTGCGGCAGGCGGCGGCGACGGCACAGCGGGCGGCAGTGCGGCCGGGGGTTCGGGGGCGGTCATCCGGCGATCCTCCGTGTACACAGTGGCCGGTGCGGGACGCCCGTCAGTATGCCGAACGCGGCCGTGTCGGGCGACCCGGCCCGGCCATCCCAGGCCGTCGCCGGACGGCCCTTCAGGCGGCGTCGACGACCATGCGCTCCGGGTGCGGCTGCCGGATCGGCGTGAGGAAGCCGACCGCCGAGATCAGCAGGTACGCCAGCCCGGCGATGCCGATGACGAGGCCGACCCCGAAGCGTTCGGCCGAGGCCGTCACCACCGCCGCGCCGATCGGGCCGAGCGAGAAGTGGATCGTCCACCAGGCCGAGGTGACCCGGCCCAGCAGCGCGCTCGGGGTGATCTCCTGGCGCAGCGACATCGAGCAGATGCCGCCGACGGCAGTGAAAGCGAAGGCGAGCGTGGTGAAGACGGCGACGCCGGGCACGGAGTGGGTGAACGCGATCGCCGCGACGAACAGCCCGGCCAGCATCGTCGAGCCGATCCAGGTCACCCCGAACCCGATCACCTTGCGTACGCGGGCGACGGTGAGCGCTCCCGCGACGGTCCCCAGGGCGGCCACCGCCATCACGTAGCCGACCGTGCGGTCCGGCTGCCCGAGATCGTGCTTGAGGTAGAAGATGACGACGTCGACCAGCCCCTGCCAGAAGAAGATCATCATCGTCAGCAGGACGAGCATCGAGCGCAGCACCGGGTGCCGCCAGAGGAAGCGGGCGCCGGCGCTGAACTCGGCCCAGAACGACACCTTCGCGGGGAGCGCGTGCTCATCGGCCGCGACCGGCGGGCGGAGGCGTACGAAGAGCAGGCCGATCGAGGCCAGGACGAAGGTCGCCGCGTCGACGGCGATCGCGACGGACGGGCCGAACTGCCCCGACACGACGCCGGCCAGGATCGGCCCGATGACCTGGGACGCGGCGAAGCTGGCCGAGAGCCGCCCATTGGCCCGGGTCAGTTGGTCGGCGTCGACGAGGCGGGGGACCACGGTCACGTAGGTGACCCGGAACAGCATGGCGAAGGCGCCGGTCAGCGGCACCACCACGTAGAGCAGCCAGATCGGGGTGGCGAACAGCCAGACGAGCGGGATGATGCCGAACAGCACGGCCTGTGCGACGTTGCAGATGATCAGCAGCCGGCGCCGGTCGAACCGGTCGGCGACGACACCGGCGAAGAAGCCGCTGACCAGGGTGGCGACCCCGAGTGCGCCGGTGAGCAGGCCCATCTGCGTCACCGAGCCGGTCGCGTGCAGCACCATCAGCGGCACCGCGATGACGGAGAACGAGCTGCCGAACGTCGACAGTGTCTCCACTGCCCAGAACAGGGCGAAATCGCGTCCGCCCAGCTTGCTGCTCACGTGGTCGCCTCTTCCGGTTCAGGGTGCCGCTGACGCGCTTTACGGTCCCGGTACGCCCTGACGGCGTACTCGATGATGGCGAGGAGCATGAGCACGACGGCGAGGTCGAGGAGCGCGAGCACGGCCGGGACCTCGGTCGCGAACGGCAGCATGCCGAGCACGAGCGCGGCCGAGACCAGCCGTGCGAGCGGCAGCCGGCGGAACATGCGCCAGGTGGTGTAGCCGAAGGTGGCGAGATAGAGCGCGACGCCGCCGAACAGCAGGCTGGCGATGCCGCGGTCGAGATGGTGCGCGGGATGCGCGATGGCCTCGGCGAGGCCGACCGCGACGGCGATGACCCCGGCGACCAGCCAGAGATGGCTGAAGCCGAGCATGCGGCCGAGCTGGTCGGTCCGCAGCCGGGCGATCGCGACCGGCAGCCGTTCCTCCAGCGCCGCCCCCGCGAAGACGAAGTAGATCCACCACAGCCCGCAGGCGAGCGCGAAGCCGCTGATCATCGTGGCGATCACCGGCGAGGTGAGGCGGTCGAGGGTGACCGCGGTCGCGCCGACCGACAGGATGGACTCGCCGAGCGCGATGAGCAGGAACAGGCCGTGTCGTTCGAGGAGATGCGGCAGGTCGAAGGTCATCCGGCTCAGATGCCGCCGCATCAGGCGCGGCATGACGACGTCGATCGCGATGGCCAGGATCCACACCGCCAGCCGGGCGTTCCCGGCGAGGAAGCCGCCGAGGAACATCAGCGGGCCGCTGATCTGGAAGAAGACGAGGAAGAACGGGCCTGGGTGGCGATCGGTGGGCGTGATCGCCTCGTGGAGCGTCAACGCGGCCCGCTGCACCAGGTACGCGGCCCCGAAGATGATGCCCCGGTCGCCGAACGCGTCCGGGACCGAGACCGCCATGAACAGCGCGCCCAGCGCCGCGACGAACATCGTGATCCGGTCGGCCGAGTTCTCGATCGGGTTGAGGTTGGCGTGGATCGAGATCGCCGACCAGGCCCAGAACAGCGGCAGGAACAGCACCGCGGCGTGCCCGATCCCGGCCCAGGTGTGATCGTGGTGCAACAGGGCCGAGACCTGGACGATCGCGAAGACGAAGACCAGGTCGCAGAACAGCTCGGCCGGGGTGACCTTCTTACCGGCCGTCTTACCGGCCATCGTGCTGACGGCGGACGTCTCGTCGGAGGTCTTCGACCGCAGGGTGGCGGAGGGGGCGCTCACGCGATCATGATGCCAGCCACGCCCGGCTCGCGATCAAGGCCTCCCGCAGTGGTCCGGCCTGGGGATGCCACTTGCTCTCCCATTCCAGGCTCAGCCAGCCTTGGTACGCCGTACGCCGGAGCAGTTCCAGTGCGTCGCGCAGCGGAACCGTTCCCCGGCCGAGCGGCAGGGGAGTGCGCTCGGCGGCGCTGAGGACGTCCTTGACCTGCACATGAGCCAGGTACGGATGCAGCGCCGCCAGCGACACGGTCAGCGGCTCGCCGACCCGCCACGGATGCAGGACGTCCCAGATCGCCCGGACCCGGTCGTCGCCGACCTGACCCAGGATCCGGGCGACGTCCACGCCCCGAGGATGGGAGTCGTGCGTCTCCAGCCAGATCTGTATGCCGTCCGGCAGCCGGTCGGCGATCGTGCGCAACCGTGCGACCGCCCGCTGATCGGCGTCATCTCCCGGCGCTTCGGCACCCGGGCTGAGCGGGCCGGTCCGGGGCGCCTCGGCGCCCGGGAACACTCTCACGGCGGGGATGCCGAGGTCCTTTGCGAGGTCGGCGTGGGCGAGCGCGTCCGCGACGCAGGCGTCGTCGTCGCCCTCGGCGGCCACCTTGACGTAGCTCGCGACGCAGAGCGGGGTGACGCCTGCCAGTTCCGCCCGGGCCGCCGCCCGCTCCGCGTACGATAGTCCGATGTGGATCGGTTCGTCGGCCGCCGCCCGCACCTCGACGCCGGGCCAGCCGGTCTCCTGCGCGAGGCGTACGACCTCGGGCAGGGGGAGTCCGGAGCAGCCCAGCGTCGAGAAGGCGAGTCTCACAGCGGCCCCGCCGGCTTGATGAAGCGCCGATGACGGTCGGCCATGGTGGCCACGGTCACCGCCGGATCGGTGTCCCACACGGCCTGGTTGAAGATCTCCACCTCGACGTGCCCGGCGTAGCCGGCCGCGCGTACGGCGTCGGTGATCGGAGCGAAGTCGATGTGGCCGTCGCCGACGTGGCCCCGGCTCAGCAGCGCGTCCTCCGCCAACGGCAACACCCAGTCGCAGACCTGGTACGACGAGATGCGGCCCTCGCGGCCCGCCCGCTCGATCTGGGCGTACAGGTCGGGGTCCCACCAGATGTGATAGGTGTCCACACAGACGCCGACCTCGTCCGCCGCGAACGGGGCGGCCAGGTCCAGCGCCTGACCGAGGGTCGACACGACCGCCCGATCGGCGCAGAACATCGGGTGCAGCGGCTCGATCGCCAAACGTACGCCGCGGTCGGTCGCATAGGGGACCAGTTCGGCCAGGGCGTCGGCGACGGCCTGCCGGGCGGCGGGCAGGTTCTTCGACCCGTCCGGCAGCCCGCCCACGACCAGCACCAGCTCACCCGTGCCGAGGACGGCCGCCTCGTCGATCGCCGCCCGGTTGTCGGCCAGCGCCGCCGACCGCGCCTCCGGCGTCGCGCTCTTACCGAACCCGGTCGTGAAGAACCCGCCTCGGCAGAGCGTGGTCACGCTCAAGGCGTACGAGTCGATGAGCTTGCGCGCGGCCTGCGCGCCCCCGGCGGCCTCGACCACGTCGCGCCAGGGGCCGATGCCGCTGATGCCGTTCTCCGCGCAGAGCCGCGCGGCGGTCTCCAGCGACGCCTTCTTCACCGTGGCGGTGTTGAGCGAAAGCCGGAAGCTCTCGGGCGCCGTGTCGGCGGCGACAGGCGCGGTCACGGCGCCACCAGGGATGCGAGGCGGGCCGCAGCCAGGTCCGGATCGCTCAACACGCCGCACTCCGCGGCGAGCCGGTGCAACTCGATCAGGTGCTCGAGGCTGCGCGAGCGCTCCTGCCCGCCGACCATCCGGAACTCGTCCTGGTGCCCGTTGAGCCAGGCCAGGAACACGATGCCGGTCTTGTAGTGATATGTCGGCGTGGCGAAGATGTGCCGGGCGAGTGGCACGGTCGGATCGAGGATCTCCCGGAACTTCGCGGTGTCCCCGGCGTCGAGCGCCGTACGCGCGGCTGCGGCGGGCACCGCGATCGCGTCGAAGATGCCGAGCAGCGCGTGCGATCCGCTCTCGATCAGCGACGGGTAGTTGAAGTCGTCGCCGGTGTAGAGGCGTACGCCGGCCGGCAGCTTCGCCCGCAGCGCGATCTCCCGGTCGGCGTCGAGCAGCGACACCTTGATCCCGTCGACCTTGGCGGCGTTGTGGTGGATGATCTCCAGCACGGCGTCGGCCGCCTTGTCGAGATCCTTGTCTCCCCAGTAGCCGGCCAGCGCCGGGTCGAACATGTCGCCGAGCCAGTGCAGGATCACCGGCTGATCCACGTCGGTCAGCAACCTGCCGTAGATCCGGGCGTAGTCCGCCGGTCCCTGCGCGCCGGCCGCGAGCGCGCGGCTGGCCATCAGGATGACCCGCGCCCCGGCGTTCTGCACGACCGCGAGCTGCTCCCGGTACGCCGCCTCGATCGCGTCGAGCGGGTGCGCTCCCGGAGCCAGGTGATCCGTGCCCGCACCGCAGGCGAGCAGCCCGCCGACGGACTGCGCCTCGGCGCCGCTGCGGCGGATCAGCTCCTGCGTGGCGGACCAGTCCAGGCCCATCCCGCGCTGGGCGGTGTCCATCGCGTCGGCGATGCCCAGGCCCAGCGACCACAGGTGATGGCGGAACGCCATGGTGGCGTCCCAGTCGACGACGGCCGGCCGGCCTTCGCCGTTGTCGCCATCGGGATCGGCGACGACGTGGGCGGCCGCATAAAAGGTCTTGCTCTCGGCGGGGCGGCTCACAGCGCGGGCACCTCGAGCTTGCGGCCTTCGCGGGCGGACTGCGTGCCGAGTTCGGCCAGCTGGACGCCGCGCGCCCCGGCGAACAGGTCGTGGGCGTACGGGGCGCCGGTCGCGACCGCCGTCAGGTACTCCTCCCACTGCACCTTGAACCCGTTGTCGTAGACGTCGTTGTCCGGCACCTCGGTCCACAGTCCCCGGAAGTCGTGGCTGGTCGGCAGGTCCGGGTTCCACACCGGCTTCGGGGTGGCGTTGCGGTGCTGGATGCGGCAGCCGCGCAACCCCGCGACGGCGCTGCCGTGCGTACCGTCGACGTGGAAGGTGACCAGCTCGGTGCGGTCGACCCGGGTCGCCCACGACGAGTTGATCTGCGCGACGATCCCGCCTTCCAGCTCCAGGACGGCGTACGCGGCGTCGTCGGCGGTGGCGGCGTACTCGGCGCCCTGCTCGTCCCAGCGGGCCGGGATGTGCGTGACCGACTGTGCGTACACCGAGCGGACCGGCGCGATCACGTGGTCGAGCACGTACCGCCAGTGCGGGAACATGTCGAGGATCATGCCGCCGCCGTCCTCGGAGCGGTAGTTCCAGCTCGGCCGCTGGGCGGGTTGCCAGTCGCCCTCGAACACCCAGTAGCCGAAGTCGATGCGTACGGTGAGGATGCGGCCGAAGAATCCGGAGTCGACCAGGCGCTTCAGCTTCCGCAGGCCCGGGAGGTAGAGCTTGTCGGCGACGACACCGTGGCGTACGCCCTTGGCCTCGGCCAGCTTGGCCAGCCCGAGCGCGTCGTCCAGCGACTCGGCGACCGGCTTCTCCGTGTAGATGTGCTTGCCGGCCTCGATCGCCTTGGTCAGCGCGGCGACGCGGGCGGTGGTCACCTGCGAGTCGAAGTAGATCTCGTTGGCCTCGTCGGCGAGCGCGGCGTCCAGATCGGTGGTGTACTGGCTGAGGTTGTGCTGGGCGCACAGCGCCTCCAGCTTGGCGGCGTTGCGGCCGACCAGCACGGGCTCCGGGTACAGCACCTCGCCGCCGGGCAGCGGCAGGCCGCCCTGTTCCCGGATGGCCAGGATCGAACGGACCAGGTGCTGGCGATAGCCCATGCGCCCGGTCACCCCGTTCATGATGATGTTCACCTTGCGCATGGTTTTCCCTTCGTAGGGCGGCGTCCGGGGACGGAAAGCGCTTTCCAACGGCGTGTGAGGCGGTACGTTACCGGTGTGCGCGACAAACCGTCAACACAGGCGACCCTGCAACAGGTCGCCGACGCCGCCGGCGTCTCCCTGGCCACCGCCTCCCGTGTCCTGCACGGCAGCGGTGGCCGTACCGTCCGCGAGGAACTGCGCGCCCGGGTGCTGGCCGAGGCCAACCGCCTGCGCTACGTCTCGCACGCCCCGGCGCAGGCGCTCGCCCGCGCGACCACCTCGATCGTCGGGCTGATCGTCCACGACATCGCCGACCCCTACTTCGCGGCGATCGCGGCCGGCGCCATGCGCGCGGCCCGGGACCACGACCTCATGGTCATGGTCGCGTGCACCTTCCGCGAACCGCAGCTCGAGCTGGAATACGTCGCCCGGCTGCGCGCCCAGCGCGCGCGGGCGATCATCCTGGCCGCGTCGGCCTTCACTGGTACGCGATTCCTGGCGGACCTCGCCGACCACCTCGCCGGGTACGCCGACCAAGGCGGTCGTGTCGTCGCGATCGGCGACCACGGGCCCGGCGTCGACGCCGTGATCCCGTCGAACTACGCGGGAGCGCAGCTGGCCGCCGAACATCTGGTGTCCCTCGGGCATACCGAGGTCGGCGTCGTGAGCGGGCCGGACACGCTCGCCACCGTGGCGGACCGCCTCGCCGGATTCCAATCCGTGCTCCCGGCCACCGCCGTCGCCGCCGGAGACTTCAGCCGAGACGGCGGGTACGCCGCCGCCCGCGAACTGCTCACCGCGCGTCCATCGCTGACGGCGGTGTTCGCGCTCGACGACGTGATGGCGTACGGCGTGCTGGCGGCGGCCCGGGACCTCGGCCGCGACGTGCCAGGCGACCTGAGCGTGGTCGGCTTCGACGACGTCCCCGGCGCGGCCGACGTCGGCCCACCGCTGACGACGATCCGCCTCGACCTCGCCGAACTGGGCTCTCGGGTGCTCGGGCTGGCCGTCGCGCCGCCGAACGGGTCGGTCACCGTGCCGGCATCGCTCGTGGTTCGGTCCTCGACGGCGGTCGCTCGGTAGCCCGGCGCTCGCTCGCTTGTCGCTTGGCCGCTTGGCGGTCGGTTCGGCGGGCGCCTTCGCGCCCGCTCACTGGCTTGACTTTCCCGAAGGCTCCCGCGCTTCGGCGGACGTTTCCGGCGGTCGGTGGAACGTCATCGACGCTTCCGCTCCGGGGTCAGGTAGACCGCGTTCCACTCGCTGCGGCCGGCCGCACGGTTGCGCCGCCGTCCCATCCCGTCGCGTTGCTGGCGGCGCGCCGCTGTCGTGCCGGGGCGCAACTGGCGTCCCGGGGCGTCGCCGGCGGCGCTTCGGTGGGTGCTTTGGCGCTGGGTGGAACGCCATCGACGCTTCCGCTCCGGATTCAGGTAGACCGCGTTCCACTCGCCGAGGGGAGCCGCGGTTGCGCCGCCGTCGCGCCGGGCGGAACCGCCGTCCGGGCGTGCCCTGTCCTGACGCGGCGGCGGTCCAGGAACATCGGCGGATGATCTCCGGAGGCTGATGCACCCTTCCGGGCTTCGGATAGGTGCGTCAGCCTCCGGAGATCACCACTGACGTCACCGCCGGGCGCGTAATCGGTGGGCGGCTCGGGGCCAGTGCGCATCAGCGGGCGCGCGGCGGGTGGGCGGCGCGGCATCAGCGGTCGGCATCAGCGCCTCAGTCGGCGCGGCGGCACCAGCGCGCGTCAGCGGGCGCGGCGTCCGCGGAGGAACCAGCGGGGGAAGCGGGGGACCCAGCCGTGGGAAGCGGGGGACCCAGCCGTGGGAAGCGGGGGACCCAGCAGGGGAAGCCGAGGACCCAGCAGGGGAGGCCGGGAAGCGGGCGGGGGGTCAGCGGGGCCGGCGGCCGATCAGCTTGTGCAGCTGCCCGCGCATCACGAGCAGCCGCAGGTCTCGCTGCCGGGGTTCGTTGTAGATGACGAAGTCGTCGTAGCGATGTACGCCCGGCCGCTGAGCGACCTCGTGAGCCGCCTTCTGGACTTGCCGGAGCTGCTCGACGGTCATCTCCAGGCGCCGCTCGTCGGGGTGGTAGGTGGCGCCGATCGGGAAGTCGCGCCCCGCGCGCTGCCGCATCTCGACGTGGCAGCCGAGCACGTAGGAGACGGGGTGCTCGTCCGCGAACGCGACGAGCCGGTCGAGGGTGCCGAGGAACGCCGGGTAGTCGAAGGCGTACAGGCGGCCGGGGATCACGGTGTCACCGGTGAGCAGGAAGCCCGTACGCGGGTCGTAGATCGTGATCGCCGACTTGTGATGGCCGGGCGAGCCGAGGATCGACAGCGTCCGGCCGCCCAGTTCGAAGGTGACCGTGTCGCCCGGCAGTCGGTCCTCCGCCGGGCCGAAGCCGAAGAACGCCCGGACTTCTTCGAGGTCCCGGCCCACGATCGTCGTGTGTGGACGATCGGCGAACTGGCCGTCCGCGGCGACGTGGTCGCCGTGGCCGTGCGAATGCGCCACCACGAGCGGCAGTTCGCCGATCAGGTCGTCGACCGTCGCCCGCAGCGGGAACTGCTCGGGTTCGGCGGTCGCGCCGGTGTCCAGCAGCAGCGCCCGGTCGTCGCCGACGAGCAGGAAGAGGAAGGGCGCCTCGTAGGTGACGGACTTGCTCTGGCGCAGGATGAATGTGCGCTCGTCCGCGCGGTGGACCTGCAGCGTGGGCTCGCCGGTCGCGCCGTGGATCCAGGTGACGTCGAGGTTCACTGTGCTTCTCCCAGGGGTGTGACGGACACGAACACGCGGACGTGCCGGCCGTCGGGCTTGTCGGCATCGGTTTCGTACGACGCGAGCAGGGTTCGCCACTTCGTGGCGAGGTCAGCCGCCTGTTCGGCGGTGAGTTTCAGGACGGCGGTCGCCATGCCCAGACCGTCGCGCCACTCCGGGCTCTCGTCCTGCTCGCGATCGACGTACGCCCGGATCGCGGCCATCTCGTGGTCGACCACGACGTTCGCGATCTGCTGCCCGAGCAGGCGGTCGCTGCCGGGGTCGATCCGGAGTCGATCCGGGGTCTTCACCGCGATCCGCCACTGGCGTTCCCGGCGGTCCTCGCCGGGCCCGGCGTCCTCGACGTAGCCGTACTTGGCGAGTTGCCGTAGATGGAACGAGCAGTTCGCCTGCGGTACGCCGAGGATCCGGCCGCACTGGGCGGCGGTCGCCGGGCTGATCGTGCCGAGCAGTCCCAGCAGGTCCAGCCGGAGAGGATGGGCCAGGGCCCGGATCGCCTGAGGATCGGTGACGTGCATATGCCAAAGACTACTTTGGCTTTTTAAGATGTCAAGGGGTCCTTTGGCATTCTGGCCCGGCGAACGGGTGGGCTATCGTTCCCGCTCGTGGACGTGATGGTGCTTCCCCGGGCCGACGGGCAGGTGGCGGCCTGTATTGATGCCCTCCGGGAGGTCTACGAGGCCGATGCCTATCCGGTCCGGTGGCCCGTCGATCCGGCCGGCTGGCTCAGCCCGGACGACGCGATGCAGAGCTGGGTGGCCGTCTCCGCCGGTCGAGTCCTCGGCCACGCCGTGATCCGGCGCGCTACGCCGCCCATGCCGGTCGTCGAGCGGATGGATCCGGCGCTCGGCTCACCCGTGATGGTCAGCCGGCTCTTCACCATCCCGGCGGCGCGGCAGAACGGCGTCGCGCGACGGCTGCTGGACGAGATCGCCGGCTGGGCTGTGGAGCACGGCCACCAGCTCTTCCTCGACGTCGCCGACAACGCCCCCGGCGCGCGCCGCTTCTACGAGCGCTTGGGCTGGAAGCACGTGTTCAGCGAGTACGCCGACTGGCTGGACGCGGACGGCAGCCCAGCCCGCGTGCACTACTACCTGCCCGGCTGACCCAGCCGTCAGACGACGCAGAATTCGTTGCCTTCGGGGTCGGCCATCGTCACCCCGTAATGGTCGGATGCTTCACCATCGTGTCTGTTCAGCACGGTGGCTCCGAGCCCGACCAGTTCCGCGACCTTGGCGTCCACCCGTACGCGTCGCTCCGCCACGGGAACCGATCGGCCACCGCCCACCATGACATCGACGTGCAGCCGGTTCTTGAGCGTCTTCTTCTCCGGCACGACCTGGAACCAGATGGCCGGCCCGGCACCGGCCGGGTCGACGAGCCGGTCGGTGCAGTCTCCGTCGCCCAGTTCCTCTTCGGGCACACCGACGCTCACGTAGTAGTCCCGCCAGGTGGCGTGCCCCTGGGGCGGATCCTGTGGGCGGTAGTCCAGCGCGGCCGCCCAGAAGGGAACCAGGCGGTCGGGGTCGGTGCAGTCGATGGCAAGCTGAAATCCCATGCGGAAGATCATGCGGCCGGGCACCGACAATTTCGGCGTGGGCGTACGGTGGCGCGATGGATCGACTGGCTGTCATCTTCCCCGGCGGGCGATTCGGCCCGTACACCGCGTTGCTGACCTTCGCGGCGGAGGCGGCCGAGCTGCGGGGAGCCCGGATCGTGGCGCATTCGTGGACCCGGCCCGACGAGCCGCCGACCCTGGCGCTCGAGCAGCGGAAGGCCTGGGTGACCGCCGAGGCGGAGCCCGTGCTCGACCGGATCGCCGCCGATGCGCCGGAACTGAAGCCCCTCGTGATCGCCAAGTCGCTGGGGACCTGCGCCGCCGGGCTCGCCGCCGATCGCGGGCTGCCCGCGATCTGGCTGACGCCGCTGCTCAACCAGCCGGAGGTGGTCGCCGAACTGCGCCGCGCGACCGCGCCGATGCTGCTGGTCGGTGGGCTGGCCGATCACAGCTGGGACAGCGGGCTTGCCCGTGAGCTGACCCCGCGGCTGCTGGAGATTCCGGACGCGGATCACGGCCTGTTGGTGCCGGGCCGGCTGGCCGCGTCGGCGGCGGTGCTCGGCCGGGTCGCGACCGCGATCGAGGACTTCCTCGACGAGATCACCTGGTAGCACGGGTCTGCCGAAGCGAGATCACCTGGTAGCACGGGTCTGCCGAAGCGAGATCACCTGGTAGTGGGGGCGTCGCGACTCGTCCGCAGACGACGTACCCCTGCGACGTACCCCGACGACGTGCTAGCGGGCAGTACGCTCAGCCCCGTGACCCCGACGGAGACGCGCCTGCGCGTGGAGTTCACCGCGCCCCCGGATCAAGGTGAACGGCGGCGGATGTTCAAGACCGTGCGCCGTCGGCTGTTCCGGGTCTGCTTCTGGCTCGCGCTCGGTCTGGCCCTGCTGGCCTGCGCGTACGCGATCGTGATCGTCGTGGCGCGACACAAGATCCCCGTCCTCGAACCGATCGGGGGGGTCGTCCTCGCGCTGCTGGTGGTGGCGTACCCCCGCTGGCGGGCTGGGCGGGTGCTCAGTGCGACGCCGACGCATTTCGCCAACCCCGTGACGTTCGAACTCAGCGAGGTCGAGGCGGGAGAGACGTCCGCGGTCGGGCATCTCTCGGTCCGGTGGGCCGCCGTCACGTCGGTGGGGGAGACCTCCGAGTTCTGGATCTTGTACGCCGACCGCCAGCCCCGGCTGGTGGTGCCCCGGCGGCACCTGACCGCCACCGACGAGGCGACTGTGCGGGAGTTCATGATCGGCCGGGGCCTGGTGGCGGAACAAACCTCCGAGGCGTGACGTTGTCAGGGGTCGATAGAGCTAGGAGAGTGACATGGCAGTCGACACCCGCCCGATCGTGAAGCTGCGCTCCACCGCCGGGACCGGATACACCTACGTCACGCGGAAGAACCGCCGCAACGACCCCGATCGCCTGGTCGTCCGCAAGTACGACCCGATCGCGAAGCAGCACGTCGAGTTCCGCGAGGAGCGCTGAACCCGTCCGGCTAGGCTGGCCGGATGATCGAGATCAAGACCAGCCGCCTGCTGCTGCGGAGCTGGCGTGACGCCGACCTCGACCCGTGGGCCGAGATGAACGCAGACCCCGAGGTCCGCGCGCATCTCGGCCCTCTGCTGTCCCGGGAGCAGGCCGCGGCCTCCATCCGCTACTTCCAGGAGGGGATCGAACGCGACGGCTACAGCTTCTGGGCCGTGGAGGTGCTGGAGACCGGCGAGTTCATCGGGATGGCCGGCCTCGACGCGGTCGACGAGGAGGCTCCGGTCGACGGGGTCGAGATCGGCTGGCGGCTCGCCCGCTCCGCCTGGGGCCACGGGTACGCCACCGAGGCCGCCATAGCGCTGCTGGACTACGGATTCGAGCAGCTCGGACTGCCCGAGATCCTCTCGATCACCACGATCGACAACGTACGCTCGCAGGCCGTCATGCGGCGGCTCGGGATGGAGCCGCTCACCGAGTTCGACGAGGACGGCGTACGTCAGGTCGTGTTCCGGAAGGCCCGGTGACCCGGCCGAAGGCGCTGATCGCCGCCGTCGTCGTGCTGCTGGCCGGGCTCGGTGTACGCGCGGCGACCGCCGGGGTGTTCGCGAAGTACGCCGGAGTCGCACTGTACGCGGTGCTCGTCTACGTCCTCGTGCTCGTCGTCGCCCCGCGGATTCGCCCGGCGATGAGCGCCGGGATCTCGCTCGCCTGCTGCTGGGCGGTCGAGTTCTTCCAGCTCACCTCGATCCCGGCGGACCTGTCCAGCCGCAGCACGATCGCCCGACTGGTCCTCGGCAGCACCTTCAACACTCCCGACCTGCTCTGGTACACCGTCGGCGTCGCGGCGGCGTACCTCGTGCACGCGTGGGCGGTCAGGCCAGCCGTGGGAGGTCGGCCAGGCGTACCTCGCCCAGGAGGGGCTGCCCGCTCGTGAACCGCTCGACCTCGGCCGTCGCGTACGCGCCGAAGCGGCGTACCTCGCTGCCCTGAACCCCGCCCAGATGCGGGGTGATCAGCACGTTGGGCAGCTCGAAGAGCGGGTGGCCGACGGGCAGCGGCTCCGGGTCGGTGACGTCCAGGACGGCGTCCAGGCGACCGGTCCGGCATTCGTCGACCAGCGCGTCGGTGTCGACGAGCGCGCCTCGGGCGGTGTTCACCAGCAGCGCGCCGTCCCGCAACAGCTTGAGCCGGTCCGCGTTGATCAGGTGACGGGTCTCCGGCAGCGCCGGGGCGTGGATCGTCAGCACGTCGCTGCGGCGGCACATGTCGTCGAGGTCGGTCAGCTGCGCGCCTAGCTCGACGGCGTCGGCCTTGTCGAGGAACGGGTCGGAGACGAGCACGGTGTGCCCGGCGGCCACGAGGCGGCGGATGACGCGGCGGCCGATCCGGGAGGCCCCGACCACGCCGACCGTACGCCCGTCCGCCCCGACTCGTTCGCCGAAGGCGGGCACCTGACCGGTGTCGGCGTACCGGCGGGCCATCGGGATCACCCGCTTGAGGCCGAGCGCGATGGCGGCCGCGGTGAAGTCGGCGACCGGATCGGCGTTGGCGTCGGCGGCCGACGAGACGAGGATGCCGCGCTGCCACACCTCTTCCGTCACGTGGTGCCGGACCGAGCCGGCCGCGTGGATCACGGCGCGCAGCCGGGGCATCCGGTCGAGGGCGCTCGCGTCCAGCCGGAAGGCTTCCCACGAGGTGATCAGGACGGTCACCTCGGCGAGCCGCTCGTCGTGCGGGCCGAGCACGGCCGGGCCGGCGGCCCCGGGCACCAGGGCCAGCCGTTCGTCCAGCCGGGCGATCAGGTCCGGGGTGAACGCCGCCGGGAGCACGTCGGGGCGCGTCGAGAAGGCGCCGACCGGGCGGGGGAGAGTCATCGTGAGCTGCTCCTTGCGCATTTGACAGAAACCGCTTTCTGTACGAGCGGCACTGTAATCGGCGCGGTCACACGAGGTCAATGCCGGACAAGCGTGCGCTGCTGAGGCGATCTCTTGACGTCAGGCTAGTAACCGGTTTATGTTCTCGGTCACTTGCCGAGGAGGGAGGGCCATGACGGCCAGCACGATCGCCCGGGATACCGCGGCGGCAGATGGCAACGGCGCAGGTAAGGCACCACGTGTGCCGCGCGATCGTATGCCACTGTGGCGGAAACTGGTACGTGACCGGTTACTGTGGCTGTTCCTCGTACCGGGGCTCGCGTACTTCTTGATCTTCCATCTGGGCGCCGCGTTCGGGATGGTCATCGCCTTCACCGACTACTGGCCGGGCATCACGCTCGCCGAGTCGAACCTCGTGGGCGTCGAGACCTTCCAGAAGATGTTCGGCGACGCCGACTTCTGGCACGCGGTGCTCAACACGGTGGAGATCTCGCTGCTCCAGCTGATCTTCTACTTCCCGGTCCCGCTGGGGCTGGCGCTGCTGCTGCACAGCCTGACGAGCACCACCATCAAGCGTCTGGTGCAGAACGTCGTCTACCTGCCGCACTTCATCTCGTGGGTCATCGTCGTCGCGCTGTTCCAGCAGATCCTGGGCGGCGCGGGCGTGGTCAACGGGTTCCTGGCCGACCACGGCCTGCACACCGTGGACATCATCGGCAACCCGGACGCGTTCAAGCCCCTACTGATCGCCCAGGTCATCTGGAAGGACTCGGGCTGGGGGACGATCATCTTCCTGGCCGCGCTCGCCCAGGTCGACGACACCCTCTACGAGGCGTCCGCGATGGACGGCGCCGGACCCTGGCGGCGCTTCTGGCACGTCACGCTGCCCAGCATCCGGTCGGTCGTCGTGCTGCTGCTGGTGCTGCGCCTCGGCGAGGTGCTGTCGGTCGGCTTCGAACAGCTGCTGCTGCAACGAGACGCGGTCGGACCGGCGGCCGGCGAGATCATCGACACCTACGTCTACTACAAGAGCCTCGGCGGCGGAGGCGACTTCCCGCTGGCCGCCGCGGCTGGCATCTTCAAGGGCGTCATCGGCGCGATCCTCGTGTACGCCGCCAACAAGGTCGCCCACCGCCTCGGCGAGCAGGGGGTCTACCGATGAGCAGCGCCACCCTGAAGCGATCGGGCCGCCCGGCCTGGCAGGAGCCGGCGAAACCGGTGACGAAGGCGGCCAAGGGCGTCGCCCTGGCGGTCATCTGCCTGCTGGTGCTGGTCCCGTTCCTGGTCGTCATCTCGACCAGCCTGGCCAGCCCGGACGAGGTGGTCGCCAACGGCGGCTGGGTGCTGTGGCCCCAGCACCCGACCTTCGACGCGTACCGGGACATCTTCCGGGGCGGTCAAGTCACCAAGGCGATCGGCGTCAGCATCGGCGTGACCCTCGTCGGCACGCTGGCCAGCCTCGTCGCCACCACCCTGCTGGCGTACGCGCTGAGCCGTCCGCAACTGGTCGGCGGCAAGAAGATCCTGCTCGGCATCCTGTTCACCTTCCTCTTCCCGCCCGGCATGATCCCGGCGTACCTGGTGGTGAAGCAGCTGGGCCTGCTGGACAACTACGCGGCCCTGGTCGCGCCGGTGATGATCAACGTCTTCAACCTCGTGATCGTCCGGGGCTTCATCCAGGGCCTGCCGGAGGAGCTGTTCGAGGCGGCCCGGCTCGACGGCGCCGGCGAGTGGCAGGTGTTGTGGCGGGTCGTGCTGCCGCTGTCCAAGGCCGTGCTGGCCGTCATCGGCCTGTTCTACGCGGTGAGCTACTGGAACGCCTGGTTCCACGCCTCGATCTACATGTCGGACTCGAAGTTCCCGATCCAGCAGGTGCTGCGGATGTACGTCATCCAGGGCGCCCAGCTGGCGGACCCGTCGGCCGCCGACGCGGCGGCCGTGTCCGCGCCGCAGACGGTCCGCATGGCCGTCGTGATCATCGCGGTCATCCCGATCATCCTGGTCTACCCGTTCGTGCAGCGCTTCTTCGTCCGCGGAGTGCTCACCGGCGCCATCAAGAGCTGAACCCCTCTTCACCTGCTCATTCTCACTGTCGAGAAAGGAACTACCCCATGTCTTCGGAGCTCTCCCGCCGTTCCGTGTTCCGGGCGATCGGCCTGGGCGCCACGGCCGTCGCGGTGCCCTCGCTGATCAGCGCCTGCGGCGACGGCACCAGCGGCGGCGGCGTCGGCAACGCCGGCACCGAGCAGGCGGCGTGGCCCACGTACACGGCCGCCAAGGTGCCCACCCCGGACCTGCCGGGCGACGGCAACGACGTGCAGAACGGCTACACCAAGTACCCGTCGGAGGTCGGCAACGCGACCAGCGGCAAGCCCGGTGACGGCAGCGTCGTCAAGGCGGTCGTGATCACCTACGGCACCCCGCCCGGCCCGAAGGAGACCAACAAGTTCCTGCAGGCCGTCAACGAGGCGCTCGGCATCGACCTGCAGCTGACGGTCGTTCCGGACGCCGATTACCAGGCGAAGATGGCCACCCTGATGGCCGGGGACGACCTGCCCGACATCATGAACATCGGCGGCGGCTACATCCTGCCGCGCGAGGCCGACTTCGTCGCCAGCAAGTGCGCCGACCTGTCGGAGTTCCTGTCCGGCGACGCGGTGAAGGCGTACCCGAACCTGGCGAACATCCCCACCCGGGCCTGGAAGGACATGGGCCGGGTCAAGGGCCGGATCATGGGTGTGCCGGTCGAGCGGCCGGCGCCGGGCAACATCTTCTTCGCCAACCGGGAGATGTGGAAGGGCGCCGGGGTCGACGAGGCGGCGTTCACCTCTGGCAGCTGGACGAGCTCGGACCTGCTCACCGCGGCGAAGGCGCTCACCAAGGACAAGAAGTACGCCCTCGGCGCGAGCAAGAGCGGCAACTTCGGCCTCGGCGTGCACGCTCCCGCGTGGGGAGCGCCGAACCTCTGGAAGAACGACGGCACCTCGTTCGTGTCGTACTTCGCGACGCCGGAGTTCAAGCAGGCCGTCGCGTTCATGCGAGACCTGTACGCGGCGGGCGTCTACTACCCGGACGCGCTGACCGTGTCGCAGGTGGACGCGAAGACCCAGTTCGCCGGGCAGATCACCGGCAGCCTCACCGACGGCTTCGGTGCGTACTCCAGCATGATCCCGGCGGCCAAGGGCGCGTACACCGTCGCCCCGGCGCTGCCGTATGTCGGCGGCAGCGCGGGCGGCAAGCTCTTCGCCGCCCGGAGCGTGTTCGGCTACACCGTGCTGAAGAAGGCGGCGCCGGACCGGATCAAGCTGCTCCTGCGGGTCCTCGACTTCCTGGCCGCCCCGTTCGGCACCAAGGAGTACGAGCTGATCCACTACGGCGTCGAGGGCGCCCACTTCACTCGAGACGCGGCCGGCAACCCGGTGCAGACCGACCTGTGGAAGGGCGGGGAGAACAAGACCAACCTGCCCATCACCTACCTCTGCGACGCGCCGCAGGTGCTGTTCTACCCCGGGGTGTCGCCCGACGCGATCGCACTCATGCACGCGTTCGAGAAGAAGACCGCCCCGAACCTGGTGCGCAACCCCGCGTACGGGCTCGTGTCGGACACCGCCAGCAAGAGCGAGGCGGCCATCCGCAAGACCATCACCGATGTGCTCAACGCCGTGGTGATGGGCCGGTCGTCGCTCGACGACTGGGACGCGGCGGTCAAGCGGTACAAGGCTGACGGCGGTGACAAGATCGGCGAGGAGTACGCCAAGGAGTACGCGGCGTCCAAGTAAGGCAGGGGACGGGCGGCGTCGTGGGATTGTCCCGGCGCCGCCCCTCGCGTGAGGAGGGACGGATGCGGCCGACTCCGCGACAGCTCGCCTGGCAGGAAGCCGGCTTCGGACTGTTCTTCCACTTCGGGATCAACACGTTCCACGGGGTGGAGTGGGGCGACGGCACCGCCGATCCGGCCACCTTCGCGCCGGACGACCTCGACGTGACGCAGTGGGTCGACGTCGCGAAACGGGCGGGCGCGCGGTACGTCGTGCTCACCGCGAAACACCACGACGGCTTCTGCCTCTGGCCGACCGCCACCACTGCGTACTCGGTGAAGAGCGCGACCTGGCGGGACGGCCGGGGTGACGTGGTCGCGGAGCTGGCCGCCGCCTGCCGTGACGCGGGGCTGGGGCTGGGCCTCTACCTGTCGCCGTGGGACCGCAACGCGGCCTGCTACGACGACGCGGAAGCCTACGACGACCTGTACGTCGCGCAGCTCACCGAGCTGTGCACCGGCTACGGGCCGCTGTTCGAGATCTGGTTCGACGGCGCGGGCTCGGAGGGTCGCACGTACGACTGGACGCGGATCATGGCGGTGGTGCGGGAGCATCAGCCCGACGCGATGGTCTTCAACCTGGGCGAGCCGACCATCCGCTGGGTCGGCAACGAGGACGGGCTGGCCACCGAACCCGTCCGCTACACCGTCTCCGCGACGGACGTCTCGATGTTCACCACCGCCGTGTCGCACTTGGACGGACAGCGGTACCTGCCGCCGGAGTGCGACGTCCCGATCCGCGCCGACTGGTTCTGGCAGCCGTCGTCGGCGCTGAAGACACGGGAGCAGCTGCTGGAGATCTTCGACCGATCGATGGGACTCGGCGCCGGGCTGCTGCTCAACCTCGCGCCCACCCCGGGCGGCCGGCTCGACCCGGCCGACGTCGACCGGCTCCTGGAGGTCACCGGCGAGCTGCGGCGCCGCTTCGCGCGGCCCGTCCCGGCCACCCTGTCCGCGATCCCCGGCGGCTTCCGCGCCACCTTCCCCAAGCCAGTGCGGTTCGACCACCTCGAGCTGCGCGAGGAACTGCGGGCCGGCCAGTTCATCAACGGGTACGCCGTGGTGGCGGACGGGATCGAGATCGCCGCGGGCTCATCCGTCGGGATACGCCGGTGGCACTCCGTCGCACCCGTCGTGGCGTCCACCCTGGACATCCAGGCGGCCCCACCCGGCTCCCTCGCCGCCGTCACCGCCTTCACCGCTTCCTAGCGCTTTGCCTTCGGCGGCAGATCACGGATGCGCATGCTTCCCGCGGCGGTTTTGGCCCGCGTAACTGTGATCCGCGGGGTTGGTCAGTGGGGGGTGGCGGTGGTGACCGAGTCGCGGACGACGATGTGCGTACCGAGCATGACGTGCTGGCGGCCGGAGCCGTTGCCCTGCAACGCCATCTTCACCGCTGTGCGGCCCAGCTCCTCATGCGGTAGGTGCACAGTGGTCAGCGGCGGGTTGAGGTCCCCGGCCAGCGGGACGTCGTCGAACCCGATGATGCTGACGTCCTCCGGTACGCGTCTGCCCCGGTCCCGCAGCGCGGCGATCGCCCCGGCGGCCGTGTTGTCGTTGCCGGCGAAGACCCCGGTGAACTCGACGCCCCGGTCGAGCACCGCGGCCGTGCGGTCGTACCCGCCGTCGCGGCCCATGTCGCCGTGGCTGATGAGGGCCGGGTCGACCGCGATCTTGTACGCCGCCAGCGCGTTGCGGTAGCCCACCACGCGCTGGTCGCTGGTGGTGAAGCCGTCCGGTCCGGCGAGCATCAGGATGCGTCGGTGACCGGCGGAGAGCAGGTGCGAGGTGGCGGCGTACGCCCCGCCGACGTTGTCGTATTCCACGGCGATCGCCGGGATGTCCGGACCCAGCGGCGGGCGGGCACAGGTCACCAGCTTCGACCCCGCGTCGGCCAGACCGATCGCGTAGCGCTTCATCCGCTCGCGGTACTCCTCGTTCTCCACGACCCCGCCGACGAGGATGACGGCGTCGGCGTGCTGCTCCCGCATGAGCTTGATGATCTCCAGCTCGCGATCGGCGTCGCCGTGCGTGGTGCAGACCAGGCACAGCCGTCCGTGCTCGGCCGCCTCAGCCTCCACGCCCGCCGCGATGTGCGCGTAGAACGGGGTCACCGTCTCCTTCATCAGGATGGCGACCACCTTCGACGTCGCCCCCGACAGCGCGCGGGCGTGCGCGTTGACCACGTAGTCGAGGTCGCGGACGGCCCGCTGGATGCGGGCGCGGGTCGCGGTGGAGACCGGGTAGTCGCCGGAGAGCGCGCGGGAGACCGTCGCGACCGAGACGCCGGCCGCGCGGGCGACATCGCGGATGGTGGGGCGCTTGGACGGCTGGCTCACGGGACTCCTGACCTTCGCTTCGGATTCTGGCGCTGCGGGATCGGTGCTACGAGATCTGGCTCTTCGAGATCTGGGGAAAACTGTTGTGGAAGCGGTTACTGCGATCGTATTCTGCCAGCCATGCCCTCGTTACACCAGATCCACGGCGCTGTTTCTGCTGATCGGGAGGGCTGGTTTTCGGCCCTGCTCGCCGTCGTCTCGCCCGCCACGCGTACCGCCGCCCTCGGCCCGGACCGGCAACCCGTCCACGCCACCAACCACGATCCCGGTGCGACCTGGTTCGAGTTGGTCGCCCGCCCGCTCTGGGGCCTCGCCGCGTCGGCCGCGGGCGGCCTGCGCGCGGACGTTCAGTGGGACGAGCTGCGCAATTCGCTGACCGCCGCGGTCGACCCGGCCCATCCCTGGTACATCGGCCCACCGCCCGACCTCGACCAGCGCGTCGTCGAGTCCGCCGCGGTCGGCTACGCGCTGGCGGTCGCCCCGCACGAACTGTGGGAGCCGCTGACCGGACGCCAGCGGGACCACCTCCGGGACTGGCTGTCGGTCGCCGCGAACGCGACCCCCGTCGACAACAACTGGCACTTCTTCCCGGTGCTGGCAGCCACCGGGTTGCGGGCGGTCGGCGTACAAGTGGAGGAAGCGCGAGTGAGCGCGCACCTGGACCGGCTGGAGGAGTTCGCGATCGCCGACGGCTGGTACGCCGACGGGCCCGGCCTGCCGGCCCGGAGCGCGCCCCGGGACTACTACGTGCCGTTCGGATTCCACTTCTATGGCCTGTTGCTGGCGTCGCTGGACGCGGTCGACCCCGCGCGGGCCGCAAGGTTCCGCTCGCGTGCGGCCGAGTTCGCGCAGCAGTTCCAGCACTGGTTCGCCGACGACGGCGCGGGCCTGCCATTCGGGCGCAGCCTCGGCTACCGGCTCGCGCAGGGGTCGTTCTGGCCGGTGCTGGCCGCCGCGGACCAGCCCGCCCTGCCCTGGGACCGCGTACGCGGACTGGCTCAGCGGCACCTCGACTGGTGGTGGCGGCAGCCGATCGCGGCCGAGGACGGCGGCCTGACCGTCGGGTACGCCTACCCGAACACCGGTGTGGTCGAGCAGTACCTCGCCGGCGGCTCGCCGTACTGGGGGACGAAGTTCTTCTCCGCGCTCGCCGCCCCAGCCGACCATCCGTTCTGGACGGCGGCTCCGGCAGCCTTGTCGCAGGAACGGGTCACGGTGCAGCCGGCGCCGGTGATGGTGCTCAACCGGTCGGCCGACGGCGACGTAGTCGCGCTGAACGGCCAGCACGCCCCACTGTGGAACGCGCGTGGGGGAGCGGCCAAGTACGCGAAGTTCGCGTACTCCACGCTCGCGGGGATCAGCGTGCCGACCGGCGGAGCCGACCTGGAGAACTCCGCGTTCGACTCGGCGCTCGGACTGTCCGACGACGACGTGCACTGGCGTACGCGCACCTCCGGGTCGTCGTCGCTCGACGGCTCCGCCGTGGTGGTCGACTGGGAGCCGTGGCCCGACGTCACGGTCTCCAGCCGACTTTGGTTCGACGGCGACGCTCACGTCCGGGAGCACCGCATCGTCACCGGCCGAACCCTGCACATCGCCGAGGGCGGGTTCTGCGTACCGTGGCTGCAGGTGGAAACCGCGACGTCGACCGGCGACGGGACGGCGTCCGCCACGGGGAGCGGCATCACCAGCTCGATCACGTCGGAGGACGCGGGGCGGACGGGGGAGATCGTCCATCCGATGCCCGGGTCGCACCTGTACTTCCCGCGTACGGTCCTGCCGACGCTGCGGTCCGAGCTCGCTCCGGGCGAGCACGTGCTGCGCTGCCGCGTCGAGGTCGGGCGTTCCCATGGTTCGACGACGTCCGCCTGATCCCGCAACCGAGCCGACCGCTCCGACAGGCTGACCGCCCAAGCGGGCTGACCGGCCGCAACGCGTCGCAAACCACCCAGACGCGGACGCCCCGGAGTGGGACTGCGATGATCCACTCCGGGGCGGATATAGTGGCTCGGCGGCGGACAGGCTAGGGGGGCGAGATGACGCAGGCGGATCCCCGGTCGAGGATCCTGACCATCCCCAACGCGATCAGCTTTCTGCGGCTGCTCGGCGTCCCACTGTTCCTGTACCTCTTCCTCGGCCCGCACGAGTGGGGCTGGGCGGTCGCGGTGCTGGCGATCGGCGGCACGACCGACTGGATCGACGGCTACCTGGCACGGCGACTCGGTCAGGTCAGCCGCCTCGGCGAGCTGATGGACCCGGTCGCCGACCGCCTCTACATCCTCGCCACCATCGTGGCGTTCACCGTCGAGGGCGTCGTGCCGTG
Organism: Hamadaea flava; assembly: GCF_024172085.1. Classification (NCBI taxonomy): domain Bacteria; kingdom Bacillati; phylum Actinomycetota; class Actinomycetes; order Micromonosporales; family Micromonosporaceae; genus Hamadaea; species Hamadaea flava. The sequence goes on along the minus strand of NZ_JAMZDZ010000001.1, from coordinate 352,721 downwards.
GGCGTTCACCATCGCGCTGCTCCTCCGGGAAGCCGTGCTCAGCGTGGTGGTCCTGGTCCTGCGGCGGTACGGCGTACCGCCGCTGCCGGTCCACTACGTCGGCAAGACCGCCACGTTCATCCTCCTGTTCGCGTTCCCGGTGCTGCTGCTCGCGTCCGCCGCCGACGGCGCGGTCGCGTCGGTCGCCCACGCGATCGGGTGGGCGATGGCCTGGTGGGGACTCGTCCTCTACTGGGTCGCCGGCGGTCTCTACATCCTGCAGGCTCGGTCGGTGGTACGCGCGAAGCAGCCGGCCGCCGCCGGAGGTTCGGCATGACCTCCTCGGCGCCCCCGCCCGACACGGGCGAGCAGGCCGCGCAGGCGCGTCGCCGCTACAGCACGGACCTGTTGGACTCCCTGTTCCGGGAGTCCGTCGACGCCAGCCGCGCGGCGTACGAGGCGTCCACCCGGCGCTCGCCGGCGAGGCGGACGGCGTACAAGGTGCTCGGGGCGGTGACCGCGCTCGTGCTCGGTTTCCTGCTCGCCGTGGCGTACCAGAAGGTCGTCGAGGAGCAGCCGCAGCGGCAGACGGCCCGCGACGGCCTGATCGCCGACATCCACACCCGGCAGGACCGCATCGACGCGCTGACCGGCCGCGAGGAGTTGCTGCGCGGCCAGGTGAACAGCCTTCAGGCGGCCCTGCTCAACGACAGCACGCTTCAGCGGCTGCGTACCTATGAGGCCGCGACCGGGCTGCGCCGGGTGACCGGCGACGGCGTGACCATCACGCTGGGCGACGGCCCCGCGAAGGCCGACCCGGTGACCGGCCAGGCCGACAAGACCGCCCGGGTCCTTTTCGTGGACCTGCGCAACGTGGTGAACGAGCTGTTCACCGACGGCGCGGAGGCGATCGCGATCAACGGCCAGCGGCTCACCTCGACGTCGACCATCCGCTCGGCGGGCGAGGCGATCCTGGTGGACTTCAAGCCGCTGGTCGGCCCCTACAAGATCACCGCCATCGGGCCGAGCTCGATGGCGACCAAGTTCTCCGAGTCGGCGACCGCCGACCTGTTCCGCAAGCTCGTCGACAGCAAGGGGATGTCGTTCTCGGTGAAGCGCACCGACGACCTCACCCTGCCCGCCGCGGCCAATCCCCAGCTGCGGTACGCCAAGCCAGTCGTCTCTGGATCGCCCTCGGCGACCGTGTCGCCATCGGGAGGTGGCAAGTGATCCCCGTCCTCGCCTTGATCGCCGGGGTCGTCCTCGGCGTGATCCTCGACCCGACCGTCCCGGCGGCGCTCGAGCCCTACCTGCCCATCGCCGTCGTCGCAGCGCTCGACGCCGTCTTCGGCGGCGTGCGGGCCAAGCTGGACGGGATCTTCGACGACAAGCAGTTCGTCGTCTCGTTCATCTCCAACGTCCTGGTCGCCGGGCTCATCGTGTGGCTGGGCGACCAGCTCGGCGTCGGCGGCCAGCTCTCCACCGGCGTGGTGGTCGTCCTGGGCGTACGGATCTTCGGCAACGTCGCGGCGATCCGGCGGCATCTGTTCCGGGCGTAGGAGGCGGGATGACGAACCCTCACGAGAACCAGCCCGAACCGGATCGGCAGCCCGGCGACGCCGACCGTGACATCGGGTCCGGCGGCGTACGCCCGGACACGTTCGGCGCGGACTTCGACGCCGAGCAGACGATCCGGCTCGACCACCCGTCGGACGCCGTGGACTCCGACGATGTCTCCGACCATGACGCAGTCGGCGACTCCGACGACACCACATCCGACGGGTCCGCCGAGACCGTCGACGGCGAGTCAGACGAGGGAGCCGAGCCGACGGTCGCGCTGGCGTCGCCGAGCGGCTCGAGCGGCTCGAACGATTCCACCGGCACCACGGATTCCGGCGGCTCGCCGGAGGCGGCGGGTGGGTCCGGCGAATCCGGCAAGAAGAAGGTGTCCGCGGCGACGATCGTCATCGCGGTCCTGGTCGGGCTGCTTGGCTTCGCCCTCATCGTCCAGGTCCGGGGTACCTCGGAGGACTCGACGCTGGCCTCGGCGCGTACCGACGACCTCGTCCGGATTCTGTCCGATCTGGACTCCAACGAGAATCGCGTCCGCCAGGAGATCGCCGACCTGGAGCAACTGAAGCGAGAGCTGACCGCCGGCAGCGAGAGCGCCGAGGCGGCCCGCGGCGCGGCCGAGCAACGCGCCGACGAGCTGGGCATCCTGGCCGGGACGCTGCCCGCCGAGGGAACCGGCCTCACCGTACGCTTCTCCGGCCAGATCCGGGCGTCGCGGTTCCTCGACGCGGTCGAGGAACTCCGTAACGCCGGCGCCGAGGCGATGCAGATCAGCGGCGGCGGTGGCCCGGCCGTCCGGATCATCGTCTCGACCTACTTCCAGGACGCCGACGGCGGCCTGAATGTGAGTGGGACGAAGCTGACCGGCCCCTACACGATCACCGTCATCGGTGATCCGGCCACCATGAAGACCGCGCTCAACATTCCGGGCGGGGTGGTGGCGACGGTCAGCAGCGACGGCGGTAACGTGATCGTCGAAGATCCGGGCAAGGTAACGGTGTCCGCGTTAGCCGCGGAACCGGACCTGCAGTACGCGCAGCCCGCCTCCTGACCGGTGGCGGGTAGGCGGTAGACGATGTTGAAGAGGAGCAGCCGTTGATTCCCGAGAATCTGCGCTACACCGCGGAGCACGAGTGGGTGGCCGCGGGCGCCGATCCGGTGCGGGTGGGTATCACCGACTTCGCGCAAGACGCGCTCGGTGACATCGTCTACGTGCAGCTGCCCGAGCCCGGCACGACCGTGGCAGCTGGGGACGCCTTCGGCGAGGTCGAGTCGACCAAGAGCGTCTCCGAGATCTACGCTCCGGTCAGCGGGGTCGTGGTCGCCCGCAACGAGGCACTGGGCGACTCGCCGGATCTGATCAACACGGACCCGTACGGCGAAGGCTGGCTGGTCGAGCTGCGGCCGAGCGACCCGGCGTCGCTCACCTCGCTGCTCGACGCGGACGGCTACCGCAAGCTCACCGAGAGCTGAACTGCCCGCGCGTCCGGTTGACCCTTTCTTCCCTGGCTGGCTACGCTCGCACAACCGATCGCCCGAGGGCAGTCCGCCCGCGGGCGTAGCCGCCATCACCGCCCAAGCTCCGTTGCAGCAAGGTTTGTTGACGAAGCACCGTTAGACGAAATCGTGAGGTGGTCCGATGACCCGCCCCGGCGACGAGTTCCCCCCGCTCGATGTCACGTCGACCCTGCACCTCGGCTCGTTGGACGAGGTTCTCGAGGGTCCCGACTCCGACGTCGTGCCCGGTCGGGTCTCCGGTCAACTGCCGGCCGGGATGGCCCTGCTCGTGGTGCGGCGTGGGCCGAACGCGGGCGCTCGATTCCTGCTCGACCACGACGTGACGACCAGCGGGCGGCACCCCGACAGCGACATCTTCCTCGACGACGTGACCGTCTCGCGGCGGCACGCCGAGTTCCACCGGGAGGGCTCGACCTTCACCGTTCGCGACGTGGGCAGCCTCAACGGCACCTACGTCAACCGCGAGCGGGTCGAGTCGGCCACCCTCAACAACGGTGACGAGGTCCAGATCGGCAAGTTCCGGCTCGTCTACATCGCGGGGCCCCGCCCCGAGGAGTCGTGACGCTGTCCGAACGGGCCGCGACGCCCGGCGATCGGGCGGGCGCGGCGGAGGCCCGCGCCCGCGCCGACGCGCAGCCGCTGTTCAGCATCGGTGAGGTGCTGGCGGAGCTGCGTGCCGAGTTCCCGGACACCACCATCTCCAAGCTCCGGTTCCTGGAGACCGAGGGGCTGGTCGAGCCGCAGCGCACACCGTCGGGCTATCGGAAGTACTCGCGGGCCGACGTCCAGCGCCTGCGCTACGTGCTGACCGCCCAACGGGACCAGTATCTGCCGTTGCGGGTCATCCGGGAGCAACTCGCCGAAGGCGGCGACGAGCTCGTCGAGGCGGCCTCCCGGCCGAACCTCGTCGCGCTGGGGCCCGACGACGCGCCCCCGCCGACGACGATCGGAGTCGCGGTTCCGGCGCAGCCGCGGGACGCCGCTTCGGTCCGGCTCACCACGGCCGAACTGTGCGACCGGGCCGGGCTGACGACGAGTCAATTGCGGGATCTGGAGCAGCACGGGTTGCTGACGCCGGACGCCGGCGGCCGCTACGACGCCGACGCGCTCGCTGTCGCCGAGGTGGCCGCCGCGTTCGCCGAACACGGCGTACACGCAAGGCATCTGCGGGCCTGGCGGGCCGCCGCGGACCGCGAGGTCGGCCTGATCGCCGCCCTGGTCGCACCGCTGCTGCGGCACCCCGATCCGACCGCGCAAGCGCGGGCGGCGGAGACCGTGCGGGAACTAACCGTGCTGTCGCAACGCCTGCACGCCGCACTGGTTCGGGTGGGGCTGCGCGCCACGCCCGGCCAGTGAGATGCGTGTACGGTGGGTGGGAGGGCTGTGCCGGAGAGAGGGAGGCGACTGTGCGTGAGCTGAGCGTGGTCGGGGTGCGGGTCGAGTTGCCCACCAACCAGCCGATCGTGCTGCTGCGCGAGGTCGATGGCGACCGGTACCTGCCGATCTGGATCGGTGCGGTGGAGGCGACCGCCATCGCCTACGAACAGCAGGGCGTGAAACCGCAACGCCCGCTGACCCACGACCTCATGCGAGACGTCCTGCAGGCGCTGTCCGCGCCGTTGTCGGCGGTCGAGATCACCGACCTGCGGGACAGCATCTACTACGCGGACCTGTTGTTCTCCGACGGCGCCATCCGGGTGTCGGGCCGCCCGAGCGACGCGATCGCGCTCGCCCTGCGGGTCGGCGCGCCCATCCGCTGCGCCGAGTCGGTCCTGGACGAGGCGGGGATCATCATCCCCGACGAGCAGGAGGACGAGGTCGAGAAGTTCCGGGAGTTCCTCGAGCAGGTAACCCCCGAGGACTTCGCGAGCTGACCGCTGCCCGGTCGGCGCGCTGCCCGGTGCGCCGGGATACTCCTTTCGCGGCGTGTCCGCGTGTTGCCTCCACCCCGCACCCGGCCCTGCGCTATAGGGTGACAGTTGTCGGATCTGGCACCGACGCTCTCCACCGCGAGCCGTGCGCGAGCGGGCGCTGAGCTGCGTGCTGCCCGGCGCCGCGGAGTGGAGGTATTCGTATGGAGCCTTACAGCGCAGACCAGGCGACACTGGCGGAGGCGTTCCTGCCGGAGCCGACGGTCGGCTATCGGGGGGTCACCGCCTGCCACGCCGTGGGGATCAGCTATCGGCAGATCGACTACTGGGCGCGTACCGGGCTGGTCTCGCCGAGCATCCGTGACGCGTCTGGCTCCGGAACCCAGCGGCTCTACTCCTTCCGTGATCTCGTAGTCCTCAAAGTCGTCAAACGACTACTGGACGCCGGGGTTTCGCTCCAGAACATCCGGAAGGCCATCGAGACGCTCCGCTCGCACGGCGTCGAGGATCTCGCGGGGATCACCCTGATCTCCGACGGCACGACGGTGTACGAGTGCCGCTCGGCCGAAGAGGTCGTCGACCTGCTGCAGGGCGGGCAGGGCGTGTTCGGCATCGCGATCGGCGGCGCGTTCAAGGAGATCCAGGGCTCGCTGGCGATGCTGCCGGGCGAACGCGCGGTCCCCGAGGAGGACGCCGGCGAACCGGCTCCGGTGATCGAGGCTCCGTTCGGGGTGACCGACGAACTGGCGGCCCGCCGGGCACGCCGCCGGGCTTCCTGATCGTCGGCTGACCTGGCCGCCAGGCCGCGGCGCATTTTGATCGGGCTGTGACAGGCGTGGACGGAACGCTGACCCTGAACCGATAACACTCAGGCATGCATTATCGTCACCGCATGCCCGACGAAACGCTGGAGTTGGAAGGCGCCCCGCCCGCCGTCCGCGCGGCGATCCCGGCTCAGGCCGCCGAGGACGCCGCGCCCGGGGAGACCGTAGGCGGTGAGCACGCCGCCCCGCCGCCCACCGGGCCGTCGGGCCGCGAGCGCTGGCGGCAGTCGTTCATCGTGGGGTTCTGGACCTGGTTGTCCGGTCTGGCGTTGTACGCCGTGGTCACCTTCGCGGCCTGGGTGCCGTTCGAAGGGCTGGCGGCGAAGGCCGGCGACCCGCCGGACAGCGTCTCGGTCGCGCTGGACGCGTGGAACCGGTGGGACACCACCTGGTACCTGATCATCGCCGACACGGGGTACCACTGGGACACCCGGGCGACTGCGTTCTGGCCGCTGTACCCGATGACCGTACGCGGAGCGAACGCGGTGCTGCCGGGCGGCTCGTTCGGGGCGGCGCTGGCGGTGTCGCTGGTGTGCTGCCTGGCCGCGCTCGTGGTCACGCACCGCCTCGCGGCCGAGATGATGGACGAGCGGCACGCCCGCCGGGCGGCCTTCTATCTGCTCGCCTTCCCGACCGGGTTCTACCTCGTGGCCGCGTACAACGAGTCGATGTTCATCGCCCTGGCGGTGGGCTCGCTCTACTGCATGCGCCGAGGGCACTGGTGGATCGCCGGTGCGCTGGCCGGGCTGGCCGGGGCGACTCGCATGGCCGGCATCCTCCTCGGCGCGGCCTTCCTCTACGAGTACCTGCGCCAGCACGGCTGGTCGCCGCGTCGCATCCGCTGGGACGCCCTGTCGATCGCGCTCGTGCCGTCCGGGCTGGCGGCGTACATGTTCTATCTGCAGCAGAGCTTCGGCAGCGCGACCCACTTCATGCAGTCGCAGAAGGCCTGGTTCCACGACGGCTACCAGGCGCCGTGGACGACCATCGGCCAGGTCGCGAAGATGATCCACGACTGGACGCCGATGTTCTCGCCGGACAACTTCCGCAACGTCGCCAACCTCGCGACCGCGCTGCTGATGATCGCGTTGCTGACGCTGGCCCTGGTGGGGCCGTGGAAACTCGATCCGGCCGACCGCTACCTGGTCGTCTTCGCCGCGCTGACCCTGGCGCTGCCGCTGATCAGTCCGATCCACTCGCATTACCCGCTCAGTTCACTGTGGCGCTACAGCCTGGAGTGCACGGCGGCGTTCTTCGTCCTGGCGAAGATGGGGCGCAACGCCACCTTCGACAAGTTCTTCACGATGGGCGCGGTCGGCCTGCAAGGCGCGATGATCATCGTGTTCCTGCAGAACAACTTCGTCGCCTGAGTGCCGGTCGACCACAGCCGGCCGGCAACCATCTGGCGCGCGTACGACATCCTGGAGGGTGTGAAGATCCCTTGGCGGACGGTCCGGCGCGGCCTGCTCATCGCGGGCCTGGCCGGGATCGTGACGGTGGCGGCGAGTCAGCTGTGGATCCGGGGCGGCGCCCGCGGCCACGTGTACGCGGAGAGCGACGTCCCGGCGCGGCCGGTGGCCCTGGTGCTGGGTGCGCAGGTCGACCCGAACGGCAGTCCGTCGGGCTTCCTGACGGCGCGGCTGGCGGAGGCCAAACGGCTCTACGACGCCGGCAAGGTCCAGGCGATCCTGGTCTCCGGCGATCACGGCGAATGGCGGTACGACGAGCCGGGCCACATGCAGCAGTGGCTGCTGGCCAACGGCGTCCCGGGGACGAAGGTGGTCCCTGACTACGCGGGCTTCGACACCTACGACTCGTGCCAGCGGGCCGTACGCGTCTTCGGCGTCACCGCCGCGATCGTCGTGACCCAGAGCTTCCACATCGAGCGGGCGGTGACCCTGTGCCGTCAGGCGGGGATGGACGCGGTGGGCGTCGGCGACGACAGCGCCCGGCAGTGGCGTCTCCAATGGGACCGGGCGACCGTCCGGGAGCAGGGTGCCTACCTGAAGGCGATGGTGGACGTGGTCACCCGTCGCGACCCGGTCTTCCTCGGCCCCCACGAGACCGGAGTGGAGAAGGCGCTCGCCGCACCGCGCTGAGCATCGGCTGCGCCGGATCAGGGATCCGGGTCGAATCTTGGGTCAAGATTCGACCGAGAACCCTGATCCAGCGCCCAGCGCCCAGCGCAGAGCGACCCGGCGCCCAGCGGGCGCCGGGATTAGAGGAGTTTGTCGATCTCGGCCAGTTCGGCGTCGGTGAACTCCAGGTTGTCCAGCGCGGCGACGTTCGCCTCCAGCTGGGCGACGCTGGACGCGCCGATGATCAGGCTGGTCATCCGGGGGTCGCGCAGCGCCCAGGCGAGGGCCAACTGAGCCAGCGACTGCCCGCGCCCACGGGCGATCTCGTTCAGCGCGCTGACCTGAGCGAGGCGCTCCGGGGTGAGGTCGCTCTCGTTCAGGAAGACGCTGGTGGCCACCCGGGAGTCGGCCGGTACGCCGTTGAGGTAGCGGTCGGTGAGCAGCCCCTGAGCGAGCGGCGAGAACGCGATGCAGCCCGCGCCCACCTCCTCCAGGGTGTCGAGCAGCCCGTCGTCCTCGATCCAGCGGTTGATCATCGAGTACGACGGCTGGTGGATGAGCAGCGGTGTGCCCAGCTCGCGCAGGATGGCGGCCGCCTGAGCGGTCTGTTCCGACTTGTACGAGGAGATGCCGACGTAGAGGGCCTTGCCGGCGCGGACCGCCGCGTCCAGCGCCGTCATCGTCTCCTCCAGCGGCGTGTCCGGGTCGAACCGGTGGCTGTAGAAGACGTCGACGTAGTCGAGCCCCATCCGGCGCAGCGACTGGTCCAGGGAGGCCGTCAGGTACTTGCGGGAACCCCATTCGCCGTACGGGCCGGGCCACATGAGGTAGCCCGCCTTCGTCGAGATCACCAGCTCGTCCCGGTACGCCGCCAGATCGGTGGCCAGCAGCCGCCCGAAGGTCTCCTCGGCGGTGCCGGGCGGGGGGCCGTAGTTGTTCGCCAGGTCGAAGTGGGTCACGCCCAGGTCGAAGGCGCGCAGGACGATGTCACGCTCGACCTCGTAGGACCGCTGGGCCCCGAAGTTGTGCCAGAGGCCGAGGGAGATCGCGGGCAGCCGCAGGCCACTGCGCCCGGACCGGCGGTAGGTCATCTTGTCGTAACGATCGGAAGCGGCGGTGTAGGTCACGATCTTCACCCTAGACCTCGGCTTCGGCAGGCGTCCGGGACAGCGGGACAACGCCGGCGGGCTTAGGGTGCGCCGGTGCGGATCGAGTTCATGGTGCAGCCGGACGCCGCCGAGGATCTCCGGCTCGTCCGGTGGGAGGTGCGCCCCGTGCGCATCCGGCTGGTGGCCAACATCATCGGCGGAGCGCTCATCGGGATCGTGGCCGGCGGCCTGGGCGCCCTCGCCGAGCTGGGCGGCCTCGACTGGGCGTGGCTGGTCATCCTGCCCGTCGTCACCCTGCTGGCCCGGGTGCCCGGGGTCATCCGGCTGGAGCGGGTCATCCGGCGGCTGGCGAGCCGGCGCACGGCCGAGCAGTTCCGGTCGTTCGCGCTCACCGACGAGGAGATCCGGGTCACGACCGCGCTCGGCGAAACGGCGTACCGGTGGCCGGTGGTGGCCGCGATCGTCATGCTCCCGGGGTTCTACGGGCTGCGGACCTCCGACGGGGTGGCCGCGTGGATCCGGCGGAGCGCCCTCGCCCCCGAGCAGGACGCCGAGCTGGGGGCGTTCCTGGCCGGTCGCGGGCTGCTCGTCCCGGTCGTCCCGGCGGCCTGACCGGCCGGCGCCGGCTCGCGGCGACCCGTTGCTCGGCGGGTACTTCGGCCTGATCGCACCGGCACGCCGGAGACATGCGTAACAGCACCGTCATGGGGGCACTGGTACCGTGGCGGGTAGCTGGTACGCCCGCGCGGGAGAGTCCGCGTACCCCGGCCACAGACCGGGCAGAACGGCGCCGAAGGGGCAATTCCTCCCCGGAACCTCTCAGGCACCCGGACCGCACGGGTCGGCGACGCTGGAGCGCATGGTGCGACAGCGGGGGAGGACGACATCGTCCCCGCCTCCCTGGGAGCAATCGAACCCATGACGAGCCCATTCTCGTTCTCCGCGCGGCACATCGGCCCCACCTCCGACGACGCCCGCCGCATGCTGGAGTCGGTCGGCTACAGCAGCCTCGACGAGCTGATGGACGCGGCCATTCCGGAGGCCATCCGGTGGCACGAGCAGCTGAGCCTCCCGGCCGCCGCCACCGAGGCGGAGGTCCTGGCGGAGCTTCGCGACCTGGCGTCGCGCAACCAGGTGCTGACCTCGATGATCGGCCTGGGCTACTACGGCACCCACACCCCGGGCGTCATCAAGCGCAACGTCCTGGAGAACCCGGCCTGGTACACGGCCTACACGCCGTACCAGCCCGAGATCAGCCAGGGCCGGCTCGAGGCCCTGCTCAACTTCCAGACCGTGGTCACCGACCTCACCGGCCTCGAGACCGCCAACGCGTCAATGCTCGACGAGGCCACGGCGGCCGCGGAGGCGATGACGCTCGCGCGCCGCTCGTCCAAATCCAAGTCCAACGTGTACGCCGTGGACGGCGACACCCTGCCGCAGAGCGTCGACGTCATCCGTACGCGGGCCGAGCCGCTCGGCATCGAGGTTCGGGTCGTCGACATCGAGCGGGAGCTGGACTTCGAGTACTTCGGCCTGCACGTGCAGTATCCGGGAGCCTCGGGCGCCGTCCGGGACCATGCCGCCCTGATCCAGGCGGCCCATGCCCAGGGCGCGCTCGTCACCGTCGCCGCCGACCTGCTGGCCCTTGTCCTGCTGCGGGAGCCGGGCGCGATCGGCGCCGACATCGCCTGCGGCAGCGCGCAGCGGTTCGGCGTACCCATGGGCTTCGGCGGGCCGCACGCGGGCTATCTGGCGGTGCGCGCGGGACTGGAGCGCTCGCTGCCGGGGCGGCTCGTGGGCGTCTCGCGGGACGCGGACGGCAACCGGGCCTACCGACTGGCGTTGCAGACCCGCGAGCAGCACATCCGCCGCGAGAAGGCGACCAGCAACATCTGCACCGCGCAGGTCCTGCTCGCCGTGATGGCCAGCATGTACGCCGTCTACCACGGCCCGAACGGGCTGCGGGCGATCGCCCGCCACGCGCACGACAGCGCGACGCTGCTCGCGGCGGGGCTGCGCGACGGCGGGGTGGAGCTGGCGACCGGCCGATTCTTCGACACCGTGACCGCCGTCGTGCCGGGCCGGGCCGCCGAGGTGGTGACGGCCGCCGCCGAGAACGGCGTCAACCTGTGGGCGTTCGACGCCGACCGGGTCGGCATCGCCTGCGACGAGACCACCACCGCGGCGGACATCGCCGCCGTCTGGGCGGCCTTCGGCGTGTCCGGAGTGGACTCCGTCGAGACCGGCACCTTCGCATTCGCGCGGACCAGCGACTTCCTGACCCACCCCGTCTTCCGGACGCACCACTCGGAGACGGCGATGCTGCGCTACCTGCGCCGCCTGTCCGATCTGGACTACGCGCTCGACCGGGGCATGATCCCGCTCGGCTCCTGCACGATGAAGCTCAACGCCACCACCGAGATGGAGGCGGTGACCTGGCCCGAGTTCGCGAACGTCCACCCGTTCGCGCCGGCCGCCCAGACCGCCGGGTACGCCGAGCTGATCGGCTCGCTGGAGGACTGGCTGGCCGAGCTGACCGGGTACGACGCCGTCAGCGTCCAGCCGAACGCCGGTTCGCAGGGCGAACTCGCCGGCCTGCTGGCGATCCGGGCGTACCACCGGTCGCGGGGCGACCTGGACCGCGACGTCTGCCTGATCCCGTCCAGCGCGCACGGCACGAACGCCGCCAGCGCCGTGATGGCCGGCATGCGCGTGGTCGTGGTGGCCTGCGACGAGAACGGCAATGTGGACCTCGTCGACCTCGACCGCAAGCTCGCCGAGCACGCGGAGCGGCTGGCCGCCATCATGGTGACCTACCCGTCCACCCACGGCGTGTACGAGACGAGCATCGCCGAGCTGTGCGCGAAGGTGCACGACGCGGGCGGCCAGGTCTATGTGGACGGGGCCAACCTCAACGCGTTGGTCGGATTCGCCAAGCCTGGCAAGTTCGGGGCGGACGTGTCGCACCTGAACCTGCACAAGACGTTCTGCATCCCGCACGGCGGCGGCGGCCCCGGCGTCGGCCCGGTCGCCGTCCGGTCGCATCTGGCGGCGTACCTGCCGGGGCGGGGTGAGGAGGCCGTCAAGGCGATCTCGGCCGCCCCGCATGGTTCGGCTGGCATCCTGCCGATTCCGTGGGCGTACGTGCGGATGATGGGCCCGGACGGGCTCGCGTCGGCCACTGCGCACGCGGTGCTGGCCGCGAACTACGTCGCGGCCAAGCTGCGCGACCACTACCCGGTGCTCTACACCGGAAACAAGGGCCTGGTAGCCCACGAGTGCATCCTCGACCTGCGCCCGCTGACGAAGGCCACCGGCGTGTCCGTCGACGACGTGGCCAAGCGGCTCATCGACTACGGCTTCCACGCCCCGACGATGTCCTTCCCGGTCGCCGGGACGCTGATGGTCGAGCCGACCGAGAGCGAGGACCTGGGCGAGCTGGACCGGTTCGTGGACGCGATGGTCGCCATCCGGCGCGAGATCGACGCCGTCGCCGAGGGCGCCTGGCCGAAGGACGACAACCCGTTGGTCAACGCCCCGCATACGGCGGCGATGGTCAGCGGCGACGAGTGGACCCACGCGTACCCGCGTTCGGTCGCCGCGTACCCGGGCGGGATGGACCCGGTCGGCAAGTACTGGGCGCCGGTGCGGCGCATCGACGGGGCGTACGGCGACCGGAACCTGGTCTGCTCGTGCCCGCCGCCGGAGGCGTTCGCCTGATCCGGGCTGCCTGATCCGGGCCCTGGACGTCACGAGGCCCGGCCGTTCGGTCGGCCGGGCCTGAAAGTCTTCGGTACTGCGTGTCTTTGGTACGCGGTTCCTGGTGCACGGTGTTCCTGGTGCACGGTGTTCCTGGTGCTGACGGTTCGGTGCTGCTTCGGCGTTCGGCGGGCGATGGTGCTGTCCGGTGGTTCGGCGGCTGACCGTCGGTGTCAGCCGGGGGACTGGTCTGCCACGGGAACCGTGGCGCAGGTCACGCGAGCGCGTGCACTGCGGGGCCTCGCTGCGGTGCGATCATTCTCCCGTCCGGGAGCAGCTCGCCGGTGTCCTCGAAGGTGATGACGCCGTTGCAGAGAAGGCTCCAGCCCTGCTCCGGAAAGCTGGCGACGACCCGGGCCGCGTCACGGTCGACGGCGTCGGCGCTCGGGCAGGGCGGTTGGTGCTGGCACATGGGGTGGTCTCCGCTGTGGTTGAGGGGTGATGCCTCGCCACTGTAGTGACGAATCACACGCCCCTGTGGAGTTGGTCACATGAACAGTCACGCACGCTACTACGCCGAACGAGGCTATTTCGAGCAAGTAACGCCCCTCACACCCAGTAATCAACCCTTTGGATGATCCAAGTGAGTCCGGTCGTCGTACATTCGGTATCCATGCGGGGGCTTACCGCGGCCGCCGGGCCGCCCGGCGTACCGGCTCGGTGCCGGGCGCACGCGACGCCGGTGGCCCGGCTGGAATGGCGGCCCGGCGATCCGGTCGCCGTCGGTCAGACCAGCGCTGACCTCGTCGAATTCTTCTTGCGTGAGCACGGTTTGCCGGTGAGTGATCTCGGTGCGGCGGAGTCTGGGGTCGATCTCCGGCACGGCCCCGGCGACGTCTGCGGCGCCGCCCTCTACGTCTCGGCGGCGGCCGGGGCGACCCTCGCAGGCGCGTCCCCCGGACGGCCGACACCGGTCCCCGAAGTGCCCGAAATAGCCGCCATCGTGTACGCGCATTCGGAATATTCCTTCACGCAGAGTAGTGATCTTGGCTCTCAGTCGGCCGTAGGGCCGGCTCGGTTCGCGCTCGACCCCTGGGTACCCAGCTGGTCCGAGGCCGATCATGCCGAAGCGGTGGCCGCCGTCCGGGACGCGATCGCCGTGGGCGACGTCTATCAGGTCAACGTCGTCGGGCACTCGGCGGCGGCGTACGCGGGCGATCCGGTGCCTGCGCTGGCGCGGCTGGCCGGGCTGCGGGGGGCGCACTACGGCGGGCTGATCGGTGGCGAAGGGTGGGCGGTCGCCTGCGCGTCCCCGGAGACGCTCGTGCGCGTACGCGCCGGAATTGCGCAGACACGCCCGATCAAGGGGACTGCCAAGGCGACCGAGGAGGGGCGGGCGCAGTTGCTCGCCTCGGCCAAGGAACGCGCCGAGCACATCATGATCGTGGATCTGGAGCGCAACGACCTCGCGCACGTGGCCCGGATCGGCAGCGTACGCGTCGAGGAGCTGTTCGCCCTGAAGCACTGGGGCGACCTGTGGCAGGCGGAGTCGACCGTAACCGCCCGGCTGCGGCCCGGGGTGGGCCTGGCGGAACTGCTCCGGGCGGTATGCCCCGGCGGCTCGGTCACCGGCGCGCCGAAGCTCGCCGCGCTGGCTCAGATCGCCCGGCTCGAACCGGTCGGCCGCGGGGCGAGCATGGGCGCGCTCGGCTGGGTCGGCCGGGACGGGCTGGATCTCGGGCTGACCATCCGGACGGTGGCCGCCACGCCGACCCACCTGCACCTGTGGGCCGGCGGGGGGATCACGTGGGGCAGCGACCCGGCCGCTGAGGTGGCCGAAGCGGCCGCGAAGGCCGCGCCGATCAAAGCACTCCTCGGCGCGGCCTGACGTCCGTCAGCGGGTCAGCGGACGCCGAAGATGGCCTTCTGCATGACGGGCGTGATGTCGTAGGAGCCCTTCGACACCAGGGGCGCGGGCGCTCCTGGTGCGGAGGCCGACGAGATCTGCGAGAGGACCTTGCCGTTGGCGTCCGGGCCGAGCGCGATCGACACGATGGTCACCGGCCGCTTCGGGTCGCCCTTCTTCAGCTGCTCGAGCAGCTGCGCCAGCTTGAGGTTCTTCTCCTGGTCGTCGTTCGCGCCGTCGGTCAGCAGCACCACCATGTTGGCGGCGTCGGGCACGTACTTCGCCTGGACCGCCTTGTACGCGGCCAGCACCGCCTCGTACATGCCGGTGTTGCCGCCCGGCTTGAGATCGTCGATGGCGGACTTCAGCTTCGACTCGCGGGTGCCGCCGTCCATCTCGTCGTCGAGCGGGCCGAGCTGGACGTTCTCGACGTAGGACTTGCTGCCCGACTTGTTCGACGAGAACGACCACAAGCCGGCGTTGCCCTTGCCCTGGAAGACGTCGACCGCCTGCTTGGCCGCCTCCTTGGTCAAGTCCAGTTTGGACTTGCCGAGGCCGGGCACGTCGGCGCCCATGGAGCCGGAGACGTCGAGGACGAACAGGGCGTTGGTGAGCCGGGTCAGCGCCGTCCAGGTGTTGATGGTGTCGTTGACCGCGTCGGTCAGCAGTACGCCTCGCGGTAGCGCGGTCAGCGTCGACAGCACACCGTTGTCCTGGGTGAAGTCCGGGCCCGGCTTGCGGTTGGCGTCCCGGTAGCCGGCGTTCTGGAAGGCCGTGCGGCCGTCGGTGCGGATGTAGCGCAGGAACGCCCGTGCGACAGACTGCCGCGGCTTCTGCACCCACTCTGCGTTGTCCAGCACGAGGTACGGGTTGTCGGCCTCGATGTTGCTCTTCGGGTAGATCGCGACGAGCGGCGAGTTGGGGTGCGCCCGGTTGTGGGCCAGCACCTCCTGCTCCAGGGCCGGGAACGCCGAGACGTAGGTCAGCCCGCCTTCGCCGCCCTGGCCGCCCTTCGAGTCGAACTCGTCCATGATGGCGTTGGTGTCGTCGGCCTTGACCTCGAGCACCGTCTTGAGCTTGAGCAGGCCCTGCCGCTCGGCGTCGGAGACGTCCTGGTCGTCGTCGCGGTCGATGATCGCCGACAGGGCGAGCAGACCGGGCGTCGACTGGCCCGGGTCGGTCATGCCGAGCTTGAACTTGCCCCAGCTCTTGCCGTAGGAGTTCCAGCCCTTGACGGCCGCCTGGTCGAGGACGGAGGTCCAGTCGACCTTGGCCGTCGGCCAGCCCAGCGCCTGCGCCATCGCCTTCGGCATGGCCAGCACGACCGGCGACCGGGCGACGCTCGGCTGGAGGTCGGGCAGGATGGCCTCGGCGTCGCCGGTCTGGGCGCTGCGGAACCACGCGCTCGACTCCGGCACCCAGACGTCCGGCTGCTGGCCCAGCTCGCTCGGCCACACGCCGGACAGGGCGTTGGCGACCTTGTTGGAGTCGGCCGGGGTCACGGTGACCTTGCCGCAGTGGCCGTCCACGTTGGGGTTGGTAGCCGCCCAGGTCTTGCCCAGATCCGCGAGCAGCGTCGCGGTGGACGGCGCCGCGACGATCGTCGCGGTCACCTCACCGGAGCAGCGGTCGGCCAGGAAGTTCTGGTAGCCGTAGACGCCTCCGCCGGCGGCGACCGCCACGAGGAGGGGCACGAGGATGAACAGCGCGGTGCGGCCGCTGCGGCGAGGGGAGCTGCGGCGGTGCGACCGGACGGCGGCGGAGCGACCGTTCGGCATGTCGGGTGCCTCCGAGGGGGTGGCGGGGCTAAATAGGGCTCATTGGGGGTGAGACCCGGCACAGTCTAGGGGGTTACCAGAGGGTTGCGCTGTTCTGGGAGACCATCTTGTGATCACCCGTCACAGGCTGTCAGAGGACGATCACATCCGGGTGTGGATGGCGGAGGAACTCGTGGTGGGAGATGTCCCATCCGTACGCCCCGGTCTGGCCGAAGACCAGCAGGTCACCGACGCGCAACCGGTCGATGGGCGTACGCCGGGCGAGCACGTCACGCGGGGTGCACAGTTCGCCGACGACGTCCACTTCGACGCCGGAGATCTCCGGGCGCTCCCACGGATGGGGCCAGTCGTCGACGCGTACGACGGTGAACGGGTGGCTGTAGCCCCAGGCGGCGGGCAGCCGGAAGTGATGGGTGCCGCCGCGCAGCACGGCGAACCACCGGCCGTGGGTGCGTTTGAGGTCCAGCACCTCGGCGGCGTACCAACCGGCGGGGGCGGCGAGGAAGCGCCCGGGTTCGAAGGCCAGTTCCACGCCGTCCGGCAGGTCCAGCGCCGACCAGTCCAGGGCCGTGAGGTCGAACGAGCGGCCGGGGTCGTCGTAGGAGATGCCGAAACCGCCGCCCACGTTCACATACCGCAGGTCGATGCCCAGCTCCGCCGCCGTACGCCGGGACCAGGCGACCGCGTCGGCGGCGAACGCGGCGTACGCCGGGGCGTCGAGGGAGTTGCTCACCGCGTGCAGGTGGAACCCGCACACCGGCACTCCCAACGAAGCGGCCAGCGAAGCGACCGAGGCCAGCTGCGTCTCGTCGATGCCGAACGGCGTGGGCGTACCCGTCATGGCGTGCGAGCCCGCCGGACCGGCTACCGCCCGGTTGACCCGCAGCGCGACGCGGGCTGACGAGGGGAGCGGGCCGAGGGCGCCCAGCCGCCGCAGCTCCAGGGCGCTCTCGACGTGCAGGGTCAGGTCGGTCGTCCGGGCGGCCTCGTGTGCCGCCGACAGTTCGGCCGGAGTCTTGGCCGGCCCGCCGAACGCGATCCGCCGTGCGCCCGCGTCGAGGGCGAGGGCCAGCTCGCCCCCGGACGCGACCTCCAGCCCGTCGGCCGTGTCGGCGTACGCCCCGACGAGGGCCGGATGCCCGTTGGCCTTGACCGCGTAGTACAGCGTCGCGCCGGGCGGCAGCGCGGCGCGGACGGCCGCCACCCGATCCCGGGCCACCCCGGTGTCGTAGATGTAGGCGCACACCGGACGCTCCGTCGAAGCCAGCGCGGACAGCACCTGATCAGGCAGGCTCATGCAGCGGATTCTCCATCGGGACGTAGACGTCGCCGCGCGCCGGGTCGAGCCGCATGCGGACGAGCGCCTTGTGCGGCACCGTCGGCGCGGTCAGGAACGCGTGGTCGGCCTTGGCCGGGTCCGGTCGCGCCGGGGCGAGATCGTCGTAGATCTCGTCGACCACGCGGCGGATCGCCGCCCACGTCCCGGGCGGATCGCCGAGGGCGTGCACGACGTCGCCGAGGTGGGCCTGGAACGCCGTGTACGCCACCTTCGCCAGCAGCACGGCCTCGTCGTCGGTGCCGACCACCGAACCGGGCCACAGGTCGAGGCTCAGCCCGGCCTCGGTCAGCCGCCCGCGATGCAGCCGCAGCCCGGCCAGGTCCCGCAGGATCAGCCGGGTCGGCACCCCGCCGGTGAAGGTCACCAGGCAGTTCTGCAGGTGCGCCTCCAGCCCCACGCCGTACCGCGTGACCATGCCGAGCACCGGGGTCAGCAGCAGGCGGGCGTACTGCTCGGCGAAGGCCGTCGCGGACAGCCCCGAGCGCGCCAGCAACAGCCTCGCGATCGGCTCGCCGGTGATCGGCTCGGCCGCCGACAACGCGATCGCCGGCACGGGATGCTCGCCGGGCGCCATCGCCGGCAACGGCTCACGGAGGATCGCCGACAGGTCCCGGCCCGAGCCCAGCGTCGACGCCGCCCCGACCGGCTCGCGCAACAGCACGGCCCGCTCGTCGCACTCGGCCAGCAGCGGCGGCAGCACCGCCGACAGCAGCGGACCGTTGCGCGTACTGGCGATGGAGATGGTCCGCCGGGTCGAGGTGATCTGCACGTCGAGCGACACCTTCAGATAGCCCACCGGAGTCCACAGTGTCCGGACGGCCGCGGTCACCCGCGCGGGCAGGCTCGCGTCCAGCACCGGCAGCTGCGGGTACCGCTCGCGCACGACGCCCAGCTGCCACTCATGCACCGGCTGGGCGCGATGCCCGCGCGGTGCCGGCACATCGAGCCGCTCACCCAGATCGTCTCCGACATGATCATCAACTGGTACGCCGACGAAGCGCACCGTTGTCCCCGGGCTCTCCAGGTCGTGCGCCTCCGCGTCGGTACGCGTCCAGCCCAGCCGCGTACGACCGCACGGGTGCAGGTTGTGCCCCTCCGTGGCCAGCTGCTCCAGGCGTACCACTTGGTCGTCGGCGGGCCGATCGTCGATCAGCGTGAGCAGGTCCGGTGCTCCGGAGGCGCGGGCCTGATCGTCGGCCGCAGACCGGCGGCGGTACGCGAGGGTGAGCTTGTCGATCGCGTCGTCGAGCTCGGCCCGCAGCGGCGCGGTCACCTCGCCCGGCGTGAGGCCCTCACGCCGCAGCGCCGCGGCGAGCTTGCCCTCGACGGCGTCCTCGGCCCGGCTTCGGAAGTCTGTCATCACACTCCAGCCAGCGGATTGGTGATCGGGGTCCAGATGTCGGCGACCGGATCGGCGGCCAGCCGCATCGCAGTAGTCGCCTTGATCGGCAGGGTGGTTCCGGCCAACGCCAGCCGATCGCGCGGATCTGGGGCCTGCTCGGCGAGGTCGGCCGCCATGCGCCAGAGCGTCTGGGGATCGGCGCCGTGCCGCTGCTGGAGCGTGTGCGCGATCTCGGTGAGCACCACGGCGAACAGCGTCGCGAACGGTTTGGCCCGCAGCTCGTCGAGACCATCGGTGACCAGGCTGCCCTGGACGGCGGGCAGATCCATCCCGGCCTCGCGCAGGCGACCGGCGTGCAGATGGATGCCGCCGACGTCCCGATAGCCCGCCTCGGCGGGCCGGCCGTACGCGAGCCGGACGAGCAGATTCTGGCCGTGCGCCTCCAGCCCGGCGCCCCGCGCCAGCAGCGTCAGCACCGGCGGGATCAGGACGGTCGTCAGATCACGCCAGAACGCCACCGGATGACCCCCGTAGCCGATCCGCAGGATCTGGTCCAGCACGTCCGGCTGGGCGACCGCAGCCAACGGCGTCCACACGTCACCCGCCTGCGGCAGCGGGGCCCGTCTGACGGTGTACGCCAGCATCGGGTGGGGCGCGCCGTCGACGAGGACCGCGCCTGCGGCCACCTCAGGGAAGACGCGGATCGGCAGATCGGCCGCGAGCCGGCTCAACAGGTCGCTCACCAAGGGTCCGTTATGGACGGCGGCGGGGGAGACCTGGCGTACCGCGCTGGTCATCTGCACGCCCAGCGCCGTCTTGTAATGCCGGGACGGGTCCCTTGCCGCAGCCAGCGTCCGCAACGACATGAGCGGCCGGGCCACGATCCGCTCCACCGGCCGTCCCCCGAGCCGTCGCAGGTCGTCTCCGTAGTGGGCCGCCTGCCAGGGATGCAGGACCAACCGCGGGGGCGTGCCGGCGCCCGTCGTCAGCCACCGGCTCGGCGGCACCGACCAGACCTCCAGCTCGACCGGCGTGCGGTGCTCCGGGGCGTACGCCAGGACGTCGGCGGTCGACATCCCCAGCCGCGTGCGGCAGCACGGATGCAGCGGGTGGCCGTCGACGACCGACTGCTCCAGCACCGCCAGCCCGTTCGGGTCGCCCTGCAGCTCGGTCAGATCCACGCTGGGCTGCCCTGTCCTGGCCAGGGCCAGGTTCGCGACGCTGTTGCTCAGTTCCCGTTGCAGCCCTTGGGTTTGCGGGTCCACGGCGTTCAGCAGCTCCGCCGGATCGGCGTACGCCCCCGTGCCGCCGTTCACCTGTACGCGGATGCGGACGTCTGGGCTGGCTTCGGCGTATTGGTCGAGGGCGGGGCCGATGGCCATCCGGCCGTCGGTGAGCGTCACCAGGGCGTCGCCGCCGACCGTCTTGACCCCGGCCACCCCGGGGATCGGCTCCCGCCGCAGGGCCGTCCACAGTCGACGCAGGACCGCGGCCCGGGCCGCCGGAAGGTGTTCGTCGAATCCGTCCACCAGATCGGGACGGCTCTCCAGCAGCGCCCGCCGGGTCTGCTCGGCATCGGGGTGAGTCACGATCACATTGTCATACACCTAGAGTCCTAGGATGCCCTACGCGGTGTGACTGTTCCACGGTTACCGCGATAGCGCCTTCGGCGCCCTTCTAGAAGGAGCGCCTTCGGCGCACCGACCACCAACCCCCGGCTTTTCCGCGTGACCCGGCTTTCCGCGTGATCATGAACTAGCGGTCGTGATCGACCGGCGTGTCGTGTCCCGGGCGCCCTGATCGTTCCCCGACGGGACTGATCGACTTCTCCGTAGGGGAGCGGTCAGTGGAACTGGTCCCAGCCGAGTTTCGCGACGAGTCCGAGGACGACGACGAGGAGCACGATTCGGATGAACTTGGCGCCCCGTTTGAGGGCCAGTCGCGCGCCGAGTTGGGCACCGGCGATGTTGCAGACGGCCAGGATCGCGCCGAGGAGCCAGTCGACGTGACCGAAGTAGCCGAAGACGGCCAGTGCGCCGAGGTTGGTGCCGGTGTTGAGGATCTTCGCCATCGCGCTGCCGTGGACGAAGTCCGCGCCGATGATGCCGGTGAAGGCGAGGACGAGGAAGGTGCCGGTGCCGGGGCCGATGGCTCCGTCGTAGAACGCGATGGCTCCGCCGCCGAGGGCGATCATGGTCGCGATGCGTACGCGGGTGCGTTTGGCTGGGTCGGCGGCGAGGCCGAGGCTGGGCCGGAAGGTGACGAAGAGGGCTACGGCGACGAGGACGCCGAGGATGACGGGCCGGTACGCGCTGGCGGGGACGCTGCCGGCGAAGAGGGCGCCGAGGCCGGAGCTGAGGACGGCGAATCCGGCGGCGGGGCCGGCCACTTTCCAGTCGATGGCGGTGTGGCGGGCGTATGTGTAGGCGGCGGAGGAGGTGCCGGCGATCGCGGTGAGCTTGTTGGTGCCGAGGATCGTGGGCAGGGGGAGGCCGGAGGCCAGCAGCATGGCGGGGAGGACGACGAGGCCGCCGCCGCCGACGATGGCGTCGACGGCTCCGCCGGTGGCTGCGGCGATCATGAGGATGGGGAGTCCGGCGAAGTCCACGGCTGCGGATTGTGGCCGTTCGGGGTGGGGCCGGGCCAGTTCGTGTGATGAGTGGCACTGGCGGGTGGGGCTTACCGTGTCAGCCATGTCGATGGGTTCGCCGGGGGAGCCGCGGCGGGTGGGACGGCTGCGAAGTCTGGTGTCGGTCGGCGGTGTGGTCGGGTTGATGGCCGCCGTGGTGGTTGTGCCGTTCGCTGCGATCGCGCTGTTGTTGCCGGTGACGGTCGCGGTGCTGGTGGCTTCGTTGGTCGTGCTGTTCCGGGATGGCCGTGGTCCGGCTGCCTTCGTGGCCTCCGGGCGGGCGTTCGAGGTGCCGGCGCGGTGGTCGGTGGCGTTGTTGCCGTTGTTGTGGATGGTGCTCGCGTCGGTACAGGCGGGTCGGCTTCTCCGGCCGCGCCTCGGCGGGGAGTGGGCGGATCAGGTGTCGCCGTGGGACACCGCGCTCTTGGCGACATATGCCGTGCTGGTGGGCGTGTGGCTGGTGCTCGCGTTGCGACGGCGGTCGGTGGCGTTGACGCCGGAGGGGATCACCCGGTGGGGTCCGCTGGGTCGGGTGGAGATTCCGTGGGCGGCGGTCGCGCCGGCGCAGCAGGCTGTGGTGTCGCATTTTCTGGCGCGGTGGCTGCATTTGGCGGTTGCGCCGGGTGGGGTGCGGCGGCTTGGGTTCGTGCCGTTCGCTGATGAGCTGCCGCTGCAGGAGTTGGAGGTGGACAGCCGGTTTTTGGCGGATGCGATCGAGTTTTATGTGCGGCATCCGGAGCGGCGGGCGGAGATCGGGTCGCCGTCGGAGCATCGGCGGTTGTTCGCCGAGTTGGCCGAGTGGTATGCGGCGGCTCGTCCGGTTGCCGGCCCTTTGGGGCGTTGATCAGCGGCGGGGGCCGCCCATCTTTCGGCGTTGTTCGGCGAAGAACATGCCGGCTGCTCCGACGGCGATGAAGAAGAGCGCGAAGCAGACGACGGCCTTGAACATGGGCGTCAGCCTAGCTCCGCGCTCTGCCTGGTGACCAGTGGGTCAGCGGGTGGGCCGGATGGCAGGTCGGCGGGTGGGTGTCAGAAGTCGCCTCCGCCGAAGTCCCCACCGCCGAAGTCTCCACCGCCGAAGTCTCCGCCGCCGAAATCGCCTCCGGCGTCGTAGCCGCCACTGTCGTAGCCTCCGCCGTCGTAGCTGGTGTCGGCGTACCCGGGGTCGTAGCCCGTGTCGGTGTATCCGCTGTCGCCGGTGTCGCCGCCGGTGTCGTAGTAGTTCTCGGTGACGTTTTCGGTGACGTTCACGTCGGGGGTCATCATGTCGCTGATGACCATGCCGCCGAGGAAGCCGAGGGCGGCTCCGCCTGCTCCGGCGGCGATCATGCCGCCCATGCCGGGGCCGCGGCGTCCGCTGTCGTAACCGCGGTAGTCATAGCCGCGGTCATAGCCCCGGTCGTGGCCGCCGCGGTAGCCGCCGTGGTTGCCGGCGGCGGCGTATCCGGGTCCGCTGGGGCGGTAGCCGGGCTGCTGCTGGTAGCCGGGTTGGGCGGGCTGCATGAACGCGCCGGGTTGTGTCGACTGCTGGGGGACGCGGGCGAGGGCTTCGCGGACCCAGCTGGCGATGATCTCGGTGAGGTCGCCGCCGGCGTCGGTGTGGGCGAGGGTGTGGTGGATGGGCGGGGTGCCCCAACCGGCTTCGATCTCGATGTCGAGGGCGTGCGCGTTGGCGGCGAAGTTGAGGCTGAGTTGGGGCAGGTGCGCGCCGGGTTGGCGGGCGTCGGCGGGGGCGTAGAACGCGATGCGCTGGACGACCGGGGTGGGGAGGCCGACTTGCTGGCCGGGGCGTAGGTCGGCGCGGATGAATCGGCAGCCGAGGGTGCCGAGGGCGTCGAGGAGGTGGTTGTGGACCGGCAGGGGTGCGACTGTGAGCGGGTCGAGGTCGGTTTTACCGGAGCCGCCGCGGACGTCGACCTGGGTGTGTACGCCGAGGGTTGTGCCGGGCAGGGGCTGGCCGTAGATGGTGGTGATGGGGGTTTCCCACGGGGTCTGGCTGTTCAGGGGGATCGCGTGGGTGGCGCCGGCGGGCAGGGTGAAGCGTCCGGTGGCGTTGATGCGGGCTACCTCGAAGGTGGCGCCGGCGGATTGGGCCACGAGGATGAGGGTGATGCCTTCGATGTCGGTGTCGGAGCCGCCGCCTTTGAGGTGGATCTGGCCCTGGAGGGGGCCGCCGGGGGTGGCGGTGGGGGTGGATAGCACGGTGTCGACGGTGGGTCCGCCGATGCCGAGGCTGCCCAGGAGTTTCTTGAAGACCATCTGCCCATGATGGCTGCTGGGCGCAAGTTCTGCCGCTGCCGTGCGGGCGTTTCAGGGAAGTCTCAGGGTGCGGGTCAGGGTCGGGGGCGGGCGTTGCGCAGCCGGATGCCGCTGAAGGCGAGGGTGCTGGTGATGACTTCGTCCCACCAGGGCCAGAGGGTGGTGGTGAGGCGGAGTTCGATGGCGGCGTCGCGGTGGGTGGTGAGGAGGTCGCCGACGGGTTCGGCGGGGCCGAGTGGTTCGACGGTGGTGGTGGCGACGTACGCGTGGCCGTCTTCGTGGATGGGGTGGAAGGCGGCGGCGGGGAGGCGGTAGGCGTACAGGGTGGTGGTTTGGAGGGCGGGGAGCCAGTCGTATTCGATGACGTGGACTCGGGTGGTGGCGGGGCCGAGGAGGCGTGCGGCGTCGGCCGGGTCGGTGTCGGGGGTGGTCCAGGCCATCGCGCGGGGGCATTGGCGGGGGAACCAGTAGGACGGGCTGTGGTGGGTGTCGACGGCCCACACGTAGGCGCTGGTTTCGCGGGCGGTGGGGGCGAGGTGGGGGTGGAAGACGGTGATGCTGGGGTCTTCGGAGAAGTGCAGGAGTTCGCCGGGTCCGGGGCGCATCCGGGCGACGGTACGCGCCCCGGAGCCGGTCAGGCGAGTGGTTTGACCGCGATGACGTGGAAGAGCCGGGCGGTGAGTTTGTAGGGGAGCCGGTCGGCGAGGGCGATCTCGAGGCGTTCGAGTTCGGCGTAGAAGCTGGCGTCGTATTTGCGGTCGTCGTCGGCCATGTAGTCGCAGACGCTGCGGATGCCGTAGTGGCCTTCGACGCGGGCGCCGAGTTTGGACAGGACGGCGATGACTTCGTCGGCGGTGCGGGGGGTCATCGGGGCGCCGAAGGTGCGGGTCATGCGTACTGGTGAGTTGAGGGCTTCGAGGGCGGCGGAGGGGTCCTGTTCGCGTACGGCGACGCGGAGGGGTTCGCTGTGGGCGTTGTTGCTGATGACGGAGAGGACGCCGCCGGGGCGCAGGGTGTCGAGGCAGGTGGTGAGGGCGGCTTCGACGTCGGTGACGTAGGGCAGCAGGTTGTGGCAGAGGACGAGGTCGTGTTCGAGGCCGGCGAGCAGGTCGGGCAGGCGGGCGACGTCGGATTCCACGATGGTCATGCGGTCGGCGACGCCGGCTTTGCGGGCGAGTTCGGTCGCGGCGGCGAGCATCTGCGCGGAGTAGTCGACGAGCGTCACTTTGTGACCGGCGGTGGCGAGGCGGACGGCTTCGACTCCGTTGCCGCCGGCGACGTCGAGGACGTGTCCGGGGGCTCCGCCGGGGAGGGCTTCGTCGAGGTGGCGGGCGAGGTTGGCGGCGGCGATGGCGTACCGCAGTCGTCCCCAGGGTGCGTCTTGCCATTGACGCCAGGCTGATATGGCTTCGTCGAAGGTACCGCTGCTTACTCGTCCCATAGGGTGACGCTACTCAGCCGAGCCGTCGTGCGCCAGAGCGGTGTCCTTGGTGCCCAGTTCGCCGGCGCGGTAATGGCGGCGGCACAGTACTTGGTAGCGTACGTCGGCTTCGGTGGCGCCGGTGTCGCCGATGACGACCTGTTCGCCTTCGCGGGCGACGGTGCCGGCGACGATGCGGGCGTTGAGCAGGCCGGGCCGGCCGCACCAGCAGAGGACTTCGACTTGGAGTCGGTGGACGCTGTCGGCGAGTTCGAACAGGCGGCGGGCGGCGGGGAACAGTTGGGAGCGGAAGTCGGTGGCCAGGCCGAAGGCGTACACGTCGACGTCGTAGGTGTCGACGAGGTCGGCGAGCTGTTCGATCTGGTGCTCGGTGTAGAAGCAGGCTTCGTCGCAGATCAGGTAGTCGACGGCGGCGCCGGCGGCCCAGCGTTCCCGGACGAGGGTGACGAGGTCTAGGTCGTCGGTCACTTCGACGGCCTCGTGGGACAGGCCGATGCGGGTGGTGACGCGGGGGCTCATGGACCGGTCGTTGCGGGTGAGCACGACGCCGCGGCGGCCTTGCCGGGAGTGGTTGTAGTCCATCTGCAGGGCCAGTGTGGACTTGCCGCAGTCCATCGGCCCCCAGAAGAACTTCAGGGAGGCTCCGTCGCGTAGTCGGCCGTCGCCCGCCGCATGGCAGGACGCCCCGTGTCCGGTGTGATCCACGGGCGGCAGCCTAGTAAACGCAGGCTGCCGTGTGCACACCACCCGGTGTGCACACGGCGTACACGTTGATGTTAGAGAAGCTTGGGCGGTGTGTTGCCGGCGGCGGCGATCGCGCGCCGCATGGGCACGGCGAGCAGTGCGGCGAAGCCGAAGATGAAGAACGCGATGAGTGAGACGATCGCGAACCGGTAGCTGCCGGTCTGGTCGAACGCGAAGCCGAACAGCAGTGGGCCGAGCCAGCTGGTGCCCTTGTCGGAGATCTCGTACAGGCCGAAGTATTCGCCTTCGCGGCCCTTGGGGATGAGCTGGGAGAACAGCGACCGGGAGAGGGCTTGGCTGCCGCCGAGGACCAGGCCGATCGCGGCGGCGAGCGCGGCGAACGGCAGGACTTTGCCTTCGGGCAGGAAGTAGGCGGCGACGACGATGACGGACCAGACCGCGAGGCTGCCGAGGACGGTCTTCCACGCGCCGAACAGCTTGGCGAGCCAGCCGAGCAGCAGTGCGCCGCCGAACGCCATGAACTGGACCATGAGGATGACGGGCATGGTGACGGTGATGTCGAAGCCGAGTTCTTCGGAGGCGTAGGTGCCGGCCAGGCCGATGACGGTCTGGATGCCGTCGTTGTAGACGAGGAACGCGATCAGGAAGAACAGGGTCAGCGGGTACGCCTTGAGGCTGCGCAGCGTGTGCCACAGCTGGCGGAAGCCGTCGAGCAGAACGTTGCCGTGGCGTTCGCCGCCGGTCGCGGGCCGGTCGCGGAGCCACATCAGCGGCAGGGTGGTGAACACGGCCCACCAGACGCCGGCGGAGACCAGCGACCAGCGGGCGACTTCGGCCTTGCTGTGGTCGTCGGTGCCGAACAGGACCACGGCGACGACGTTGAACAGGAACAGCAGACCGCCGCCGAGGTAGCCGAACGCCCAGCCGCGGCTGGACACGGCGTCGCGGTCGTTCTCGTCGGCCAGCTGCGGCAGGAACGAGTTGTTGACCACGACGCTGGCGCCGAACGCGACGTTGGCGATGAGGAACAGGGTGGCGCCGAGGGCGTACCGCTCGCCGGTGAGGAACAGCAGGCCGATCGTGGCGACCGCGCCGATGTAGGCGAACAGGCCGAGCAGGCGGCGTTTGCGGCTGGACCGGTCGGCCATCGCGCCGGCGATGGGCAGTACGAGGACCTGCAACGCCACCGACAGGGAGGTGGCGTAGGGGAACAGCGACCCGGCTTTGAACGTCAGGCCGAGCAGGTGCACGTTGCCGGCGGCGTCGGCGCCCGCCTTCGCGATCGCCGTCAGGTAGGGGCCGAGGAAGGCGGTGACGACGGTCGTGGAGAACGCCGAGTTGGCCCAGTCGTAGAAGTACCAACCGAGCCGCTCCCGCGGCGTGGACAAGGCGGCGGCCCCCGTCTGGGGCGGCGCTTCTGCGGTCATAGCGGCAGATGATGCCAGTACCGGGTGCCGGCCGCGATCATCCGGGTGGCCGGTCCCGTCCCGGCGCGCCGCTTCCGCCGGGGGGCGCTCTCGTACGGCGCGACACGTCCGTCAGGTTCGGGTGGGAGAGACGTCCATCTTCCTGGCGGGTATCCGACGTTCTGCCGAGGGTAGGTCTGCCGGTTGCCGGATGCCTCTAGTCAATCCGTACGTCGTCAGTGACAATGTCCGAACGATCGTCAATTTAATAGGCAGGCCTCGAAGGGGAGGGACGCGCCGGCGGCACCGGTCCCCCCGGCGGCGCGGAGGGTGGGGAGGTGTTCGGGTTGGCTGCCGAAACCGGCTCCGACGACTGGGTGGTGCGCCTTGCCCCCGATCAGGTGGCCCTGCTGGAGCGGCTGGCCGACGGGCAGACCATCGCCGCGGCCGCACAATCGGAGTGGATGTCGTTACGGACGGCGAACCGCCGGGTCGCCGAGTTACGGGCGCTGCTGGGGTTGGCCAGCACCCGGGAGGTCGTCGCCGCGTACATCAAGCACCGTCGGCGTACGTGAGTCGGGGTTGAACGACCGCCGGGTCTCGCTGGGCCGGGTCGGGTCGGCGTACGCGGGCCGTTCGGGTTCGTCCTTGCGCAGTGGCGCCAGTTCCGAGTGCAGCGCTGCGATGATGCGGTCGGTGGCGCGTTGGACGTCGCCGCGTACGGCGGGGTCCAGCCCGGACAGGTCGACCGGGGTGCCGAAGTGCACCTTGACCGTCGGGCGTACGCGGATGTCCCGCCATACGGCGCGGGCGAGGTTGGGCAGGATGTCGGCGTACGGGATGACTTCGTGTGACCCCCATTGGGCGACGGGGACGACGGTCGCGCCGGTGATCAGCGCCAGCCGGGCCATGCCGCTGCGGCCCCGTTCGGGCCACAGCCCGGGATCGAGGGTGATGCGGCCCTCCGGGTAGCCGGCCACGACGCTGCCTTCGGCGAGCGCGGCGACCGCGTCGTCGACGGCTGCCGACGCCAGCGCCTCGTCGGCCGACACGCGGGTTCGGTTGACCCGGATGTGCCCGCTGGCCTTCATCGCCGTGCCGACGATCGGCGCCCGGAACAGGCCGCCCGTCGCCATGATCCGCGGCCGTACGCCGATCTTGCGCGTGGCGGCCGACAAAGCGATCGGGTCGAACGTGCCGATGTGGTTCACGGCCAGGATCAGCGGCCCGTGGCGCAGTCCGGCCGGCACGTCGCCGGTGACCTCGAGCCGGGCTAGCAGGCCGGTCAGGATCCGGGCGAGGCCCTGCAGCACGCGCCAGACCAGGGGCGCGCGCCAACGGGGGCCGGTCGGGGCAGTCGTCGCGCTCATCGCGGGACGATCGTGGCACACCTGGGGCTGGGTCGGTGTCACCGGGGCGTCTCGTGCGGCTCATGCGGCGCGGGTCGGACGGCTCGGGTCGGACGGCTCGGGTCGGACGGCTATCGCGCCGGGCCCGCGTGGGCGCGCCGGCGCGGCGCCGGGCAGCCGCGTCGTGCGAGGGCCGGCTCGGGAGGGCCCGGATACGGTGATCTCCGGAAGGCGGAGCACCTTTCGGCCGGCCGGTGAGGTACGCAAGCATCCGGAGATCATCGAGCCCGCCCAGCGATGCCAGACACGCGAACGCCCCGAGATCACCGCACCAGCCCGGCCACGCCCCTCACGCGAGCATCCGGAGATCACCAAGCCCGCCCAGCGACGCCCGGCCTCAGCAGACATGACCCGCCCGGCCGGGCCCGGCACCCGAAGCCCCGGCGATGCCCGTAGACCGGGGCGGAATGCTGCGGCGATAGCCGTAGACTATCGACTCATGGCGGGCGGCTGTGGCCGCGACGTGCGCAAACACGATTTCTGCGCACCAGCTGAGCGGGCGCGCGACGGGGGAACCCATTCCCAGCAGGGGATCGACGGGCCCGGCCATCGAATCCGGTCAGACCACCCCACCCGGCGCAGGACCTGCGGCCTGCGGAGTTGGGTCACATTTCCCCTCCAAGGCACCCGGGGCGGTCGTATGGTCACGGCAGACGGGTCATGGCAGGACGACCGGCGGAGGGACAGGCATGGACGCGCTCGACTGGGCCAGGTGGCAGTTCGGCATCACCACCGTCTACCACTTCCTTTTCGTGCCGATCACGATCGGGCTGTCGTTCCTCGTGGCGGGATTCCAGACCGCCTGGGTACGCGCCGAGAAGCGCGGCGACCCGCACGCCGTGCGCTGGCTGAAGCTGACCAAGTTCTACGGCAAGCTGTTCCTGATCAACTTCGCGATGGGTGTCGTCACCGGCATCGTGCAGGAGTTCCAGTTCGGCATGAACTGGTCGGCGTACTCGCGGTTCGTCGGCGACATCTTCGGCGCGCCGCTGGCCATCGAGGCGCTGCTGGCGTTCTTCCTCGAGTCGACGTTCCTCGGGCTGTGGATCTTCGGCTGGGACAAGCTGCCCCGCAAGATCCACCTGGCGTGCATCTGGATCGCCGCGTTCGGCACCGCGCTGTCGGCGTACTTCATCCTGGCCGCGAACTCGTTCATGCAGAACCCGGTCGGGTTCAAGCTGAACCCCGAGACCGGCCGGGCCGAGCTGACCGACTTCGGGGCGGTCCTGACGAACAAGGTCACCCTGGTGACCTTCCCGCACACCCTCGCCGGCTGTTTCCTGACCGGGGGCGCCCTGGTCGCCGGGGTGGCGCTATGGCACGTCATGCGCAAGCGCCCCACCGGCGACGCGGACAAGGACGCCGACCGGCGGGCGTACCGCAGCGCGTTGAAGGTCGGCGGGTGGACGGTGCTGGTGGCGACCGCGGCGCTGTTCGTCACCGGCGACACCCAGGGCAAGATCATGACCGAGGTGCAGCCGATGAAGATGGCGGCGGCCGAGGCCCTGTACGAGACCGCGCAGCCGGCGCCGTTCTCGCTGTTCACCATCGGCACCCTCGACGGCAGCGAGCCGATCTACTCGATCGAGATCCCGGGCCTGCTGTCGTTCCTGGGGACGGGCAGCTTCGACGGGCAGGTCCAGGGCATCAACGACCTGCAGGCCGAGTACGAGCAGAAGTTCGGGCCGGGCAGCTACACGCCGATCATCCCGGTGACCTACTGGACGTTCCGCCTCATGATCACCTTCGGGGCGATCGCCGGGCTGTTCGCCCTCTGGGCGCTGTGGGCGACCCGGCGCGGGCGTACGCCCAGGACGCGCTGGCTGCGCTGGGCCGGGCTGTCCCTGCCGCTGCTGCCGCTGGCCGCGAACTCGGTCGGCTGGATCTTCACCGAGATGGGCCGCCAGCCGTGGATCGTGTTCAGCCAGCTCAAAACCGCGCAAGGGGTGTCGCCGACGGTCGGCGTCAGTGAGGTGATCACCTCGCTGACCGTGTTCACCGCGCTCTACGGCGTGCTCGCGATCGTCGAGGTCGGGCTGCTGCTCAAGTACGCCAAGGCCGGCGTGCCGGACGTGACGCCGCCGCCGGAG
This sequence comes from Hamadaea flava, assembly GCF_024172085.1. Taxonomy (NCBI): domain Bacteria; kingdom Bacillati; phylum Actinomycetota; class Actinomycetes; order Micromonosporales; family Micromonosporaceae; genus Hamadaea; species Hamadaea flava. The sequence goes on along the minus strand of NZ_JAMZDZ010000001.1, from coordinate 321,767 downwards.
CGGCCCGACAAGACCGACCAGCCCCTCGCGTTCGCGTACTGAGTCTGAGGCGGAGACAAGACATGGAACTGACCACCGTCTGGTTCATCCTCATCGCCATCCTGTGGACCGGCTACTTCGTCCTGGAAGGCTTCGACTTCGGCGTCGGCATGCTGCTGCCCGTGCTCGGGCGGGCCCACGGCGACCGGGCCCTCGCGGAACGCCGCCGCCGCGTCCTGATCAACACGATCGGGCCGGTCTGGGACGGCAACGAGGTGTGGGTCATCACCGCCGGCGGCGCGACCTTCGCCGCGTTCCCCGAGTGGTACGCCACCATGTTCAGCGCGTTCTACCTGCCGCTGCTGCTCATCCTGGTCGCGCTGATCGTGCGCGGGGTGGCGTTCGAGTACCGGGGCACCCGCGACGACCCGAAGTGGCGGCGGCGGTGGGACGCCTGCATCGTGATCGGGTCGGTGGTCCCGGCGTTCCTGTGGGGCGTCGCGTTCGGCAACATCGTCCACGGCCTCAAGATCCGGCCCAAGCCGCTGCCGAACGGCCCGCTGGAATACGTCGGCTCATTCTGGGACCTGCTCAACCCGTACTCGGTCCTCGCCGGGGTGACCATGGTGCTGCTGTTCCTCACCCACGGCGCGATCTTCCTGACCCTCAAGACCACCGGCGAGGTCCGCGACCACGCCCGCGCGGTCGCGTCGAAGGCCGGCCTGCTCGCCGCGCTGTTCGCGGTGGCGTTCTTCGCGTTCACCTTCAGCTACCGGTCCACCGGCGCGTCGATCGTGCTGTCCGTGGCAGCCGTCGCGGCGTTCGCGGCCTCCCTGTCACTCATAGTCGTACGCAAGGGGCAGCGGCCGGGCACCCGCAAGGAAGGCTGGGCGTTCGCCGGGACGGCGGCGGCCATCGCGTTGACGGTGGTGTCGCTGTTCGTGGCGCTGTGGCCGAACGTGTTCCCGTCGTCGCTGCTGCCCGAGTGGAGCCTGACCGCGCAGAACGCGTCGTCCACCCCGTACACGCTGAAGATCATGACCTGGGTGGCGGTCGTGTTCACCCCGCTGGTGCTGCTCTACCAGGGCTGGACCTACTGGGTGTTCCGCAAGCGCATCGGCGTCGAGCACATCCCCGACGGCGCTCACTGAGGGGGCTCACCCGCCTACTCAGTCGCCCCGTCGCGGAGGACTCAGTCATCCCACCCGGACCGACTCAACCACTGCACCGAGGGGATGAAAATGCCGCACCACCAGTGGCGAGCCGGTGGTGCGGCATCCTTGATCAAGGCATAGTCAGCGGCATGAGGACCACCGCGGCGGGACTGCGCACCCTGTGGGCGTTCTCGCGCCCGCACACGATCATCGGCACCGCCTTGGCGGTCTGCGCGCTCTACGTGCTGGCCACCCATGCCGCCCAACGACAAGACCCCGCCCTGTGGCTGGTGGTGCTGGTCGCCAGCCTCGCCGTCAACGTCTACGTCGTCGGGCTCAACCAGCTCACCGACGTCGAGATCGACCGGATCAGCAAGCCCTACCTGCCGCTGGCCGCCGGTACGCTGCGCCGCGGCGGCGCGGTCGCGATCGTGGCCGTCTCCGGCGGGGTGGCGCTGCTGCTGGCCGGGCTGCAAGGCCGCTACCTGTTCACCGCGATCGCGATCATCGCCGCGATCGGCACCGGCTACTCGGTGCCGCCGATGCGGCTCAAACGGTTCCCGCTGCTGGCCGCGGCGTGCATCATCGCCGCCCGTGCGGTCGTGGCCAACCTCGGCGTCTACCTCGCCTACTCGGCCGCGCTCACCGGGCGGGCCGAACTGCCGGCGTACGTGCTGCTCATGGTGGGGTTCATGGCCGGGTTCGCGGCCGTCATCGCCCTGATGAAAGACATCCCGGACGTCGACGGCGACCGCCGCCACCAGATCTCGACCCTGGTGCTGACCATCGGCCCCCGCCGCACCCTGCGGCTGTGCCAGGCGATCCTGAGCCTCGGGTACGCCGCCGTCATCGCCGCCGGGCTGGCCGGCGTCCCGGACGTCGACAGCGTGGTGCTCGTCGCCGCGCACGCCGCCGCGCTGGCGGTGCTGTGGCTGACCGGGATACGCGTGGACGGCGCCGACACCGACGCCGTCCGTCGCTACTACATGCTGATCTGGAAGCTGTTCTACGTCGAGTTCGTGGTCTTCCCGCTGGCGGTGCTGCTGGCCTGACCCCGAACGGGTGGGCTCAGGCGCCCAGCTCGGCCAGCTTCGCCTCGACCTCGGCCAGCTCCGCCCGCAGCTTCTCCGCCGCCGCCCGCGCGTTGTCGCGCTCGGACTCCAGAATGTGCTCCACGGCCTCCTGCACGCCCGGCACGTCGAGCAGGCTCACCATCTTCAGCGCCTCCGCCGGCTTGATGACATACGGCTTGGCCAGCGCCTTGGAGCCCTGCATCGCGCCGACCGTCCACTCACCCTCGGTGTAGGCCAGCGTCACCACCAACCCCGGCGGGGTCTTCACCTTCGCGGCACGCGCGGCCGGCTTACGAGGCGCCGGCGCGGCCGGCTCGGCGGGGGTTTCTTCGGACACTGCGGGCTCCTGACGTGCGGTCTTCTCGGTGCTGGGCTTGGCGGGATCGATGAGGTCCTCGCCGATCGCGAGCGGACGCCGCCCGCCCGGCTCAGTCTGCTCCGGAGCCGGCGTCACCACGGCGTCGGCACGCCGGGCAGCCGCGCCCCGAGGCGGCATCTGGAGATCGGCGGGGGAGAAGGGCAGGGCGTCGCCGCCGAACTTCACCACGATCCACTCGTCACCGGCGTCCGGATCCTCCAGGGCGACGACCTGGCCGATCTGGCCGGCGATCTGCCCGGCCGACTCGGTGAACATCACACGCGGCCGCTTGCCGCCGTCGAGCACGCCACGGATCTGCTCCAGATCCGTCTTGGTCAGTCCCTTCCCGGTCATCGTCGCTACTCCACTCCGTCCACTCTCCGAACACATGTTTGATAGCACTCTTCTACCAGAGGCTACCGACAGTCCGGCAACCGACACCCCGCCGGGCCTCACCCCACGGCGGGTTCGAGCAGCGCCAGCGTACGCGCGGCGGAGTCGAGCGCAGCGTCAGGTGAGGGCGGGGGAGTCGAGGATGGACAGGGCGGCGGCCGCGGCGGGGGTGTCGAGTTCGAGGACGACCAGTTCGTTGGCGCCCTCATGCCACAGCGGCGTCGGAGCGTACAGGGCACGCTGGGGTCCGGCCGACCAGTAGCGGCCCAGCAGGAAACCGTTGAGCCACAGGTAGCCCTTGCCGCCGCCGGGCAGCAACCACGCGTCGGCGAGACCGTCGACCGTCACGAAGCCGCGGCGGAAGACCGGTCCGTCCACAATGCTGTCGGCGACGGCGTCAGTGTCGTCGGCGTGGTCCCACGGCACGGCGGGCAACGGGCCGTCCAGGGGCAGCGCGCGGGCGGTCCAGCCGTGCACGTACTGGCGCTCGTGCAGTACACCGCCGGTGATCCCCTTGCGTTCGCCGACGAGCGGACCATAGTTCGGCCGCCCCATCGACTCGACCAGCAGCTCCAGCCGCGCGCCGGCAGCCGGCACCGCGAACGACAGGTCCGCGGGCCGGTCGCGCTCCAGCACGCCGATCACCGCGCCGTCGACCGCCACCTGCGCGCGGTCGGCCAGTCCCCGCACCACCAACGGGTACGCCGTCCGAGGTCCCGGGACGGTCGCCGTGTAGCGCACGATCCCATGGACGATCCCGAGCTCCTCGAAGGACGGCGGTTGCGGCGCGACCGTCTCCGGCGCGCCGACCTCGTCGATGACCTGCGTCAGGCGTACCCGTTGAGCAAGCGTGACCGAGGCTCGGGGCTGGACCGGCGTGGGCGCGGGCGGGTCGGGCAGCGGCCCGTCCACCTCGTTGCGGTACGCGGACAGCACCTCGCGGAACGCCCAGAACTTCGGCGTCGCCCGGCCGGCCTCGTCGATCGGGGCGTCGTAGTCGTAGGAGGTGACCGTGGGCCGGAAGTCGCCGTCGAGACTCGGGTTGGCCAGGTTCGCGCCCGCGGTCGTGCCGAAGTTCGTGCCGCCGTGCGCCATGTAGACGTTGACCGACGCGCCCGCCGCGAGCATCGCCGCGAGGTCGGCGGCGGCGTCGCCCGGATCCCGCAGCACGCGGTCGTGGCCCCAGTGGTCGAACCAGCCGCACCAGAACTCCATGCAGAACTTCGGGTCATCCGGGCGGTGCTCGGCGAGTTTGGCGAACGCCTCGAGCGGGCGGCTGCCGAAGTTCACCGTCGCGAGCAGACCCGGGACCGAACCGCCGGTGAGCATGTGGTCCTCGGGGCCGTCGGAGGTGAACAGCGGCACGTCCACGCCGCGCTCGCGCAGCCCGTCGGCGAGGTGCCGCAGATGGGTCAGGTCGCTGCCGTAGGAGCCGTACTCGTTCTCGACCTGCACCATGAGCACGTTCCCGCCGCGGGTGATCTGACGGGCGGCGACGTGCGGGACGAGCACGTCGAACCAGCGGTCCACCTCGGCCAGGTACGCCGGATCCGCGCAGCGCAGCCGGGTCGGCGGCAGGCTGCCGGTCAGCCACGCCGGCAGACCGCCGTTGTCCCACTCGGCGCAGATGTAGGGGCCGGGGCGCACGATCGCGTACAGGCCCTCGTCGCGGGCGGCGTCGAGGAAGCCGGCCAGATCGGTCAGCCCGTCGAAGTGATGCTCGCCGCGGCGCGGCTCGTGGAGGTTCCACGGAACATAGGTCTCCACCGTGTTCAAGCCCATCGCGCGCAGCATGCGCAGCCGGTGCCGCCACTGGCCGGGATGCACCCGGAAGTAGTGCAGCGCGCCGGACAGCACCCGGAAGGGCCGGCCGTCCAGCTGGAAACCGGCCGGAGTCACCTCGAACGTCTCGTGCATCGGGGCAGGCTAACAGGTTCGGAAAGCGCTTACCAACGTGCCGGCCTCACCGCAGTCCAGTCCCGTTGATCATGGAGTTGACCGTGGTCTCGCCGGTGTGTCGTGACCGGAAACTCCATGATCAACGGGGCGAGGCGGTGGACGGGCGGGTGAGGTGGAGGGGGGCGTTGGGCGGGAGGGCGTCTTCGGCCGCGCCCTGCGCGAGGCGCAGTGCCCCGTCGACGGCGCTGCCACCGGGTTCCCGCAGCGTCGCGCCGGCGGTCACGGTCGTGGCGAACGCGTCCCACAACGCCGGACCGGCCTGGAACAGATTGCCCGTGTACGCGATCTCGCGCGGCGCGCCGGGCGGCAGCGCGGCGAGCGCCGACGTGGCCAGCTGCGTACCGGCCTCGGCGAGCAGCCCGGCGGCGACCGGGTCACCGGATTGCGCGGCGGCGGCGATCGCGGGCACGAACCCGGCCATCACCCCGGCGCGGTCGTCGCGCCCGGCGAGGTCGCGGACGAGGGCGATCGGGTCGCCGTACCGCTCGGTCAGGGCGGCGAGCAGGACGGGGGAGCCGCCGGGACGGCCGTCCGACGCGCGCAGCGCCGCCTGCATCCCGGCACGGCCGAGCCACGAGCCGCCGCCGATGTCGCCGAGCAGGTAGCCCCAGCCGTCGACCCGATGCCAGGCGCCCAGCCAGTCCGAGCCCAGCGCCACCGCCCCGGTGCCGGCCGCGACGACCGCTCCGCCGCGCAGGCCCAGCGCGCCCGCGTACGAGGTGAGCATGTCGGAGCAGAGCACCACGACGGGCGTTCCGGCCGCCTCGGCCAGCGCTTGCGGCAGGCGTACCCGTAGCTCGTCGCCGAGCAACGCGAAGCCGGTGAGGCCGGCGCCGACCGCGTCGATCGGGGCCGGGCGGCCAGTGACCAGTTCACGGACGAGGGGTGTCAGGACCGCGACCGCGTTGGCCGCGTCCACGCCGCCGGAACCGATACGGGTTGGTCGATCTGTGCTGGTCGTGGCAATAATGACGCCGTCGCGCGCGAGGGCGGCGCGAGCGCCGGTGCCGCCGACGTCGAGGCCGATGGTGAGCACGCCGGGGACGATACACGTCGCGCCGAGGTCACGGTGATTTCTTAACGATCCAACAAAGGTGACGGTTAAACCTTGACAACGGCAACGGCGACCCGGCACAGTCTCACCACTCGCACCGCACACGAGGCACCACCCCTAGATCTCCCATCACCACAGACCTCCCATCAACGAAGAGGGACACCCGAATGTCTGCACAGGATCTGACCCGCCGCGCGGTACTGCGCGCCGGCGCGGGCGCGGCGGCGGTCGCCGGATCGGCGGGCCTGCTCTCCGGCTGCGCGCTCGGTGACGACGAGCCCGAGACCAAGTCCGACAAGTACGAGGGCACCAAGAGCGACAAGAACCCGCTCGGCGTCAAGGAAGACGCCCCGCTCGAGATCGTCATCTTCAACGGCGGCTTCGGCGAGGACTACGCCAAGGCGCACGAGGCGATGTACAAGGAGACCTACCCGAAGGCGGAGATCAAGCACTCCGCCGTCGTGGAGATCAACAAGACCCTCCAGCCGCGGTTCGTCGACGGCACCCCGCCGGACTTCATCAACGACTCCGGCGCGGGCCAGATCCCGCTGGGCGACCTCGTCGCGCAGAACCAGCTCGCCGACCTGACCCCGCTGCTCGACGCGCCCAGCCTCGACGTGCCGGGCAAGAAGGTCCGCGACACCCTGCTGCCCGGCGCGGTCGCGTCCGGCACCTTCGGCGAAGGCGTGTACGCGCTCAACTACGCCTACAGCGTCTACGGCATCTGGTACTCCCGGAAGCTGTTCGCCGACAAGGGCTGGGCGTACCCGAAGACCTGGGACGAGCACATCGCGCTGTGCAAGACCATCAAGGCCGCCGGCATCGCCCCGTGGACCTACGCCGGCAAGCACCCGCGCTACTTCAGCTGGGCGGTGCTGTCGACGGCCATCAAGCTCGGCGGCAACTCCGTCGCGCTGGCCATCGACAACCTCGAGCCGAACGCGTGGACCTCGGACGCGATGAAGACCGCCGCCGACGCCTGGTACCAGATCGTCAAGGACAAGTACATCCTCGAAGGCACCCCCGGCCTGGACCACAAGCAGTCCCAGGCCGAGTGGTGCAAGGGCAAGGCGGCCATGATCCCCAACGGGTCGTGGCTGGAGAGCGAGCAGAAGGACGTCACCCCGGCCGGCTTCAACATGTCGGTCGCGCCGACGCCCAGCCTCGGCGCCGGCGACAAGCTGCCGTTCGAGGCCATCCGCGGCACCGCCGGCGAGCCGTTCATCGTGCCCGCCAAGGCCAAGAACGAGCGCGGCGGCCTCGAGTACATGCGGCACATGCTGTCGATGAAGGGCGCCAAGGACTTCACCACGAAGGTGTCCAGCCTGACGATCGTGGCCGGCTCCACCGACGGCGTCACCCTGCCGCCGGGCCTGTCCTCAGTGGCCGACGCGCTCAAGGCGTCCGGCACCAACGGCTTCAACTGGGTGTACCCGGTGTACTACCGCAAGCTGGAGCGCAACCTGGTCGACGCCGCGTGCGGCGACTTCTTCTCCGGGCGTACCACCCCGGACGAGTTCCTCAAGGCCTGTCAGAAGGGCGCCGACGAGATCGCCGCCGACAGCTCCTTCAAGAAGTACAAGCGCACCGCGTGATCCGGCTAGACGGAGGGGGAGCCCGGCGTGGGCTCCCCCTTTGGGAGGTGACACTGTGAAGCACGGGAAATGGCCGCTCTTGGCGACCTTCCTGCTGCCCCCGTTGGCGCTGTACGCGTACTTCGTGATCTCCCCGTACGCGCAGACCTTCGTCATCTCCACGACGGACTGGCACGGGCTCTCACGGAACTACAACGTCGTCGGGCTCGACAACTTCAAGCGACTGTGGAACGACGAGCACATCTGGAACGCGCTGCTGCACAACCTGTGGCTGCTCCTGCTGCTGCCCGTCGTGACGATCCTGCTCGGGCTGTTCCTGGCCACGATGCTCAACGTCGGCGGGCGCAGCGGCCGGATCACCGGCGTGTGGGGCGCGTCGGTCTACAAGCTGATCTACTTCGCGCCCCAGATGCTGTCGGTCGCCGTCATCGGCGTGCTGTGGACCGAGGTCTACAACCCCCGGTCGGGCCTGCTCAACGCGGGACTGCGGGCGATCGGCCTGGACGGCCTGGCACAGATCTGGCTCGGCGACCCCGACGTGGCACTGGCGGCCGTGATAGCCGTCATGGTCTGGTCGAACGTCGGCTTCTACGTCGTGCTGTTCGGCGCGGCGATGCAGTCGGTGCCCAAGGACATCTACGAGGCCGCCGCGCTCGACGGAGCCAGCCGGTTCGCCACCATGTTCAAGATCACCGTCCCGCTGCTGTGGGACACCATCCAGGTCGCCTGGGTGTACCTGGCCATCATCGCGATGGACTCGTTCGCCCTGGTCCAGATCATGACCCGGGGCGGGCCCAGCTTCTCCACCGACGTCATCGGCGAGCGCGTGTACGACGTGTCCTTCGGGGACTCGCAGTTCGGCTACGGCTCGGCCATCGGCGTGGTCATGTTCTTCCTGACCCTCACCATCACCATCGTCGCGCTGCGACTGACCCGCCGCGAGAGGATCGAGCTGTCGTGAGCACTCTGACTTCGGCCGACCCGGCGACCGAGGCCGCGGCCACCCGGCGAGCTCCGGCGAAGCGCTCCGGCGGCAAGAGCCTGGTCGACGGCACCCTCAACGTCTTCTCCCACGGGTTCCTGCTCGTCTGGGGTCTGCTCACCGCGCTGCCGCTGCTGTGGGCGGTGCTGAGCGCGTTCAAGAGCGACAACGAGATCCTGTCCGACCCGTGGGGGCTGCCGGGATCGCTGCGCTGGGACAACTTCAGCCGAGCCTGGACGCACGGCCACATCGGCCAGTACTTCCTCAACACCGGCATCGTGCTGATCGGCTCGCTGACGCTGACCATGCTGCTCGGCGCGACCGCGGCGTACGCCCTGGCCCGGTATCAGTTCTGGGGCAACCGGATCGTCTACTTCGCCTTCGTCGGCGGCATGATGTTCCCGGTCGTGCTCGCCTTCGTGCCGCTGTTCTTCGTCGTCCGCGACGCGGGAATGCTCAACACGCTGCCCGGCCTGATGCTCGTGTACACGGCGTACTCGCTGCCGTTCACGGTCTTCTTCCTCACCGCGTTCTTCCGTACGCTGCCCACCGCGGTCAGCGAAGCGGCCCTGATCGACGGCTGCGGACCGTTCCGGCTGTTCTTCCGGGTGATGCTGCCGATGGCCAAGCCCGGCCTGATCAGCGTCGGCATCTTCAACTTCCTCGCCCACTGGAACCAGTACCTGCTGCCGGTCGTCCTGCTGAAGGACGAGAACAAGTACGTCCTGGCACAGGGGCTGGCCGCGTTGGCGGTCAGCGAGGGCTATCGGGGCGACTACTCCCGGCTGTTCGCCGGGCTGACCCTGGCCATGCTGCCCGTCCTCGTCGTGTACGCCGTGTTCCAGCGGCAAATCCAGGCCGGACTCACCGCCGGTCAGATGAAGTGACGGATGATGTGCCCATGACGACTGTTTCCTCCGGCGCGGCCGCCTCCGGTTCGGGTGCGCTGCGCGACACCCCGCCGATCGACGCCGACTCCCTGCTGGCCCGCCTCCGGGGCCTGCTGCCCTCGCTGCCCGACTCTGAGCAGGCGGTCGGCCGGCTCGTCATCGAGCAGCCGTCGGAGATCGCCCGGGCCAGCATCTCCGAGCTGGCCCGGCGAGCCGGCACGTCGGCCACGACGGTCACCCGGTTCTGCCGCGACGTCGGCCTGACCGGCTACCACGAGCTGCGGCTGCTGCTGGCCGTGGCGGTCGACCGGCAGCAGTCGGCCGGCCGGCACGTGCCGATCGGCGCGGAGACCGACATCGCGCCGGAGGACAACTTCCCGGCCATCACCCAGAAGATGGCCCACGCCGCGCAGCGCGCCATCCAGGACACTGTGGACACGTTCGACCTGGAGGCGCTGTCGGCGGCGGTCGACGCCCTGAACCGGGCGCACCGGGTCTACCTCTACGGCGTCGGCTCCAGCGACGTCGTCGTGGCCGACCTCGACCACAAGCTGTCCCACCTGGGGCTCACCTGTCTGGCGTACTCCGACGTGCACCGCGCGGTCGCGTCCGCGGCGCATCTGAGCGCCCAGGACGTCGTCATCGCGGTGTCGCACTCGGGGCGCACCGTCGAAGTGCTCGACCCGGTCCGCGTGGCGAAGCAGCGGGGCGCCACGACCCTGGCCATCACCAACTACCCCCGCTCACCCCTGGCTGAGATGAGCGACATCGTGCTGGCCAGCGCCGGACGGGAGAGCATCTTCTTCCGCACCGGCGCGACCGTCAGCCGGATCGCTCAGCTCTACGTCGCCGACTGTCTGTTCGCCGCGCTCGCGCAGCGTCGCGGTGATCAGACGTGGGAGGCGTTCGACCGCGCGCACGACGCGGTCTCGTCCCGACACTCTGCAGGCAGGACCAACAACCGTGTACGTGGAAGTCGAACCTGACGCTCCGACCGAACGCCGCAACCCCGCCTCCGACCGGATCGACGAACTGCCGCTGGCTGACGTCCTGCGGCTGATCAACGAGGCCGACGCGACCGTGCCGGCGGCGGTGGCGGCGGTACTGCCCCAGATCGGCGAGGCCGTGGAGGCCGGGGTCCGCGCCCTGGCCGGCGGCGGCCGCATCCACTACTTCGGCGCGGGCACCTCCGGCCGGGTCGCGTTCGCCGACGCCGCCGAGCTGCGCCCGACCTACGCGCTGCGACCGGACCAGGTCGTCCCGCACGTCGCGGGCGGGGTGGACGCCCTATGGCGGGCCGCCGAACAAGCCGAGGACGACGACACCGCCGGGGCGCGCGACGCCTCCGACGTCAAACCCGGTGACCTGGTGCTCGGCGTGGCCGCGAGCGGCGGCACCCCCTACGTCGGCGGTGCGCTGCGGCAAGCCCGCAAGCTGGGCGCGACGACCGGGCTGATCACGTCCAACCCGCGGGCGTCACTGGCCGAGCACGCCGACATCTTCATCGCCGCCGACACCGGCCCGGAGATCATCACCGGCTCGACCCGGATGAAGGCGGCCACCGCGGCGAAGCTGATCCTCAACACGTTCTCGACCGCGCTGATGGTCAAGTACGGGCGGACCTACGGCAACCTGATGGTCTGCGCCGTGCCGACCAACGCCAAACTGCGCCGCCGCGCGGTGTGGACGCTGTCGGCCGCCGCGCACGTCGACGGAGACCTCGCAGCCGAAGCGCTGGCCGAATCCGGCGACGACCCGTCGGTGGCGTTGCTCATGCTGCTGGCCGCGCCCGACCACCAGCTCGCCGACGTCGACGCCGCACGGCAGGCGCTCGCCGAGACCCGTGGGGCGATCCGGCCCGCGGTCTCCCGCCTGACCGCCTCCTGACGCTGCGCTGGCGCTGCACTCACGCTGCGCTTTGGTGGCAGATCAGGGATATGCCTGGAATCTTGATTCAAGATCGCAGGCATATCCCTGATCTGCCGCTTATGCGTGCGCCGAGTGGGGCGGGCGGGGCGCAGGAGGACGGGTCAGATCGGGTTGGCTTCGAGCAGTTCGGTGAACCAGCCCCAGACGCCTTCGCCGTACTCGGAGAGTAGTTTCTCGTCGGCGTCGCGCAGTGAACGCCGATACGACAGCGCCCGGCTGATCTTCGTCACGGTCAGCGCGGCGTCGACCCAGCGGACCAGGTCCGCCCGTGTGTGCTCGCCCGTCCACGCCTCCAGGTACGCGTCCCGCAGCCGGGCCAGGAGCGGGTCGCCCTCCTCGACCTCCGCCTTGCGGGCGGCGACCCGCAACGTCACCAGCAGCGTCCCGAACGGGTGTGCCACGCTGGCGTCGCCCCAGTCGAAGAACGCGTGCTTGTCGCCCCGGACGAGCACGTTGGCGTCGTGCAGATCGTCGTGCTGCAACGTCGGGCCGATTCCGGACGCGACGAGGTCCTCGGCGGCCCGCTGCACGACCGGCCGCATCGCGGTCAGCGCGTCGAGCTGGCCGGTGACGTTCGCCCGGACGAACGGATCGTTCAGCAGCAGGTCGAACCACTCCGGCAGGCGCTGCGGCCGCAGGTCGGGCGTACCCACGGCGAGGAGGTCGGCCACGTGCGGAGTGAGGCTGCGCTGGACGTCGGCGTACTCGCCGAGCATCTGCTCCCACACCTCGATCCGGAACTTGCCGTCCTCGTGCGCCCGCAGCGTCACGCCGCCGTCGGGGCTGAGTGACCAGCCGCGCCTGGCGTCGACCGCGAGGGGGACCACGACGTGCGCCGGCACGAGCGTGCCCAGCAGCCGCAACAGCCCCGCCTCGTACGCCGTGTCGGCGAGGTTGAGCTTGAGCCACATGTCCCCGGCGTCCGTAGTGATCTTGGCCACCTGGGACCAGGGATATCGGTGGGGCCAGGTGACCTCGTGCACGCTGATCCCGCGTGCTGTGAGTTCCGTCGTCGCCCAGTCTTCCGGCCGCAATTCGTTCACACCGGGAAGCTACCGTTGACCGGTGCCGTTGGTCAGCTTGTTTACCGTCGTCGTCGCCCTCGCCGCCGCGAGCGCGATCGGCGTCGTGTGGAAACGGCGTAACGGCCGGTTCACCGCCCAGACCCCGGGGGAGGTCCCGATGCTGCGCGAACTCGGCTGGCAGCCGGGCACACCGCTGACCCTGCTGCAGTTCTCGTCGGCGTTCTGCGCCCCGTGCCGGGCCACCCGCGCCCTGTGCGAGCAGGCCGCGAAGACCGTCGACGGCGTACGCCACGTCGAGGTGGACGCCGAGTCGCACCTCGGTGCCGTCCGCGAACTGGGCATCATGCGTACGCCGACGGTGCTGCTCGTGGACGCCGCCGGGACGATCGTCCGCCGGGCCAGCGGCCAGCCGACCCGTGCCCAGCTGGTGGGAGCGATCACGGCGGTTCTCGGCGAGTTCACAACCGCCCAGTAACTTTGCGTTCATGCAGCTCGACGTCCGTGGACCGCGCTTCGCGGCGGTAGTCACCACGGTGGTTCTCATCGTGACCGCACTCACCCGCAGCGGCTGGCTCGCCGCCGCCCAGGCGGTCGTGTTCGCCGTCGGCGCGGTCAGCGCCCGGCACGCGCCCTACGGGGCGCTCTTCCGCGTCCTGGTCGCACCCCGGCTCGGCCCGCCCCGTGCGGTCGAGCCGGCCGAGCCGGTCCGGTTCGCGCAGGCCGTCGGGTTCGTCTTCGCCACCGTCGCGGCGATCGGCTTCCTGTCCGGCGCCACCGCGGTCGGCCTCGTCGCGACGGCGTTCGCGCTGATCGCGGCGTTCCTCAACGCCGCGTTCGGGCTGTGTCTCGGCTGCGAGGCGTACCTGCTGCTGCGCCGGGTCACCGGGCCGCGTCGCGCCTGAACTCCGCCCGCCACCGGGCGCTCACGCCGTCGGCGTCCGGCAGCATCTCCACCTGCTCGGCCGTCAGGCCGTTCGCGGTGAACAGCTCGATGTCCGCACGGGTCAGCGGCCACGGCGGCCCCTCGGGCACCGGGCCGTCCGGTCGCCACCGCTGGATCACGATCAGCCGACCGCCCGGCGCCACCGTCTCGCAGATCGCCGCGACCGCCGCCTCGCGCAGGCGTACCGGTAGCGCTTGCACCGTGAAGATCTCGACGACCAACTGGTACGCCTGACGCCACGCCTCGGGCAATTCGAAGAGGTCGGCGGCAACATAGTGGACGGCCGAGCCGGGGAACCGGGCGCGTACGCCCGCGATGGCGCTGGGGGAGACGTCGAAGGCGGTGACCTCGAAACCCCGGGCGGCGGCGAACTCCGCGTCGTCGCCGTAACCGCAGCCGATCACCAGCGCCGGTTCGCCGTGCCCGTGCAGCTCGACCGCGTCGGCCCACTCCACCAGCAGCGGATGCGGCACCCTGCTGTCCCACGGCACGGCCGCCGTCCCCGCTTCGGCCTCGGCGTACAGGCGCTCGAACCAGCCGGTCGCGTCGTTGTTCGCGGCGGCCTCGGCGGCCAGCGCGCGGGCGTGCTGATCGGGATCGCTCATATCCCGATGCTAGCGTTGCCCCGTTTCGCCCGGATGCTCAGTCGGCGCGACCGGGGCCGGAGTGCCGGCGCCCTCCCAGACGAACTGTCCGAACGACCACGGAAGGGCGGCTGTCCCGACGGTCAGCAGGATCGCGCCGAGCAGCCGCAGGACCAGAATGGTCGTCCCGGTACGCCATCCGCCGGTCAGCCACCACGGCACCAGTCCGGTGACCACCCCCGGCGCGACGACCAGGAACAACAGGCTGCCCATCGCGGCGCGTGACCGATCCGGCTCGTTCCCGGCAGGGCCCGCAGCGTAGTCCCGCCCTCCCCAGTGGACGGCCCCCGCACCCGTACGCTGACCGTTCGGCGCGAATCACTCACCTTGCGGGCGAGTGCCGGAAAGGGCGGCGAACCTCACGATGTCCGATGGAAATTCCTAAGTTCCCCCGGACTTGAGAGGCGTCAGTGTCTGACAACGAGGCCGCCGACCTCCCGCTCGACTCTCGAGCAAACCCGCCGCGCGACGATCGCGGCCGGTACATCAACTGGCGTCGCCGGTTAGCTGCCGCTGCGGCTGCGGAAGCGGCCGCGGTCGCTGCTGCTGCCGCGTCCGACGCCCCGCCGGCCGGCGCTCCCGAACCGGCCGGTACGCCTGAACCGGTCGAGACGCCGCAGCCGGCCGATGCTGCCGAGGCAGCGGACGCTCCGACCGAGCAGGTGTTCGCCGCCGAACCGCCGGCCGAACCCGCAGCCGCGCCGGCCGAACCTGCCGCGGCTGAACAGCCCGCACCGGCAGACCCGGCGCCCGTCGCCGCACCTGTCGCCGCCGCGGCGGTGAGCGAGCCGCCCGCCACGGAGACGCCGACTCCTGCGCCGACCGCGACGCCGACCGCACCGGCACCGAGTACGCCGGCCGCGTCCGGACCGGGCGGCACCCCGCCGACGGCCCCGCCGCCCTCGGGTACGCCGGAGAAGAAGCGCCGCCCGTGGTGGCTGTGGCTGCTCTTGCTGCTGCTTCTCCTGCTGTGCTGCGTGGCGGGACTGGTCTACTGGGGCAACCGCGACGAGGACACCGGGTCGACGTCGGCCACGCCGTCGCCCAGCGTGGTGGTGACCACGCCCGCGGCGCCCGCGTCGCCGACCGCGGCGGCGTCGGAGTCGTCGACCCCCGGAGGGGCGAGCGCGACGCCGACGACCACTGCGGCCGCCACCGCCACCGCCAGTACCGCGCCGAGCGGCACCGCCGCGCCGAGCCCGTCCCCGACGCCGTCGACGGTGACGATCAGCGTCCCGAACGTGGTGGGGGAGAAGGCGTCGTCGGCGCAGCAGATCCTCACCGACGCCGGGTTCTCCACGATCACCTGCAAGGACCCGTCCGGCAACGTGGTGACCGCGCTGGACGGGTACGTGGTGACCGCGCAGACGCCGAAGGCGGGCACCGCCGTCCCGGCCGACACGCCGATCAACCTGAGCTGCAAGCCGTCGTCGGGCGGCAAGGGCTGAACCGGCGGTGATCCACCGCACGATTCCGGGGCGTTCCCCGACGCCCCGGAATCGTGTTAACCTCAACGCACTATGGAGCTGTGACACCACCGACCTTGCCCGCGCCCGAGGTGACGACACCCGGCGGGCATTTTCTTCAGACCCTTTCGGTGGTGTCTTTTCTTGTCTACGAATCCTTTTCTGGTCGCTCGCGACCTGGTGAAGTTCTACGGCCCCCGGGCCGTGCTCGACGGCGTACACCTGACCGCCTCGCCCGGCCAGCGCATCGGCCTGGTCGGCGAGAACGGCGCCGGGAAGTCCACCCTGCTGCGGCTGCTGGCCGGAGTGGACACTCCGGACGCCGGCGAGATCGTCCGGCCGCCGGACCTCGGTCTGCTCCACCAGGAGCTGCCGTTCGTCGCCACGGACACGGTCGGCGACGTGATCGCCGAAGCCCTGGCCGAAAGCCGGGCCGTGCTCGCCCTGCTGGAGGAGGCCGCCCAGCGGGCGGCCGACGACTCCGCGGCGGTCGACGTCTACGGTGAGGCGCTGACCCGGGCCGAAGAGATCGGAGCTTGGGACGCCGACCGCCGCGCCGACGAAGTGCTGCACGGTCTCGGCCTGGCGGCGCTCGGCCGCGACCGGCGGCTCGGCGAGATGTCGGGCGGTCAACGGTCCCGGGTGGCGCTCGCCGCGCTGCTGGTCCGGCAGCCGTCGGCGCTGCTGCTCGACGAGCCGACCAACCACCTCGACGACGAGGCGGTCGCGTTCGTCGAGGAGCGGTTGCGTGCGCTGCCCGGCGTCGTCGTGGTCGCCAGCCACGACCGGGTGTTCCTCGACGAGGTGTGCACCGACATCGTGGACCTCGATCCGGCTCAGCACATGACCGGCCGGCGCGGGCCGACCCGCTACCGGGGCACCTACACGGACTACCTGTCGGCGAAACGGGCCGAACGGGCCCGATGGGAGCAGGCCTTCCTCGCTCAGCAGGACGAGATCAACCTGCTGCGGCACGCGGTCCGCGTGACCGCGCGCCAGGTCGGCCACAGCGGGCGCGCGCCCCGCGACGGTGACAAGAACATCGCCTTCGCCAAGGCCCGCGCGATCGAGGCCGTGGTCTCCCGACGGGTACGCAACGCGCAGCAACGGCTCACGGTGCTCGAACGGGAGCAGATCCGGAAACCTCCAGCGCCCCTGGAGTTCCGGGCTCCGGCGATGACGGCGTCGGCCGATCCCGACGACGGCCCGTTGCTGTCCGTACGCGGACTGCACGTGCCCGGCCGGGTCCAGCTCGACCGGCTCGACGTGAGCGCGACCGGTCGCCTCCTGGTCACCGGGGCGAACGGCAGCGGGAAGTCCACGTTGCTCAGTGTGCTCGCCGGCCGCCTCGACGCCGGGGAGGGTGTCGTGCTGCGCCGCCGCGGTCTGCGTACCGCCATGTTGGCGCAGGACGACGAGTGGCCGGACCTGTCGCGTACCCCTAGGGAGATGTATGAGACCGGCGGCCCGGCGGTGCCGCTCGTGGAGCTGGGTCTCGTGGCGCCGCGTGATCTCGACCGGCCGGTGGGCGCGCTGAGCGTGGGGCAGCGACGGCGCGTGGCGCTGGCGTTGCTGCTGGCGCGGCCACCGCACCTGCTGTTGCTGGACGAGCCGACCAACCACATCTCGCTGGCCCTGGCCGACGAGCTGGAGCAGGCGCTGGGCACCGCGCCCGGCGCGGTCGTCATCGCCTCGCACGACCGGTGGCTGCGCCGTCGCTGGGCGGGGCCGGAGCTGGCGTTGCCCGAGCGGCAGGTCAGTCCAGTGTGATCTCGCGCCGGACGACCCCGGAGGCGACGGTCTCGACCGCGAGCCCGGCGGTGAACGCGCGGGCCCGCAACAGGGCCAGCGCGTCCGCCGGGCCGCAGCCCATCCGCTCGCAGAGCATGCCGACCGCGCGGTGGATCGTGCTGCGGCCCGAGCCGGCCGAGAAGAACGTCAGGTAGGGAAAGCCGCCGGCGCTGTCCGACGCGAGCAGCACCGACTGGGTCAGGGCGTCGGCCACCTGGCCCAGTCGGCGCACGATCGCTCCGGCATGCCCCGGGCCGAACACCGCCAGCGCGCCGAGGCGCGACCAGCGTGACCCGACGGGGACCGCGATGACCTCCCGTACGCCGAGGTCGGCCAGCGCGGGCAGGTAGAGCGGCCAGCGCTGCGCGTCCGATCGGCTGCCCACCTCGGCGACCGCCGGCTCGCCCGCCCGGACCGCATCGGTCATCGGCCCCTCGCTGAGCATCAGCTCCAGATCCTGCGCGGCCTCGGCCACCCCGTCGGAGGCGGAGGCGTACGCCTGCGCCAGGCTGCTCCCGACGAGGGTCAGCGCGGTCGGCGCGCCGACGATCTCCGCCATCGCGGACATGAACGGCTCCACGCCGAGCGGATCGTCCAATCGCCAGTTCCGCAGCCGCTCGGCGTGGGCCAGATGGATCCGCCGGGTGGCGAGGTGACGCTCGGCCGAGCCGCGATTGATGGCCGACATCCGCTCGTGCAGCTTGCGTTGCTCGGCGGACCCCGTGTCGAGGAGGCCCTCGTGCCGCTCGGCGAACCGCAGCGACCGTTCGGCACATTGCCGTTCGTGCTCGGCCATCGCGGCGGCGAGAAGGATCGCGGCGCGGAGTTGATCACTGGACGTCATCAGGTCACCAGCGGTCGACGGCCGCCGCCTCCCGTGCCAGAGTCTCGAGCGGCACATCGCGCTCCTCGGCGTCCCGCCGCATGCGCTCGTACGCCTCGTCCGGGGTGACGTTCCAGCGTTCGGCCAACCGGCCGACCGCCTGCTCGATCCGGACCCGCTGGTCGAGGGCCACACTCAGCCGCCGAGCGCGGGCAGCCGCGGCGTCCCGGCGGCGAGCCTCGATCAGGACGGCCGACGCGGTGACGGCCAGCGCCTCGGCGACCTCGATCCGGGGTACCTCCAGCCCGACCCAGTCCTCGCAGTACAGCGTGACGGTGCCCAGGATCTCGTCGGCGTCCCGCAACGGCAGCACGGTCACCAGGCCGATGCCGGCCGCCAGCGCCCGCTCGGCGACAGCCGGCCACCGGCCGTCGTGCGGCAGCAGCCGCGTGTTGACCAGCGACCGCCCGTACGCGCGGACGTAGCGAGCCGGGGTCGGCCCGTCACCGGCCGCCACATCCTCCAGGACGTACGCGCGTTCGTCCGAGGCGGCCATGACGTGCGGGCAGTCACCGACCGGGCCGACGCTCACGCCGACGGACGGTACGCCCACCGCCGCGGCACAGCTGTCGGCGAAGACCTGCAACACCTCTGCGGCCGACGACTCCGCCAGGACGCAGCGGGCGATACCGGCGAACGCTCGGGCCACCCGCGTCTGGTCGGTCATGTTCTCAGCATGCTCCACCTCGGACGGCGCGCATACCCGGATTGAAATCTCCATCCTCCGGGTATGCGATCCCGACCGGAAAGGAGAGGCCATGTCACCGGCACAAGTCATCCTTCTGCTCGTGGTCGTCGTCATCCTCGGGGCGGCCGCCGTCTTCGCCGTCCGGATCCAGCGCAGTCGCAGACTGCAGGCGACCTTCGGCGACGAGTACGAACGTCTGGTCACCGAACACGACAGCAAGGCGGCGGCCGAGAAGGAGTTGCTCGAACGGCAACGTCGGCATGCCGACCTCGACCTTCGGCCACTGACGCCGGACGCTCGAAGCAGATACGCTGACGAATGGCAGGAGGTCCAGGCGCGATTCGTCGACGCGCCCGAGGACTCCGTCGGCGCCGCCGACGAGGTCGTGACCCGGCTCGTGGGTGAGATCGGGTACCCGACCGGAGATTACGACGACCAGGTCGCGCAGCTGTCCGTCGACCATGCCCGAACGCTTTCGGCCTACCGGCGGGCTCACGAGATCAGCGAGCGCGCCCGCCGCCACGAGGCGTCCGTCGAGGAACTTCGGCAGGCGGTAGTGCAGTACCGCGAGCTTGTCGCCGATCTGCTCGGTGAGGAGCCCGTACCACCTCAACGGCCGCAGCCGACCTCCGAAAGTCGCCCGGCTTCGCGGCCCTGACCCGCCGCGCCCCCCACGACGCGGCCCATTGTTCGCCGCGTACCACGACGCGGCACGAGTCACCGCGTCCCCCGACGCAGTGTGAAAGGGGAAGGCTTATGCAGTCAGACAAGATCCGGGGGCCGCTGGCGCCTTCGGATCACCCGGAGGAGGAGCCGCACGTCATCGACGACTTCGCCGCCGACATCGACAACCACGTCACCGCGCCGGAAGCCGACCCCGAGGTCGACGAGCAGCGCCTGGTGGTACCCGCCCAGCGGGAACCCGCCGACGACGCGACCGACGCTCCCGGAGGCCCCGATGCGTCCGATGTGGACGCGACGGTCGCCGCAGTGGACGACGACGCGGCCGACCTGGCGGAGTCGCCGACCTCCGCGGCGGAGGCGGACGACGCAGAGGCAGCCGACGACGCGGAACCGAGCGCGGAGACCGACGTCGCCGAGTCGCCGGCCGACGAAGCGGACGAGTCGACAGACGAACCGGTCGACGAACCGGTCGACGAATCGGTGGACGCGGAGAGCACCGACGAGATCGCTGACGCATCAGACGAATCGGCTGACGAAACTGCCACCGATGAGCCGGTAGCCGAGGCCGACGAGGCCGCAGCGGTGGAAGACTCCGACACGGTAGCGGAGCCGGCCGCGGAGGCCGACGAAGCCGAGTCGCCCGGCGACGAAGCGGACGCAGTGGAGCCGAGCGGCGAGGCGGACATCGTGGACGCGGCCGACGATGGCGACGTCATGGACGAGCCGGCCGGCGAGGCCGACGCGGCAGACGATGTGACAGACGATGTGACAGACGAGGCGGACGAAGGCGCGGCCGTCGAGGACGTGGCCGAGTCCGGGGACGAGGAACCGGGCGGCGAACCCGAGGAAACGGCCGAGGTGGTCGACGCGGCCGACCTGGCGGAGTCGCCGGGCGCAGAGTCGCCTAGTGCGGAGTCGTCCGGTGCGGACGAGCTGGAGGAACCTGTCGCCGAGGTGGACGAGCCTGTAGCCGAAGCGGCTGAGACTGAAGCGGCGGACGACGTGGCCTCCGGCGAAGCCGTCGACGCGGTGGAAGCGCCCAGCGCCGAGACGGACGCGGCTGACGAAACGGCGGAAGACGCTGACGCGGCGGGAGACGCCACGGTGGAGGATGCCGCTGCGGAAGACGCCGTGGAAGACACTGCGGTGCAAGCAGCTGTCGTCGAGCCGATCGCGGCGGAATCAGCTCGGGAAGCAGACGACGCTGGGGAGTTCGCTGGGCAAGCGGAAGTAGCGGAGGAAACGGCGGCCGTCGCGGCAGAAGCGACGGACGCCGGGTCAGTGGCGGACCCGCTGCCGGTCGTGGCCGGCCTATGGGACGCGACGGCGGCGGAGAATCTGCGCAGCCGGTGGCACGAGGTCCAGGTGCGGTTCGTGGACGATCCGGCGGCTGCGGCTCGGGATGCTCAGGCGCTCGCCGACGAGGCTCTGGAGGGCCTCACCGCGGCGTTGGCGGAGCGGAAGCGGGCCCTGTCCGAGTGGGAGGACGCCGAGGGCGACACCGAACGGCTGCGGCAGGCTGTTCAGCGCTACCGGGACCTGGTCGAGTTCGCGCTGCCCAAGGACTAGCCGCCCGAACCAGCGGCCCACGAAGTAGCCGCTCGAGGAAGAGACGCCCGGGTGGGGTGGCCGCCGGAAGCCAGATCCGGCGACCGCCTCACCGGGTCATATCTTGATCAGGGTCACTTCCACGTTGCCACGGCGACAGGGAAATGACCCTGATCATGCGTCTCCCGACGGCGCTCCAGGCGCGGCCTCAGCGGAGGGGGAGGAAGTACGCCGAGCGCGCGCGGCCCAGATGGCGTACGAGGGATCGCGGTCGAGGTTGTGCCGGTCGCGGTCGTAGCGGCGGGTCGTTCGCGGGTCGGCGTGGCCCATCGCGTCCTGCACGTCCTCCAGCGGTACGCCTTCAGCCCGGGCCGTGGTCGCGAACGCGTGCCGCAGGGAGTGCGGCGACAGATGTTCGGCGCTGGGGATCCCGGCCCGTTTGGCGAGCTGCGGGATGAGGCGCTTGACGGCATGCCGGTCGACGGGTGCGCCCGTGGTGGTCACGAACACCGGCCCGGTCAGCTCGTCGACGGCGACCCCCGCCAGTGCGGCCCGCGAGTCCAGGTACGCGTCCAGCGCCGCCGCCGTCCCAGGTGCCAACGCCCGGCGACGGGGACGGCCGCCCTTGCCGACGAACCGGATGGTCCGGTGCCCGCGTTCGTGGCCGAGGTCGTCCAGGTCGAGTCCGCACACTTCGCTGACCCGCAGGCCGAGGTCGGCGAGCAGGGCGATGATGGCGTACGCCCGGACGCCGTCCGCTTTGGCGGCCCGCAGGATGGCGTCGACCTCGGCCGGGCTCATCCCGATCGTCGTCGAGTGGTCGCGGCTGACCTGCGGCCGGTCCGCGCCGCCGACGGGGTTGGCGGTGACCGCCTCCAGTTTGAGCAGGAAGTCGTACCAGCTGGACAGGCCGGACAGTTTGCGGGCGATCGTGGTCGGCGCGAGCGGCTTGCCGGTACGCGGGTCGACGGCCGCCTCCAGCGCGCGGGCGTACTCGTTGACGTGGGTGAACTTGACCGACCGGGGGTCGATGTCGTGTTCGCCGCACCAGGCCAGGAACGAGGTGACGTCCCGCCGGTACGCGTCCCGCGTGTGCTCCGACAGCCGCCGGTTGTGCAGCCACGCCTCGGTGAAGTCGGCGTACTCCTGCACGGGGTGCATCAGCGCGCCCGAGCCGGACCGGGGGACGATCTCCATGATCCCAATCTACCGCCCAGGTCCGACACCGGAAGCCGTCCGACACTGCGCGCCGTCCGACATCGAGAGCCGTCAGACTCGGGTGTCGATCCAGGACACGGCGTGGGCCTCGGTCAGGTCGGGCGTCTCCCAGCGGCCGATCATCCGCTCGACGGCCGCGGCCGGCACCGGCGACGTACGCGCTGAGTTGCGCGCCGAGATGACACCGGGCGGGGCCTCCAGGGAGACGACGTGGACGCGGGCGCCGTAGCCGGCCGCGAGCGAGACGATCTGCTCGCGTACTTGGCGGGACACGTTCGTGGCGTTCCACACGAACGGGGTCCGGGTCCGCAGCAGCGTTCGCGCCGCCGAGCGGGCCGCCGCCAGCACCGGCCCCTGCGGCGCGGTCGGGCGTACGCCCAGCGTCGCGCGCAGTGCGTCCAGGCTGATCACCGGCAGATCCAGGCCGGAAACGAAGTGGTCCTTGCCGACGCCGGGCAGCCCCGACAGCACGGTCACGGTGAACGTCGTGTCGTCATAGGCCGCCCAGCGGGGATCGCGCCCCGGGGTCGCGAAGTACGCGTACCGCGCGTGATCGTTGGCGAACGGCCACGGCCGGTCGAGGACGCCGAGGTCGGCGCAGTACTCCCGGAACAGCGCGATGTTGTCCAGCACCGAGGAGGCGTCGCCGCAGATCCGGCCGAGGATGTCCGCGGTGGCCAGCATCGCCAGGTCGTCGTTGCGCGCCGTGATCGACACCCGGAGGACGATCTCCTCCAGATCGTCGCGTTCCAGGGCCCAGAACGGGACCTGGTGGTGCCGCACCAGCGCCGCGACGTGCTCACGGAACCCGAGTGGCGCGTCCAGCTCCCACAGCAGCCGCCGGGCCAGCAGTTCGCCGCGCCGGGAATGCCCGTGCGCCGTCACCGACCCGTCGGCCTCTGTCTGCGTACAAAATGGTTTGGCGACATCGTGAAGCAACACGGCCGCGAACAGGCGGACCCGATGGTCCGGTTCGAGCGCGCGCCAGGACGGCAGCGACGTGAGCACCTCGGCGGCCATCCGCGTGTGGGTGGCCACGTCCCCCTCGGCGTGGTGGCGCGGGTCCTGCTCGACGCCTTCCAGGCGGCGCAGCCACGCGAACGCCGCGCGCAGCCGCGGCCAGTCGACCGTCCATTCCGGACCGCGCGGGCACAGGTCGTCAAAGATGGGCATAGAGCGCCTCCGGGTCGGCGAGCCGGTTGGGCACGATCGGGCGGTCGGCCCAATGCGTGCCGGAGTCGAGGATGGCGGTCAGGAAGCTCGCGCGCACCCACTTGTAGCGCTCGACCACCTGGCCGCCCTCCTCGACCTTCAGATACAGGCCCTCCATGTCGTCGGCGCGGTCGGTCTCCGCGACGACCCGGTCCGCGTCGGTCCCGGCCTCGACGGCGGCCGCGCGCAGGTTCTCGCGCCACGCGCTGGTCCGGCAGGTGGACGGCCCGACCAGCGCGGTCAGCTCGCTCGCCGCCGTGAAGCGGCCTTCGCGCAGAACCGGGACGCTCGTGATCGGCAGCCCCGCGAGCAACTCGCGACGGCGCGGCGTGCTCAAGAACTCACTGGTACGCACATCGAACACATCGAATTCGCAGAAGTAGTGCGGCAGCGCGTCGTAGAACACGGTGTGCTTGGCGTACAACCATTCGCCGTAGAGCACGAACCGGTCGCCGAGCACCGGGCGCAGCCGGTCGGCGACGGTCGCCGCCCACGACTTCAACGGGGCGAACTGCTTCTCGCGGGGACCGCCGGTCAGGTAGTGCCCCCGCGATTGCAGCCGCAGCCGCCCGCCGGCGTCGAAGCTGATCCCGGCGTTGGCACCGTCGAGTTTCTCCTCGACGACCAGGTGACGGCCGCGTACGGCGGCGAACGGCGCCTGGGCGAGGTCGTGGTCGCCTGGTTGCAGACGTGACCCGGCCAGGTGCGGCGTCCGCGGATACTTGATCACCCGACAGTTATAGGGTCCGGAAACTCGGTTGTGCCAGGGATTTCACCAATGCGCGAGACGCACGTGACACGCGTTCGCATTGATGCACTAGGGTGTGCGCTCATGATTCGGATCTCGACCAAGTACTTCTGGTTGGCGTTCATGTTCGCCTTCTTCAAGCCGTGGCTGGTCATCGACGGCCAGCAGCACCGGCTGCAGTGGGGCGACAACGCTATCCCGGCCGCGCCGGGGCAGCACCACATCTCCATCTGGATCCCGTACCTGTGGAAGGTCGGCGAGGCCAGCCTCGTCGTCGACAACAGCTACGGTGAGGCGCAGGTCTTCTACGCGTCGCCGCCGTGGGCGTTCGGCGCGGGCGCGATCGGCACCACCCCGCAGGAGTCGCCGAACAAGACCCTCGCGCTGATCCTCGGTCTGGGTCTGCCGGCGCTGATCATCCTGTGCTGCTGCTGCGGCACGATCCTGTCGTCGATGAGCAACAGCTGATCGAAGTACACCCCCAGGGGGACGTCCGGACGCGGGCGTCCCCCTAATCATGTTCAGGTGTCGGTCGGCAACGCGATCAGCCGGAACCTGGCCTTGAGCCACGGCAGCAGCACCCGGTACGCCGCGATGGTCGTCGGCTTGCCGTTGTCGTGCGACAGCACGATCGACCCCGGGCGTACGCCGCTTTCCACCGCGCTGATCACGTGGTTGGTCATCGACGACCCGGTGCCGTACTTGCTGCTCTCCCAGTCGCGCGGGTCCAGCGACCAGTAGATCGACGTCATCCCGAGATCCTTGGCGATCTGCACCAGCCGGGGCGTGAAGTTGCCGCCGGGCGCCCGGAAGTACCGGATCTTCGCGTCCGGGGCGGCCGCGTGGATGACCTCGTTGGTGTGCTCCAGGTCCCGCTTGATGTACGCGTCGGTCCGCTTGTCGTCGGCCAGGTCCAGCAGGTGCTGCCACGAGTGGTTGCACACCGTGTGTCCTTCGGCGACGATCCGGCGCACGAGGTCGGGATGGTCCCGCGCCCGGAAGCCGACCAGGCAGAACGTCGCCTTCACCCCGCACTGCTTGAGCATGTCCAGCATCTTCGGGGTGTTGATCGGGTCCGGGCCGTCGTCGAAGGTGAGCGCCACGTTCTGCGTACCGGTGACGCTGACCGAGCCGGCCGGGCCGTGCCCGCTGGCCGGCGAGCGCACGAGCGGGACCGTCGACTTGCACGACAACGCCCCGGACTCCGTACGCGACTTGGTCGGGCTCGGCTTGGGCGACGGCTTGCGGGTCGGGGACGGCGTCGGGCTCGGCGACGGGGACTCGGCCGCCGACGGCGACGGCACGGCGCTGCTGAGCTCCGGCGTCGGCGAGGCCGGCTCGGTCTGGCCGGGCGGCGCGGATCGCGGGCTCCCGGTACAACCGGTGAGCAGCACGGTGACGGCGACAAGCGCACCGAGCAGCGCCGGGACGAGGCGCCGCGAGCGGATGGGGGGCACGGGCGGCTCCTGGGGAGTCGGGGTGCCGCGAGACTACCCCGGCGACCGGATACGGCGAAAGATCGGCGATGCCACCAGATGACCGTCCGCTGTGGCAGCATGCACGCTCATGGGAGAACACGAGCTGCGCGACGAGGTCCTCGCCGCCGCGGCGGCCTGGGTGTGGACGCCGTACGACGCGACCGTCGCGACCAGCGACGACGTGACCGTCGTGGTCCATGAGGGCAAGGGCACCGTGCAGCGGGCCGACGGCGCCGACCCGGCCCGCCTGGTGACCCAGGCGCTGCGGCTGACCGGCGCCAACGGCGGCGAGGCCGTCGTGTTCGTCGTCCATCCCTTGACCACGCCCGCCCATCTCGGCGACGAGCTGACCCGGCGGGGCAGCGAGATCGTCGGCGAGCACGACATCTGCGCGTACGACTTGAGCGAAGGACTGCCGGAGCTGGCCGCCCCGGCCGACGTCACGATCGAGCGCGTGGACACGCCCGAGCAGCTCGCCGAGGCGTACGCGGTGGCCGCGGAAGCCTTCGGTCAGCCGCTGCCGTCGCCCGAGTTCGCCGCCGGCGAGGCCGCCGAGCTCGCTCAGCAGATCGCCGCCGGTGCGGGGCGGACGATCTTCCGGTATCTGGCGCGGATCGACGGGCGCGCGGTCGGCTCGGCCGGCCTCACCATGGACGACGGCGTCGCCAAGCTCTGGGGCGGCGGCGTGCTGGCCGACACGCGTGGGCGTGGGGCGTACCGGGCGCTGTTGGCCGTCCGGCTGGCCCAGGCCGCCACCCTGGCGGCGAGGTTCGCCCTGACCAGGGCACGGATCGGCACGTCGAGCCCGATCCTGCGCCGCGCCGGGTTCGTCGCCTACGGCCGGGAAGTCCAGCATCAGCTGCCGGTACGCCGCGCGTCGGCGGAGCACTACCGCTCGTTGCCGCACAAGATCCTCGGGTCGGGCGCGGTCTTCTTCGACGAGTCCGGCCGGGTGCTCATCGTCGAGCCGTCCTACAAGGACCACTGGGAGATCCCGGGCGGTGTCGTCGAGCGCAACGAGCCGCCGCTGGCCGGGGCGCACCGCGAGGTCCTCGAGGAGCTGAGCCTGGACCGGTCGCTGGGCCGGCTGCTGGTCGTGGACTGGTCGCCGCCCCGGGGCCGGCGCACCGTCGACCTGATGGCGTTCGTCTTCGACGGCGGCGTGCTCACCGAGGCCGACGTGGCCGCGATCCGGCTCCAGCCGGAGGAGCTGCGCGGCTACCGGTTCTGCCGAATCGACGACGAGGTCAACGAGACGGCTGGGCTGCTGCCGCCGATCCTGACCAAGCGGGTCGCGGCGGCCGTGCGCGCGCGGGCCGCCGGGGTCACGGTGTACCTCGAGTCGGGTGACCCGATCGACGGAACGGTGACTCCTTCACAGGGATGAGCCGCGATGTCGTGAAAGTGTCACGGCACTCAGCGGTACGCCCGATTCGGCGGCATTGATGACCGCCTGTCCGCTGTGGCGCACCGCACATTGTCAATCACCTGACGTCATTTCCATTTCCCTGGATGTGTTCCGGCTGGCTAGCGTTCCGCCAATCCGTTACGCCACAAGCGCTTCCAGGAGTCACTCATGCACCCCTATGAATCTGCCGGCCGGACCGGCCGGGCGATCGTCGTCGGCGGGAGCGTCGCGGGCCTGCTGGCCGCGCGAGTCCTCGCCGACGCGTTCGACCACGTCCTGGTCCTCGACCGCGACGAGATGCCGCTGCAGGCCGCCCATCGCAAGGGCGTACCGCAGAGCCGGCACGCCCACGGACTGCTCGACAAGGGCCGGGCGATCCTCGACGAGCTGCTGCCCGGCTTCACCGCCGACATCGTCGCCCGGGGCGCGGTCACCGCCGACACCCACGCCGACGTGATCTGGTACAACGACGGCCGCCGGATGCTGCGCGCCCCGTCGGACATGACCGCGCTGTGCGTGAGCCGGCCGACGCTGGAGGCGTACGTGCGCAGCCGGGTCGCCGCCCTGCCCCAGGTCGAGATCCGCGCCGGCGTCGCCGTCGACGGGCTGACCGTCGCCGACGGCCGCGTCACCGGCGTACGCACCCGGGACGAGATCCTGCGCGCCGACGTCGTGGTGGACGCGACCGGGCGCAGCAACCGTGGCCCGGCCTGGCTGACCGAGCACGGGTACGCCGCCCCGCCGGAGGACACGGTCAAGGCCGGCTTGGTGTACGTCACCCGGGAGTACCGCCGTGACCCGGCCGCCCAGGACTACGCCGCGATCGTCGTCGGCCATCACCCGGCCAACCCGACGAGCACCGGTACGCTCGCCGCCGAAGGCGACCGCTGGATCGTCACGCTGATGGGGGTCAACGACGACATCCCGCCGCTGGACGGTCCCGGCTTCGAGGCGTACGCCGCCCGCCTGGACGGGCCGGAGCTGTCGCGGCTGCTCGCCACGGCGGAGCCGCTGACCGAACCGACCCGGTTCCGCATCGGCCCCAGCGCCCGCCGCCGCTACGAGCGCTGCGACCGGCTCCCGGAGGGCTACCTCGCCCTCGGCGACTCGCTGTGCTGCTTCAATCCGGCGTACGGGCAGGGCATGACGACGGCCGCGATGGCCGCCCAGTGGCTCGGCCAGTGCCTGCGTAGCGGCCGCGACGGGCTGACCAGGCGCTACTTCGCCGGGGTGACCGCCATCGTGGACACTCCGTGGGACATCACCGTGTCCGGGGATCTGCGGTTCCCGCACGTGCCCGGTACGCGGACCGGCCGGGTCAAGCTGCTCAACGCGTACCTGTCGAAGGTGCACGTCGCGGCGCAGGCCGACCCGTTCGTCGGGCAGACCTTCCTGAAGGCGGTCAACTTCCTGATCAGCCCGCAGCAGCTCATGTCGCCGCGGATGCTGTGGCGGGTGTGGCGCGGCCGCAAGGCTCAGCCGGTCGCGCAGACGGCCCCGCGGGATCTGACGCCGGTCGCCTGACCGTCGCGGTAGTCAACGTCGCGGAAGTCCCCGGCAAACCTGACGGTGGTTGTCCGGTTTGCCAGGGACGCTGACTCGCATGAACACCACATGGGAACGCCCTTTGAAGGGCAGGGTCGCGCTCGTCGCGGGCGCGACCCGCGGCTGCGGGCGGGCCATCGCCGTGCACCTCGGACTGGCCGGCGCCACCGTGTACGCCACCGGGCGGACCACCCGCGCCCGGCCGTCGGAGATGGGCCGGCCGGAGACGATCGAGGAGACCGCCGAGCTGATCACCGGCGCGGGCGGCACGGCGTACGCCGTCGAGGCCGACCATCTGGTCCCCGAGCAGGTCGCGGCGCTCGTCGCCCGGATACGCCGGGAGCAGGGCCGGCTCGACGTGCTCGTCAACGACATCTGGGGCGGCGACCCGTTCTCCGAATGGGACAAGCCGCTGTGGGAGCACGATCTCGGCAAGGGTCTGCACATGCTGGACGTCGGCCTGCGTACCCACATCATCACCAGCCATTACGCGCTCGGGCTGCTCAGTGAGCGGCCCGGCCGGCTGCTGGTCGAGGTCACCGACGGCACGGCCGAGTTCAACCGGGCGTACCGGGGCGAGTTCTTCTACGACCTGGTGAAGGCGTCGATCAACCGGATCGCGATGGCGCAGGGCGAGGAACTGGCGAAGGTCGGCTGCGTGGCGGTCGGGGTGACGCCAGGATTCCTGCGCTCGGAGGCCATGCTGGACCATTTCGGCGTCACCGAGGCCACCTGGCGGGACGCGGCCGGTCCGGACAACCCGCACTTCTCGCTGTCGGAGTCGCCGGACTACCTGGGCCGGGGCATCGCCGCACTGGCCGCCGACCCCGACGCCGCCCGGTTCGGCGGGCAGACGCTGAGCAGCGGGCAACTGGCGAAGGAGTACGCCATCGTGGACAACGACGGCACCCGGCCCGACTTCTGGGCGTACGCCGCCGCCAACAGCCTGGACAGCCAGGGTGTGATCGACGACGCCCAGTGGCGTTAGCCGCCGTCCGGGTGTGCTGAGTTGCGGGCGGCCAGTCTCCGGCCGGTCTCGGCCAGGGCCGCCCGCAACTGCGGCGGGTCGAGGACTTCGACGTCCGGGGCCAGCGCGATCAGCTGATGCTGCGCGATGTGCAGCGTCTCGACGAGCAGCTCGGCCTCGACCCAGCCGTCGGCGTCGGGCGCGCCGACCTGGCCCAGTTCCTCGACGGTGTTCCGGCCGAGGTGGCGGGCCAGGTCCGGCAGCACCCGGGCAGGCAGGCGTACGCGGATCGTGGCGTGCAGGATGCTGCGGTCGAACTCGGCGGCGGCCGTCGCCCAGTACTCGGCGAGCACGAAGCCGGTCGGCCGCTCGAACCGCTCGCCCGTCCGGTCGACGGAGCGGATCCGGGCCACCCGGTAGGTACGCAGGTGGCCGGCGGCTTTCTCCGTGACGCCGCCGGTGGCTTTCGTGGCGGCGCCGATCGCGGCGGCGGCGGTGGGGATGGCGGCGACGGCGTACCAGATCCCGGCCTTGAGGACGAGCCCGAGCGGGTCGACGGTCCGCTGGACGGTCTGCCGGCCGCGCTCGTAGCTGATCCGCAGCCGTTGCCGGTCGAAGACGGCGGCCGCGACGTCGGCGAGGTGGGGCAGCGGCTCGTCGCGGTGGAACCAGCCGGGCGCGTCCAGGTGGAACCGTTCGCCCAGCTCCTGGGCGCGGTCGCGGGCGCCGGCCGGCAGGGTCGCGAGCAGCTTGGCCTGGGCGCTGGTCGCCGCGCCGGCCAGCCCGAGATCGGCGAGCGCGGCCGGGACTCCGCTGACGAACAGGGCGGCCGCTTCCGGCCCGGTGAGCCCGTCCAGCCGCGTACGCCATCCGTCGAGCAGCCGGATGCCGCCGCCGCGCCCGGGTTCGGAGTAGAGCGGCACCCCGGCGGCCTGCAACGCCGCCACGTCCCGCAGGATGGTGCGCTCGGAGACCTCGAGGATCGCGGCCAGCTGACCGGCGGTGGCGCTACGGCGCGCCTGCAGCGTGAACAGCAGCGCGATCAGTCGCTCCGACTTCACCCCGACACCCTATGGTGATGGTTGATGAAGCGCTATCGGGGGGAGCTGCTCACGCTGGTCCTGCTGCTGCTCGTCGCTGCGGCGGTCGCCTGGTGGTGGGATGAGGGCCAGCTGGACGACGACCCGTCCGTGTCCACCGCGACGTACGCTCCCTCGGCTGCGTCGTCCGGTGGGGCATCGGCTCCGTCGGGTGGAGTCGCGGGCAAGGACGCGGCGCTCGCCTTGCTGGCTGAGCTGCCCCGGGCCGCCCAGTCCCATTGGGACAGCTACACCCGCGCGTCGTTCGGCGATCCGCTGTGGACCGATGACACCGACGCCCCCGGCGGCCGCGACGGCTGCGACACCCGGGACGACGTGTTGCGCCGCGACCTGACCGGGGCCCGGCTCGGCACAGGCAACCCGTGCGTGGTCCTGTCCGGGGTGCTGCACGACC
This sequence comes from Hamadaea flava, assembly GCF_024172085.1. Taxonomy (NCBI): domain Bacteria; kingdom Bacillati; phylum Actinomycetota; class Actinomycetes; order Micromonosporales; family Micromonosporaceae; genus Hamadaea; species Hamadaea flava. The sequence continues at coordinate 290,659 of NZ_JAMZDZ010000001.1, read as the reverse complement.
CGTACACGGGCAAGCCGCTGCGGTATGACCGCAGCCGCGCGTCCGAGATCGAGATCGACCACGTGGCGGCGGTCGCCGCCGCGTGACGGCGCGGAGGCGACCGCGCTCGGGCAGATGCTCACGACGTGTTGAGGAACCTCGCTCCGGGGGGCGGTGTCCCTCTCACATGAGACGCGCTCTGCTGACCGTGGTCCTGTTCGCCGCCGGTTGCACCGCCACCCCGGCCTCTGCTCCGACCGCCGTTTCCTCCGCGTCGTCCGCCGGCATGATCGGGCCGGCTGCCGCCTGTCCCGCGTCGGCCGCTGCCGAGCCGCTCGTACGCCAGGCGTACGGGCAGGGAGTGGAGATGTGGGTGATGCTGTTCCCGACGCAGCCGACCCTCGTCGCCGGGCAGACGCTGAAGATCGTCGTACGCCTCACCGGCGGCCGGCAGGTGACCGTCACCGCCGACGGTCCCGGTCAGCGGCGGATCACCCCGGAATGGGGGCCGGAGTGGCACGGCGACAGCACGTTCGACAAGCCCGGCGGCGAGTTCGGCGTCGGCCTGGACTTCCCGGCCGCGGGCTGCTGGACCGTACGCGTCGTCAACGAGTCCGGGTCGGGCGAGCTGACGCTGCGGATCGGCGACCGCCCGTCGGCCTCACCCAGCTGAGCGGGCGGCCTCCAGGTCGGCCCGGGTCAGCAGCGCCCGCAGGGCGATCCCGTCGGCGGCCAGCGCCTCGGCGCCGCCCTCCTGCCGGTCGATGACGCACAGCGCCGTGTCGACGATCGCGCCGAGGTCGCGTAGCTGCCGGGTCGAGATCGCGATCTGGCCGCCGGAGGTGACCACGTCCTCGACGATCACGACCCGCCGCCCGGCGAGGTCGGCGCCCTCGGCGAGTCGGCGGGTGCCGTACTCCTTGGCGATCTTGCGGACGAACGCGCAGGGCAGCCCGGTGTGGCGGCCGAGCGCGGTGACGACGGCGATGCCGCCCATCTCCAGCCCCGCCAGCACCTCGGCGTACGCCGGGACGAGCCCGGCCAGCGCTGCCCCGACCTCGTCGAGCAGCACCGGATCGGCTTCGAACCGGTACTTGTCGAAATACTCCGTCGCGACCCGGCCGGAGCGCAGCCGGAACTCCCCGGTCAGGTGACACGTTTCCTGGATCTTGGTCGCCAGCACGGCCCGAGCTTATCCGGCGTCCGCGGACCCGGTTAGATGGAACCCATGGCCGACAAGATCAGGTGGGGCGTCCTCGCCACCGGCGGCATCGCCGCCACGTTCACCGAAGACCTGCGTACGCTGCCCGACGCCGAGGTCGTGGCGGTCGGCTCGCGCAGCCTCGCCAGCGCCCGCGCGTTCGCCGAGCGGTTCGACATCCCGCGCGCCCACGGCAGCTGGCAGGACCTGGCCGAAGATCCCGACGTCGACGTCGTCTACGTCGCCAACACCCACAACGCGCACTTCCCGGCGGCGGAGCTGATGCTGCGCGCGGGCAAGAACGTGCTGTGCGAGAAGGCGTTCACGCTCAACCTCGCCCAGGCCCAGGCGCTGATCGACCTGGCCCGCGACCGCGGTGTCTTCCTCATGGAGGCGATGTGGATGCGGACCAACCCGGCGTTCCGCCGGATGCTGGAGATGCTCGCCGACGGGGCCATCGGCGAGATCAGCACGGTGCACGCCGACTTCCACCTGGCCGGCCCGTTCGCCGCCGACCACCGGCTGCGCGACCCGCACCAGGGCGGCGGCGCGCTGCTCGACCTCGGCGTCTACCCGGTGACCTTCGCCCACGCCGTGCTCGGCGTGCCGTCGTCGGTGACCGCGTGGTCGGCGTTGAACCCGGAAGGCACCGACGCCAACACCGGCATGTTGTTCGGCTACGCGCACGGCCCGCATCAGGGTGCGCTCGCGGCGCTGACCTGCGGCATCACCGCCGACAGCCCGGTCCGCGCGGCGGTGTCGGGCACCCGTGGCCGGATCGTGCTCGACTCGATCTTCTTCCGGCCCGAGGAGTTCACCCTGCACCGGGCCGGCGCCGACCCGCAGACCATCCGCGTGCCGTTCACCGCCCGCGGGATGGTGCACGAGGCGATCGAGGTGATGCGCTGCGTACGCGAGGGGCGGCAGGAGAGCCCGCTGGTCAGCTGGCAGGACACCCTCGACGTGATGGGTCTGCTCGACGGCGTACGCGCCCAGGTCGGCGTGGTCTTCCCGGGCGAGCGGTAATTTTCTCGCGGGAGCTGTCCGGTCGGCCGTCCGCCGATCGTCATCTCCGGTGAAAGCAACTTCACCAGCGAAGGAGTTCACCGTGAAGTACATGATGTTCGTCTGCGTCGACGGCGACCCCGACACCGACCCGGCGCCGGAGCCCGACATCGACGAGTGGGTGGCGACCAACGACGCGAAGGGCCGCCGGCTGCGGGGACACGTCCTCGCCCCGGCCGACGCGGCGACCACGGTCCGCGTACGCAACGGCCAGCTGCTGGTCTCCGACGGCCCGTTCACGGAGACCAAGGAGCTGATCGTCGGCTTCGACCTGCTGGAGTGCGCCGACCTCGACGAGGCCATCGAGGTCGCGCGGACGCACCCGATGGCGCGCGGCGGCCGCATCGAGATCCGCCCGTTCGCCGACTTCGAGCAGTGACGACGTCCGGGTGAGGGCTCGATGACGACGCAGTCTTCGGCCGCGGCGGCTCGGGGCGCCGCGGCCGAGGCGGCGGCCGACGCGTACCCCCGGATCGTCGCGGCGCTGATCCGGATCACCGGCGACTGGACACTGGCCGAGGACAGCGCTCAGGACGCGCTGGCGGCCGCGCTCGAACGCTGGCCCGCGGACGGCGTACCGGGCAATCCGGGGGCGTGGCTGATGACGGTGGCCCGCAACCGGGCGCTGGACACGATCCGGCGCGCGACCGTGGAACGCCGCAAGCTCCGCGACGTGGCCGTCCTGGCGTTGACCGCCGCGACCGGCGAGCCGCTGCCGGCCGAAGAGGTGGTCGACGACCGCCTGCGGCTGATCTTCACCTGCTGCCATCCTGCGTTGGCGCTGGAGGCCCGGGTGGCGCTGACCCTGCGCACGATCTGCGCCGTGCCGACGGCCGACATCGCGCGTGCGTTCCTGACCAGTGAGTCGACCATGACCCGGCGGCTGACGAGGGCCAAGACGAAGATCGCCGACGCGGGCATCCCGTACGCCGTCCCCGAGGGCCCGGCGCTGACCGAGCGGCTGCCCGGCGTCCTGGCCGTGCTGTATCTGCTGTTCACCCACGGCTACAACGCCGACGGGGAACCGGCGTTCGCCGCCGAGGCGATCCGGCTGACCCGGCTGCTCGCCCGGCTCATGCCGCAGCAGCCGGAGGCGTCGGCGCTGCTGGCCCTCATGTTGTTGCAGCACTCCCGCCGGGCGGCCCGCCGCGACGCCGACGGCAACCTCGTCACGCTCGACAAACAGGATCGCGCCCGCTGGGACCACGCGGCGATCGCCGAGGCGGTCGACCTGCTCGCAGCCGTGCCCGGCGACGGCCCGTACGCCCTCCAGGCCCGGATCGCAACCTGTCACGCGACTGCGCCGTCCCCGGAGCAGACCGACTGGGCCACCATCGCCGACTGCTACGACCAGCTCGTCCGCCGCCAGCCCAGCCCGGTCATCGAGCTGAACCGGGCCGTCGCCCACGGGTACGCCTTCGGCCCGGCGGCCGGCCTGGAACTGCTCGCGAAGGCCCGCGCCGGGGGAGCCCTGGACGACTATCCGCTCGCCTTGGCGGCCGAGGCCGACCTGACCGCCCGCGACGGCGACCGCGAACGCGCGGCGGACCTGTTCCGGGAAGCGGCCGCCCGGACCCACAGCGAGTCCGAGCGGCGGGCGTTGCTCGACCGGGCGGCCGAGAACGCCTAGTCGTCCCAGGTCATCGAGAGATCGGTGAGCTGCAGTCTCGGGACGGGCTTCTTGGGCGGGTCGAAGGTGGCCAGCTCCGCGTTGAGCCGCAAAGCGTGGTGAATGGCCTCGCCCCGGCCCGGCCACTGCCGCTCCAGCTCGCTGGCCTCGAGGATGTCGGCGACGCCGGCCATCGGCAGGAAGACGAATGTGGAGCGTTCGGTGTCGGCCAGTTCCTCCGCCACGGCCAGGTCCGACGCGAGGTCGGCGAGCAGATTGCGGCCGAACGCGTCGGACTGCGAATACGCGGCGATGAACGTCGACGTCGGGATGCCGACCTGGCTGATCTCGGCCCACGCCTCGACGTCGTCGGGGTCCTCGCCGATCGCCTCGTTCTCCTCCATCACCGACCGGACGAACTCCGACACCGGGATGGCCTGATCGACGCTGGCGTAGGCGAGCATGGCCGAGGTGTCGAGCACCGCTCGGACCGTCATGCCGGGTTCCGCCGCTGATGGGCGTCCAGGGCGGCGACCCGCGCCTCGGCCTCGTCCAGCGCCTTCTGCGCGTCGCGGACCTCTCGCTGCGCCCGCGCGGCCGCGTGGGCGGCGCGCTGCCGCTCGATGTTCGCCCGGACCTTGGCCTGCACCGTGGGGTCGACGTTGTCGCCGACCGCCCGGCGCAGCAGCGCCTCGGTCCGCATCCGGCGGTCGGAGGCGCGGGCGGCGGCGGTGAAGTAGGCGGACACGTTGTCGACGTTTTCGATCAGCCGGGCGACGTCCTCCGGCACCGTAATCGTCACACGCTTCGCGGGCATACCGTCATACTATCGCCGCTCATACCGCGGTGACTAGGAGACTTTCAGGATCGCGGCGGTCGCGTTGTCGTTCCCGCCGGTCGCCAGCGCCTCGGCCAGCAGCTGCGTGCACATCTCGGCCGGCGTCGCGCCCGAGCCGAGCACCTGCGCCAGCTTCCGGTAGGACACCTCCTCGCCGATGCCGTCGGTGCACAGGCACAGCACGTCGCCCGGGCGCAGCGCCACGTTGAGCACGTCCGGCTCCGGCGCGTCCGGATGCCCGACATAGCGCAGCAGGTGGTAGCGGGCCGTCTGGGCCTGCCGCGAGTCGTGCGGCCACCAGCCGTTGACCGCGCCCAGCCAGGCCTCGGTGTGGTCGACCGTCAGCTGCTCCAGCAGCCCGTCGCGCCACCGGTAGCAGCGTGAGTCGCCGACCTGGGTGATCCACGCCTGCGCACCGTCGACCACCAGGGCGGTGAGCGTACAGCCGGTGAGCTCCGGCCAGGCCCGGCCGCCGTCGATCACGCGCCGCTGACATTCGGCGACCGCCGCGCGTAGCAGGTCCGCGCTCGGCGCGCCGGTCCGCGTGACCTCCCGGAAGGTGTCCACAGTGGTACGCCCAGCGAAGGCGCTGCCCCGGCCGGACCCCATCCCGTCGGCGACAACGAGGACCGTGCGGTCGGCGGGTGGGCCGTCGACGGCGAGCACGTCGTAGTTTTCCGGGTAGCGGTTGCCGATCTGAGTGTCGCCGGCGACGGAGAGCTGGGGCGCGGTCATTTCCGCGACGCTACCGGCTCGGCCTCGGCGCCGGCGGCCGGGTCGCGCGCCGGGGTCTTCTTGTCGGCCGCTCGCTGGGTCGCCAGCACCGAACCGGCTAGCACCAGCGCGAACCCGATCCCGATCCCGGCGGTGAACGGCTCGCTCAGCACGATCACGCCGAGGAGCACCGCGACCGCCGGGTTGACGTAGGTGATCACCGGGCCCCGGACCGGGCCGACCTCGGCGATCAGCGCGTTGAACACGGTCAGCGCGACCGCGGTGCACAGCACGGCGAGCACCACGACCGCGATGATCACGTCGGCGCCGGGCATGGTCGCCGGGTGCTGCATGATCCCGGCCGGGGCGTAGATCAGCGCGGACAAGGTCAGCGACACCGCCATCACGGCCAGCCCCGGCACGCCCTTGAGCTGCCGGTTGAGGATGAACGGGCCGACGGCGTACCCGACGACGACGATCGCCATCTGCACCAGCGCCCAGGCGTCGTCGGCCGACAGGTCGAGCCCGACGAGGGCGGTCACCCCGGCCAGCCCGACGCCCAGGCCGAGGATGCGCCGGGGACCCAGGCGCTCACCGCCGGTCGCCCAGCCCAGCAGCGCCGCCACCAGCGGCACCCCGGCGATCAGCAGCCCGGCCAGCGAACTGCTCAGCCGCTGCTCGGCGGAGGTCAGCAGGAACCACGGGACGGCGATCTCGGCCCCCGTGAACGCCAGCAGCGCCTTCCAGTGGGGTAGCAGGGCGCGCAGCTGGCCCCGGGCGATCGCGATCGGCAGCAGGATGAGCGCGGCGATCGCGCACCGCCAGAACACCACCGACGCCGGGGTCAGCCCACCGACGGCGATCTTGATGAACAGGTAGGGGACACCCCAGATGATGCCCAACGCGGCGAACAGCAGCCAGCCCTTACGCGACACGCGCCCATCTTAGGCCGGTACGCCGACACGACCGGACTGCGGAGATCAGAATGGGACGGTGACCCGAGCGCGGCCTGCCGTCGTTCGAACGGCTGGCCGCGCTCGACGATCCCGACGCGCGCTAAATCGTCCGGGAGAACCGCAAGACGAAACGGATGCCCGCGCTCAGTCCCGGCCGCGCAGATAGCTGAGCAGGCGCAGCACCTCCAGGTACACCCAGACCAGGCCGAGGACGATGCCGAACGCGGCGAACCAGCCGTAGCGGGCCGGCAGGCCGTTGCGCACACCCTGCTCGACGACGTCGAAGTCGAGGATGAAGGTCAGCGCCCCGATGACGATCATCGCGAGGCTGAAGATGATGCCGATCGTGCCGGCCTCGCGCAGCCCGGTGTTGATCCCGAACAGCGCCAGCACCCAGTTGCCCAGCATCAGGACCACCGCGGCGATCAACGCGCCCATCAGTCCCTTGGTGAACCGCGGGGTGGCCCGGATGACCCGGAACCGGTAGAGGATCAGCATCACGAAGAAGATGCCGATGGTCGCCGCGACGGCCTGGGCGGCGATGCCCGGGTAGACCCGGTTGAACCATTCGCTGATCATGCCGAGCGCCGCGCCTTCGAGCAGGGCGTACGCCCCGATCAGGAGCGGGCTGGTGGACTGCCGGAAGCTGACGATCAGGCCGACGATCAGCGCGGCGATGGCGCTGCCGAAGACCGCCGGTCCGGTGAGCCGGTCCGGCACCCAGATCCACGCGGCCGCGGCCGCCAAGGTGAGCAACGCCATCAGGGCGAGGGTGCGGCCGATGACGCCGTCGACCGTCATCACACCGGTACGCGCGCTGGTGACCACGCCGGGATAGGTCGCGGTGCCGCCGCCGGAGCCGGGCTGATACCAGCCGGGATCACCGTACGCACTCGTCGCCGGGGTCTCGGACAACTTCGCCAAGGCGGGGTTGGAGCTCTGCATCCTCCGATGGTGACACGCTGATCCACTGGCCGGGCAATACTGGCGGCATGAATATCGTGGCCGTGATCGCCGCGACCCTCGCGGGCCTGCTCCACGTGCTCATCTTCGCGATGGAGTCGCTCCTGTTCCGCCGACCCGACGTCCACCGCCGCTTCCGCACCGCCGCGTCCGATGTGGATGCCGTCCGCCCGTGGGCGTTCAACCAAGGTTTCTACAACCTGTTCCTCGGGATCGGGGCGATCGTCGGAGTGTTCCTGGCCGACACCCCCGGGCGTACGCTGACCGGCTTCGCCTGCGCCTGCATGCTCGGCGCGGCGATCGTGCTCGTCGCCGGCGAACGCCGGATGGCTCGCGCCGCCGTGATGCAGGGGTTCCTCCCGCTCGTGGCGTTGGTCGCCCTCGCCTTCTAACCTTCGCTTCTCGGGACGCCGTTCTTTGAAGCGGATCAGGGATATGCATGCTTCCCAGGCCCAAGATCGCATGCATATCCCTGATTTGCTCGCTTCCGCCTTCCGCCGAGCGGGCCGGTGAGCAGGGCGCCGATGGCGCCGAGGAGTCCGCGAGACCGCTCCCGCAGTATCGGACATTCAGTGCGAAAGTATCTATAGCCCGATAGGGTACTTAGGACGCCTTTCACCAAGATCGTGGCTGGCGCTCGCCGGGCCCGGCATGCTCCGGGTACTCTGCCGACACGTCCTGCTGGGGAGGGCAATACGTGGCGCGCGTGGTACTCGTCGCCGGGGTGGCGCTGTGCGCCCTCGGCGTACTCGGCATCGTCCTGCACCTGGTTCGCCGGGGCCGCTGGCGTACGTTGCGTTCGTCTGCCGAGCTCTACCAGCGCGCCCGGCTCACGCTGACCTCCGCTGTGGACACCACCGTCGTCGGGCAGACCCCGGTCGACCGGTCCGCCGAGGTCGATCGGGCGGTCGAGATCGGACAGCAGGCCCTGGACGCGTGGAAGTCCGCCGGGACGCCGCCCACCTCGGCCGCGCTGCGGGTCCGGGTCGCCGGACTGGCCCTGGCGTACGCCGACGACCTGCGTGACGCGGGCCGCGCCGAAGCAGCGCTCGCCCATCTGGCTGCCGCGCAGCAGGTGCTGGCCGAACGCGTCGACGCCGACCCCGTCCGGCACCGGCCCATGCTGGCCGACGTGCTGACCGCGACCGCCGCCGCCGAGGCCGACCTCGGGCACGCCGACGAAGCGCTGCGCCTCGACGGGCGGATCGTGCCGCTGCTGCGCGACCTCGCCCAGGACCGCCCCACCGCGTACGCCCGGCAGCTCGGGCTCGCCCTGGCCGCCGAGGCCCGGCACTTTCACGAGATCGGCCGCTCGGCCGAGGCCCTGGCCGCCGCTGCCGAGGCGACCGCGCTGCTGCGTACCGCCGACCGGGCCGCGCTCGCCTCGGCCGGGGCCGGCCACGCGGCGATCCTGCTCGCCGCCGGCCGTGACGAGGAAGCCCTCGCGGCCGTCAACGAAGCGGTCAAGCATGGCGCCCAGGGCTTCGACGGGCATTCGTTCGAGCACTGCGTGACGCTGACCGTCCTCGGCCGATGCCTGCTGACCCTGGGCCGTACGCCGCTGGCCGAGGCTCCGCTGCGCGACGCGCTCGCCCTCTCCCGCGCCGCCGCCACCCGTCACCCGCATCGGGGCCGGTCCTGGCTCGCCGACAGCCTGACGGCCACGGCCGAGATGCTCACCGTCCTGGACCGCCCGGCCGACGCGGTCGCCGCCGCGCAGGAGGCGACCCAGCTCGCGCCGTCCGACAGCGGCCTGCAGGCCCGCGCGTTGTGGGCGTTGAGCGCCGCCCTGGTCGCCGACGGCCGCCCCGCCGACGCCCGCACGCCCGCCGCCGAGGCCGTCGAACTCTACAAGCGACTGGTCGCCGCGCGGCCCGGCCGCCATCACCGGGAGCAGGCCCAGGCCCAGGAACTTCTGTCACGCCTCTGAAGATCACACCCGGTTCACTCCAGCACCGCCGGGCGTCGCGGATCCTCCACGCGCACCACCAGATCCGCGGCCGTCACCGGTTCCACGTCCGTGTCATAGCGCTGGTACGCCGGAAGCCGCCACCGGTCGGCGTCGGCCGTCCGGCGGGCCAACGCCGCGGGGGACTGCTGCAGATGGACGGTCAGATCGAACGGCAGCCACCGGCCCAGCAGCAGCGCCCCGTCGACGATCACCACCCCACCGGGCGGCATCGTCACGTACTCGGCGCGGGTGGCCCGGTCGGTCACCGGATTCCACAGCGACGGCAGCACCCGGCCTGTTCCGCCCGGGTCGAGCGGTTCGAGCACTTCCCGCAGCAGCCCGCCGGTGTCGAGCCAGTCGTCGTAGTAGGCGTCCGGATCGGTCCGGCCGTGCTCGAACCGCAGTGACGCCGGGCGCAGGAAGTCTTCGGCCCGCACACGCAGCACCGGCCGCCCGCGGACGCGCAACGGCGCCACCAGCGCGTCGGCCAGCGTCTGCGGTTCGGCCGGGGGAGCGCCGTCGATCGCGACCCGGGGCCACGGCGCGTCCTGCGGAGCGAGGGTGGCGACGCGTTCGGCCACCTCCTCGACGAGCCTGTCGAAGGTCACCGGCCGGAATCGCACACCTCATTGTGGCGCGTCGCCCCGTCCTGGCTGCGCCCGGTCGCCCACGGTGCGAGAGTGGAACCCATGGAGTCCGTCGTCATCGTGGGCGCGTCCCTGGCCGGTGCCAAAGCCGCCGAGACGCTGCGCGCCGAAGGGTTCACCGGCCGGGTCGTGCTGATCGGGGAGGAGACCGAACTGCCGTACGAACGGCCGCCGTTGTCCAAGGGTTACCTGCTCGGCAACGACCCCCGCGACGGTGGGCAGGTCCACGACCAGCCCTGGTACGCCGAACAGAACATCGACCTGCGGCTGGGCACCCGGGTCGTGGCGGTCGACCGGCACGCCCACACCGTGGCGCTGGCCGACGGCCAGTCGGTGCCCTACGACCGGCTCCTGCTCGCGACCGGCTCCCGCGTACGCCGGCTCGACGTGCCCGGCAGTGAGAACTCCGGGGTCCGCTATCTGCGTACCCTCCCGGACTCCGACCAGTTGCGCGCGGATCTGAAGCCTGGCACGCAGGTCGTGGTGGTCGGGGCGGGCTGGATCGGCCTGGAGGTGGCCGCGGCCGCGCGGTCGCACGGCTGCACCGTGGCCGTGATCGAGACCGAGTCGCTGCCGTTGCGCCGGGTCTTGGGCGACGAGCTGGGCGGTCTCTACCGTGACCTGCACGCGGGACATGGCGTCGAGTTCCACCTCGACAGCGGCGTACGCGAATTCGGCGGCCTCGACGGGCAGGTCACCGACGTCGTCCTCACCGACGGCACCGAGATCCCGGCCGACCTCATCGTGGTCGGCGTCGGCATCCGGCCCGCCACCGAACTGGCCGAGGCGTGCGGCCTGGACCTCGACAACGGCATCGCCGTCGACTCGCACCTGCGCACCAGCGACCCCGACATCTTCGCGTGCGGGGACGTCGCCGCCTGGAACAGCCGCCTCGTCGGCTCCCGCATCCGCGTCGAGCACTGGGCCAACGCCCTCAACGGCGGTCCCGCCGCGGCCAAGTCCATCCTCGACCGCGACGAACCCTACGACCCGGTGCCGTACTTCTACTCCGACCAGTACGACCTGAGCATGGAGTACTCCGGCTACGTGCCGCTGCACGGCTACGACCGGATCGTGGTGCGCGGCGACCTCACGGTGAAACCCGACGGGACCGCACCGGAGTTCCTCGCCTTCTGGATCTCCGGCGAACGGGTCCTGGCCGGGATGAACGGCAACGTCTGGGACGTCGTCGACCCGATCCAGGACCTCGTCCGCGCCGGCTACCGAGGTCAGCGGGTCGACCTGCGCAAACTAGCCGACCCCACCGTCCCCCTCACCGACGTGCTCTAGAACTCGCGGACGTAGGCGACGTGCTTGCGATCCACCGCGAATCCGGCCGCCTCGTACACGCCCAGCGCACCGGTCGGGTTCGCCGCGTCCACGCCCAACGCCGCCTGGTCGTAACCCTGCTCGGCCGCCGCTTGCAGGCAGGTCGCGATCAACGCCGACGCCAGCCCCCGCCGCCGGTACGCGCGCAGCGTCCCGATCGTCGAGATCCACGCCTCCCGCCGGCCCGTGGCCACCTCGTCGGCCTCGAAGAACGCCGTCAGCAGGAACGCCACCATCTCGTCGTCCGCACCGGGGGACCCGGCCAGCGCCACGTAGGACAGCTCCGGCACGAACGCCCGCGTCCCCGTGTACCACTGCTTCCACGACTCCTCGTCCTGCGGCGAGCTGCCCCAGTGGTCGGCGAACGACTCGTTGCGTACGCGCAACGCCGCCAGATCGTGCCGCGCGTGGTCGAACCCCTCCACGCGTACGCCCTCCGGCAACACCGGGGCGGGAAGCTCACCGGACAGCGACCGCTGCATCGTGAAGAACCACCGCTGCGGCACGAACCCCGACGCCGTCAGCAGCCCAGCCTTCACCGTGTTGGCCTCGTGCGCCTGCACGTGCAACTCCATCGGCGCGTCCGGGAACCGCGACCGCGACACCACCGGCGTCGTCTCGATCGCCCACTCCGTCAACCGCCGGCCCAACCCCTGACGCCGGTACTGCGGATGCACCACACCGTCGAAGTACACCCGGTTCACCGGGTTGGCCGTCGCCCGGTTCCGCAGCAGCCCCGCCGCGACCATGACGTCGCCGTCCCACCCGGCGAGGGTCCCCAGCTCCAGCGACACCAGCGGATCCGCCAGCTCTTCCGCCAGATCCTCCGCGTCGTAATGCTCCCCGGTCTTGTCGACCTCCTCCGCCCGCGCGCACAGCAGCGCCCACGCCGCCGCGTCCTGATCCGTCAACTGCGTCCACCGCACCGTCATGTCGCGCAGCGTAGGTCCGCCCCGGACCGCCCGGCGACCGAATTAGGCTGAACCCATGCAACTCACCGTGACCGACGCGCCCGAACGCGAGCGATTCGAAGCCCACGACGGCGACGAGCTCGCCGGATTCGTCACCTACCAGCTCACCGGCGCCATCATCGCCTACACTCACACCGAGGTGCTCCCGGAGTATGAGGGCAAGGGCGTCGGCTCCACGCTCGCCCGCGCCGTCCTCGACGACGCCCGCGCGAAGGGCCGCACCGTCGTGCCGATCTGCCCCTTCATCCACGGCTGGCTCGACAAGCACCCCGAATACGAGGAAATCGTCGCCCGGACCACCCGCAAGGTCCGCTAGTCCGCCCTCGATCACTTTCGGTAGCTGTACGGTTACCAAATGGGATTGATCGACCCGAACTCCTCGCCGGAGACGATCAAGGTCCACGGCGCCCGCGTCCACAACCTGCGCGACATCGACGTCACGATTCCCCTGCGCAGACTCGTCGCGATCGCCGGCGTCTCCGGCTCAGGCAAGTCATCGCTCGCCCTGGGCGTCCTGTACGCCGAAGGATCCCGCCGCTACCTCAAAGCGCTGTCGACCTACACCCGCCGGCGACTGGCCCAAGCGCCCCGAGCCGACGTCGACTCCGTCGAACACGTCCCAGCCGCACTGGTACTCCGCCAACGACCCGGTACGCCCACCGTCCGCAGCACCTTCGGCACCTCCACCGAACTGCTCAACTACCTGCGCCTGATGTTCTCCCGCCTGGGCGCGCACCTGTGCCCGAACGGCCACCGGCAACAGCCCACCATCGACGTCGCCCAAGGACTGAACCTCACCTGCCCGATCTGCGGCGCGGTATTCACCCCACCCGGCGCCGAATCGTTCGCGTTCAACTCCGACGGAGCCTGCCCACGCTGCGAAGGAACCGGCACCGTACGCGAGGTCGACGAGAACACCCTCGTACCCGACCCCGCCAAGACGATCGACCAAGGCGCCGTCGCACCCTGGTCGATGTTCGGCCTGACCGTCATGCCCCAAGTCGCCGCCGAACTCGGCGTACGCACCGACGTCCCCTACGCCGACCTCAGCCCGGCCGAACACGAAACCGTCCTGCACGGGCCACCGATCAAACGAGAGATCCGAGTCTCCTCCAAGAGCGGCAAACTGTTCGACCTCAACTTCACCTACCGCAACGCCCGCCAAGCCGTCGAAGAGGCAGTCCGCAACGCCACCAACGAAAAGGGCCTCACCCGGGTCAACCGCTTCCTCAGCGTCCAGACCTGCCCCGACTGCCACGGCACCCGGCTCAGCGAACAGGCCCGATCCACCACCCTCGACGGTCTCAACCTCGCCGAAGCCACCGCGAAAACCCTGAGCGACCTCCACACCTGGATCCCGAACGTCCTCCAGACCCAACCGCCCGACCTGGCCCGCATGGCCCGCGACATCGGCGAACGATTCCAGGACATCGCCCACCGGCTCCTCGGCCTCGGGCTGTCCTACCTCAGCCTCGACCGAGCCAGCTCCACCCTGTCCACCGGCGAACGCCAACGCGTCCAGCTCACCCGAGCCGTACGCAACCAGACCACCGGCGTCCTCTACGTCCTCGACGAACCCTCGATCGGCCTGCACCCGTCGAACGTGGACGCGCTCATCGACATCACGCGAGACCTGCTGACCGACGGCAACTCCGTGATCCTGGTCGACCACGACACCCAGATCCTGCGCGCCGCGGACTGGCTCGTCGAAATCGGACCCGGCTCAGGCCCCCACGGCGGACGAATAATCACCACCGGCGACACCACCACCATCACCACCGACCCCGACTCGCTCATCGGCCCCTTCCTCAGCGGCCGCGAACCCGTCGTCGTGCGTACGCCAGCCACCGAGAATGAGATGTTCGACCTCGGACGCATCCAGCTCACGACCCGGCCACTGCACACCGTCCACGCGCTCGACCTCAGCCTCCCCGCCGGCCGCCTCACCGCGGTGACCGGCGTATCCGGCTCCGGCAAGACCACCCTCGTCCTCGAATGCCTCATCCCCGCACTGCACGCCCACGCCACCGGCACACCCACACCACCACACGTCGCCACCGTCGACGCCGGGCCGATCACCCGAGTCGCCACCGTCGACAGCACCCCGATCGGCGCCAACGTCCGCTCCACCGTGGCCACCTACAGCGGCATCCTCGACGAACTACGCCGCGCGTACGCAGCCACACCCGAGGCGAAAGCCGACGGACTCACCGCCGCCGACTTCTCCTACAACACCGGCTCCCTGCGCTGCCCCCGCTGCCAAGGCACCGCCGAGATCTCCCTCGACGTGCAATTCCTCCCCGACATCGACATCGTCTGCCCCGAATGCACCGGCTCCCGGTACGCACCCAGCGCCGACCGCTACCAGCACGCCGGCCTGACCCTGCCCGCACTCCTCAAACTCACCGTCGAACAAGCCCTCGACCACACCGGCGACCTGCGTACCACCCGCACCCGCATCCAGACCCTCCAAGACCTCGGCCTGGGCTACCTGACCCTCGGCGAAGCCACCCCCACGCTGTCCGGGGGAGAGGCGCAACGCCTCAAACTCGCCGCCGAACTCGGCCGCGACCAGCACGAAACCCTATTCGCCTTCGACGAACCCAGCGTCGGCCTGCACCCGCTCGACGTCCGCACCATGCTCGGCGTCCTGCAACGCCTCACCGCCAACGGCGCCACCGTCCTGGTGATCGAACACGACCTCGACATGATCGCCAACGCCGACTACGTCATCGACATGGGCCCCGGCGGCGGCATCGACGGCGGCACCCTCGTCGCCGCCGGCACCCCCGACCACCTCACCCACCAGCCCGACAGCCTCACCGGCCACTACCTAGCCCGCCACCTGGCCCGCCACGACCCCACCAGCCCGGCACACCAGCCGGTACGCACGACGGTACGGACCCACCGGACGGCGGCAAAGATCCGTACCCGTCCCGATGCCCAGCCACCCGGCGACTCCCTACCGTGAGGTCACCTCCAGCAACCGACCTCACCCACGGAGACCCCCGATGCGTCTGTACGCGACCGCCGCCACACTGCTGACCGCGCTCGCCCTCCTGGCCGGCTGCCAAGGCACCGACGACCCCAGCGCCGCACCCTCGGCCAACACCACCGTCGGACCGGCCGCGACCACCAGCACCGAGGCGACTCCGCAACCGTCCACCGAGGCCACCAGCACCACCGGAACGACCGGCTGCACCCCGCACGGCACCGTCACCGGCGGCGACGGCGACGGCGTCGCCCTGCAGTTCATGAAGGCCTGGCTCGGCTGCGACACCACCAAGCTGAAGAAGCTCACCAGCGACGCCGCCTACACCCAGATCACCAAACTCGGCACCCCGAACATCGACATGACCTGGACCAAAGCCACCTGCGACGGCGCGGCCGGCTCCACCTACTGCACCTACCGCAACAAACTCGGCTCCGACCTGATCGTCCGCAGCCGCAACGACGCCACCGACCACGCCATCACCGAAGTACGCCTCGACGCGACCGTCTACTACACCGACGCCGAGAAGTACGCCCGCGAATTCCTCGACGCCTTCGTCAACCACAACAAGCCCCGCATGCTCGCCCTGTCCTCGCAGAGCGTCGTGGACTCCGTCGTCACCGACGCCCCACCGGCCGGATACACCCTGACCCTGTCCCCGGACCCGCACTGGGTCTACACCGCCCAGTTCACGGCCACCGGCGAATACTGGATCGTCACCATCCACAACCCCCTCGGCAAAGCCCACGCCGTCACCGCCTTCGGCAACGCCGGCTGACCCAGCCCGCAGCGGTCGCCACCGACCCCGCCAGGGAAACCAGACCCGCCGCCCACGCGTACCCCCGTCGCGCGGGCGGCGTCACCGTCTCACCCCACGCTAAGCCAGCTGCTTGAAGAAGAACGTCGTCGGCCGCAACACACCCGACGGATCCGCCGAATGCGCCGGCATCACACCCAGCTCCGTCCACCCCGCCGACCGATACAAACCCTCCGCCGGACTATCCGTCTCCGTGTCCAGCACCAGCAACGACACCCCGAGACCCGGAGCCGCCGCCTCCACCGCGCCCAGCAACCCCCGGCCGATCCCACGACCCCGCGCCCACGACGCCACCATGAACTTCGCGACCTCCGCCCGATGCCGCCCGTTCGGATACTCCAGCTCCAGCTTCAGCTGAATCGTGCCGACCACACCGGACGACTCCCACGCGACCCACAGCACCGTACGCCCAGCCGCCACCTCAGGCTCCACCCGCGACCACCACGTACGCGCCTCCACCAGCCCGAACGGCAGCAGAAACCCCATCGACGCCCCACCGGCCACCGAGTCCACCAGCACCTCAGCCAGCCCGTCGACGACCGCACCGAACTCGCCAGCGACGACCCGAACAACCTTCACGACCGCATGCTAACCAAGATCAGCAGTGGGGGAGAGGCCCACAACCAGCTCCGCCACGACCTCACCCACCGGACGCACCCCGTCCACCACCAACCGCTGACCCCGCCACCGCTCGAACGCCGCCCGACGGCGTACCACCGAATCCCACGACGGCTCCGGCAGCTCGGCGTACCGGCGACCACGGGCCGCCAACCGTGCCTGATGAACCGCCTCATCACGGCACACCACCTCGACGAACCGCACCGGCGCCGCCATCCGCGTACCCAGCCCGACCCACTGCGCCCGCGCCTCGACCGCGTCGTTCACCGCGTCCACGACAACCGGCAGCCCGGACTCCAACGCCCCTTGCGCGACCGCCTCCGCCACCACGTACGCCGCCAAACCGGTCGGCTGACCAGAGTCCACCCCTGCTCGCAGCATCGCCGCCTCGATCGGATCCACCGAGACGACGACGGCCCGCAGTACGCGGCTCAGCTCGACGGCGACGGTGCTCTTGCCGGAACCGGGCAGTCCGCACATCACAACCAGCATCGGCCGATTATCGCGGCCCGTTAGTTGATCATGTTGGCCCGGCCGGGGAGGCTCGAATCCCGTCCGCGTACGCGCGGAAACCCGCCCCATACTTTCCGGCCCATCCGGTTACGAATTATTGGATTACCGATATTCGTAATTCAGATATCAATGATTGGGGTCCGAACGTGGAATCCTGCTCGGATATGGGCCGCCCATAATGACCGTTATGGGCGCGCATGACGTGTGGGACGACGACCGTCCCGGTGGGGGCGCGAACCAATAATTCGGCCCCAAGATCACGACCCCGGCGGTCTCCCACTCCCTGCGGAGCGATCTCCGGACGCCCACGTACGCTTCCGTGTCGCCGATGGGTATCCCCTCCACCGGAGATCACCGGGCCTCGGGCGGGCGCGCCGACCGCCGGCCAGGCTCCGAAGCCCGATGTTGATCTCCGATATGCCCTCTGACCTGCTAAAAGGCTCTCAGATGGCCGTAGAGCGCCGAAATCCTCCGAGGTAGGGGTAGACCTGGGGTCAAATATGCCCAAAAGCTCCGTCCGGGATTGTCTGGGGGGGCGCTGTAGGGTCATGCCCCATGATCCAGATCGCCGTCGTCATCGTCGTCGACCCGGCCGGCCGGGTTCTCCTGCAACTGAGGGCGCCCGACGCGGTGAACTTCCCGGATCTGTGGGGGCTGCCGGGCGGTCACGTCGAGGCGGGCGAGTCGCCCGAGGAGGCGGCCCGCCGGGAGCTGCTCGAGGAGACCGGGCTGCGGCCGGAGCAGCCGTTGGAGTTCTTCTCGCGTGAGGTCGTGCCGGAGCGCGAGCTGGAGCGGTTCGTCTACACCGTCGCCACGTCGGCGTCGGCAGACGACTTGATCCTCGGCGAGGGTGTGGCGTTGGTGTTCGCCGAACGAGAGTCCATCTGGGACGGCCGAGCCTTCGTCCACCTGGACGCAGACGTCCTAGGAAGATTCCTCGCCGACCGTCCAACTGATGAGGCCCGTCCAACTGACAGCGCGACGAAGACTGCGTTGCTGGTGGTCCCGCAGTGGCAGGGTTCGTCGCGTTCGGACGCGCGCCGGTTGGCGGTCGGTGCCGGGTTGATCGCCGGCCACTACCCGGCGTTGGAACATACGTTCGTGGAGGTGCCGGACGGCGTACCAGTCTGGTCTGCTGTGGAGCAGGTCGCTGCGCGGACGGCGCGGGCGGTCGCGGAGCTGGGTGGCCGGTTCGTGGTGACGGTGGGCGGGGATTGTTCGGTGGACCTCTCCCCTGTGTCGGCGGCGTCGGAGCGGTTCGACGACCTGGTGGTGGTGTGGTTCGACGCGCACGCGGACTTGAACACGCCGGAGTCGTCGCCGTCGGGGGCGTTCCACGGGATGGTGTTGCGGACGTTGCTGGGTGAGGGTCCGCCGGGGTTGGTGCCGGGGTGTCCGTTGCGGCCGGATCAGGTGGTGCTGGTGGGTGCGCGGGATCTGGACCCGGGTGAGGTGGAGTTCGTGGCGCGGTCGGGCATTGCGGTGGTCGCGCCGGAGGATGTGCCGGCGGCGGTGGGTTCCCGGCGGGTCTATGTCCATGTGGATCTGGATGTGTTGGATCCGTCGGTGTTCGGGTCGGTGGGTTTCCCTGCGCCGGGTGGGTTGTCGGAGGCTCAGTTGCTGGGCGCGCTGCGGGGGTTGGTCGCGGAGTGTGAGGTGGTGGGGGCGGCGGTGGCGGAGTTCATGGCGGTCTCCCCCGCCGATGCGTCGGCGGGGGTTGTGTGGTCCGTCGTGGACGAGTTTGTGGGGGCGGCGCGGTTCCGTTCGTCCGGTTAGCTTGTACGCCGGGAGGTGCGGTGGAGTTCTTCACGGTGAATGGGGTGCGGCTGGCGGCGGAGGTGTCGGGTGTGCCCGGGGCGATGCCGTTGGTGTTGTTGCATTCGGGTGGTTCGACGAGGTCGTCGTGGGATTCGGTGGCTCCGGCGTTCGCTGGGTCGCATCGGGTGTACGCGGTGGACATGCGCGGTTATGGGGATAGTGATCGTCCGGGGGCGTACTCGTTCGAGTTGATGCGGGATGACGTGCTGGGGCTGCTGGATGTGCTGGGCGCCGAGCGGGTGGATGTGATCGGGCATTCGCTGGGTGGGACGGTGTCGTGGCTGGTGGCGCAGGCGCAGCCGGGTCGGGTGCGGCGGTTGGTGATCGAGGACAGTCCGCCGCCTCGGGTTGGGGATATGCGTGGTGGCTCGCTGGGTCCGCCGCCTGCGGAGGAATTGCCGTACGCGTGGGAGGCGTTGGTGGCGGTGATGGGTCAGTTGGCTGATCCGGATCCGGCGTGGTGGGATCGGTTGGGGTTGGTGTCGGCGCGGGTGTTGTTGCTGGCGGGTGGGTCGGCTAGTCATGTGCCGCAGGAGTTGTTCGCGGTGGCGGCGGCTCGGTTGGCGGATGCTCGGGTGGTGGAGATCCCGATGGGTCACCATATTCATCGGGAGGCGTTGGCGGAGTTCCTCGCGGTGGTGGTTCCTTTTCTGACCGCGCCGGAGTGACGGTTAGCGGGTGACGGCGTCGAGGACCATGCGGCGGATGGTGTCCATGGGGTCGTCGTCGGTGTAGGACAGGGCGTTCTTGGTGGCGGCGAGGGCGAGGCCGTGGGCGGGGGCCATGGCGGCGATGCTGCCGCCGCTGCCGTCGTAGCCGATCCAGGTGTCGTCGATGACGCCGAAGCCGAGGGTGAAGGCGCTGGGGCCGCCGAAGGTCCAGTCGGTGCCGTGTACGGCGGTGGTGGTGGCGGTCTTGAGCCGGTCGGGTGTGATGAGTTCGCCGGTGAGCAGGGCGCTGTAGAGGCGGGCGGCGGCTCGGGCGGTGACGGTGCCGACGGCGGGGATGTCGGCGCGCAGGATGGCTGGGTTGTTGCCGAGTGTGGCGTCGGGGCGTACGCCGGGTGGCGAGGCGGCGGCGACGTTGGGTGCGTATTGGCTGAGGTGGGTGAAGGCGTCGGCCCAGCCGTGGTCTTCGAGGACGGCGAGGCGGGGTTGGTCGCTGTCGGGTACGCCGAAGAGCAGTTCGCCGCGTATGCCGAGTGGGGTGGCGATGTCTTCGTCGAGGATCTGGCTGAGGGTGCGTCCGGTGGCGCGGCGGATGGTTTCGCCGGTCAGCCAGCTGTAGGTCCAGGCGTGGTAGCCGTGGCGGGTGCCGGGTTCCCAGGTGGGGTGGGCGTCGGCGAGCAGGTGGCACATGTGGTGCCAGTCGGTGAGGTCGTCGGGTGTGGTGTCGGTGGGCAGGGTGGGTAGTCCGGCGCTGTGGGTGAGGACGTGCCGGAGGGTGATGGTGTCTTTGCCGTGCTGGGCGAATTCGGGCCAGACGTCGGCGAGGTGGAGGTCGTCGTCGAGGTGGCCGTGGTCGGCTAGGTGGTGGATGGCGGCGCCGGTGAGTCCTTTGCCGATGGAGAAGGCGAAGAAGGGGGTGTCGGGGGTGACGGCTCTCCCCTGTTGGTCGGCGTGTCCGGCGACGGTGTCGAGGATGAGTTCGCCGTGGTGGTAGGCGGTGACTTGGAGGCCGGTTTCGCGGCCGGTGGCGGTGAGGTGGTCGAGGTAGGTCTGGATGTGGTGGTGCAGGCTCATGACATCTCCCTAATAGCTCTAGGTTCAAACCTAACACGTCTAGGAAACCGTCGCCATGATATAACAGTGCTGTTAGACCATGGGAGGGGACGCGCATGGGGATGCTCGACGTCGGCGACGGCAACCGGCTCTACTGGGAGGTGCTCGGCAACCCCGACGGCAAGCCCGCGGTGTGCCTGCACGGCGGGCCCGGCTCGGGCGCCGGTCCCTTCTGGGCGCGCAACTTCGACCTGACGCAGTACCGCGTGGTGTTGTTCGACCAGCGCGGCTGCGGGCGCAGCACGCCGAACGTAGCCGACCACGACACCTGCCTGGCGACCAACACGACGGCGCAGCTGATCGCTGACATCGAGCGGCTGCGGGAGCATCTGGGCATCGACCGGTGGCTGGTCTACGGCGGTTCGTGGGGGTCGACGCTGGGGTTGGCGTACGCCGAGGCGCATCCGGCGAGCGTGTCGGAGCTGGTGCTGTTCAGTGTGGTGACGACGACGGCGGCCGAGGTCGACTGGGTGACCCGGCAGATGGGGCGGATCTTCCCGGCCGAGTGGGACCGGTTCGCCGGGCACGTGCCGGCCGCCGAACGCGACGGGAACCTCGCGGCGGCGTACGCCCGGCTGCTGAGCGACCCGGATCCGCAGGTGCGGGCGGCGGCCGCCGAAGAGTGGTGCCGATGGGAGGACACCCATGTCGCGGTCCTGTCCGAACCCTCACCCGATCCCCGGTACGCCGACCCGAGGTTCCGGCTGCAGTTCGCCCGGCTCGTCACGCACTACTGGGCGAACGCGGGCTTCCTGCCCGACGGTCGCCTGCTGGCCGACGCGGTGAAGCTGAACGGGATTCCGGGCGTACTGGTGACCGGGCGCGCGGACGTGAGCGGGCCGCCGGATGTGGCGTACCGGCTGGCGCAGCGCTGGACCGATGCGGAGCTGGTCATCGTCGGCCCGGCCGAGCACGGTTCGGGCCATCCGGAGGTGACCCGGGTGCTGCGGGAAGCGTTCGCGCGATACGCGCAGCGGTGACGGACAGCTGCCGCGGCGTCGGCAGCAGCCGCAACGTCTCGTCGATCTCCCGTTCGGCCCAGGCCCGGTCGTCGTCGGCCGTGCCCGGATCGGCGGCGATGCGGGCCTGGTGCAGCAGGAAGTTGAGCCGGTCGGCGAGCAGCATCGTGTAGTCGGCGGGACCGCGGATCCGGCCCGGTCCCCCGGCGTCCACATAGGCCGCGTAACAGGCGGGCATCCGATCCTCGGCGGCGGCATCCGAGGTGGTGGTGAACCAGGCGTACAGGGTCTGGATCAGCTCGCGGGCGGGTTCGGCCGGGCCGACCTGATCCCAGTCGAGCACCACCAGGTCGCCGTCCGGTCCGGTTTGGACGTTCTCCGGGTGCAGGTCGCGATGGCACAGCCGCAGCGCCGCCGGATCGGGTGGGGCCAGCGCTCCGGTCAACTGCGGCAGGTCTTCGGCGAGCCGGGCCAGCCGGTCCGACCAGGGCCGCCCGCCGAACGCCGCGAACTCGGCCGCGTCCGGCGCCTCGTGGTACCACGCTTCCTCACCGCCGGCCTGAACGCTCGAGCCGGGAGGGCGGACGGAGGGCCCGCCGAAGGCGGGTGGGGCGCACGAATGCAGCCGGGCCAGCAACTCCCCGAGCCGTTGCGGCGTGCTGGGCGCGTCGGGGTCGATCGGATGCAGGTCCACCCAGTCGTAGAGCCGGAGGACCCCGCCGCCCGGGGCGGGCACGAGCAGCCGCCCGTCGGCGGCCGGGTGGGTCGCCGGTACGCGTACGCCGGCGTCGGCCGCTCGCCGGGTCAGGTCCAGTTCGGCCGCCAGGCGGCCGTCGGGCGGCGCGTCGAACGAGTGCTTGAGGGCGTACTGCCCGGCCGGGGCGCGTACCCGCCAGATACGGCCGAGCGCGCCCCGGGGTCCGGGTGTGACGGTGACCTGCGGGCCCCACCCGTAGGCGGCGTACGCCGTGGTGAGCAGCGGATCGGTCACCTGTCCAGTATCAGGCCAGGTTGTGCTCGGCCAGGGTCTTGTTGAGCTCGGCGGTCAGCTCGTCGCCGGTCATCTCCTCGGCGCCGAAGATCTGCGGCGTCTGGCCGGGCAGGTGGATCAGCAGCGTCGGATAGCCGGGCACGCCGAGTTCGCGTACCTCTCGCATCTCACGCAGGGCACGTTCCTGGACCTCGGGGCTGGCGAACGCGGCGGCC
This sequence comes from Hamadaea flava, assembly GCF_024172085.1. Taxonomy (NCBI): domain Bacteria; kingdom Bacillati; phylum Actinomycetota; class Actinomycetes; order Micromonosporales; family Micromonosporaceae; genus Hamadaea; species Hamadaea flava. The sequence goes on along the minus strand of NZ_JAMZDZ010000001.1, from coordinate 267,732 downwards.
GCCTGCTCGGGGTCGAGGCCGAACTGGGCGGCGAGTGCGCGGTAGGTGTCGGGGTCGGACAGCGAGCAGCCGTCCAGGAAGAACGCGGACTGCATCGCGCCGGCGAACTCCAGGGCCCGGTCGGGGTCCTGGAGGCTGAGCGCGATCAGCCCGTACGCGGGACCGTGCGAGTCCATCGCGAAGCTTCCCTCTTCGACCAGCGCGCGGTAGCCGGGTCCGAAGACGGCGCCGAGCGCCTCGGTCACCTTCTCGTTGGAGGTGGTGGTGAAACGCAAGGCGTCGAACGGCTTGATGCGGTCGCCGACGCGCATGCCGGCCGACAGTACGCGGACGCGGACGCGGTCGGCGTTGTCGTGCGCGAACTTGTGCAGCGCGGGGGCGAACCCGTAGCACCATCCGCAGTAGCCGTCGAAGGCGTAGGTGAAGGGGATCATCACCCCGCGTACGGTAATCGAAACCCGGCGTCTACATAACCCGGTCTTGTACGAGAAGATAGCCGCCGTAGGCGAGGCAGGCGAGGTTCGCCAGCGTGAACACGGCGATCCACAGCCCGGCCGGGACGCCGGTGATGCGGGCCAGCTGGTCGGGGTCCGAGCCGGTTCCGCCGCGACGGCGGCGGCCCCGCAGTTCCAGCACCGGTTTGACGCCGCCGATCAGCAGGAACCACACCGCTACATAGGTGATCGCCGCCTGGGTCTGCTCGGCGGCGTAGTAGGACACCGCGAACACGACCGCGCCGGTGACGGTCACCGACAGCAGCCCGAACCAGTTGCGGATGACCAGCAGCACCAGGAACAGCAGGATCAGCGCCGTCCACAGCAGCAGCGTGACCCGGCCGGTCGCGAGCACCGCCGCGGCCGCCAGGCCCAGCAGCGACGGCATCAGGTAGCCGGCCGACAAGGTGAGGATCATCCCGAGACCCCGGGGCTTGCCGCGGGCCAGGGTCAGCCCGGAGGTGTCCGAGTGCAGCCGGATGCCGCGCAGCTGCCGGCCGGTCAGCACCGCGACGAGCGCGTGCCCGCCTTCGTGGGTGATCGTGATCAGGTTCCGGGCCAGCCGCCACACCGCGGGGATCAGCACCGCCGCGAGCGAAGCGACCGCGGTCGCCAGGATCAGGCCGGACGCCGGGGGCGGCTGGATGGCGGTGAAACGGTCCCAGAGATCGGTGAGGCTCACGGCGGCGGAGCCTACCGCAAGTCGCTCAGGTTTCCTTGGGGACCATCGCCACGACCCAGGCGGCGTGCACGCCGAGGAACACCAGCAGGCACAGCAGCACCGCCTAGACTCGGCCGGTGACTGATCTTGTCCTGCCGGCCGGCTACACCGCCCGTCCCGTCCAGACCGCCGACGTCAGCGCGCTGCACGCGCTGGTCCAGACCTGCGAACGGCGACTGCACGGGTACGCCGAAAGCGACGCCGACGAGATCCGGGCGGTGCTGGGCCGGCCCGGGCTCGACCCGGCCACCGACACGGTGCTGGTGACCGCCCCGGACGGCACGGTCGCCGCGTGGGCGTGGATGAACCGCCGCAGCGACGCCGACGTCCACCCCGCACATCGCGGCCGGGGCATCGGGACGGGGCTGCTGGACTGGATCGAACACCGCGCAGGCTCGGCCGTGATCAGCCAGACCGCCCCCGACGGCGACCACGCCGCCGCCGGGTTGCTGCGCTCGCACGGCTGGACGCCCATGGTGACCTCCTGGCAGCTCGCGATCGCGTTCGACGAGCCGCCCGTGGTGGACGCCCCCGGCGGGATCACCCTGCGACCGTTCCAGCCCGGCGACGAGCAGGACGCGTACCTGGTGCTCGAAGACGCCTTCGACGAATGGCAGCAGCGGCGCAAGTCCTACGAGGAATGGGCGATGCTGACCGTCGGCCGGGACGCGTTCGACCCGGCACGGTCGGTCGTCGCCGCCGACGGCGGGCAGCTGGTCGGCGTACTGCTCGCGCTGGACCTGCCCGGCATCGCCGACGGCTACATCGAACGGCTCGCCGTCCGCGCCGACCACCGGGGCCGGGGGTTGGCCCAGGCGCTGCTGCGGGCCTGCTTCGCCGCGTACCACGCGGCCGGGCGGCGCTCCTGCGTCGTGTGGACGCACTCCGACACCGGGGCGCTCGGCGTCTACGAACGCGCGGGGATGACCGTACGCCGCAGCTCGACCGTCTACCGCAACGCTCCCGCGCCGTCTTAGCGGCGGCTCTCCTGAGACCACTCCCTAGAGGACGGCGCGGATTCTGGCCGCGACGTCGTCGGCCTCCTCAGGCGAGCCGTACTTGGTGCGGGGCCAGAAGAACCCGCGCAGCCCGTCGCCTTTGCTACGCGGCACGACATGGGTGTGCAGATGCGGGACGCTCTGGGAGACCACGTTGTTGACCGCCACGAAGCTGCCCTGCGCACCCATCGCCGACTGCACCGCGACCGCGATCCGCTGCACCTGCTCGAAGTACGGGCCGACGTCGGGCACGGGCAGATCGGCCAGCACCGCGATGTGCTCCTTCGGCGCCACCAGCACGTGCCCGGGGAACAACGGGCGGATGTCGAGGAACGCCGTCACCAGCTCGTCGGCGTACACCACGGCCGCCGGTTGCCGACCGGCGGCGATCTCGCAGAACAGACAGGTCGCCATCGGCCGCCAGCCTACGCGCCCACCCATCCCTCCCCCGCCCCTCTCGTTGATCATGGAGTTGACCGTGGTGTCGGCGGGGTGTGTCGACACCGGAAACCCCATGATCAACGCCCGGGCCGCCGCGTGGTGGCCGCAGGGCTGGCGGGGGAAGCGGGGCGGGGCGGCGTTCGTATGCTGGCGGGATGACTGACACGCCCATCGGCCGATTCGACGCGGCCTGGCCCGCGGCCGAGCGCCCCGAGCTGCTCGCCCCGCCGGTGGCCGCGGCCCTGTCCGGCTGGGAGCACGCCGCGTCGGTGCTGGTGGTCGACACCGACCCGGCCAACGCCGACACCGCCGTCTTCGGCGAGGTGTACGCGGTGCCGCCGGAGCAGTCGGCGAACTGCGTCGTGGTGGCCGGACGGCGTGGTGAGAACACCACGTTGGCGGCGTGCGTCGTGCTGGCCAGCACCCGGGCGGACGTCAACGGGGTGATCCGCAAGCGGCTCGACGCGCGCAAGGCGTCGTTCGCGCCGATGGACGACGCGGTGGCGCAGACCGGAATGGAGTACGGCGGCATCACCCCGATCGGCCTGCCCGCGTCCTGGCCGCTGCTGGTCGACGCCGCCGTCGCGAGTACGCCGTGGGTCGTCATCGGCAGCGGCCGGCGTCGCGGCAAGCTCCTCGTGCCCGGCAAACTGCTCGCCGAACTGCCCGGCGCCGAAGTGCTCACCCTCGCCGGCTGAGCAACCCTTCGCCGGGCGGAGCGCTTGCCCGAGCCGGTTGAGCAACCGCTCGCCGGGCCGCCGCGCGGGCCGCCAGGGGGCGTGATCGTCGGACTTCCGGAGGCGGAGCGACGTATCGCCGGTCCGTCGCCTGGAGACGGACCAGAAGCCCACCGCAGAACACCTGCCAGCAGGACAGGAAACGTCGCCGATGAACGGACCGTCAGGCGGGGCGCATCCGGTACACGCACGTCCGATACGGCATGTCGACGGCGTCCCGCCCGGCCAGGTCGGGGTGCGTACCCGCCAGCGTGGTCAGTTCTCGCGTCAGCCGGGCCTGTTCGGCGGCGTCGGCGGTCAGGTAGTAGGAGCGGGACCGGGCCAGGTCGACCAGCGCCGCCGGCGGGATCGCCACGGTGTGTTCGAACATGCCCGGTTCGAGGTCGGTGAACCAGGGTTCGACCGGCCCGTACTGCCAGCCGTCGACCAGGCCCCAGCCTTCGTGGCCGACGATCCCGGAGAACGCCGCCACCCACGGCGTACGGTCGTCGCGGATGTTCCACATCGGAGCGAACACGCCTTCGTCGCGGAGCACTCGGCGGATCTCCGGCAGCGCCCGCTCGGGCGTGAACCAGTGGTACGCCTGCCCGACGAGGACCGCGTCGACGGAGGCGTCCGGCAGGGGGATGTCCTCGGCGGACCCGGCGAGCACCTCGGTCCCCGGCAGGCGGGTTGCGGCCACCGCCCGCATCTGGTCGTCCGGCTCGACAGCGACCACCTCGTGCCCGGCCGCTCGCAGCGCGGCGGACAACAGCCCGGTGCCCGCCCCCAGGTCCAGCACCCGTGACGGCCGGTCGCCGGGAGCGCCGAGCGCCCAGGTGATCGCCGTCAGCGGGTAGGTGGGCCGGATCGTGTCGTAGAGCCGGGCGGCCGAGCCGAAGGACAAACCTGGCGTGATCATGCTTCGGAGCGTACCGGGATCTGCTGGGTCGCGGCGCGGGCCGGAGCGGTCGCCCGCCGGTGGACGGCGGCCGCGCCGAGCAGCGCGGCGACGGTGACGGCCGCGCCCAGCAGTTCCACCCCGCCCAGCCGCGCGCCGGTGGCCACCGCCACGAGCAGCGCGATGATCGGGACCAGGTTCATGAACAGCACCGCCGTCGTGGCGCCCAGCGAGCGGACGGCGACCGTCCAGACCAGGGCGGCGACGACCGAGCCGATCACGGCCACGTACACCAGGTGCGGGGTGACCGCCCACACCGCGGTCAGGGTGGGCAGGTGCGCCAGGCCGGTGACGTCGGCCAGCACGGTCACGGCGAGGGTCACCGCCGCGCCGCCGATCATCGTCAGGGTGGTGTACCGCAGCGGGCTCCAGCCGGGGAACTTGCCCGCGCCGTAGGTGAAGATCGACCAGCCGAGCGCGGCGCCCAGCGCCATCAGGTCGCCGAGGCCGAACGCGCCGAACCCGCCGAGGTGTCCCTTCGTGATGACCAGGGCCAGTCCGAGGAGGGCGGCCACGGCCAGGGCGAGGATCGCCGGGTGGGGGCGTACGCCGTCCAGGGCCCAGCGCAGCAGCTGGGTGAGGATCGGCGAGGTGGCCGCCACCAGGGCGACGTTCTGCGGGGACGTGTAGCCGAGCGCGACGATGAGCAGGATGCTGAACGCGGCGAACCCGGCCGCGCCGTAACCGGTGGCGGCGAGCAGCCGGCCGTCGAAGCGCAGCGCGGCGCGGCCTTCCCGCCACACCAGGACGATGGCGATGACCAGCGCCCCGAGGGCGAACCGCAGGCTGCTGAAGTGGTACGCGTCCAGCTGCCGCAGCGCGGCGGCGAGCACGCTGAACTGGACGCCCCAGATGAGTACGGAGGTGAGGGCGGCGGCGCGGCCCATGGCGGTTCCCCTTCCAAGCCAGGTATTGTTCGAGAAGAACCGAACAAGCTGAGCCTAGGATCTTGTTCGAGAAAAGTCGAACCATCGACGTGGTGAGGACGATCACGTGACTTCCGCCGTGCACCCCGACGAGCCGGCCCTGACCGAGGTGCCGGTCACCGCCGTGCTGTTCGCCCTGTCCGACCCGGTGCGCCTGCAGATCGTGCAGACCCTGTCCGGCGGCCACGAGTACGCGTGCGGCCACCTGTTCCCCGACATGCCCAAGGCCACCCGCTCCCACCACCTGAAGGTGCTCCGCGAGGCCGGCCTGACCACCACCCGCCGCGAAGGCACCAGCAAGTTCGTCCGGCTGCGCGCCGGCGAGGTCGCCGAACGCTTCCCCGGCCTGCTCGACGCGGTCCTGCCCGACCCCGCCGACGCCCTGCCGGCCGCGCCCGACCCGGCCCGCTGACCCGGCCGTGAATCACCGGAGGCTGATCAGTCCCATCGGGGAACGATCAGGTACCTAGGGACACGACACACCGGTCGATCACGACCACCAGTTCATGATCGCGCCGTCAGAACCTTCTCGATGCGCACGTGGCCGCCGCGGCGCTGGTAGCCGTATCGGGCGTTGATCGCCAACATCGGCGCGTTCTCCGCGTCGTTGCCCGCGCGCAGGGTCGCCACGCCGAGGTCGCGGGCGTATCGGATGGCGGCGCGCTTCAAGGCTGACGCGACGCCCCGGCCGCGCCACCGCGGCAGCACGCCGGTGAAGTCGTGGTTCATCGTGCCGACCTCCGGCTGGGACGACACGATCGCCAGCCCCACCGCCTCGCCATCGGCGAACGCCAGGAACGCGCCGTCCGCGCGGAACGACCGCCGGCTCAGCACCGCCTGCTCGAACTCCGCGTACGGCCGCCGGACCGCGGTGCGCGATCCCGGCATGTCCGGCACGGTCCGCTCGTGCACGTCCCACAGCATGCGCCGGGCCGGCTCGTCGTCGCCCAGCGCGGCCAGGGTGGTCACCAGGACACCCGGCGGGTCCGGCTGGTCGAGCAGCCGCGCGTCCACGTCGGCCACGCTCAGATAGGAGTGGTACGCACGACGCACTATCGCGTATCCGTGACGGATCGCGAAGGCCGTCCCGGCGTCCTCGGCGACGCTCGGGACGACCCCGCCGAGCCGGGTCGCACCGTGCTCGACGGCGAACTGCTCCACCCGGGCCAGCAACTGGGAACCGATGCCGTGGCGGCGGCGGGCGGCGGTCACCACGACGTCGACCTGGAACAGGCCGTCCGGGTTGGCCGGTTCGCGGATCGCGTTGCCGTACGCGACGACGCCGCCGGACTCGGCGACCAGGTACACGGCGATCCGCCCGGCCGGGGCGGTCCGGTGCTGTTCGAGGATGTCCTGCGTGGGCACCGGACGTCGCCAGATCTCGCCGACGAGCCCGGCCACGGCTTCGGCGTCGGCACCGGCGGCGTACGCGCGGATGAGCGTCACACTGCGCAGCGTTGTCCGGTTGCCGATGCTTGGCAAGTGGAATCATCGGGGGCATGCAGACAGTCACGTTGAACAACGGCGTCGTCATGCCGCAGCTCGGTTTCGGCGTCTGGCAGGTCCCGGACGACCAGGCGCACGACGCGGTCGCCACCGCGCTGCGGGCCGGCTACCGCAGCGTCGACACCGCCAAGCTGTACTTCAACGAGGAAGGCGTGGGCCGGGCGATCGCCGAGTCCGGGATCCCGCGCGACGAACTGTTCATCACCACGAAACTGTGGAACGACGAGCACGACCACGACAAGGTGCTGCGAGCGTTCGACACCAGCCTGCGCAAGCTCGGCCTGGACTATCTGGACCTCTACCTGATCCACTGGCCGGTGCCCCGCCAGGACAAGTACGCCGAGGCGTGGCGCGCCCTGGTCGAGTTGTACGAGGCCAAGCGCGTACGCGCGATCGGGGTCTCCAATTTCACCCAGACGAATCTCACGCGGATCATCGACGACAGCGGTGTCGTCCCGGCCGTGAACCAGGTCGAGCTGCATCCACGGTTCAACCAGGCGGCGCTGCGGGCGTACCACGCCGAGCACGGCATCGAGACCGAGGCGTGGAGCCCTCTCGGGCAGGGCAAGGGGCTGCTCGACGACCCGGCGCTGGCCAAGATCGCCGACGCGCACGGGCGTACGCCGGCGCAGGTGGTGCTGCGCTGGCACCTGCAACTGGGCAACATCGTCATCCCGAAGTCGGTGACGCCCGCGCGGATCGCCGAGAACCTCGACGTGTTCGGCTTCGAGCTGTCCGCGGCCGACCTGGCCGCGATCGACGGCCTCGACGCGAACGGCCGGATCGGCCCCGACCCCGACAAAATGAACTGGATGGGCTGACCGGCCCGCTGAGCAAGGTCAGCCCCGACCCCGACAAGACGCCGAGCCGATGAGACCGGATGGGCTGACCACACGGCAGGGGCGGCGCGGCTTGATCCGGGGAGGCAGACTGGACCTATGACAGCCCGCATCGCGCTGGTGGCGCTGGTCGACTTCCACGGCCGCATCCTCGTGCACCTGCACGACGACCAGGCATCCGACCGGCCCAACCGGTGGAGTCTGCCGCACGCTCGCGTCGAGGCCGGGGAGAGCCCGGCCTCGGCGGGCGTACGGGTCGCCGGGCAGGTCGCGCACGTGCCGGTCGACGGTGAGCTGGAGCTGTTCTGGTCCGGGTTCGCCCCCGGCTATCCGGTGCTGACCGTCGCGTTCTGCGGGCGCACGCTGGCCACGCCCGAGGATGTGGCGCAGGTCGTCGAGATCTCCCCCGCCGGTGAGCTGCCCGAGCCGACCCGGGTGCACAAGGTGTTCCTGCCCGGTGACGAGATCCTGTCCGGGCGGGCGTTCACCTTGGCGTCGGGATATGTGCTGGCCCGGTTCGTCGACTCGCCGCAGTATCAGCGACTCGCACCGGGGGCCGCGCTGCCGCCGTATCTGCCGGGCCTGGCCTGACCCGGCGACCGCCGCCCGCACTAGGGTGAGGGCATGCATGCGATTGTCGTCGACGCCACCGGCGGTCCCGAGGTCCTGACCTACGCCGAACGGCCCGACCCGCGGCCCGGCCCCGGGCAGGCGCTGGTGAAGGTGGCCGCGTCCGGGGTGAACTTCATCGACGTCTACCACCGGGAAGGCCGCTATCCGCTGCCGTTGCCGCTGGTGCCCGGGTCGGAAGGGGCCGGCGTCGTGGTCGAGGTCGGCGACGGGGTGACCCACGTGGCCGTCGGCGACCGGGTCGCCTGGTGTTCGGTGCCCGGCAGCTACGCCGAACTGGCCGTGGTGCCCGAGCGGGCGCTGGTCCACGTACCGTCCGGGGTGGACTTCGAACTGGCCGCCGCCGCGATGCTGCAGGGCCTGACCGCGCACTACCTGACCCGGTCCACGTACGCGGTCCGCGAAGGCGACCAGGTGCTGGTGCACGCCGCCGCCGGTGGCATGGGCCTGCTGCTGACCCAGTTGATCAAACTGCAGGGCGGGCGGGTCATCGGCACCGTGTCCACCGAGGAGAAGGAGAAGCTCGCCCGGGAAGCCGGCGCGGACGAGGTGATCCGCTACGACCGCACGCCGTTCCCCGAGCAGGTCAAGGAGCTGACCGGCGGCCGTGGGGTGGACGTCGTCTACGACGGGGTCGGGGCGTCCACGTTCGAGGGCGACCTGCAATGCATACGCCCCCGGGCGTTGATCGCCCTGTTCGGGGCAGCCAGCGGCCCGGTGCCGCCGTTCGACCTGCAACGGCTGTCCGGCCTCGGCTCCCTGTTCGTCACCCGGCCGACGCTGTCCCACTACGTCGCCGACCGAGACGAGCTGCTGGGCCGGGCGCACGACCTGTTCGGCTGGATCGCCGGCGGGCAACTGCGGATCCAGGTATCGCAGCGATACCCGCTCGCGGAGGCCCGACGTGCCCATGAAGATCTCGAGGGACGGCGTACCACCGGGAAATTGATCTTGACGGTGTGAGCCGGAGGCGCCGCGCGAGGCACGACTCGCGCGGCGCCGGCGAGCGAAAGCACGGTGTCCCAACGATGAGCGGCTACTCCGGCACTCCCCTGCCCCGCAAACTCGGCATCACCCCCACCACCCGCCTCGCCGTCCTCCACCAACCCGACGGCCTCACCCTCCACCTCGGCGTCACCGCCCACACCACCCTGCGCGGCCCCCACGACGTCATCCTCCTGTTCACCACCAGCCGCGCCACACTGCTCCAAGCACTTCCACGAGTACGCACAGCGATGACCCCCGACGCCGCCTTCTGGGTCTGCTGGCCCAAACAAACCGCCGTCAAAAAGGGCCTCGCCGCGCCCACCGACCTCACCGAAGACGCCGTACGCGACATCGCCCTACCGACCGGCCTCGTAGACGTCAAAGTCGCCGCCATCGACGACACCTGGTCCGGACTCAAACTCGTCATCCGCCGAGAATTGCGCTGACCCGCTACCGTCTGCCCATGCCACCAGCCGCGGACCCGGGCACCTGGGCGACACTTCCCGCCGCCACGCGGGCCGAGGCGCTCCGGCTCGCCGAACACGGCAAGGCCCACTCCGACCCGGCCATCGTCGCCGCCATCATCACCGCCGCGCGCTACGACCGTGCGTACCGACACCAGACCGAGCGGATCGTCGGCCGCATCGGCATCACACTCTTCACCAGTAGCTGGCTCGCCATGTACTACTACGGCGGCTTCGAGGTCACCGGCCGCGCCTGGCTACCCGTGATGACCACACTGCTCGGCTTCGGCCTGATCACAGCCGCCACCCGACAGCTCCACCTGCAGCTGCCACTCGACCGACTGCTCATCGGCGTACCCGCCCACGCCGAAGTCACCAACCTGCGAGCCATCCTCCAGCACACCCCGACGCCACCGACGGCTCCGCTGACGGTCCGGCGCACCTGGCTCGTCACACTCACCGGCGTCACACTCTTCGCCCTGGCCACAGCGGTGATCGTCCCCGCCATGATTGCCTGGCTCGAGCTGCCCACCCCACCCAACGCCGGCGACCTGCCCCGCAGCATCCTCACCGAGCCACTGCTCCCCGCCGCAGCAGCCCTCGTCTGGGCTGTGATGCTCCCCCTACGCCGCCGCCCCTTCCTGCGCCTCTCCGAAGCCGGAATCCACACGCTCTACGGCAAACCGACACCCTGGACCGACATCACCGGCCTCTACCTCAAAGGCCCCCGGCCCAACGCACCCACCGCCGACCTCCAAATCGAATACGAACAGCGCGACGGCCGACGAGTCGCCATCGACCTCGACGGACTCGACCACACACCCGAGCAGATCGTGCTCGCGGCGCGGGCGTACCACACGCGTCAGACCGCTCAACCGATGAGCGCGAGCAGCCGGACCGCCTGAACCTCCAGCGTCCCCGGCGGATTCCGGCGCACCGCCGGCCCACCCGGCAACAACAGATGCAGCCAGAACGCCGCCCACCACAACCGCGCCAACCGCAACCGGCCCGCATCCACCCCCAGATCCGCGAACCGCGCGCAGAACACGTCCGCGTCCAGCTCCCGGGCCGACAGATGCTCCACCAAGGTCCCCAGCTCGTACGCCACATCCGACGAGCCCGCGTCCTCGAAGTCGACCACCCGGACGCGTACGCCGTCCCACAGGTAGTTCGCCAGATTCGGATCACCGTGCCCGACGACCTGCCCAGCGGCCGACGACGGCAGCGGCGGCAGGCCGAGCGCGGCGTCGAACGCGTCCCCGGCGACCCCCGGCGGCCGGGCCGACTCCGCCAACCGCCGGCGCACCTCAGCACAGCAGTACGCCGGATCGAACCGCCGCGGCGGCAATGATCCCACCGGCGCCGACCACAACCGGCGCAACGCCACCTCGAGCGCGTCCAGGCGTGGCCCGTCGAGACGTCCCGACAACGGCTCTCCCGGTAGGACGGTCATCGCCAGCCATGGCGGATCGGTGTCCAGACCGGACTCGATGACCTGCGGCACCAGATCCGGCACCGACGCGGGCAACGCCGACAGCACCGTCCACTCGCGTACGTGTTCGCCCCGATCCCACGAGGCGTACTGCTTGACCAGCACGTTCTCGGTGACGACGAACCGATGCGTCGAATTCAAGATCGACAAGGGCGGGCCCCTTTGAGTCGGTGCGCCGAAGGCGCTCCTGTTGGATAAGTCCCCCAACGCTCACACCGCGTAGGTCGTCCTAGGACACTAGAAATGCGGTCATCGCGTCGGCGTACGCCTCGGGTTCCTCGATCGGCGCGTGCCCGCTGCGCGACAGGAGCACCAGCCGGGCGTTCGCCATGCGGTCCACGATGTCCCGGCAGGCGTCCACGCCGACGGTGCGGTCGTAGAGCCCGACGATGACCAGCGTAGGCACGTCCAGCTCCGCCAGGTCGTCGAGCAGGGAACCCGGCCGCTGCTCCGCCAGCACGGCGTCGGCGAACTCCGCGTTGTACGCGAGCCCCTCCCCCTCCGGCAGGCCCGGCGGACGCCGAACCTCCGGATCGTTGAGGGAGAACCGCGCACCGGTCTCGGCGTCCATCGCCGCCCACAGGTGGCGCAGCGAGCCGAAAGACGGCCGCCCCACGGCGAATTCCAGCGACGGCGCCGACTCCCGCAGGACCCGGCGGAACGACGGATCCGCGACCGCGTCCAGCCCGGCGAGGCGGTTGTCCCACCGCAGCGGGCCCAGGATCGGCGGGGCGACCAGGATCAGCCGGCGGACCGAGGCCGGATGGCGCACGGCGTACTCGGCGGCGACCTGGCCGCCGAACGAGAAGCCGGCGACGGTGACCGCATCCAGGTCGAGCGCGCCGATCAGCCCGTCCAGATCGGCGACCAAGGCTTCCATCGAGTAGCCCGGCGCAGGACCGGAGCGGCCGCAACCGCGCTGGTCGTAGTAGACGACCGGATGCGACGCCCCCAGGTGCGGGCCGACTGTCCGCTCCAGCAGGAAGGCGTTCGCACCTGGCCCGCCGTGGATGAAGACGACGGGCTCGCCGGGAGCCTCACTCCCCTCGACCCGGATCCAGTGCTCGACGTCGTTGACGGTGATCCGGTGTTCCCCGTTGGGCAGCATACGCCACTCCCTGTAAGGCGTCCTAGGACATTAGATGTGCGGTGGGGTCAGCGCGCTGACCGTGAACGGGTGACGGACTGGATAGCCGCTACGCTCGGCGAACATCTGCGAGTTCACCAGGAACAGCCGCCCGTCCAGGTACGCGGCCGTGGTCGGAGTGTCCGCCACCGGCCGCTCCCAGCGCTCGACGACCTTCGCCGTACGCCCGTCGGCGGACAACGTCAGCGCGGTCAGCCACATGCGGATGCGGCTGTCCTCCTCGGAGTTGTCGCAGGCGTACAGGACGTCGCCGACCCAGACCAGGCCGTCCCCGGCGACGTGGACTCCCCCGAGATCCACCCGTTCGGCGGTGGCCGTGACGGTGTCCACTCGCCACAGCACCTCCTCCGCCTGATCGCAGACGATCAGGGTGCCGGGCGCCGGGCCGGGCACGATGCCGTTGAGGAAGCAGTCCGCCGGATCGGGCGCGCCGAACGCGCCGAGGTCGATGAACTCCTCGGCCGGTCCCACCTCGCCGCCGACGGCCAGCCGCCAGATCACCGGCCGCTTCGAATCGGTCACATAGGCGTACCCGTCCTGGACGCAGATGTCGTTGAGGCCGGTGACCTCGGCGTCGACCGTGACCCGCGCGGACAGCTCGCCCGTGGCCGTGTCGTACGCGAACAGGTGGCCGGTCTCCCAGCCGCACACCAGCAGCCGCCCGAGCGGGTCGACGGTGAGCCCGAGTGCCTGGGTACGCCCGTCGGCGCCGGCCGGTTGCCAGACCTCCAGCGTGGCTTCGCCGAGGTGGCCCCGGAAGATCGTGCCGTGTCGGGCGCTGGACACGTAGAAGACGTCCCCGTGGCTCGCGATGCCCTCGGGCATGATGTCGGGCGGGCCGGACGGCAGGGAGTAGGTGTCGATCACTCGCCGCAGGCTACCCGAGGACGGGTCAGGCGTAGGGGTCGATCAGCTCGCCCGTCGTCGCGTCGCGCAGCTCGATGGCCTCCATGGGGCAGTTCGCCGCCGCGTCCCGGACCCGCTCGTCCGCCTCGACGGGCGACGCGAGCGGGGCCGAGCGGGCGTCGCCGTCGAGAGCGAACCGGTCGCTGGCGACGCCGACGCACATGGCCGAGCCGACGCATCGCGACCGGTCCACTGTGACGGTCCACCGCGGGGCCGGGGCCATGTCAGGATTCGTCCCAGCGCACGGGCAGCGACGCGACCGAACGCAGGATCATCGTCGGCTTGAACGCGATGTCGGCGTCGTCGAGGTCGATCGCGAACCCGGGCAGGGTGCGCAGGATGCCCGCGAGCGCCTCCTGCAGCTCCATCCGGGCCAGCTGCGCGCCCAGGCAATGATGTACGCCGGCGCCGAACCCGAGGTGCCCGTGCGAGTCGCCGCGGTGCAGGTCGAGGGTGTCCGGATCGACGAAGGCACGCGGATCGCGGTTGGCCGAGGCGAGCGCGGGCAGCACCGCCTGCCCGGCCGGGATGGTGACGCCGGACAGCTCGACCGGCTCGGTGGTGACCCGCGCGATGCCACCCGCACCCCCGCCGAGCTGGGTGAACCGCATCAGCTCCTCGATCGCGGCGGGCACCCGCGACGGGTCGGCCCGCAGCGCCGCCCACTGCTCCGGATGCGCCCGCAGAGTCAGCAGGATCATCACGATCTGATTAGCGGTGGTCTCGTGCCCGCCGATGAGCAGCGACACCCCGAGGTTGACCAGTTCGGCCTCCGACAGCCGGTCGGCGTTGTCGCGGGCGTCGATGAGCGCCGTCATCAGGTCGTCGGCCGGATGCGCCCGCTTCTCGGCGATGAGCTCGGTCAGGTAGCCCTGCAGGCTCGCGAACGCGGCCATCATGATCCACGGATCGCGGGTGCGGTCGCCCATCGCCGCGTCGGACCAGCCGTGGAACCGGTGCTGGTCGGACTCCGGCACGCCGAGCAGGTCGCAGATGACGCGGACGGGCAGCGCCAGGCTGAAGCCCGCGACGAGGTCGGCCGGCTGCGGCTGCTTCCGCAACGCGAGGAGCAGATCGTCGACGATCGCCGTCACCCGCGGCCGCAACTGCTCGACGCGGCGGGCGGTGAAAGCGCCGGCCACCAGCCGCCGCAGTCGCGTGTGCTCCGGCGGATCCAGGCCGAGGATGGACTCGCTGGCCAGCCGGCCGAGTCCCATCTCGACCTCGCCCGCGACGGCGTGCGCACGGGAGAACCGCGGATCGGTGAGCACCTGGCGGACGTCGGTATGCCGGGTGACGAGCCAGGCGGTCGCCCCGTCCGGGAAGACGACCGGGGCGACCGGGCACTCCTCCCGCAGTTCACCCAGCTCCGGTGCGGGGTGGTAGAGGGACGGCGGCTCGGTGAACGGGAATTCGACAGGCGTACGGTCGGCGATGGTCATCACGACCCCCTCGTGCGTGCAGCCGGCACTCCGAACACGCTAGCAATAAATACATCAATTGCTCAATATGTGCTGGATGAGTGAACTCCGGCGCACGCCGAGGGCCGTCAAGCGCGCGTGATCGCGTTCGCCACGATGGTGTCGTGCACGTACTGGGCCAGGCCAGGCCGGTGCTGATCGTAGTTGCGGGTGAACCGCTCGTCCGCCAGGTACATCTCGGCCAGCCCGGTGTGGATCTCGAACGTGCAGTCGTAGAAGAACTTCGACAGCTGCTGCCGGTGCTCCTCCGCCAGCGCCATGCCCGCCTCGCTGTCGGCCGGCACCCCCGCGTCGTACGCGGCGATCCAGCGCTCGAGCAGATCCGCCGTCTCCTGCTGGATGCGCAGCCAGTCCTCCTTGGTGTACCGCTGGGTCCGGCGCGCCGACTCGGCGTACGCGTCGGTGCCGCCCCAGCGCTGCTCGGCCTCGGCGGCGTACTGGTCGGGGTCGAAGTCCCCGAACACCTCGAACTTCTCCTCGGGCGTGAGGTCGATGCCCACCTTCTGTGCCTCCAATACGTATTCGACCGCCGCCACCATCTCCCGCAACCGGGCGATCCGGCCGGTCAGCAACCGGTGCTGGCGGCGCAGGTGCTCGCGCGCGTCCGCGTCCGGGTCGTCGAGGATGACGGCGATCTCCTCCAGGGAGAACCCGAGTTCCCGATAGAGCAGGATCTGCTGCAGCCGATCCAGGTCGGCGGCGTCGTAGCGGCGGTATCCGGCGCTCGTGCGGCCGCCGGGCGTCAGCAGCCCGATCTCGTCGTAGTGGTGCAGCGTGCGTACGGTGACCCCGGCCAGCTCGGCGACCTGTCCCACGGTGTGGCTCATGGCTTCCCTCCTTCCGGCTGTCGTTCCGGGATTACAGCCACGGTGCCGCCTCCCGTTACGTGAGGGTCAAGCCCGATCGGCAGGCGCTGGTGGAGGCGCTGCTAGAAGTCAACCACGATGATCATCGGCCGGCGGCGGCTCAGGCCGGGAATCCGCTTCAACCGGGGCGCCAGCCAGCCCGCCAGACCCCGGCCGACCCGCGGCTGCACCTCGCGTACGTCGGAGATGGCCGGCGACAGCGCCCGCAGCCGGGGCAGGTCCTCCGGGCCGACGAGCCAGTGCAACGGCGGCGGCTCGAACGCGCTGCGGCCGCGTACGTGCCGGACGACCTGCTGATCGATCGCCGGAGTGATCGCGTCGAAGATCATCCGGCCGCCGGGGAACCGCTCCGCGACGGTGACGAGCAGCCCTTCCGCCTCCTCGGGCCGGAGGTACATCATCAGACCCTGAGCGGTCACGAGGACGCCCTGCGCCGGGTCCACCTCGTCCAGCCACGCCTCGTCCAGCGCCGACCCGGCCCACAGCCGCTGCCGGTCCTCCTGCGGCAGCAGCCGGCGGCGCAGCTCCACCATCGGCGGCAGGTCGATGCTCAGCCAGCGGACCTGCGGATCGCCGACCCGCCAATAGGTCGTCTCCAGTCCCTCGCCCAGCGCGACGACCTGCCCGCCCGGGTGCAGGCCGAGGAACCGGCGCACCTCGTCGTCGAAGGTCCGCGCCCGCAGCGCCATGATCTGCGGCTGCACCGGGAAGCCCACGCCGAAACGGGCCTCGAACGGATAGTCGAACTGCTCGATCAGATGCACCGCCATCGGGTCGGGCAGCACGGTGTCCGGCCGCCGGGCCTCGCGTACGCGGTGATAGAGCGTCCACAGCGCGGTCTCCGGCACACCGCTCAGGCCCGGGTCGATCCCCATGATCGAATCGTATCGGCGCGGAGCCCGTCACAGATGCACCGACCGGTAGGGTCGTCGGGTGACCGAAAAGGCGGAAGCGACAGCCGACCCGGAAATCGCGACGGACGTCCTGACAGACCCGGAAACGACGGCGGACCCGGAACTCGAAACCACCTGGGACGGGCTGCCGATCGCGCCCGACAACCCGCGCGGCGCCGGCGTGGTGGTCCGCCGCCCCGGGCCGGACGGGCTGGAGTTCCTGCTGCTGCACCGGACGCACGAAGGTCCCGACTACGAGGGCGACTGGGCGTGGACGTCGCCGTCCGGCGCCCGGCATCCGGGCGAGCCGGTGCTGACCGGTGCGGCCCGCGAACTCGCCGAGGAAGCCGGGCTGCAAGACCTGGACCTGCGCCCGGTCGACCTGTCCGGTGGCTGGGCGGTGTTCGCCGCCGAGGTCGACCCGGCCGCCGCCGTCGTCATGATCGACCCCGAGCACGACCGCTTCGAATGGCTTTCTCGGGATGCCGCGCTCGCCCGGCTCGCCCCCGAATCGGTCGCCGACAACTTCCGGCGCGGGTCCGGCGTACCGCTGCCGCGGCTGGCGTACCGGCCGCTGGACCGGGCGGACTTCCCGGCCCTGCTCGGCTGGCTCGCCGAACCCCACGTCGCGAACTGGTGGCGACACCGGCCCGAGGACCTGGCCACGATCGAGCGCAAGTACGGCCCCCGGGTCGAGGGCAACAGCCCGGTACGCGTCCAGGTGCTGCTCGTCGACGACGTCCCGGCCGGGATCTTCCAGCACTACCGGACCGCCGACTATCCGGCGTACGCGCAGGCCGTGGGCGAACCGGACGCGGTCGCGATCGACTACCTCATCGGCGACCCCGCCCTCGTCGGGCGCGGCGTCGGCCCGCAGGCGATCTGGGCGTACGCCCGGGACGTGGTCCCTGACGCGGCGCGCGTGCTCGCCTCCCCCGACACGGGCAACGAGCAGTCGATCCGGGCGCTGCTCAAAGCCGGATTCCGCTACGAACGCGACGCCGCGGTGGAGGACCGCACCGAAGCGGTCTGCGTCCTCGACCGCGCCCGGATCTTCGGCTAACCCGATCGGCGGTACCGGCCCGGCGGCAGCGCGTACTGGCGTTTGAAGGCGGCGGTGAAGGCGTACTCGGAGCCGTAGCCGACCCGGCGGGCGATCGCGTGCAGCGGGGCGTCGGTCTGCCGTAGCAGCCGGGCCGCCAGCGTCATCCGCCACCACGTCAGGTACGCCAGCGGCGGCCGTCCGGTCAGTTCGGCGAACCGGCGGGCGAACGGCGCCCGGGACAGCCCGGCCTCGGCGGCCAGCGTGGCGACCGTCCACGGCCGGGCCGGATCGCGATGGACGGCGTCGAGCGCGGCCACCGTCGCGGGATCGCGCAACGCGGCAGCCCAGCCGGTCCGGGTGTCCGGCGCGGCGTCGTCGACCCAGCTGCGCAGGATGAGCAGCAGCAACGTGTCCAGCAGCGCCCGGACCGCCGCGTCGCCGCCGAGCCGGGGCGCGGCCAACTCGGCCGCGAGCAGGTCGACCACCGTACGCAGCTCGGGGTGCCGGCCGAGGTGCGCCGGCAGATGGATCAGCTCCGGCAGGCTCAACAGGAACGGATGCGTCAGGGCCCGATCCAACTCGTACGCCCCGCACAACGTCACCGTCGGGCCGCCCGGGCCGCTCGGTCCACTCGGCTCGCCCACCACCGCGACGGCGCCGCGCTGACCGGGCGGCCCGGTGGGTTCGCACTCCGGCACGGTCACCGGCGTCGACGCGCTGTCGGCGAGAGTGAGCCCACGCCCGTGCGGCACGAGCAGGACGTCACCGGGAGCCAGCGCCACCGGCCCGGGCTCGACCAGCGTGCACGGCCCGCCAAGGATGATCTGGAACCCGGCCGAGCCCGGCACTCCGGCGAACCGCTGCGCCCACGGCGCGTGCCAGGTCACCTGCGCCGACCGGGGCCGGCCCGTCCGCATCACGCTGATCACATCGCTGAGCACGTCCACGGACACACTCTCTCACGAGACGATTGCTTAAGTTTTCAGGACTGCATCCCATAGATCGTCTCGCGGAGGCCGATCTAGCGTCGAGGACATGCAAGCCGCGAGAATCCACGCCTTCGGCGACCCGTCCGTGATCCGCCTCGACGACGTCGACCGCCCGGTCCCCGGACCCGGCGAAGTCCTCCTCGAGGTCGCCGCCACCTCCGTCAACCCCTCCGAGATCGGCCTCCGGTCCGGCTGGCTCACCGAGATCCTTCCGGTCACGCTGCCGTACACGCTGGGCTGGGACGTCGCCGGCACGATCACGGCGATCGGCCCGGGCGTACGCGGGCTGACGCCGGGCGACCCGGTCATCGGTCAGCTCGACGGCGGCGCTGCCGCCGAGTACGCCGTCGCGCCCGCCGAACTACTCGTACGCGCCCCGCACCGGATCCCGCTGCGAGACGCCGCAGCGCTGCCGATCGCCGGGCTGACCGCGTGGCAGGCGATCGACCGCGCCCGGATCCAGCCAGGGCACCGAGTCCTCGTCAACGGGGCGGGCGGCGGCGTAGGCGGATCGGTCGTGCAGCTCGCCCGGCACGCTGGTGGGCACGTGATCGCCACCGCCTCCGCCCGCAGCGCCGACGCGGTACGCCGCTTCGGCGCACACGAGGTCGTCGACTACACCGCCGGTCCCGTCGCCGACGCCGTGACCGAACCGATCGACGTGCTGCTGCACCTGGTCCCCGACTCGGGAGCCGCGGTCGCCGGGCTCGTCCGGCCGGGCGGCGTGATCGTCTCCATCACCACCGAGGTGGCGGCCGACGGCGTACGCAGTGAGCAGTTCGTGATGCGGCGAGACCCGGCGCAGCTGGCCGACCTCGTCCGGCTCGTCGACGCCGGGGTGATCTCCCTCGACATCGCCGACGTCCGGCCGCTCGCCGAGATCGCCGCGGTGCACGCCGACGCCGAGGCCGGCCGGCTCCGCGGCAAAACCCTGATCGTGCCCAGCGCAGGCCGAAAGGGCTAGACCAGGTCGCTCGGGTCGGTGTTCGCCCCGCACACGATGACGGCCACCCGTTCGCCCGGCTCGGGCCGGTACGCGGTCAGCCCGGCGTACGCCGCGGCCGCCCCGGGTTCGGCGACGATCCGCCACTCGTCCCACAGCCGCTGCCGGGCCTCCCGGATCGCCGCGTCCTCGACGAGGGCGCTGACCATTCCCGTGCGCTCGGCGACGGCGTACGCGATCCGGCCGGCGCGGCGCGCCCCGAGGGAGTCGGCGGCGTACCCGCCGACCTCGACGTCCACCGGGCCACCGCGGCCGAGGGCCGTACGCAGGCTGGGCGCCGCGACCGGTTCGACGCCGACGACGCGTACCGGCGTATCGGCCAGGGCGGCCGCGATGCCGCCGACGAGCCCACCGCCGCCGACCGCCACGAGCACGGTGTCCACCGTGGTGTCCTCGACGAGTTCCAGGGCGATGGTGCCCGCTCCGGCGACCATCTCAGGCTGGTCGTACGCGTGACACACGAACGCGCCGGTCTGCGCGGCCCGCTCGGCCGAGGCAGTCAGGGCGTGGCTGTACTCGGTGCCCGTCTGCACCACGGTCGCGCCGAGCGCCTGGAGCCGCTTCACCTTGACGGCGGGCGCGTTCGCCGGGACGTGGATCTCGGCCGGTACGCCGATCTGCGCGGCCGCCCACGCGACGGCCAGCCCGGCGTTGCCGCCGGACGCCGCGATCACCCCGGCCGGGCCCAGATCGCCTCGTTCCTGGGCGGCGAGCACGTTGTTGAGCGCGCCCCGGGCCTTGAACGAACCCGTGTGCTGGAGGTATTCGAGCTTGAAGACCAGCTCCGGCGCCGCCTCGAACAGGGGCGTACGCCGGATCCGGCCCTCGATGCGCCGCCGGGCGGCGGTGATGTCCGCCGGCGTGATGTCCGCCGCGGGAACGTCGGCCTCGGTGATCATGTGCCCAGCGTAGGCGGGAGGGGTGGCCGGGGGCGACAAACCCCCGGCCAAACGCCGTCCGCTTCGGGCCGACCGTCACCGGCCGGTTGTTCAGCGCGCTACAGACCCGAGGAGACCGCTGCCATGAGCGTCCCGGACGCGGTGTCCCCGGACATCTCCCAGATCATCGTGCCGAGCAGGCCCTTGCTCTTCAGCCAGGTCATCTTCTGCCCGATCGACCACGTGTCGTCGAAGGACCACCACTGCCCGTTGGCTCCGGTGTAGCAGTAGGTCGAGACCGACTGCGTGTCGTGGTACACCGTGCAGCCCGGCACGCCCGCGATCAGATTCGAGTAGCCGCGCGTACCGGCCTCCTCGGCGAACTGGCCGGGCGCCGCGCCGGTGGCCGACTGCCATTCGCCGTTGACGCCCCCGGCTGCCACGCCCTGCCAGCCCCGGCCGTAGAAAGGCAGGCCGAAGGTCAGCTTGCGGGGGCTGATCCCGGCGTCCAGATAGCTCTGGATCGCCAGGTTCACGCTGAACTCGAAGGCGTACGGGTCCTGCGTGTCGCGGTAGAGGTTGGCCTGGTGCCCGGTGCGGTTGGGCTCCCACGAGTTGTCCGAGCCGGCCCCGTGGAAGTCGTAGCCCTGCACGTTGGCGAAGTCCAGCGAGCTGAACACCCCGGTCGGGCCGATGTCCCAGCCCGCCGCGATCTTCGCCGGGTCCGCCGGGGTGAACGCGGTGAGCAGGTACCGCTTGCCGGTGGTCACGGTCAGCGCGTCCATCTGCCGCCGGAACTCCGCCAGCAACAGGGTGTTGTTCGCCTTGTCCGCCGGGCTCACGTGATTGCCCGCGTGGCCCTCCGCGCCGGGCCACTCCCAGTCCAGGTCGATGCCGTCGAAGATGCCGGCCGCCGTGCCGGGACCGCCCGCCCCGTTGTACGCGGGCAGGTTGCCCTTGAGGTAGATGTCCAGGCAGGACTGGACGAACTTCTGCC
The DNA here is from genome assembly GCF_024172085.1 of Hamadaea flava. NCBI lineage: Bacteria > Bacillati > Actinomycetota > Actinomycetes > Micromonosporales > Micromonosporaceae > Hamadaea > Hamadaea flava. The sequence goes on along the minus strand of NZ_JAMZDZ010000001.1, from coordinate 246,352 downwards.
GGCTGGCCGGCGTCGCCGCGACGTCGGAGAAGTACTTCGAGTAGGTCCAGCCGCCGATCGAGATGAGCACCTTGAGGTTCGGGTACTTCACCTTGAGCTTCTTGAGCTGGTTGAAGTTGCCGCGCAGCGGCTCCCAGCCGGTGTCGCCGACGCCGTCGACCGACTGCGACGCGGCCATCGGGCGGCCGTAGTCGGCGTCCGCGTCACCCGCGCCGGTGCCCTGGTCGGGGTCCTGCGGGTTGCCGGAGACGCCCTTGGTGACGCCCTGCAGGCAGGTCAGGTTCACCGGGTCGATGTTGGCGAACGCGTAGTTGATGTGGGTCAGCTTCGCCGCCGAGCCGCTCGTGTCGAGGTTGCGGACGAAGTACTGCCGCCCGTAGATGCCCCACTGCACGAAGTAGCCGACCTTGGCGTACTGGCCGGAGCCGATCACGTCGTCGGTCGTCACGCTGACGGCGTTGCTCGCCGCCGACACGTTGTCGTAGGTGTCGCGCGCTTTCACCGTGAACGAGTACGCCGTCAGCGGCGACAGCCCGGACACGGTCGCGCTGGTGCCCGTGACACTGGCCCGCAGGGTGGTGCCGGTGTAGACGTCGTACCCGGCGATGCCGCTGGCGTCGGTGCTGCCCGTCCAGGCCAGGCTCACCGTCGTCGAACTCTTCGCGGTGGACCGCAGGCTGCTCGGCGCGGTCGGCGCGGTGGTGTCGTCGGCCGGGTTCAGCGTCGTCACGCTCACGGGCGCGCTCGCCGCCGACAGGTTGCCCCGGGTGTCCTTCGCCCGGACGCTCAGCGAGTAGGCGGTGTTAGGGGTCAGCCCGGTCACCACCGCGCTGGTGGTGGTGCTGGAGCCCACGACGGTGGAGCCGGACAGCACGTCGTAGCCGGCGATCGGGAAGTCGGTCGCCGCGGCGGCGGTCCACGACAGCGACACCGTCTTGGTGGTACGCCCGGTGACCGACAGCCCGGTGGGCGTACCGGGGGCGCGGTCGGCGCTGCCGTCGCACTTGTTGCCGTTGATCCGGCAGTTCAGCGGGGCGGCCCCCGACCCGTACGCCACCCACCACGGGCTGTACGGCTCGGTCGTCGCCCCGGCGGCCACCGTCCCGTTGTAGTGCGCGTTGACGATCGTCACGTGCGAACCGGACTGGCTCGCGACTCCGTTGTAGACGTTGCCGAGGGTGGCCCCGGACGGCAGATCGAACTCCAGGGACCAACCGGTGATCGCCGCCGACGTGGGATTGGCGACGACGTACTTGTCGAGATACCACGAGCCGTTGTTCGCCGCCGAGAACGTCGCGGTCAGCCCGGCCGCGGCGTACGCGGCGGGCGCGGCCGCGACCAGGGCGGTGGCCACGATTCCCGCGGTGAGCAGCGCGCCCATCAGGCGTCTGGTGCGCATGAGCCCTCCCCAATTTTTAGGAAACTTTCCTGAATATTTAAGGCTGGACCGTGCCCGAGTCAATGCCACATTCAGATTTCTGGATAAGTTGCCTGCGGCAACATCAGGCACAGTCGCAGGCAACGTCCGGCACAGCGGCACGCCTCTACCCGGCATGAGAAGGTTCGCTTCCCGCGCCGTCGCCGTCGCAGCCGTCCTGGGCGCCGGGCTGCTCGCCATGCTGCTGGGCCTGCCGGGAGTCACCATGGTGACCCTCGACCGCTGCCACGTCACCTACGACCGGCTCGAACGGCAGCAGTCCCGCTGCGACGGGCATTGGCGATCGCTGTTCGGCACCGCGTACGGCCCGGTGAACGGCGCGTTCGTCGGCACCGACTGGCAGGCCGTCACCGCCGAACCGGACAGCCGCTACGAATGGGAGGTCACCATCCCCGAGTCCGGCCGGCGGCAGCTCGCCCTCGCCGGTCCGGGCCGGGCGTACGCCGTCGCCGCGCTCGATCCGCTGAAGCCGGCCCCGCAGCTCTGCGTCGCACTGCTCCTCCTGCCGGCGCTCGGCTTCCTGATCGCGACAGCCCGGCGAGCGGCCCGGGACCGCGCTCAGCAGAAGATCGCCGATTGATCCGGCCGACCGTGTCCGGTCACGTCCGGCGGCTCCGACGTCCCGGGTGAAAGGATCGCGAAGAGGAGGAGAGCCCGATGAAGTACATGATCCTGACGTTCGGCTCGCAGGCCGACTACGACCTGATGAGCGGCAAGGGCGACGTCAGCCCGGAAGACTGGGCGCCGATGTACCAGTTCATGGAGAACCTGAACCGTGAGCTGACCGAGTCCGGCGAGCTGGTCGACACCAAGGCGCTCGTCTCGCCCGTGCACACCCGCCGCGTACGCGGGCTGGCCAACGGCGTCCCCGTCGTGACCGACGGACCCTACGCGGAGACCGAGGAGGTGCTCGCGGGCTGGTGGATCGTGGAGTGCGACGGCTTCGACCGGGCCACCGAGATCGCGGCGAAGCTGTCCGCCTGCCCGAGCCCGGGTGACGTCTGGGCCAACGGGTACGCCGACGTCCGGCCGATCGCCGACGGGCGCGACGAACTGGACCTGTGACCCCCGGGACCACCTGATGAACGGCATGACCGAGACCGAGGATCTGCTGCGCGACCTGGCGCCGCGGGTCCTCGGCGCGGTCGTGCGCCGGTACGGCCACTTCGACCTGGCCGAGGACGCCGTGCAGGAGGCGTTGCTGGCCGCCGCGACGAGCTGGCCCGCCGACGGGCTGCCCGCCAATCCCCAGGGCTGGCTCATCACGGTCGCCGCCCGGAAGCTCACCGATCTGCTGCGCAGCGAGCAGGCGCGGCGCGCCCGCGAGGAACGGTATGTCCTGCTGACGAAGGGCACGAACGCGGAATCCGGTGGGCCCAGCGAGGACGACACCCTCGTCCTGCTCTTCCTGTGCTGCCATCCGGCGCTGACTCCGGCGTCGCAGATCGCGCTGACGCTCCGTGCGGTCGGCGGCCTGACCACCACCGAGATCGCCCGCGCCTTTCTCGTCCCCGAGGACACGATGACGCGGCGAATCACCCGCGCCAAACAGGCCGTCGCCACCAGCGGCCAGCCGTTCGCGCTGCCCTCGCCGGCCGACCGCGATCAGCGGCTCGCCGCCGTGCTGCACACGCTCTACCTCGTGTTCACCGAGGGGTACGCGACCACGTCCGGCCCAGCGCTGCATCGAGTCGAGCTGACCACTGAGGCGATCCGGCTGACGCGGATGCTGCGTCGGCTGCTGCCGGACGAGTCGGAAGTCGCCGGGCTGCTGGCGCTCATGGTGCTCACCGACGCACGTCGCGCTGCGCGTACCAGTCGGGACGGAGCGTTGGTGCCGATGGCGGAACAGGACCGCGGACGGTGGGACACGGGCCTGATCGCCGAAGGCGTCGACCTGATCACCGCAGCCTTGCCGCGCGGGCCGGTGGGTCCTTATCAGCTGCAGGCCGCCATCGCGGCACTGCACGACGAGGCGCCGAGCGCCGAGCAGACCGACTGGCCGCAGATCCTCGCGTTGTACGAGGTGCTGCTGAAGCTGGCCGACAACCCGATGGTGGCGCTGAATCACGCGGTGGCGGCGGCCATGGTGCACGGCCCGCAGACCGGACTGGACCTGCTCGAACCGCTGGCCGCCGATGCCCGCACGCGCGACGACCACCGCCTGTACGCCGTCCGCGCACATCTGCTGGAACGGGCCGGGCGGCTCGACGAGGCCCGGGCGGCGTATCGGGACGCCGCCGACCGGGCGCGCAACCTCCAGCAGCAGCGGTACCTCAACGGCCGGGCAGCCAAGCTCTGACGGGTCAGCGGGATTGGCGCGGCTTTGCTACACAGTGGTCATGACCGATCCCTACGGCCGCCCCTCCTACCGCGGTGACAGCTCGCCGGGGTTGTGGCTCGGCCTGTCCATCGCGGCCACCCTGTTCTGCTGCACCCCGCTCGGCATCGTCGGCATCGTCTTCTCGGCGATGGCGATGGACGCCAACAGCCGCGGCGACCACGGGCTGGCCGAGGAGCGGACCGAACGCGCCAAGAGCTGGACGTTGTGGGCGGTCGGCCTGGGTGTGCTGATCATCATCCTGTACATCTGCCTCCTGGCGAATCGGGCCGGCAGCCGCGACTACTAGGCCGTGCCCACTGCCGCCGAGTCAGACCCGGCGCAGGACGTGCAGCAGGTATTCCTTGCGGTGCAACGGGTTGAGGTCGGTTCGCGCGCGTTCCGGGGCGCGGCCGCGGAGGGGGCGGTAGTGGTCGAACTCGGCTTCGAGCACACCCTCGCCCCGGGTCACCGCGGGCAGCCGCTGCTGAACCGCGTGCACCTCGGCCGCCGGGACGTCGGCGGTCAGCTCGAACGCCGGCCCGGCCGGCACCGGTGCGTACGGGACGGCTCCGTGCTGGGCGAGCAACCGCAGCACCGCGCTGAGCGTGTCGGCCGGCCCTTCGATCGTCAGTCGGTGCACCGGCTCGCACACGACCGTGCCCGCCTGCCGCAACGCCTCCATCAGCACCATCGGCACCAGCTTGCGGTAGTCCCCCGCCGTCGTGCCGGGCGAGTTGTAGTCGCAGTCGGTGAGCGTGACCACGACGTCCTCCACCCGCCAGCCGCGTAGTCCCTGCTGGAGCGTCTCGCGTACGGTCTGCTCCAGGGCGTCCCGGAAGACGTCGACCGCCTTGTAGACGAACAACGGCATGGTCTCGACCGGCACGTCCAACCGGACCGTCACGCCGCTGCCGGGCGTACCGGGTTCGACGCGCAGCCCGACCGTGGCGAGGAACGGATTGCGGTAGATGTGCTCGACCGCCGCGCCGACGCCGACGACCCGCTCGGCACAGATCATCGTGGTCTCCCGGAACGTCACCGCGACGCCGTACTGCTCGGTCAGGGTGGTCTGGATGACCTCCTTCTGCACCTCCCCGTAGAGCGACAGGTACAGCTCGCCGCGTACGTCGTCCTGGCGGAGGTTGATCAACGGGTCCTGCTCGGCCAGCTGAGTCAGCGCGGTATGCACCGCCGTCCGGTCGGCCGCGTCGGGCACGACCACCGTCTCCAACGTCGGCGGCGCGAACAGCTGACCCATCGTCGCCCGGTACTCGCCGATCGCGTCGCCGATGCGGACGTCGGTCAGGCCCCAGACTTTCGCGATGCGTCCGGCCTCGACCGAGTTCCGTGGGACCGCCGTGCCGTCGTCGAACACCTGGATCGCGGTCACCTTCGCGTCGGCTCCGCGCACCGGGATCCGGTCGCGGACCCGCAGGCATCCCGCGAGGATCTGCGTGTACGCGATCTTCTCGCCGTTGCCGCCGCGCTCGACCTTGAACACCACCCCCGACAACGGGGCGTCCACGGCCGGGCACCGCGACGGCAGCAACCCCGGCAACGCCGCGAGCAGGGCGTCCACGCCGTCGCCGGTGATCGCCGACCCCGCGTACGCCGCCAGGACCGTCCCGGCCCGTGACTGCCGCCGCAACGACCCCTGCACCATGGCATCGGACAAGCTGCCGTCGACGAACGCCGTGAGCAGGTCGTCGTCCTGGCCGGTGAGCACGTCCACAGCGCAGTCGCCCACGGGCATCGGCACGACCGGCGCACCGAGCCGGGCCCGGATCTGCGCCAGCACGGCCGGTACGTCCGCGCCGGCCCGGTCGGTCTTGTTCACGAACACGATCACCGGCAGGCCGAGACGGCGTACGGTGCGAAACAACACCCGCGTCTGCGCCTGCACGCCCTCGACCGCCGACACGACCAGCACGACACCGTCGAGGACACCGAGGACCCGTTCGACCTCGGCGATGAAATCCGGATGCCCCGGAGTGTCGATCAGATTCACCACCGTGTCACCGGCCGGGGTGTGCACGGTGAACGACACCACCGCCGACTTGATCGTGATGCCCCGGCGGCGTTCCAGCTCCAGGGAGTCGGTCTGCGTACTGCCGGAGTCGACACTGCCGAGCACGTCGATCACCCCGGCCGACAGCAACAGCCGCTCGGTCAGGCTGGTCTTACCGGCGTCGACATGCGCCAGGATTCCGAGATTGAGAGTGGGACGAAGAGTAGGCACGAAGCGAGAAGTCCTCTGCGTAGGCGGGAATCGGACGGGGCAGAGAACGTCCTCGCATCGGATCTCCCAACCTCAAGCCACTTCACGTGGTCGCTGCTTCGTGCGTACGAGCTGAGCAAAACAGGGACCACCGCGGACCGGCAACTGGATTTCGCGTGCGAGGATGCCGTGCATGAGCCAGGGGATGAGCGAGACCTTGAAGCGGCTGAGCGACGTGGCGCGGACGACCTTCGGCTGGGAGAGCCTGCGCCCGGCGCAGGCGGAGGCGATGGAGCACGTGGTCGCGGGCCGGGACACTTTGGTGGTCTCGCCGACCGGGTCCGGCAAGTCGGCGATCTACCAGGTGCCGGCCGTGCTGGTCGGTGGGCCGACGATCGTCGTGTCGCCGCTGATCGCGCTCCAGCGTGACCAGGTCAAGGGACTGCTCGGGCGCGGCGGGCCGGAAGCGCACGTGGTGAACTCGTCGCGGTCCGACCGGGCCAACGACGCGTCGTTCGAGGCGATCCAGACCGGCAGCGCCGAGTTCCTGTTCCTCGCACCGGAGCAGCTCGCGAAGGAGGAGGTCGTCGCCGAGCTGGCCGAGGCCAAGCCGTCGCTGTTCGTGGTGGACGAGGCGCACTGCGTCTCCTCGTGGGGCCACGACTTCCGGCCGGACTATCTGCGGCTCGGCGAGGTCGTCGCCCGGCTCGGCCACCCGACCGTCATCGCGCTCACCGCGACCGCCTCGCCGCCCGTCCGCGCCGACATCCTCGAACGGCTCGCCATGCGCGACGCGGTCGAGCTGGTCAAGGGCTTCGACCGGCCCAACATCCGGCTCGAGGTGTCGCGGGAGGTCACCGAGCGCGAGAAGCGGCGCGAGATCGTCGACCGGGTGGTCGCCCTCGACCCGCCCGGCCTGCTCTACGTGCAGACCCGTGGCGAGACCGAGGAGTACGCCAAGGCGCTGCGCGACGCCGGCGAGGAGGCGTACGCGTACCACGCCGGGCTGTCGGCGGCCGAGCGGGCCGAGGTGCACGACGCCTTCCTGCACTCCGACCGGGCGATCGTGGTCGCCACCTCCGCCTTCGGGATGGGCATCGACAAGCCGGATGTGCGGTTCGTCCTGCACGCCGCCCCGGCCGAGTCGCTCGACTCGTACTACCAGCAGATCGGCCGGGCGGGCCGGGACGGGCAGGCGGCGACCGCCGTGCTGTACTTCCGCCCCGAGGATCTGCGGCTGCCCCGCTTCTTCACCTCCGGCAAGGTCGACGAGGAGCTGCTACGGCAGGTCTCCACGACGGTCAAGGAAGCCGGCGGGCCGATCAAGCTGGACGACGTCGCCGCGAAGCTGGACGTGAGCCGGGCCCGGGTGACCCGCTCGGTCAACCTCCTGCAGGAGGCGCTGGCCGTGCTGACCACCCCGGACGGTCTGGAGTGGATGGACTCGGTCAGCGTCTCGGACGCCGTCGAGGCCGCCGCCGAGGAGGCGGAGCAGATGCGCACGATCGAGCTGACCCGCGTCGAGATGATGCGCGGGTACGCCGAGACCGAGGACTGCCGCCGCCAGTTCCTGCTCGGCTACTTCGGCGAGGAACTGGACGCGCTGTGCGACAACTGCGACACCTGCGCCGCCGGGACGGCCGAGGACAAGGCGGGCCTGGACACCGGCTTCGCCGTGCAGTCGCGCGTACGCCACTCGGAGTGGGGCGCCGGCATCGTCATGCGCGAGGAGGAGGACCGGATCACGGTGCTCTTCGAGTCGGTCGGCTACCGGACGCTGGCCCTCAAGGCGGTCAAGGCCCGCAACCTGCTGGTGGTCGAGTGACCGCAGTGGCCGGGGTCGACGGCCTCGTCGAGGTGCCGGGTTATCTCGGCCCGGCCGAGCAGGAGCGGCTGCTGACGGTCATCGACGGCCAGCCGTGGCGAGCCGACCTGAAACGGCGCGTGCAGCACTACGGCTACCGGTACGACTACACGCGCCGCACGGTGTCGCGGGACCAGTATCTCGGCCCGCTGCCGCCGTGGGCGGCCGAACTGGCCACGCGGCTACGGTCCGACGGACACGTGTCCCGCGATCTCGACCAGCTGATCGTCAACGAGTACGAACCCGGGCAGGGCATCTCGGCCCATGTGGACTGCGTGCCCTGCTTCGCCGACACCGTGGTGTCGATCAGCCTCGGCTCGACCTGCGTGATGACCTACAGCCGGCGCGACAAGAGCGCGAAAGTGGACGTGCTGCTGGAACCGGGCAGCCTGCTCGTCATGGCCGGCCCCGCCCGATACGACTGGCTGCACGCCATCGCCGCCCGGAAATCCGACCGCTGGGCAGGCGCGGTCCTGCCCCGGGGCCGCCGGGTCTCGCTGACCTTCCGCACCGTCCTCCCCTCGCCCCCTGCCCCTTCCCCCTCCCCCGGTGGGCTTTCCGCGCGATCATGAACTATCGGGCGTGATCGACCGGCGTGTCGCGTACCGGGGAGCCTGATCGTTCCCTGAACTTCGTGATCGACTTCGGGGGCGGGTCAGAGTTCGGGGGCGGGTCAGAGTTCGGGGCGGATCAGAGTGCGGGGCGAGGCCAGACCGTGCCCCGTTCGACCGCGTCGGCCAGGAACGCCGTGAAGTCGTCGGCGTACCGGGTCCACTCGGGAGCCCGCGCGGTCAGCGTCGAGGTGAACACATAGACGCCCGGTTCCCGGTCGCCGGCGACGCTGAGGGCGAAGTCGTACTCGTAGGTGTCCGGTCCGTCGGCGGTGTCGGCGTGCACCACCGCCTCGGCGACGATGAAGAAGCCCTGCTCGTCGACGCCCGGCCCGTACAGGTCCTGGTCGAGGTCCACGACGTCGGCGCCGAAGCCGAAGACGTCGAACAACTGGTCCTCGGACTCGTCGCTCCGGGCCAGCCCGCCGTACTTCCACAGCAGTTCGGCGTACCCGGCGTCGTTCGCCAGGGGTGGATACAGCGCGAAGAACGCCGTCAGGCGGGGCGTGAGCGTCGCGTCGGGCCGGACGGGATGGCGCGGTCCGGCGCCGACCCGGGCTCCGGGCAGCGCGGCGAACGCGGCGACGAGTTCGTCGATGGTCATGGTGCCTCTCAGCCGCGGGTGAAGACGAAGGTGAAACCCTGCGAGACGTCCGGCGAAGTCGCGCCCGCGCTCGTCGTGACATGGCCGTAGCCAGGATAGTGGCCCTGGTGGAACTCGGTCACGGACTCCAGGCGCAGCCCGGCCGCCGCGGCCGCCTCGGCCGGTCGCCAGTGGCTGACGTAGTGCTGGTTGCGCAGCGTCAGCACGACCTTGCCACCAGGCGCCAGCCGCTGCGCCGCGCTCGCGAAGAAGTCCCGCATCAGCTGACGACCGGCCACCGACGCCCCGGTACGCGGTCCGCCCGGATGCGGAAACTGGAAGATCACCGTGTTGAACGGCGCTCCACCGGCCAGGTCCGCAGGCAGGTTCCGGGCGTCGACCTGCAGGCGTACGTTGGCCCCCATCGCCCGCAACTGGTCGGCGCGCGACAGGACGTCCGGCGGGAACCGGCCGTCCGGTGAGTACGCCGTCGCGGTCACGTTCTGCGGAATCGCCCGGCCGAGCCCGAGATTCGCCGCGGTGAACGAGAAGTTGCCTTCGCCGACCAGCAGGACACGCCCGGCGAACGGCACACTCGGCCCGATCGACGGCAGCACCGGTACGCGAAGGCCCCCCACCTTGACCGTCGGCGAGCCCCCGCCGAGCAGACCTTCCCCGCCGCCGGTCGGCACCCCGGTCATCGCGTTGAACAGCTGCGGGACGAGCGCGGCGAGGACGGCGTGGCCGACGACCGCCGCCGCGGCGATCGTCGCGACCGCGGCGATGCCGATCGCGGGAAGCTTGCCGTAGCAGCCGGTGAAGCCGTCGGCCACCCCGCCGCAGTCGATGGGTACGCCGTCGGCCAGCACTCTCAGCAGCATGACCATCCACTCTGGAGTGTCGACAATGGTGCGAGAAACATGTGCATCGGTGTTCGCAGGATTCGGCTAGGGTAACCCATCGAGGTAGACGAAAGGGGCGCCATGGCTGACCCGTCCGAGGCCGATAGGGCCACTCCGGCCGTGCGGCTGCTGACGATCCTCGGTCTGATCGCCGCGGTCGTCCTCGTCGCCACGGCGGTGGTCCTCGTGGTGAGCTGGCCGACCGCTCCCGAGCGCGGCTCGCCCCTGCCGATCCGGCTGTACGCGTACGACCTGGCGACCGGCCGCGCCTCGAACTCGCCCCGGGCGTCCTTCCAGGCGGGCGAGATCCCGGCCGCGACGATCGCCGAAGAGGACGTGGACGACGGCCCGACCGGTCCCGTCCGCGCGAGCTGGTACGACTCGCTCGGCTACCGCACCAACGGCGAAGACCTCGACGACCTCGGCGACCTGGTGGCCGATCCGGTGCCGCTGAGCACCACGTCCGCTGTACCGGCCGGCGACTACCAGTTCGTCCTGGAGGGCATCCGCGGCGGGCAGGCCGTCGAAGTCCTCGCCTGGGTGCACGTGGAGATCTCCCGATGACCACGCCCTCGGAAAGCCAGCCGCCACCCGGCGATCAGCCGCCGGGAGGTCAGCCGGGAAGTCCGCCGCCGGGGTATCGGCCGCCGCCACCGGACTACCGGGTGCTGGGGCAGCCGACGGGCGGCTGGCCCGTGGTGCCGCCGCAGCGGCATGGGCCGCCGCCGGGCTACCCGCCGCAAGGTCGACCGCCAGGACATCAACCCGCCGGATACCAGCCCCCGGGACTCCAGCCCCCGGGATTTCCGCCGCAGCAGTTCCGGCCGGTCCGGCCCGCACCGGTGCCGGTGTCCGCTCCGGTGGATCCGGCGGCGTACCGGGTCGGGCGGTTGGCTGTCGCGTTCGGCGTCTGCGGCGTCGTGCTACTGCTGATCGCGCTCGCCGCGGGCGCCGCGATCATCCGGGACGACGACCCGACGCTGTCCGGCTTCGGGATCGTCAATCTGGTCGTCATCGCCCTCGTCCTGATCGGCGCGATCATCGGCGCGATCGTCGTGATGACGATCGCGCTTTCCGGTGGCTCCACGCGTACGCGGTGGCGGGCGCTGGCCATCAGCGGCGGAGTGGTCTTCGGCCTCCCGGCGTTCCTGATGCTGCTCATTCTGCTGCTGGAGGCCGGGATCTCCTGGCGGGGCGCGCTGCTGAGCATCCCCACCACCACGTTCGCGCTGTGGACGTTCCGGCGGATGCAGCGCAACCGGAAACCGCCGTGGTGGCTGGTGCTGGCCGCGTTCGGCTGGGGCTCGGTCGTCTCGTCGTACTTCGCGCAGATCGTCGAGGGCATGCTGCACGCGGTGATCCGATCGGAGGTGCAGCCGGGCACCGCGGCGATCGTGGGGCACGCGGCGGCGGCCGCGTTCCCGGAGGAGTTCGTCAAGGCGTCCGGTGTCGTGGTCCTCGTGCTCCTGTGCCGACGACGGATCGACGGCATGCTCAGCGGCCTGGTCATCGGCGCGTGCGTCGGTCTCGGCTTCCAGTTCGCGGAGTCCATGTCGTATATGACGCAGGGTCTCGACTCGGTCCTCTACCAGCACTGGTACCGGCAGGTCACCGGGCTGCTCGTCAGCCACGCGACGTACGCCGGGATCATCGGGGCCGGCGTCGGGCTGGCCACGCAACTCAAGGACTGGCCACGCCGGATCATGGTCGCGACCGGCGGGCTCCTGTTCGCCATCGCCGCCCACCTCGTCTGGGACTTCTGCGCCATGGGTCACTTCTACTGGGAGTCCAGCGACGCGAACGTCCAGCTGTTCATCATCCAGCCGGCCAACTTGATCGTCCTCAAGGGACCGGCGTTCCTCGTGCTGCTCACGCTGGTGATCGTCGCGCTGCGACAGGAGACCCGGTCGCTGCACCGCCAGCTGCGGGCCGAGGCGGCCAACCGGCTCGGCGCGGTCACCCCGGACGAGGTGTCGTTGCTGCTGAACGCCTCACGGCGGTTCCGCCTGCGGCTGCGTACGCTGCGCGAGGGCAGCTTTGCGGCGTACCAGCAGATCAAACGCCTGCACACCGCGCAGCTGGAACTGGCGTTCACCCGCTGGCGGCGCGAACGTGGCGAAAGCGCGCCGCCAGGCACCGAGGAGGCTCTGCGCCAGCGCATCTACCGGCTGAAGGCCGCCGCGCCCGCGTGAGCCGGGGCGTGCCCCCGCGCGAGGGCGAGCCGGCCGAGCCCCCGCCAGCCGACGATGCGACGTAGCCGCCCCGGGCGGAAGAAGCGATCCGGCGGGGTGATCCCGGTCAGCACGCCGAGGAACTCCGTGACGAGACGGGGATCGCGGGCGATCGCCGGGAACAGCACGGCACCGGTGCGGTCGGGCCGATGTGCCGCCAGCCGCGTCGTCAGGTCGAAGACGGGCCGCCGGTACGCGTCACGCACCTGGTGCGCGTGGCTGAGGTCGCCGGTGAGCACGGCCTCGCTGAACAGCTCGGCGTCGTGCAACGCGTGCCCGATGCCGAGACCCGTGCAGGGGTCCATGACCACCCCGGCGTCACCCACGAGTGCCCAGCCCGGCCCGTGCGGCGTCCGGAACCGGTTCGGCAGATCCGGCGTGGCCCGCAGCCGTTCCGCCTGCGTCGCGGCGGCCAGCCGGGGTCCGAGGTCCGCCACGCCGCCGACCAACTCCCGGAACGCGGTGTCCAAGTCGGTACGCATCGCGGCGAAGCGAGCCGCCGGGACGGAGAGGAAGACGATGGTGAGCCCGTCGTTGGTCGGCCACAGCCCGACCATGCGATCCGGGCGGACGTAGACCTCGCCTCCGGTGACGGGCAGCCCTTCGAAGTACGCGTAGCACGCCGCGGCGGTCGCGCCACGGTCGAGATAGGTCGCCGCGCCGACGGCCTGGGCGACGGTGGAGTGCTTGCCGTCCGCCCCGATCACGAGATCGGCTTCGATGTCCTCGGCGACGCCGCCCTTGGCCGCGCCCCGGATGCCGGTCACCCGGCCGTCGCGCCCCGTACGCAGTCCCGCGACGACGAAGCCGTCCCGCAGCGTCGCTCCCGCTTCCGCCGCCGCCTCCTGCAGCAGGACGTCGAGCAGCGTACGCCGGGGGCTGTAGACCGCGCCGACGCCGTCCACCTCCGGGTACGCACCGGAGAGCACGGCGTACCCGGAGTCGAAGCGCATCGAGGACGCGGGCGGGCAGCCGGTCGCGGCGACCTGGTCAAGCAGGCCCCATCGGCGCAGCCGGGCTCCGCCTGGGAGCTGGATCTGATGGGTGGACAGCGTGTCGCTTCCCGCTCGCGCCCGATCCACGGCGAGGACGCGTACGCCCTGCCGGGCCAGCAGCAGCGCGGTCGCCGCCCCGGCCACCCGCGTGCCCACGACCACCACGTCGTACTTCATGACCCCTCCCCGTTTTTGTTACGTTGTTTCGTTACAACGTAACGTAACACTGTTGCGCTATCCTGTCGAGCGTGGGACGACCGAAAGAACACGGCGACCAGACCCGGGACGCGCTACTGAGCGCGGCCGCCGCCGTGCTGCACGACGAAGGGCCAGGGGCCGTCAGCGTCCGGCGGGTCGCCGACGACGCCGGGACGAGCACCCGTGCGGTCTACAGCCTGTTCGGCGACAAAAGCGGACTGCTGACCGCACTCGCCCAAGAGGCCGCCGAAACGATGCGCCGCCACCACGAAGCCGTCCCCGAACGCGACGACCCCCTCGACGAACTACCCGACCTCGCACTCGCCTACCGAGCCGCCGCCCTCGAACGACCCCACGTGTACGGGATCTACCTCGGCGAAGGCGTCGACCTCGACCACGACGCCCAAGCGCTCTACTACCGCAGCTTCGACCGCGTCCTGCGTACGCTGCGTCGCGCCGCCGCCTCCGGCCGGCTCGGCGACCACGAACCGGTCGACGTCGGCCGCCACCTGTGGGCGCTCGTCCACGGACTCGCGTCGCTGGAGCTCAAGGGATTCCTCGGCGATCCGGCGCGAGCGCGGCGGCTCTGGCTGGACGCGATCGCCGCGACCGTACGGGGCTACGCTCCCTGACCCCGGATGGCCACCCGCCGCGCCACCGGGCTGGGCCGCTGGGCCGCTGGGCCGCTGGGCCGCTGGGCCGCGGGGCCGCGGGGCCGCGGGGCCGCGGGGCCGCGGGGCCGCGGGGCCGCGGGGCCGCGGGGCCGCGGGGCCGCGGGGCCGCGGGGCCGCGGGGCCGCGGGGCCGCGGAAAGTTGATCTAGGCCAGAAAGTGTCGTTATAGCAACCGAAACTCGCCAAGATCAACAAATCCCAGGACCCGCGGCCCAGCGCAAGCGGGCGGCGAAAGTCAGCCAACCCGCGCGACAATGGCGCGCATGACCGACGGGGTTCAGCTACGCATCCAGGCCGAGGACTTGATGCGCGCCGAGGACGACGAGAACCTGCTCACGCTCGTGGCCCGCCTCCGCGCCGACGAGCATTGGGCGCGTATGTGGGCGCCCGGGTGTGCGATCGCGGCCGCCCGCCTGGGGCGTACGGCGGAGGCCCGGGACTTCTTGCTGGAGGCGCTGGACGGCGGGTTCTTCCAGCCTGAGCTGTTCGAGGGCGAGCTTGAGCGGGCGTTCGAAGCCGAGCCCGACTGGCCGCAGCTTCAGGCGAAGCTGGCCGCGAACCTCCCGCCCGCACCCCTGGAACTGGTGGTGTGGCCGTCGCTGACGCCGAAGCTGCCGTTGGAGTTGTTCCGCACCACGCCCGATCGCGAGGAGCAGCTCCGTCCACTGTTGCCGGAGCTGTCGGGTTCTTCCTGGCACCGGGCCGTGACGTTGCTGCATTGGGTGACGAAACGCTGGGAGCATGCCAACGACCACGTCGGCGACGAGGAAGACGCGGTCGACGTGCTGCGGCACGTGGACGACGACGGCATGCGGTTCGCCTGCGTCGAGTACAGCACCGTGTTGTCGCACGCGCTCAACGCGGCGGGCATCCCGGCCCGGCGGCTCAGTCTGCGGCAGCGGGATCATCACGCCGGGTGGGGTAAGGGCCACGTGGTCAGCGAGGCGTGGATCGACGACTTCGGACAGTGGGTCGTCCTCGACGGGCAGAACGGGGCGTACTGGATGTTCGGCTCGGCTCCATTGTCCACGTTGGAGCTTCAGACGGCGCTCGCCGAGGGACGGCAGCCCACCCTGCTCGCCGCCGACGGGCCGATGAAGCCGGCCACCACTGCCTGGTGGTTCACCTACTTCCACCAGATCAGCACGACCGGCGCGACCTGGGCGAAACCTCCGTTCATCCCCCACTTCCAGCACCAGCTGCGACCCAGCCAGCTGCTCGCCGGGTCGCCTCAGGACGCGTACCCCGATCTCGCGGAGATCGGGATCAGCATCGACGTCCGCGACGGGGCGCCGGCCACGCGGTTCACCAGCCGACATCCCTTCACCAACGGGTACGCCGTGCAGCACGACGGGAAGAGTCACGTGGTCGACGCAGCCGACCCGGTCTGGCCGTTGCCGACGTCGGGCGGGTCGCACGCGGCCACGGTCGCGGTGCGTACGCCGTCGGGAGAGTTGACGCCACAACCGTTGGTATTCCGTATCTCCGGCTGACCTCGGACTGTGCCGAGCTGACCGCAAGGAGTGTGCGTAAGCCCAGATCCGGGTATGTCGCCGCAACGCACGGTCGCCCGGAGGGAGTTCGCGGTGCTCACCAGCGAAGAGCGGCGTCAGCTCGAAGTCATCGAACGCAATCTGGAAGCCAGCAGTCCTCGGCTTGCGGTCGCGCTGTCCCGGGGCGAGCCGCCGCCCGGCCGGTGGCCGCTGATCGTCTGCGCCGCCATGTGGTGCCTGATGCCGCTGCTCGTCGTCGCGGCGGGAGCCCTCGTGGCCGCTGTGGTCGCCGTCGTCCTGATCTCGGTGACCGCCCGGCTCTGGTACACCCGCGTCTGATCTACGGAGGTACGCCCGTGCACGGGGCTCGGGCCGGCGGGCCGTAAGATCACAGGCGTCCGCGTACCCGAGGAGCCCTGCCGTGACCCAGACGATCCACGTCCGTGACCTCGCCGCCCAGCTCGGCGAACCGCTCGGCGCCAGCTCCTGGCACGAGATCACGCAGAAGCAGGTCGACCTGTTCGCCGACGCGACGTGGGACCACCAGTGGATCCACGTCGACCCGGAGCGGGCGGCGGCCGGCCCCTACGGCGGCACGATCGCGCACGGCTTCCTGACGATCTCCCTCGCTCCGTCACTGATCGGCGAGGTGTTCGTCATCGACGGCATCGACATGATGGTCAATCAGGGGCTGCGCGAGCTGAAGCTGCGCGCCGCGGTGCCCGTCGGCTCCCGCGTACGCCTCTCGGCCACGCTGACCGGTCACCGGCCTCGGCCGCGCGGCTTCACCGAGCTGGTGCTCGGCCTGGTGTACGAGGTCGAGACCGGCGACAAGATTCAGAAGGCGGCTACCGGGGAGATCGTGCTGCTCGTGCACGAGCCCGAGGAGAGCGCGGCCTGAGCGACCGCGTCTAGCCCGCAGGCTTGCCCGAGCCGCAGCGTGCTCAGGCGGCAGCCGAGGCCGGCGCGGGCAACCGGTGCAGGGCGTCGACCAGCGGCGCCAGTTCGGGCAGGCGCTCGGCGTCGGCCAGCGTCCCCGCGAGCACGTCGTCATGCGTGGGCCGGGCCTGCTCCAGCAGTTTCGACCCCTGTGGGGTCAGTTCGGTGTAGATGCCCCGGCGGTCGTCCTGGCACAGCACCCGGGTCAGCAGGCCCCGTTCCTCCAGCCGGTTCACCAGTCGCGTCGTGGCGCTGCTCGACAGCGCGGCCGCCCGGGACAGCTGCTGCATCCGCATGTGCCAGCCGTCCTGACGCGACAGCGCGTCCAGCACGGTGAACTCGACCACCGACAGGTTGTGCCGGGTCTGAAGCGCCCGTTCCAGGGCCGTGTCGATGAGCCCGTGCAGTGCGGCGAGCGTACGCCAGCCCTGTGCGCGGATCTCGACGGCGTCATCGGCGATGCCCATGCCTGCAATACTACCAGTGAGCAGGAGCACGCTTGCGCCGATATACGGCGCGTGCAACTATCTGACTCATGCGCAAGATGCCTCTCGGCCTGCTCGCTCTCGCCATCGGCGGGTTCGGCATCGGCCTGACCGAGTTCGTGATCATGGGGCAGCTGCCGGAGGTGGCCGCCGACTTCCAGGTGACCGAATCGGTCGCGGGCTGGCTCATCTCCGGGTATGCCCTGGCGGTGGCGGTCGGGGCGATCGGGCTCACCGCCGCGGTCACCCGGCTCGGCCGCAAGCAGGTCCTGATCGGCCTGATGGCCCTGTTCATCGCGGGCAACCTCACCTCGGCGCTGGCCGGGACGTACCAGGTGATGATGGCGGGCCGGGTGCTGGCCGCGCTCAGTCACGGCGCGTTCTTCGGCATCGGCTCGGTGGTCGCGGCGAGCCTGGTCGAGCCGGCCCGCCGGGCGGGCGCGATCGCGATGATGTTCACCGGGCTGACCGCCGCGAACGTCCTCGGCGTCCCGTTCGGCACGTTCCTCGGCCAGCAGCTCGGCTGGCGCGCCACGTTCTGGGCGATCACCGTCATCGGCGTCGCGGCCCTGATCGGCGTGGCGACCCTCGTCCCCGCGCGGGCCTCGACCGGCCCGTCCGCCGGCCTGCGACACGAGCTGCGCGCCTTCACCGAACCGCAGGTGTGGTTCTCGCTGCTGATGACGATCCTCGGCTTCGGCGGCATGTTCGGCGCGTTCACCTACATCGCGTACACGCTGACGGCGGTCGGCGGCTTCGCCGCCGGCACGGTTCCGTGGCTGCTGGTGCTGTTCGGCGCCGGGCTGTTCGTCGGCAACTCGCTGGGCGGTCGCGGCGCCGACCGGTCGATCCCGCGTACGCTCGCCGTCGTCCTGACCGGGCTGACCGCGGTGATGGCCGTCTTCGCGTCGACGGCGTCGAGCCAGGTGCTGACCGTCATCGCCCTGTTCCTGATGGGGGCGTTCGGCTTCGCGACCGCGCCCGGCCTGCAGATGCGGATCATGAAGTACGCCGGCCAGGCCCCGACGCTCGCGTCCGGCTCCAACATCGCCGCCTTCAACGTCGGCAACGCGCTCGGGGCGTGGCTGGGCGGCGTGACGATCACCGCCGGCCTCGGGTACGCCTCGACGCTGTGGGCCGGGGCGGCGATGAGCTTCTCGGCTCTGCTCGTGCTGGCCGCCGCCACCGCGCTGACCCGCCGCCGTCCGTCCACCTTCGACATCACCCGGCCCGACACAGCTCAGCAGCCCGAGTACGCCGAGCCGGTTCCCGCTGGATCAGTTTCTCCTATGTCAAGGGGCTGATCGTGGCGTCGGCTTTGAGGCATCGATAGACGACGTCGGATAGGCGTCGTTTGAGCACCCGCAGGGCTTCCCTGCGGGTGTTTCCGTTGGCGAGGCGGCGCTCGTAGAGCTGCCGGCCGGGTGGGTAGTGCGACAGCTGGGTGATGGCGATGGTGTGCAGGCAGGAGTTGAGCTGGCGGTTGCCGATGCGCGAGAGCCGGTGGCGCTGTTGGTTGCCCGACCAGACCGGGACCGGTGCGCTGCCGTTGTGCCGGGCGTAGGCGTGTTGCGAGCGGAACCGGGTGATGTCGGCGGTCTGGGCCACGATCCTGGCCGCGGTCAAGGATCCGCAGCCGGGCAACGCCAGCAGAGTGGGCGCCAGGACCGCGATGTGCTCGCTGATCTGCCGGTCGAGCTCGCCAATACGCACGGTCAGCTGAGCACATCGCTGGGCCAGCTCACCGGCGAGTTCGGCGACCAGGCCAGTGGCGTCGGCCAGCCGACCACGCAACAGGGTGAGGTGTTTAGGCCGGTGAGCGCTGCGGGCGGGTGGTTGCCAGTCGGGGTTGATCTCGTGAATGTGCCAGCGCAGCTGGTTGATCACCCGAGTGCGTTCGGCGACCAGACCGGCACGGTGATCGACCAGAAGACGCAGCTGCCGTGGCGGGCCGTCCAGGACCGCGGTGGGCAGATCCGGTTCCCGCAGCGCGGCCCGGGCCACCGCCAGCGCATCGATCGGATCGGACTTGCCATAACTACGGGCACTGTCACGGGCCTTGGCCATCAGCTTGGGCGGCACCCGCGCGATGCGTTCCCCCACCGCCAGCAGATCGGCCTCCAGCCGCCGCGACAACGGCCGGCAATCCTCCACCGCGAACCGCCGCTCACCGAACTGACCAGCCCACCGCACCAACAACAGATGACCGGCGGCATCAGCCGAGACCGTCTTGGTGGCCAGCAGCCGACCCGCCGCGTCCACCGCCGCCACCGTATGACTGCGCTTGTGCGCATCGATTCCCAGGACCACCATGAGAAGCGTTCCTCTCACCAGTCGAAGCAGGGGAACCCCGCATCCGACCCGGAGGCACACCTCAGCTGGGGCGCAGCCACGCTCCTATCAAGCCACCCGGGACGGACCAGGGCACCCGGCGGGCCGCACTACTGACCAACGCCACGCAGGCAGGGTTCCGGAGAGCGAACCCGCCGGGCATGCCCCAACAATGACACTGAGTTTCTGGGTCGAATCTTGACCCAAGATCCGACCCGGAACCCTGATCCAGCGCAACAGCAAGGCGTAGGAAGCCGGCGCGGAGGCGGTCCCCGGTTCGGCTTTGATCGCCCATAGGATGCGGTCGTGGAGGAGCGGGAGATCATCGCGCGGCGACTGCGCAACCAACGGCTGACCGGCGAGCCGCTGCCGGACCCGGTGGCGGTCGTCCGGCGGCTCGGCGCCGTCCAGGCCCAGGAGTACGCCGTCGCCAAGTGGTCGGTGGCGCAGCGGAGTTCCGGTGTGGACGAAGCCGCGATGCAGGCCGCCGTGGACTCCGGCCGCATCGTTCGAGTGCACGCGCTGCGCCCGACGTGGCACTTCGTCGCGGCCGAGGATCTGGTGTGGCTGCAAGCGGTGACCGCACCCCGGGTCCATCAGCTGAACGCGTACTACTATCGCCAGCTCGGCGTGGACGAGGCGACCACCGCGAAGACCCGGCCGCTGATGCGGGACATTCTCGGCGGCGGCAACCACCTCACCCGGCCGGAACTCGGCCGGGCGCTGACCGCCGCGGGGATCCCCGATCCCACGGGCAACCGGCTGGCGTACCTGGTGATGGACGCGGAACTCGAAAGCCTCGTCTGCAACGGCCCGATGCGCGGCAGACAGCACACGTACGCGCTTGTCGGCGAACGCGTACCGGAGACGGCCGAGCGGTCTCCCGACGACGGGCTGGCCGAGCTGACCCGGCGGTACTTCACCAGCCACGGACCGGCGACCGCCAAGGACTTCGCCTGGTGGTCGAGCCTCCCGACGGCGCGGATCCGGCGTGGCATCGAGCTGGCCGGGGACGCCCTCACGACCGTCTCCCGCAACGGAACCACCTTCTGGTACGCGCCGGCCGACCCGCCCGAGCCCGTCCCCTCCCCCGACGCCCATGTCTTGCAGGGCTACGACGAGTACGTGGTGGCGTACACGGAAAGCCGCGGGCTGGCGGGCTTCGGCGACAACCTGCTGATCCATCCGCTGATCATCGACGGGCAGCTGATCGGCTCCTGGCGGCGGACGAGCACCGCGAAACAGATCACCGCGTCGCTGTCCCTGGCGGTACGCCTCACCCCGGCGCAGCGCGACGCGGTCGACGCCGCCTTCGACCGGTACGCCGCCTACGCGGGAGTGCCTGTCGTCGTCGAGTGAGCTATCGTGGCTGACGGCGTTCGCGGTCCAGCGGCGCCCCGGACGAGAGCCCGCCGTACCCGGCCCAGCGAAGACGGCGCGCAGACGCCATGACTCTTCTTGATTTCATCGAAATCGGCGGATCACTCATGATCCTGGCCGCCTTCGCCGCCGCCCAACTGGGTCGGCTGGACCTGCGCTCGCGGACCTACCTCATCCTCAACCTCGCCGGTTCCGCCGTGCTCGCCGTGATCGCCCTCGACCAGCGGTCCTGGGGGTTCCTCCTGCTGGAGGGCACCTGGGCCATCGTCTCCGGGCTGTCGTTGCTTCGCGGAGCACCAGCGGCCGAGCACTAACGGCTGTCGCGCTTGGCCTGCCGCCGCGCGCCCATCGCCCGGCTCGACGCGTGCTGCTTGCGGAGCACCGGCTGATCGGGCGTGGGCCGGCTGCGCTGGCTCGACGTGCCTCGTTTGGCCGGTGGCCGCCGCGTCCCGGGTGCCGCCGTCGACCTGGGAGAACGGGCCGCGCGTGCCATCGCGAGCCGTTCGGCCCGCAGCACGTTCGCACTGGCCCGCGCGGCGGCGGCGAGCGCCCGGCTGACCCGGGCCAGCGCGTCCTCGAACACCTCGGCCGTCTCCCGGTTGCGGGTGTTCTTGGCGTGCGCCTTGCCCCGGCCGCCGACGGTGGCGACCTTCGACGCCGCCTCCCGCCGATACAGGCCGACGTGCTTGTCCCGGGCGCGCCGGATCCGGGTGTGCAGCTCGACCAGGCCGTCCTCGTCGAGCAGCGCGAGGTTGTCGCGATCGGTCTCGCGCAGCAGATCCTGTTGCGCGCGGGTCAGCGAGTTCACCAAAGCCTTGGCTGCCATGCCTCCCACGCTATGACACCGATGACGCCGTTCGGGCCGGATTGCCCAGGGCAGCCTCGACGTTCGCCGCCATCGTCGCCAGCGACCGCACGGTCTGGTGGTACTGCTCGGGCGTCAGGTCGCCCAGCAGCGCGGCCCGCGCCCGCTCCACTCGCGCTGCCAGCTCCGCGTGCAGCTCGCGGCCGGTCTCGCTCAGGCCGATCGCGTCACCGTCGAGCCGCGTCCAGCCGCGGTCCGCGAGGTCGGCGAGCACCGCCTGGGGGTCCTCCGCCGCGCCGGACCAGAACGGGGCGAGCGCCTCGGCCAATTCCCCACTTGTACGCGAGCCGCGGCTGAGCGTGTTGAGCAGCTGCCATTGCCGGCGGCTGACCGACAACACTGAGCCGGTTTTGGCCGGCCCTTCGTCCTCACTCCCGGCTCGGGCGTTCAGGCCGGCCAGGGTGCGCTCGAACTGCTCCTCGAGGAGATTGTGAAGATGCATGAGCCAGTAGCCGATCGGCTTGGGCGTGTCCATGAGCCCTCCAAATACATGTACTATGACAAGTAGTTGTCTTCGAGTATGCATCGGAGAGCGCATGGCTGACAAGGTCACCCCGGACGAGCAGGTGGCGGAGATCGAAGGGGCGATGGTGGCGCTCCGCCGGGCGCAGCGGCGCCGGGCGCTGGCCCGGTTGTCCGAGCGCGCCGGGGAACGCGACAGCCCGACCGGGCGACTGCCGGACTCCGTGTTCGAACTACTCGATGCGGTCGCGGCGGCCGCCGGCCGCGGCGAGACGCTCACCGTGAGCGAGGCGGCGACGCTGCTGGACGTCGACCAGCCCCGGGCGAGCCGGCTGACCGCCCTCGCGCTGGAGGCGGCGCTCCTGCGGCGGCGCGCCGACCAGCGCGACGGACGGCGGTCCCTGCTCGTGCTGACCGAGGACGGCGAAGCGGTCCTACGCCGCATCCAGCAATTCCGCCGGGGAGTCGTCGCCATGGCCACCCGGGACTGGCCGGCGGCGGATCGGGCGGCCCTGGCGCGGCTGCTTCCCCGGCTCGTGGCGGACTTCGCGGCTATCGCCGACGCCGGTCGCGACGAGGAATGACCCGTGGCCGCGCGGCCACGGGTCACCATCGGTCGTAGTCGGCCGGGGTGGGCCCAGGTGTCAGGCGCTGACGAACTTGAGCACCTCGTAGACGAGGAACGCGGGCCACACGAGGGCCTTGAGCACGCCGACCACGCCCTCCCAGAAGCCGTCGGACTGCTGGATGTAGTAGACCGCCGCGCCGATGAAGCCGAGGAAGTATCCGCCGCCCGTGCCGCAACCCCCGCCGCCGCCGCGCCAGCGGCGTCCCTGCCGATCGCTGTCGCCCATGCCGGTTCCCCTTTCGCCTACGATCCGGATCTGGCTGTAGCGCTTGCACTGTCCAGTATCGATGGCGTACGCAACGGGCGGGTCACATTCAGCGTCGCCGCCGCGCCCGGGATTCGGCGACGAACCGGTTGACCGCGTCGCGGGTGTCCTGGATCGCCGGTTGCGAGGTCTCGAAGGTGCGCTGGGCGACGCCGACGAAGATGCAGTCGACCACCAGCAGCTGGCTGATCCGGCTGGCCAGCGCGGCCGGGCGGAACGCCGTCTCCCGGCCCGCGGAGACCAGGGTCAACGCGGCCGCGGCGGCCAGAGTGGAGCGCGGGTTGTTCGTGATGGCCACCGTGTACGCCCCGGCTGCGGCCGCCCGCCGGATCGGTTCGAGGACGTCCGGGGTCTCGCCGGAGGTGGACACCCCGACCGCCACATCCCCGGTACGCAGCAGGGCGGAACTGGTCAACGCGAGATGCGCGTCGGAGAACGCGTGGCTGAGGATGCCTATGCGCAGCAGTTTCTGCGCCATGTCCGCCGCCACCAGGCCGGACGCGGCCACGCCGTAGACGTCGACCCGGCGCGCCCGCGCGATCGCGTCGACGACCGGGGCCAGTTGCTCGGGCGTGAGCTGCCGGCCGGTGTCGGCCAGCGCCTCGGTCTCCGCCCGGGTCACCTTCGTGATCACGTCGGACAGCGGATCGTCCGGCCCGAGATCGCCGGGGACGAGCCGATCGCCGTCCTCAGTGGTGGCCGCTGCGGCCGCCAGCGCCAGCCGCAGCGGCGGATATCCGGCGAAGCCCAGCGATCGCGCCGTACGCACGATCGTCGCTTCGCTGACCCCCGAGACGGCGCTCAGCTCCGTTATCGTGTGCGCGGCGACCATGGCCGGGTCGTGCAGGATCAGCTCCGCGATCCGGCGGCCCGACGGCGTCAGCGACGGCAGCACCGCGCGTACCGCGGCGACCAGATTCTCCGGCCGAACCGGTGTCGTCGTCACCGCGCCACCTCCCGTAACCGTGACTTCGTAACTGGTTAATGACGATTTCCTTCACCCACATTGACGGGGGCGGAGGTTTCTGCCAGCGTAGCGGTCCAGCACCGTTCAGTCATCTCCATACATCCAAGCAGCACATCCAAGCAGCACATCCGTCAGTGCATCCGGCAACCGCCACCTGTCCAGGGAGGATGGAATGCAGAGAAGGATCATCGCAGCGGCGGTGGCGGCAGCCACATTGTTGGCCGCCGCGGCCTGTGGCAGCAAGGAGGACTCCGGCAGCGGGAAGGACGCCAAGGGCGACCTGACCGTCTGGCTCCAGGTCGACGCGCAGACCTTGTGGCCAAAGGCCGTCGAGACCGCCACCGCCGAGTTCAACAAGGAATACCCGAACGTCAAGGTGACCGTGGCCTACCAGGCCTGGGCGGACCACCTCACCAAGTTCGACGCCGCCGCGCAGGGTGGCACCTCGCCCGACGTGATCGAGCTGGGCACCACCGAGATGGGCCTGTACATGGGCAACGGCGCGTTCGCCGACCTGACCGCCGACAAGGCCGAGTTCGCCAACTCCGGCACCTGGGTCAAGGCGCTCCAGGACTCCGCGACGTACCAGGACAAGCTGTATGGCGTGCCCTACTACGGCGGTCTCCGCGCGGTGATCTACCGCAAGGACATCCTGGCCGACGCGGGCATCACCACCCCGCCGACCACCTGGGCCGAGCTGCAGACGGCGGTGCAGAAGCTGTCGGACAAGCACAAGGCCGACCCGACCTTCTCGGCGTTCTTCCTGCCCGGCCAGCACCAGTACGGCGCGATGCCGTTCATCTACGACGCCGGCGGCCAGGTCGCCAAGCAGGGCGCGGACGGCAAGTGGGACGCCACCTTCTCCTCCCCCGAGTCGGTGGCCGGCCTGAAGACCTGGAAGGCGCTGATGGACGCCGGTTACCACGGTGACCGCACCATCAACGACCTCACCGCGTTCAGCACGATGGTCGCGGGCAAGGCCGCCATGTTCTACGACACCAGCGGCCAGATGAAGAAGGTCTTCGGCAAGGACGGCGACGCGAAGCTCAAGGACCAGATCGGCTCGTTCGTCATGCCGAGCCCGACCAAGGCGGGCAGCCCCCTGCCGGCCTTCATGGGCGGCTCCGACCTGGCGATCCCGGCCAAGGGCAAGCACAAGGACTGGTCGAAGTCCTGGATCAAGGCGTACACCTCGCCGGCCAGCCAGCAGATGTTCGTCGACGGCGGCTTCATGGCCAACACGACGACCATCGTGACCAGCGACCCGCTGATGAAGGGGTACGTCGACACCCTCTCCAACACCTGGACGCTGCCCGCCGCCAAGAACTGGGCCCAGGTCGAGAAGAACAAGACGGTACTGAACATGTTCGTGGACATCGCGACGAACAAGGGCACCATCGAGGACATCACGGCCGCCGCGGACAAGGCGATCGAGACTACCCTCAACGCCAGCTGACTCAGCTGAGCCCGACGGTCCGGGTGGGCGGAGTGCCGCCGTCCACCCGGGCCGCCGTACGCACCGCCGCCGCTCGCCAGGAGGAGCCGTGTCCACACTCGACGAACCGGCCGTCGCGCGGCCGCTTCCGGCGCCGAGACCGAGCGCGGCCCGCGCCCGCCGGTCCCGCCCGCGCCTGCCGTACCTGCTCATCCTGCCCGCGCTGGCGGTCTCGCTGGCGGTGATCGGCTACCCGCTGATCCGGGTGATCGTGTTGTCGTTCCAGCAGTGGGGCGTCGCCCAGATCTTCAGCGACGCCGGGCCGCCGTTCGTCGGGCTGCGGAACTATTCGCGCATCCTCGGCGATCCGGTGTTCTGGACCGTCGTCGTCCGGACCCTCGTGCTGACCGCCGTCATGGTCGGCCTGTCGATGGGCGTCGGGGTCGGCCTGGCCCTGCTCATGGAACGCGTGCACGCCTGGGTCCGCGGGGTGATGACGTTCTCGCTGATCATGGCGTGGGCGGTGCCCACGTTCGTGTCGACCCAGATCTTCGCCTGGATGACCGAGCAGAACTTCGGCGTCCTCAACTACGTCCTCGGGCTGGGCCAGCACAACTGGTACACCGACGCCAAACAGGGTCTGGCGGTCGCCACGCTCATCGTCGTCTGGGGCGCGGTCCCGTTCATCACGGTCACGACCTACGCCGCCCTCACCCAGGTGCCCGCGGAACTGGTCGAGGCGGCCCGGCTCGACGGCGCGGGCGGCCGGCAGGTGTTCTTCGGCATCACCCTCCCCTCGATCAAGCCGGTGCTCGTCATCGTCACCGCGCTGTCGATCATCTGGGACTTCAGCGTGTTCAACCAGATCTACATCCTGCGCAACGGCGCGCCCTCGCCGGACTATCAGACGCTGGCCATCTACGCGTACATGCAGGCTTATCAGGGTCACGAGTACGGGTACGCCTCGGCGGTGGCCGTGGTGACGGTGCTGCTGCTGCTCGTGGTGAGCGTCTTCTACATCCGCCAGCTGATCAAGACGGGAGAAGCCGAATGAGACGAGCGGTCCGCATCGGGTACTCCGCGGCCGGTCTGCTGATCGCGGCGGTCTGGGCGTTCCCGATCTACTGGATGGTGTCCACGGCGTTCAAGTCCGGCAAGGACATGTACTCCGCGACCCCGCAGTTCGTGCCGTTGCACCCGACCGGGGACAACTTCGCGGACGTCTTCGGCGACAGCACCTTCTGGCAGGCCGCCGCCAACAGCCTGATCGCCACCGTGCTCACCGTCGTGCTGGCGATGGCGGTCGCGTTCGCCGCCGCCGTGGCGGTCGCCCGGTTCCGGTTCTTCGGGCGGCGTACCTTCCTGATGTCGATCCTCATCATGAAGATGGTCCCGTCGATCGCCCTGGTCATCCCGATCTTCCTGACGCTCACGGAGATCCAGGACGCCTCGCTCGGCGCGCTTCAGCTCACCGACGCCGTGCCCGGTCTCGTCATCGCGTACCTGGCGTTCGCGCTGCCGTTCGCGGTGTGGGCGCTGCGCGGCTTCGTGCTCGGGGTGCCGTCCGAGTTGGAGGAGGCCGCGATGATCGACGGCTGCTCCCAGGTGCAGGCGTTCCGGCGGGTCACCTTGCCGCTCATCGTGCCCGGCCTCGTCGCGACGTCGATCTTCACGATGATCCTGGCCTGGAATGAGTACCTGCTGACCTACTTCCTCATCAGCAGCCCGGAGAAGTACACGCTGCCGCTGTGGCTGAGCCACTTCGTCACCACCGAGGGCACCTCGTTCGGGCCGCTGATGGCGGGGGCGACGATCATCGCGCTGCCGGTCGCGGTCTTCTTCATGTTCGTCCAGCGCAACCTCGCCCGCGGCCTCACCGCGGGAGCCGTACGCGGATGAGGGTCCTCGGGCTCAGCTCGGGGACCTCGTACGACGGGATCGACGCGGCCCTGGTCGAGTTCGAGCCCGACGGTGCGGTGCTGCGCGCGCGGCTGCTCCGCACCGGCACGTTCCCCTACTCCGACCGTACGCGTGACGCCATCCGCGCCGCGCTGCCGCCGAACCAGGTCGACCTGGGCGCGGTATGCCGGCTGGACACCTGGATCGGCCAGGAGTTCGCCGAGGCCGCTGCGTCCTATCAGGCCGCCGAACCGGAGCTGGTCTGCTCGCACGGGCAGACCCTGTTCCACTGGGTGGAGGGCGGCGCCGCGCTCGGCACGCTCCAACTCGGCCAGCCCGCCTGGATCGCCGAACGCACGGGGCTGCCCGTCGTGGCCGACGTCCGGGTGCGCGACATCGCGGCCGGCGGGCAAGGCGCTCCGCTGGCTGCCATCCTCGACACCTTGCTTTTGGCGGACCGCCCGGCGGCGGGCGCGCTCAACATCGGCGGCATCGCCAATCTCACCGTCCCGAGCCGGCGGCTGGCGTACGACACGGGTCCGGGCAACGCCCTGATCGACGCGGCCATGCTCCGGCTCACCGGGCGGGCCTACGACGAGGACGGCGAGCTGGCCCGCAGCGGCCGGATCCTGCCCGGACTGCTCGGCGACCTGCTCCAGGACCCGTACTACGCCCGGCAGCCGCCCAAGTCGACCGGCAAGGAGCTGTTCCACGCCGGTTATCTGCCCACCACCGACGCCGGGCCGGCCGACCTGCTCGCCACGCTGACCGAGCTGACCGCCGTCACGATCGCCACCGAGGTCGCCGAACACGGGCTCGCTTCGCTCGTCGTCTCCGGCGGCGGCGTACGCAACGCCTATCTGATGGAGCGCCTCACCGAGTTGGTGGGACCGACCGTGGTGACGACGTCGGATGCGCTGGGCGTACCCGCTGATTCGAAGGAAGCGCTGCTGTTCGCGCTGATCGGGTGGCTGACCGCCCACGGGCTCGCGGCCACCCTGCCGGCGTGCACCGGGGCGCGGACCGCGAGCGTCCTGGGGTCCGTCACCGGGCCGCTGCCGCCGCGGACCGCGACCACCCCGGTACGCCTAGTCGTCGAGCCGTAGGACGACGAACCGCAGGTCCCCCTCTACCTCCAGGCCGACCCGCTCGAAGCCGCACTTCTCCGCCATGTGCAGCGACCCGGCGTTGCCCTCGTCGGTCTCGATGTACAGCGGACGGGACTGGTCGACGTCGGCGAGGAACTGCCGCAGGGCCGTGGTGCCGACGCCTTTGCCCCAGAAGTCCCGCCCGAGCCAGTAACCGACGCAGCGGCGCTCACGGAACGGGAACGACACGATGTTGCCCGCCAGTACGCCGTCGGCGGTGATCGCTCGGAGCAACCCGTCGGGGTTGGGCAGCACCTTGGTCCGCCAATGGGTCAGGAACTCCTCCCACTCGCGTCCGGGGATCTTGGAAAGCCGGGCCGCCTCCGGATCACGCTGCCACTCGAAGAACACCGGCAGATCCGCCTCGGTCACGGCCCGCAGCCGCACGTCGATCATCCGGCGAGTCTGCCACGCGTTCGGTACGCTCGTCTCGATGGACAGCGCACCGGCGAACTCAGCACGACACGTCGTCGTGATGGGCGTTTCCGGCTGCGGCAAGTCGACCGTCGCCCGGCGCATCGCCGAGCGCACCGGTTTCCTCTTCGCCGACGCCGACGACTACCACTCCGAGGAGAACGTCGACCGCATGCGGCGCGGCGTGCCGCTCAACGACGCCGACCGCGTGCCCTGGCTGAACCGCCTGGCCTGGTGGCTCGCGCATCAGGACCGCCTCGGCGTCTCGACCGTGCTCGCCTGTTCCGCGCTGCGCCGCAGCTACCGCGACATCCTCCGCAGCGGCGCCCCGACCCTCGACTTCGTTCACCTGGCCGGGCCGATGCAGGTCATCCAGCTGCGGCTGGCCCACCGCGCGGGCCACTACATGCCGTCGAGCCTGCTGGAGTCCCAGTACGCCGCCCTCGAACCGCTCCAGGACGACGAGACCGGCATCGTCCTCGACCTCGCGGAGACCCCCGACGAGCTGGCGACCGACGCGATCAAGCGGCTCAAACTGCCCACCATCGCGGGCTGACCTGCCGTCACTCGTACGGGCGGGCCCGACGACTCGGGCGTATCCGGGCGTTCTTCGCGGGGCTATCTCCCGCGCCGGTTTCACGCCATACTTTCCCAGGCCGTTCCGCGCCCAGGAAACTCCGGCCGTACCATGATCCAGTTTTCACCGATCCAGTTTTCACCGCCCGACGAGAGGGGCACCGATGACCGAGAACCGGCTGAAGGGTCGCGTCAAGGGTCTGTTCGCGCCCCCGCCGGCCGCCGACGAGCTGCCGCCGATCCCGGCCGGCCCGGCCGGCGCGGTGCCCGGTGGCATGCCGGCCGGTGCGCCGAGCGCCATGCCCCCGGCGGCCGAGATCGACCCGGCCGCCCACGACTCCGACGCCGAAAGGCAGGCCCTCCAGGTGCTCGTCCTCGCCCGCCGCACCGCCGACGAACACCTCGCCAACGCCCAGCGGGAGGCCGACCGCATCCGGGCCGAGGCGCACGCCCAGGCCGAGGACATCCTCGGCGAGGCCCGAGCCGGAGCCAACGTGCTGCACCGGGACGCTGAGAAGGCGCTCGGCGACGCCCGTGGCGAGGCCGAGCGCATCGGGCGCGACGCGCGTTCGCAGGCCGACGCGCTCCAGCGGGAGTCCGACAAGACGCTGTCCGACGCCCGGCTGGCCGCCGAGGAGATGGTCAACAGCGCCCAGGCGCAGGCCGACGACCTCGTCCGCGACGGGCAGCAGCGCTACGAGGAGATCGTGGGCAGCCTCGAAGCCAAGAGCACGGCGCTGCAGCAGGAGATCGACGGCCTGAAGCAGTTCGAGCGCAACTACCGCGACCGCCTGGTCACCTTCATGCAGGGACAGCTGCGCGTCCTCGGCGTCGGGGCGGACGCGCTGCCGCCGTCGTCGCAGGCAGCCGGCGCCAAGCAGCCCCGGGGCAAGCAGTCGCCGACCGGCGCGCACCCCGTCGTGCCCGCCCAGGCCACCCCGGCGCAGGTCGGACGGGCCGCCGAGCCGGTACCCGTCGCGCCGCGTACGCCGGACGGCCTGCTCGGGCTGAACGACCTGGACTAGGTCACACGACCCCGGCGTCGATCTCCGCGTTCGCCCGCGCCACCCGTTCGGCCGCTGCCGCAGCCGCCGCCCCGAGCACCACCAGATACGCGCCATGCAGCACAGGCGTGGGCAGCGACGGCAGCAGGACCAGCCCGCCCGACCGCCCGGCCAGCCACCCGATCAGCAGGTTGATCGCGGCGTTGAACACCGTGCCGAGCACCGGGATCAGAAACCACTGCCGCAGCCGCAGCGACGGTGCCGCGATCGCGGCGGCCACGAACGCGGCGAGGAAAAGCGACAGCGTACGGGCGAAGTCGCTCATGCTCCCCGGAAGGACCAGGTCGGCACCGCCCGCGGCGGCGTACGCGAGCAGGCCGACCAACGCGCCTTTCCCCATGACTCTGACCATGTCTGTTCCCCCGTTGATCAAGCCGACGGCGGATCATTCTGGCCCGAGTTCCCGCTGTCCGGCAAGACCCACGCGCCGCCTTCGGTGACGGCCGATCATTGCGGCGGGGCGGCCTCCGGAGACGGCTGGCCGCGTTCGGCCTCGGCCTGAATCTCGAAGCGCACGTGATGGGCGGTCGGCCGGTAGATCTCGTCGACCGGGCCCAGCACGCCACCGCCGAGTCCCCGGCGGCGCACGTACGCCGCGAACCAAGCGAATCCGGCGAGGGTCACGCCGAATCCGCCGACGAGGATCGCCAGCGTCCCGATCTCACCCATGCGGCCGAGGATAAGCGGCACGGGAGCGTCTGGGTATGGGGGTCTGGTCAGGATGCGGCTTGGCGGGCGAGCCAGGCGTCGATACGACGCAGGTGTGCCGGCGTCAGGCCGCCGGACGCAAGCGGGGAGATCACCAGAGCCCGGTCGCCCCAACGTTCGGTGTCCGCCTTCCGCAACTGGTACCGGGCGTCGTCGTCGGTCCACAGCAGCGACCCGTCGCGTTCCAGGATTCGCATCGCGGCGGGCAGTTTCCACCAGTGGCTGACCCGGCGCGTCAGCGGCACGGCGATCGCCGCCTTGCCCAGGGCGTACTCGGGGCAGGGTTCCACCGGCCAGTCCGGGAGGCCGAGGGCCGCGCCGACGTTGACCGCGTTGTGCTGCCAGGCACTGTGCCAGCGGATGTCGGCGCGCCCCTGCTCGGTCACCTTGCGCAGGAAGTCCAGCACCGGGGCCGCGACGACCAGCGGCCAATCGAGGTCCAACGCGCTTTTCGCGCTCGTGCGGACCCATTGGTCTGCCGGCCACGTCCCGGTGGGCGGCGGGTCGTCCAGGGCGTTGACGACCCCGTCGATGTCGAGCAGCCAGACCGGCATGCTCACGAAGGGTACGCCAGAAGCGAAGGATGGGTGAACAGCCGGGCTTTCGTTAGGTACCTCACTCTGGGTAGCCGCATTCCCCAGTGATCCTCTAGGTTTTGTTCATGTCCACGGTCGCGCACTTCCCCGCTCACCACGCCGGAACGGCGTTCGGTGCTGCGATGCGCCCGTGTCGGCCGTCGTGTCGAATGTGTAGCTGACTCTTCTTCTCCTGAGCGCACCTGAGTGGCGCTTACTCTCCGTAGTCCCCCTTTCTCGGGAAGAGTTGCATCCTTCGATGATTGAATTGCACCAATTGCGAAAAACGTACGCCGGTGGCGTGGTCGCCCTCGACGGCGTCGATCTGACGGTCGCGGCCGGGGAGGTCTTCGGCGTCGTCGGGCGCAGCGGCGCGGGCAAGAGCACGCTGCTGCGTACGGTGAACCTGCTCGAACGGCCCGACAGCGGGACGGTGCGGGTGGCCGGACAGGACCTGACGGCGTTGCCCGCCGCGCGGCTCCGGGCCGCCCGGCACCGGATCGGCATGATCTTCCAGCACTTCAACCTGCTGCGCGGCCGAACGGTCGCGGCCAATGTGGCGCTGCCGTTGACGTTGGCCGGCGTCGCCCGGGCGCAGCGCCGGGGACGGGTCGCCGAGCTGCTCGACCTCGTGGGGCTGGCCGACAAGGCGACCGAGTATCCGGCCCGGCTGTCCGGCGGCCAACGGCAACGGGTGGCCATCGCCCGGGCCTTGGCCACCCGACCGGACGTGCTGCTGTCCGACGAGGCGACCAGCGCGCTCGACCCCTACACGACCGTCGAGGTGCTGGATCTGCTGCGCGATCTCAACCAGCGGCTCGGTCTGACCGTCCTGCTCATCACGCACGATCTCGGGGTCGTCGACCGGATCTGCGACCGCGTCGGCGTGCTGTCCGAAGGCCGCCTGCTGGAAGCCGGCCCGGTGGCGGACCTGGCAGCGAATCCGGCGTCGGCGCTGTCGAAGTTGCGGGAAGCGGTGCGCTGATGGTGGACCTCCTGCTCCCCGCGACCGGCGAGACGCTCCGCATGGTCGGGCTCGCCACCCTGTTCACCGTCCTCGGCGGCTTGCCGCTCGGCGTGTTGCTCGGCCACGGGCCGGTCGGCGTACGCCACCTGCTCGGGCTGATCGTCAACATCGGACGGTCCCTGCCGTTCATCATCCTGATGATCGCCGTCATCCCGGTCACCCGGGCGATCGCCGGCACCTCCATCGGCACCGATG
This sequence comes from Hamadaea flava, assembly GCF_024172085.1. Classification (NCBI taxonomy): domain Bacteria; kingdom Bacillati; phylum Actinomycetota; class Actinomycetes; order Micromonosporales; family Micromonosporaceae; genus Hamadaea; species Hamadaea flava. The sequence goes on along the minus strand of NZ_JAMZDZ010000001.1, from coordinate 213,460 downwards.
CGGCCGTCGTCCCGCTCACCATCGGCGCGATCCCGTTCTTCGCCCGGCTCGTCGAGAGCGCGCTGGCCGAAGTCGATCCCGGGCTGAGCGAGGCCGGGCACGCCTTCGGCGCCTCGCGTACGCAGATCATCGCCCGCATCCTGCTGCCCGAGGCGCTGCCTGCCCTCATCCGCGGCCTGACCCTGACCGTCGTGGCGCTCATCGGCTACTCCGCGATGGCCGGCGTCATCGGCGGCGGCGGGCTCGGCTACCTCGCCATCCGCTACGGCTACCAGCGCTTCGAGACCGACGTCATGCTCGCCACCGTCGCCGTGCTGATCGGTCTCGTCCAACTCATCCAACTCGCCGGCGACCGTCTGGCTCGCCGGCTCGACCGCCGCCGCTAAATCCCTGGGAGAAAATGATGAACCGCCGCCTGCTGCTCGCCGCCCCGCTCGCCCTCGCCCTCACGGCCGCCCTGGCCGCCTGCTCCTCCGACAACGACTCGTCCTCTTCGGACGCGCTCGTGGTGGGGGCCAGCTCGGTCCCGCATGCCGAGATCCTCCGCGAGGCGGCCCGGCTCGCCCCGGACCTCAAGCTGGAGATCAAGGAGTTCGACGACTACGTCCAGCCCAACCTCGCCACCGAGTCCGGCGAGCTGGACGCCAACTACTTCCAGCACAAGCCCTACCTGGACGACTTCGCCGCGAAGAACCCGGTTCACCTGGTCTCCGTGGTCGCCGTGCACATCGAGCCGCTGGGTGCGTACTCGAAGAAGGTGAAGTCCCTGGCCGACCTGCCGGCGGGTGCGACCGTCGCCATCCCGGCCGACGCCACCAACGGCGGCCGAGCGCTCGCCCTGCTGGCGGCGGAGGGCCTGATCACGCTGAAGGACGGCGCCGGGGTGACCGCCACCGAGCGGGACATCACGGCCAACCCGAAGAAGCTGAAGGTCACCGCGCTCGAAGCGGCCCAGCTGCCCCGGGCGCTGGACGACGTCGACCTCGCCGTGATCAACGGCAACTACGCGCTGCAGGCGAACCTGAAGCCCGCGACCGACGCGCTCGCGCTGGAGAAGGGCCAGGGCAACCCCTACGCCAACCTCCTGGTGGTCAAGCAGGGCCACGAGAACGACGCGCGCATCCAGGAACTGGCCAAGGTGCTGACCTCGCCGGAGATCAAGAAGTTCATCACGGACAAGTACTCGGGTGGGGTGCTGGCCGCGTTCTGACTAGCCTGGACAGCGTGAGCACGCAACCGCGCCAGATCGGGAACGCCGCCGCCATCCTGGCGAACACGAGCACAGCCGGCGCCATCTGGCGGGTCACCGACGAACCCCGCCAGCTCGACGCGAACATCATCCACCTGCCGGCCGGCGACCGCATCGCGTCCCATCAAGGTCCCGACCTCGACGTGCTGATCCACGTCCTCGCCGGGAGCGGCCACCTCGACAGCGGCGGCCAGTCACTGGAACTCGCGTCCGGCGCGCTGATCTGGCTCCCGCGCGGATCGCAGCGGGCCGTCGTCGCCGGGCCGGACGGGCTCACCTACTTCAGCGTCCACCCGAAACGCCCGCCGCTCGGGATCACGCGCCCGTCGTGACGCCTTGCAGTGATCAGCGGAAGATTCTCGGTGTCATAGCCCCGCGAGAACTCCGCTGATCATGGAGCGACCGAAGGATCGGTCAGTCCGGCACCGCGTGCACGTGCGTGAGATCCCGCCGCAGCGCCGCCGCCCCATGCAGGTAGACGTGGGTGATCTGGTCGCGCGGCAGCTCGGTGTCGACGTGCGCCATCAGCCGGATCACCAGCGGCATCGCTCCGGCGATGTCGAGTTCCTGGGCGCAGATCAGCGGCACGTCCGACATGCCCATCAGGCGGGCGGCGTACGCCGGGAACTCGGAGTGGATGTCCGGGGTGGCCGTGAAGATCGCGCTGATCAGGTCCTCGGTGTCCAGCTCGTTGCTGTGCAGGACTTCCTTGACCAGTTCGGCGACCCGGTCCAGCAGATGCTCCCGCTCGTCGACGTCCAGCTGGGTCGCCCCGCGTACTGCCCGAATCGGCACTGTGCCTCCAAGTGAGCCGAGCACCGGATAAGACCGGCACAGGGCTCACTCTAGCGAGGTGATCGAGGCGGTGAGCAGCGCGTCGACGTCCGCTCCGGTGAGCGCGTCGGCCCAGAGGCGGTCGAGCGTGCGGGCGTATAGCGCGGTCGCGCCGTTGGAGAAGAAGATCTCGCCGCTGAACGTCTCGACCACGGTCACGGCGTCGTAGATCTGGAACCCGTTCTGCGGGGTGGTCGCGATCGGCCGGTCCAGCGGGAGCACGCCGAACCGGACGTTGGGCAGGGCGAGGATCTGCCGGAGCGCGGTCAGCTGTTCCCGCAGCACGTCCTGCGGGCAGGTACGCCACCGCAGCACCGGCTCGGCGAGCAGGAACTCGAACCGTTTCGCCGGGTTGTACAGCTGCCGCCCCCGGGCCAGCCGCGTCTGGACGGCGGCCTCCTCGTCGTGGACCTCGAGCCGGTGCAGTTCGACCTGTTCGCGGAACACCTGCCGGGCGTACGCGGCCGTCTGGACCAGTCCGGGAACCCAGGCGATCTCGAAGTGGCGTACGGTCGCCGACCGTTCGACGAGTTGGTTGTAGTCGGCCTGGACCGAGTTCTGCCCTTGCCGCATCCGCCGTCGCCAGTCCCGATGCTCGGCCTCGACCCGGCGGAGCAGCCCCGCCAGCTCGGCCGACTCGGACCGGCTCACCTGGCACAGGGCCGACCAGGCGTGCAGGTCGGAGGCGGTGGGGATCTGGCGGCCGTGCTCGATCCGGCTGACCCGGGAGGCGTGCCACCCGAGCTGGGCGGCGAAGTCCTTTCCGGACAACCCGGTGCGCTGGCGGAGGGCTCGCAGCGCCTCCGCCAGCATTCCGGTTTCCCGCTGCCGCTCGGTGAGGGTGGTCATCGTCTACTTCGTCAGCTCGGCGGACAAGGCACGAGAGAGCCGCCCCCGCGCGCCGCCCCCTGCAATCACGACCCCTGTGGTGCCGCAGATTCACGGTAGGCAACAAAGTCTGGCCGATGCCCGCGTAGCGGTAAAGGCACCGTTTCGGGTTACGCCGTGTAGTCAGGCGACTTCACGGAGTCGATCAAGAACGTCGGCGGGAACGTACACCGCGTCTTCGTTGGCGGCCAGGTCGCGCAGGGCGGCGCGGGTCGCGTCGTCGAGCTTGACGCCCTGCACGACGTAGCCGCCGTCGGTGCGGTACAGGGCCGGGCAGCCGCCGCCGCCGGACCACACGGTCTTCCAGAGGTACTCGATCTTCATGGCAACTCCCAGGCTGTAGTGGGGTCAGTTGATTGTGGAGACATACGGACGTGGCGTCAGTCGGCCGTATGGAGCCGTTTGCACGGTGTCGTGATCGGACACTCGCCACGTGGACGATGTCTCACCCGAGTCACGCTAGTGGTGAATCATCACAAAACCGCGCAACTTCCACGAATAGAACGGCAGCGTTTCGGTGCACGGCCGAAACGTTCGTCCGGACGAGGGACGGTCCGTACGGTTCACCGCCATGACCTACGCGATCCAGCCGCTGAACCCGCCGACCCTTCCGGCGTCTACCGGCTCCTACACCCACGGCACCCTTGTCACCGGCGCACGCCGGGCCGTCTTCGTCAGCGGCCAGGTGCCGTGGGACCGCGACGAGCCGGTCCCGCCGGACTTCGCCGACCAATGCCGGTTGACCTGGCGCAACGTCCTTGCCGTGCTGGCCGAGGCGGACATGGGCGTCCGCAATCTCGCCAGCGTGCGGATCTTCCTCGCCGACCGGGCGTACCGAACAATCAACGGCAATATTCGCGAAGAGGTATTGGGCGATCACCGTCCGGCGATCACGATCGTCATCGCGACCATCTATGCCGAGGATTGGCTGCTGGAGATCGAGGCCGTCGCGGTCGATTGATCATCCGATGTAGACGTCCAACAAGGACCACGCCAGCGCGGTCGGCTGGTGCGATGCGTCGCGTCCCGATCTGGTCGTCACCACCAGCCCGGCGCGACGCAACCCGGCGAGGTGCTCCGACGCGGTCGACGGCGCGACGCCCAACTCGGCGGCCAGTTCGCCGGTCCCGAGCGGCCGCTCGGCCAGCAGCCGCAGGATCCGCGCCCGCGGCTCCCCCACCGGCCCGGCCAGCCGCCCGTCCGCGACCCGCCCGTCGCGCCAGAACTCGGCGGCGGTCCGGGCCGGATAGAAGAGCATCGGCTGCTGCCGGTCGTTGAGCTGCCGATGTACGGCGTCGGTCAGGAACATGCTCGGCACCAGCACCAGGCCCCGACCAGCCAGCTGATGATCGGGCGCTGGTGGGCCGGCGTACTCCAGGAAGGGGTGCGACCAGCGCACCAGTCCCGGTGCCAGGCCGGCCAGCATCGCCTCGACGCCGTGCCGGGCCGCCGTCCGCGCCCGACCGGCCACGTCCGCGGCCAGCTGCGCGTGCAACCGTGGCCAGTCCGCCGCCAGCACCGCGCGGTGCAATGCGGTGAACGAGGCCGCGAGCGCGCGACGTCCGCGGTCGGGCGCGGCCAGCAGGTCCTCCACCAGTTTCGAAGGGGTACGCAGAACGGAGCGAAACGACAGCGTGTCGTCCTCGACGGGGAGCCCGGGGTCGGCCAGGGCGGCCGCCAGTTCGTCGTCGAAGGTGAGCGGGCCGGTGGGCGGCTGCGGCGTCAGGAAGTCCGGCAGATGCCGGGAGTGCGCGCCGCACAACGCGAGCGCGGGGCGGGCCGCGGCGGGCAGCCTCGGCAGGGTGGCATGCCGCCAGCCGGCCAGCCCGGCCGGGGTGGCCGGTAGGGCGAGTCCCCGGGCGGCCTTGAGCGTCTCCTGGAACGGCATGATCGCGAAGCGGACCCGGCCTAGATCCGGCCCGCTGAACTCCAGTCGGGGCACGGCGACCACCCTAACGCCGTACCCCGGCGAAGTGGGCCGGACGGGAACGGCATCGTGACCGCGCCGGGTCGCGTGCCATCATGAGGAATCGTCACGACCACACCCACCCCCGTAGCGGCGGCCCCTGCCCGGACCGCGCGCCTGCTCCTCATCGAGGACGACGACGGCGTCGCGCGGCTGATCGCGCGTGCCCTGAGCCGGGACGGCTACGTGGTTGAGCGGGCCGGCACCGGCGAGGAGGGCCTCCGGTACGCCACCGATGAGGAGTTCGACCTGGTCCTGCTGGACCTGATGCTCCCGGGGCTCCACGGGTCGGCGGTCCTCGCCGAGCTGATGCGCCAGCGCCCGCATCAGCGGGTCATCGTGCTGTCGGCGGTGCCCGAGGTCGGCACCCGGGTCGCCTGCCTGGAGGCGGGCGCCGCCGACTTCGTCAGCAAGCCGTTCGCCCTGGCCGAACTGCTCGCCCGAGTACGCGCCCGACTGCGGGACCGGGCTCCCGGACCGGCCGCCGACTCCGTGGTGATCGGCCCGATCTGTCTGGACCTGGCGTTGCACCGGGTGGCGGTGGACGGCCGCTGGACCGCGCTGAGCTATCGCGAATTCCTGCTGCTGCGGCATCTGATGGAGGCGGCGGGCCGGGCCTGCGGCCGGTCGGAGCTGCTGCACGCCGTCTGGGGAATGACCTTCGACCCCGGCAGCAACGTCGTCGACGTGACCGTTCGCCGGTTGCGCGCCAAACTGGACCACCCCGACCGGATCGAGACCGTACGCCATGTCGGCTACCGCTTCGCCACCCCTTAACCGGCTCGCCAAGAGCAGGCTGCCCGACTCGTTCCGGCTGGGCTGGTCGCTGCGCGTCGTCTGGCTCGTCGGCGCGGCGGTCTGCGCGACCGCGATGTGGCTGCTTCCGGGCACCGCGACGATCCCGTTCCACCTGATGTGGATCGGCCTGTCGCTGCTGTACGGGTTCACCCGGTGGCGCCCGGTCGAGCTCGCCGTCATGGTCGGCGTGACCGCCGCCGCGACCGGCGCGATCTTGGTGAGCCACGCGGCGGGCGGCCGGATCGAGTGGCTGGAGACCTTGGAGGTCCCGCTCAGCGTCGCCCTGATCGCAGTGACCGCCGCCCTCGTCCGCCGCCGCCATCTGGCCTTGCTGGCGCTGGCCGACGCCGCCGACCGGGACCGGCAGGTCGCTGAGGCCCGCCAGCACCTGATGCGGCAGGTCGCCCACGAGCTGCGTACGCCGATCACCGTCGCGCGCGGCTTCACCGAGCTGGTCGCCGACCGGCACGCCGACGCGGAGACCCGCGAGGACTCCGACACGGTGCTCGCCGAGCTGGACAAGCTCGCCCGCATCACGCAGCGCCTGGTGACCCTGATCGACGCCGACGGCGCGTACGTGCCGGAGGCGCTGGACCTGCCGGCCGAGGTGACCCGCATCGTCCGGCGGTGGACGCCGGCCGCCGACCGCGCCTGGTCCTGGAAGTGCGCCGGCGGCACCGTGATCGCCAACCGCGACCGGCTGGAGGCGGTGCTGGACTGCCTGCTCGACAACGCGGTGAAGTTCACCGGCCCCGGCGATCGCATCGCCGTCGAGGGCCAGGCCGACGACTTGGCCTGGACGATCACGGTCACCGACAGCGGACCCGGGCCGACACCGGGCGGTCCGGGCACCGGCACCAGTCTGGGACTGGTGATGGCCCGGACAGTGGTAGCCGGATGGGGCGGCGAGGTACGCCTGGCGCACGAGCCCGCGACGGGCACCACCGTCACGCTTCACGTGCCCGCGCAGCGGCCGGACGGCAGATGACAGTCCTGTCACGCGGCTGATCTTCGGCCGATCGCGCTCCTAGGCTGGGACTCGCGTCGGTGCGGGTAGGTGCGCTGGACGCGGTCGGTCCGTCTGTCCTCCCCGACAGGCTCCATCGAGCGCCCGCTATCTGCTGCAAACAGGCGGGTCGCGGACCCAGTGTGACCGGGGCGTGGGACAAACCGGCTTCCTCCCGCCCCGGTCACACTCTCCTGGATCTCACTGGCGTTACGCGACGATCTCGCTGGGCGTTACAGCGACGATCTCGCCGGGCGTTACAGCGCTACCAATGACGGTGGTGCCAGCAGCGGCGACGAGATGATGTAATCCGCGCTGGCCCGGTTGTACGCCATCGGGATGTTCGCCAGCGTCGCCAGCCGTTGAAGCGGGCGTACGTCGGGTTCGTGTGGCTGGGCCGTCAGCGGATCCCAGAAGAAGATCAGCAGATCGACGTCGCCGTCGACGATCTGCGCCCCGAGCTGGTGATCGCCGCCGTGCGGACCGCTGCGCAGGCAGGTCACGGGCAGGTCGGCGTGCCGGATCAGCAGCCGTCCCGTCGTGCCGGTGGAATACAGCCGATGGCCGCGCAGAACCTCCCGATGATGCTGGGCGAACTCGATGAGGTCTTGCTTGTGGCGGTCGTGGGCTACGAGCGCGATGCCCCGTGTCATGAGACGAGCTTACGGATGCCCGTTTCACCCCAGTTTCCGAACTATGACCGGGTCAAGAATGCCAGGTGAACGGTACTGTTGCTCACCGTATGCCCACCGGGCGAGCAGCGAATGGTGAGATGGTGGCGTGACTGTGTGGCATAGGTATGTGGCGATCGGCGACAGCACCAGCGAGGGGCTCGACGACCCGGACGGGCGGGGCGGCTACCGCGGCTGGGCCGACCGGTTCGCCCACCACGTCGCGGCGGCCCAACCCGGCCTGGAGTACGCCAACCTCGCCGTCCGCGGCAAGCTGACCGCCGAGATCCAGACCGAGCAGTTGCCGGTGGCCCTTGAGCTGCGGCCCGACCTGGCCACCGTCGTCGCCGGAGTCAACGACATGCTCCGGCCGCGCTTCGACGCCGACGACGTCGCCGGCCGGATCGGCGAGATGCAGGCCGCGCTGATCGCGACCGGCGCGACCGTGCTCACCTTCACCATGCCGGACCCCGGCCGGGTCATGCCGATGGCGCGCCCGCTGCGTGGCCGGTTCGCGGCGTACAACGACAAGCTCCGTCAGGTCAGCGCCCGGACCGGGGCGATCCTGCTCGACCTCGGCGCGCACGAGGTCGCCGGAGACCCCCGGCTGTGGAGCACCGACCGGCTGCACGCCAACAGCGCCGGGCACGAACGGATCGGGTACGCCTTGGCCTGGGCGGCGGGACTGCCCGGCTTCGACGAGACGTGGTCGCAGTCGCTGCCGCTCGAACCGATCCGCACCCGGCGTCAGCGGGCCGCTGCCGAGGTCGCCTGGATTCGGCAGCACCTGTTGCCCTGGGTCGTACGCCACGCGCGCGGCCAGTCGTCCGGCGACGGGATCACCGCCAAGCGTCCGCTGCCGTCGCCGGTCGAAGCCTGAGCCGGGGCTTGGGGCGGACGGCGTACAGGAGGACGGCGAGCTGACCCAGGGCTGCCACGCCCATCGCCGCCCACACGCCGGTGAGCCCGAACGCCGAGGACAGCAACCAGGCCAGCCCTAGCTGGCCCGCGACGCCGCCAACGGTCACCCCGAACATCAGCGTTCCCCGGCCGGCCCCCATGAGCAGCCCGCCGAAGGCCACCACGCCGGACAGCCCGACGAGGTACGGCCCGACGCAGCGCAGGAACGCACTGCCCGCGTCGATGACGGCGGGATCACCGGTGAACGCCCGCAGGATCCAGCCGGACCCGGCGGCGAAGACGACGGCGGCCACGACTCCGGCGATCAGCGCCACGCGCAGGGTGGCCCGCCGGATCTCGGCCTCGACGGTCTCCTTCTCCCCCGCGTTCGTGGCATCGATCGCGGCCAGGGTTCGTGGTGTGTGGATGGTGGCTGCGTTGCGGATCGCGTAGAACGCCATCGTCGCCACGTAGAGCGCCTTCATGCCGATGCCGTATCCGGCCACCGCGACGACGCCGAACCGGCCGACCACGGCGACCAGCCCCAACGCACCCGCCATCCGGACCAGGAAGTCACCGGAGACCGGACCGCCCACGCGCAGGATCGCCCGGACGTCACCGCGCACCGACTCGGCGACTCGACCCCGGGTGAACCGCCGCGCCAGGACCAGCCCCACCACGAAGGCGACCAGCCGGCCGCCCGCCGTCGCCAGGGCCGCACCCGCGACCCCCAGCTTCGGGAACCCGGCCAGCCCATAGATGAGCACCGGGTCGGCGACGAGCACGATGCCGTTGGCCAGCAAGGCCAGGCGCATCGGCGTACGCGTGTCGCCGTGGCCGGCGAACAGCCCGTCGAGCAGCCACTGCCCGTAGAAGACGACGACGGCGGGCAGCGAGATCGCCAGGTACGCGACGGCGAGCCGGACCGCGCCGGCATCGTCGAGGAACAGCCGTGCGATCGGCGTACGCAACAGGAAACTCCCGCCCGCCACGATCGGAGTGATCGCGGCGAACAGCAGCCAGCCCGCCCGGACGGCGCGCCGCGCCCCGGCCGCGTCGCCCTTGCCCACCCGGCCCGACACCACGATGGTCAGCCCGCCGGAGACCGCCAGGATCACGCCGAGCAGCAGGTTCTCGATGTTGGTGGCGACGGCCACCGCGGCGGCCGCGCCCGCGCCCAGTCGGGCCACCCAGGCGACGTCGATGATGCCGGTCACCACGCCGGACATGAGCCCGGCGTAGTTCGGGCCGGCGAGGCGCAGCAGCGCCCGGCGGTGAGTGGTCTTGTCGGGCAGGTGCATGAGGGGTCCTCGTTCCGTCTCGCAGTACCTCGAATCGAGGTACCTCGGAACGATATACGATCGACGAGTGCTGACGCTAGCGATCCTGGGCTTCCTCTACGAGGAGCCGCTGCACGGCTACGAGTTGAAGGAACGCATCCAGAGCCTGACCGGGCACGTCAAAGCGGTCAGCGACGGCGCGCTGTATCCCGCGCTGACCCGGTTGGAGACGGCGGGCCTGCTCACCAAGCAGACCGAGCCGGGCGCCTCCGGAGCGCCCCGGCAGACGCTCTCGCTGACCGACGCCGGGCGAGCCGAACTGCTGCGGCGGCTGCGCGAACCGGCTCCGGGCGAGATCAGCGACCGGAACAAGTACTTCACGCTGCTGGCGTTCCTGCGGCACCTGCCGGACCAGGCCGAGCGGGACGCCGTGTTACAGCGGCGGCTGGACTTCCTCGACGCGCCCGCCCGCTTCTTCTCTGCCGGCGGCAAGACGATGCGGTCGAGCGACCTCGCGGACCCCTACCGGCGCGGGATGATCGAGATCGCGAAGGCGACCCGGGACGCCGAACGGGCGTGGCTGCGGAGCGAGCTGGGATCTTGAGCGTTCTCCCAGGTCGCACCGGTAAGGTTAGCCTTACTAAGCACTCGGAGGTTCACCCATGCCCACTTCGATCGCCAACGTCGCGACCGACGCCGCTCCTCGCTACGCCAAGCAGCTCGCCGCACACCTGGGCCGCCGCTCGGCGATCGAGGAGCTGGCCGACGGCGGCTACCGGATCACCCTGACCGCCGGCGCCGGCGTCCTCGAACCGCGAGCAGACAAGCTCGTGATGCGGGCGAGCGCGCCCGACGACGAGAGCCTGGCCGTCGTGCAGGACGTGCTCGGCCGGCATCTGGAGCGCTTCGGCCAGCGCCGCGAACTCGTCGTGACCTGGGAATCCGCAGGCTGAGCCGCCACCACCCGACGGTCCGCCACCGGGGTCAACGGAAGCGGACGCCGGTGCGTGGCGTCCGCCTCCCTTCCATCGTCCTCCCACCCGCCGCGACCCGGGCTCGGATGATCGGCGGATGCCGTGCGTCCTATTCCCGCGCTCAGCCCGCGCCCTCATCGCACGGCCGCGCCCGCATACGATGGGCGCGTGTCGATCGGCGGAACGAGCGGCTACACCGACCTGACAGCCTTGCCGGAGTTGGTCGCGCAGGCAGTACGCCTCGGGGCGGAACTCGGGTTCGACAAGTCGTGCCGTCCTGAGCAAGGTCGCCTACTGCACGCCCTGGCTGCCGGAGCGGCGCAGAGTATCGGCGAGACCGGCACCGGTTGCGGAGTCGGGCTCGCCTGGCTCGTCAGCGCCCGCCGGCCGGGCGTACGCGTCGTCTCCGTCGAGCGGGACGCTCGCCTGGTCGAGCACGTGCGACGGCTGTTCGACGGCGTACCGGACGTGGCGATCGTCCACGGCGACTGGACCGATGTGTACGCCCACGGCCCGTTCGACCTGCTGGTCCTCGACGGCGGCGGCAACGCCAAGGGCGGCGGCGCGGCCGACCCCGCGCGCCTGGTCCGGCCGGGTGGCGTACTCGTGGTCGACGACTTCACTCCGGCGACCGAGTGGCCGCCGACGCACGCCGGGCAGCCGGATGAGGCTCGCCTGCACTGGCTGAGCCACCCGGAGCTGGCCGCGATCGAGGTACGCCTGGCCCCCGACCTGGCGAGCGTAGTCGCGACCCGCCGCCTCAGTCGGCCGGCCGAGACGGCCTGACCGGCTAGGAGACCGCTTTGCGCGCCCGATAGCGAGCGGTCTTGACGCGGTTGCCACACGACGACATCGAGCACCAGCGCCCGGCCCCGTTGCGCGAGTCGTCGTAGAACACCCAGCGGCATTCCGGTGCGGCGCAGGCGCGCAGCCGTCGCCAGGTTCCGGCGGCGGTGGCGCGTACGCCGATCGCGACGAGTCCGGCGAGCGCACCCTCCACTCCGGACGCCGCCGGGACGAGGCGTACCTCGCCGGTCGAGTCCACTGACGCTCGCAGCGAAAACGACGTGAGAACGCCGTCGTCCGGTACGCCGCCCGGCGTGACCGCGTCACGCAGAGCCGACCGAAGTTCTCGCGCCCGAGTGAGGTCGGCTGACGAGACCCGGGCGGTCGCCGGGAGCAGGTCCCGTTCGGCGAGCCACCGGCCGAGGGCGGCCGCTGTCGGCAGGTCCTCGCCGCCGGTTGAGCCGCCGGTGAAGTCGACACCTCGCCGCCGGAACGCCCGCTGGTCCAGCGTATTGAGGAAGTCCCGGAGCAGGAGAAGATCGGCCGGCGTGTCCACGACACCAACTATAGCCGACACCGGTGTTACTGTTGACCGGTGTTGAGTATCGAACCCTTCGAGATCTCCGTCGACCCGCAGGTCCTCGACGACCTGCGCGACCGCATCACGCGTACGCGGTGGCCGGCCGACGCGCCGGAGCCGGGCTGGGACGCCGGGACGGAACCCGCGTACCTGCGGCGGCTGCTGGCCGCCTGGCATGACTTCGACTGGGCCGCGTTCGAGCGGCGACTCAACGAGCTTCCCCACTACCGCGCCCGAATCGACGACCAATGGGTCCACTTCATCCACGTACGCAGTCCACATGCGACGCAGGAGCCGCTGCCCATCGCGCTGACCCATGGCTGGCCCGGCAGCTTCCTCGAACACCTCGACCTCATCCCGCTGTTGTCCGATCCGGCGGATCCGGCCGACGCGTTCGACGTCGTCATTCCGTCGTTGCCCGGCTTCGGCTTCTCCGACCGCCCCACTCGGCCCGGCGTCGTCAACGCGGTCGTGGCCGATCGGTGGCAGCGACTCATGACCGAAGGGCTCGGCTACGAGCGGTTCGGGGCACACGGCAGCGACATCGGCGCCGGAGTCACCGCCCACCTGGGCGTACGCCATCCGGGCAACCTCGTCGGCATCCACCTCAGCGCCACCGCGATGCCCCGGCCGCCGGAACCGTGGACCGAGGCCGAACGGGCGTACTTCGCCACCGTGGATCACTGGCAGGCCGCCGAGGGCGCGTACGCCCACCAGCACGCCACGAAGCCGCAGACGCTGAGCTACGGGCTCACCGACTCCCCCGCCGGACTGGCCGGGTGGATCGCCGAGAAGTACCGCGACTGGTCGGACAGCCACGGCGACCCCGACGGCCGGATCGGGCTCGACCGGCTGCTGGCGACGCTCACCCTGTACTGGGCGACCGGCACGATCGGCTCCTCGACCCGGATGTACTACGAGCACCGGCGGCACGGCGTACTGCTCGACGCGTCGCGACCCATCCCGGTTCCGGCCGGATTCGCGTTGTTCCCGAACGAGTTCCAGCCGGTCCCGAATCCGCCGCGGGAGCTGGCCGACCGGTTCTACCAGGTCGAGCGTTGGCGCGAACTGCCCAGCGGCGGCCACTTCCCCGCCATCGAAGAACCACGGGCGCTCGCGGAGGAGATCCGGGCGTTCTTCCGGCCCCTCCGACCCTCTTCCCTTTAGTTTAGTCGTCAGCCAAACTATGCCGCATGACCCTCACCAGAAGACACCTGTTGACGGCGGCCGGCGTGGCGGCGTCGGCCGCCTTGGTCCCCGGCGTCGCCCACGCCGCGGGCACCCCCGGCCGCCCGAGCGCGCAGTCCGTGGTGGACGCCATGCAGCCCGGCTGGAACCTCGGCAACACCTTCGACGCGACCGGCGCCGACGAGACCTCGTGGGGCAACCCGCAGGTGACCCGGGAGCTGATCCGGGCGGTCAAAGCCAACGGCTTCAACAGCATCCGCATCCCGGTCACCTGGGTCCAGCACCTGGACTCGGCGAACGTCATCGACCCCGCGTACCTGGCCCGCGTCCAGGAGGTCGTCGGCTGGGCGCTGGCCGAGCGGCTCTACGTCCTGATCAACGTGCACCACGACTCGTGGCAGTGGGTCATGACCATGCCCACCGACCACGACGCCGTCCTGGCCCGGTTCACCGCGATCTGGACGCAGGTCGCGGAGGCCTTCCGCAACGCCTCGCCGCGCCTGCTCTTCGAGAGCGTCAACGAGCCGTTCTTCAACGGCAGCTCCGGCGACGCGCAGAACGCCACGCTCATGAACGAGCTGAACACCACGTTCCACCAGGTCGTACGCGCGTCGGGTGGACCGAACGCGACCCGGTTGCTGGTGCTGCCGACCCTGCACACCTCGCCGGATCAGCCGCGGGTCGACGAGCTGACCGCCACGGTGACCGCGCTCGGCGACCCGAACCTCGTGGCGACCGTCCACTTCTACGGGTTCTGGCCGTTCAGCGTGAACATCGCCGGCTTCACCAGATTCGACGCGACGGTCCAGAAGGATCTGACCGACATCTTCGACCGGGTGCACAACGCGTACGTGGCCAACGGAATCCCGGTCATCATCGGCGAGTACGGACTGCTCGGCTTCGACCGGAGCCTGAACGTCATCGAGCAGGGCGAGAAACTGAAGTTCTTCGAGTTCCTCGGCTACTACGCCCGGCAGCAGCGGATCACCACGATGTGGTGGGACAACGGCCAGCACCTCAACCGGACGACGTTCCAGTGGAGCGACCCCGATCTGGCCGCCCAGATCAAGTCCAGCTGGTGCGTACGCTCGGCGACGGCCGCCACCGATCTCGTCTTCGTCGGCAAGTCCGCCCCGGCGGCGGATCAGACGGTGACACTGAACCTCAACGGCGCCAAGCTCACCGGCATCTTCGACGACCGCAAGCGCCTCGTCCCGGGCAGGGACTACGTCCTGTCCGGCGATCAGCTCACCTTCCCGGCCGCAGCGCTGGCCCGGCTGACCGGCGACCAGGCGTACGGGGTGAACGCGGTGCTGTCGGCCCGCTTCGATCGGGGCGTGCCGTGGAAGTTCCGGGTGATCACGAACGACCTTCCGGTCCTCCAGAGCGCGACCGGGACGACGAGCGCGTTCAAGCTCCCGGCGGCGTTCAACGGTGACCTCGTGGCGACCATGGAGGCCAAGTACGCCGACGGCTCGTACGCGGGCCCGCAGAACTGGACCTCCTACAAGGAGTTCGCGATCACCTTCTCGCCCGACTACGCGGCGAACACGATCGCGCTGACGGATACCTTCTTCACCGAGGTCGCCGACGACGCTCCGGTGACGCTGACCTTCCACTTCTGGAGCGGCGCGACCGTCCAGTACACAGTGGCCCGGTCCGGCGGCGCGGTCACCGGCACCGCCTGACCGCAGCGGGCGGGGCGGTGAGACGCGTACCAGCATGGTGTCGGTCGACCTCGCCCCGCCCGCACACCTTGCGACCAGCGCGGTCCTGTCGCCGGGGCTGAGCGGCTAATCCGGCAGCGCGGCGAGCTGCGCAGCGACGCCGTCGAACAGCCGGTTCAGCCCGCGGTCGAACCGCTCGTCGGCTGAGTACGAGCGGCCGAAGCCTGCCAGGGCCGCCCAGCGGTCACCCGTGCCGAGCAGCTCGGCGACGTGCGGATAGTCGCCCGAGGCCACGAGCGCGTCGAGGTATGCCGCGACATGGGGCCCGGCCTCCTCCGGCACGGACTCGAGGCCCGGTTCGAGGTCGGTCTTGAGCACGAACCCCGCGACGTACTCGTCGACGGCCGAGATGAGGTCCATCCGGTCACTCGGCGGCAGCCCGGTCGAGGCGACGGCGGCGAGCGACTGCTCGAAGTGGAGCAACGCGTGCGGACCCCCGGCGCCCGCACCGGCACTGGCGGTGTCACCGGCCGCCTGAGCCAGTCCGCTCAGCGCCCACGGATGACGGCGGAACATCGCCCGCGTGCGGTGCGCCAACGCGGTGAGCGCGGCCCGCCAGTCCCCGGCGGGCAATTCCCCGGCCGGCACCAGCTGCTCGGCCATGATCGCGTCGAGCATGAGCGCCCGCAGCTCGGCCTTCGAGCGTACGTAGTGGTAGAGGGTCATCGTCCCGGCGCCCAGCTCGCCGGCGATGCGGCGCATCGTCGCGGCCTCGAAGCCCTCCGCGTCGGCGATCGCCAACGCCGTGGCGGCGAGCTGCTCCCGCGTCACCTTGGGCCGCCGCGACGGGCGGGACCAGAGCAGCTGGGCGGACTCGTCCTGGGCCATTCGCACAGCGTACCGGCGGTCGGTTGCCAGCCCGACTCGTACGGAGTACGGTTTCGTCGTACGACGTACGAGAGGAGTGAAAGTGATCGAAGTATCCGGGCTCGTCAAACGCTACGGCGACACCGTCGCCCTGGACGGATTCGACCTCGTCACGCCGGCCGGATCGGTCTGCGGCCTGCTCGGGCCGAACGGCGCCGGGAAGACCACCAGCCGTACGCATCCTGGCGACCCTGGTGCGGCCCGACGCGGGAACGGCTCGGGTCGGCGGGTTCGACGTCGTCCGGCAGCCGGACCGCGTACGGGAGCTGATCGGGCTGACCGGCCAGTTCGCCGCGGTCGACGACGCCCTCACCGGGGCCGAGAACCTCCGCCTGATCGCCCGGCTGCTGGAGCTGCCCCGGCCGCGCGCCCGCGCTCGGGTCGCCGAGGTGCTCGACCGGTTCGGGCTGGCCGACGCCGCCGGGCGGCCGGTCCGCACGTACTCCGGCGGCATGCGCCGTCGCCTCGACGTGGCGGCGAGCCTGCTCGGCACGCCACGGGTGCTGTTTCTCGACGAGCCCACGACCGGACTCGACCCGCGGGCCCGCGCCGACGTGTGGGAACTGGTCCGCGGCCTCGTCGCCGACGGGACGACCGTCCTGTTGACGAC
This sequence comes from Hamadaea flava, assembly GCF_024172085.1. Lineage (NCBI taxonomy): Bacteria > Bacillati > Actinomycetota > Actinomycetes > Micromonosporales > Micromonosporaceae > Hamadaea > Hamadaea flava. The sequence goes on along the minus strand of NZ_JAMZDZ010000001.1, from coordinate 197,136 downwards.
GCAGTACCTGGAGGAGGCCGACCGACTCGCCGACGCGGTGTGCGTGATCGATCACGGCCGAGTCCTGCGGACGGGCACTCCGGCGCAGCTCAAGGCGCAGGTGGGCGGCCAGACCCTGACCGTACGCGCGGCCGACCCGGCACGCGTACCAGATGTCGTCGCCGTCCTGGGCGCCGCTGTCCTGGGTGAGGCGGTCGCGACGCCCGACGGACTGGTCTCGGCACCACTGACCCCTGGCACGGCTGCGGCCGCGGTCCTCGCCGAGGCCGCCGCGGGCCTGCATCGGGCCGGGGTGGCCGTCGACGAGATCGGCGTCCGGCTGGCCGGCCTCGACGAGGTCTTCCTCGAACTCACGGAGAAGGAGACGGTCGCATGACCCCGAACCGCACGCTGCGGCACGGCACCGCACTGGCCTGGCGCAACCTGGTGAAGTTCCGGCACACGCCCGATCAGCTGCTCGACATCACGCTGATGCCGATCACGTTCGTGCTCATGTTCGTCTTCCTCTTCGGCAACGCAGTCTCCGGGGACTGGCACGCGTACCTGCAGTTCGTCATTCCCGGCATCGCCGTGCAGGCATTGATGTTCGCCACCCTCGGCAGCGCGATCTCGTTGAACACCGACATCCGCACCGGCGTCTACGATCGGCTCCGCAGCCTGCCCATCGCCCGCTCGGCCCCGCTGATCGGGCACATCCTCGGCGACACCGTGAAGTACGCACTCGCCGTGCTGCTCGTCTTCGGCGTCGGGGCCGCGCTCGGCTTCCGCGTACACAATGGACTAGCCGGAGTGGGCGCGGCGGCGGCGCTGATGCTGGTGTTCGCGCTGGCCGTCTGCTGGATCGCGACCCTGATCGGCGTCGTCGCCCGGGCGGCCGAGACGGTGCAGGCGCTCAGCCTGGTCCTGATCTTCCCGCTCACCTTCGGCAGCAACGTGTTCGTGCCGACCGGGAAGCTGCCCGGCTGGCTGCAGTCCTGGGTGAAGATCAATCCCGTGACGCAGGTGTCGGACGCCCTGCGGGGGCTGTTGCTCGGCACGCCCGTTGGCCCGGCCGTCACGCGGTCGCTGCTCTGGAGCGCCGCGATCATGGCGCTCTTCGCACCGCTGGCGGTCCTGGCGTATCGACGAGGGCCTCGCTGAGGTAGCGATCCAGCAGCCCCAGCGCGTCCTCGTACGCGACCGCGCCGGCCAGCACGTGCAGGCGCAGTCCGTCGAGGAGCGCGATGAAACGGCGTACGCCGTCGGGGGCGGGCCGACCGGTCAACGGCTCCCCCACCCCCGGCGCGCCGCCGCTCAGGATGCGGCCGACGACGTCGAGCAGCCCCGCGTGCGCCGGACGCAGGGCTTCGGCGATCGCCGGTTCGTCGGCGGCCCGCCCGATGAAGGCCAGCGCCACCTTCGCGTTCGCCCGGCTCTCCTCGTCATGCGGCAGGTACGCCGCCGCCACCGCGTGCAGCACGACGGCGGGATCGGACACGTCCGCGCCGGCGAGCCGGGCCTGCACCGCACGGGTGAAGCGCTGGTGCACCGTGAACGACAGCCAGTGCTGCATGGCGTACCGGAGCATCTCGTCCTTGGACGCGAAGTAGTGCTGCACCGCACCCATCGAGACGCCCGCCTCCGCCGCCACTTCCCGTAGGGAGACGGCCTCCAGCCCACGCTCCCCGGCTATCCGCAGCAGCGCTTCGACGATGTGTGACCTTCGTTGCTCGTGGTCGACCTTCTTCGGCATCGCGGCCCAGTATACAATGCGAGTGCATTGTAAAAACGTCGGGAGGGCCGAGATGACGGTCGAATACACCCACAACGGGTCCGCGAAGATCGCGTACGAGACCTTCGGCGACCCGTCCGGCGAGCCCCTGCTGCTGATCATGGGCCTGGATTTCCAGATGGTGTACTGGCCCGACGACTTCTGCCGGATGTTGGTCGACCGCGGCTTCTTCGTCGCACGGTTCGACAACCGCGACGCTGGGCTGTCCGAGCATTTCGCCTCGGCGCAGCAGCGGCACCCGATCGCCGCCCTGTTCCGCCGCGACCGGACGCCCGCCTACACCGGTGCGGACATGGTCGGCGACGGGCTGGCCGTCATGGACGCGCTCGGCTGGAAGTCCGCCCACGTCGCCGGGGCCTCGCTCGGCAGCTTCCTCGCCGTCGCCACCGCGCTGGGCCACCCCGACCGCGTACGCAGCCTGGCCCTGCTTCTGGCGACGCCGTCCGGCATCTCGGCGTCGCTGCGCTACATCCAGTTCGGCTTCATCGCCAAGATGGGCAAGATCAAGCACCCGGACACCGACGAGGGCGCGATCCAGACGCTGGTCGACATCTCCCGGGCACAGTCGTCGCCCGGCAACCCGGTCGACCTGACCTGGGCTCGGGAGGTCGCCGAGGTGGCGCACAGCCGGGCGCCTCGCGACCAATCCGGTACGCAGCGCCAGCTGGCCGCCGTACGGTCGTACCCGGGCCTGGCGGCCCGCCGCCTCGCGCTCTCGGCGCCGACGATCATCGTCAACGGCGCGGACGATCCGCTCCTGCGCGGCCCGGCCGCCGCGCGGGCGCTCGCGAAGGCGATCCCGGGCGCGACGGCGAAGATCGTGCCGGACATGGGCCACGATCTGCCCGCCGCACTGTGGTCCGAGCTCGCCGACGACATTGCGGCTAATGCGGGTGTGAGTCACTCTTCGTGATTCCGTGCCCGGGCTTTCGTGACTCGTAAGGCGGGTTTTTATTCTGCGACCTTTTCGGTGTCAGAATGTGTTCGTGACCGCAGACGAATCGGCTGGTGAGCGGGCCTACCCTGAGCGCGGAAGGGAGCGCCCGTTGCTCACATTGGACCTCACACCGGCCGAATGGACGGTGGAGGACATCGAGAAGCTTCCTCACGACGGCAATCGTTACGAGTTGCACGAGGGAAGCCTGGTCATCATGTCCCCCGCCATCCTTTGGCACAATCACGTCGCGAGCCGCCTGACCTGGCTCTTCGAGCGGGCCGACCGGCTGGCGTTCAGCGAGGTTGGGATCAAGTTCGGCGATCGCAGCACCCGCATCGCGGACGTCGCCGTGTTCGCGAGTCAGCCCGACATGCGGCGGGCCCACCACCCGCCGGCGGCGATCGCGATCGCGGTGGAGATCGTGTCGCCGGAGTCCGAGGAACGGGACGTCGGCTCCAAGCCCGCGAAGTACGCCGCCGCCGGAATCCCCGAGTACTGGCTGGTCCGGTTCCCGGTCGACGACAACGTCAGGGATGCCGACATCACCCGGTTCACGCTGAACGACGGCCGCTATCTCCAGGTCGCCGAGTACCGGCTGTCCGACCTGGAGAAGACCGGACTTCCCGCGGACTAGTACCGCTCGACGAGGTGCTCGCGACCGGCGGGCGGCTCATAGGGATCCGGCCAGTAGTCGGTGACCTTCGTGATCGTCCCGTCGGCCCCGATCTCCAGCCAGACGCAGGCGTCCATCCGGTCCTCGGCGACCCGGACGTCGAGCCACAGTGCGGCGTACCGCCCGTCGGCCACGACTCGGCGGACGGCCAGATGCCAGTCGCCGGGGTAGTCGACGTTGAACTGGGCGAACCCGTCCCGCCCGTGGATACGTTCCCGGGTCTGCGGCATCTCGTACACGACGTCATCGGCCAGCAACGCCGACCAGCGCGGCCAGTCCCGCCGCTCCAGGCTGTCCACATAGTCAAGGGCGGTACGCCGGGTCTCCTCGGTGGTGTCCACCCGGCCATCCTCGCCCGCCGGTCTGACATTTCAGTTGACATCAGCCCGGCGCGCCTCGAAGATCGCCGTCATGGTGTGAACCGCAGCCGCTTTCCGTGAGATCGCCCGCCGCGCCGACTGAGCGCATCATGCGGGCGTACGCCTTGCGCGCCGTTCCTGGCTTGCGTGAGGGCGTGGGCGCCATGCGCCCACCTCCGGCTGTTCTTCTGGTACCCGCTGCTGCCGACCCTGGCGTGATCATGTCCGGCGTAGCCGGATCACGCCCAGGGCGGATCGAGGGAGTTCACACCGTGAGTACCATCGGGCTGGCCGCCCAGGTCGAGGCCACCGCCACGATGCGCGATCGCATCGAGATGCTCAGGAGACTCAAGGCCGCCGGCGTCGGGCTGCTGACCGCGCTGACCGCGTTGACCGTGCTGGAGGGTCTCCTCCCCGCGACCACCGCGGTCGCCTTCGCCACGCTGGTGTCCCGACTGGACGCCGTCGTCTCCGGCGACGCCGCCGTGGCCGTCACCCCGTTGCTGCTGTACCTGATCGTCGTCCTCGCCGGGTACGCCCTCGGCGTGCTCCGCGAGCCCTTGCGCTACCTCGCCCAGACCCGGATCGACGGGGAGCATCGGGCCCGGGTCGCCCAGCTCACCAGCACCAGTGACACGGTCGGAGCGTTGGAACGTCCCGAGGTGCAGGCGTTGATCTGGCAGACCCGGGCCGATCCGGAGAGCTTCATCGAGGGGACGCCCGGCCCGGGAGTCCTCGTCCAACTCGAGCTGCTCGGGCGGCTGCTGGCGATGGTCAGCGCGGGCGTCGTGCTCGCGGCGTACGCGTGGTGGCTGGTCCCGGTGCTGGTCGTCGCCGGGCTGGCGGCCGAGCGGCTGTACTCGCGCGAGGCCAAGCGGCGACGCCTGGTCTGGCGGCGGTCGATCGCGCCCGGCATGCACGCCGACGTGTGGGCGAACGCGATCGTCTCGCCCAGTGAGGGCAAGGAGGTCCGGGTCTTCGGACTGGGCGACTGGGCCGTCGGGCGGATCCAGCATCACCTGCGGCTGGCGTTCAATCCGATGTGGACGCACGGGCGGCGTACGCTGGCCAGCCTCTGGCAGCCCGCGCTGATCCTCACGGTTCCTCTGCTCGCGGCGTACGCCGGAGTGGCGCTGGCCGCCGTACGCGGTGCGGCCACGGTCGCCGTCGCGGCCGCCGTGTTCGCCGCGTCGACCGCCGTCTACCAGGCGCTCACCGAGAATCCGCACTTCACCGTCAACACCGTGCACTGCATGCGGGCGTACGAACAGTTGAAGGTTGAGCTGGCTGCCCCGGCCCCGGCGGAGCGCGTCGCCGAGCTGCCGGAGCGGCCGGTGATCCGCTTCGAGCACGTGGGCTTCCAGTACGCCGGAACCACCCGGCCCGTGCTCGACCGGATCGACCTGGAGATCCGCCCGGGCGAACTGCTCGGCGTCGTCGGGCTGAACGGCGCGGGCAAGTCGACACTGATCAGACTGCTGGCGCGGCTGTACGAGCCGACCGCCGGGCGACTCACCGCCGACGGCCTCGATCTGGCCGGCGTGCCGGCCGAGGTCTGGCGCCGCCGGCTGTCCGTCGTCTTCCAGGACTTCGTGCGCTATCCACTGTCGGTGGCCGACAACGTCGCGCTCGGCAACGGCGGCGTACCCCGGGACCAGGCGGCGTTGACGGCCGCCGCCGAGGACGCCGGGCTCACCGGTGTCCTCGACCGGCTGCCGCTGGGCTGGGACACTCCCCTGTCCCGTTCGCGGACCGGCGGCGTCGACCTGTCCGGCGGGCAATGGCAGCAGGTCGTGCTGGCCCGCGCCCTGTACGCCGTGCGTACCGGGGCGGAGATCCTCGTGCTGGACGAGCCGACGGCGCATCTGGACGTGCGTACCGAGTTCGAGGTGTTCGACCGGCTCGCGGCGCACAAGGGAGACGCGACCGTCGTCCTCATCTCGCACCGGCTGTCGACCGTACGCCAGGCCGATCGCATCGTACTGCTCGGCGACGGCCGGATCACCGAGTCCGGCCGTCACGACGAGCTGATCGCCCACGGCGGCGCGTACGCCGAGATGTTCGCCCTGCAGGCCGAGCGATTCCGGCGGGGCTTCGACGATCGCCTGGAGGAAGGTGACGTGCGGTGAAGCGGAGCTATCTGCGGCTGCTCGGCGACGTGCTTCGGCTGTCGTGGCGGCACTATCCCGGGGCCACGGGCGCGCTGCTCGCCGTCAAGGCGGCCTCGGCGGGAACGACGCCCGCGCTCGCGCTGGCCCTCGGCGCGGCGATCGACGGGATCATCCGCGGTGGCCGGACCTCCGCCGTGGCCGGGGCGACCGTGGCGGCGCTCGTCTTCGGCGTCACCGTCTACCTGAAGGATCTGAGCCGGAATCTCGACGCGATGCTGGTCGACCGGCTGGGCGCGTTGCATCTGCGGCGAGACGTCGAGACCCGGTTGGCCGGGCTCGCCGGGCTGGGCCATCTAGAACGCACCGACCTGCTCGACCGGGTGACCCTGCTGCGGGGGTTCGGCTGGCGGATGAGCGCGTCGTTGTGGACCGCCGTGATCGCCGTCTTCGTCGGCCTCCGGCTGATCCTGCTGCTGATCGTGCTCGGCACGGCGGTCACTCCGTGGCTGCTGCCGCTGGTGGTGTTCGCCGCCGCGCCGATCTACTTCGAACGACGCGGCCAGCGGACCACCTTCCAGGCCGAACTGGACACCGCCGAGGCGTACCGGCTCCAACGGGAGCTGTTCAACCTCGCCACCGGACCGGCCGGCGGCAAGGAGATCCGTGTGTGCGGCGCCGGCGACCAGCTCGCCGAGCGCCAGCGCGCGGCGTGGTCGGAGGCCATGGCCGCCCGCTTTCGCGCGCGGGTCAAGGCCGCCGCCGGCAACCTGGCCGGGTGGGCGCTGTTCACCTTCGGGCTCGGCGCCGGGCTCGCGCTGGTCGTGTACCGGGCCGCGCGCGGCGAGGGCACCATCGGCGACCTCGTCCTGGCGGTCACGGTGGCCGCGACGCTGCGCGACGCGTTGCAGGACGCGCTGTTCGGGGTCTCCGAGGCGATGGCCGGTCGTACGCTCGCCGACCCGTATCAGTGGCTCCAGGAGTACGCGCAGACCGCCGACCGCCCCGGTACGCTGCCCGCCCCGGCCACGCTGCGGGAGGGCATCGTCCTCGATCGGGTCTCGTTCGCCTATCCGGGTTCGGACCGCCGGGCCGTCGACGAGGTCAGCTGCCGGTTGCCGGCCGGCTCGGTCGTGGCCGTCGTCGGCGAGTACGGCTCCGGCAAGTCCACCCTCGTCAAGCTGCTGACGAAGTTCTACCAGCCGGACGAGGGCCGGATCGAGGTGGACGGGACGGATCTGGCCGATGTGGACACCGCGCGGTGGCGGGCCGGATCGAGCGCGGCGTTCCAGGACTTCGGCCGGTTCCACGTACGCTTCCGCGACGCGATCGGGCTCGGCGACCTGCCCCGGCTGCACGACGACGCCCGAGTGGCGGCCGCCGTCCAGGCCGCCGACGCCGACGGGTTCGCCGAACGGCTGCCGGACGGGCTGGACACGCAGCTCGGCCGGGCGTACGGGGGCGTGGAGCTGTCCGAGGGTCAGTGGCAGAAGACCGCGCTGGCTCGTGCTTCGATGCGTACCGAACCGGTGCTGTTCGTGCTCGACGAGCCGACGGCTTCGCTCGACGCGCCCAGCGAACACGCCATCTTCGAGCGCTACCTCGCCCGCGCCCGACGGCTGGCCGGGCGGACCGGGGCGATCACGGTGGTGGTCTCGCACCGGTTCTCCACCGTCGCCGGGGCCGACCACATCCTGGTGCTCGACCAGGGCCGCCTGGTGGAGCAGGGCACCCACGCCCGCCTGCTGGCCGCCGACGGCCGGTACGCCCGCCTCTACGCGATCCAGGCGGATGCGTACGCCGAGGCCTGAAACCGCCGGGGGCGTGTCACATCGACCCGCCCCCGGCACCCTGCGCGGGGAGGTCGCTCTTGTGCGCCTTCACCACGACCGCCATGACGACGGTCGCGACGCCGAGGATGATCCCCGCCCAGAGGAACGCGACTCGGTAGCCGTGCACCGCCGCCTCGGCCTGGGTCAGCTGCGGCCGCAGCACGACACCCGCGGCGTGATCGGTCAGGTACGCCGTCACCGCCGACACGAACAGGGTGTTCAGCAACGCCGTGCCCAGGGACGCGCCGACCTGCTGGGTGGCGTTGAGCGTGGCACTGGCCGCCCCGGCGTCGTGATCGGCGACCCCGATGAGGGCGAGGCTGGACAGCGGCACGAAGATCGAGCCGAGTCCGAGGCCGAGCAGGATCTGGGCGGGCAGCACGTGCGACACGTACGCCGTGTCGACGCCGATCTGGGTCAGCCACAGCAGCGCGACCGTGGCGAAGACCCCACCGGTCACCATGAACGCCTTCGGGCCGACCTTCGGAACGAACTGGCTGGCCACCGCGGCCGCGACGAAGACGCCGGCGCTGACCGGCAGCGCCGCCAGACCCGCCTTCATCGGCGAGTACCCCAGGGTGCGCTGGAAGTAGAACGTCATGAACAGGAACGAGCCGAACAGGCCGGCCCCGACGAACAGGCTGCCCAGGTACGCCCCGCCCCGGTTGCGGTCGAGCAGGATGCGCAGCGGCAACAGCGGATTGCGTACGCGCATCTGCAGGACCACGAAGACCGCGACGAGCAGGAGACCGCCGATCAGGAAGCCCAGCGTCACCGGCGCGTCCCAGCCGTCGGTGGCGGCCTTCGTGAAGCCGTAGACGATCGAGGCCAGTCCGACCGTCACCACCACAGCCCCGGGCACGTCCAGCGTGGTATTGCCGTGTGCCCGGCTCTCCGGGACGACCGCGAGCGCGGCCAGCATCGCCAGCAGCGCGATCGGGATGTTGACCAGCAGGCACCAGCGCCAGTTGGCGTACTCGGTGAGGACCCCGCCGAGCAGCAGGCCGACCGCCGCGCCACCGGCGGCGATGGCGCCGTACACGGCGAACGCCTTCGACCGCTCGTGCACCTCCGTGAACAGGACGGTCAGCAGCGCGAGGCTCGCCGGGGCGAGCAGCGCCCCGAACGCGCCCTGCAACGCGCGGGCGGCGAACAGCGTGGCACCGTGCTGCGCCAGCCCGCCGAGGCCGGAGGCCAAGGCGAAGCCGACCGCTCCGGCGATGAATGTCCGTTTCCGGCCCCAGTAGTCGGCGATGCGCCCGCCGAGCAGCAGGAAGCCGCCGAACGTCAGCGTGTACGCGGTCACCACCCACTGCCGGTCGGGGTCGCTGATCCCGAGGTCGGCCTGCGCCTGCGGCAGTGCGATGTTGACGATGGTGGCGTCCAGAACCACCATCAGCTGAGCGACGGCGATGACCGCGAGCGCGAGCCAGCGCCGCGGGTACTCCGAGATCGGTGCGCCCGACCGGGTCGCCTGCACAGTGTCCACGGTGAATCCCCCTCGCCGTGTCGGGCAGAACCCCAATCCTTCTCGGGTCGGCCCGGCCCCGGGGCGAGACGGGAGTTCCTACCGTCGTTTCCGGTTTCGCCGCCGCAGATGCGGGAGTTTCGCGCCGTCGATCACGGGCCGCGCTGCCCGAGGGCGCCCCTGAGCCGCTCGCGCCGCGTTCACAATGCCCAGGGCTACGAGTGGGGCCGGTCTACCGGTCAGCCGATCGGCTCGACCTCGTCCGGCGTGACGGTGATCAGGGCGAGTGTGCGGCGTCGGCGTCGGCGAACTCCACCTCGTAAGCTCAGGCCGCCGATCCTCAGGACTCGGCGAGGAAGGCCCGGATCAGGTCTGCCGTCTCGTCGGGACGCTCCTCCGGAATGGCGTGCCCGCAGTCGAGGTGGGCCACCGTGAGGCTGCCGCACTCGGCGCGCCACCCGGCGACGTACTCGAACTCGGCGTCCCGGTCGCGCATGGCGAGCACCAGCAGCGTCGGCACACCCTGCGGCGGAGTCACCGCGGGCCGAGCCAGCTCCGACCACAGCGTCACGGTCGCCGGATGCCGTTCGGCCGCCGCCTGGGCCAGGGCGATGCTCGGCGGCACTCCGATGCCCGGATCGAGCAGCACCAGCCGGCGTACGCGGTCCGGCGCGTACCGGGCCAGGTGCACGGCGATCGAGCCGCCGAGCGAGTGGCCGACGAGGTCGGCCCGATCGACACCAGCGGCGTCGAGCGTCGCGAGCAGATCGGCGACCTGATAGTCCAGCGTCCACGGCGGCTCCTGCGGCGACCGGCCGAATCCGCGCAGATCGGGGGCGAGCACCCGGAAGCCGTCGAGCCGCCTGGCGATCTCCGCCCATCGTCCGCCGTTGCCGGTCATGTTGTGCAGCGCGACGATCGGTCGACCGGCCGCCGGACCGAATCCGTGCAGATACAGCGCCATGCCCAGCAGGGTAACCGCCGACGAGGCACCGCTCTGCCCGCCGCGGGGTCCTGCTGATCGCCGACGGCTACGGCCCATGGCCGTCCGCGCTGGCGTGGTGCACCGATCCGGCGACCCGGCTGACGGCTCGCTGAACCCCGCTGTGATGATCCACATCCCGAAACGTGTCTCCGACGGAGCGGATTCCGACACGTTCCGGGATGTGGATCAATTTGTGTCCGGTGTGGAGCCAGCTGCTCGCGCTAGGCCAGCAGTTCGGTGACGGTGCCGCCCGCGACCGTGCGGCCGCCTTCGCGTACGGCGAAGCCGAGGCCGGCCTCCATCGCGATCGGCGCGCCGAGGTCGACCGTCAGCTCGACGGTGTCGCCGGGGCGAACCTCGACGACGTCGCCCAGTTCCACCGATCCGGGCACGTCGGTGGTCCGGAAGTAGAACTGCGGCCGGTAGTTCGCGTAGAACGGCGTACGCCGCCCGCCTTCGGCGGTGGTCAGCGCGTACAGCCGCGCCCGGAACCGCGAGTACGGGCGGACGCTGCCGGCCGCCGCGACGACCTGCCCCCGGCGTACCTGGTCGCGCTTGACGCCCCGGAGCAGGACGGCGGCGTTGTCGCCCGCCTCGGCGCGGTCCAGCGCCTTGCCGAACGTCTCCAGCCCGGTCGCGACCGCGGTGAAGGTCGGGTCGAGGCCGACGACCTCGACCGTCTCGCCGACCGACAGCGTGCCGCGCTCGACCGCCCCGGTCACGACGGTGCCCCGGCCGGAGATCGTCAGCACGTTCTCGATCGGCATCAGGAACGGCTGCGTCAGTTCGCGCTGCGGCACCGGCACGTACGTGTCCACCGCGTCCAGCAGGTCCACGATGGACTGCGTCCAGCGCGGGTCGCCTTCCAGCGCCTTGAGCGCCGATACGCGTACCACTGGGATCTCCTGGCCGGGGAACCCGTTGGCCGTCAGCAGCTCGCGGACCTCGAGCTCGACGAGGTCGAGCAGTTCGGGGTCGCTCACCGCGTCCGCCTTGTTCATCGCGACCACCAGATGCGGCACGCCGACCCGCCGCGCGAGCAGCACGTGCTCGCGGGTCTGCGGCATCGCGCCGTCGAGGGCGGACACGACGAGGATCGCGCCGTCCACCTGGGCCGCGCCGGTGATCATGTTCTTCACGTAGTCGGCGTGGCCGGGCATGTCGACGTGGGCGTAGTGACGCGTGGCCGTCTCGTACTCGACGTGCGCGATGGTGATCGTGATCCCGCGGGCGATCTCCTCCGGCGCACGGTCGATGCCGTCGAACGCGACGAAGCGGTTCGCCGACGGGTCCCGTTCGGCGAGAACCTTGGTGATGGCGGCGGTCAGCGTCGTCTTGCCGTGGTCGACGTGCCCCATCGTCCCGATGTTGAGATGCGGCTTGGCGCGGACGAACGTGGTCTTGGACATGACGATTCCTTCGAAGTCAGCAGGAGAGGATTGCTCAGGACGGCGTGCGGCACTCTCCTCCGTGTCCTGGGGCCCAGGCCGGCACCGGCGCCGAAGCGCTGGGCGGTTTTGGGTGGAGGAGAGTCAGCTATCCAGTCGGGCCGACTTCGCGCGCACGGCGACGGCGCCCGGCAGGCGAAGGCCTGCGAGCGCGCCGAATCCAGCCGTGGCGAACATGACCCGGGACGCTATCGTCACGCCCGCCACGGCCGCAACCGGGTTTCTGGCTTCCCCGGTCAGGCTTCCTTCTTGCCCCGGATCATCCGCTGAATCATCGACAGGGCCTGCTCGTTGCTCCAGGCGACGCCGCCGCCCTGCTGCGACGGCAGGTCCACGGTGACCGTCAGGCTGTTGCCGTTGACGATCCCGAGCGAGAACTCGTGCTGGGCGGACAGCCGCACGAGGGTCTCCGCCGGGATCTGCTGCCGCAGGTTCGGCGCGATGTTCAGCGGAACCGTGCGGCTGTGGACGCCGGCGATGTCGCTGTAGCGGTGCTCCTGCGTGGCGTCGAGGAGCAGGTGTCCCGTCCGGGTGTCGAGCAGCGCCTGGTACGCGCTGACGATCTTGTCGGTCATGAACAGGATGAGCACGTCGTAGTAGGACGCCCGGACGCGCCGGTCCGAGCCCAGGAAGATCGCGTAGTGCAGAAGCGTCCGGGTGACGTCGAAGACGCGCAGCGGCGACGCGACCCCGACGACGATCTGCGCCGGCACGATCAGGTCACCGCCCTCGTGCGCCGGCCGGCCATCGATGCGCAGTTGCGCGAGCGCCCGAGGCATCACGGTGTTCTGCACGTCGCTCGTGAGCCAGTCGTCCATCTGGCGATCGCTGGGCTTCGGATAGGCCAGGAAGTACCGGATGGTCTTCACCAGGGCGGTGATCACGAGAATGCCACAGAGGACGGTCATGCAGCCGAGCGTTCCGGCGTCGCCCGCGGCGAGGCCGAACAGCAGCAGGAGGACGCCGAATCCCCCGACGACGGCCCACAAGATCTCCCGGGCGCCGACCGGCTTCGTGAAGTAGTTCGTGCCGGCCTTGGGCCGCCCCTGTGCGGTCGGGCCGGGCCGGGGCGCGGCCACCGCGGGCGGCGGCGTGTAGCCCGACCGCTTGCGCAGATCGGCGAAGGTCTGCCCACGCGCGCCGGTGAGGTGGGTGAGCAGGAAAGCGGCCTGGTCGCTGGAGACGTGTTCCAGCGACGGCCGCAGCTCCTCCGGCGCGGGCGGGCGGATGAACATGCCGTCGCTGGCGCTGTCCTCCTTGACGATCGCCCACAACACACTCGCCTGGTGGAAGGTGTCCGCCTCGGCCATGCTCGACCGGGCCTGCTCCAGATGGTTCTCCACCTGTGCGATCACCTGCGGTGACTTGTTCCCACCGCCGCACCGCCGAGGAGGGACACCGCGGCGAGGAAGTGCGCCTGCGTCTGCCGATGGCCCAGCTCGCGGACGGTCGCGGCGTCGAGGGCCGGGCCCTGGCTCTGGGTGACGGTCGTCAGAAAGTCGGTGAACCGGGCCACGGCCTGCGGATACAGCTTCCGCTCCAGCGCCTGTACGCCGCCGGCGAAGTGGTCCGCCGCCGCCATCAGGAAGGTCATCTGCTCCGCGGTGTACGCGTTGCCGCTCTGGCTGGTGGCGAGGAATTGGTAGACGGTGCGCTCAGCGCCCGAGTCGGTCGTCGTCATCGATGTGGTCCCTGCTCGTTGAAGGTCATGGTCTCCGCGCTGTACGCGTTGCCGCTGTTGGACGACGCGGTGAAGGACTTCCCTGTCGGCTGCTGGGGCACCACCGGCGACGGCGTCACCCAGCGCGCGACGGCGTCGACGAGGTCCCGCAGATCGCTTTCGGCGTGCCGTTGCCGCAGCCGGGCGAACTGCCGCCCGGCGAGTTCGCGTACGGACTCCGGCAGTTGGCCGGGTGTCGGCAGGTCCGCCTCGTTGAGCAGCACCGGCAGGACGGCCAGGCCGCACCGCAGCGCCTCGGCGATCTCCTGGGCGACGAAGTCGTCCGCGCGATCGATCCGCCGGTTCCCGCGCTCGTCGGTGAGCCCGAGCCAGCGGGCGCCGATGAGGACGAGGCAGACTCGGCTCGACCGGAGCCGGGCCCACAACTCGGGTTCGAAGTCCACTCCGGGATGCAGCGCGCGGGCATCCCGGAACACGCGCTCCGGCCCGAACGCCTGGGTCATGCGCTCGTCGATGAGCGCTGCCGCGAACGGATCGTCGTCCGATCGGTAGTTGATGAAGATGTCCGTCATTGCCCACCCGTTTCCGCCGTAGGCCGGCTGGCCGAAGGTCCCGATCGCCGCGGACCTGGTCACGAGGGACCAGATGGCGGCCTTCACCGAGATCGGGGGAAGCGTCGCAGCGGATTTCGGGCCGCGGCAATGGTGTTGTCTTCACCGATCGGCGTGGACAACGGACAACCGCCGGAGTGGGTTCGCCACGGCAGCCGATCGGCGTGCGCGGGGCGGCCCGGCGTGCCCCCGGTCACCGTCCGGCGACGGCCGCGCTCACCACGACGACGAGTCACCCGGCCGGAACGGCCACGACGGGCGGGCGCAGTCGCGACGGCGTCTCCCGTTCGGGCGTCTCCCTTTCGTGGACGTGCGTTGGTCCATCGACACGAGCTTTCGTGCTCACGCCGGCCGCCCGACCGGCCGCCGGCACGCGGGCGCGGTCCGCCGCCGATGCCGGGAGTGTCATGGTCGCGAGCCGATCAGCGGATCTGTCCACTGACGACGGGTATTAGGCTTTCGGCAGGTCAGCCGGCTACGTCCGAGCGGAGATCAGCCATCATGGACGACAACGATCCACTTCCCCCCAGATTCGGCCCGCGGTTGCGGCTGCTGCGTACGCGGGTCGGGCTCAGCCTGGGCCGCCTGGCGAAGCTGGCGAACTACAGCAAGGGCCATCTGAGCAACATTGAGGCGGGCGCGAAGCAGCCCAGCGTGGATCTCGCACGCCGGCTCGAAGCCGCGCTCGGGCTTCCCGGAGTACTCAGCGAACTGGTGCCCACAGTGGCCCGCGACGCCCCACCGGGCGCATCGCACGGACCGTCGCTCACGGACGAGTGGTCGTTGCGTCTACCGCCGGACGGTCAGCTCGTCTTCCGCTCGCACGATCCCGCCGATCCCGACGCCGACGCCGCCACCTGGTCCATCGCGGCCCCCCGGAACACGTCGCTGCCGGCCAGCCTCCCGGTGCTGACCCACCTGCTGGCCGACGTCCGGCGCATGGGTCAGGTGCTGCCGCCGTCGGCCATGCTCCAGATCGTGATCCCCTCGGCCAACTCGCTGCGGACCATGGCGATGGCCGCGTCCGGGCGGGCCCGCGACGAGGCGTTCCGGCTGGCGGCCCGATTCGTCGAGTACGCCGGCTGGATGGCACAGGAGGCGGGCGACGAACGGGCCGCGACCTGGTGGACGGATCAGGCCGGGCTGCTGGCCGAGTTCGGCGGCGATCAGGACATGGCCGACTACGCCCTGGTCCGCAAGGCTGAGATCGCGTTGTATCGGGACAACTTCACCGACGCGATCCAGCTCGCCCGGCGTGCGCAAGCCGCCCGGAGCAACCGCGTCCGGGAACTCGGCGCGCAACGCGAGGCGCAGGGATACGCGCTGCAGGGCGACGAGTACGCGACCCTGACGGCCCTCGATCGGGCCTCCCGGCTGGCGGGTTCACCGACCGGCGACGGTCCCCCACTGGGCAGCACGACGCCGGGGTCGCTGTCGTTCGTCCGCGCCTGGTCGTTCCACGAACTGGGCCGTTCCCTGGAAGCGGCGACGATCCTGACCGGCGAGTACGCCCGACTGGCCCCGGAGTCGCAGCGGCTGCGGGCCCGCTACGGAGCCCGGCTGGCCCTGAGTTTCGCCGGAGCCGACCATCTGGACCTGGCCTGCGAGGTCGCCGAACCGGCGATCACGACGACCGCCGCGATCGACTCGGCGACTGCCCGATCCGACCTGCGTCACCTGTATCGGACGCTGCTGCGCAAGCGGAACCTGCCGTGCGTACGGCGGATCATGCCGGCCTTCGGGGAGACGTTGCGCGACAACCGGCCGCACGATCCCGTCCGGCCGCGATCCGGTCGCCGCGCTTGACCGAGCCCGAGTTCCGCGAAGGGCGACCGACTCGGTTCATCACCGACGCCCGGCTCGGGCGCGACTAGACGGCAGCGGCCGCCTTCGTGAGGATCGTGCGCAGCAAATCGTGCGGGAACCCGTTCGCTCCCGGCTCGGGGCGAGCGCTGCGGATCGAGTAGAAGTCACGACCGGCGCCCTCCGCCTGCTCACCCCACCGGTTGCCGGACTCGTCGCTGTGCCACGTCACGCGCCGGCCGCGGAAGTCCGACCGCTCCAGCCAGTCCGCGCCCCGCGGCCAGTAGCCCGTCCATCCGGCCGGGCGCAGTGACGCGTACGCCGCCTCGACCGCGGCCACCGCCGAGTCGACGTCGTCGTCCTCGAACACCGCCGCGAACCGGCACAGCAGCGCCAACGCCGGACCGGGCTGCGGCAGCTCGCCGTCCTTCGCCGCCAGCGCCCGGCAGATCAGCTCCAGCTCGGACCAGCGCAGGGCGTACGGGTGCCAGTGGGCCAGATCGTCCCAGCCGAGTTCGGCCTCCGGCCGCCCCGGGCCGTACGCGGCCAGGTTGTAGGAGTCCAGCGAGACGTCGAAGTCGAGGAGCAGTCCGTACCCGTCGCCGACGTCGAACCGCAGCTGGTACTGGAACTCGCCGACCTCTTCGTCGTCGTCTTCATCCTCGAGGTCGTCATCGAGGCCGTCGTCGTCAAGGTCGTCTTCGTCGAGGTCATCGTCGTCCTCGGACTCGTACGCGTCCGCGACCTTGCCGGCGAGGTCGCCGAGCCGATCGGCGCCGGGTCCGTCCGCGTGGGCGTAGAAGTAGCGCGCCCAGAACAGCGGGTCGGCCAGCAGCGGGCGGACTTGATCGAGTACGGCCATCGTCAGATCATGCCCGATCACCCATCGCGGCTCGCGAGCCAGGTGCCGCTGAGTTTCGGCGTGCCGACCGTCAGGTGTTCAGCGGCCGCCGGGCCACCAGGAGCACGTGCGTGATCGGCCAGTCCAGCGGCCGGCCGTCGAGGTCGGTGAGCGAGGCCACCGGCGCGATCCGGTTGTCGACGACCCAGTCGTTGCGCAGCGTACGCGAAGCCGAGTCGACCTCGAACCCGACGTCGGCGAGCAGGCTCTTCCAGTCGGCGTACTCGAGTCCGCAGAACTGCTCCTGCGTCTCCGAAAGCCAGTTGGCGGTGTAGTCCTTGCGGGTCAGGTAGTCCATCGCGTCGCCGAACGACAGCCGGAGGGCGTCTCCGTCGACTTTGTACTCCACGGGGAAGCGGTAGTCGACGGCGAACTGATCGAACCGGGCCCGCGTCGACAGCCCCGCCACGTACGCCGCCACCTCGGCCGGCGGACGTTCGGCCAGGTCGCGCCGGGGTTCGACGGGGTTCTCGCCGTCGGTGCGGTCCAGCCGCAGCAACACCGGCCGGCCGCGATCGTCGGGACCGCAGACGTCGCTGTTGATCCACACGCCGCCGGGCGCGGTGTGGTCGTAGATCGCCTGGACGAACGCGCGCAGCGACGAGGCCCGCTCGCCGTACGACCAGATCTCGTGGGTCAGCGCGAAAGTCAGCGTCGTGTCGACCGAGCGCGGCGGGAAGACCGCTCCGCCGAGGACGTTGCGGCGGTAGAAGAACACGTTCGGATTGGCGAACACGCCCTGGGCCTTCTTGTGGACGCACTCGTCGAACAGGTGCCGGGCGACCTCCACCCCGACCAGATCGCTCTCCCGCAGGGCGGGCTCGCGGTCGGCGAGTTCGAGGACCGCTCCCGCGCCACAGCCGATGTCCACGATGCGACCAGGGCGGACGTACTCGCGTACCGCGGACCACTTGCGCGCCGCGCTGTCGGCGAACGACTCCGCGTAGCTGCGGTAGTCCCGCGTCGCGGTCAGGCCACCCTCGTCGCCCACGACTGGATCGTTCACGACGGTACGCACAGCGTCGGCCAGCTGATATCGGTCGAAGACGTCCACCGTGGCCGGGTGGGCCAGCTCACGCCAGGACTCGTCCCCGTTCGCCAGCCTGATCAGCACGTCCCACGGACGCTCGGCGCCCGTCTCCTGCTCGACGGTCGCGATCTCGAACCCGAGCCTCGCGTAGAGCGCCGCAACCTCCGGCGTGGAACAGGCGACCACGGTGTTCGCCGGAGTCAGGCCGATCCCGGTCTCGGTCGCGATGTTCTTGATGGTCACCTCGGCGAACCGATCCGTCGGCGCGGTGTCGAACACCGGCACCACCAGCGACCGCAGCCCGGTCATCACGCTGAACCGCTCGATGGCCGCCTCCCGCCGGTGGTACGCCACCGGGTTGCGCCGGGTGTTCGCATGGTTCGCCGATGTCACCGCCCAGACGACCGTCCCGCCGTCACTTTTCGGCAGGCTGCGTAGATAGTCCGCTTGGAAGCGGGTCAGCAGGTGGTGGCGGCCGGGGAACAGGACGTATTGCATCCGCCCTTCTTACCGGACGGCAGCCACCTGCGACCGCGCGGCTCCTTGCCGGCGGCCCGGCGCGGGTGGACACTCGGGCTGCTCTCACCACCCCTCATCCACCAGTGGTCCCGACCGCAGGAGGCGGCATGGACGAGTCACGAGCACTTCGACGCGCGGGATGGGCGGGTGCCGCTTCGGTCGTGCTGCTCGCGCTCGGGGTGACACTGACCGCGTTGGCCGGCGTCGACGACCCGAGCGTGTCCGACGCCGAGATCCTCGCGAGGATCGACGACGGCGCGCGGCAGACCGCCGCCGGCATCGGGCTGCCGGTGATCGCCGTCGGGGTCGCGCTGCTGCTCTGGTTCACCACCGGGCTGCGCCGCGTGCTGGACCGGCTGTCCGGCGGCGACCTGCTCGCACACACGGCCGTGCCGGCGGCGGCCCTGTTCGGCGGAGTGACGATCACGGCGGTCGGGCTCGACGTGTCGAGCGCGGTCACGGCATTGACGGATGAGTTCACCCCCGACCCGAACACCGTCCGCGTGCTCGGCACGGCGGGAGCTGTCATCGGGCTCACCGGGCTGATCGGCGGCGCAGTGCTGGTCGCCGTCACGACACGGATCGCCCAGCGGGCGCACGCCCTGCCGACGTGGGCCGTCTGGCTGTCCTACGCCGTCGCTGCCCTGTGCCTGTCCGGCTTCTGGACCGCGGGCCTGGGGTCAGCGGCCTTCTCGCTGTGGCTCATCGGCGCCGTCATCGGTGTGTTGCGCGCGGCGCAGCGGACGCCGCCCGCGCCGGAAGCCACCTCCGGCTGACGAAGGCGTTTCGCCGACGTCGCTGACCGTGCACCGCGATGATCAGCTGACCGCCAGCTCCCGGCCCTCGCCGAAGGGCCAGCCTCACCGGACGGCAAGCCCCATGATGGACCGATGGGCGACGAGCCGATCAGCGAACCGATCACTGAGCTGATTCCGCGCTGGGCCGAGGCGGCCAATCGAGGCGACGCCGAGGCGGCGTACCGGATCGCCGAATGCGCGCTGACCCGCGAAGGCATGCGCGACGCGAACGCGGCCGAAGCGTGGCTGCGTCGCGCCGCACAGTTGGGGGACGTGCCGATGCAGTGGCGACTCGCGCAGCTCGCCACGAGGCATTCGGCCCGCGTCGCCATCGAACGCCAGCGCGCTGCGATCGAGGCCGAGTGGGGCGGGGTCGAGGATGTCGTGGTCGATCCTGGCAGCTTTCCGCTCGTCGCCGTGAACGGTGACGAGTACTTTCCCACGCAGGCCTTCCGGGTCCACGTCGCCGGCGAGCCGGGCGAGGCCGTCACCGTCGCACTGGCCAACGCCCAGCTCCGGATGTTCCTCGTCGGCGACGACGGCACCGAGTACGCCGACATCGACGAGGTGCTCGACGCCGACTACTCCCCCAACTACGTCTCGGACCCCGAACCACAGCCGGACGGCGGCTGGTCGATCTGGCTGGACTGCAAGGGCGAGGCGTACCCGCTCATGGCTGGGACGCTCCTGCGCATCCTGGTCGGCGAGCTCCGCTCCGCCGGAGTCACCACCGCCCGGATCGCAAGCCGCCGCAAATGAGGACGCCACCGCTGAGGAAAGCGCTGACGAGCGCGATCGACCGGCTCTATGACGAGTTCGCCGCGAACCCCCGACCTCATTCGCTCGACTACTGCCCATGCTGCTTCACGTCGGACGAGGAACGGGCGGTGCTGGCCCCGGTTCCGTTGCGGCAGGTCCCGATCGATGTGATGCGCCCGTACGCCGCCGACGTCATGCTCACGGTCGGCGACGTGGCGGACTTGCGCTACTTCCTGCCTCGCATCGTCGAGATCGCGACCATGGAGACCTTCAACTATCCCGAGCTGGAAGGTCTGATCGGCCGACTGCCACGCGCGGGCTGGACCTCGTGGCCGCAAGGCGAGCAGGGTGCCGTCCGGGCGTACTTCCAGGCGATGTGGACGGACGCGCTCTTCGCCGACGAACCGGTGGTCGACTACGACGCGGCGCTGTGCGCCATCGGCAACGCCGAGGACGACCTCACGGCGTACCTCGCACCATGGACGGACAACCTCGACCGGCCGGACCTGATCATGGCCCTGCGCGGCTTCGTCGAGTACGGCTGCCGGGTGGATCGGCGTGGCCGCCTGCGGCCGAGCAACGCGTACTGGGGTCACCGGGACCGTCCGGTGGTGGACTGGCTCAACGGGTCGGAGTTGCGGGCCTCCGTCGAGGCCCGGCTCGCGGCAGATCTCGATGGCGACACGGCGGAGACTCGGGAGGCGCTGGAGTGGCTCACCTTCACACTCCCGATATCCGGCGGTTGGACCGAGCCCGCCGCCGAGTCAGCCGAATCCGGCTGACCGCCGCCAGCCGGCTCATCGGCTGAGTTCAGTCCGGCCGCCCGGTGAGGTCTACCGGGCTCACCGTGCTGTCTGCCGACCCGCTCAGTTCGCGATCCAGGGTCTCCTGCGCGTCTCGCATCGCCGCGGCGTACTGGGGTTCGGCGAGCCGGCGCATCCCGACCTCCGGCGGCACGTCTTCGACCACCGCGCTGATCCACCAGATGTTGCCGAATTCGTCGCGTACGCGGCCGCCCCGCTGACCGAAAGCGTGGGTGGCCGCCCCGGTGACCACCCGCGCCCCGGCCGCGACCGCGCGTTCGATCGCGGCGTCGGCGTCGGCGACGAACACCCGCAACAGCGATGGCATCGCCGGCCAGTCCGGTCGCTGGTCGAAGGCGAGCAGGACGGTGTCGCCGACGCGGATCTCGGCGTGGCCGATGGTTCCGTCCTCCAGCGGCACCCGGCCCTGCTCCACCCCGTCGAATACCGCGGTGACGAAGTCCAGCAACCGGCCGGTGTCGGGCGTCACGATCCACGGCGCGACGGTCGTGTAGCCGGCTGGCGCGTTGGTGCTCATGATCGTTCTCCTTCGGTTCGTGAGCTGTGCGAATACCCACGCTACGGCCCATACAGGCCGGGTTCGTTCGTCATTCGGCACCAAGATCAGGGAATGATCAGGCGAACAGGAGCACTCCGGCGGCGACGGCCACGTTGAGCGAGTCGGCCCGGCCGCGCATCGGGATCGAGATCGGCTCGTGCGGCACCGATCGCCATTGCGGGGACACGCCCCGGCCCTCGGAGCCGACCACGATCGCGGTCGGGCCGGACGGGTCGCCGGCGGGCGTACGGAAGCCGCCGGGCGCGCCCGGCAACGCGAGCCGGATCGTGAACCCCGCCCGCAGCAGCCAGTCCGCCGCCGACGACGGCTCGCCGAAGTCGACGACCGGCGTGGTCAGCAGCGTGCCCCGGCTGGCGGTGAACACATCGGGATGTTCCAGACGCGCTTGACGATTCGTGAGCAGCAGTGCCCCGGTGCCGCTGGCGTCGACGATGCGGATCAGCGCGCCCAGGTTGGTGGCGTACTCGATCCCGTCGGCGACGAGCACTCGGGTGGCGGCGTCGATCGGCCGGTCGCCGATCCTGCCCGGGCTGACCGGCCAGCGCGGCAGGCGTACCAGGGAGGCCAGGCCGGACGGCTTCGTGCGGCGGCTGATGCGGGCGAACGTCTTGGCGGACACTTCGACGGCGGTACGCGCCCGCGCGGTCAGGTCGTGGGCGAGCCGACCGGCGGACGGTTCCATCAGGTCGGGGCAGATCACGAGGACGTCGAGGTCGGCGTCGGACTGGAGCAGACACTGGTGCGCCCAGAGTCCTTCGGCCAGGACGGATCCGGACGGGGTCCGGGTGGACAGGAACGCGCTGATGCGCGGATCGCGTGCGCTGACGGGCACGGCGGCCATGGCGGTCTCCGGATGGAGGGTACGGCGAAGGCAGGCGCGTCGTCTGTGGACTTACCTGCGTCAGGGCATGTGTGCGCCGGAAAGCGGCGCCCCGGTGTACGCGCGGTCTACCGGGTGCCCTGGCCGAACACGGCCATGGTCATGCGCCGCAGGGTAGTCCCTGCGGCGCATGGGCGTAACTGGATTTTCTAGTAGCCGCGGATCTGCGGCCAGGCCAGCTCGAAGCCGTCCGCGACCAGTTCGTTCTGGAAGCGTTCGAGCAGCTCCGGGCTCTCGTGCACCTGGGCCGGCTCCAGCCCGTTCGCCAGGCAGTGCGCGGCCAGCGCCCCGGCAGCCTCACCGGCGTTCCACTCGACCGGGTGCAGCCGGTAGCAGCCGTTGGTGATGTGCGTGGTGCCCATGTTCTTGCCCGCCGCGAGCAGGTTGCGGACGCGTACCGGCAGCAGGGCGCCGAGCGGGATCTGGAACGGGCTGCTGCCGACGTCGATGTAGTTGTCGCCACCGGTCGACGGGTGCAGGTCGATGCGGTACATGCCGACGCCGACACTGTCTGGATAGGACACAGCGCCGTGCTCTCCGCGGACAGCCAGCGACAGGTCCTGCTCGACCACCGTCCGGCGGGCCCGGATGCGCCGCGACTCCCGGATGTAGGGCGTCTTGGCCAGGCCGTCGGCGGTGCCCATCACGTCGGGCCGCAGGCGCAGTCCTCGCCAGCCCGTGCCGCCGTCCGGGCGCGGAGCCTCGGTCTGCAGCCAGTAGAACATGCTCAGCGCCAGCTGCCGGGAGCCGTCGAGGTGCTTGTCGCGCTCCTCGTCGGACACTCCGATCAGCGGTCCGGGCAGGTAGTCGATCATCGGCCAGTTGACGATGGTGACGTCGCTGGTCAGGAACCCCGGCTGGAACTGCTCCCGGGCCAGGACGCGCCGGAAGATCCACAGGTCCTTGTCGCCGGGATCCCGGCTCTGATCGGCCACGACCGGGCCGGAGGCGGCGTTCGGGACGAACGTGCGGGCGACCGGCTCCAGCGTACGAGGATCGGGGGCGACCAGGCTCAGCAGCCGGTCCGGCCAGAACGGCGGCTGGTAGTCGCGCCAGAAGCCGTACTGGTCCGGGCGGTCGATGGTGTGGTCCTCGCCGTCCCGATGGTCGACCGCGAACACCCAGGAGAACGCCTGCATGTTGTCCGGCTGCGCGACGGCCGGCGCGCTCGGCTCCCCCGTCTCGTCCCGGGACTCGAAGCCGGTCACGTGCTCGACACCGGCCATCGGCAACAGATCGCCCAGCTCGGTGGCGTCGAGCACGTACGGCGCGCTCGCCTCGACCCGGGTGCCGTCCGGTCCCTCGAACAGCACCGACGTGACCCGGTCACCGTCGCTCTGGACGGCGATCGGCCGGTGTGCGTACCAGATGGTCAACCGCCCCGCGGCCAGATGCGGCCCGACCATCGCCGCGAGCACGGTGGCCGCCACGCGCGGCTCGTGACAGAGCCGACTGACCCGGCCGAGGCCGGGGTTGAGGTCGGTCGTGGCGCGCGCGGCCGGCGTGAGCGGGTACCACCGGCGGTAGTGATCGCGGATCGCCTCGCGGAGCGCGCGGAACGAGCGGGTCGCGCCGAACTGCTCGATCCACGGGTGCTCGTCCGGCGGGACGCCCTGGCTGGTCAGCTGGCCGCCCAGCCAGTCGGTGGGCTCGGTCAGCAGGACCGTGCGGCCCCGGCGTAACGCGGCGAGCGCGGCGGCGACTCCCCCGAGACCCCCGCCGACCACCAGCACGTCAGCATTTGCTGGTACGCGGGATGAGCCGTCCGTCATTGGTGTTTCCTCCCCAGGTCTTGCCTTTGGTTGTGCGGGTTGGTTCATTCGTTCAGTTCGAGCGCCGCGTCGAGCAGGCTCTGGGTGTACTCGTGCTGCGGGGCGCCCAGGACGTCGGCGGCCGGGCCCTCCTCGACGAGTTCGCCGCGCCGCATGACGGCGATCCGATCGGCGATCTGGTGCACGACGCCGAGGTCGTGCGAGATGAACAACATGGACAGATGGTGCTTCTCCCGCAGGTCCACGAGCAGCCGCAGCACCTGCGCCTGCACCGAGACGTCCAGTGCGGACACCGCTTCGTCGCAGACCAGCAGCCGGGGCTTGGCGGCCAGTGCGCGGGCGATGCTGACCCGCTGGCACTGGCCGCCGGACAGCTCGCTCGGCCGTTGCCGGGCGACGCTCGCGTCCAGCCCGACGTCGTCGAGCAGGCCGTGCAGCGCGGCCGTGCGATCGCCCTCCGGCGCGGTGACCGGATGCGTACGCCACACCTCGTCGATCACCGCGGCGACCGTCATGCGCGGGTTGAGCGACGACCGCGGATCCTGGAAGACCATCTGCACAGCACGATGCGCCGCCGCGGAACGCCGCCCGATCCGGCCCAGCGGCTGTCCATCCAGGACGATCGCGCCCGAGTCCGGCCGGACCAGGCCGACGACCGCGCGGGCCACAGTGGTCTTGCCGGAGCCGGACTCGCCCACGAGGCCGACCGTCTCGTCCGGCGCGACCGAGAGGCTCACCCCGTCGACCGCGACGACCTTGGTGCGGCGGCCGAAGGTGATCCGGAGATCGCGTACGTCAAGCAGCGTCATGCCGCACCTCCTCGGTACTCAGTACTTCCTCGGCGAAGTGGCAGGCCGCCCATTGGCCGGGCGCGATCTCGCGGACGACCGGTCGCTCCACCTTGCAGCGGTCGCGGGCCAGCGGGCAGCGCGGGTGGAAGGCGCAACCGGACGGCCGGTTCGCCGGGGTCGCGGGCGTGCCCGGCAACGGCGAGGCGAGCGCCGTCCGCGTCCGCACCGCGGGCACGCTCTGCACCAGCGCCCGGGTGTACGGGTGGGCCGGTCGGTGCAGCACGGCGGCGGTCGGCCCGCGTTCGGCCACCCGCCCGGCGTACATGACGACGGTCTCCTGCGCGACGTGCGCCACGACCCGCAGATCGTGGCTGACCAGGACCATGGCGAGCCCATCGTCGTCCTGAAGGGACCGCAGCAGCCGCAGGATGCGCGACTGCACCGTCACGTCCAGCGCGGTCGTCGGCTCATCGGCCAGCAGCAGCGCGGGACTGCCCGCGAGCGCCATCGCGATGACGGCGCGCTGCCGCAGACCGCCCGAGAACTCGTGCGGGTAGCTGTCGGCCCGGGTCGCCGGGTCGGGCACACCCGCCCGGTCGAGCAGTTCGACCACGCGGCGGCGTACCTCGTCGCGCGGGCGGCCGGACCGGCGCAGGATCTCGCCGACCTGCCGGGCGATCGTCTGGGTCGGATTGAGGGCGGCGAGCGGATCCTGGAAGATCATCGCGATCTCGTGGCCGCGCAGGGCGCGTCGCCGGGCCGGGGTGGCCTTGAGCAGATCCTCCCCGCGCCAGCGCAGCTCGCCGCCGGTCTCGGCGCCGTCGGGCAGCAGGCCGATGAGGGCGTTGGCCGTCATCGTCTTGCCGCTGCCCGACTCGCCGATCAGTCCCACGGTCGTCGCCGGCGGGACGTCGAACGACACCCCGTCGACGACGCGCACGAAATCCGTGCCGCCGGCGGGGCCGGGCAGGTCGACGACCAGCCCGGACACCTCCAGCAAACGCGTTTGCCGGGTCGCTTGCCGAGCCGCCTCAGGGCGGCCGGCGTGAGACGGCATTCGCGTGGTCATGATCCGCTGACGCCGATCGTCGAGAAGTCCGGCAGCCCGTTCGGGTCCGGCGCGACACCGGTCAGGTTCTTGTTCCAGGCGTACGCGAACTTCACGGCCATCGGGAACATGCCGACCGCGTCCGACCAGATGATCTTGCCGGCCTCGCCGTAGAGGCGTACGCGCTCGTTCTTGTCCGGGCTGGCGCCGGCCGCGGCGAGCAGCTTGTCCAGGTCCGGGTTGCAGTAGCCGTTGCGCTTGGCGGCGCAGGTGTAGAGCCGGCCGAGCGTGTTCGCCCCGTCGAAGGTCGGGTTGGACAGCTGCTGGAAGTTGATGTCCCAGTTCAGGGCCAGTAGATCCTTGGTGAACACGGCCTGCTCCTTCTCCAGCAGGTCCACCTGGACGCCGATCTTCGCCAGGTCGGAGACGACCGCCTGGTTGAACTGGCGGAACTCGGCGTTGGCGAACTGGAGCCGCAGCTTCTTGGCGAAGTCGAAGCCGGCCGCCTGCAGGGCCGCCTTGGCCGCCGCCGGGTCGTACTTCTGGGCCTCCTGCTGCGAGTAGCCGAGGGTCACCGGCGACACCGGCGCGTCCGACAGCGTTCCCGTCTGCGGGTACAGCTGCTTGATGATGGTCGCGAAGTCGACGGCCTGCCAGAGCGCCCGGCGTACGGCGGCGTCCTTGAGCGACGGGATCGACGAGTTGAACCACATCGTGAAGACCGCGGTGCTGGGCACCGTCTGAACCGTCAGGTTCGAGTCGCTCTGCAGCTGCGGCAGCTGGTCGTCTGGGATGCCCCAGATCAGGTCGGCCTCGCCGGTCTTCAGCGCGGTCAGCCGGGCGGCCAGCTCCGGCATCTTCTTGATGGTCACCTTCGTGACCTTGGGCTCGCCGCCGTAGTAGCCGCTGTTCGGGGCGAACACGACGGTGCCCGCCGAGTCGAACTTCTCCAGCTTGAACGGGCCGGAGCCGACCGGGTGCTGGAAGAACTCCTTGTCCTCGCCCTGCACGCTCTTGGGCATCACGAAGAAGACGGCCAGCTTGTACGGGATGGCGGCGTCGGGCTTGGTCGCCTTCAGCACCACCTCCGTCGGCGAGGACGCCGTCATCGTGTAGCCGGTGAAGTTCGCGGCGTTGGTGCTCTTGAGGTCGATGAACCGCTGGAACGACGCGACCACGTCGTCCGCGGTGACGTCCGAGCCGTCGCTGAACTTGACGCCCGAGCGCAGCTTGAAGGTCCACTGCGTCGCGGTGCCGTCCGGCGTCCACTCGGTGGCGAGGTCGCCTTCGAGGCTGCCGTCGGCCTTGGGCTTGACCAGGCGGCTGAACAGCGCCTTCGAGGTGAGCTGGGTGCCGGTGGCCCCGCCGCCCGACGGGCTGGCCGGGTCGAGGCTCTCGATCGAGTAGGTGCCGGCGACGGTGATCTCCTTGCCGCCGCCGGAGGAGCCGCCGCTGGTGGTGCTGCAGGCGGTCAGGGCCAGCGAGGCGGACAGCGCGGCGCCGAGCACGGCCAGCGCCGTACGCCGGGTGGCGCGCGGGGCACGATATCTGGTCATCGATGCCTTCCAAGTGGGAGTGGTCATGAGGGAAGGGACTTGCAGAGGTGGGCGGTTCATCGGACGTGCCCGCGTCCGTAGCGGGCGGTGAGCTGGTCCCCGAGGATCCCGATGGTGATGATCAGCAGGGACAGCGCGATGCCGGGGATCGCGGAGATCCACCAGGCGGTCGCCAGGTACTGCTTGCCGTTGGCGATGATCTGGCCCCACGACACGGCCGAGTTGGGCAGGCCGATGCCGAGGAAGCTCAGCCCGGCCTCGGCCAGGACGACGAGGGCGAATTCGAGGGTCGCGAGGGCGACGACGGGTCCGGCGGTGAACGGCACGATGTGCCGCCACAGGATCGCCAGGGGGCGTACGCCGAGCACCCGGGCCGCGTCGACCCAGGCCCGTTCCCGGATGGTCAGCGCGACACCCCGGGTGACCCGGGCGAACGAGATCCACGCGGTCGCCGACAACGCGACCACCACGACGAGCACGCTGCGCTCGAAGGCGCCCGCGATGACGATGGTGAGCAGGATCGCCGGGAACGCGAGCAGGATGTCGATGCCCCGGGCGAGGATCGTGTCCAGCCAGCCCCGGAAGTATCCGGCGACGGTGCCGATCGCGACGCCGACGACGCAGGAGACGACGACGGTCGCGATCCCGATGAGCACCGAGGTACGCGCGCCGTAGACGACCTGCGCCAGGACGTCCCGGCCGGTGCCGTCGGTGCCCAGCCAGGCGATCCCGCCGGTCGACACGTGCGACCCCGGCTTGAGCAGCCGATCGGGCAGCGAGACGTACACCGGGTTGTAGTCGATCAGCAGCGGGCCGACCCCGCCGACCAGGGCGTAGATCGCCAGGATCGTGTACGGGACCCACCGCGTCCAGCGGCGACGCGGACGACGACGGCGTACGTCGGCCGAGGTCGCCGGAGTCTTCTCCAGCACCGCGGTCATGCCCCACCGTCCAGGCGGATGCGGGGGTCGAGCTGGGAGTAGACCAGGTCGGTGATCAGGTTGAAGAGCATGACGATCCCGGCGATGAGGAAGGTGGCCGCCTGGACCAGGCCGTAGTCGCGGTTGGACACCGCGTCGACGACCAGCGACCCCGCGCCGGGCCAGGCGAAGACGTTCTCGACCACGACCGCGCCGCCCATGAGGCCGCCCATGTGCAGGCCGACCACGGTGACGACGGGGATGAGCGAGTTGCGCAGGGCGTGGCCGAGCAGCACCTGCCGTTCGGACAGCCCCTTGGACCGCGCCGTCTGGATGTACGCCTCCCGCATCGTCTCGGCGACGTTGGTCCGGGTCAGCCGGGCGACCACCGCGGTGAACGGCAACGCCAGCGTGACCGCCGGGAGGATCAGATGGAGCGGACTGCCCGCCCCGGCGCTGGGCAGCAGCCGCAGTGCCTGGGCGAAGATCAGGATCAGCATGATGCCGACCCAGAACGTGGGGAACGACTGCAACGCGATCGACACCGCCGAGACGATCCGGTCGGCCATCGAGCCGGGCCGCGCTCCGGCGAGCAGGCCGAGGGTCAGCCCGACGATGACGGCGATCGCCGTGGAGGCGAGCATCAGCTCGGCCGTGGCGGGCAGCCGCTCGAACACCGTCGGCATCGCGGCGGTGCCGAGGCGGTAGGAGTCGCCGAAGTTCAGCCGGACGACGTCGCCGAGGTAGCTCAGGTACTGGGCGTACAGGGGCTTGTCGAGGCCGAGCCGGGCGGTCAGCTCCGCGACCTGATCGCTGCCGGCGTCCGGGCCGAGCATGATGCTGGCCGGATCGCCGGGCGCGACCCGGACGATGAGGAAGATGAGCGAGGCCGCGCCCCACATCACGAAGACGCCGATGAGCAGGCGCTTGACGACGAGCCGCATCATGACTGCGTCACCGGCCCGACCGTCGAGCCGTCGGCGAGCAGGCATTCGACGCTCTCGTGCGGCGCTCCGTCACCGGGGGCCGCGTCCGCCGAACCGGGATCGTCCAGCAGATCCGGGTCTTCGAGCAGCTGGACGAGCAGCCGGGTGGCCTGCCGGCCCATCTGCTCCCGGGGCACGATGAGTCCGGTCCAGTCGGTGCCGGTCTGCGGCGCTCCGGCCGAGTCGCCGAGGACGACCACGCTCAGGTCGCCGGGGATCGACAGGTTCTGCCCCTCGGCGTACGCGAGGATCCGCTCGGCCAGGACCTGCTGCTCGGCCACGATGGCGGTGATGCCGCCGTGGCGGATCTCGGCGAGCAGGCCGGGCACGTCCTCCCCGGATTCGAGCGTCCACACCGGACCGGTCAGCCGCCGTTGCCCGTCCGGGGACGCCGCCCGGCGGAAGCCCTTCTCCCGGTCGCGGCTGGGCTGGGCGTCGCCGTCGCCGATCCGGGCGTACGCGACGCGCCGGTGGCCCAGCCCGAACAGCCGCTCGGTGAGCTGCTGGGTGGCGGTGGCGTAGTCGGCGGCGACGTACGGGATCGGCGGGCCGGAGACCTCACGATGTCCGATGTAGACGAATGGGTAGCCGGAGTCACGCAGCCGCTCGATCTCCTCGACGTTGGGGTTGCGGCCGAGCAGCAGCGCGCCGTCGGCCAGCGACAGCCGGCTGGACCCGTCGCGGAAGATCTGCCGCTGGCCGCCCGCGCTGGTGAACAGCAGCAGGTCGTGACCGAGATCGGCGGCCTCCTGCTCGATGCCGACGAGGAACGGGAAGTAGAAGTCCACGCTGTTGGTCGGGAACACCGGCTCGAACGTGTGCACGCCGAGGATCCGGTTGCGTCCGCCGGCCAGCGAGCGGGCCGAGGGGTTCGCGACGTAACCCCATTCGCGCATGGCGGCCAGCACCCGGTCCCGGGTCGCCGGGCTGATGCGTACCTCCGACTCCCGCTCGTTCAGCACGAGCGAGACCGTCGCCTGGCTGACGCCGGCCAGGCGTGCGATGTCGGCCTGGGTGGGCCGTCGCGCCGGTCCGCGTGGCACGGGGCTTCGGGACACTGTGCGCCTCCCTGCTAATGCGCCCTACTAACTGGGGGTGTTCGGTGGTCGCAAAGTTTCACACCGGCTACGACTGGATGTCAAGGGGTGATCCAGTACGCGATCCCGAAGAGCGAAGGCGAAATACTAATACCTATTAGCGTCTGGCGTCCGGTAAAGATCGCCGGTACCGTCCGGAAGCACTCGCTCAGGAGGTCCCATGTCTACCAGGCAAAACAGCCGCCCGACCACCGGCGGCTCGGTAAAACCGCTGGTCAGCGGCACGGTCATTCCGTTGGTCACCGCGCTGGACGCCCAAGGGCGGCCGGATGCCGAAGCCGTCGAGCCGCTGTTGGCCTACTTGGCCGAGGGCGGCGTGACGTCGCTGCTGCTGGCCGGGACGAACGGCGAGGGCCCGTTGCTGCCCGGCGACGGCGTCCGTCGGTACGCCACCGAGGTGACCGCGCGCTGGCGGGCGCTCGTCGGCGAGGCCGCGACGGTCATGGTGGCCGCGACCGGCCCCGGCACCCGGGAGACCCGGCAGCGCCTCGAGGCGCTGGACGGCGTCGACCTCGACGCGGTCGTGGTGCTGGCCCCGTTCTACTTCAAACACACCGAACGGGAGCTGCTGGCGCACTTCCAGGCGGCGGCCGCGCTGGACCGCCCGGTCGTCGTCTACAACAGCCCCGCCTACACGGGCAACCCCGTCCCGGTCAGCCTCGTACGCCGCCTGCTCGACGAGCCGGGGATCGTCGGCTTGAAGGACAACTCCGGTGATACCGCGCAATTCGGCCAGTTCTGCGAGCTGGCCCGGAAGCGGCCCGGATTCGGCGTCGCCCAGGGCATCGAACGGCAACTGGACGTCGCGCTGCGCCTCGGTGCGGCCGGCACCGTGCCCGGGGTCGGCATGCTCGCCCCCGCCCTGTGCGTCGACCTGTTCCGCGCCGGCAGCAGTGGCGACGACGCCACCGCGACCGCGCTCCAGCAGGACGTGAACCGGCTGGCCGCCCTCTTCGCCATCCGCCCCGGCGCCAGCGGCGTCGTGATCATGAAGACCGCGTTGCACCTGCTCGGGCTCTGCCCGGCGACAGCCGCCGAGCCGTTCCTGCCGTGCACCGACGACGAACTCGCCGCACTGCGTACCGCGCTCGACGGCCTGAGCGACGTGCTGCGCCGGGCCTGACCCGAGGCCCACCCCCTAGCAGCCCACCCCGACGGCGATGGATCACGGTTCCCGGCCGAATCTCCACCCAAGATTCGACCCACATCCCTGATCCAGCGCGAAACGACAGCTCCACCCCGCACAAAATGCCCAGCCCGGAAGACAGCTCAGCCCCGGAAGACAGCTCCGCCCCGGAAGACCGTCCGCTTCGAAAGACAGTCAAGGAGAGCCGCATGTCCCACCGGATCAGCCGGCGAGCGTTCACCCTCGGCGCCGTCGCCGGCGCCTCCGCGCTCGCCCTGCCCACCTCCCCCGCAACCGCTGAAACCGCCGTAGCCCTGGAGAAAGCCGCGCCGCAGGAGCCGTTCTTCACCGAGACCACGCTGTGGGACAACACCGTCGACGGGTTGTCCAGCTACCACGTGCACGCCTTGGCCGTCCTGCCCGACGACACGATCCTGGCCTGCACCGAGGGCCGCCACGAGACCTGTGACGCCGGCCCGCACGACATCCTCGTCCGGCGCAGCGTCGACGGCGGCCAGACCTGGAGCCCCACCCAGGTCGTCGAGCAGTCGGTCGACGGTCAGATCTGGGCAAACCCGACGTTCGTCGTGGACAAGATCACCGGCGAGGTCTTCCTCTTCCACAACCTGTGCGAGCAGCTGCCCGAGAACACGAGTTGCTCGGCCGACTCCAGCACGGTCTACGTGGTGTCCAGCACCGACGGGGGCCAGACCTGGAGCGAGCGCCGGAGCCTGGCCGGGCTGTTCGACCACTTCCCGTACAACTGGGCGATGCACGGCCCGGGTCCGGGGCACGGCATCCAGCTCGACTCCGGGCGGCTCATCCTGTCCTGCTCGCATCGCACGGTCATCACCGGCGTACCGACGACTGACCGGAACTACGGCGCGTCGACGATCTACAGCGACGACCATGGGCGTACCTGGGTGGCCGGCGGGGAGATCCCGATGGCGGCCGGGCTGCCGGTAGCGGGCGAAGCCCGGCTGGTGCAGCGGTCCGACGGCGCGGTCGTCATGAACACCCGGCCCGGGTCCGGCAACGACTGGCCGCGAGCCGTCGCCGTCAGCGAGGATGGCGGTGTGACCTGGTCAAAGCCCCGGATGGACTTCAACGCCGGGCTGTTCAACGGCTGCGACACGAGCCTGATCCGCTACACCGGCGGACCCCGTCGCGGTCAGCATGGCCCCGCCGAGCCCGACCGGATGCTGTTCAGCTTCCCGGACTCGCCGATGCGCTGGAACATGACCGTCGCGGTCAGCTATGACGAGGGCCAGTCCTTCCGCTACAGCCGCTCGCTCAGCCCGATCCGGGCGTTCTACTCCGACCTCGCGCGGCTGTCCGACGGCACGATCGTGCTGCTCTACGGCTGCGACGGCGACCTCGACGGCAGCCCGCGCCGGGTGGCGCTGGCCCGGTTCAACCTCGAATGGCTCACCCGGGGCCGGGACAGCCTCGCAACCGGACCCGGCGTCGACGAGACGCTTACGCAGGATCTCGGGAAGACGGCCCAGCAGGCGACGGTCTCCGGCGGCACGCTCACGGTGCTGGCGGAGGCGACCGCCCAGGACGGCGCCCGCGCGGTGTGGACACCAGCCGCGACCGGCGACTACGTGGAGTACCCGTTCACCGTCGCGCCGGGCGGCGACTATGAACTCTGGCTGCGCTACTTCCGATCCGCCGACGGCGGGCTGATCACCGTCACCGTCGACGGCGAGGCACCGCGTACGTCCACACTGGATCTCACGTCCTCTCGGGGCGACGGCTACGACACCGCGCTGCTGCGTACCGGCCGGCTGCGGCCAGGGCGGCACACGATCCGCTTCACCCTGGCCGGTCCCGGCCGTGGCGGCGGCACGGCCGTCTCGCTCGACCAGCTCAGCCTCGTCACCGCGCCGCACGCGGCGGACGTCCGCGAGGACTACGCCGTCGACAACGGCGGCCTCGGCTTCGCGGTCACGGGCACCTGGCCGAGCAGCCGCGGCGTCTTCGGCTACTACGGCTTCAACTACCTCACCCACGCGAAGGGCACCGGGGCCAACAGCGCCCGCTGGCTGCCCGCGCTCCCCGGGGACGACCGCTATGAGGTGCTCATCTCGTACGCAGCCGACCCGAACCGGGCCGGCAACGCGCCCTACACGGTGCATCACGCCGAGGGCACGTCCACCGTCACGGTCAACCAGAAGCTCCACGGCGTCGCCGACGTCCGCATGGGCGAATGGGTGTCGCTCGGCACCTTCCCGTTCCGGGCCGGTCTCGACGGATACGTGGAGCTGACCGACGCGGCCGACGGCGTGGTCATCGCCGACGGCGTACGGTTCCGGCGGCAACCGGCCCCGGGGTCGGCTCAGTGATCACAGCTCCGAGGTCGGGGGTCGCGTTGCACCCCTTGGGCCTGCCGGACAGCCGGATCACCGGCGGGTTCTGGGCCGACCGGATCGCTGCCAACCAGGCGGCGATCCCGGTCGGCCGGCAGCGCCTGGTCGAGGCGGGCAACATCGGCAACCTCCGGGTCGCCGCCGGCGAACAGGCCGGTGCGGCGCGCGGCGCGGTCTTCTGGGACTCCGACGTCTTCAAGTGGATGGAGGCCGCCGCCTGGGAGTACGCCCGCAGCCCCGACCCGGAGCTGCGGGGCCACCTGAGCGAGCTGACCGCGACGGTGGCGGCGGCCCAAGACGGCGACGGCTACCTCAACTCCGTCCTGCGGCTGCGGGGTGAACCGCGCTACACCCAGCTCTGGATGAGCCACGAGCTGTACAACGCGGGGCACCTGTTCCAGGCCGCGGTCGCGGCGGCCCGAGCAACTGGCGACAACACGCTGCTCGACGTCGCCGTACGCTTCGCCGACCACCTCGCCGACACGTTCGGCCCCGGCGAGCGCGGCGAACTGGAGGGGCATCCCGGCGTGGAGACCGGCCTGGTCGAGCTGTACCGGGAGACCGACGAACGGCGGTATCTCGACCTGGCGGCGTACTTCATCGACGCGCGCGGGCACGGCCGGGCCACCAAGCCCGGCTTCGACCCGTCGCACTACGCCGACCCCGCGCACTATGCCGACCGGGTGCCGATCCGGGAGGCGGCCAATCTGGAGGGTCACGCCGTCCGGGCGGTGTACTTCGCGCTCGGCGCGACCGACGTCGCGATCGAGACCGGCGACGCCGAGCTGTTCGACGCCGTACGCCGGTTGTTCGACGCGACGGCCGCCCGGAAACAGCATGTCACCGGCGGCGTCGGGTCCCGATGGGACGGTGAGGCGTTCGGCGACGACTACGAACTGCCGCCCGACCGGGCGTACGCCGAGACGTGTGCGGCGATCGGCATGCTCCAGTGGGCCTGGCGGCTGCTGCTGGCCACCGGCGAGGCGAAGTACGCCGATCAGATGGAACGCATCCTCTACAACGCCGTGCTGCCGGCAGTGTCGCTGACCGAGGCGGAGTACTTCTACGTCAACACGTTGCACCGGCGTACCGGGGCACGACCGGACGTCCAGCGCTCCCCGTCCAACGGGCGGCGGCCCTGGTTCAACTGCGCGTGCTGCCCGCCCAACATCATGCGTACGCTGGCGAGCCTGCCCGCGTACGTCGCGACCGGTTCGCTGGACCAGCTCCAGATCCACCAGTACGCCGAAGGCGCCCTGCGATCGGGGGACTTCGCGGTCGACGTGCGGACCGCGTACCCCTGGGACGGCCGAGTCGTCGTGACCGTCCGGGAGGCTCCGGCGCACCCCGTCGAACTCGCTTTACGCGTACCACAGTGGAGTGAAGCCACTGTGGACGGTGAGCGCGTCGCGGCGGGTGGGTACGCGCGGACCTCGCGCGTGTTCCGGCCGGGCGACCAGGTGGTGCTGGAGCTGGACCTGACGCCGCGCCTGATCGTCGCCGACCAGCGGGTGGACGCGACACGAGGCTGCGTCGCGGTGGCCCGCGGACCGCTCGTGTACGCGGTGGAGCAGCCGGAGCACCCGGACGCGGTCATCGAGGACCTGCGGCTCGATCCGGCCGCGCCGATCCATCCCGAACCCCGGCCCGACCTGCTCAGCGGCGTGACCGTGCTGCGCAGCGCGGACCTGACGCTCATCCCGTATTACGCGTGGGCCAATCGCGGCCCGCACGCGATGCGGATCTGGCTACCGACCCTGGAGAACCACCGATGACGCAACATCCCGTCCCCCAAGACTGGAACACCTGGGACACGCAGTACCACACAGCTGCCGCGCATCTGCCGTCCGGCCTGCGCGTCCGCGCCGCGATCGTGTCGCCCGACGGCACCGTGACCGACGGTTTCACCTGGCGTGAGGGCCTGGAGCGGCTGGGGCACCACACCGTCGACGGCGAGTACGCCGAGGTCACCGTCCGGGCCGGGGAAGCGCTGCTACGACTGGTCTTCACCAACCCGGCGGCGAACGTCCTGGCCGGACTGGCCGAGCTGCTCCCCGGTACGCCCGACGGCACCCGGGTGCGGCTCATCGTGGACAAGCTGCCCGAGGCGAAGCCGGTCGACCTCGCTCGGTGGCAGCCGACGCTGCCGGAGGGCTCGGAGCTCGGCGACGGCGTCGTCACGCTGCCGGGCGCGGGCGGGACGTTCACCTGGGCGCCGGTCGGCGTGGCGGTCCCCGAGGTGGACTTCGACGCGGCCCGGACCGCCGCCGAGTCCCGGGCGATCGGCAGCTCCGGCTGGCTGGGCCGGTCGGCCGAGGGCTACCAGCGCGCGCTCACCTGGAACACCGTGATCCGGACCGACCTGGCCCGGGTGATCACGCCGACCTCGCGGGACTTCGTGCATGCCGGCCGCCGCGGGTTCTACGGCACCTGGGCGCTGCACGGCTGGGACACGTTCTTCTGTGGACTCACCGCGACGTGGATCGATCACGACTATGCCCGGGGCATCTACGACCAGATGCTGGAGCAGGCCACCGACCGCGGCATGGTGCCCAACCGCGTCTCCGACGAGCGCGGGCGTACCGACGACCGATCGCAGCCGCCGGTCGGGGCGTACACGGTGTTCAAGTCGTATCTGAGCACCGGGTTGTCCGACGAGACCCGCGACGCCACCCTGCTCAGCGACGCGTACGACCGGCTGCTCGGCTGGCACGACTGGTGGACCCAGGATCGGGTTGGTCCGCTGGGCCTGCTCACCTGGGGTTCTGACCCGACGAACGACCCTAAGTCGGCCACCGTGGACAGTACGCGCCGCGAGTCGGGCATGGACGACTCCCCCATGTTCGACGAGATCCAGTACGACCCGAAGACGCACACGATGGACCTGACCGACGTGGCGCTCAACGCGTTGCACGCCGCTGACGGGGAGGCGCTGGCCGCTATCGCGTCGCGGCTCGGCCGCACGGAGGACGCGACCCGGCTGCTCGACGAGCTGGCGGTCACCCGGACGGCCCTGGAAGAGCGGTTCTGGGACGAGGACGCCGGCCACTACCGGAACCTGCGTGCCGACGGCTCGTTCGACATCCACCTCGCGCCGAGCATGCTGTACCCGCTGCTGGCCGGGGCGTCCACCCCGGAACGGGCGCGGCGCTCGGTCGAGACCCTGCTCACGCCGGAGCTGCTCGGCGGATCGCCGCCGCTGCCCAGCGTCTCGCGCAGCGACCCCGGCTACAACCGGCACTACATGCGCGGGCGCGTCTGGGGGCCGGTCGCCTTCCTCACCGTCGAGGGGCTACGCCGCTACGGGCTCTACGAGCAGGTCGCGCGGATCACCGACGAACTGCTCGGCATGTTCCGCGTGGAATGGGAGGAGCACAGCCACGTCCACGAGAACTACTTCTCCAGCCCGGACGAGGACATCCACCCGTTCGAGGCGCGGTCGGACTTCCTGCTCAGCTGGGGCAACCTGCTGGCGTACCTGGCGATGCAGCAGATGGCCGACGCCCGGCCCGGCGGCTGGCGCTTCGCCCACCCCGGGCGCGCGGCGACGCTGACCAACCTCAACCTGCGCGAAGGCCGACTCAGCCTGTACGCCGACGACCGGCTGCGCGTGGCGCTGGACTCGCTTGTCTTGGTCGACGCGTCGCCCGCCACGGTGGTGTCGGACTACTCGCGTAGCTCCGGCCTCGTGTCTGCGGTGGTGTCATCGGACGGCCCGCTGCGGCTCGGGGTCCCGTCGTCGGCCGGCGACACCGTTCGGGTTCAGGTCGGCTCGTCGCCCACGTTGACCGTCTCGGTCGGCGACGACCGGACCGTCGAGGTGGTCGTCCCCTCCCCCGGGACGCTCGTGACCCTCGCTGCCTGACGCCCCCGCTTTTTGGCACGGGGGTCCCCCGACTACTGGAACGCTGTGCACCTGACCCGGCTCGTGTCAGGTGCACAGCGTTCCGGCGATCGAGGGTCACCCATGCGCCAGGGGGCGGCAACGCGGGGCGAACGCCCGGGGCGAACGCGCGGGGCGTCACCCATTGGCGGCGGTCACCAGCAACGCGACCCCGACCCCCAGGTCCACCACCCCGCAGTATTCGGACCACGGCCGGTTCACCACACGGTCCACCTTGAAGTGGTACGCGTCCCAAGCCCCGTGGAACAGGAAGCCGAGTCCGGCGAAGGCCACCGCCAGCGGCGGTTCCACCGCGGCGCAGAGCAGGCTGAGCGTACCGAAGAAGACCATGCCCGCGGTCTGTAGCGAGAGCCGTCGCCCGGCGGCCACCACCCAGATCCACAGCACGACGAGGACAGCGGCCATCCCGACGGCCGGGTTCGGCGCACCCGTACGCAGGTAGAGGACGTGAAAGACGCTGACCGCGACGCTCAGCACCACGAAGGCGAGCCAGGCCGTCCACGGCTTGCCGAGGGCGTACGCCATCAGGTAGATCCCCGCCATCGTGGCGATGGCCGGGCCGAACAGGTCGGCCGGGCCGAACGGCAGCTCGTCGCGGGAGCTGAGGACGAGGACGGCCACCGCGCCGGCGATGGAGACCAGGCCGAGCGCCGAGGGCCAGCGATCCAGGATGCGAGTCACGATCCCGATCGTGCCGCACCGACGACCGCGTAGCCGGGCGCTGGAACCGGAGGGTCCGATTCCGTGGGCGGCCCGACAGGATTCCTGCGGTACGCCGACGGCGGCACCCCGTAGTGCGTCACGAACGCCTGCCGCATCGTCTCCGTACTGCCGAATCCGCAGCGCCGGGCGATGGCGGGCAGCGGCATCGCGGTCGAGGCGAGCAGGTGCGCGGCCGCTTCGGTACGCGCGCGGCGTACATACTGCGCCGGGGTCTCCCGGACGTAGGTGAGGAACAGCCGGGACAGGTGCCGTTCGCTCACCCCCGCCAGCTTGGCGAGAGCGCCCGCCGTCAGGTCGTCGGCGAGGTTGCCGGCGATGTGGCTGGTCGTCCGGCGTACCACGAGGTCGTCGCCGTCGCGGCGGGTCAGGAACATGCTCAGCTGCGCCTGCGCGCCCGGCCGTTGCAGGTACGCCACCACGCCGAGCGCGACTCCGCGGGCGAGCGCCATCCCGTGGTCGTCCTCGACGAACGCCAGGGTCAGGTCGAGCGCGCTGGTGACGCCGCCGGAGGTGGCCACGTCGCCGTCGCGGACGTAGATCGGATCGGGGTCGACGATGATCTCCGGATAGTTCCGGGCGAGTTGCTCGGCGTACATCCAGTGGGTGGTGACGCGCTTGTTGGTGAGCAGGCCCGCCTCGGCGAGCACGGTGGCGCCGGTGCAGACCGAGGCCACTCGGCGGGACAGCGCGGCGAGGCGGCGTACGTGGCCGACCACCACCGGGTTCTCGGCCGCGTCGCGGTGCCCGAGGCCGCCGCTGACCAGCAGCGTGTCGATGGGGCCTCGGAACTGCTCCAGGGTGGCCTGAGCGGCCAGTCGCAGGCCGGAGTCGCAGGTGATCGGCTGCCCGCCCGGGGTCGCCAGCACGCTCCGGTACGGCGGGCTCGCGCCGATCCGGTTGGCGATGTCCAGGCTGGACGTGACGCAGGCGATGTCGAGCAGCTCGGCGCCGTCGTAGCCGACGACCAGGATCACGCGCTCCGGCATCACCCCACCATATGCGCAGCCACAAGCGCCGGTGTGGTCCCCGGACCATTCGCGCCGGCCGAAGCAAGCGTCCGGGGCCACAGCGAGCCGGGGCCGATTACCGCCTGAGCGTCCGTTTGGTAAGACAGAGGGATGGCGGTGGGTGCTATTCCGGAACGGGTTCGCTGGACTGTGGACACCATGGGCGTACGCCCCGGCGACCGGCTCCTGGAGATCGGGTGCGGTCGGGGGGCGGCCGTGTCGCTGGTGTGCGACCGGTTGCGCAGTGGGCAGATCACGGCGATCGACCGGTCGCTGACCATGGTGAAGTACGCCGAGCAGCGCAACGCCGAGCATGTGGCGGCCGGTCGCGCGGCGTTCCAGACGGCTCCGCTGGACGCGGCGGACCTGCTGAGGCGGCGGTTCGACAAAGTCTTCGCGGTCAACGTCAACCTGTTCTGGGTCCGGTCGTCGGCGAGCGACCTCGACATCATCCGGCGGCTACTCAAGCCGTCCGGGGCGATGTTCCTGACCTACGAGCCGCCGGCGATCGGGCGCGCGCAGGCCATCGCGGAGCGCGTGGCGGGTTTCCTGACCGAACAGCGCTTCGACGTCACCACGGTCTACGGCTCCACGCATCGGTCGGCGCTGGTCTGTCTCACGGCTCGCCCCGTCAGATCGTGATCGGTCCTTCGGGATCACCGACTACTCAACTACGTACAGTGGCCCTGGCATCACGGTGTCGGATCTGAAAGGATCTTCCCGCGACCTGGGGAGGGACGTTGTGATTCGGCAGCTGCCAGCGTGGTACGGCACCGTCGTCGGAACGGCCGGCGGCATCGGCATCGCGGTGGCCCTGGTGCGGGCGCTGGGCTGGACCCTCGTCACGCTCGGCACCGTGCTGCTCGCCG
Organism: Hamadaea flava; assembly: GCF_024172085.1. Classification (NCBI taxonomy): domain Bacteria; kingdom Bacillati; phylum Actinomycetota; class Actinomycetes; order Micromonosporales; family Micromonosporaceae; genus Hamadaea; species Hamadaea flava. Next base: position 157,020 of record NZ_JAMZDZ010000001.1, on the reverse strand, counting down.
AGTCGATGCTGGTGATCCCGCTGGTGGCGCTGGTCCTCCTCGCTCGCCCGCGCGCCGCCCGTCGGCGTACGCGCACCGTCGAGCGGTCCGGCGCCCTCGTCGACCTGAAACGATGACGCACGTGCCGGCTTTCCCGGACGTGGTGACGGCCGTCGCCGACCTGGAGCTTCACCCCGTCGCGACGTGATCGCCCGGCCGCACCCGGCCCGGCGTCACCACCTGCGCATACACTCCGGCACAGGGTTCGGGGTTCAGTCCCGGCAGTGCCGGCACCCGGTTGTGCTCAGCGAGTACGCGCAACGCGTACGTGTCGCGGGGCAATTCGCCGTGAGCGAGCGTCGGAATGGCACACCGTGGAGTGGACGCGATGACGCGGAGCACGAGCCCGTCGCCGATCCGCAGCTCGGCGCCCACCCAGGAGTGCTCCGGAAAGCCGGGTTCCGCCGTCTCGATGACCAGATTGGGCCGATAGCGTTCAACCTCGATCGCCGTACGCGGACTGAGCGCGGCGACGCTGCGCAGCGTCGAGGTGGTGATGAGGTGGAGGGGCGCGAAGTCGAAGAAGGTGCCCTCAGGCGCGGCCGAGCCGAACCGGACGACATCGGCCTCCACATCGGCGTCGAGTCCTCGCGCGAGCACCTGATCCGGCTTGGACCGATCAAGCGACGCCCCGGGCGGCGGCGTGTCGGCCAGCGTGACCGGCCGGCCGAGTAGTTCGGTGAGCCCGTCGTCGGCCAGCGCCCTCCCGTCCGGGCCGAGGACGACCGCTCCGTCCGGCCCGGCGGTCGCCCGGCAGCTGAGCAGTGCCCGCCACAGCCGCGGGGTCTTGGCGCTCGCGATCTTCCCCGTCTCCTCGTCGAGGACCGCCCAGCGCCGGTCCCCCAGCATGCCGCGCTCGGTCACGTCGGCCTCGGCGACCTGTTCGCCCAGCATCGACTTCACCGGATAACGCCACAACTGCGCGACCGAACCCACCATGTCGATCAACTTATCGCGAGGGTTTTCACAAACTTCTGCCGGGACCGATGACTTTCGCCGGCGACGACCGTCATACGTGGTGTCAGATGACGTTGAAGGAATCCTCAAGGAGCTGATCATGACGAGCTGGAGCAACGACACCGCGGGCAACGGCCAGTACGCCGAGGTCAACGGGATCAACCTCTACTACGAGACCTACGGCGAGGGCCGCCCGCTGATCCTGCTGCACGGCGGGCTCGGGTCCGGCGAGATGTTCGGGCCGGTCGTCTCCCTCTTCGCCGACCACCACCAGGTGATCCTGGTCGACCTGCAGGGGCACGGCCGGACCGCCGACATCGACCGGCCGATCGACGTCGCGCTGATGGCCGACGACATCGCCGCGCTGATCGACCACCTGGGTCTGGACCGGCCCGACGTGGTGGGCTACTCGCTGGGCGGCGGCGTGGCGTGGCACCTCGGCTTCCGTCACCCCGAGAAGATCGGCCGCCTGGTCACGGCGTCGGCGAACATCAAGCGCAGCGCCATCTACGCCGAGATGCTCGGCCAGCAGCAGCAGGTCGGCGCGGCGGCGGCCGAGTTCATGAAGGACACCCCGATGTACCAGCTGTACCAGCGGGTGGCTCCGCGCCCGGAGGACTTCCCCCAGCTGCTCGACAAGATCGGCGCGGCGATGGCGAAGGACTTCGACTTCAGCGAAGAGGTACGCGCGATGCGGGTGCCGACCCTCGTGGTCGCCGCCGACGCCGACATGGCTCCCCCGAGCCACTACGTCGAGGTCTTCGGGCTGCTCGACGGCGGGCACCGCGACGGCGGCTGGATGGCCGAGGGCCGCCCGGCGGGCGGGCACGCGCTGGCCATCCTGCCCGGCCTGACGCACTACAACATGTTCCTGTCGCCGCTGTTCGCCACGGTCGCGGTCAACTTCCTGGACGAGGAGAAGAACTGAGCCCCGGTTCTCGCGTACGCCTACGGCCCGCTGCCCGTCCGGCAGCGGGTCGCGGTCTTCTTGAACGCGGGAGTTTCCCGGGACACGGGGTTTGCTGAGCCTGATCGGCGGCCACCGGTGGTAACGTCGCTCACGCTGCTCAGTCTCCGAGAGGAACCCGCATGACGCAGAGCACCTGGACGGCGGTCGACGGCTACTTCGCGGATCTGCTGGTGAAAGAAGACTCCGCGCTGACCGCAGCCGTCGAGGACAGCGACGCGGCGGGACTCAGCGCCCTGCAGGTCGCGCCCAACCAGGGCAAGCTGCTGAACCTGATCGCCCGCATTCGGGGAGCGCGGTCGATCCTCGAAATCGGGACACTGGGCGGCTACAGCACCATCTGGCTGGCCCGCGCCCTGCCGGCGGACGGCCGCCTGGTGACGCTGGAGGTCGACGAACACGCCGCCACCATCGCCCGAGCCAATGTCGCGCGGGCGGGCGTCGGGCACCTCGTGGACATCCTGGTCGGCAAGGCCCTGGACACGCTGCCCCAGTTGGAGGCCGACGGAGCCGGTCCGTTCGATCTCGTGTTCATCGACGCCGACAAGCCGTCCAATCCGGACTACCTGGCCTGGTCGCTACGGCTCACCCGGCCGGGCAGCGTCATCATCGGCGACAACGTCGTCCGCGAAGGCGCCGTCACCGACCCGACCGAGGACGATCCCCGAGTCGTCGGCGTACGCCGCTTCACCGAGCTGATCGCCGCCGAGCCCCGGCTGACGGCCACTGCCGTGCAGACCGTCGGCGTCAAAGGCCACGACGGCTTCGTCCTGGCGATGGTCACGGACTGACGCGGCCCGTCAGGACCAGCGCGCTCGCACCATCAGCAGCAGGTCCTGCAGATCGGCCTCGTATTCGGCGTCCCAGTCCGGCATCCGATCGAGCACCTCGCTCAGCCGCCGATGGGCGGACACCTCGTCGGCCGGGAACTGCGCCCGCCTCCCCCGAGGATTGATCGTGCCCGCCGAGAACCGGCCGCTGGCCTCGCTGGCGGCGTACCCGAGGGCGAAGGTCGTGATGAGCCGTTCGACGCGCGGCACCTCAGCATCCGGTACGCCCAGATCCAGCAGTGCGCCGTAGATCGCGTCGACCAGGCGCACGGCGTCGGGCGTGACCGCCGGACGGGCCAGCAGCAACGCGTACGCCGAGGGGTGCCGCCGGGACAGCTCACGCGCGGCCCGCCCGACGGCCAGCAGCCGCTCCTCGGCGGTGCCGTCGGTGGGCACGGCGGGCAGCATCTCGGCGAGCATCCGATCGACCAGCCCGTCGAACAGGCCCTCCTTGTCCCCGATGTGCGGATAGAGCGCCATCGCGGTGACCCCGAGTTTCTGCGCCAGGGCGCGCATGGTCACACCGGCCAGGCCGCGCTCGTCGGCCAGCTCCAGCGCGGCGTCCAGAATCCGTCGCTTGCGATCGTCGTCAGGCACCTCTACAGTGTAGATCTATACAACGTAGATCACAAAGGAGGCGCTCCGATGCACTCCCCGGCGATGCTCTCGGCGGAAGACCTGATCAAGCGGTACGGCGACCGACGCGCCCTCGACGGCTTCACCCTCTCGATCGCACCCGGCGAGATCTGCGGGCTGATCGGCCACAACGGCGCCGGCAAGACGACCTTCGTCGAGATCGTCACCGGACTCATCCGGCCCGACGCGGGCGTGGTCACCGTCGACGGCCGGACACCCGCTCAGGCTCGCGACCGCATCGGGCTGGCCCCGCAGGAGCTGGCGCTCTACCTGCCGGCGACCCTGCGGCAGAACCTGCGCCTGTTCGGCGGACTCGCCGGGCTGCGCGGACGATCCCTGCGCGCGGCGATCACGCAGACGGCCGAACGCCTGCTGCTCACCGACTGTCTGGACCGGCCGGTCGGGCTACTGTCGGGTGGCCAGCGCCGCCGAGCCCAGGCCGCGACCGCGTTACTCCACCGCCCCCGGCTGCTCTTGCTCGACGAACCGACCGTCGGGGCCGACCCCGAAACGCGAGCCGCCTTGCTCGACCTGATCAAAGAGGTCGCGGCGACCGGGACCGCCGTCTGCTACACCACGCACTACCTGCCCGAACTGGTCGACCTCGGTGCGACGCTCGCGCTGTGCTCGGCCGGTCGCGTGATCGCCCGAGGCGACCAGGACAGCCTGCTGGCCGGACTGCCCGGCCATCTCGACATCACCCGGCCCGACGGCAGCGTCGACCAGATCACCACGCCCGACCCGACCGCCGAACTGGCCCGGCTGCTCGCGGCGGGCGTACGGCCGTCGGCAGTGGACATCCGCCCGGCCACCCTCGACGATCTCTACCACAGCCTGGCGGTGACCCGATGAGCGCCGCGACCGTCCTGATCCGGCACAACTTCGCTCTGCTGCGCGCCGAACCCGGCCCGGCCCTCAGCCGCGTCGGCATGCCGCTGGTGCTGATCACCGCACTGCGCCCGCTCTACGCGGCCGCCCTCGGGTCCGCCGGGCTCACCCAGGCGGTCACGGGCATGCTCGTGCTGTTCTCCCTGCTCGGCCTCAACATCATCGCCGGGGGCATCCTCACCGAACGCTCCTGGCACACGCTCGACCGGCTCCGCGCCACCCCCGCCCGCCCCGCACAGATCCTGGTCGGCAAGGCCGTTCCGCTCGGCACCGTGTTACTCGCGCAACAGGCCGCCCTCATCGCGTACTCGATGATCTTCTTGGGGCTGCGCGTGCCGCGACCAGACCTCCTGCTGGTCGCGGGCGTGAGCTGGGCGGTGACCTTGCTGTGCGCGGGGGCCGCGCTTGCCACAGTGGTACGCAGCCAGAGCGAGCTGAGCGCGGTGAACGACCTCGGCGGGATGTTCTTCACCGTGCTCGGCGGCGCGATGGTGCCGCTGGCGCTGATGCCGACGTGGCTGCGGGCCGCCGCCCCCGCGTCGCCGGGATACTGGGCGCTGCACGCGCTGACCGCCGCCCTGACCGGCGACGCAACCGCGACCCTCCGCGACGCGGGAGTGCTGCTCGCCGTAGCCGCCGTGCTCGGCGCGTTCGCCGCGTGGCGGATGGCCCGAGGCTGGGGCCGCAACCGTCTACTGTGATCAGTCCGCCCGCGTGCGGTCTTGCCGGACAGTGGTACCGTCCCTGACGATCTTGCGTCATTGGGAGGACGCGCTTGCCCAAGGAGGACGCGTGAACACCGACCCCACGACCAACATGGTGGTCTTCGAGATCCCCGGCTACCCCGAGCCGTTCATCTCGAGCGGGCCGACCCAGGCCGACGACTGCGTACAGCAGGCCTGGTTCGCGGTTCCGGTCGAGCGCCGGGCCGCGGCCGAGGTCAGCCGCATCTACTCGGAGTGGCAGCCGTCGGCGGTGGACGAGGAGTTCATCGGGCGCACCTTCCCCCGGGCGGCGGTCACCTACAGCTTCGACCGGCCCGGACCCGGCGGCTGGGAGGCGGCGTACGCCGACGTCCGGCAGACCATGGAGCAGGCAGAACGCCAGCACGCGGCGGCACAGGCCGTGGACAACATGGAACACGTCGCCGAGAACGGCCAACTCCTCCCCGTCCTGTGGAGCTGGTCGTCGCCCACGATCGACCTCCTCCAGCACCTCCCCCATCGCGACGTCGTCCCAGGTCGCCTGCACGTGACCGTCGCCGCAGTCGCCCTCACCCCGCAAGGCCGCATCGGCATGAACCACCTGACCCACGCCAAACTCGGTACGCAGCCCTTCGAAGAAGTGCTCGCGACGGCGTACGGCGCACTCGTCGCGGGCCTGCGCGTCGACGTCGGCGAAGACCGCGACCGCCCCGAGCGCGGCCTGTTCCTGACCCTGCGCCGCGAAGGCTCGTTCGCCTCATCCGCACTGGCCCTGCCCGACTTCCACGAACAGATGAGCCGCTCACTCGGCGGCGACCAACTGCTCGTAGCCCTCCCCGACCCCGACACCCTCCTCGTGACCAGGCAGGACTCCGGTTGGGTGGACTTCCTGCAGCACGCCGTCCTCGACTCCCCATACGCCGCCGGCGAGATCGTGCCGAGCCTGCTCGCCCTCGAACCAGACGGCATCCGGCTCCTGATCGAACGCCACGAGCGGATTCCCACGACTTCCTGAGCTTGTTGACGGCCCGAGCGTTCTGCGCCCGTGCCCTTCTGCATGTGCGCCCGCGCCTTCTGCGTGTGCGCCCACTAGGGCGCGCCTGCGCGTTATGCGCCCTTTGGTGCGCGACTTCTAGCCGGTTCGCAAGATCATGCGCCGATGGTGTGCGGTCAGCGGCCGTTTCGCGCTGGCGCATGCTCACGGAATCGGACCCGAAATCGCATCTGTAGGGCGCATTGCGGCGCGTGTCGCTTGTGGACGTTCGGGTGGTTGGATCGTGGCACATTCTCGTGACCTTGACCCCCTGGAAGGTGTCGTACCTTCGTTCTAATGTTGATCCATGGGCGGGGTGTTGGCGCAGGTGGAGGCGGATGTCGCCGAGCTGGCGGCTGGTCCCCTGTGGGCACTTTCGGACGCCGAGATCACCGACGAGGTCCGCCGAGTCCACGTCGCGATCCAAGCCCTGTCGGGCCGGTTCCTGGCGTTGATCGGCACCGCCGACAGTCGCGAGATCCCCCACAACGCCGGTGCGACCGGCACCGCGAACTGGCTGACCTACCTCCTGGCCATGCGGCACAAGGATGCTGTCGGTTGGACGAAGCTGGCCAAGCTGTTGCCTGAGACGCCGGTGGTCGAGGAAGCCCTCGTTGCGGGGCGGGTCACCGTCGACCAGGCGCGCGTGATCGCCAAAACGGTGCACGCCCTGCCGTCGGCCGTCGGCGATGCGGGTAAGGCGAAAGCCGCTGACGTGTTGACGAAGCTTGCTGCCGACGACCGACTGCGGCCGGAGACCCTGGAGAACCACCGGTCGCAGATCCTGGAACTGGTCGCGCCCGAGATCGCCGAGGAACGCCTGCGCCGCGACCTGGAACGCGCCGAACGCTCCGCCAACGACCGGCGCGACTTCACCCTCATCCCCTACGGCGAAGGCGAATACCGGATCCGCGGCATCCTGGATACGGAGATGGCCGCGATCGTGCGGACCGCATTGGACCCGCTGTCCGGGCCACGCAAGCCCGCACCGACAGCTGCGGCTGCGCCCGTCGACAGCGCGGGCGCGGGACGTGGCGCTGATGCGGCAGATGGCGGTCGCGGTGCGGCCCGGGTGCTGCCAGGTGAACCGGATCTGCGCTCGGCCGGCGCTCGACGAGCCGATGCGCTGGTCGAGGTGTGCCAGCGGATCATGAATGCCGGTGAGCTGCCCGACAACGGCGGCGAGAAACCACACCTGACGATCACCCTGCCCTGGGACGCCCTCCAAGCCAAAGTCGGCGCAGGCTTGCTCGACACCGGCGACCTACTCACCCCGGAAACCGTGCGACGACTCGCGTGCGACGCGATGATCATCCCGGCCGTGCTCGGCGGCGACGGCCAAGTCCTCGACGTCGGCCGCGCCCGCAGGCTTATCGACGGACCGCTCCGGCGTGCGCTGGTGTTGCGGGACAAGGGCTGCGCGTTCCCCGGCTGCGACCGGCCACCCCAGTGGTGCCACGGCCACCACATCCGATCATGGGCAGACGGCGGCGACACCTGCCTCACCAACAGCGTCCTACTCTGCGGGTTCCACCATCGCGAAATCCACCACGGGCACTGGGAAGTCCGCATCAGACCAGACGGCTTCCCCGAATTCCTCCCACCGACCTTCGTCGACCCACAACGACGAGCAGTCCGCAACACCCTCCACCGCAGATGCTGAACTGCGCTGGCCACGGCGGAGCGAAATAGACGGGACCTTGTGACAAGCACTGGTCACAAGGGGCATTCGTGTTGCGGCATTGTGAGAGACTGGTGGGGACTTACTTCGCCGTCGCTTGCGGGAAACCGATGGATGACGAAAGACCCCTGCCGAGCCGGGCGCCGCTGCCCGACATCTCCGGCGATCGCCTGAACCGGCTGCTGCTCGGCGATGATCCAGCGCTGACGGCGGCCGTCGCGGACCTGGTCGCGCTGGTGCATTCGCATCCGGAGAGGACGCTCGCGGGATGGAACAGCTTTCTCGAGACGCGCCCCGTCTCGGACTGACCGCCGGCGAGTTACGGGGGCTGGCTCGGGGGGCTGCCGACCGGGAGCAGATCGAGAAGCTGCGGGATGTTCAACTGACCCGGACGCTGCTGCTGATCCGCCATCTCGTCGCCACCGATGCGGATCTGGTGCCCGCTGCGACAATGATCGGGCGGGCGTACGAGGTGGATCCGGGCGCTGTGCGCGAGGTGTTGCGGCTGCCGTGGCTCGGCGTTTGGGCGACGCAGCGTACGCGGGGTGTGGCGTCGGCGTCCGTCGGCTATCTGGATGCGATCGCCCGGCGAGCCGCGAATCGCGCGGGAATGGATTCCGGCGCGGTGGACGACTGGCCGACGTTGACCCGCTACAGCCTTCGGCGTAACGGGCGCAGTCTGCACTTGACGGTGGACGATGCCGATCCGATGCGGGACTGCTATGGCCTGCAGTTGGCCGGTCGGCTGACCGACGCAGGGCACGCCGCCGCAAAGTCCACATTCGACTCTGCATGGCGGCTGCTGGCGGACCTTGCTCCGGCGTACGCCGACGAGCTGGCATTCGGGTTGACGACGTTCGTCCCGCTGGGCGACGCTGGGGCGGGCAATCACAGTGTCACGCACTCCGACGCGTTCGGCGCGTTCGCCAGCGAGCCTGGGCTTGGCGCGGTCGAGTTGGCCGTCGCGATGGTCCACGAGTTCCAGCACAGCAAGCTCAGCGTGGTCATGCATCTGGCCGACCTGTTCGACCCGGCCGACCGGGGTTGGTACCGGTCGCCGTGGCGCGCCGATCCCCGGCCGATCACGGGTCTGCTGCACGGGGCGTACGCCTTCACCGCCGTGGCAGACCTGTGGGCTGCTTTCCGCGTACAAGATGAGCTGGCAGAGCGAGCCGAGGCGCGCCTGGCCGAGGTACGCGGACAGCTGGACCAGGCTTTCGCGGAGCTGGACCGGGCCGCGAGCCTGACCGACGCGGGCCTGTTGTTGTGCGCGACGCTCGCGGCGCGTGACTTCGCATCGAGCTGACCTCAGATCAGGCTGATCGTCTCGATGTCGCACTCGATGCGGCGGCGGTTGCGGGCCGCCTCGACCTCGGGGTGGTCGGCGCCGAACTTCTCGATCAGCAGCCGGGTGGCCTCGGCGAGCAGCGGGAGGCCGGTCTCAGTCTGTCCGCTCTGGATCTGGTCCACCGCGGCGTTGACCATGCAGTAGTACGTGTAGGCGTGTTCGGGGCCGCGCACCCGCTGCGAGTCGGCGAGGATCTCCGCGGACAGCGGCTGGGCCTCGGCGATCCGATGGGCGCGGACGAGGTTCATGACCACCCCGGTACGCGCGCTGAGCAGGTACGGGTGCTCGCCTGGGAGCGTGCGCCGCAGACCGTCGAGGGTGCGCAGGTTCAGCTCCTCCGCGTCCTGGTCGAGGTCGCGAGCACGCAGGATGGCCGCGACGTTGACCGACGCGCACCACACCAGCGGGTGGTCCTCGCCGTAGATCCCGCGGAACAGCTGCAGGCTGCGCATGGCGTAGGTGTGGGCGTCCCTGGCGTCGCCACGCGCCCGCAACGCGTTGGCCGCCGTCATCCCGCACTCGGCGGTCATCAGATGATCGGGCCCGAACCGGCGGGTGGCGAGCAGATGGTTGGCCCGGCCCTCGGCCACCGCCTCGTCGAGCCGGCCGAGTTTGCGCAGGCTCGCCACGTAGACACAGGTCGCGCGGAGCACGGTGAGGTGGTCGGCCCCGAGCAGGTTGCGCTGGATCGGAAGCGAGCCCTCCAGCAGTGCGGCGGCGTCGGCGTACCGGCCGAGGAGGTAGAGGTCGCGGGCCTGGGCCTCCTGGGCGAGGACGATCGGGATCGCCCCGTCCTCCAGAGTGCGGGCGTGCTCCTCGACCTCGACGTTCAGCGCGTACGAGGCGGCGAAGTCGCCGGTCAGCCGCAGATCCATCGCGAGCGAGTTCATGATGCGCAGCGTGCTGGGGTCGGCGTCGCCGAGGACCCGTCGCTGCGTTTCCAGGGTGCGGGCGTCCAGTTCCCGCGCCTCGGTCACGCGGCCCGCCCGGCGCATGTCGGCGCCGACGCTGTTCGCCGCGCCCATGGTGTACTCGTGCTCCTCGCCGAGCGCCTCGACCATTCGCTCGTACGCCGCCAGCGTGACGGTGGCTGCCTGCTGATCGTTCAGCTGCCGCAACGCGTCGCCGTAGCGGCGCAGCGCCAGCAGGGTCAGCGCGTCGGAGCTGGGGCGACCGTCCGTGTCGGGCACGTCCCAGGCGGCGAGCGCCTCCTCGACGAGTACTCGGCAGCTCTCGTAGTCGCCCGTGTTGTAGAGGTACCGCACCTGGTCCAACACCGTCCGGCGAGCGTCCACATCGCCGTCGTTCATGTGTGCGGCCTGCAGATGCGGGGCGATTTCCGAATGCCGGGGCCAGGTGCCGCGGTCGTCGGGGAAACCGGGGTTGGCCGCCGACAGCAGCCGCTGGGCGTTCAGCAGCGGTTCGGCGCTGGTCAGCCCCTCCCGGACGACCAGGTGCACCAGCCGGTGGATCTGCACCCGCTTGTTCGCGTTGTCGATCCGCGCCAGCCCCAGCGAACCCAGATGCCGCACGGTCCGGGAGATGTCGTTGCGCTCCTGGAGCACCGACCGCAACGGTTCGGGTAGGCCGGCGGCGCGCCGGCCCTCCCAGAGCAGCCGTGTCGAGATCGGCTCCGGAGCGAGGTGCACCAGCAGTTCGAGCAGCTGGACGGCAGCGGCCGACCGCTCGGCCAGCTGCGGCAACGCCAGCGAGACGACGGTCAGCACCGTCCCGTTGTACTCGCGGGGCCGGCCCTCGGCGAGCAACGTCGTCGCCCGGCTCTCCAGATCCTGCAGGTACTCGTCCACGGAGGACGGCATGGTCAGCAGCCAACTCGCAGCCTGTTCCAAAGCCAGCGGCAGGTCGTCCAGCTTCTCGGCCAGGTCGTGAGCCTCGCGGTCGGTGGTGTCGGGCACCCGCGCCTGGAGCAGTTCCAGGGATTCCGACCGGCTGAAGACGTCCAGCTCCAGGGTGGCGCCCTCGGCCGCCCACGCGGTGTTGCGCGTGGTCACGATCACGTGCCCGAGTTCGCCGACGACGTTCGCGGTCGGCATGAGCGGGGCCAGTTCGGCCGGATCGGTCGCGTTGTCGTAGACCAGCAGCCAGTCCTGTGACGTCGTCGCCAGGTGATCCAGCAGGGCGCGGATTCGCTGCTCCATGCTGGGATTCGGCGGAATGTTGACGCGGTCGGCCAGGGCGGACAGCGACGCGCGGACGGTCGCGATGTTCTCCGCGTTGATCCACCAGATGATCTGGTACCGGCTCTGGTTCAGGTAGGTGTACTCGACGGCGAGCTGGGTCTTGCCCACCCCGCCGGCGCCGCGCACGCTGGCCTTCGGCAGGACCGACGCCCGAGCCTGCTGGGTCAGTGCGGCGTCGAGAGTGGTCAGGCTTTCGCGGCGGCCCACGAAGTACTGATTGCGGGCCGGTACACCGCCCCAGACCAGGGCAGGCGGTTGCGCGGTCCCCGAGTCGGTGACCTTGATGATCGTCGTGGTACCCACGTCGGGACCTTCCTCATGCGCCGGCAAACCTGTGTTCGAGCCGGGTCCCGCGGCCGCACTGATCAATCGCGCCACACGGCGAGCGTTGTCCAGGTCAGCACCGGTCAACCCAAAAGCATACCGTCCGCCGGTGAGCCAGGTCTCGATCCTGGCAGTGTTGCCTTCCCGACCGGAGACCGCACCACTGGCCGGATTCGCCCCGGCACCGCCCGCCTCCCCCGACAGCCGCTCCAGCAGCAGGACCACGAAGGCGATCATCGCGGACGCGCCCCAAGCCTCGGCTCGCTGCCAACCGACCTGCTGGAGGACGACATCCGGCTTGTCGACGTCCACCCGGGCGTCCATCACCTGACCGGCGACCTCCGCGACGACATCGGGCCGAACCCCGTCGAGCAGGTCCGCCAGGTCCAGGCGGGCGAGAACACGCCACGCGGGCACGACGTCACCCGGCTCGCCGAACGCCTCCGCCGCACGCAGCAACGTGGGCAGGCCTTCGGGCTCGGCCGACAGTGCCTGGACGATGACCATCAGATCGGTCTTGTGCGCCGTGGTCTTCCGGTTGTCACTGACGATCTGCCGACCGAGTTCGGTGTGGACGGCGTCGAGGCACAACTGACGTTCGTCCGCGTTCTTCAGCACTCCCACCGACAGGAGCACGTCCCGCAGTTCGGTGGCTTGCTGAAGCAACAGGCGGGGCATGATCAGTCCTCTTCGTCCGGTGCCGGCAGGAGCCGCATCGACGCCGCGAGTGCACGGAACTCCCGCAAAGAGATGCTATCGGGATCCTCCCGCTCGGACAGTCGCCCATAGAGGGCCGGGAATCCGCCGTCCGTGTCGAGTGTGGTGGTGATCAGTTCGCGGCAGTCGAGGAGCAGGCGATGCGTCACGCGTACGCGGAGCCGGATGGCGTCGGGCAGTGCGGCGATCAGCTCGGCTCGCGCCAACGGGTCGAGCATGGTGGGGACGGTGGCGAGGGCGCGGGCGAGCGTACTGCGTTCGGTGGGGCTCAGTGGCTCGGTCCGGGGCGCGGCGGTCACCGCTGGGGCGAGGTCGGCGGGGAGCAGGCGGCGCCAGGCGGCCACTGGGATCATCCAGCCCACGGTCTGCTGGCCGAGTTGCGAACGTGCGACGGTGAGGCCGACGACGCGGCCGTCCGGGTCGAACACGCCCGCTCCGCTGAAGCCGCGGTCGACGGCGACGGTCGCGGTGGACAGCCGGTCCAGCTGCCGCCAGCCGGTGACCGGGTCGGCCGGGCCGACCAGCCGCGCCCGGGCCAGGATCTGCGCCGGGGACTGGGCGGGGTTGCCGATGACGCGTACGTCGAATTCGGCGTCGCCGCAGTCGGCCAGGCGGGCGGGCGGCCCGGTCAGCGGCGCGCGGGTGGTCAGCACCGCCAGGTCTCCTTCGCCGTGCGGGCCGATCGGGGCCGACCAGGTCACGTCCGCTTCGATGGGCACGCCGGACGGCTCGGCGACGGCCAGGGCGTCGGCCGGTTCGTCGGAGACCACGTGCCAGCAGGTCAGGACGCGGCGCGCGGACAACGCGACCCCCGCGCCCACGATCCGCTCCGGGTCACCTGCCAGCACCCGGACCCGGCCGGCCAGCGTGGGCTGCCCGGTCACTCCCGTCCCGCCACCGGGTTACGCCACACCGCCCGCACGACCAGATGTCCCTCCGCGGCGGTACGCGCGATGAGCGCACCGGCCTCGGCGGTCAGTGTCAGGCCGACCTCGATCTCGAACTCGTCCGGTGCGACCGGAAGGTCGGACAGGGCCGTGATCGCGGCTTGGAAGGCCGGCCGGACTTGGGCCAGGGCGACCTCGAGCTTCTCCTTGGCGGGCTTGGCGCGGCTGAACACGCCGACGCGCTCCAGCCCGCTGTCGTCGCGCTCTTCGACGTACACAGTGCCGAAGTCGGATTCGAAGCGGAGGAGTTCAGCCACGCCCGAAGAGTAGATCACCGTCGACATGAGACCAACCGCCGTAGGCCCACTGTTCGGCGACTGTCGGAAACCTGATACCGCAGCGCTTTCCACTCGCCGGTGTGGATCACTTGCCCGGGACGGCCGCCCTTGGGACGCTGAGGCCATGACCGCCGCATCCGCTGAACCGCCTGCCGACGCAGCCCGGACAGCCGATCCCCGGACGACCGCCGGGAGGCCGTTCGACGAGCTGCTCGCCGAAGCGGCCGAGGCCGACGTGGACGGCTGGGACTTCTCCTGGCTGGACGGCCGGGCGACCGAGCAGCGGCCGTCCTGGGGATACTTGCGGCGGATGTCGGCGTTGATGGCCGGGGCCCGGGTCGCCGTCGACGTCCAGACCGGCGGCGGCGAGGTGCTGGCCGAGGTCCCGGCGCTCGCCCCCACGACGTACGCGACCGAGGGCTGGCCGCCGAACCTGGCGCTGGCCCGGCGTACGCTCCAGCCGTTAGGCGTGTCGGTCGTCGAGGCGGCCGAGGACGGTCCGCTCCCCTTCCCGGACGAGACGTTCGACCTGGTGGTCAGCCGTCATCCGAACGTCGTCGGGTGGGCCGAGGTCGCCCGGGTACTGCAGCCGGGCGGGGTCTACTTCAGCCAACAGATCGGGCCGGGGTCCAATCGCGAGCTGACGGAGTTCTTCCTCGGGCCGCAGACCTACGGGCCGGAGCGCGAGCCGGAGACCGCCCGGCGGGAGCTGACGGCCGCCGGTCTCGTCCTCGACGAGCTGCGGGCCGAATCGCTGGTGGTCACGTTCGCCGACGTCGGCGCGGTGGTCTACTTCATCCGCAAGGTGATCTGGGCGGTGCCGGACTTCACCGTCGAGAAGTACCACGACACGTTGCTGGCGCTGCACGAGCACATCCAGCGGCATGGCCGGTTCGAGTCGCACGCCCAGCGGATGTTGGTCGTCGCCCACAAACCGTCGGTTTAGCGGCCGCTGTTCAGGTACGCCAGCACCGCCAGCACTCGCCGGTTGTCGTCGTCGGACGGGCCGAGCCCGAGTTTGCCGAAGATTCCGGCGGTGTGCTTGCCGACCGCGCCCTCGCTCATGAACAGCCGCTGGGCGATCGCGGCGTTCGACCGGCCTTCGGCCATCAGCCCGAGGACTTCCTTCTCCCGGGGGGTCAGCTGGTCGACCGGGCTGTCCGGCCGGGCCCGCGTGAGGAGCTTCGCGATGACGTCGGGGTCCATCGCGGTGCCGCCCGCCGCCACGCGACGGATCGCGTCGACGAACTGACCGGCGTTGAGCACCCGGTCCTTGAGCAGGTAGCCGACTCCGCCCGAGCCGTCTTCGAGCAGTTCGCGGGCGTACAGCTGCTCGACGTGCTGGGACAGCACCAGGACCGGCAGACCGGGGCGCCGGCGTCGGGCCTCCAACGCGATCCGCAGTCCTTCGTCGGTGTTGGTCGGGGGCAGGCGTACGTCCACGATCGCGATGTCGGGCTCGTGCTCGGCCAACGCCGCCGCCAGCTCAGGACCCGTCTCGGCCGCCGCGACGACGGTGAACCCGTGCGCCGTCAGCAGCTGGATCAGTCCCTCCCGGAGGAGGTAGAGGTCCTCGGCGAGGACGACGCGCATGGCAGCTCCATGATCAGCTCGGTGGGGCCGCCGGGCGGGCTCGACAGCGTGACGGTCCCGTCGAAGATACCGAGCCGACGCGCCAGGCCGCGCAGGCCACTGCCATTGGCCGGATCCGCGCCGCCCCGGCCGTCGTCGCGGACGATCATCCGCAGCACGTCGCCGTTGGCGGCCGGGTCGGCGCCACCGGCCGGGAGCAGGTCGAGCCGGACGGCGACGGTCCGGGCGCGGGCGTGCTTCGCGGCGTTGCCCAACGCCTCCGCCACGGAGAAGTACGCCGCCGCCTCGATCGGCTCGGGCAGCCGCACCTGCAGGTCGATGTCGACGGTCACGGTGAGCGGACTGTCCAGCGCCAGCGCGCGTACTGCGTCGGCCAGGCCGCGTTCGGCCAGCACCGGCGGATGGATGCCCCGGACGACCTCGCGGAGTTCGCGCAGCGCGTGCGCGGCCGCCTCCTGGGTCTGCACGGTGTGTTCCTTGGCCGCGGCCGGATCGGTGTCGATGAGCGCCTCGATCGTGCCGAGGCGCAGACCGAGCGCGACCAGCCGGGCCTGCGGGCCGTCGTGCAGGTCGCGTTCGATGCGCCGCAGCTCGCGAGCGGCGGCGTCACTGGCGTCGGCGCGGGACAGCGTCAGCTGCTCGACCCGCTGCGCGAGCGCGGTGTCACCGGATGGCTTGAGCAGCAGCCGGCTCCAGCGCCCGTGCAGCCGCAGCGCGGCGGGGGCGATCGCCACCCCGAGCGCCGCCAGCGCCAGCCCGCCCGGGATCGCGGCGGCGGGATGGCCGATGAAGGTGCCGTACCAGAAGTTCGCGGGCGACTCGCCGACGAAGAAGTGCACGATTCGGGGCAGGATCTGGCCCCAGATCCCGTAGACCACCAGGAGCACCGGAACTCCGGCGATCAGTCCGCCGACGATCGGATCGCTCCCCCGCCACACCAGTTCCCGCCAGGTCGCCGGATCGGTCTGCACCCAGTAGAACCGCTGGGTCCACAGCGCCCAGCGCGGTGTCTTGTAGAGGTTCTTGCCCACTCGGTACATGCCGTCGGGCCGCTGCACCAGGGGCGGCAACGGCCGATAGGGACTCGGGATCGACACGCCCGACCACTGGGCCAGCGACCGCCGCCAGTCCGCCAGCCAGCGCAGATCGGCCTGCCCCCAGGGGACGAGGAAGATCAGGCCGAGCCCGTAGCCGAGGACCAGCGCGGCCACCGTCGCGACGAACACCGGGATCGCGATGGCACTTGTGAGCAGCAGAAGGGCCAGGCGGACCACTGGTGAGGACGCCTTGCCGACCCAGCGGCGTACTCGATGGTCTGCCTGGACGTCGTGGACGTCGGAGCGCAGCACCCGGCCGCCCAGCAGGCGGCGGTGGAACCGGGCCGACGACCGCAGACCGGACGGCGCGAGCGCGAGCCCGGCCAGCGCGGTGACCGCGACCAGGCTGCCGATTGCGGCGTCTGGCAGCTGTGCGGACGCGGCAACCCACAAGGCCGCGGCGGGCAACACGAGCGGCAGCACGCCGGGCAGCGCGCCGATCGGGGCGAGGAACATCCAGCCGAGGTCGCGCCAGGTCGCGTTGTCGCCCAGAACCCAGTCGATGCGATCGGCCATCCGCGGCCACCAGGCCCTCTTGAACAGCTGACGATCGCGCCGGTACCAGCCATCGGCCTGGGGTTGCGGCGGGGGCGGCTCGGGCGCGTAGGGACTCCGCACCTCGATGCCCGCCAGGTCCCGAGTACGCCGCCGCACCAACCCGGTCAACCGTCGCACGGCCACCATCGGGCCGGGGATGAGGAAGACTAGACCAAGCAGCAGGCCCGGGGTGAAGACGACCAGTACCGGGCCGAGGCACAGCAGGCCGAACAGGCTCAGGGCGTAGAGCTCCAGACCTGCCGCGAACGCGCGCAACCTTGCCGTCATGCCCCCCAGTCTGGCCGGTCACCGGCCCGGACCGCATTGGGGCTGACTTCCGGCCGGGGTGGGGCTAGGTCTACCCCAAGCGGAGGGCTGAACGGATTCTGGGCGACGCCGCCGATTTCTAGCGTCTACAGGCATGACAGCCACTCCGAAAGTCCTCGAAGTCACGAACCTGCACAAGCGCTACGGCGAGCGCGTGGCCGTCGAAGACGTGACCTTCTCCGTCGAGCGCGGCGAGATCTTCGGCATCCTCGGGCGCAACGGCGCCGGCAAGACCACCACCGTCGAATGCGTCGGCGGACTGCGTACGCCCGACCGGGGCGACATCCGGGTGCTGGGCCTGGATCCGCAGCGCGACCGGGAACGGCTGCGCCGGATCCTCGGCATGCAGCTGCAGGAGTCCAGCCTGCAGGATCGCATCACGGCCGGCGAGGCGCTGCACCTGTTCGCCTCGTTCTATCCGAACCCGGCCCGGCCGGAGCAGCTGCTCGACGACCTGGGGCTGACCGGCTCGGCGAACACGGCGTACGCGAAGCTGTCGGGCGGGCAGAAGCAGCGGCTGTCGATCGCGCTGGCGCTGGTCGGCAATCCGCGGCTGGCGATCCTGGACGAGCTGACGACCGGTCTCGACCCGCAGGCCCGGCGCGACACGTGGCAGCTCATCTCCGACATCCGCGACCGGGGCGTGACGATTCTCCTGGTCACGCACTTCATGGACGAGGCCGAGCGGCTGTGTGACCGGGTCGCGGTGATCCACGACGGGCGGATCGCCGCCCTCGACACCCCGGCCGGCCTCACCGCGCTGGTCGCGACCGGCCAGGTGCTCACCTTCCGCGTCGCCCGGCCCGTCACCCTCGACGGGCTGCCCGGCGTCAGCGACGTCGCCGTCGACGGCGAGCACGTCACCGTGCGAGGCACGGAGGAAGCACTGCCGGCCGTCGTCGCCGAACTGTCGCGGCAGGGCTTGGCCCCGCTGGGCCTGCGCGTCGAGCAGTCCACACTCGACGACGCGTTCGTGCAGCTCACCGCAGTCTCCGCCAGCACCGAAACCGCCACTCCCGACGCTATCGATGGAGCGAACCGATGAACGTCACCATGTTCCGCACCGAGCTGCGCCTCTACTTCCGCGACATCGCGGCCGTCGTCTTCGGCATCCTGCTCGCCCCGGCCATCTTGGCGATCCTGGGCAGCGTGCCGGCCTTCCGGGAGGCCAACCCCGCGCTCGGCGGGCGTTCGACGCTCTCGGTCTATGTGCCGATCATGCTCACCATGGCGGTGGCGATGGTCGCGCTCAGCATGCTGCCGGCGCAGCTGGCGACCTACCGGGAACGCGGCATCCTGCGCCGGCTGGCGGCCACTCCGGCCCGGCCCCGCGACCTGCTCACCGCGCAGGCGTTCGCCCACCTCACCGTGCTGGGCATCGGAGTGCTGCTGGTGCTCGGGGTCGGCTGGCTGGCGTACGGGGTCGACCTGCCGGGCAACCCGCTGGCGTTCGTGCTCGGCTTCCTGCTCGTCGCGGCCTGCCTGTTCGGCTTCGGGCTGCTGCTGGCCTCGGTGGGCTCGGCGAAGCTGACGCAGGGCCTCGGGTCGCTGACCTTCTTCCCCCTGATGTTCTTCGCCGGCCTGTGGGTGCCGCTCGAGGTGATGCCGAAGACGCTGCAGCGCATCGGCGAGTTCACCCCGCTCGGCGCGGGCGTCCAGGTCATGCAGGACGCGGCGGCCGGTCACTGGCCGCAGGCGCTGCACATCGTGGTGCTCTGCGCCTACGCGGCGGTGGCGTGGACCGCGGCCGCCCGGTTCTTCCGCTGGTCCTGACCCGCTTCCCGACCCGCCCGCGCCCTGCCTTCGCCGCTACCGACCGGTGGCCGCGTCGAGCAGGGCGCGGGCAGTCTGGCGTACTGTCCGCGCGGCTTGGGCCTCGTCGTATCCGGCCACATCCGACAGCCAGATCAGCGTCTCGATGCCGATCGCCGAGCGGATCGCGATCGCCAGCGCGTGCACGTCCACCGCCGGATGCGTCACGCGCAAGGGCGCCAACGCATCCTCGACCCAGGCCACCGCGCGGCCCTGCCGCAACGTCGGCCGTTCCGCATCCGGCCCAAGGGATACGCGTAAAGCAGCGCGCAGTTGATGCTCCCAGGTGAAGTTGTATTCGCAGAACGCCGCGACGAACGCGTCGAGCCGTTCGGGCAGGGTGGCGGGCGCGTCCGGGCCGAGCAACGTGTCGGGCGAGATCTCCGGGTGCGCCGCCATGAGCAGCACCCGCTGATTCGGGAAGTAGCGGTACGCCGTGGTACGCGAGATCCCCGCCGCCTCGGCGGCCTCCTCGACCTGCGGCGTCTGGCCCTCGGCGAGCAATCGCCGGGTCGCGTCGACGAGGGCCTGCCGGGTGCGGGCCTTCTGGCCGACCCGGCCGGTCGCCTCATAGGGCATGGACATCGGCATGATCGTACCGCCGGGCCGCCGCCGCTCAGGTCGCCCCGCTCAGGTCGCCCCGCTCAGGTCACCCCGCTCAGGTCGCCCCGCTTCAGGTCACCGTCGGGCAGGTGATCGGTTCCTCGCTGGACGGTCGCGGGCTGGGCAGCGTGCCCGCGACGGTACGCCGTGAGTTGTCCGTGGTCTTCCCGGCCAGCTTGCCGGTGCTGTCGAGTTCGATCGCAGTGCTGAAGAAGTCGCCGGACTCGGGCAGCGCCATGGCCAGCTGGGCGGTGCCCCGCCACTCCGGCGCGGCCGCCGTGACCGTCGTGGTCGTCCGATAACTCGACCCGTTCAGCTCGGCCCGGATCGTCAGGGTGACCCCGGCCGCCAGGTTCGACGCCCACACCGGTACGCGTACCGCGACACCCGGTTTGGCGTGCCCGGACAGGTCGACGAACAAGCGTGGCACCCAGGTGCAGGAGATCTTCGCGAACGGGTCGAACACCAGCGCACCGCGCGGTTTGCCCGAGCCCTTCGGCGACCCCGAAGGCATACCCGACGGCGCTCCCGAAGACCGGCCGGTCGGCGTGCCGGAAGCCTTGCTGGGACTGCCTTTGCGGGTCGGCGAGCCACCGGGCGGACTGCCGATCGGATCGCCGGTCGCCGACGGCTCGGGTGTCGGCGCGGTGGTGACTGCCGAGCGTTGGCCCCCGTCGAGGCCCGACGAGGCCGAGTCACCGCATCCGCTCAGTCCGAAGCCACCCAATCCACTCAGGACGATGACGAGCAGGGCCGCCCTCGCCCGCACATTCCGGCGCATGTCAGCCCCCGATCTTGGCGGCGACGGCGGCGACCAGCTTCTCGACCGCCCGCCGCCCGACCCCGGGCGACGAGAGTCCCATGCCGTCGGCGGTCACGGCGACGAGCCTGCCGCCGACCACCGTGGCCGCCGCACTGCGCTGCGCCGACTCGTACGCGAGGCCGTCCTGCCCGACACCGACGGGTGCGGTGCCGACGCCGGCCCGCGTGGCGCTGCTCTTGATGTCCGTGCGCGCCTGCTCGGCGTACGCGGCCGGGGCGACCAGGACGCTGACGTTCGCACCCGGCCGGGCCTGCTGGTCGTCGGCCAGGAAGGTGCAGTTGACGGCGTCACCGTTCTGCTTGATCGTCGGGCGTTCGACATGCACGGCGAAGCCGACGGCGGCGGCGATGGTCGCCTCGTCGAGGCACAGCGCCGGGATGCCGTCATGCGCGCCGGGCTCGGCCGGCGCGGACGATTCGCCGGTCGCGACCGGCCCGGACGGAGCCTCGGTCACGACGGTCTGGGCGGACGGGGCGGCCGTGGTGCCGCCGGCCGGGCCGCAGCCCGCGACCGCCAGACCCGCTGTGGTCAGGCCGACGGTTGCCGCGATCACCCCGAGCAGCCGGCTACGGGGGCCAGTGGGAGAGATGAGTATGTTCATGCGATCACGGTACCGTCATGGTATCGCAGTCCCATGAAAG
This sequence comes from Hamadaea flava, assembly GCF_024172085.1. Classification (NCBI taxonomy): domain Bacteria; kingdom Bacillati; phylum Actinomycetota; class Actinomycetes; order Micromonosporales; family Micromonosporaceae; genus Hamadaea; species Hamadaea flava. The sequence continues at coordinate 136,037 of NZ_JAMZDZ010000001.1, read as the reverse complement.
CGACGTGCAGCCGACAAACGATAAGCCGGGCCTAGTGGAGGGCGAACGCGACGGTGATCGTCGTGCCCTGATGGTTGGCGATCTCGATGCTCTCGGCGAGCCGCCGGACGATCCAGAGTCCGCGACCGCCCGGTTCGGCGAGCGGCACCGGCTGGGAGCCGGCGTCCGGGTCGGACAGCCCGGGGCCGTCGTCGGTGACCTCGCAGTAGAGCAGGTCACCGGAGCGCCACAGGCGCAGCCGGCCCCGGCCGCCACCGTGGCGTACGGCGTTGATCGCCAGTTCGTGGCAGGCCAGCACGATCTCGCCCGCCCTTCGGCTGTCGGCGCCCAACTCCGAGGCGTGGGCGGCGATCGCCGAGCGCAGCGAATACAAGCCCGCCGCGTCGAACTGCTGCTCGAGCAGTTCGGCCGCGACGTCAGGCCGGTCGCGGTCGGGAGGGCGCAGGTCAGGGGCGCTCATCGGCTTCTATCAATCTGAGCCGAACGTCGCCGCCCACGGAGCCGTCCGAGAACGAACCGCCGGACGACCGGCCACCCGTCAGCGACGCGCCGGAGTCCTCGACGCCGAGCAGGCGCAGCACCGAGGTCACCATCGAAGAGGCCACGATCGTCATCGTGCGGCCCGGCGGCAGGGAGAACGCCGTCTTCGCCACGAGCGTCGCGCAGGCGACATCGATGAAATGGAGCTTGGCCAGGTTCAGGTAGAGGTGCCGGTCGAGCCGCACAGCCTCGGACAACGCCTGTTCCAGCGGGTCGCGATGGGTGAAGTCCAGCTCGCCGGCGATGCGTACGCCGGGGGGCCGGTGCTGACGGCAGATCCGCAGTACCGGATCGTCGTGGTACGCCAGCGCCGCGACCGTCTTGGCGTGCGACCGGGCGGCGAAGGACAGGGTCACCGGGTCGAACCGGTCCCGGTCGTACTCGCAGATCGCGGTCAGCTTGCCGGAGGTGAACAGACTGCCCAGTGCGGTCTCGAACTCGGCCAGCCGCTCGACCGCCGGAGACGGCGCGACCGCCCAGCACATGTCGGCCGACACACGCAGCCCTGGATAGCCCTGCTCGACCGAGACGGCCAGCTCCGCGCCGAGCACGTCGACGACGGGCTGCGCGCCGACGCCGACCAGGCCGACGTCGCGGCTCGGGGCGATGATGAGCTGCCCGTCACGGGCACCGGTCACCTCGCGGCTGACCAGCTCGGCCGCCATCTGGTCGGCGGACAGTTCCTCGGTGTAACAGATGATCTTGTCGCCGCGATCCAGGCCGTCGGCGACGAACGCGGCCACGATGTCCAGCCGTTCGTCGCTGTCCGAGTACGTCAGGCAGGCGTGATCGCCCGGCCGCAACTCGTCCACCGTGATCGGATCCGACACGCTTCTCCCTTCCCCACCGAACCATCCCATACCCAGTTCTTCAGCGCATGATGCCTGCCGGTGGGCGGCCCAGCAGGCGGCTCACCTCGTCACTCACCGGCGACCAGCGGTCCTGCCGGATCGCGGCGAACATCGAGCTGTAGGCGTACACCCACCAGGGTTCCTCGCCGGCGAGCGTCAGCGCGGCGGCGAAGTCGGCGTCGGCGCACTCCTCGAAGGCGTACCCGGCCGCTTTGGCGACGTCGAGGCCGGTGAGGCTCTCCGCGCCGGTCAGGTCGTGGTGCCGGTCGGTCGGCCCGGCCAGCGCGAGGGCGGCCAGGCAGTCGGCGACGTCGTCCCGGGCCACCAGCGACATCCGGCCGCCGCCGGTGGGCAGCCGGACCGTGCCGTCCACGGCGACCTGCCGGACGAGCCCGCCGAGGAACTCGGCGAACAGCCCCGCGCGGGCGATGGAGTACCGCAGCCCGCTCGACCGCAGGACCTGCTCGGAGTAGCCGTTCGTGTGCGCGTAGCAGAACGGGGAGTCCAGATCGGCGTCCAGCCCGCTGAGCAGCACGACGTGGCCGACTTCGGCCTCCACCGCCGCCCGCAGCACGTTCTGGTGGTGCAGGATCACCTTCGCGGCTTCGCCGTCGCTCGAGACGAAGACCAGGGTGTCGACTCCGGTCAGCGCGGTACGCAGCGCCGCGACGTCGTCGTACGGAGCCTCGCGCCGGGTCAGCCCGATGACCTCGTGCACACCACCGGCCGCCGCGAGCCTCTGGGCGACCCGCCCGCCCACCCGGCCAGTGCTGCCGGTGATCGCGATCTTCATCGCCCCACCCTAGCCGCCCGCCCGCTACGGTGGATTCATGCCCAGCTCCGTACGCGCCCGCCTGCGCGACGGTGCAGCCGCCCTCCTCGTGATCGTGCTGCTGGTGGTCGAGCTGCTGAAGGCCGGGGCCGGCATCGACTGGCTGCGGCTGCTGGTCGGCCTCGGGCTGACCGCGATCGCGTACGCGGCCGCCCGGCGCGCCCCGGGCTGGACCCTGGCGGCGGGTTCTGCGGCGATTCTGGCGATCCCGATCGGCTCGTCCGAGCTGCCGGCCTGGCCGGTCGTGCTGTCGGTGCTCACCGCGCTGGCCGCCGGCCGCCGGATGGACCGGACCGCCCCCGCCGCTGCCGTCTTCGGGCTGGTGGCCATGGCCGGGCTCGTCCTCGCCGCCGCCGCGCTGGGCGACCTCTGGGCGTGGATCGACACACTCGTGCCCCTGGCCGTGTTTGCGGTGCTGCCCTGGTGGGCCGGGCAGTACGCCCGGCAGCGAGCCGCGCTCGTGGAAGCCGGTTGGCAGCGTGCCGACCAGCTCGAACGCGAACGGCAGCTGGTCGCCGAGGAAGCCCGGCTGCGGGAACGGAACCGGATCGCCCGGGACATGCACGACTCGCTCGGGCACGATCTCAGTCTGATCGCGATGCGGGCGGGCGCGCTCGAGATCGATCCGCGGCTGTCCGACGATCATCGAGCGGCCGCGGCCGACGTACGCGTCGCCGCCGCGGACGCCACCGATCGGCTCCGGGAGATCATCGGCGTGCTCGGTGGCCGGCCCGGTAGCGGCGGCGCAGGTCCTGAGCCCGCGCCGACCGAGCCGCACGTGCCGGACCTGGCCGACCTCGTCCGGCGTACGCGCGACTCCGGGATGGCGGTGTCGCTCAGCGGCACCGCGGTCGACGACTTGCCGGCGATGGGACGGCTCTCGGCGTACCGCATAGTGCAAGAAGGCTTGACCAACGCGGCGAAACACGCGCCGGGCGCGGCCGTGACCGTCGACACGCGGCGCGTGGGAGATCGGGTGACGGTGACCGTGCGTAATGGTCCGGGCGGGCCGGCGTCCGTGGAGCCGGGCGGCATGGGGCTGGCTGGCCTGCGGGAACGGGCGCGGCTGGCAGGCGGGACGTTGCGCGCCGAGCCGCGCGGCGGCGGTTTCGAGGTGATCGCCGAGTTGCCCGTGCACGGCGGGCCGCCGGTGCCGGAACAGCCGCCACCAGCGCGGGAGTCGGCGCGCCGATCCGTGCGCCGGACGCTGTGGGGTGGCCTGGCTGTGCAGCTCGCGGCGTTCACGGTGATCGGCGTCATCGTGCTCGGCCTACGCGTGCACGAGGTGACGACGTCCTTAGTGGATGGCGAGACCTACCGGTCGTTTCAGCTGGGGCAGGCGCGGGCCGAGCTGAACCTGCCCGCGCACGAGGTCGACGGACGGCCGGACGTGCCGGAGCCGCCGATCCCTGCCGGGGCGGAATGCGAGTATTACCGGGTGAGCGACGACCTGTTCGGCGGCCCGATCGACGTCTACCGGCTGTGCTTCCGCGACGGGCGGCTCGTCGGCAAGGACCACCTCCCCGGAGTCACTGAGACCCCCGGAGTCACTGAGACCCCCGGAGTCACTGAGACCCCCGGAGTCGCTGAGTGATCCGGCTGCTGGTCGCCGACGACGAGCCGATGTTCCGGTCCGGCGTACGCGCGATCCTGGCCACCGACCCGGGCATCGAGATCGTCGCCGAGGCGGCCGACGGGCGCGAGGCCGTCGAGCTGGCCCAGCGGCACCGGCCCGACGTGGCGCTGCTGGACATCCGGATGCCGAGGCTCGACGGGCTGGCCGCGGCCCGCGAGATCCGGCGCGGAACGCCGCAGATCGCCGTCCTGATGCTGACCACCTTCGGCGAGGACGACTACATCTCCGGCGCGCTGGCAGCCGGCGCGGCCGGTTTCCTGCTCAAGTCCGGCGATCCCCGGGAACTGCCGGCCGGCGTACGCGCGGCGGCGGAGGGCGCGGCGTTCCTGTCGCCCCGCGTCGCGCGAAGGGTCATCGCCCACCTCGGCGGCGACCAGCTCGGCCGGGTCACCGAGGCCCGCGCCCGGGTGCTTCAGCTGTCCGGCCGGGAACGGGAGGTGCTCGCCCTGATCGGCGCCGGACTGTCCAATCAGGAGATCGGCGAGCGGCTGTTCCTCGGGGCGGGCACGGTCAAGACCCACGTCAGTTCGATCTTGACTCGACTCGGTCTGCGTAACCGGGTGCAGGCCGCGATTCTGGCGTACGAGGCCGGGCTGTCCGGCGGCGCTGGAGACGGATCGCCTCCACCGCCACGGTGATCGAGACGGCGATCCCGAGCCCGAGCAGCAACCCGCGCAGCGGATCGTCCTCGAAGGCCCGCCCGCCGAGATACCCGATCAGCCCCGAATAGAGCGCCCAGGACACCGCGGCGATCGCGTCGAACAAGGCGAACCTCCGGCGTGGGTACGCCGCCGCACCGGTCGTCATGGTGGCCGCCGTCCGGCCGCCGGGGATGTACCGGGCGACGACCAGCAGGAGTCCCCCACGTTCCTGGAGCGCCCTCGACGCCCACTCGTACGCCGCCCGCCGCTTGCTGTCCGGCGGCATCCGGCGCAGCAGGCCCTGCCCGGCGGTCCGGCCGATCTGGTACGAGACGTGGTCGCCCGCGAACGCGCCCGCCGCGGCGACCAGGATCACCAGCGCCAGGTTGGGCTGTCCCCCGGCGGTGATCACCATCGTCTCGGCCGGCACCACCGGGAAGAACGCGTCCAGCACGGCGACCGCGAACAGCACCAGGTAGACCCAGGGCGAGGCGGCCGCCGACTCCAGGATGTGCATCATGCGACCGACGCTATGGATCTTGGCGAGCCGCTGCCCCCGCCGAAGGTCGGTCCCGACCCTGAGCTTCCTCAGGGTCCCTTGCCCGGAGACGGCTTGTGGGAAGAGTCTCGCGTGCTTGACCGGAGCGCGACGGCAGGCCGACCGTGAAGGGCATGACCACGCCGGATCTCGACGAAGACATGCCGGCCGACCTCGCCCGGCTGCGCAACCTCATCTCGTGCGAGTTGTACGACCAGTTCTCGCTGCGCCAGGACCAGTTCGACCAGGCCGACATCCCGGAGATCGCCTACGCGATCGCCCGGCGCGCGCACCGGGCCTTCCGCATCGAATGGTCGCCGCTGTGGCAGGACGACACCGACGACGACCTGGGCAGCCCCGATGCCGCCACGTTCCACGGGTCGGCGACCCCGGCCGAGCGCTACCCGATCTTCGACCACGGCTGGCCCCGCCACCCCTGACCGCTCACTTCTCGTGGTCGGCCAGCCAGGCGGCGTAGTCGGCCACCGCGCGGTCCAGGGCGTACTCGGGCTCGAACCCGGTGTCCGCGCGCAGTCGCGCCACGTCCAGCGCGGCCTGCGTCTCGCCGCCGTCCGTCAGCGCGATCCGGGCTCCGGGCACCACGCGCGTGATCGCCGCCGCCAGCTCCCGGTTCGAGGTCACCCGGCCGCTGCCGATGTTGTACGCCGAATGGCGCAGTTCGGCGGTGGTGACCAAGCGGGCCACGGCGGTGCCGCAGTCCTTGGCGTACAACATGTCTATGGCGTCGTCCGCGGGTGCGGCCGGCTGCTGTCCGCGGACGACTTGGTGAATCATCTGGGGCGCGGCGAAGAAGGGCGACGCGGGCCGGCCGAGCGGTCCCCAGATCGCGCCGACGCGGGCCGTGACCGACGGGACCTCGCGCTGGACCGCGGCCACCGTCTCCATGATCTTCTTCGCGGCCGGGATGGCGTGCGGGCTCGCGACCGGCAGCGGGACGTCCTCGCGGTAGTACCCGTCGTCGGGCGTAACGCCCGCGTAGACGCCGATACTGCTCGCCAGCACGACGCGCTCGACGTTCCACTCGTACGCCGCCCGCAGCACGGTGAACAGCGCGAGTGTGTCGGCCCAGAGCTTGTCGAGAGTGGACCCGTCGCCGAGGCCGGCGGCGGCGAGGTGGACGACGCGGGTGATCGGGAAGCGTCGGCCCAGCTCGCGCACACTTGCCGGGTCGGTCACGTCCACGGGCGACGGTCCGCGCCGCTGCGCGATCACCACGTCCTCGCCCAGATCACGCAGCGCTTGAGTGACGTGCGTGCCGAGGAAGCCGCCGCCACCGGTTACCAGGATCATGAGGGGTGCTCCAAATCGTTAGCCTGCTAACGATCATACACTGAGCAGGTGACCGACGTGATCCGGCTGCTCACCCGAGCCCAGAAGCTGCTGCGCACCACCACCGACGCCGCGATGCAGGAACACGGCGTACGCATCGGCCAGAACCTGGTCCTCGAAGTGCTCTGGGACACCGACGGGCTGACCCCGGGCGACCTCGCGACCAGGCTCGACGTCGCCACCCCGACCGTGGTCAACACCGCCGCCCGTATGGAGGCCGCGGGCCTGCTCGAACGCCGCCGCGACCCGGACGATCGCCGGCTCGTCCGGCTCTACCTCACCCCGAAGGCACGGGCCGCCGAGGCGCCCATCGCCGAAGCCCGCCGAGAGATCGCGGCACGGGCGCTCGCGGCGGTGACGCCGGCCGAACTGTCGCACTTGGAGAGCGCACTGACGAAGATCGTCACCGCCCTCTCCACGGTCGAGAGCTAACTCAGGGAGTCGGCGACGGCGCTGCTCACTGCGGTACGCGTCGCGTCGTCGCCCGAGGCGGAGACCACCGACACGTTGCCCACGCCGGGCTCGGGCGTCGAGCCGCTCGAGACGACGATGACGAACTTCTGGTTCGGGCTCTCCCGGGCCACCGCGCTGACCGTCTCCACCGGCAGCTTCCCGGCCGCGACGATCACCGCGCACTTGCCCAGGACCAGCGTGTTGACGAAGGTACGCCCGTTCGTCACGTCCTGCGGCCCGGCGATGGACAGGAAGCGGACCTGGCCGAGCGTCTTCAGCGAGGCGTCCTGCATCCCCGCCCACACCGGTTTCGCCTCCGCCGAGTTGATCCCCGCCGAGTCGGTCAGCAGGCAGGCGCTGACGTCGCGGTACTGGCGTGACCGCGGTTCCTCCTCACCACCCGGCCAGAGCACGAAGGCAGCGATCACGATCAGGATCAGGCCACCGCCGGCCAGCCAATACCAACGGCGTACGCCCTCGAACAAGCGCGCGAACATGCGCGGAAGGATATCGGTTCCGGCCCCGGTAATGTCAGACCGTGATCATTCGAGATGCCGTCCCCGGCGACTGGCCGCAGATCTGGCCGTTCTTCTCCGACATCGTCGCCGCCGGGGAGACCTACGCGTACCCGGAGGATCTGACACCGGACTCGGCGCGTCCGCTGTGGATGGAGACGCCGCCCGCGCAGACCGTCGTGGCCGTCGACGAGGACGGCACGGTGCTCGGCTCGGCGAAGTTCGGGCCGAACCGGCCGGCCCGCGGCGCGCACATCTCGACCGCCAGCTTCATGGTGAACCCGGCCGCGCAGGGGCGCGGCGTCGGGCGGGCGCTCGGGGCGTACGCGCTGACGTGGGCGCGCGAGCAGGGCTATCACGGCATGCAGTTCAACGCGGTGGTCGAGACCAACGAGGCGGCCGTCCACCTGTGGCAGTCGCTGGGCTTCCAGATCATCGGCACCGTCCCGGACGCGTTCCGGCATCCGCGGCACGGGCTGGTCGGCCTGCACGTGATGTACCAGCCGCTCCAGTAGGTCCGCTCCCCTGGTCACCGCACTGAGATCAGCCCGTCGCAGATGGTCGGATCGAACTGGTCGCACCGATCCCCGTCTCGTCGGCGAAATAGTTCGCCGGCCGCGCCCGCCCGGCATCACGACGTGTGATGTGCTGGCCCGGACGTGCGGATGAGAAGGAGACCTCGATGACTCAGCCGGACCTCGCCCGTGTCCTCGGGCTGCAGCCGCACCCGGAGGGCGGGTGGTTCGCCGAGACCTGGACGACGTCGCAGCAGTTCCTGCCCGAGGGGTACCCGGGCCCCCGGGCGGCCTCGGGCGCGATCTACTTCCTGTTGCGGCCGGGCGAGGAGTCCCGGTGGCACACCGTGCGCTCGGACGAGTTGTGGCTCTGGCATCGCGGCGGCCCACTGGAGCTGATCTTCGGCGGCGACGGCGATGAGCCGGCCCATCCGGTCGTCGTGCGGCTCGGCCCGGACATCGCCGCGGGCGAACGGCCTCAGCTGCTGGTCCCGGCCGGCGTCTGGCAGGCCGCGCGGCCCGCCGGCGGCCAGGAGGTCCTGGTCAGCTGCGTGGTCGCGCCGGGCTTCCACTACGACGACTTCCGGCTGCTGCCGGCGGCCGCGCCGGTCTCCGGCACGCTCATCCGCTCGTACGCCAGCGGCACCATCCCGCGTCCGGTCGCCGACGTGTGGCGCGACGTCGCCCGGTTCGGCGACATCGCCGGGTGGCATCCGCGGATCGCGAAGTCCGCACTGGACTCCACCGGACGGGTACGCCATCTGGTTACCGCCGACGGGGCGGTCATCGAGGAACGGCTCGTCGCGCTCGACGAACAGCACCGGACTCTCGCGTACGAGTTCGTCCGCAGCCCGTACGCCGTCGAGGATTACCGGGCGACGATGCGGGTCATCGAGATCCCGGGCACGGCGACGACCCTGGTCGAGTGGTGGGCCGACTTCCGTCCCATCGATCAGGGAACCGACTGGTGGGCCTTCTTCGGCCGGGAGATCTTCCAGCCCGGCATCGAGGGGCTGGCCGTGTCTCCACAGTGATCAGCATTTCGAGGCTTGATCAGCGTTCGAAGCGCCACCGGGTCGCGCCGTAGGGCTCGGCGGTCGCGACCCCGACGACCGTGTGGATGGTGAACCGGTACACGTGCCACGGCGGCGGCCCGGCGCTCGGCGCGCTGTACGCCGCGGTGAGCGCGTCGCCGTCCACTTCGCACGGCCAGCCGCCGACCCGGTAGCCCTCGGCGACCCGCTCCAGGGTCTCCGGATCGGTCACCCGGGCGGCCACTCCTTCGAGGACGACGTCGATGCCGGGCAGCCGGGCCGAGATCGTGCACATCGGATTCCGGGCGAGGTCGCGCGCCTTGCGGGTGGTGGGGCTGCTGGTGAAGTACATCGCGCCGGCGAGCCACTGCGCGCCGACGCCGGCGGCGTGCGGCGTACCGTCGGGGCGGGCGGTGCCGAGGAAATGGGTGATCTCCGGACCGGGCACGGCGGCGAGCGCGTCCCGGGCCCGCGCCCAGTCCAGCGGCGGGCTGCCGTAGCGGTCGAGGTTGGTGGTGTCGGCCGGGCTCGGCTCGCCGTCCGGGCCGCTGCTCGTGGCTGGGCTGCTCATGACCTGGACGTTAGTCGATGATTCCCTCGGCTTTGAGCAGGTCGGCGAGGTGGGCGAGTCCCACGCGCAGCCGGGATTTGGCCGTGCCCTCCGGAATGCTCAGGTCACGAGCGACCTCGCGGTACGTCCGCTCATGAAAGTACGCCAACGTGACGGCCTCCCGCTGCGGGGCGGGCAATGCCTGCACCGCCGCGCGTACCGCTTTGACCTCGGTCTGCCAGAGGATGCTCTCGTCCACCCCGGCCTCGGCGACCTCCGGCGGGGCGGCCGCGGCCTGATAGCGGCGGCGCGTCTCGGTACGCCGAATCCAGTCCAGCGCCCGGCCCCGCGTGGTCACGCACAACCAGGTACGCAGCGAGCCGCGCCCTGGGTCGTAGGCCCCCGGCCGCTCCCAGAGGTGGACGAAGACGTCCTGCGTGACGTCCTGCGCGCCGGCCCGGTCGCGGGTGATCCGGACGGCCAACGAGAAGACCAGGGCCGACCAGCTGTCGTAGATCTCGGCCAGGGCGTCGTCGTCGCCGCCGACGAGGCGCTCGTGCAACCGTGCGTCCGAGTCCCCCGTCCGCACCCTCAATCACATCCCAGGGTGGCGGCCGCTCGCAGGACCGACCCGGCCAGCTGCCGGTCGCCTTCGATCGCGTACGCCGCGGTGTCCGGCGAGCGCCGGTTGGCGACCAGCCGGGCGAAGGTGACGGCGTCGGCCCGCACGGTTAACGGCCCCAGCGGCAGTTCCCATTCGCCGCCCGCGGGTCCGGAGAGCACGAGCCGTCCGGCGCCCGGCTGGTCCACCCCGTGTGCGGCCAGCGCCCCCGGCAACAGCCCGACCGCCAGCGAGATGATCCGCCGGACCTGCTCGGGCGGCGGCTGGCTCAGCCGGCGGCCGACGTGCGCGCTGATGTCGTCGAGGTGGATCCAGGTCTCGAAGGCGCGCTGCACCAGGGCATCGCGCAGCGGTCCGCGCCCGGGGCCGTCCCGGCCGGCGAGGGAGACGTCGCGATCCAGGTCCTCGCCGGACGCGAGCCCGGTGACCAGCGAGTCGGCCTGGGCGCGCCAGACCTCGTGCACGGCCGGGCCCGGCGTCCCACCGGACCTGATCGGCTCCGGCAGCTTCGTCACCGGCAACGTGAGGTCGGTGGCGAGCATGGCGTCGTTGCGGGTCAGGTGCACCATCAGCCCGGCCAGGTCGTGGTGCCGGGGATCGGGCGTACGCCAGTCGGCGGGGTTCAGCCCGCGCAGCGCCCGGTCGAGCAGCGCGACCTGGCTCGCGTACGCCTCGACGAGGGTGCGCAGCAGGACGGGTGGGCGACGGCTGCGCGCCCGTTCCAGGATCTGTCCACGTAGTCCGGGTGGTGGTTCCATGACGTGCTCTATTCCCAGCCATGCCGATGCGGCGCGCAGCTTCCACGCCTCTGCCGAACAGGGGGCGCACTGCGTGAGGTGCGCTTCGATCGCGGCCGCTTCGACGCCGTCACACGCGTCGAGCGCCCACGCCCCGAGAAGATCAGCGACATGTGCATCCATGGCTACTCCTCGGAGGCTACCGGCCGGTGCGCCCGCGGCCAACCGCCGATCGGGCCGCGAAGCCCGCGAACCGGTGCGAGTCCACGTCCACGAAGTGGTAGGCCGGCAGTGGCCCGACGATCTCGATGCGCAGCCGCCGCCCGGTGACCAGCCGGGTGAGCCCGGCCGCGGCCCGGATGAAGGCGCGTTCGGACTCTCGCCGGACCAGGTATGCCCGCCCCATCGCAGCCGGGCGCTGGTGACTGCGTACGGCGTGCGGGGCGAGGTCGGCGTGCATCCGGGTCCACAGTTCGTCCGAGGTGGACCGGTCGTGGCGGCGTCGGCACGGCCAGACCGGCCCGCCCGCCGCCTTGCCCGGTTCCGCCGAGGACAACCGGTCTTCGGTGATCCGCACGTGCCACTCGGTCGCCTCGCGGATCCGGCCGAAGGCGTCGACGAGCCAGGCGTGTTCGGTCCGCAGCAGGCCGACCAGCCCGGCTCGGGTCGCGTACAGGCCGCCGAAACGCATCGGCAGGACCGGCGCCCGGTTGAACACGGCGTGGACCACCTGGTCGTGCGTACGCACGGCGTGCGCGAGCCAGCCGTCCTCGGTCAGGTCGGCGTCGGACAGCGTCAGGTCGAACGGCGCGGTGTCCACCTCGGACGCCACCGCCGCGTACGCGCCGTCCCGGACGAGCTGCACCGGAGTCCGGTCGATCCCCGGCGGCAACACCAGCCCGCCCGCGTCGGCCGGATCCACGAATGCGTACAGGTACCACCCCACGCTCACGACGGCTCCCCTCCCGTGCCCCACCTAGTGGTGGTACGCACGCCGGGCGGGCGTGGATGAGGAACCGGTTCAGTGTTTTCATCCGGCCGCTCCGATGACCGGAGCGACCGCCTGCAGCGGTACGCCGAACACCACGTCCGGCTCGGGTTCGGTGAGCCAGTGCGGTACGCGTCCGCCGCCCGGTCCGTCGCCGCCCGCGCCGGCTCCGCCGGTCATGGGTGCGACCGGCGGGGTGAAGTAGCCGCCGCCCGCCGCCCCGCCGGACGCTCCGCCACCCGGCGTGACGGCCGGGGTTCCGGCGGCGACGCCGACCGGGACGGGGTCCGAGTCGACCCGCGCGAGGACGGGATCCACGACGCCCGAGCCGCCGGGCACCGCGCCGGTGGGGATGGTCGGTGGGCTGAACCCCGGTACACGGGCACTCCCCCGTGCGCGCGTTCCGGCGGTCGAGCCGCCGCTGCGTACGGGAGTGGGCGCCGGCGCCGAAACGGCCGGAACCGGCGACTTCGGAGTGGACGATGCGGGCACCGGCGACGGCACGGTCGGCACGGTCGGCGCGGTCGACGGCGGGCCGACGAGTTGCGGGATGGCGGTGCGGAACCGGCCGCCGAGCGCGGCGGCGGCAGCCGACAGCCCGGCCCCGTAGACCCCGCCGAACAGGGTCCCCTGGGCGGGCTGGGCGGGATAGGTCCCGGCGATCAGGTCGTTCACCGCCGGGAAGGGCGCGGCGGTGGGCGGGGCCGGGACGAGCGCTTCGAGGTCGGCGTACTTCTGGGCGAGGTCGGTCAGCAGCCGCACGGCGTCGAGGTCGGGCCGGCCCAGCACCCCGGTACGCGCGGCCTGCAACGCCTCCCCCGCCGAGTACACGTTGTCCGCGACGAGCCGGGCGAGGTCGCCGAGCTGCCACAGTCCCCGGATCAGGTCGGCGATCATCTGCTGGTAGCGCTCGGCCGCTCCGCCGGTCCAATAGGGAGTGAACGCCCGCAGCTGCTGCTCCAGGTCGCCTGCCCGGGAGTAGAGCCCACGGGTGATGTCGCTCCAGAGGTCGGCGGCGGCGCGTACCTGGGCCGGGTCGCCCACGGCGATCAGCTGCTCCAGCTGCGCCCGGGCGTACGCGCCGAAGTCGGTGCTCATAGCCGCGTACCCGAGGTGTAGACGGTGCCCCGGCGGAGGTCGGCCGCCGCCTGCTCGTCCTGCGCCTCGTACCCGGCGGCCACCGCTCGGGTGGCGTTCGCGGCGAACAGCAACGCCTGCTGCGCCGCCCCGAGGAGGGCGGCCAGCTCGGCCGCGGCGCGCCGATGCCGTTCGCCGAGGGTTCGGGCCTCGGTGAAGTCGCCGAGCGGCATCGGCGCGCCGGTGAGGACGGCCAGGCGGTCGTTCGGCAGCCCGAGGGCCGTCATCTGGCCCTCCAGCTCGGCGGCGAAGTCCAGCAGGGACTTCAGGTGAACCTCGAACGACTCCGTCATGGCGTCCTACTCGAACTGGGAGGCGAACTTCGCCTCGTTGGCCTGCTGGTCCTGACCGGCCTGGCCCAGCGCCGAGCCGAGCCGGTCGATGTCGGCGAACAGCTCCTGCGCCGCCCGCTGAAGCCGAGTCCAGTACTCCTGGTACTTCTCGGCCGCCTGGCTGCCGGACTGCACCCAGGTGTCGCGCAGCGGACCGGCTTTGCTGTTCGCGTCGTCGATCTGCTGGTTGAACGTGGCGGCCTTGGCCCGCAGCGCCGCGGCGAGGTCCGACATCGCCTGGAAGTTGACGCTGACCACGTAATCCGACATCGTCTCCTCCTTCAGTTCCCGCGCAGCCGGTCGTACGCACCGCCGGCCGCGCTCGTCAGCGACTGGGCGACGCTGTCGTCGGTCTCGGTGTAGGCGGTCTGCGTGCTGTTGACCACCGACGACAGGTCGGACAGCAGTTGCACCAGCTTCTTCAGATCGCCGTCGAGCCCTTCCACGGCCCGGTCGAGCGCCTGCGCCTGGCGACCGGCGTACCTGGTCGCCCGGAGCGCGTCGACGTCGCCCAGCATCTGCTGGATCGTGCTGCGAGCCTGGTCGGAACTGTCGTCGTAGGCGCGGACGGCCGCTGCCGCGGCCGCGGTGTCGAGTTGGAACCCGGGTCCCGTCACCGCGCCACCTCCCTTCTAGTCGAATGCGTTTCTGGTCGGGGTTTGACGCCCTGACGCCATTGAAGCCGCGGCGGAGTCCCTGGTGAACGGCACAAGTGCGGAGCGGCGGCCCGGCAAAAGTGCCCATCGCGCTATGCAGTGGGCTCGATCCAGGCGAGCTGGACGAGCGACGGCGCGGCCCGGCGGGTGACGAGCCGGCCCCGGCCGGGGGGCAACGGTCCCGGCTTGACCTGGCCGAGCAGCGGTCCCTCGTCCTTCGACCCCGAGAGCACCAGGCCCGGCGTCGCCAGATCCCGCAGTCGTTGCAGGATCGGCTCGAACAACGCCCTGGAGGCGCCGCCGCTGCGGCGGGTCAGGATCAGGTGCAGGCCGATGTCCTTGGCTTGGGCCAGCAAGGGGGCCAGCGGGGCGAGTGGGTTCCCGGCCGGCGTCACGACGAGGTCGTAGTCGTCGACGAGCACGAACAGCTCCGGGCCGGTCCACCAGGACCGGTCGCGCAGTTGCTGCGGAGTGATCTCCGGTCCGGGCAGCCGTTCGCGCATCGCGCGTTCGACCTGGGCCACCGCCGCCGCGACCGCCTGATCGGAACCGCAGTACTCCAGGAGGTAGTCGGCGGCGACCGCGTCCAGCAGGCTGCGGCGGTAGTCGACGACGAGGACGGCGGCCTGGTCCGGTCGGTACTGCGCCTGGAGGCCGGCGGCGAGCAGCCGCAACAGCCCGGTCTTGCCCGACTCCGTGTCGCCGAACGCGAGGAAGTGCGGGTCGATGGCGAAGTCGGCGTACACCGGGGCGAGGTCGGCCTCGGCGATGCCGAGCGGCACTCGACCGCTGCCCGGCGGCCCCGCCGCACCCACGTCGGACAGCAGGGCGGTGATCGGCAACAGGTGGGGCAGCAGCCGGAGTTTGGGCGCGCTCGGTCCGGTCCAGCCACTGCCGACCTGCGCGACGAGGTCGGCGACGCCGTCGGCGAGGTCGTCGGTGGTCGACCGGCCGTCGATCCGGGGCAGGGCGCCGAGGAAGGCCAGTTTGTCCGCCGTCAACCCCCGCCCCGGTACGCCCACCGGCACGTTGGCCGCCGCCCGCCGGTCGACGACCGAATCGGCGGGATCGCCGAGCCGCAGCTCGACCTGGGTGCCGATGAGGTCGCGCAGGGCCGGGCGGATCTCGGTCCAGCGGTTGGCCGCCAGCACGACGTGGATGCCGTAGCCGAGGCCCCGGGCAGCCAGCGTACCGACCTGTTCCTCCAGCTCCTCGAATTCCTGACGTAGCGTCAGCCAGCCGTCGACGACGAGGAACACGTCGCCGAACACGCGCCCGTCCTCGGGCGGCGGAGGCTGGCGGCGGAACGCGGCCATCGAGTCGATCCCGCGTTCGCTGAAGATCCGCTCCCGTTCGGCGAGCAGTCCCGTCAGTTCGGCGAGCGTACGCCGACAGCCTTCGACGTCCAGGCGTCCGGCGTACCCGCTGATGTGGGGTAGGCCGGACAGGCCCGCGAGTGTCCCGCCGCCGAAGTCCAGGAGGTAGACCTGGACCTCGACCGGGGTGTGGGTGAGCGCGAGCAGCGCGACCAGCGTGCGCAGCAGGGTGCTCTTGCCGCTCTGCGGCCCGCCCACGACGACGGCGTGCCCGGCGGATCCGGACAGGTCGATCCACAGTAGATCACGACGTTGCTCGAACGGCTTGTCCACGATGGCGATCGGCACGGTGAGGCGGCCGTTGCCGGGCCAGCTCGGCAGGCAGAGGCCCCGCTCGGGCGTCGCGGTCAGACCGGGCAGCAGCTGGTCCGCGGTGGCCGGATCGGCGAGCGGCGGCAGCCAGATCTGGTGCGCCGCCGGGCCGCGGCCGGTCAGCCGGGACAGCATCGCGTCGATGACGGTCTCCCCGGTGTCCGATTGCGGGGCGATCGCGGGGGCGGCGTCTTCGGGCGTGGCCTCGGCTGGCGTGGGGATCAACGGGAACGGCATCGCCCGGTGACGGAACGGCGCGGGCTGGGTGGCGTGGAATCGTTGCGCGGGAAGCGGTCCGGACACATAGGAGCTCTTGAACCGCAGCAGCGTCGCGGTGTCCGTCCGCAGGTACGCCGAACCCGGGATCGGCGGCAGCTCGTACGCGTCAGGCACCCCGAGCACGGCTCGGCTGGCGGCGGAGGAAAAGGTCCGCAACGCGATGCGGTAGCTCAAATGGGTGTCGATCCCCCGCAGGCGGCCTTCGTCAAGGTTCTGCGAGGCGAGCAGCATGTGCATGGCGACGCTGCGGCCGAGGCGGCCGATCATGCCGAACAGCTCGGCGAACTCGGGGCGGCTGGTCAGCAGCTCGCTGAACTCGTCGATGATGATCATCAGAGACGGCAGGGGTTCGAGGTCCGCCCCCGCCAGCCGGGCGCGTTCGTAGTCCTTCACCGCCGCGAAGTTGCCCGCCGACCGGAGCAGCTCCTGGCGGCGCACCATCTCGCCGCGCAGCGCGTCGCCCATGCGGTCGACCATGGTGAGGTCGTCGGACAGGTTGGTGATGACGGCACAGGTGTGCGGCAGATCCGTCATCCCGGCGAAGGTCGCGCCGCCCTTGAAGTCGATCAACGCGAGGTTCAGCACCTCCGACGAGTGCGTCACCGCGAGCCCGGTGACCAGCGTACGCAGCAGCTCGCTCTTGCCCGAGCCGGTCGCCCCGATGACGAGGCCGTGCGGGCCCATGCCGCCTTCGGCGGACTCCTTGAGGTCCAGGTCCAGCGGGCGGCCCGCCGGGTCGACGCCGATCGGCACGCGCAACCGGTCCCGCGCCGGGCGGGGGCGCCAGGTGACGGCCGGGTCGACCGCGCGGGGATCGGCGATCCCGAGCAGGTCGGCCAGGCCGGGTGCGGCCCCGGTGTTCAGGTCCGGCAATGGTTGCACCGTCGGGCTGAGCGACGTCAGCTGCCGTGCGAGGAACTCCGCTGGTGCCTCGTCGAGCCGATCGGGGCGGCCGATCGGGCGCACCCCTTCCGGCGTACGCATCCCGATCCGGTCGCCGTCGACGAGCAGGCTCAGGGTGGCGCCGTCCGGTTCGCCGGGCCAGCCGCCGACGTCGAGCACGGTCACTCCGGCGACCTCGGTGACCTCGCCCGGCACCGGCACTCCGTCCACGATGTACACGACGTGCGGGTCGGCTTCGGCGTACGCCGAGAACGCCGGGCGGCTGTCGAGGTCGAGCAGCTCGACGAGCGGTTCGGCGGCCGGGCCGACGAGCCGGACCGGACCGGCGGCGTCCATCCGCCCGCCGTCGCAGGCGTGCGGCAGCCACTTGAGCCACTCCCACGACCGCTGCCGATCGGCGCTGACCTGGCAGGCGATCCGCAGTGCGCCGGGCGGATGGAAGATCGCCAGCTGGCCCAGGATCGCCCGGGCCAGACCGAGCACCTCGGGTCGCTCGCCTTCGACGGTGATCCGCGAGAACGACCGGACCGAGACCGCGACCGGCAACGCGCTGACCGTGCCGAAGGTGCGGATGAACGTCCGCAGGGCGCTGGAGCTCACCGGGTCGAGGTCTTCCACCGGGGCCGTCTGCGGCGGGCGCAGCGGCGTCGCCAGCAGCTGCGGTCCGGTGCCGATCCGGACCTGCCCGAACTCCGGGTCGCCCGCTGTACGCTGCCACATGCGGGCGGTGCCGGCCAGGCTCCACAGGTCCCGCGGCGGCGGCAGCCGATCGATCATCCCCTCGCTCTGCCGCGCGGCGGCCGTTTGCACCTGCCGACGCAGGTTGGCGAGATAGCGCAGGTAGTCGCGGCGTTCGACGTCGAGCTGCCGTCGCTTCTGCGCACCGGACCGGGTGAGCGTCAGGACGAGCATCCCCGCCGTGGACGCTGCGAACAGGCCGCCGAACAGCCACGACATCGTGGTGTTGGACCGGCCCAGGTTGACCAGGGTCATCGCGCCCATGCCGAGCATGAGCGGCACCATCACCAGTAGCTGGGTGAACGAGGCCGAGCCGCCCTCGCGGGGCAGCAGCGGCGGTGGCTGCAGTTGGACCTCGTCGAATCCTTCGGGGTTCATCAGGCTCATCGGGCTCATCGGGCTCATCGGGCTCATCGCCTCATGAAACCGCTCCGGCGCGGCCGTTCCTTGGACACTTATGCGGACAACCGCATGGGCATTTCTGCCGTTCTGGACGCCCGGGTGGCGTTCCTACGCTGGCCGCATGAGGTACGTCGGGTATCAAGCGGAGCACGACGCGGTGCGGGCCGAGACGGGCGCCATCGCGGGCGAGCTGCTGCGTGCGTACGAGGCGTTGCGGTCGCTGCGCAACCTGAGCGTGCCCAGTGCCGGGCTCGCCGGGATCGTCGCGCAGGCCGCCGCGCGCGAGGTGCTGGGGCGGCTAGCCGAGGCGCTCGGCTCCGTCCTGGGGCAGACCCAGGCGGTCACGATGACCATCGAGAACGCGATCGTGGCGTACGCCGCCCTGGACGAGCAGGCCGCCGCCGATCTCGGGCGGGTGCGACGGCCATGAAGATGACGGCACAGACCGCGCAGACCGCACAGTCGTCGGGGCTGAGCCTGGTGCTGGGCCCGGTGGTCGACATGCTCACCGGCGGGCAGCTCACCACGCTCGCGCAGCGACTGCTCGCCGACCCGCAGAGCCTGCGGCGGTGTGCCGATGCGGTGCTCGACATCGTCTCGGCGCTGAACGGGCCGAGCGATCGGATCGCGTTGGCCCGCAAGGCGATCGACGCGGTGTGGAGCGGGGCGGCGAAGGAGACGAACGTCAACCGGCTGCTCGTCCTCGACGGCTGCTTCTCGACCACCAGCGACGGGCTCAAGAACCTGGCGGAGTGGCTCGCCCGGGTGGCCGACCTCGTCCAGCAGGCGCAGCGGACCTACAACGCCGTGGTCAAGTCCGGCAACGCCGCCGCGACCGCCCAGCTGTCGATCCCGTTCGGCGGGCAGGCGATCGCCACCGTCACGTCGTGGCTGGTCGTCGGGATGGTGGTGAAGATCGTCATCCAGCTGATCACCACCCTCAGCGGGATGAGCGACCAGCTCAAGACCTCGTCCGGCGCGACCGCCGAGCAGACGCTCCAGACCGCGTCCACGATGCCCACCGGCCCGGCCGTCTCCTCCACAGTGGATCAATCGGCCGTAGGGACCGGGCTGGGCACGACGACCGCACCGAGCGGAACGACCAGCGGACCGACCAATGGGGCGACGACGAGCGGGACGGGTTCGGCGATCGGGACCGGCCAGACCCTGACGCCGAGCGTGCTCACCTCGGGCGACTGGGTCGCGCGAGACCCGGCCACCACCAGCGCCACCAGTGGCGCGACCGGCGCTGGGACACCGTCCGGCACAGCGCAGACCGGGGGCGACACCATCGTGATCAAGACGACGAAGGACGGGGTCGAGGTGCAGCTGGCCCGGCCCGAGCACGACGTCTCGCTGAAGGTCGAGGCGGTCATCGACGGCAAGAAGGTCACCCAGGACATCGAGTTCGACGGTGACGGCGACGGAAAGGTCGGGACGTGATGTTCGAGATCGACGACCTGCTCGGCCGGCTGCGGGACCAGCAGCGCCAGGTCGAGGAGATCCAGACCACGTTGCAGCGGCTGGAAGTGGTGGGCCGCTCCCGCCACGGCGACGTCACCGCCACGCTGCGCGGCGCGGCCGCCTTCCGCGAGATCAAGGTCGCGCCGGAGGCACTGCGGCGCTACGGACCCGACGGGCTCGGGCCGCTGATCGCCGAAGCCGTCAACGACGCCCTCCGCCAGCACGCGGAGGCCACGCGCCGACGCTTCGAACCGCTGGTCACGGCAGCTCAAGCCGGCCTGCCCGACCTGCCGGACCCACGATGACCGTCGACATCGCACCCGCCGTGCTCGCCGCCCCGCGCCGCGTCACCATCGCCGCCCCGGCCACCCGCGTCGACGTCTCGCTGCCGCCCCAGGCGACCGTCGCCGAACTGGTCCCCCAGCTCGTGCGCATGGCTGGGGCCGTGGGCGGCGGCTGGACCCTCGGCCGGCTCGGCGACGAGCCGTTCGACCCCGGCTCCACGGTCGCCAGCGCGGGCATCCGCGACGGCGAGGTCCTCCACTTGTACGCCCAAGGGGGCGGTCCGCTCCCGGTGCTCTTCGACGACGTGGCCGACGCGGTCGTGGCGGCGCACGCGGCGAGCCGGTGGCGGCCGGAGCACGCGCGGCGGGCCGGGCTCGCCGTCGCGACACTGGCGGTCGCCGGATCGGCGGCGGCGCTTCCCCTGGTCGGGCGGGCCGCGGTGGCGGTCGGCTGCCTGCTGGCCGCGACCGCCCTCGCCCGGTCGTCCCGTGGGTCGGCGGCCGGCACCGTCATCGCGGCGACGGGGATTCCGGCGGTCGCCGCGGCCGCGCCACTCGCGGGAGTGAACTGGGCGGTCGCCGGCGCCGCCGCGATCACCGGGTACGCCCTGTGCGCGCTGGTGCTCGTGCCGGCCGCCCGCGTCTGGTTCGCCGGGCTCGTCGTGGCCGGCGTGCTGGGCCTCGGCACGGCGCTGCTCACCACGGTCGCCGGGCCGATCGCGGTGGCCCCGATAATCGCCGTGCTGCCCGTGCTGACCCTCCTCATGCCGGGGATCGCGGTTCGGCTCGGCCGGCTGCCGTTGCCCCGGCTGCCCGCCGACCAGTCGGCGTTGGCGACCGACATCCGCCCGGCGGCTGGGGCGGACGTGGTGGCCGCTGCGAAGGTGTCCGCCCGGATGCTGACCAGCCTGCTCGCCGGGGCGGTCGCCGTCGAGGTCGGCGCGGTGGGCGTACTGCTGCGGCTAGGGCGGCCGTGGTCGCTCGCCCTGGCCGTGCTCGCCGGGATCGCGCTGACGTTGCGCGTACGCGCTTATGTCCAAGTCGGACAACGAGTGGTGCTGCTGTCGGGCGGGCTGGCCGTGCTGGCCGAGGCCGGGGCGACGCTGGCGAACTCAGGCGACCCCGCCCGGCTCGTCCTGATCACGGTGCTGGCCGCCGGGGCGCTCGCCGGACTCGTCACAGCGGTACGCCCAGATCAGCCGCCGTCGCCCTACCTGCTGCGGCTGCTCGACATCCTCGAATTCGCCGCCCTCATCGGGCTGCTGCCCACCGCGCTCGCCGTGCTCGACGCGTACGCCCGGATCCGGGGGCTGACCCGATGAAGCGCTCCTCAGTAGACACCGAGCGGCAGCGTCGCGAGCACACCCTGCGCCTGATCGCCGGTCATCGCGGTGAGCCGCCGATCCAGTCCGGCCAGGCTCCGGCGTACGGCGTCCTCGACGGCGACCCGGTCCGGGTCGGTCGCCACGCCGAGGCGCAAACTCGCCCGGACCTTGACCCCGGTACGCGCCGGAGTCACCTGGACGGCCAGGCAGCTGCTCAGCGCCGGCGGGCCGGGCCGAACGGCCCAGAGCGCGTGGTCGGCCTGCCCCGGTACGCGGAACGCGACGTGCCGCAACGGGCCGACCGACCACGTGTGCTTCGCCGGGATCACCACGGCATCGGGCGCGCCCAGCGAGGCTGCCAACTCCGGGCGCAGCCGGTCCTCCTCGACCGGGCGGACGGCGTACCCGGCGGCCCGCAGGCGCAGCGCCAGCCGCAGCCCGGCGACAGCGGTCGCCTGCACCGCGCCGGTGACTCCACCGCCGCGCGCGGCCACCGCCGCCGTGGCCTGGACGGGGTCCAGCCGGGCGGCGACCCAGCACACGTCCCAGGTATCCGGCCGATCCCCCGGTTGCGGCACCGACCACCGGACGAGCTGGGTGGCCGCCACCGGGACGTCCCCGGCGATCAGCCCTTCCGAGAGCGGGCCGAGGAGCCCGGCCGGCTCGCGTACTCCGTCCAGCCGCAGCAGGACGCTCCACGCGGGTGTGCGGCCCATCGCCCAGCCCAGTACGCCGACGCGCTGCCCTGCGCGATCGGCGTACGCGGTGGTCGTCAGTCCCGGCAGCAACAGGTCCAGCGGCGAACCGGTCAACGGCGGATCGCCCGGTAGCGAAGGAATGGATGCCTCCAGTGTGGACGCAGCGGGATCAGCTTCAGGCGCACCGTTTTCTGCGCCGCCGGGTCGTCTCGGCCCTGCAGGCCGGTCAGGCCAATCCGCCGACGCCGCCGGCTCGCGCCTTCGTGGTCGCCTTCGGCATCGGAGTGATCGCCGCCGCGCTCCTCGTCGCCGCGTTCGCAATCTACGGCGTCCTGCGACCGGGCGCCAGCGGTTGAGCGTCGCTCGATCCGATTCGGGCAGTGACCCATCCAAGCCTTCCCCGGCTTCGAATCCCGTCCGAAGGGGAGGTGGGCTTGATGATGGAGGCGCAGTTCGAGGCGCACGTGGTCGACGGCCATCCACTGTTCCGGGCGGCCCTCGTACGCGTCCTCGACGGCGGTCCGGACCTGCGGGTCGGGGTGTCGGCCGGGTCGGTCGAGGAGTTCGCCGCCTACCGGGTTCCGCCGGGCGCTCTGGTGACGCTCGATCTGCAACTGCCGCGCCTGCGGGGGCCGGAGGCGGTCACCACGGTGACGGGCATGGGGTTTCGCGTACTGGTGATCGCGGCGTCGTCCCGGCACACCGACGTGCTGTCGGCGCTGGCAGCCGGGGCGGACGGCTATCTGACCAAGGACGCCGACGCCGAGGAGGTACGCCGGGCGGCCCGCCAGGTCGCCCAGGGGCGCCGGTATGTCGCTCCGGGCCTGGCGGCGTTCCTGCTCGACGCCCGGCAGCGGCAGTTCGAGCCGCCGGTCGAACTGTCCACACGGGAACGGCAGGTGCTGGCGTTGCTGGCGGCCGGGCAGCGGGACCGGGACATCGCCGACCGGCTGGCGATCAGCGTACGCACCGTGCGGTCGCACCTGGACCACATCCGGCAGAAGACCGGGCGTCGCCGGCGTCCCGACCTGACCCGGCTCGCCATCGAGAAGGGCATCCTGCACGAGGAGCAGC
Organism: Hamadaea flava; assembly: GCF_024172085.1. Lineage (NCBI taxonomy): Bacteria > Bacillati > Actinomycetota > Actinomycetes > Micromonosporales > Micromonosporaceae > Hamadaea > Hamadaea flava. Next base: position 113,255 of record NZ_JAMZDZ010000001.1, on the reverse strand, counting down.
GGACATGACGACCGCGGGCGAACCCGTGCCGAACCGGCCAGGTCCGCAGGTCCCCGGATATCGCGAGCTGACCGAGGTCGCCCGCAGCGCCGGCAGCGTCGTCTACCGCGCGTACCAGGAGGCGCTGAACCGGCCGGTCGCGCTGAAAGCGTTGCAGCTGACCGATCCGGCCGCGCTGGCTCGGTTCGAACGCGAGGTGGAGCTGACCGTGCGGCTCGGCCGCCGCCATCCGCACATCGTCCAGGTCCTCGGCACGGCGGTCACCTCCGACGGCCGCCCGTGCATCGTGATGGAGTTCTACGACGCCGGATCGCTGCACGACCAATTGCACGCGCGCGGCCCGCTGCCGATCGGCACCGTCCTGGAAGCGGGGGCGGTCGTGGCCGACGCGCTCGCCTTCGCCCACAGCCAAGGCGTCCTGCATCGGGACGTCAAACCGCAGAACATCCTCGTCCTGCCCACCTCCTACGTGGTCGCCGACTTCGGCATCGCCCGGCCGATCGACGCCGCCCCGCACACCCAGTCGCTGGACTGGTTCACCGTTCAGCACGCCTCGCCCCAGGTCCTCGAAGGGCGTACGCCCACCGTCGCCGACGACGTCTGGGCGCTGGGCTCGACGCTGTTCACGCTCCTCGACGGCGAACCGCCGCACACCGGCGACGACAACACGTTCCTGGCCTACGTCCGCCGCGTACGCGAGGAGCCGCCGCGTCCACTGACCCGGCCGGACGTGCCAGCCGACCTGCGCGCGGTGATCGACCGCTGCCTGAGCCCGGCGGCCGAGGACCGGTACGCCACCGCGCTGGAGATCCGCGACCAGCTGCGCCGCATCGCCTCATCCGAACGCACCTCGGCCCACACCCCTGCATCCGCAACGCCTGCGGCACTCGCGTCCCTCGCTGAACCGGCGATGGGTGGGGCGGCTCCGCCGGAGGCGGTCACGGTCCGGCAGCCAGTACGCGACATGTCGCCGACCTCGCTGGGCCGCCTAGTCGCCGCCGCCGCAGCAGCCGCCACCCCCGCCGCCCCGCCCACCGCCGCCACCCCGGCCGCCGGCCCTTTTGGCGCTGGATCACGGATCTCGGTCGAATCTTGGGCCGAGATTCGACCCGGAACCGTGATCCGCCGCGCCCGCATCCGGGTGGCGCGAGCGGTCGGGCGTAGGGCGACCGTCGCGGCGGCGACCGGTACAGTCCTCGTCGGGGTGGCGCTCGGCGTGACGAGCCTGTGGCTCACCCTGATCGTACCGGTGTCCCAGCCGACGACACCGCTGACGACTCAGCCCACGACACAGCCGAGTACGCGACCCAAGACCCAGCCCAGTACGCAGCCGACGAAGTCCACGACGATCACGCCGACGCCGACGGTGTCGAGGCAGCCGTCGCCGAGCCGCAACCTCAACAAGCCCGAGATCGCCCCGTCGATCATCGACATCCGGCGTACGGGCGGCTCCGTGGTGGTGACGTGGTTCGACGCCACCGACGGCGAGGCGACCTTCCTCGTCGTACGCGTCCAGGACGGTCAAAGGCAACCGCTGGTGACCGCCCCGGCCGGCGCGACCGAGGCGACCGTGTACGCGCGGGGCATCGGTCAGCAGTGCTTCCTGGTCATCGCCATGGTGGGCCTGGACCGCGGCGTCTCCGTCACCCGTTGCACCGAATAGCGCCGATTGATCAGTGGCGGGTGATCAGCGGGTGAGCGCCGGATCGGGTTCGCCGCCCGACATCGCCAGCAGCCCGCGCCCTGGTGCGTACCCATGAGCCAGAACTCGACGATCACGGCGTCGTCGGCGTGCCGCAGCGCGATGATCTCGTGGTGCTGGTCGGGAAACGCGACCCGGGTGTCGTGGTAGTAGCCGCGGACGGCGGTGTCGCCGTCGTGCACGGTCATCGTCGGCACCAGCTCGTAGCGCGGGTGCGGGAACGTCGACAGCACGTCGTCCCACTCCTGCCGCACCTCGTCGCGGAAGTGGTCCAGGACGGTCTTCTCGCGTACGGCGCGCGGGCTCTCCGAGGGCGGCATGCGCGGAAGTGTACGTGAATCCAGTCTGGACAGTCGGCCGACCGTCCAGATAGTTTAGTCAACGCCTAAACTATCTGGAGGAGGGTCATCCATGCGACGTCGCGTTCTCACCCTGGCTGTCGGTGTCGTCACCGCGCTGTCCGGGCTCACCCTGACCGCCACACCGGCACACGCCGACCAGACCTATTGGGGCTGCCTGGCCGACGGCAAGTACATGTTCGGCCAGTACCCGGCCAGCCACGACCAGCACGTCTACTCCTGCGAGTGGAGCCCCTACTACCGCTACTGGAAGTACGTGTCGACCTGCGCCGAGGGGACCCACCCGGTCGCCGTTCTGACGGAGACGTCCGAGCCCGGCCTCTACATCGCCCAGACGACCTGCGTAACGAACTGAGCCACGAACTGAGCCACGAACCGAGCGGCCAAGTCCGCGCCGAACTCACCAGCCGGCCGGGCAAAGCCGCGGTCTGAGTAGCGCAGCGGCGGGCCGGGTGCGAGCCGCCCGGCCTGCCCGGCTGATGCGAGCACGAGGGAACAGACTGGGGGCAGCCCCACCCCGGGTTCGGGGGTCAGCGGGATTCTGAACGACCCGCCGCACCACGAGGCTGGGATCATGACTGATACGACGGCCCTCGCCCGTCCGGCCACCTTCCGCGGCAGCGACTTCGCCCGCCTGTCCGACCGGGTCAAACGGGCCGGTCTGCTGGATCGGCGACCCGGTTACTACACCCTGCGCATCGGGCTGGTGGTCGCGGCGTACGCCGGAGCCTGGGCGGCCTTCGCCCTGATCGGCGACTCCTGGCTTCAGCTGCTGGTCGCCGTCGCTCTCGCCGCCGTGTTCGCCCAGGTCGCCCTGGTCGCCCACGATCTGGCGCACCGCCAGGTGTTCAGCGGCCGCCGGGCGAGCGAGGTCGCCGGGCTGCTGGCGGGCAATCTCGGCATCGGCATGAGTTACGGCTGGTGGATGGACAAGCACACCCGGCACCACGCCAACCCCAACCACGAGGATCACGACCCCGACGTCTCCCCCGACATCCTCATCTGGTCCACCGACCAGGCGCGGGCGGCCAAGGGACTGCCTCGCTTCGTCGGGCGGTTCCAGGCGTACCTGTTCTTCCCGCTGCTGTTGCTGGAAGGGTTGAACCTGCACGTCTCCGGGGCTCGGGCGCTGCGCAAGGGGGGCATGCGCCACCGGGCGGCCGAGGCCATGCTGTTCGCCCTCCACTTCGCGGCGTACCTCGGCGCGGTGTTCACCGTGCTGCCGCTGGGCAAAGGCCTGGCGTTCATCGCGATCCACCAGGCCGCCTTCGGCCTCTACCTCGGCTGCACCTTCGCCCCGAACCACAAGGGCATGCCGATGGCGACCGACGACCTCGACTACCTGCGCAAGCAGGTGCTGACCTCCCGGAACGTGAGCGGGGGCCCGGTGCTGGACGTCGTGCTCGGCGGGCTGAACCACCAGATCGAGCACCACTTGTTCCCGAGTATGCCGTCGGCCAACCTGCGGCGTGCCAAGCCGATCGTCCGCCGGTTCTGCGCCGAGATCGGGGTGCCCTACGAGGAGTGCGGACTGTTCCGGTCGTACTCGATCGCGCTGCACCACCTGCACGAGGTCGGGCGTCCGCTGCGGACCGTCTGACGCACTACACCACTTCCGGGCCGGTCTCCCCGCCGTACGTCGCGATCTTGTACTCGGTCGCGGCCAGCGACAGCGTCAGCTCCCGGATCCGACGGCGGATGATGTCACGGTGCTCGAGCAGCATGTCCAGCCGCTCGGGCACCGTGTCCGGTCCGGCGTCGACCAGCTCGATGTAGTGCTGCAGATCCCGCATGGGCATCCCCGACAGCCGCATCCGGGTCAGGAAGACCAGCCGCCGCACGGCGTCCGCGTCGTAGACGCGGTAGCCGTTGGCGTCCCGGGCCACCTCGACCAGGCCCGCCCGCTCGTAGTAGCGCAACGTGTGCGGGGAGATGTCCAGCAGGTCGGCGACCTCGGTGATCGCCATCGCCGTGGGCATCTCCGTCAGGCCGGTGAGCCGGTGGATGGCGTCGACCGACAGCGGATCGTCCTCACCGAAGGTCTCCAGCACCCGCGTCATCAGGTCTTCCGTAGCCATGCCCACGAGCCTAGACCGGGCGTGACGACGGCGGCACGTCGTCGAAGTCGGCGCTGCGGGCGGTGTCCGCCCAGCGTTCCACCTCGGCCAGGCCCCGCCGGTACGCCCCGGAGATCCGCTCGACCGCCTCCCGCCCCAGCGGCAGCCGCAGCGGCAGCGAGCCGCCGTGCACCAGCGAGACGATGATCTCGCCAGCTCGGTCGGGGTCGCCCTCCTGGCGTCCGTCGGCGCCGGCCATGTCCGCACGGACGGCCTCGAGCACCTGGGCGTACGCGTCGGAGGAGCCGGCGAATTCGAGCGTGTCGCCGGCGTTGAACTCGGTCCGGAACCGGCTGGGCTCGACGATCATGACGCCGATGCCGAACGGGGCGACCTCCCCCGCCAGAGCCTCCGACCAGCCTTCCAGCGCGAACTTCGACGCCGAGTACGCCGCCACCCCGGGGAACGACGTCCGGCCGCCCTGGCTGCTCATCTGGACGACGGACCCTGATCCCTGAGCGCGCATCACCGGCAGCGCCGCCCGGACGAGCGCGGCCGGGCCGAACAGGTGCAGGTCCATCAATTCGCGCAGTTGGGCGTCGCTGACCTCCTCGACCGCGCCGACGACCGCCCGGCCGGCGTTGTTGACTAGCACGTCGATCCGGTCGAACCGCTCGACGGTCTGCCGGACGAGTCCGGCGGCGGCGGTGACGTCCCGCGCGTCGTACGCCGTGACCAGGCAGGTGTCCGGATACTTCGCCGCCAGGTCGGCCAGGCTCTCGGGCCGTCGCACCGCCGCAACGACGATGTCCCCGCTCGCCAGCGCCTTCTCGGTGAGCGCCCGGCCGAAGCCCCGGGAAGCTCCAGTGATGATCCAGGTCAAGCTCTGCGGCTGTGTCTTCGGCTGGGACTGCGTCTGTGTCATGGCGGCGACGCTATGGCTTCGAGCGCGCTCGAACGCAAACCCCGAACCGCCCGGATGTGACCACGCCCACCCCCGGAATTCGATCTTGCACGGTTACCGAACCGCGCAATTGGGTATGGACAGGCCATGATCACCGAGCCTGGCCAGACCGTCGTCGCCGACCTACCCCGGAACGAATCCGCTGACCAGCGACCCCGTGACTTCGCGGAGGTCTCCGACGCCGGAGACTTCATGTCGCCTTGTCACACTCTGAACCACACGGACCAGGACTGCGCCGGGCGGCACCAGGTCGGCCTCACCTGACCCGGCGCCACCCGAAGCGACCCAGCGCCACCCGAAGAGAGCCGCACCCCGAAGCGGCCTGGCAGATCAGGCCCGGCGGCCGAGCCGCCACCAGCCGAATCCGGCCGCGAGCACGGCCAGCCCTAGCAGAAGCGCCGATTCCAGGAGCTGGAACGGCCAGTACCGCCGGTTCGGCTGGTACTCCACGTCGACGTGCAGGTCGTGCGCCGCCAGACAGTCCGCCGCCGCGCCGAAGGTGCCGCCGCTGCCGGACCCGCCCGACGAACCAGCAGGCCGGCCAGGCGCGATGCAGTCGCCGAAGACTCCCGGATCGAGCGTCTCGCCGTCGGGCGTACGCAGATCGGTGACCGACGTGACCCACGCGTCCGGCACGGTCAGGCCGCGTACCGAGGGTCGATTGGTCAGACCTCCCAATCCTCGCAATTCGTTGATAGCGGACACAGTCATCGCCCGCGTCTCCGTCCGCGGCGGCATCAGGTGCGGGCGTACGGTGTTGGCCAGTACGAACTGCAGGACGATCACGAGCAGCCCGGTCAACGCCATCGCGGGCACGGTGCGCCGGATCAGCAGCCCGAGGACCGCTCCGGCCGCGAACCCGAAGACCGCGTACGCCACCGGCACGAGGTGCCGAGCGCCGAAGACGATCGTGGTGAACCGGTCCCCCGCCGCCGTGTCGACCGGGCTCGCCGCCCAGCTCAACGCCAGGCTCAGCAGGGACGCCGTGACGACGACGGCCGACGCGACGACCAACAGCTTGCGCGTGAGCCACCGCTGCCGCCGGATGCTCTGACTCCACACCAGACGATGAGTGCCCGCCTCGAACTCCCGGGCGATCAGCGGCGCGCCCCAGAACATGCCGATCAGGGCGGGCACCAGCAACACTCCCGCGTCGATGAACAGCAGCGTGTTCTGGTGCTCGGCGGCGAACTGCCGCAGCGCGTCGGCACAACCGGCCGCGTCTACACAGGACGCGAGGTACGAACGACGGGACTGCCTCAGGCGTACTCCTAAAAGGAGAAGCGGAAGCGCGGACGCGACCAGGGCGATCAGCCCGGCCAGCGCGGAGGTCCGGAATTGCCGCCAGCTGAGCCAGATCATCGGGACCCTCCCATGTAGCCGAGCGCGATCTCTTCGAGGTGGCCGGGACCGCGGCCGTGGCGGGCGAGGATGTCGTGGACGTCACCCGCGAGCTGAACCTGGCCGTCGCGCAACAACACCAGGTAGTCGCAGGCTCGCTCTACATCGGACATCAAGTGGGAGGACAGCACGGCGCTCGCGCCGAGGTCGGCGACGAACTCCACGAGACTGGTCATGAACGCGTTGCGGGCCAACGGATCCAGCGCCGCCGCCGGTTCGTCGAGAACCAGCAGGTCGGGCCGTTTGGCCACCGCCACGGTGAGCGCGAGCTGCGCGCGCTGACCGCCGGACAACCGCCCGGCGCGCTGGCCCGGTTGCAGCCCGAGCTGCTCGATCCGCCGCCGGGCCAGAGCCGCGTCCCACCGCGGATTCAATCGCTCGCCCATCTTCAGGTGCTCGGCGACGGTGAGGCCCGCATAGACCGGCGTGTCCTGCGCGACGAAGCCGATGGCCGCCGGATCCGCGCCCGGCCGGCGGCCGAGCACCGTCAGCTCGCCACTGCTCGGTTCGATCAGACCGCAGATGAGCTGCAACAACGTGGACTTGCCCGCGCCGTTCGGGCCCACCAGGCCCACGATCCGGCCCGGCGGCACGGCCAGGTGACAATCGGCCAGCGCGGTGCGCCGGCCGTACCGTTTGGTGAGGGCCGTGGCCCACAATGCTTGCGTTGACATGCGGCCCAGCGTCGGCCCCCGCCGGATCCGCGCGCATCGGCCCGAAGAAGGGGTACGCCCAGCGGCGAACCCTACTTTCGGCGGTGACGGCGCAGCTCACCGGCTGGGTAGCGTGGCCGCGTGACTACCTGGGAGCAGTTCGAGCGACGCCTCGTCTCCGCCGCGAACGCGGCACTGGCCGCCACGTTCGCCGTCGTCCTGGCCGGCGTGGCGCTCGCCGTCTCGATCACCTGGGGCGGCCGGGCGGCTCTGTTCGACATCTCGGCAGGCGCCGCGACGGCGGTGTTCGCCCTGGTCCGCGACCGGCTACCCGGCTCGGCCGCCGCATTGGGCGCGCTGGGCGTGGCGGCCATCGCGGTGCCGATCGCGTCGGCCGCCGAACTCCCCCGCGAGCCGGGCCCGGCGATGATCCTGGCGTTGTCGGTGCTCGTGGGCTCGGCGATCCGGCGGCTGTCCACCGGGTGGGGGGTCGGCCTGACCATCGGCTACGCGGTGATCGTGGTCGGCAGTCACCTGCTCGCCCCGGCGTCCTCGTCCGACGTGATCACGGCGTTCGCCACGGCCGGCTGGTTCGGCGCGGTGGCCGCCGGATTGCTGCTGCGACTGGTCGACCTGCGCCGCCGGTTCGCCGCCGAGCGCGTACGCCGAGACGAGCGGGTGGCGCTGGCCCGCGAGCTGCATGACGTCGCCGCCCACCACCTGACGGGGATCGTGGTGCAGGCCCAGGCGGCCCGGATCGTCGCGCGTACGCGGCCGGCCGAGGTCACCGGGGCGCTGGACCAGATCGAAACGGCCGCGGCCGAGGCGCTCACCGCGACACGGCGGGTCGTCGGCGTACTGCGCGACTCCGGCGACGCCCCGCCGACCACGCCCCAGCCCGAGAGCCTGGCCGACCTGGTGCGGCGGTTCCCCGGCCCGGCCGTCGACCTGCGTACGCCACCCGGCTTCGCCTCCGGCGCGGACTGGCCGCCCGAGCTGGCCGCGACCGTCTATCGCATCGTGCAGGAGTCGCTGACGAACGTGGCCCGGCACGCGCCGTCGGCTCGGCACGTCACGGTCGGCCTCGCCGAGTCCCCCGGAGTGGTCACGGTGGAGGTCGCCGACGACGGGGACCCCAGGCGCCCCGGTTCTTCGTCCACGGGGGACGGACACGGGCTGCTCGGCATGCGCGAACGGGTCGAGGCGCTCGGCGGGACGCTCGACGCTGGGCCCGGACCGCGCGGCTGGCTCGTCCGCGCGGTCCTCCCGGGCTCAGGTGGTGCGGCATGACCATCAGCGTCGTTCGCTTCGCGCCCGGGGGTGCGGCGTGACCATCAGCGTCCTGATCGCCGACGACCAGGCGATGGTCCGCAGTGGGCTGCGGCTGATCCTGTCCGACCAGCCGGACATCACCGTCGTCGGCGAGGCGGCCGACGGCGTCGACGCGATCGAGCAGGCGCGGCGGCTGCGGCCGGACGTCTGCCTGGTCGACATCCGGATGCCCCGGCTGGACGGGCTGGCCGTGACCCGGGCCCTGGCTGGGCCCGGCGTCACGGCGCCGCTGCGGGTCGTCGTGGTCACCACGTTCGACCTCGACGAATACGTCTACGGTGCGCTGCGGGACGGCGCGGCCGGGTTCCTGCTGAAGGACTCCGGGCCGGCGCTGCTGGCCGAGGCCGTCCGCGCCGCCCACGCCGGCGACTCTCTCATCTCACCGTCGATCACCGTGCGGCTGTTGCGGCACATCACCACGTCGACGGCGGTCGACCCGGTCAAGCCGTGGCGCAAGCTGTCCGACCGGGAGCTGGACGTCGTCCGGGCGATCGCCCGTGGACTGACCAATCAGGAGATCGCCGCCGAGTTGTTCATCTCGCTGAGCACGGTGAAGAGCCACGTGTCGGGCATCCAGACCAAGCTCGGCGTACGCAACCGCGTCGAGATCGCCGCGTGGGCGTGGCAGACCAGGCTGGTCTCATAGGAACGCAGCTACCGCGGAGCGGAACGCGGCGGGCTGTTCGAACCAGGGGAAGTGACCGCTGCCGTCGAGCACGGCGATCTCCCCGGCCGGGAACAACCGGGCCAGCTCGGTCGCCGGGCCGACGCCGACGCTGGTGTCCTGCGCGCCCGCGACGACCAGCACCGGAACCTCGACGGCTCGCAGCCGGGCGGCGAGGTCGTCCGGTGGGTCGACGCTGAAGTACGCCCGGTTCGCGGCGAACCGGTAGCGGAACTTCTGGGAATGCGCCTGCTCGGCCGGGCCCCACGTCGCGTACGACATCGGCGCGATGCGGCCGTACCACTCGTTGAGCCCGTCGTCGTCCAGCTGCTCGGGTCCGGTCTGCCAGGCCGCGTACGCGGCGTCGAAGGCGGGTTCGCCGTGCCGGGCGTCGGTAACGCGATCGACCCCGGGCCCGCCCGGGATCAGGTACCCGGTCGGCGGCGTGACCAGCACGAGGCCGCCCACGTACGCCGGGAACTGGGCCGCATAGCTGATCGCCAGCCGCGTACCGGCCGAGTGACCGAGCAGGACGACGCGATCGAGCCCGAGATGCCGCCGGAGGCGGTCGACGTCCTCGGCCTGCCGCCAGAACGACGCGACCTCGGGATCGGCGGGCAACGGCGAGTCGCCGACCCCGCGCAGCTGCGGGACCACCAGTGGGCGTACGCCGGACAGCCCGGCCAAGTCGTCCAAGTAGGACGGATGAGCGGCCGCGCCGCCGGCGAGGACGACGATCGGCTCACCGTCGGCGGAGCCCAACCGCTCGTAGTGGAGTTCAGCACCGTCGTGCGTGAGATAGGTGTTCATGGGGTTCCCTTCGGATGCCACGTGGGCGCTCCGACGGTTCGGTCCCGGAACCGTTCAGCCGTGATGGGGAGGGAGCACCCGGCCTGCTACTGCGGTAATGGGTCTCACCTCCCTCGGTCGGTCACGTCCCCGCGACGGTAGCAGACGTCCCCGGCTGCTGGATCACGGGCCGCGGATCCCGGGCAAGCGGATTCACGGCCAGCGGATCACTTGGCCCGCGTACGCCAGCCCGCCGCCGAAGCCGAGCAGCAGCACCGGTTCGCCCGAGGCGATCTCACCGCGCCGCAACAGTTTGGACAGCGCGATCGGAATGCTCGCGGCCGAGGTGTTGCCCGACTCGGTGACGTCCCGGGCGACGATCGCCTTGGGCGCGCCGATCTTCTGCGCGACGGGTTCGATGATGCGCAGGTTGGCCTGGTGCAGGACGATGCCACCGAGGTCTTCCGGGGTGATGCCGGCGGCCGCGCAGATCTGGTGGGCGATGCCGGGCAGCGTCGTGGTGGCCCAGCGGTAGACCTTCTGCCCGGCCTGGGTGAACTTCTGGTCGCCCTCGATGACGACGGCGTCGCCCATCTCCGGGAACGATCCCCAGACGACCGGGCTGACCGCGGGCTCATCGCTCGCCGTGAGCACGACCGCGCCCGCCCCGTCGCCGATCAGCACACACGTCGTCCGGTCGGTCCAGTCGGTGAAGTCGGACAGCCGCTCCGCCCCGATCACGACGGCGGTCGACGCCGAGCCGACCCGGATGAGCGCGTCGGCGGTGGCCAACGCGTGGCCGAATCCGGAGCAGGCCACGTTGACATCCATCACCGCGGGCGAGCCCAGGCCGAGCCGGCGGGCTACCCGGGCGGCGATGTTGGGGCTGCGGTCGATCGCCGTGCAGGTCGCCACGATCACCAGGTCGACCTCGGCCGGGTCGATGCCGCCCTGCCGCAACGCGTCGGCCGCGGCCTCGGCGGCCAGCAGGTCGAGCGGTTCGTCCGGGCCGCCGATGCGGCGTTCGGCGATGCCGACGCGGCTGCGGATCCATTCGTCATTGGTGTCGACGAGCTGCGCGAGGTCGTCGTTCGTGACGACCTTCTCGGGCTGGAAATGGCCCGCTGAGACGACTCGAGAACCACGCATCGCCGTCACCTTCCATGATCGGATGCCGTAGACGCTGTCTACCACACCCCGATAGACACTGTCTACGCAGCGTTCAGAGGGTGAGAAGCACGCCGGTCTCCAGGACGCGTACCGCCGTCTCCGGCGCGAGAGCCGCGACGGCGTCCGCGAAACGGTCCGGCCGCAGCCGCTCGTGCCGGACGAACAACCGATCGCCGACCGGGCCCGCCGTGAACGCGTAATGGATCGGGACGGCGTACCGGGGGCGCAAAGCTCGGGTCAGCTCGGCCGCCTGCTCGGCGTCCATGACGACCTGCCGGTTGAACGGACGGATACGCAGACCGTTGATCGGCAGCAGCGCCAGATCGAGGTCGAACCGCCGGGCGACCTCGTCCAGTTCGGGGATGCGGAGCGTGTCGGCCCCGAAGAAGACCGAGTGGCCGTCGCCGGTCAGCACGAAGGTCGACTCCGGTACGCCGTGCCGCGCGGGGGTGGCGGTGACGCGTACCGGTCCGAAGTCGACGGTCTGCCACGGGGCCAGCTCGACGACGTTGGTGAACCCGGCCGCCCGCAGCCGCCTCCCGACGCCCGCGATCGTCGCGATCGGGACCGCCTTGTCCCGGTACGCCGCCAACCCGGCGACGTCGCAGTGATCGTGATGGCCGTGACTGATGACCACCCCGGCCAGTTCGGGCAGATCAGCGCCGCTCGCGTACGCCGTCGGCTCGCCGTGGCGGTAGCCGGGCCGTTCGGCGAACCACGGGTCGGTGAGGATGCGTGCGCCGGCGAAGTCGAGCAGCACGCTCGCGTGGACGACACGGTGCAGGGTAGTGGTCACAGGCGCTCCGTAAGTAGACATGTGTCTGCTGACGGATTTCAGTAGACGCTTGTCTGCTAATGTTGTCAATCGTGACCACCCCCCGCGTACGCAACCGCCGAGGCGAAGGCGACCGCCTGCGAGACGAATTGGTCGCGGCGGCTGCCGCCCTGCTGGAAGAAGAGCCGGCCGACGACGGCCCGTCGTTGCGCGCGGTCGCCCGCCGGGCCGGCATCGCCCCGCAGAGCCTCTATCTGCACTTCCCGGACAAAGGCCGGCTGCTCGGCGCGGTCTGCGAGACGCGGTTCGCCGAGCTGGCCGACGAGCTGGCCGCCGCCACCGGGCGTACGCCCACCGCCCGGCTACGGGCGATGTGCCTGGCCTACTGCCGATTCGCCGAGCGACGGCCCCGGCAGTACCGCGTGATGTTCACCGAACCCGTTCAGGCTGTCGACCCCGGAGCACGACTGGGTGCCTTGTCTACATTCGATGCCGCCGTACGCGCCTGCACCGGTGAGCAGCCCGCCGATATTCCCGCTGTCTCGCCTGGCTCGGCTGCCTCCGGCGGCTCTGTGACGACGCTGTGCCTCTGGGCCGCACTGCACGGGATGGTGCTGCTGCGTCAGGACCGGGCGGGCGTACCGTGGCCGCCGATCGAGCAGCTCGTCGACGCGCTCCTCGCCGCCCATCTCCGCCTGTCGGCATAGGACAGTCGCCCACCGTTTCCACCCGGCGGCCGGTCGGCGCCTTCTCGGCGCGACGCGGCCGGGGCGGCGGTTCGGTGCGTTCTCGGCCCCGCGGCGGCTCGGCGCGTTCGGCACATGATCTTGATCGGATTCCCGCCGACACTGCCAGGCACTCGGCCGACGCCATTGAACTCTGAACCGGACGGCGGTCGGCACCGCAAGGCCCCCAATCACACGCCGGCCGGCTGGGCGAGGTCAGTCCGTGATCGGCCGGTAGCGCACGTTGACGACCGCGCGAGGTTCGCCGTCGCCGATGCGTTCCAGCCGGATCGCCGGCCCGCCCGGGTTGTCGTAGAGCCGTTTGCCCGCACCGAGCAGGACCGGCGCGATGTGCAGGTCGATCTCGTCGATGAGGCCGAGTTCCAGCAGCTGCCGCCCGATCGTCGGCGAGAAGACCTCGAGGTTCTTTCCGTCGGCCGCTTCGAGGGCGATCCGCGCCGCCTCGGCGACATCGCAGCTGAGGAAGGTGACCCCGTCGGCCGGAGTGGCGTCCTCAGGGTGGTGGGTGAGCACGAAGATCGGCCCGTCCCAGTCCCCGCCGTAGGGCCGGGCGCCCTTGATCACGTCCCACCCGTCCCGGCCGCCGAGGATCGCACCGGTGGTCCGGACGTACTCGTCGATCAGACCGGGCCGGGCGGTGATCCCGGCCAGCCAGTCCATCTCATGTTCCGGCCCGGCCACGAAGCCGTCCAGCGACATCGTGAAGTGCCAGAGCACTTTGCCGGTCGCGGTCTGCGCTGCGAAGTCGGTCATCTGCTCCCCCATCGTCGAGTGATCACACCAGGAACAGGCAGAGCGGGTGCCCGGACGGGTCGAGGACCACCCGCAGATCGTCGCGCCCCTGCGGCTCGGGGAGCTTCCCGCCGAGTGAGAGCGCCAGCGCGACCGCGTCGGCCAGCGCTGCCTGCTCGTCCTGGCCCTCGCCGGGCTCCACCTTCAGGTCGAGGTGGATCATCTTCTGCTGGCGTCCGAGTTCCTCGGGCCAGACGGGCGGGATGAAGTCCGGGGTCTGCTGAAACGACAGACCGGTCGCCCCACCCGGATCGCGCATCAGCACCCAGTCCGGCTCGACGTCGGTCGGCTCCCAGCCGAGCAGTCCGCCGTAGAACCGGGCCATCGCGTGGGCGTCGGAGCAGTCGAGGTTGACCGTGCGGAAGATCACCTTGGTCGCCATTCCGGCACCTTAACCGCCCACTACGACAAGCCCGGGGCACGGCGGCCCGACCTGCCCGGGTTACGGCTGGCCGATGAGTTTCCGCAGCGCGGCGCAGTGCCCCTGGTACGCCCGCTGGCCTAGCTTCGTCATGGCGTACGTGGTGGTGGCGCCGCGGCCGTGCCCGTCCTTGGTCGCCTTCACATATCCGGCCGCCTCCAGCGCGGACATCTGCTTGGACAGGTCCGATTCGCTGATCTCCAACTGCTCCCGCAGGAACCGGAAGGAGACGGTGGCGGCGTTGGCCAGCATCGCCATCGCCGCCAGCCGCTTCGGCACGTGGATCACCGGATCCAGGCCCTCGATCACCGCAGGCGCGCCTTCACTCGTTCCGCGGCGACGGCGTACTTGGCCTCGTAGAGCGCCAATCCGGCGGTGACGAGGACGAAGGCCGCCGCGGCGGCGAAGCCGAGCCCGGCGAGCCACCACACCAGCCCGACGAGCGCGGCGACGACGAGGACGCCGGCGAAGTAGCCGCGCCACACGACGGCGATCTCGGCCGGCGGGCGGCCCCGGCCCGGCATCGGCAGCGCGCCGTGCCGCTGCTGCATCCAGCGCAGGAAGAGTCCCTCGACCACGATCAGCAGCACCAGGAACGAGGTGAACAGCGCCGTGTTCTCCCGCCACCAGGTGAAGACGCCGATGAACGCGGCGGCCCAGGCGCCGATGGCCGGGGCGTACCACCAAGGGGTCGGCGGGTAGCTGATGTAGGGGGCAGCCTCGCCGCGCTCGACGGCTTGCAACTGAGCGGCGACGTCAATACTTTCCATACCGGAAAGCTTAGGGGATAACTTTCCACCTTGGCAAGTGAAACTTACGTCCACTCCTCCTCGCGCCTGGTCAGCGCCACGGCCTGCCGGATCAGCCGCACGGCTTCGGCGTCCGCACGATCCGGATGCCACACCAGCACCCAGGCGTACGCGCGCTCCCCGCTCAGCTCGGGATCGAGGCGGCGCCGCACGGTGCCCGCCGGATGCGGCGTCGAGCGCAGACTCAACGTCACGCAGACGCCCTCGGCGACCAGGTCCAGCGCTGCCGTCGCGGTGGCCGTGCTCACCGCGTACCGGACGGGTTCGAAGCCGGCCCGATGGCAGGCGTCGGCCACGAAGGCGTTCCATTCCGGCGCCAGCCCCTCGTTCGGCAGGTAGAAGCTCTCCCCCGCGAGGTCGGCGAACGGGACACGACGGCGACGCGCCAGCCGATGCCCGGCCGGCAGGATGAGGTCGACCGGCTCGTGCCGCACCACCGCGTACGCGAGATCGGGCGTCACCGCGCCGAGCCCGCAGAACCCGGCGTCCAGGTCGCCGGCGAGGATCCGGCGACGTTGACTGACGCTGCCCTCCGCACCGACGACCACCCGGGCCTGCGGCTGTGCCCGGCGCAGGCGGCTGAGCACGGCTCGCGGGGTGGCCAGCTCGGCGTCCAGCACGTCGACTCGGATCGCCAGGTCGTCCCCCATCGCGGCCAACCCCGCCCGCAGCGCGGCGACGGCACGTTCGGCGTACGGGCGGAAGGACCGGCCCGCGTCGGTAAGCTCGACGCCCCGGGTGGTCCGGTCGAACAGGGTGCTTCCGGCGTACCGCTCCAGGCGACGGATCTGATTGCTCAACGCGGGCTGGGAGACGAACAGCCGCTGAGCCGCCCGGGTGAAGTGCAGCTCCTCGGCGAGGACGAGGAAGTACCGCAGCAGCCGCAGGTCGATGTCGTCCGCGGCGGACCCCTCCTGACCTGGATTCATAACCAGATCCTGTCACTGCCGCGTCCCCATGTCTTGGACCGCCCCACGGCGTACGCACCAGACTTCTTCTCATGACGGACAAGAACACGATCAGGATCGGTGACCAGCAGGTCGGGCCGGGGCATCGGCCGTTCATCATCGCCGAGATGTCGGGCAACCACAACGGTTCCCTGGACCGGGCGTTGCAGATCGTCGACGCGGTCGCCGAGTCCGGCGCGCACGCGTTGAAGTTGCAGACCTACACCCCGGACACGATCACCATCGACGTGGACACGCCGGAGTTCCGGATCTCGGCCGGGCACGACCTGTGGGGCGGGGAGTCGCTCTACCAGCTGTTCCAGAAGGCGCACACGCCGTTCGAGTGGCACAAGCCGATCTTCGACCGGGCCGCGTCGCACGGGCTGACCGTGTTCTCCGCCCCGTTCGACCCCACCGCGATCGAGCTGCTCGAATCGTTGGGCGCGCCGGCGTACAAGATCGCCTCGTCGGAGCTGGTCGACCTGCCGCTGATCCGGCTCGCCGCGCAGACCGGCAAACCTTTGATCATCTCCACCGGCATGGCCAGCGTCGCCGACATCGCCCATGCCCTGGACACCGCCCGTGGTGCGGGCGCGACCCAGATCGTGCTGCTGGCCTGCACCGCCTCGTACCCGTCGCCGCCGCAGGACTCCAACCTGCGCCGCATCCCGATCCTGGCCGAGACCTTCGACGTCCAGGTCGGCCTGTCCGACCACACCCTGGGCATCGGCGTACCCATCGCCAGCGTCGCGTTCGGCGCGACCGTGATCGAAAAGCACATCACCCTGGCCCGCGAAGACGGCGGCGTCGACTCGGCGTTCTCCATGACCCCGGCCGAGATGCGCGCCCTGGTCGACGAATCCGAACGCGCCTGGCTCGCCCTGGGCTCCACACACATCGGCCCGACCGAGTCGGAGAAGGAAGGATTGCGCTTCCGCCGCTCCCTCTACGTCGTCGAAGACGTCACAGCCGGCGACCCGGTCACCCCGGCCAACGTCCGCTCGATCCGGCCCGCCAACGGCCTGCCCCCGATCGAGATCGACAAGGTCCTCGGCCGCACCTTCACCCGCGACGCCGCCAAAGGCACCCCGCTCAGCTGGGAACTGATCTGAGCCGGCCACGCGTGAACGCAAGGACGCCGGGGCGCATCCGCCCCGGCGTCCCTCATTCCGCGATCACTGCACGCCGTACGCCCGCACGATGGTCTGCTGGACGCCGTTGCCGTGCTCATCGGTCAGGTCGACCCGCAGCGACACGTACTTGCCCGCCGCGGCCGACTGGTCGACGGTCGCGGTGAATCCGTTACCTGATCGGGTCACCGGCGCTTCGACCCAGGTAGTTCCGTCGTCGAACGAGACCCAGGCCCGCGCGGCGACGATGGTGCCAGCGTCGTAGTCGCGCTGCCCGGTCGCGCCGAAGCCCAGCTGGAATCCGGCGGTCGCCGGGGTCAGGCTGCGCTGGTCGGCGGGGATGTCGTAGGTCGGGACGAGCAGCGGCAACGCGTACAGGCCCGCGTCGGACGGGCGCGCCGAGTGGAACCGGAACGCCGTCTGCGTGCTGCGGTACATGTTCCAGCCCGGATACCACGCCTGGTTGGTGCTGAACCGGGCCGTCATGACGCGCAGCTCGTACGCGCCGTCGCTGTCCGGCACGTCCCAGAGACCCGACGGCCAGGCCGACGTGCCCAGGCTGACGCCGTCGCGCAGCAGTTCGGCGTTGCCGATGTCACCGAAGGAGCCGCCTTGGCTCCAGTGGTCGGGGTCGCTGTCGCCCCAGGGCAGCATCGCCATGCCGATCAGGCCCTCTTGCCGTTCACCGATGTGCTCGGGCGAGTAGTCCGCCCGTCGCGTGCCGGTGGAACGGACCGGGCCCCGGTACCAGTCGGTCGACCGCACGGAGCCGGCCGTGTAGACCCGCGGCTTGTCCACCATGGTCTCGGAATAGAAGCCAGACCCGCCGACCAGCGACTGCCACTGCCGGCCCGCCGTGAAGTATGCCGTCCGCGTCAGCGGCGCGCCGATCTTCAGGTAGGCCGACGCGATCGTCACCGGGAAGCCGTCCCAGGCCGCGATCGCGAAGTCCAGCAGCGGCCGATCCGTACGCTGGGCGAAGAATCGCTCGTCGACCCGGCCGAGGTCCCGGTCGTGGACCTGCTTCGGGGCGTCCGGATACGTCTTCTTGGTGTCGGTGAAGGCCAGGTTGTAGACGTACGGGCTGGCGGCGACCCCGTCCCAGGACAGCGTGACCGGACCGGCGGACAGCGCGCTCTGCACCGCGGCCGTGTCGGCCCCGCTGAGGGTGACGCCCGGGATGGTGGTCGCAGCGCTGGAGATCCCGGTCCATCGGCCGGCCGCGGCCTGCCCGAAGACGACGCCCTTCGCGCCCGCCGCGCCAGCCGCGTTCATCACCGTCGCCAGGTTGGCCGCGCCGACGACGAACGCCAGCTTGCCGCCGACGCCCGCCGCTGCCAGCTCGGCGGCCGTGCCCTTGCCCGCCGCGACCAGGTCGGCCTGACCGGACCCGTCGAACTTCACCGGCAGCAGCGGCCCGAAGGTCGGCGGCTGGACGTACTCCGGGGCGAGTGACATGCCGCTCGTGGTGCGCAGGCTCAGCTCCGGCGCGTACATGCGGTAGAAGGTGCCGAGGGTGAACGCTCCGTCGGTGACCGCGTCGGTTCGCTGCACGTAGACGTCGTCGATCGAGGTGCCGCCCACCAGGCCGGCGGCCAGGTAGACGCCGTCCCAGTCCCGGACGTACTCCATCGCGGTCGACTGCGCCTCCAGCGGCCGTTCTCCCTGGACCCGCTGCTTCACCGCGTCGCGGGCGTCGAGGGTCAGCGTCCGGTCGACGTCGTCGGTGTTGACCCGCAAATCCGGGTCGCCGACGAAGGTCAGCGACTTGACGAGTCCGTTCGCGTCGGTGGTGCCTTCGTCCCGGCTCGCGATGACACCGGTGATCGAGTAGTCGCCGTCCCGCAGCCGCAGCACCGGATCGGTGCCGAACACCGTGAAGCGCTGGGCGGTGAGCCGGTCGGCGTCGACGACGTCCACGAAGGACGGCGAGGCGGGGGCGAGTCCGCGCCGGTCGACGACGTGCAGCTGCACGGTGACGATGTGCGGTTCCACGTACGCCCCGATGGCCGTGGTCACGGTGCTGCCGTCGGCGGCGGTGGCGACCAGGCGGGCGCCGATGTCGCCGTACGCGGCGGCGGTCTGGTTCTTGGCCGGGTCGAAGACGACAGGCACCTCGGCCGTTCCGTGCGCCGGGACGGTGATCTTCGAGAGTCCGGGGGTGAACGTCCGGTTCTTCAGCGGCGTACCGTCTTCGCCGGTCGCGCCGACGATCGACAGGTCGAAGGCGACCGCCTCGGCGCCGGTGTTGGTCAGCGTCACCGTCGTGGTGGACGACTGCTGGTGCCCGTGCGGCCAGCTGAACGATCCGGCGTACGCCGTCCCCGGGCCGAACACGGTCGCGGTCAGCGACCGGTACGCGTCCACGACGCCGGTGCCTTGTGCGTACACCTGGGAGTCGGGGCTGGGCGTGGCCGCCGAGACCAGCGCGGTCTTGCGCTGCTGGGCGGTCCAGTCGGGGTGCCGCTGCTTGAGCAGGGCCGCGACGCCTGCGACGTGCGGGGTGGCCATCGACGTGCCGGACATGGCGGTGTAGCCGCCGGTGCCGAGCGCCGCCGCGACGATGTCGACGCCGGGCGCCGCGATCTCCGGCTTGACCGTGTGCTGCCCGGTGACCGGGCCACGGCTGGAGAAGTACGCCGTCTTGCCGGCCGAGTCGGCCGCGCCGACGGTGAGCACGTCGGCGGCGCAGGCCGGCGCGCTGATGGTCTGGAGCTTGCCGGTGTTGCCCGCGGCGATGACGAACAGCGACTTCGACTGTTGGGCGAGCTGCTGCGCGGCCACCCCGATCGGGTCGGTGCAGTCGGTGCCGACGTTGCCGCCGAGGCTCATGCTGATGACGTCCGCACCGGAGTCGACCGCCCACTGCATGCCGGCGATGATCCACGAGTCCTGGCCGCTGCCGGAGTAGTTGAGCACCTTGCCGACGAGCAGTTTCGCGCCCGGGGCGACGCCCTTCTCGGCTCCGCCCGAGGCCGCGCCGGTGCCGGCGATGGTGGAGGCGACGTGGGTGCCGTGGCCGTGCCGGTCGACGGCTCCGCCGCTGTCGGTGGTGAAGTTCTTCGAGCCGACGACCTGCCCGGCCAGGTCCGGGTGGGTCGCGTCGTACCCGGTGTCGAGCACGGCGACGGTCACGCCCGTTCCGTCGAACCCGGCCGCCCACGCCTGCGGGGAGTGGATCTGCGCGTTGCTCTCGGCCAGGTCGGCGGTGACCTTGCCGTCCAGCCACAGCTTGCCGATCACCGGGCCGTCGTCGTCGGTCAGGTCACGCCATAGTTCGGCGGTCTTCTCCTTGTCGGCCGTCAACGCGACGGCGTCGGCGACGGGCAGCGTGGCGGTGACGCTGGTGCCGTCGAGCGCCGCCGGGGCCGTGCGGCTCCGGGCGACCTGTCCCGCGTACGTCGCGAGCAGCGGAAGGTCGTCGGTGGTCGCGTCGTCGTAGCCCTGGCGGGCCAGCGCCGTGACGTTGAACAGTTCCTCGTCGAGCCGCCCCTGGCTGATCAGCGGCATGGCCTGCGCAGGGATGACGTACAGGTCGCCACGGAACTGGCGCGTGACGTAGCCGTCCTGTTCGGTCGCCGGTCCCGGCAACAGGGTGGCCGACGGGTGGCCTTGGGCGTCGGTGGTCAGCAGGGCGCGGTCGCCGGTGATCAGGGTGATCTCCCGGCCCGCGGTCGCGGCGGTCGTAGCGGCGGTCGAGCCGACGAGCGGGTGGCTCTCCGCTGCCGTCGTGCGCTCCGGCACGGCGAGGACGGACATGGTCAGGGTGGCGGCAGCGGCTATGCGTGCGACGCGCGCCCGTCTGGAATGGACATGCATGTGGGGGTTTCCTTCCGCGTGCGCAGATCCTGGCTAGGGATCCTGACAGCGGGGGGTTTCCCCCGGATACGTTTCCGGCTGGCGGCTTTGCGCAATGACGCAAAACCGCCAATCATCTACTGTGGACGAGCTAGGGGCGTTCGACCCGCGTCGGGTTACCCCGGACCAGCTCGTCGTGGATCTTCCAGCGGTCCGCGACCAGTTCCCGCCCGGCCGCCGTGTCGCGGTCCTCGATCCGCGTCCGGAGCAACTGCAACGCGATCCTCCGGTTCAGCGCGAACTGCCGTTCGGTGTCCACCACGACGACCATCCCCGTAGGCCGGTGCGTCGCGCGTACCGCGGTGCTGGCCTTGTTGCGATGCTGGCCGCCGGGTCCGCCGGTGCGGCAGGCCACGATCTCGACGTCGGACTCGGCGAACCCGATCCGCTCGGCGTCGACCTGGCAGGGCTGCGCGGTGACGTACCAGTTCTTGCGCCCGACCGTCCGGTAAGGACTCGGCGCCTGCCAGCACAGCGTGCCCGTCCAGCTCGCGGCGAACGTCTCGGCGGCGGCCGGATCATGATCGCCGTCGACTGCCCCATCGACTGCCCCGTCGATCGCCACGAGCACCGACAGCAGCGTGCCGGGCCGTTCCCCGGGCACGCTCTCGACCCGGCGCGTGGTCACCCCGCGTCGCCCGGCGTCGGCTTCAAGCCGCCGGGCCAGCATCGCCACGGCCCACGCGCATTCCTGCGGCCCACGTCCAGCCGACAACAGCAGGTGTACGCTCACCGCCGTCCCCGCTTCCGCCGGTCGCGCCGGGCATCCTGGTCGGCGCTGCCCACATCGGCGGTCTTGTACGTGACGAGGGGAATCGTCGTGGCGATCGGCGTCGCGAGCCGATGCTCGACCAGGTCGCCGATCACCTGCTCGATCCGCTTGTACGCGGTCGGCGCCTCCTCGAACAGCAGCTGCCGTTCACCGCAGACGACCACCGAGCCGACCGGCGTACGCCGCAACTCCTCGACGGTGTGCTTGGCCCGGCCACGCCGCAGCGCGTCGGCGCGGGACATCTTGCGCCCGGCCCCGTGCGCGACGGAGTAGTTGGCTTCCGGGCCGGCGTGCGTGGCGACCAGGTAGGACGGCGTACCCCGGGTGCCGGCGATCAGCACGTCGCGCCCGTCGCCCCGGGCAGCTCCCTTGCGGTGCAGGTAGGCGCCGTCGCGTACCTCGACGAGGTTGTGGCATTCGTCGACGATCGGCGGCAGCGGTTCCGCGCCCAGGGCGTACGCCACCCGCGCCGCCATGAGCCGCCGATTGAGCGATCCCCATCGAACGGCATCGTCGTGCGCGGCGAGGTAGGCCGCCGGGTCGGCGGCCGGACCGGCCCCGTGAACCTCCGTGTGCTCGCGCAGGATCCGCTCGCCGAACCCGCGCGATCCGCTGTGGACGATGAGGACGAGGTCGTGCTCGGCCAGCCCGAGACGCTCGGCGTGCGCGGCGGCGAGCACCGGGCCGACCCGGGCCAGCTCGACGAAGTGGTTGCCCCGGCCGACGGTCGCCAGGCTGTCACGATGCCCGGCCGGAATCGCCGCGGCAGTGTCGCCGTCGACCACCGACCAGGCCGGGTCGTCGGCGTCGGCCTCGGGGTCGAGCGGCACGTCGAGGTCCGGGAACCGGGCGGCGAGCTTCTCGGGCACGACCCGCTTGAGGCGGATGGGGAAGACGGCGATGCCGCATCCGATGTCGGACCCGACGAGCAGCGGATAGAGCACCGACGACGACATGGCCGCGCCGATCGGCGCGCCCTTGCCGGGGTGCAGGTCGGGCAGGCCCGCGACATGGATCATGCCGGGCAGCGCCGCGACCTGGTGGCACTGGTCGACCGCGTCGGACTCGATCCAGCTGGTGGGGGCGGCGAACACGGTGACGCTGGCCGTACCGGACTCGGTGACGGCCGCAGAGGGCTGAGACAAGGAGAGACGCTCACTTCGCAACGGGAGACGGATTCGAGAAACCGGGAGGGTGCGCGTCAGTACGTCATGCCATGAGGATCGCCGAAACCGCCTGCCGGGCCAACCGATTTTCGCACCGGTCGTCGCTGCGGCCAGTCACCGTCATGGCGGTCCGGCGTTGAACCGATGATCGATTTGTCATACTTCGGGAGGTCTCGGCGTGGCCGGACGCTTCACTCTGGGCCGAGTAGTCCTCGCCTCAGCCTTCGCCCTGGCTGTGGCCGTCGGCCCGGCGCGCGTCGCCTCGGCCGTCGTCCCGATCCCCGCCGCGACGACATCGGTGATCGCCGTCAAGGTGGGCGGTGATCGGACCGGCGATCTGACCGTCGGCCCCCTCGCCGGGGTGGAGCTGGGCCTGTACGCGGCCGCAGGCTCCGCCGACCCGGTGAACGGCTCCTGGGCGCTGTGCACATCGGACGCCGACGGCGATTGCAGCTTCATCGTCCCCGACACGCAGACCGGCGGCGCGAACAACGGCGTGCGGTTCTTCGTCGGCCAGGTCGGCGTACCGGTGGGCTGGTTCGAGAACCCGACGCTGCGGACCGGCAACGGCAGCGGCTCCAACTCGACCGCGCGCCCCTATCGGTTCCCGGCGCCCGCGCTGGCCGGCGGCCAGACCTACACCTCCGCCAGCGACTTCATGATCAGTTCGACGTGGTCGGATCCGGCCGCCTCCGGCGGGGTGTGGCAGCAGTCGCGGAACAACCCGCGCTTCCCGGCGACCTGCGGGCTCGACGTGGCGCTGTTGCTCGACCTGTCCGCCTCGGTCGGATCGGCGTTGCCGCAGCTCAAGGCGGCCGCGAACACGATCGTCGACGCGCTGACCGGTACGCCGTCCCGGATGGCGATCTTCTCCTTCGACGGCGACTCCCCCAGCACGGGCACGACCAACCACCCGAACCTCGTCCCGGTGTCGACCGATGCGGGGGCGGCCCAGGTCAAGAACATCTACTCAGGCTGGGCCCTCGGCAAGGGCACGAACTGGGACCAAGGGCTGTTCGCGATGGCCCAGGCCGCTCCGGCGTACGACGTCGCGCTGGTGCTGACCGACGGCAACCCGACGCGGTTCGGCAAGCCGCGCAGCGGCGACGGCAGCAACACCCATTTCCGGGACGTCGAGAACGGCGTCTTCTCCGCCAACGCCCTCAAGGCCGAGGGCACCCGCGTCGTGGCGGTCGGCGTCGGCAAGGGCGTCGAGGGCGTCAGCGGGCTCAACCTGCGGGCGTTGTCCGGGCCGACCGCGTTCACCGGCTCGAACGCCGCCGCGGCCGACTATTTCCAGGCGGCCGACTACTCCAGCGCGGCCGCAGACATCCACGACCTGCTGCTGACCAGCTGCACCGGTACGCTCACCGTGGTCAAGCAGCTCGTCCCGGACGAGAACGAGGGCGAGGACGTCACCGGAGCGACCCCGGCCGGACCCGGTTGGGTGTTCGACGCGTCGACCACCACCTCGGGCGTCAGCGGCCTGCCGGCCACCGAGACCACGACCGACGACGGCACCGGCTCGGTCAACTTCGACCTCGACTACGACCCCGGGGTCACCTCCGCCGACGTCGCGGTGACCGAGACTCAGCACGACGGGCACACACTGGTGACGCCAGGCGGTAAGAACGCCGTCTGCGTCAACGTCGCCACCGACGCCGCCCTGCCGGTGACCGATACCGGCGGTACCGGCTTCTCCGTCGCGGTGGCCAGCGGCGTCGCGGTCAGCTGCACCGTCTACAACCGGCCGATCGACACCGACGCCGACGTCACCGTGGCCAAGAAGTGGATCGTCAACGGCGAACGTTTCGCGCACGGCGAGCAGCCCAGCGGACTGACCGCCGATCTGAGTCTCACCGATCCGGGCGAGGCCGGCGCAACCCCGCAGGACTGGGACATGCTCCGCGACGGGTACACCCCCGGCGCGGCCGTCGAGATCGCCGAGTCCGCTCACGTCGCGGATGCAGTCCACGTGGGCGGGACCGACCTCGGCAAGTGCCGTCTGGCCGGCAGCCGGATCACCGAAGCCGACGGCGCGGCCGTCGACCACTCTCTCCCGTACGCCGCCACGCTGGCCGTCGAGCACGCGCACTACACGGTCACCAACACGGTGACCTGCGAAGGCGGCCTCGCCGACACAGGCATGTCGGCGAAGCCGATCCTATGGGGCGCCGGGAGTGTGCTCGCGGGTATCGTGCTGCTGATCTGGTTCCGGCGGCGGCCGCTGACAGCCTGACGACACTGTCTGGCTGGAGTGGACAGCGGGGGCCACACTGGGGGCGACCGCACGCTAGATCCACTCCGCTTGATTGACTCTGCTAGATCCACTGGGGAGACTCCGATGCCGAACTCCGACGATCCGACCGTGCCGGTGCACGGCCAGGCCGCCGTGCCGACCACGGTGCAGGAATACCCCGTGACCGCGGTCCCCTACCCGACTCCGCCGCGCCGCCCGGCGGTGAAGATCCTCACCGGTGTCGTGGTGGTGCTGGTCGTGCTGGTGACCGCGGTCACCGGCTACTTCGTCTCGGCCGACAAGGCGCACCGGGAGCGCGAGGACCAGCTGGCCGTCCAGGTGGCCGACGGGCAGCGCAAGGTCCAGGAGATGCAGGCCGAGGTCGCCGCGGCCAAGGCGGAGGCCGAGGCGGCCAAGGCCCAGGCGGCGAACACCTCGGAGGGGTCCGACACCAACAAGGTCCAGCAGCTCAACAGCTGCACGGACGCGTTGAAGAGCGTGCTCGGCGCTCGGTCGGGCGCGGACTTCGCCAAGGCGTACAAGGCGATGCAGGAGCTGTGCAAGATCGCGGGCATTCCGCTGTTCTGACGGATTCCGCTGTTCTGCCGATCCGCTTGACGGACGGCGGACCCGGCTTTCGGCGTACCAGCTGGGCTTAGACGACAGCGAGGGCCCGCGTGGAGTCGGCGAGAATGCCGCCGAGCGCCACGCGGGCCTGGGTGAGATCCGCGATCCGCGAGTCGAGGTCGGCGAGCTGGACCCGCAGATGGTCCAGGACGCAGGCCTGGAGTTCGACGCCGTCGCCCGCGAAGCACGGCATGAGGTCGCGGATGACCCGCGTGGGCAGACCGGCGGCGAGCAGCGTCCGGATGCGGGCGACGGCGGTGACCGCGTCAGGGCCGTAGTGGCGATGGCCGCCCTCGCTGCGCCGGGCGACGAGCAGGCCCTGCGCCTCGTAATAGCGCAGCAGCCGGATGGCGACGCCGGTGCGCTCGGACAGCTCGCCGATCTTGAGATGGCCCGGTTCCATGTGACCCGCCTTACCCGACCTTGAATCTGACACTGATGTCAGCTCGTACGGTGATCATATGACGACGAGTTCAGCAGGGCCCATCGCCCTCTACGGATTCCTCACCGCCAAGCCCGGCCACGCCGACGTCCTGCGGCGGCGGCTGGCCGACCTGGTCGAGCCGTCGCGCGGCCACGAGGGCAACCTCCAGTACCACCTGCACGAGCAGAGCGACGGCCGCTTCTTCCTCTACGAGCAGTGGCGCAGCCAGGCCGACCTCGATCGGCACAACGCGACCGAGGTCTTGCGGGAGTTCCTGGCCGAGGCGCCCGAGCACCTCGACGGCGGGCCGGAGGCGTACTTCGGTGAACTGCTCAGCTCGCCGGTTGGCTGAGGAACTCGGGGTTGTCGGTGATGAAGTCGCCCAGGGTGTCGGTCTTCACCGCGGCGAGCATGTCCTTCGTCCCCTGGGTGATCCCCTCACAGCTCTCCCCGCCGAGGTCGTAGCCGCAGGAGGCGTAGGTGCCGCCGTTGGTCTTCAAGGTGATCAGATCAGCGGCGCCCAGCGACTTGAGCGAGAAGACGAACGTGTCCAGCTGTACGCCCTTGGTGTCCATCTTCAACGAGGAGCCGGCGGCCCTGACGACCTGTGACAGCTTGCCCGGGTCGCCGAGGACGCCGGCGCTGGTCGCCTTCTTCGCCAGCGATTTCAGCAGCTGCTGCTGGTGCTTCTGCCGGTCGTAGTCGCTGTTGGGCAGCCCGTAGCGCTGCCGCGAGTAGTCCAGCGCCTCCCAGGCGGCCATGTCGCGGCAGCCCTTCTTGTGGATCCAGCTGTTGGACAGCTTGTGGTCGCCCTTGTAGCTGTAGTACTCGGGCTGCCCCTTGGCGTTCTTGATGTAGTGGCTCGACCACGTGTCACGGTCGACGCACAGGTGTACGCCGCCCATGGCCGCGATGACGTTCTTGAAGCCGTCGAAGTCGATGACGATCACGCCGTCGAAGGTGATCCCGGCGAGCTGCTTGATCGTCTTCTGCATCAGGCCGGCGCCGCCCTGCCAGCCCGCGCCGCGCTCGGACCCGAACTGGTACGCCGCGGTGATCTTCGCGACCCGCCCCTTGAACCCGGACTTCGTCCAGGCCGGGATGGGCAGCGCGAAGTCACGGGGAACCGAGATCAGGTACGCCTGCTCGTGGTCGGCCGAGATGTGCAGGATGATGATCGTGTCCGACCGGGCGTCGTCGGCGGCCCAGCCCTGCCGATGGTCGATGCCGAGCAGCAGCAGCGTGATCGGGCCTTTCAGGGCCTTGTCGTTGCTGACCTTCTCGATCGCGGCGGGCGATTCCTCGGTGGTGCCGGTCTCGATGCCGCTGGTCAGGTCGCCGAAGAACTTGCCGACCATGGCCAGCCCACCGAACCCGGCCAGGCTGACCAGCAGCCCGAAGGCCACGACGAGCCGGGCCCAGATCGGTGACCGCGTCGTGCGTACGCGCCGGGACTTCGTCATCGTCGCCTCCCCGTTCTCCTGTGTCGTCAGGGAGACGGATCCAGGACGCGAAAACGTTGCCCGTGGCGTTGATCACGTCGCCGCGCGCCGGTCCGGCCTTCGCCGTTAGCCTTAGGCACAGCGAAGGGGAGTAGCCCCCGCACGGAGTGGTCGACACACTGGTCCCCCGGGACCCGGCCCTCCGGCCCGCATCCGGCTTACCGGGCGCGGGTGGGCGAGACCTTCGGCTCAGGCAGCAATGCCGGGTCGAGGTCGTCGCACGCGCTCTCCTCCCGGCGTACATCCCCGGGAGGACGCAAGTGGAAGGTTTCCTGGTCGCGCTCGCGATCAGTTTCGGCGTGATCTTCGTCGCCGAGCTCGGCGACAAGTCACAGCTCATGGCCATGACGTTCGCGACCCGTTATCGCGCGACGACCGTGCTGGCCGGCATCAGCATCGCCACGGCGGTGGTGCACCTGGTCTCGGTCGCGGTCGGTTACGGACTCGGGGCGGCGTTGCCGACCGGGTGGATCGGCCTGGCGGCCGGCATCGCGTTCCTGGTCTTCGGCGCGTGGACGCTGCGCGGCGACAGCCTGACCGAGGACGAGAAGGCCAAGGCCGGACGCACCGGCCGATCGGCGTTGTGGGCCGTCGGCGGGGCGTTCTTCCTCGCCGAACTCGGCGACAAGACGATGCTGGCGACGATCACGCTAGCCACCCAGCACGGCTGGTTCGGCACCTGGATCGGCTCGACGATCGGCATGGTCGCCGCCGACGCGCTGGCGATCCTCGTCGGACGCTGGCTCGGCAAGGCGCTGCCGGAGAAGGCGATCAAGTACGGCGCGGCCGTCCTGTTCGTGATCTTCGGCGTCTGGTTGCTCGTCGACTCGATCGGCCAGCTCACCTGAGCCGCGCCCCGGCGGTCACTTCAGCAGCTCAGCGACCTTCTCGCCGAACGCGCGCGGATGGGTCAGGTTGCCGTTGTGACCGCCGGGGAAGCGTACCGGGGCGACGTCGAGATGTTCGGCGAGCGCCAGCGCCGACAGGTAGTCGAACCCGTCGCTCGGGCTGGTCGCCCCGACCGCCGGAATCACCGGCGCGCCGCGCGCCACGTCGGCCAGGCTCAGCGAGTCGGTCAGCGCCGCGTCGAGGTCGTTGCGCAGAAAGAACTCGAAGTTCGCGGCCCGCTGATCGGTGAACGGGAACTGTGTGATGCCGGGCTCGGTGTCCTGCTCGCGCGGGTTGATCCCGAGCACGGCCGCGACCTGCGCGGCGGCCGCACGCCAGCCGCTCTCGCGGTGCACGGCCACCACTCCCGCCAGCTTCTCGCGGGCCACTCGCTCCTCGGCCGGGTCCAGGAAGCGCACTGCGATCGGCTCGTGGGCGATCAGTTTCTGCACAATCCCCGGGTACGCCGACAGCAGGTGCAGTCCAACGGCGGCCCCGAGGCTGAGTCCCAGCATGAGCACCGGCCCATCGGCGACCTCGCGGAGGACCGCCGCCGCGTCATCCGCATGCCGTCGCAGCGACACCGGAACAGCGGGGTCGGCGGGGATGCTCCGCGACAGCCCACGCCGGTCGTAGGTCACCACAGTGAACCGGTCGGCCAGTCGGCCGACGAGGTCGACCGTACGGTCGGCGTCGCCCTCGCCGCTCTGCGAGACGAACAGCGTCGGCCCGGAGCCGACGACCTGGTAGTGGATGCGAGCGCCGTCGGCGGTCACGTAACCGTTCCTCGTGTCAGTCATGATCAGGACCGTAGTCCATCATTTCTGATGCATCAAGAGTGATGTACCCTGGATCACGTGAGCCCCGTCGAACTGATCCTGCTCGGCCGAACCCTGATGAAACTCGGCGAGCAGGCGCTGCCCGCCCCCGAAAGCGGCCCGACCGGCGGCGAACGCACCGTCGTCATCGTCATGAGCGACGTGTACGCCCATGCCGGCACCACCGTCGTGGAAGTCGCCCGGCGTACGGGCCTGCCGCAGAGCGCCGTCTCCGGCGCGGTGGCCCGGCTGCGCGAGGTCGGCTCGGTCATCGCGGAACCCGACGCGGCCGACAAACGGCGGCAACTGTTACGCCGCAACCCCGAACTGACACCTCGCCGTCAAAAGGTGGCCACGGCCGGCATCGACGACGCGATTGCCGCCGCCCTCGGCGAGCACTCCCCCGCCGACCTGGCCGAAGTGCTCGCCGCCCTCGAAACACTCGGGAAGCGCCTCACCCCCGAAACGATCGCCCGCCTCCGCCCGTAGCCCTTCGCCCGTAGCCCTTCGCCCGTAGCCCTTCGCCCGTAGCCCTTCGCCCGTAGCCCTTCGCCCGTAGCCCTTCGCCCGTAGCCGTCGCCGTCGCGCCCCTAGAGATCGGCGACGTGCAGCACGATCTTTCCCGTCGTGGAGCCCGCGTCGAGTCGCTTGTGGACGTCGCGCACACGGTCCCACGGGACGACCTCGGCGACGTCGATCCGGACCACACCCTTCGCGACGAGGTCGAGCACGGTCAGCGCGTGCGCTCGCCAGAGTTCCGGCGCGCGCCGAGCCAGGTCGCCGATGTTGTAGCCGCCCGCCGTGCGATTGTTCTTCCACAGGCTCAGCATGGGCAGCTCGACGTCCGGCGCCGCGGCGGCGTCCCCGAAGGCGACGAGCCGCCCGAACGGCGCCAGCAGTGTCAGGCTCTCCTCGCGTACCGGTCCGCCGACCGGGTCGAGGACGACGTCGACGCCTCGCCCGCCGGTGGCGTCCAGCACCTCCGCCGCGAAGCCCGCCCGAGGCAGTACCAGGTCGTAGCCCAGGCGCTGGGCGTACGAGACCTTGGCAGGATCGCCGACCGTGCCGATCAGCCGGCTGGCCCCGAGTGCCCGCGCGATCTGCACCGCCAGTGAACCGACGCCACCGGCGGCGGCGTGGATCAGCACCGTGTCGCCAGCCGACACCCGGGCAGCCGCCGAGACCACGCCGTACGCCGTCGGCGCGACGCAGCCGAAGCCTCCCGCCGCCGTCAGGTCAAACTGCTGAGGCAGCGGCAACACGAAGGGCGCAGCGACCGCCACCAGCTCGGCGTACCCGCCGAAGCGTGGCAGGTAGGCGGCGACGGGCTGGCCGATCCGGAAACCTTCGACACCGGACCCGATCGCGGCGATCTGCCCGGACGCCTCCAACCCCGGCACCTCCCAGCCCTCGGCCGGGCCGAACACTCCGCGCCGGTGCTCGGCCTCGGCATAGTTCACGCCGGCGTACGCGATCCGGACGAGCACCTCGCCCGCCCCGGGCACCGGGTCGGCTATCGTGACCCGGCGCAGCACCTCGGGGCCGCCATTGGTGTCGAGGGCGTACGCCTCCATGATCGCCTCCAATTGTTTCCACGTGGAAGTTTCCATCTGGAAGTAATCTTGGAGAGTACGACGGAGCCCGGTCAAGAGCGAGGAGGATCACATGGCCGACGACAATCGGGCGCAGACCTGGCGCGAGCTCGCCCGGACCTACACCCGGGTCTCGGCCGCGCTGGAGTCGGCGTTGCAACAGAGTCACGCCGTGTCGGCGAACGACTTCGAGATCCTGTCCGCCCTCACTTCCACCGACGGCGGCTATCTGCGTATGCAGCGTCTCGCCGACGCGACCGGGCTGCCGTTGAGCACCACGAGCCGGCTGGTGAGCCGACTGGAAACAGTCGGCCTCCTGGCACGTTACGTGTGTCCCGACGACCGCCGCGGCGTGTTCACGCAGATCACACCGGACGGGCGGCGTATGCAGAAGGCCGCCGCGCGCACCTTCGGCCGGACGCTGGACCAAGAGTTGGCCTGAATCGTCTCAACCTTTGCGGGGGCTCGTGCGTACTTGATGTGTGACGGATGCCGGGCACGACAGGGATGCCGAGTTCGCGGAGTACTTCGCCGCGCGCGCGGCGCAGCTGCGCCGAGTCGCGTACGCGCTGTGCGGGGACTGGCACCTCGCCGAGGATCTGGTCCAGCACACGTTCGTGCAGCTGTATCGGCATTGGCGACGGATTCAGGCGACCACTCTCGATGCCTACACGCGACGGACGCTGCTCAACGCGTATCTGAGCAATAGGAGGGTGAGCAAGCGCGAACGGATCGTGGCCGACGTGCCGGACCTCGCCGGAGCCGAGCCGTCCGCCGGGCCGGAGACCGATGTGCTGGCGCTGCTCGCGCAGTTGCCGCCGCGGCAGCGCGCGGTGATCGTGTTGCGGCATCTGGAGGACCTGCCGATCGCCGAGGTGGCCGAGTTGGTGGGGATCAGCGAGGGCTCGGTGAAGAGCCAGACCTCGCGGGGTCTGGCGTTGTTGCGGTCGCGACTGGTCGAGGAGGCGTGAGATGACCGAGGACTGGTTCACCGACGCGTTGCGCGAGCAGATCGGGCGGGACGAGCCGCCGCTGGGCATCACGGCCCGGCAGGCGATCGCGGCCGGACGCCGGAAGCGGCGCGCGGAGATGTTGCGGATGGCCACCGCCGCGATGGGCGCGGGCGTGGTGCTGTTCGGCGCGACCTTCTACTTCGAGCCGTTCGGCGGCGGTCCTGCGGCGGGCTCGTGCGACACAGCAGTGCCGACGAACGCGCCGACGCCGCTGCCGACCGGCTCCGAGTTCCCGTTCGGCGACGACCTGCCGGGCGTGGCCCCCAGCGGCGACGTCGGGTACTCGCCGGCTCCGACCGATCTGCCCAGCGAGAGCGTTCAGCCGCAGCAACCGGACTATCCGGAGTCGCTGTCGCCGGAGCAGCTGGACAGGTTCACGTGCGCGGTCCGCCGCAGTGTCGTGGCGGCGCTGCCGGACACCACCTTCGCCCAGCTGCGAGACGAGTCCTGGTCCGGCCCTCCGCCGCTGACCGTCGGCACCTCGACGAGGTTGAACGGAACGGCCGCCGTCCTGGCCGGCGCGGCGACGACCGACCGTCTCGGCCAGGGTTCCATCGTGATCGAGGCCAATCACGTCGAACTGCGGCCGGAGGCGGATCGCTGCACCACCGGCTCGCTGTGCAGCCTGCGTACGGGGCCGCACGGTGAGGTGATCGAGGTGTATCCGACCACCGGTGACGGCGGCATGATCGGCTACGTCCTCTACGTCTACACCGGACAGACCGCTGTCGTGGCGCGTACGCACAACACGCCCGACGTCGAAGGACGGTGGCCGGTCAGCCGGCCGACCCCGCCGGTCACCCTCGACCAGCTCATCACGATCGCCTGCGACCCCGACCTGGTCCTCTGGCCCTGACCCCCTGTTCGCCGGCTTAGGGCACTGGGGCGGGCGCCGGCGGGGCGGGCGCCAGCGGGGCGGCCGTCAGCGCGCCCACGGCAGCGGCACGGGAGCGGGGTTGCCGGGCACCGTGGCCACCCCGCCGACTGCCATGCAGACCAGGACGTCGGTGACTTCGTCGCCGGAGGTGACCTGCCGGTCCACGCCGGGCGGCAGGATCACGGTCTCCCCTGCCGCCACGTGGCCGGTGACGCCGCCGGAGTCGATGCTGAGCGAGCCGGCCAGCACCGTCCAGAGTTGTTCGCGGTCGATGGAGTGCAGTGGCCCGGTCGTGCCGGGCGCCATGCGTACGCGCCAATTGCACAGCTCGGTGCTGCCTTGGCTCGGCGCCGCGAGGGCGGTCGTGACGGCGGCGGGGGTGGTGATGACGCGGTCTTCGGTGGCGCTGACGATTCTCATGATCTTCTCCCCGGGGTGGTGAGTCAAGTGGCTTTACTCGCTGATTCGAGTAAAGCAACTTGACTCGGCTGTGTCAACATGGACGGGTGAGGACCGATCCGCTCGCTGACGCCGAGCTGACCTACCTGATGGGGCTGGGCTTCCAGCTCGTGCTGGGCGAGTTCGTCCGCCGCATGGACGCCGCCGGGCACAGTGATCTGCGTCCCGTCCACGGCGCGGTGTTCCAGGCGCTCAAGGGGCCGGGCGCGACCGGGACCGAACTGGCCGAGCGGCTCGGGGTGACGAAACAGGCCGCCGGGCAGCTCGTCGACGACCTGGAGGCACGCGGCTACGTACGCCGGGAGCCGCATCCGGCCGGGGGCCGCCGCAAGCTCGTCGTCCTCACCGAGCAGGCCGAAGCGCATCTTCGGGCGGCCGGCCGGGTGCTGCACGGGCTGGAGGCCGAACTCGAGGGGAGCCTCGGCGCGGCGGAGCTCAGCCAGTTGCGTACCGCGCTCGCCCGGCTGATCCGCGAGATGACCGGCGACACGCTGCCCGCGCTGCGCCCGCAGTGGTGACCTGGCTGCGCAGGTGACCAGGGCGGCTCGGGTACTTTCGAGATCATGACGAGCACGCGCGCCGCGACGACGGCCACCTACGCCGCCTTCATCGGCTCGGGCTTCGCCTTCGCCAGCTGGGCCGCGCGTATTCCGCAGGTCCGCGACCAGCTGGAGCTCGAACCCGCGACGCTCGGTCTGGTGCTGCTCGCCATCGCGGCCGGCTCGCTGCTCGCACTGCCCTTGTCCGGTCCGGTCGTCACGCGGTTCGGCTCGGCCAAGACCGTGGCCGCGATGGCCTTGCTGCTGGCCTTGGCCCTGACCGTAGTCGCGCTCGGCGCGCTCGCCGGCGTCTTCCCGGTCGTCATCGGCCTCGCCATGCTCGGGTTCGCCAACGGCGCGTGGGACGTCGCGATGAACGTGCAGGGCACCGTCGTGGAGCGGCGACTCGGCCGCTCGATCATGTCGCGCTTCCACGCGGGATTCAGCCTGGGCACGGTAGCCGGTGCGCTGCTGGGCACGCTCATGATCGCCTTGAACGTGCCGGTCACCGCACATCTGCTCGGCGTCGCGGTGATCATCGCCGTCAGCATCCCTTGGTACGCACAACGCTTCCTCGACGACCGGGCGGAGACTCCGGAGGAGCCGGGCGACGGCACCGTCAAGCCGAGCGCCCTGACCGCCTGGCGGGAGCCGCGTACGCTGCTCGTCGGGGTGTTCACGCTGGCCTTCGCGTTCGCCGAGGGCACCGGCAACGACTGGATCAGCGTCGCCGCGATCGACGGCCACCACGTCTCCCCCGCCCTGGGCACGCTGGCGTTCGCGGCCTTCCTCACCGCGATGACGATCGGCCGCTGGTTCGGCCCCGGGCTGCTCGACCGCTTCGGACGCGTACCGGTCGTGCGGGTGCTGTGCGCGATCGGGGTCGGCGGCGTGCTGCTGTTCATCTTCGCCCCGAACCCGGCGTACGCGTTCGCCGGAACGCTGCTCTGGGGCGTCGGCGTCTGCCTTGGCTTCCCGGTCGGGATGAGCGCCGGCGGCGACGACCCTCATCGGGCGGCGGCACGGGTCAGCGTCATCGCGTCCATCGGCTATTGCGCGTTCCTCGCCGGGCCGCCGCTGATCGGGTTCCTCGGCGAGCACCTCACGGTGCTGCGCGCGTTGATCGTGGTGGCGGTGATGCTGGGCCTGGCCGCGCTGGTGGCCGACAGCGTACGCCCGCTGCCGCGCACGCCCGAGGTCGAGCAGGTGGACCGCAGAAAAGCCGGCGCGCAGGAGCAGTGAGCCTTGTTAGCCTCGCCCGGTGACTGACCTCCCCACCTTCCAGTTCGCCTTCCCCGGTCCGCTGCGGGACCTGCTCGTCGCCGCCGTCCTCGACGGGACGAAGACGTCGACCTCCGCACTGCTGCAGGACTACGAGATCGACGGCGATCCGCTGCCGGTCGAGGGCACCCGGCACGCCGTAGTCGACTCCGACGAGCGCCCGGTCGCGGTGATCGAGCTGGTCGAGGTGCGGGTGGCGCGCGTCGGTGACGTCGACCTCGACTTCGCGCGCGACGAAGGCGAGGGATACACGTCGGTCGCCGAGTGGCGGGCCGGGCACGAGGACTACTGGCACGGCGCGGACTATCGGGGCTGGCTGGGCGATCCGGAGTTCACGGTGACCGACGACACGATGGCGGTCCTGCAACGGTTCCGCGTCGTCGAGCGGCTTTAAGCCTTACGTTTCCCGAACCTGCCGCCGCTGCGCGACGACGCTCCGCTCGGTACCGTCTGGCCATGGCAGATCGGAAGCTGGCCGCGCACTTGTTGCGCCGGGCGACCTTCGGCCCCACCGCGGCCGAGGTGGACGCCGCGGCGGCCCGCGACTACGGCGACGTGGTCCGGGAGCTGGTCCGGCCGACGGCCGCCGAATCGGCCGCACCCCTGCCGGCGTACGCCGAGGATCCGCTGCTCGGGCCGATTCCCGGCAAGCGCACGCGGGAACAGCGGGCGGCCGCCCAGCAGCGGGCGCGGGCGTTGCTCGGCGAGCTGACCCGAGCCTGGGTGACCCGAATGGTCACCGCCGATCACCGGCTGGCCGAGAAGCTGGTCTTCTTCTGGCACGGGCATTGGGCCACGAGCGCGCAGAAGGTGGTGTCGGCCCGGCTGATGCGGGCGCAACTGGAGAAGTTCCGCGCGTCAGGCGCCGGCGACTTCGAACTGCTCGCCCGGCAGATGCTGCGGGACGGAGCCCTCGCCTACTGGCTCGACGGGCAGCGCAACACGGCCAAGGCACCCAACGAGAACCTGGCCCGGGAACTGATGGAGCTGTTCACGCTCGGCGTGGGCGCGTACACCGAGGACGATGTGAAGGCCGGAGCGAAGGCGCTCACCGGATGGACCCTCGACCGCGCCCGGGGCGCCGCCGTCTTCGATCCACGCCGCCACGCCGTAGGCCGGACGACCATCCTCGGTCAAACCGCGGCCCACGACGGCGACTCGTTCGTCCGCGTACTGGTGGAACAGCGCGCTCATCCGATCTTCCTGGCGAACCGGTTCTGGCTGCGCTTCGGGTCGGGCGAGCCGATGCCCTCGTCCACCCGGGACAGCCTGGTGACGGCGTACGGGCGTGGCCACGACATCAGCGCCCTGCTCACGGCGTTGTTCACCGACGACGCGTTCACTGCCAGCGCCGGGCACCTCGTCAAGTCGCCGGTCGAATGGGCGGTCGGCGCGTACCGGCAGCTCGGCGTACCCACGGCGGAGAAGACACTGGCCACGACGCTCAACGCGACCCGCGCCATGGGCCAGCTGCCGCTGCGTCCGCCCAGCGTCGGCGGCTGGCCCGCCGGAGCGGCCTGGCTGACGACCTCCTCGCTCCAGGCGCGGATGCGGTGCGCGGCCGCGATCGCCACGGCCGTCCCGGATTCCACCCTGGACACACTCCGGAACGGTGCCGCCGCCACGAAGGTCGACGCGGTGGGCCGGCTCCTGGCCGTCGACGAGTGGACCGGCCGCACCCGCAAGGCGCTGCTCGACGCCGCCAAGAAACCACAGCGCCTGATCACGCTCGCCCTGATCAGCCCCGAGTACGCGGTCAGCTGAGGGAGGATCTCGGATGGACACCGTCACCAGACGCAAGTTCCTGATCGCCTCCGGCGTCGTCGGCGGCACCGCGCTGGCCGCCGGAGCCGGCGTCTACACGATCGCCGACATCCTCGCGACCGCCGACGATCCGGCCGCCGCCTCGGCCGGCGACCGCACCCTGGTGCTCGTGACGCTCTACGGCGGCAACGACGGGCTGGCCACGGTCATCCCGTATGCCGACGACGCGTACCACGACGCTCGCGGCGAGATGGCGTACGAGGCGTCGAAAGTGCTGCACCTCGACGCGCACACCGGACTGAACCCGGCGATGACGGGGCTGAAGGCGGCGTACGACCGCAAGCAACTGGCGATCGTGCATGGCGTCGGTTATCCGAAGCCGGACCGCAGCCATTTCCGGTCGATGGACATCTGGCAGACCGCGAACCCGGTCCAACCCGGAACCACCGGCTGGCTCGGCCGCTGGCTGGACCGGGCCGGACGCGACCCGCGCACGGCCATCTCGTTGGAGCCGGTGCTGCCGCCGATCCTGGCCGGGGCGAGCTGCGCTGGGGCCGCGGTGCCGCTGGGCAGCGTCACGGTGCCCAAGAGCATCACCGCCGCCGACCTGCACGCCCTCGGAAGCACCTCGTCAGGCGAACCCGCGCTCCAAGCGCGGGCGGCCGCCTGCTTCGGCGACCTGGCCAGCGTCGACAAACTGCTCACCGACGCGCTCGCCGAGGACGACGACAACGACGGCGACCACGACAACGAGCCCGCGACCGGCACCGGTGGCGCGGTGTCGACGCTGAAGGCCCAGCTCGACCTCGTCGCGACCTGCGTCGAGGCGGGCGTCATGACCCGGGTGTTCTCGGTGTCGATGGGCGGGTTCGACTTCCACGCCGGGGAGAGGACTGGGCAGGAGACCCAGCTCAAGACGGTCGACACCGCCGTCGCCGGGTTCCTGGAGCGGATGGGCCGCACCGAGAACGGCCGCAAGGTCGTGGTCATGGTCTACTCGGAGTTCGGGCGGCGCGTACGCGCGAACGCCTCGGACGGCACCGACCACGGCACGGCGTCGAACATCCTGATCGCCGGGGCGTCCGTCGCGGGCGGTCGGCTCATCGGCGACCAGCCGAGCCTGACCGATCTCGACCATGGCGACCTGAAGTACCACACCGACTTCCGCGACGTGTACGCCGCCGTGCTCGCCGACGTCCTCGGGGCCGATCCCGATCCGGTCCTCGACGGCTGGGACGGCCGCCTCCCGGGTCTGCTGACCTGACCCCGCTCCGTCGGCGAGGGCTGGGTCAGCCGACGTTCTCCCGGTTCCGCCGGGCCGCCATGAGCGCTTCCCAGGCCGGGTCGGTGACGGACTCGGTTCGGATCTTGAGGAACTCGACCGTCTCCTCGTTTCGCAGCAGCATCGCGATCCAGCCCAGCAGGCCGATCATCATCACCTCGGCGGTGTAGAGCACGAGCGATCGTCCCGGGGCAAGCAGGAGCTGGTTGACCAGAGCCTCCGTTGCCGGGTCTGGATCGACGAACGCCTTGAGCCCGACCGAGGTGTCACCGAAGAGCAGCAGGTTCCCCAGCAGCGCCTCGCCCCACAGCAGCCACAGTATGACCCGCGTGTAGGGCACCGCCTTGCGGACGAGCAGTCCACCGGCCAGGAGCAACGTCGCCGCCAGACCGGTCCACAAGCAGAACTGCGCGGAAGCCTCCAGATTGGACACGGCGCGGGCGACGGCCTCGGCGGCGGCCGGCGCGGCGGCGTACGCGGCCGCCTCGTTCGCGTTGAGGCGAAACACTTGCAGGAGGCCGTAGGCGACCTCGACGGCACCGATCACCCCGGCGCTCGGCAGCAGAACGGCGAGTCGGGTAATGGATCTAGGGGCTGCGCGCATGGCGGGTGAGTCTAGCGGGGTTCACCCCATCGCGATGTCCCCGGCGACCGCCGGTGTGATCACGCGCCGGGTCCGTCACAAAACCGCATAATCGGTCTCCGTCTGGTGAGGCGAAATCTTCGTCCGGTGGGGCCGATGAGTTTCGTGCGGCCGGGTCGTCTTAGGGGTGTAGTCCTCAGTTTCCGAAGGAGTCAACGATGACCGCGATCTCGAACAACACCGTCAAGACCAGCACCGTCGAGGCGCCCGGC
Organism: Hamadaea flava; assembly: GCF_024172085.1. NCBI lineage: Bacteria > Bacillati > Actinomycetota > Actinomycetes > Micromonosporales > Micromonosporaceae > Hamadaea > Hamadaea flava. The sequence continues at coordinate 74,588 of NZ_JAMZDZ010000001.1, read as the reverse complement.
GCCGTCATCACCTACGACGTGCGCCTGGCTGACGGCACGACCGAGCCCGCCCTGCTGATGGTCGGCTCGCCGATGGACGCGTCCGGTTTCGGCGAGCTGGCCGCCCGGTTCCCCGACCGCACGGTGGTCACCTACGACCCGCGCGGCGCCGGGCGCAGCACCAAGGACGAGCCGGCGTCGAAGTCCACCCCCGACCAGCACGCCGACGACCTGCGCCGGGTGATCGAGGCGGTCGGCGGGCCGGTCGACGTCTTCGCCAGCAGCGGCGGCGCGATCAACATGCTGGCGCTGGTCGCCCAGTACCCCGGCCTGGTGCGTACGCTCGTCGCGCACGAGCCGCCGGCGATGCGGAACCTGCCCGACGCCGAGGTGGCGCTGGCCGCCGCGAAGCGGCTCGACGCCGTGTACACCGAGCACGGCTTCGGCGCGGGGATGGCGATGTTCATCGCGCTGACCAGCCACCGGGGCGAATACCCGGCGGAGTTCGCGACGATGCCCGCCCCGGACCCGGCTGCGTTCGGGCTGCCCACCGAGGACGACGGCCGCCGCGACGACGTGCTGATCGGTCAGAACCTGCTGAGCTGCACGCACTACGAGCACGACTTCGCCACGCTGAAGGCGTCCAGCACCCGGATCGTCATCGGCGTCGGCGCGGAGTCCGTGGGCGAGATGGCCCACCGGGGCGGCGAGGCGATCGCGGCCCGGCTCGGTGTCGAGCCGGTCACCTTCCCGAGCCACCACGGCGGCTTCCTCGGGGAGAACCCGTGGATGAAGGGCGACCCCGACGGCTTCGCCGCCACGCTGCGCTCGGTGCTGTAAAGCGCTACCCTTCCTCGCCCAGGTGGCGGTGGACGAAGGTCCGCCAGTGCTCCACCGCCCCGGGCGGGGTCACGCCATGCCCGCCCGCGTACGCGATGAGCTGCTTGCCCGAGGCGCCCAACGCGTCGAAGAGGGCCAGTTGCCCGTCGCGCGGGAAGATCTCGTCGTCCCACTGGACGTGGAACAGCACCGAGGCGGTGATCGCCCGCGCCTCCCGGACCGCACGGTCGGGCGTGGCCAGCCCGGCCGGCATCGCGGGATGCTGCCGCAGGCCGAACTTGCCGAGGACCGCGCAGTGCAGCCGGTCGCCGAGCGCGGCTGCCAGCGGCAGACCGAACCGCGTGCCGAGGGAGACGCCGAGGTAGCCGACCCGGGCGAAGCCGAGGTGCCGCACCACCGCCAGCCAGTCCGCTGTCATCCGGTCGAGGACGTCGTCGATGCCGTCGGCAACCATCCGGGCCTGGTATTCGGGAGCGGGGACCGGCGCGGGCACCCGCTCGCCGTGATACGGCCCGTCGATGGCGGCCGCGGCGAGCCCGTTCGCGGCGAACCAGGTCGCCAGTTCGACGATGCGGGGGCTGCGCTTGTCGCCGCTGCCGCCGTGGCCGAGCAGGACCAGACCGCCGGCCCCCGGCGGCAGCCAGGCCACGCCGGGAACCGGACCGGTCGCTCCCTCGATCCGGAAGGACCGTTCGGCGACCCCCATCAACGCTGGTCGTACCAGGTGAGCACGCGCGTGGCCCGCAGCGTGTTCCACCGGCTCGGCCGGCCGTCGCCGTCCTCCAGCTCGAAGTAGGTCCGGCCCTGGTGGGTGTTCTCCAGCAGCCAGGTCCCGTCCGGCTGCTGCTTGGATCGCACCAGGCGGATCGCCTCGTCTATGCGTGGATCGGGCGGGTCGCCCGTGTCGCTGAAGTACTCCAGGCATCGCAACGCGTCGTAGTGCCAGCGTGTGGGGAAGGAGAACTGGAGCCACGCGGGGTCGACGATCTCACCGGTGCTCCTGCGGCGCAGCAGGTCTCGTTCCAGCAGGTACTCCTCGCCCCGGCGGCGCGCCTCGCGCACCTCGGGCGGTCCGCCCATCGCCTGTTCGTACGCGAGCAGGCCCTCCAGCACGTTGATCGTCGACGCGAACGAGGAATTGGCCGAGCCCGTCTCCTCGGCGTAGCAGTTCCAGCCGCCGTCGCCGAGCTGGTCGGCCAGCAACCGGGTGACGATCCCGTCCACGTTCTGTCCGAAGTAGACTCCGATGGCGAGGGTCCGCCCGTTGATGCAGCAGTCGACCTCGCCGGCGAAGAACGGGAGGTCGTCGTAGTCCCAGCGGCTCTTCTCCCGCACCTGGTCGACCGCGTAGCGGACGCGCTCGTCGCCGGGATCGACGCCGAATTGCGTCAGCAGATGCAGCACGGGCAATGTGGGCGTCCACGGCTGCCCGCGCTCGCCGCGGTGATCGGCCGCCCACCACCCGGCCGGGAAGCAGGAGCCGCCGTCCCACTGGCCGTCGTCGCCCTGCGCCGCGAGCAGCCGCGCGCCCCAGCCCTCGTCGGCGACCCGCCGGCGCTCGGCGGCGATGTCGTCCGGGGGCGCGTCGGTCAGGTCGCGCCGCACCTGCCAGCGCACCGCTGGATCGGAGTCCAGGAGCCAGTCGAGGACGGCCATCGGGCGAGTGTAACCACGAAATGCGGTTGCGGCCGCTGATACACCAGGGGCATGGCATTCAGCATTCGACCGGCCGGCCCGGGCGACGAACCGGCCTTCGTCGCCATCCAGCGTGACCTGTACGCGTACGCCGTCGTGCACGAGGAGGCCTTCCGCCATCACTGGGCGACGGAACCGGCCCGGGCACACGCGCTACGCCTGGTCGCCGAGGAGGACGGCCGGGTCGCCGGGGTCGGGCGGGCCGGATTGTCGATCTCCAGTTCGTTGCCGGGGGCGAGCCAGCTCGGTCTCCTCGTGCGACCGGACTACCGAGGGCGCGGCCTCGGTAGTGAGCTGTTCGACCGGCTCTCGGCCCATCTCGAGGCGGTTGGCGGCACCCGGATCGAGGGCTGGGGCGACGGCGACGAGGCAACCGTTCGGTTCCTCGGGACGCGGGGCTTCACGCAGCGGCATGAGCTGCGTTACTCGCACCTGAACCTCGCAGGGCCGTTGCCGGCGGCACCGGCCGCCGGGGAACACGTGCGGGCGGTGCCGTTCGCCGAGACCACACCCGAGGAGGTCTTCGCGGTCGACTCGGAGGCGGTGCTGGACGAGCCCGGCGACACGCCCGCCGACGCGATGGACTTCGCCGAGTGGCGGTCGACGATCTGGGAAGCGCCCGACACCGACAAGGCGGCGAGCGTCCTGGTGTACGCCGACGGGCAGCCGGCCGCGTACACGCTGGTGGAGACCGACCTCGATCGGCGCATGTGGTCGGGCGGGACCGGGACTCGGCGGGCGTTCCGAGGCCGCGGCCTGGCCAAGTACGCCAAATCGGTGGCGCTGCGCCGGGCGGCCGAGCGCGGCATCACCGACGCGTTCACCACCAACGACGAGGAGAACGGCCCGATGCTCGCGATCAACGAGTGGCTCGGCTACCGGCCGTGCGGCGCACAGTTCTCCTATCTGCGCGCCTGACCTGTGATTGGCCGACCCCGAATTGGGGAAATCGCGGCGCGGCACCCCTCGGGCAGAACTCTGTCGCAGCACACTGGACAGACGACAGCGAACGGATGGGCGGCCGATGCGCCAAATCGAATACCGCGTGCTCCCCGACGGCGAATCTTGGCAGGTCCGCCGGGACGGCGAGATGGTGTCCCGGCACGAGACCCGGGCGGACGCGGTGGCGGCGGGCCGCCTAGCCGCCCGCGGGGAGAAGCCGAGTCGCCTGCACATCCAGGACACGCCGCCGGGCAGGCCGCGGACCTGAGTCTCACACCCTCCGTACGGGAGGCAGGTCACACAACAGGCATGTCACAAAAGCGTGGGCTACCTCGTCTCCGTACGGAAGGATCATGAGGCGACGGAAGGCCAGTGACATGCGGATCGAGCAGCAGCCATGACGACCACGGAACGTGGCTCCGGCGAGGATCGGGCGACGGAGTTCGAACAGCTGCGGTCGCTGCTGTTCGCGATCGCGTACCGGATTCTCGGCAGCGTCAGCGAGGCGGAGGACGCCGTGCAGGAGACCTGGCTGCGGTACGAAGGCTCGGCGACGCGGCCGAAGTCGGTCAAGGCGTTCCTGTCGGCCGTCGTCACCCGGATCGCGATCGACGTGCTGCGGTCCGCCCGCGTACGCCGGGAGCAGTATGTCGGGCCGTGGTTCCCGGAGCCGCTGGTCGACGACCCGTACGAGGATCCGGAGCGGGCGGCGGAACTGGCCGACTCCGTGTCGATGGCGGCCTTGCTGCTCCTGGAGCGGCTGAGCCCGCTCGAACGGGCGGTGTTCGTCCTGCGGGAGGTGTTCGGCTTCGGCTTCGCCGAGGTGTCCGCGGCGGTCGGGCGGCCCGAGGCGGCCTGCCGCCAGCTCGCCGTCCGCGCCCGCCGCCACATGGACTCCGGCCGCCCCCGGTTCGAAGCCGACCGCCGGGAGCGCGAGGAGCTGGCCGGGCGGTTCTTCGACGCCTTCCGGGAGGGTGACGTCGCCGGGCTCATGGAACTGCTCGCCGCTGACGTGCACATGGTCGGCGACGGCGGCGGCAAGGCGCCGCAGTTCGGCACCGGCGCGTTCGGTGCGGCCAACGTGGCCGCGCTGCTGGCCTTCGTCGTGCCGAGGTTCGCCGAGATCGGCGGCACGGTGGAGCCGCACTCGGTGAACGGCCAGCCGGGCGCGATCCTGCGCGCCGGCGACGGCAAGGTGCTCAACATCCTGTCGCTGGACATCCTCGACGGGCGCATCCAGACGATTCGTTCGGTGATCAACCCGGACAAGCTGCGCCACCTCGGCCCGGTCGCCGACGCGTGGGCGGTCGCGGACGCGGCGAACGCGTACCGCCCCGCGCCCGCCGAAGAGGCCATGCCGAAGCCGGGTGAATGATCAGCGGTCGACCGGGCCGTACCAGGTGTGGCCCGCGCCCGCCTGCAACGCCCAGTAGCGGTCGCCGAACGACCAGTGCCACCACTCGGTCGGATAGTTGATCATTCCTGCGCTGGTGAGCGCCGCGCCGAGAGCCGACCGCGCCCGCTTCGCCGCCTCCGGGACGTCCGGGGCGGCGGTGAAGCAGCGATCGGCGCTTTCCAGCGGGGTGGCGTTGATCGGTGTGCCGAGGTCCAGCTCGACGCCGTCCTCCGTGCACAGCGTCAGGTCGACGGTGCCGCCGGTGCTGTGCGGGGCGACCTCGGGCGGCGAGATGTACTTGCTCGCCTCGACGTGCAGGCGCGCGCCGTCCCATTCCGGGTACGCGGCCCGCAGTCGCTCGCGATACTCGGCGAAGTACGACGCTTGCAGGGTCAGCGGCCGATAACCCTCGACGATCAGGAACCGCAGGCCGTCCGGCAACCGCCGTTGCGCCGTCAGGAGCCGGTCGACGACACCTTCCCGCAGGTGGGCGTACGCCCCGCCGGGGTCGGCGAGCCGGTCGTCGACCCGCAACCCGTCGACGGTACGCACGTCGACCAGCGCCTCGCCGTTGTCGGTGACGGGCAACTCGGCGATGCGGCGGTCAGACAAGAGAATCACGGGATGCCCCCAATGCGGTGGCGATGAGGATGTCGAGCAGGTTTGGGAACGGGATTCCGGCGGTGGCCCAGATCTGCGGGAACTGGGAGGCCGCGGTGAAGCCGGGGAACGTGTTGACCTCGTTGACGACCGGCTCCCCGGTCGGCGGGAGGAAGAAGTCGACGCGCAGCAGGCCCCGGCAGTCGAGCGCACGGAACGCCCGGATCGCCTGGTCCTGGAGCAGCGCCGTGGTGGCGGCGTCGAGCCGGGCGGGGATGTCGAACGTCGCGCCGGCGGCGTACTTGGCCGAATAGTCGAAGAAGCCGTCGCCGGTGACCCGGATCTCCAGCGGCGGCCCGGCCTCGATCCGGCCGTCCGGGAACTCCAGCACCGCCACGTCGATCTCGCGGCCGCTGATCTCCGGTTCCACCAGGACCTTGTCGTCGCTGGCGAAGGCCAGGTCGATGGCGGTCACCAGATCCTCGGCCCGGGTCACACGCGAGACGCCGAGGCTGGAACCGGCGCGGGCCGGTTTGACGAACACCGGCAGCCGGAACTCCTCCAGCACCGAGCCACGCCGCAACACCACCCCGGGCGCGACCCGCAGACCGTCGGCGGCCAGCAGTTTCTTGGTGAACTCCTTGTCCATCCCGGCCGCGCTCGCGAGCACCCCGTTGCCGACGTAGGTCACCCCGAGGTGTTCCAGCATCGCTTGGACGGTCCCGTCCTCGCCGTACGGGCCGTGCAGTGCGGGCAGCACGACCGTCTGCGCCGCGAGGACGCCGAGCGCCTGCCCGAACGTCGCCGGCACGCCGTCGACGGACCAGCCGCCGTCGCGCCCGATCACGACGTCGGTCACCGTGTATCGCACCGGGTCCAGGTGCGCGATGATGCTGCGCGCCGAGTTCCGGGAGACCTCGTGCTCGCCGCTGCGCCCACCCGACAGCACACCGATGTCGATGCTGCTCATGCCCCCACCCACGTTCGTTCGGCCCGCGCGCCCGCGCCGGTCAGGATTTCGTGCGGGTTCGTGCCCGCCCAGGTCGCCCAGTCGGCGGCCGTCGGTTCGCCCTCGTCGCCGGGGCCGAACACGGTCACCGGATCGCCGATCGCCACCGGCAGTCCCCCGGCGTCCACGACGCATTGATCCATCGTGATCCGGCCGACGATCGGGCAGCGTTGCCCGGCCAGCCACACGTGCGCGCGGCCCTCCGCCGTGCGGGGCAGGCCGTCGGCGTACCCGACCGGCAGGAGAGCCAGCGTGCTGGGCCGCCGGACGGTGTATTCGTGCCGGTAGGAGACGCCCGTCCCGGCCGGCGCCCGTTTGACGTTGATCACACTCGTGGTCAGCGTCATCGCCGGTCGCAGCCCGTGCCGACGGCCCGCGACCGGCTCGACACCGTAAAGCGCCAACCCCACGCGGCACAGGTCGAAGTGTGTGTCGGGCCGGGTCAGGGTGGCCGCCGAGTTCGCCACATGCAGCAGCTCCGGGCGCAGGCCCGCGGCGCGCACGGCGGCGACGGCGTCGCGGAACGCCGCCAGCTGCAGGTCGGTCAGCCGGTCTCCGGGCACGTCGGCGGCGGCCAGGTGCGACCAGACGCCGGTCACCGTCAGCCAGCCCTCGGCCGCCAGTTTCGCGGCCCACGCCACCAGGTCCGGCCAGTCGTCCGCGGTCGCGCCGTTGCGCGCCAGTCCCGTGTCGGCTTTCAGGTGTACGCGTACCGCCCGCCCTGCGGTCTCGGCAGCGACGGCGATCCGGCGCAGATGGGCGACCGTGGAAACGCCCAGATCGACCTCTCGGCGAATCAACGGCTCGAAATCGGTCTCGATCGGATGCAGCCAGCTCAGGACTGGAGCTTCGATCCCCGCCTGGCGCAGCCGCAACGCCTCGGCGGCCGAGGTCACCCCGAGCCAGGTCGCGCCGGCATCCAGGGCCGCCCGCGCCACCGGGACCGCGCCGTGGCCGAAGCCGTCCGCCTTCACGACCGCCATCACCGCGGCTCGCGTACCAGTTGAGACCGCGCGGACGTTGGCCCGCACGGCCGCGAGATCGACCGCGAGCCGGGCCGTCTGTTCGATCATGGGGGTGAGTTCACCAGGCCGGGTGTGAGCCGGCCGCGAGCGAAAGTCCTCACGCTGGGCTAACACGCCGCTGGCATACTTGCGCGGGTGCGAGTACTGGTGGCCGAGGACGAGCCCATGATGGCCGCGGCGATCGCCGACGGGCTGCGGGACGAGGCGTTCGCGGTCGATGTCGTGCATGACGGTGCCGCGGCGCTGGAGCGGCTCTCGATCAACGACTACGACGTGCTGGTCCTCGACCGTGACCTGCCCAAGGTGCACGGCGACGAGGTGTGCCGGCAGGTCGTGGCGGGCGAGGGCGTAGTCCGCGTGCTGATGCTGACGGCGTCGGGGACGGTGTCCGAGCGCGTGCGCGGCCTGTCGCTGGGCGCGGACGACTACCTGCCGAAGCCGTTCGAGTTCGACGAGTTGGTGGCCCGGATCCGGGCGTTGGGCCGGCGCAGCCGCCCGGCGCTGCCGCCGGTGCTGCAGCGCGCCGGGATCCGGCTGGACCCGCACCACCGCGAGACGTATCGCGACGGCCGCTACGTCAGCCTCTCCCGCAAGGAGTTCGCGCTGCTGGAGGAGCTGCTGCGGGCCGACGGCGGGACGGTCTCGGCCGAGACGCTGCTCGAGAAGGTGTGGGACGAGAACGCCGACCCGTTCACCACGATCGTCCGGGTCACGCTGAGTTCGCTGCGCCGCAAGCTCGGCGAGCCGCAGCTGATCGAGACGGTCACCGGCGTGGGATACCGGGTCCGATGAGTTCGCTGTCCCGGGGCAGCCTGCGTCTGCGCATGACCCTCGCCTTCAGCCTGATCTTCCTGTTCGGCGGGGCGGCGGTGTTGTTCGGCTCGGTGATCCTGGTCCGCAACAGCATGAGCTACGCGCTGAACGGCGCGATCGAGTCGAAGTACGAACAGATCGGCACGCGAACCCCTGGCAGCGGCGAGCCGAGGCAGGACAAGGAGGCGATCTACGAACAGCTGGAGGCCGACCAGGTCACCAAGCAGGTCATCATCGACAGCATGCAGGCCAACCTGCTCCGCAAGGGCGGCGCGACGGTCCTCGGCGTCTGGCTGGTGGGCACTGCCACCGGCTGGTTCCTCGCCGGCCGGGTGCTGCGGCCGCTCAACACCATCACTGCGGCGGCGCAACGGATCGCGGGGCGTACGCTGCATCGCCGGATCTCCCTCGGCCATCCGCCCGGGGAGGTCAAGACGCTGGCCGACTCGTTCGACCGGATGCTCGACCGCATCGACGACGCGTTCGCCGGCCAGGAGCGGTTCATCGCCAACGCCGCGCACGAGCTGAAGACGCCGATCGCGATGAACCGTACGCTCGTCGAGGTCGCCATGCGCAAACGCACCGCCCCGCCGGAGATTCAGGCCCTGGGCGAGAACCTCCTGGAGATCAACCTGCGGCACGAGCGGCTGATCGAATCGCTGCTCACGCTGGCCAGCGCCGGGCACGCCATCACCCAGCCACGCCCGGCCGACCTGGCCGACCTGGCGCAGTCGGCGCTCGCCGCCACCGACACGCAGGACGCGATCATCGTCTCGGACCTGCGGCCGGCGCGTACGGTCGGCGACGCGATCCTCCTGGAACAGGTCATCCGCAACCTCGTCGACAACGCCGTCCGCTACAACGTGCCCGGCGGCCGGGTCGAGATCCACACCCGCTCCTTCGTGCACGAGGTTCAGGTGATGGTGGTCAACACCGGCCCGATCATCGCCCCGCACGAGGTGCCGGCGCTGTTCGAGCCGTTCCGGCGGCTCACCGACCGGGTCGGGTCCGCCCGCGGCAGCGGCCTCGGACTGTCGATCGTCCGCGCCGTCGCGCAGGCGCACAAGGGAGACGTGAGCGCGACTCCCCGGCCCGGCGGTGGCCTCCAGGTCTGCGTGACGCTGCCGGCTCTGTCCGTCCGCTGAGCCGGTCGGCTGAGCCGGTGAGCGGAGCCGGGGCTAGGCGTCGCGGCGGCGCAGCACGAGATAGCCGCCGGCCAGTGCGGCCACGGTCCACCCGAGCAGAATGAACAGTGCGGCGACCGGCCCGTAGGTGGGGCCGAAGCCGCTCTCCGGTCCACCGGCGATCCGCATCAGCTCCATCCCGGCCTGGTCGGGCAGGTATTGCAGGACCGGGCGCAGTCCGGGCACGTTGCCCAGTCCCTGCGAGCCGAGGAACAGCACCGGGATGAGCACGCCCAGCGCGATGGCCGAACTGCGTACCATCGTCGCGACTCCGGTGGCGAACAGGCAGATCAGCGGCAGGTACGCGATCGCGCCCAGGAGGGCGGGCACGGTGTCGGGATCGCCGTCGGCGACGGCGTACGGGCCAAGCACGTGCTGCCCGACGACGAACGCGATCAGCACCGACGGCGCCGACACCGCCAGGGCGACGAGCCCGGCCACGGCCGTCTTCGCGGCGTAGAACCGGCCGCGCCGGGGTGTCGCGGCGAGGGTCGGCCGGATCGAACCGGACGAGTACTCCGCGCCGATCGCGAGCACTCCGAAGACGACGAGCGCCAACTGGGCCAGGGTCAGCCCGTAGAGCGCGGTGACGATCGGATCGAAGTTCTGCACCCGGTCGATGTTCGCCCGGAAGTTCGAGGCGATGAACGCGCTCAGCCCGACGGCCAGCCCGGCCGTCGCCAGCAGTGTCCACAGTGTCGAGCGGACGCTGCGTACCTTGATCCATTCGGCGGCGAGCAGGTTCATCGCTGCCCCCGATACTCGACCGCGTCGGCCGTGAGGCGCAGGAACGCGTCCTCCAGCGACGGCGCTCCGGCCACGAAGTCGGCGGTGGCGACGTCGGCCAGCAAACGGCCGCGGCCGATCACGATGAGGTGGTCGGCGGTCTGCGCGGCCTCGCTCATCAGATGGCTGGAGACGAGCACCGTCCGCCCCTGCGCGGCCAGGTCGCGCAGCAGATCACGAATCCATCGCACGCCCTCGGGATCGAGTCCGTTGACCGGCTCGTCCAGGATCAGCACCGCCGGGTCGCCGAGCAACGCCGCGGCCAGCCCCAGCCGCTGGCCCATGCCCAGGGAGAACTTGCCCGCACGGCGGCGGGCTGCCGTCGTCAGCCCGGTCAGGTCGATCACCTCCTGTACGCGATGACGCCCGATCCCGTTGCTGCGAGCCAGATACCGCAGATGATTGAGTGCGGACCGGCCCGGATGGACGGAGCGGCCGTCGAGCAGCGACCCGACCGTGCGCAGTGGCGGGTTCAGGCGCTCGTACCGCTGCCCCGCGACGCGTACCTCGCCCGTGGTCGGGCGGTCCAGGCCCAGCATGAGCCGCATCGTCGTCGACTTCCCCGCCCCGTTGGGGCCGAGGAAGCCGGTCACTACGCCGGGCCGGACGGTGAACGTCAGGTCGTCGACGGCGGTGGTCCGCCCATAGCGTTTGGTCAGGTGAGAGACCTCGATCATGCGAGCCATCGTGGATCGCGGGGGCGCCCGGCCGCGTCGGACCGGAGTCGGATCGCGACCGGGCGGCTCTCCCCCCGTGGGCGGAGGCGCGTACGCCCTGGCCGTGGCTATTGTCGACCGGTGCACCCCCCAGCGCAGCCCCGGAGCCGGGCGGTCCGGCTGATCGCCCTCGACGGCGTCGTCGTGCTGGCGTACGTGGTGGTGCTGCTGGCGACCGGCCCGGTCGGCCCCTCGGCGGCCCGGCCGGCGACGGCGGCTCCGTGGGAGCAGTTCGCGCTGGCCGGGGCGGCGTTGGCCCCGCTCGCCGTACGCCGGTTGTGGCCGTTGCCGGTGTATCTGGTGACGCTGGCCGTCAGCGTCCTCGCGGTGCTGCGCGACCAGCTCTGGGATCCACTGCTGCCCGCCGCGTACGCCCTCTACGCGGTGACCGCCGCGCGTATGCCCCGGTCGTGGTGGGAACGGTGGCTGCCCGGGTTGTCCATCGGGCTGCTGCTCGGAACGGCCGCCCTCGGCGTGGCCCGCGAACCCGGGCAGGACTGGTGGCGGGGCAACGCCGGGCCGCTGGTGCTGGGATTCCTGGCGTTGCTCGCCGCGGCCGAACTCGGCCGGGCCGCCCAGCAGCGCCGGGCCGACGCCGTACGCACGGCGCAGCGGATCGCCCGGCAGGCGGTCGACGAGGAACGGCTGCGCATCGCCCGGGAACTGCATGACGTCGTGACCCACAGCATGGGCCTGATCGCGGTGAAAGCCGGGGTCGCGAACCACGTCGTCCGCACCCGCCCGGAAGAGGCCCACGAGGCGTTGCGCGTCATCGAGCAGACCAGCCGCAACGCTTTGAACGACATGCGTCGCATGGTCGGCGTACTCAGATCGGACGAACAACCCGCGGACCTCGCGCCCGCGCCCGGACCGGAGGCGCTCGGGGACCTGGCGCGGCGGGCCGGCGCCGAGCTGACCGCGCGCGGGCTCGCGGACCTGCCGGACGGGGTCGGGCTGGCCGTGCACCGGATCGTGCAGGAGGCGCTGACGAACGTCGCCAAGCACGCCGGACCGCGGGCCCGGTGCGTGATCGCCGTCGAGGCCGACGGCGGCGAGGTACGCCTGTCGGTCGTCGACGACGGCACGAACCCCGCCCCGCCGAACGCCGGTGGGCATGGCCTGATCGGCATGCGCGAACGGGTCGCGATGTACGGCGGCGCCCTCGCAGCCGGTCCGGAACCCGGGGGCGGATTCGCTGTCCGCGCCACCCTGCGTTACGAGGCGGCCCGATGACCGAGGATCTCCGGGTGCTGCTCGCCGACGATCAGACGCTGCTCCGCGGAAGTCTGCGGGTGCTCGTCGACGCCGAGCCGGGCATGGTGACGACCGGTGAGGCGGCCGACGGCGAGCAGGCCGTACGCCTCGCGCGCAGCCAACGACCCGACGTCGTCCTGATGGACGTACGCATGCCGGGCCTGGACGGCATCGAGGCGACCCGGCGCATCTGCGCCGAGCCGGGCAGCGCCGTGAAAGTGCTGATGCTGACGATGTTCGACCTCGATCAGTACGTGTTCACGGCGTTGCGGGCGGGCGCGAGCGGGTTCCTGCTCAAGGACACTCCCCCGGCCGACCTGCTGACCGCGATCCGCGTGGTCGCCGCCGGGGACGGGCTGCTCGCCCCCGGTGTCACCCGGCGGCTCATCGCCGAGTTCGCCCGCCGCCCCGAACCGACGCCGCGCACGGGCCTGCCCGGTGTGACCGAGCGCGAACGCGACGTGCTGGAGCTGATCGCCCGTGGACTGTCCAATGCGGAGATCGCCGATCGGCTGCACGTCGGGGCGGCGACGGTGAAGACGCACATCGGGCATCTGCTGACCAAGGTCGGCGCGCGCGATCGGGCTCAGCTCGTGATCGCGGCGTACGAGAGCGGGCTGGTCGCGCCGGGCACCTGAACATTCCGCCGGCTCGTCATCCCTGACTGAGGATCCCCCATCCGAGCGAGGTCGCATCCCGCGCGCTGGGGAGTCGTCGGGCTCAACCCACGACGACGCTGGGCGCATGACGAAAGCCAAGCACATCGCGGCGTACGCGGCCGTGGCCGCCGCCCTGCCGTACCTGGTGAGGGCTAGGCGGCGACGTGGGCCTCCCCGCCGGATCTACCAGCTTCAGCGGCCGGTTCCTGATGGCCGTGTTCGGGCTGCTGTCGATGGCCGGCGCGGTCGGACTGCACCGCATGAAGGGCGGCCCGACGTGGACTGCCCTCACGCTGACCTGGCTCGGTTCCGGTGCCTCCTTCGCCTGGGGCCTGTGGCTGACGCTCAATCTGGTGGTCGACTCGCCGCTGGCCGCTGACGGCGGGCCGATGGGCCTGCTCGGGTTGGTTTCCCTGTTGCGGCTGCTCAGCGGAACCGTCGTCGGGCTGATCGCCGCGGTCCAGCTGGTCCAGCCGAAGCGGTCCGACCTGGTTGCGGCCTAGGTGCGGCGTACGCGGAGCACGCCGGTCAGCATCGGAAGGGTGAAGTCCCCGTCGGCGGTCTCGGGCCGCCCAGCGAGGTAGGCCCGGATCTCGCTCAGCCGGGCCGCCCGGTCCGTCTCCGGCATGACCAGCATGCCGGCCCGCGTCCCGAGGGTAGCGACGAGCGAATCGGCGGTACGCCGCTGCCCGTGCGGGAACTCGGCCTGCTCCGGCGAGCCGAACCCGGCGGGCGCGCCGTCCCGGGTCAGGTGCAGCTTCGCCGTCGCGGCCCGCCAGGCGCCGAACGTGTCGCGCGGGCCGATCGCCGCCGGCCCGCTGACCTGTTCGAGCCCGGCGGCCCAGCCGACCCGGTCGTCGATCACGTTCCACAACCCGGCCAGGACTCCGCCTGGCGCCAGGACGCGGGCGATCTCCGGCCCGGCGACGGCCATGTCGAACCAGTGCATGGCGTTTCCGGCCACCACCGCGTCGACGGACGCGTCCGGCAGCGGGATCTGCTCGGCGCTCCCCGGCAGCGCCCGTACGCCGGGCAGTCCACGGCGCAGCTCGGCCAGCATCTGCGGGTCGGGCTCGACCGCGACGACGTCCACGCCCAGGTCGATCAACGTGGCGGTCAGCTTGCCCGTGCCCGCGCCGAGGTCGAGCACTCGCGTACCGGGCGCGAGGTCCAGCACCCATCGCAGCGCCGCCTGCGCATAGTCCGGGCGGTGCTCGGCGTACGCGGTCGCCGCCGCGCCGAACGAGGAGCTGTGCAACTTGCGATCTTCAAGATCCATCGAGCCACTGTAGCCCGCACGTCGCGCCGCTTCGGATCACCGATGAGGCCGCCCAGCCGGGGCGACCTCATCGGAAGTCTCAGATCAAGCCTTCAATCCAAGCCTTCAATCCAAGGCGTCAGACCATTTCGGGAACCCGCAGATGGGCCAGCGCCAGCTCGAACTCCGCCACCTCGACGATGTCCGCGCCGGCCTGCTGCGCGACCCGGCTCCGCAGCATCTGGGCCACCTCGCGGGACCGCGCCACCGCTTCCGAGCTCTCGTACACCACCGTCGACACGGCCTGACCGATGTCGCCGTCGATCAGCAGGCTGGCGCTGCAGAAGCCCGGCATGTCGTCGATCATCGGAATCACCGACTTGAACGACTCGACCGCGTTGTCGATGTTCTCCGGTTCGCCCCGCAGCCACGACAGCCGGGCGTACGCGCCGGCCGGGGCCGGTTGGGCGCGATGCATAACCGGGATGTCCCATTCCTGGACCAGCAGCCCGATGGCTCCCAGCCGGGCGGTCAGCTGACTCCGAATCTGCGAGACGTCCTCCTCGCTCGCCTTCATGGTGGCCAAGGTCTGCCAGGCCGAGGTCGCGATGCAGCGCCCGGAATCCCGCTCGATCAGGCACGACAGGCCAAGGCAGCCGTCGAACTCCATCAGCTCGGGCATGACCTCGTCGCGTACGAGCGCGACAGCCCGGTCGATCGACGACGGATCCGTGATCAGGGTTGTTGAACGTGCGTACACTTCCACTCCCATGCCTCCAGGCGATGTCCGGCTGGGCACCACCGATTCGCGTTCCGCTTCACCTTCAGCGTCCCCCAGCAGCGGCACGGCCCGAACGGACATCGGCACATCCGGATGTACGCAGACGAACTAGGCTCACCACCTCGCGTTAGTCGATGGAGTTCGCATACCTGGTCACACGGAGGCCGTAGCGGGCTCAGGAGCCGCCGCTGTCTCCACAGTGGATCGCGTCAGGCGGCGCGAGCCCGCGACCGCCAGTGGAGTGACGCTCGCACCGAGCAGCACGATCGCGCAGACCACCAGAACGGGGTCGTAGCCGAAGGCCGAGGCCAGCGGACCGGCCAAAGCGTTGCCGAGCGGCATGGCCAGGAACGAGGTCAGCATGTCCCAGGACGCGACCCTGGCCAGCCGGTCGTGCGGGATGTGGTCCTGCAGCGCGGTTTCCCAGGCGACCGAGAAGAACGCGAGGCCGGCGTACCCGACGACCGCTCCAGCCGCGACGGCGGTGAGGACGCCCGGCCACACGTACACCAGGACCCAGACCGGCATCAACATGAGGGTGAGCCAGCCGGCGCGCAGCAGCCGCCGGGGTTTGAAGCGCATGCCGACAGCCGCGCCGACCACCCCGCCGAGTCCCTCCGCCGCCGCGACGAGACCGGCCGCGCTCGCGCCGCCGAGCCGCTCGATCGCCAGGACCTGAATCAGGACGAGGACCACGCCGTTGGCGATGTGATACACCGTCGCCGCCAGTACGCCCACCAGCAGCCAGTCGCGCCGCCGGATCTCCAGCCAGCCCGCGCCGAGCTCGCGCAGCATCCCCTGCCGGGGCGGACGCGTGACGCGGGCCCGGATGAGCAGCGCGGTCACGGTGGAGACCGCGAAGCTGAACGCGTTCACGGCGAAACCGGTCGTCGCGCCGAACCGGGCGACGACGAGACCGCCCAACGCCGGTCCGATGACGGCGCAGGTGGTCTGCAGGAGACTGAGCGTCGCGTTGGCCGACTGCCGCCGATCGGCCGGGACGAGCATCGGCTTGAGGGAGGTGAACGCGGGCCCGAAGAACGCCCCGGCCCCGGCGGAGATCGCGGCGAACGCCATGACGAGCGGCAACGCGTAGTGACCGGTGCCGAACACGAGCGCGATGCCGGTCGCGGCGACCGCCCGTACGACATCGGAGAGGACCATGACCCGCTGGGGCTGCATCCGGTCGGCCCAGACACCACCGAAGAGCGTGCCGCAGAGCATGGCGACCACCGAGGCCGCCATGACCAGGCCGAGGTCGCCGGCGCCGCCGCCCGCGAGCAGGATCGCCACCGCGAGGGCGACGGTCTGGAAGCCGTTGCCCAGCCAGGACAGTCCCTGCCCGGCGGCGAGCAGCCGGAAGTCGCGGCTCATCTGTTTCATGCCGCGTAGAGTAGTTCACCATCGAACTATTCGACAACTAATTATCGGACGCCGCCCAGGCGGTCGGCGACCTGCCATCATGAACTCCATGACCGCACCGGACCGGGCATCGGACCGCGACGCCGCCGACCACCACGTCGCCCGTTGGGCCGACTACCTCCGGGACGACCCGGCCTTCTCCCCCGAGGTCGAGGCGGCGGTGATCCGGATGGGCCACATCCTGCGCCGGATGCGGCGAGACGACGTCGCCGCGTTCGCCGGCTCCGAGTTCACCATCGAGGACTACAAGACACTGCACGCGCTGATGGTGCAGCCGTATCCCAACGAGGCGACCCCGGGGCAACTGGCCGAGGCCACCGCCGTCACCCGCGCCGCGATGACCAGCCGGCTGGACCGGCTGGCGGGCGCGGGGCTGATCACCCGCGAAAGCGAGCCGAACGACCGCCGCCGCGTGCTGATCCGGCCCACCGCCGCCGGGCGTACGGTGTGGCAGCGGCACCTGTCCGAAGGGCTGGAACGGGAGAACAGGCTGCTCTCCGCGCTGACCGGAAAGGAATTGGTCCAGCTCAACACCCTGCTGCGCAAGGTGATGCTGTCGCTGGACGAGTGAGGCTGACGACCGAGGCCGCCGACTAGGCCGGCGACTGGGGCTCAGGCGTGCGCGACCGCCATCTGACGGCACGACCGCTCGCATTCACGGCAGGCGTCGGCGCAGCGCTGCATCTGTACGTCGTCGCCGAACGCGTCGCACGCCGCAGCGCACTGCCGGCAGACGTCGGCGCACAAGGTGCAGATGGCCGGGTGGAACTCCGAGGACCGGGCCATGAAGTCGGCCGCCATGCGGCACATGTCGGCGCAGTCGGTCAACAGCCGGATGTGCGCCGCCTCGGCGTGCTGCCCGCCCTGCTGAAGGCTGTAGTTGATGGTCTCCTCGCAGATCCGGTGACACTCCAGGGCCGCCGAGACCCCCAGCGCCATCGTGCCGTTGTCGTGGTGCAGATCCATGATCAGGCACTCCCTCGTCGGGTGTCAGGTCAGCCCTCACCGTATGACAGGCTGGTGGAGGCCGCAGCCGTTCGAGCGAGGACGACATCGATGTACATTCCAACTCATTTCGCCGCAGACGACGCAACCGTCGCTGAGCTCCTGCGGCGTCCCGGAGCGGCCGATCTGATCACCGCGACCCCGGACGGGCTCGTCGCGACGATGCTGCCGTTCCTCTACGACCCGGCCGCGCGCGAGCACGGCGCGCTGCTCGGGCACGTCGCGCGTACCAACGATCAGTGGAAGCTGCCGGTCCTGGGCGAGGCGCTGGTGATCGTACGCGGGCCGGACGCGTATGTGTCCCCCTCCTGGTACGCCTCGAAGGCCGAGCACGGCCGGGTGGTGCCGACGTGGAACTACGTGACCGCCCACGTCTACGGCGACCTCGTCGTCCACGACGACGCCGAGTGGGTGACCGGGCTGGTCCGGCGGCTGACCGACCACCACGAGGCCGGACGGCCGCACCCGTGGTCGGTGGACGACGCGCCGGCCGCGTACGTCGCGGGCCAGGCGCGCGCGATCGTCGGAGTGGAACTGGTCATCCGCCGGATCGAGGCCAAGGCCAAGCTCAGCCAGAACCGTTCGGCGGCCGACGTCGCCGGGGTCGTCGAGGGTCTGGAGAGCCAGGGCGACACCGTTGCCGCGGCTGCGATGCGTACGCACAACGGGCTGTGACCTTCGTCCTGCCGAAGACCAGCGTCGTGCTGGCGCTGGCGTACGGGCTCGGCGCCGCCCTGGCCTCGCTCGCGCTCCTCGTGGTGCTCACGATGCGCTGATCGGCGCGGCCTGGGTGGGGGCGCCGGCATCGCGTTCCGTCTCGATGAGGGCCGGGAAGCCGTCGCGCCGTCCATAGACGACTCCGGCCAGCCCGGCCCCGGTCAGGACGGCGGCGACCACCGGGAGCGCGCCGGTTCCCCAGGCGGCGAGGACCTGCCCACCGAGCAGGGCCCCGCCGCCGATGCCGATGTTGAACGCCGAGGCGTTGAGCGCCGACGCCGTATCACCCGCCTGCGGTAGAGCGGCCCGGAGGATGGCCGCCTGCACCAGCACGGCCAACCCGTTCAGAGCGAGCCCAGCCGCCATGATCCCCACGACGGCGAGCGCGGCACCGTTCGGGACGACACCGAGGAAGACGAGGGCGCCGGTGAGCAGGCCGCCGCCGGCCAGCATCGCCAGCCGGGGCCGCCGGTCGACCAGCATCCCGGCCAGGAAGAGGCCGACCGCTCCGGCGACGCCGTAGCCGAACAGCGCCGGGCCGAGCGCCTGCTCGGAGATCCCGGCGGCCTGCAGGAACGGCGAGATGTAGGTGTAGAAGGCGAAGTAGCCGAGCATCGTCAGCGCGGTGGTGATCGCGACGACCGTCACCGACGGCGTCCGCAGTACGCGTACCAGGCTGGTCTCGGTGGCGGTGGTCTCGCCCGGCATCGGCGGCAGCAGCCGCGACGCGGCCAGGGCGACGAGCGCGGTCGCCGCGGAGAGCGCGAGGAACGACGCCCGCCAGCCGATCGCGACGCCGAGGCCGGTCCCCAGCGGCACCCCGACGAGGACGGCCACCGTACCGCCGCTGAACACGACGGTCACCGCCCGGCCGAGCCGCTCCGGTGGGACCAGTCGCGCCACGTATCCGGCGACCATCGCCCAGAACACCCCGTGCGCCAGCCCGCCGAACAGGCGCGCGGCCACCGCGATCGGGTAGGCCACGCTAACCGCCATCAGGACGCTGCTTCCGGCGTACGCGATGAGGGTGCCGACGAACAGCGCACGCCGGGGCAGGCGGGCGGTCGCCCGGCCGAGCGGCGCGGCGAACAGCGCCACCATCAGGGCGTACCCGGTGACGAGCAGGCCGACCGAGGGCTCACTGACGCGCAGGTCATGGGCGATGGAGCTGAGCAGGCCCATGGGCAGCATCTCGGTGGTGACCGAGAGGAAGGTGCCGGCCGCGACGAGCAGGAGGCTGGCCAGCGGCCAGGGGGCGGGCCGGGGGGTGTCTGCCATGGTCGCGACGGTATCCGGGCGAGTGGGCGTCGATTTCGCGGGGGCTCGTTCGTATAGCAGGTGAGACGGTGCGAAAGGGTGGTCACGAATGAACGAGACTCGCGTGGTGCTGGACGGGCGGGGCCTGGTGGAGTCCCCGCGATGGCACGGCGACCGGCTGTACTTCTCGGACTGGTCGGCGGGTGAGGTCGTCGCGACCGACCCGGCGGGCCGGAGCGAGGTGGTCGCCCGCGTCGCGTCGTTGCCCCTCTGCACAGCGTGGCTGCCGGACGGTCGAATGGTGATCGTCGACTCGGCCGAGGGCCGGCTGCTCGTCCGCGCCGCGGACGGCTCGCTGGCCACGTACGCCGACCTCGGCCGGCCAGGCTGGAACGACGTCGTGGCCGACGGCCGGGGCAACGTCTATGTGAACCGGGGCGATTTCGATCCGATGGCCGGCGAGCAGGCCCGGCCGGGCTGGGTGGTGCTGGTGACCCCGGACGGCGAGGTACGCCAGGTCGCCGACGACGTCCTGTTCCCCAACGGGATGGCGGTCACGGCGGACAACTCGACGCTGATCGTGGCCGACTCGTTCCGCAACTGCCTGCTGGGGTTCGACGTCGCCAGGGACGGCACGCTGGCGAACCGGCGGATCTGGGCCGATCTGGGCGACGGCGCACCCGACGGCATCTGCGTCGACGCCGAGAACGCCGTCTGGTACGCCGACGTGCCCAACCGCCGCTGCGTACGCGTGGCCGAAGGCGGCGAGGTCCGGCAGACGATCGAGCTGGATCGCGGCGGGTTCGCCTGTGTGCTCGGCGGGACGGCCGGAACGACCCTGTTCGTCACGGCGGCCGGCTGGCAGGGCATGACCGCGACCGAGCTGGTGCGGCCGGGCAGCGGCCAGGTGCTCGCCGCCGAGGTCGCGGTGCCGGGCGCCGGATGGCCGTGAACTCCGCTACGCTGCCGCGATGGTCACGTTCCTCACGGCGCTGAGCGGTCTGGCGTGGACGATCGTCTACCTCGACTCGATCCGGATCGGCCTGAAGCAGCGCACGTACGCGATGCCCCTGGTCGCGCTGGCGTTGAACATCGGCTGGGAGTGGATCTACGGCCTGCACGGGCTGCTCGACGGCCTGTCGTTGCAGGGCGTGGTGAACGTGGTCTGGGCGGTGGCCGACGCCGTCATCGTCTACACGTATCTGCGCTTCGGCCGCCGGGAGCTGCCCGACTTCCTGTCCGGGACGATGTTCGCGGCATTCAGCGTATTGGTGTTCGCCACCGGGTTCCTGGTGCAGTGGATGTTCGTCGTCGAGTTCGACTGGCACCTGGCGTCGCGGTATTCGGCGTTCCTGCAGAATCTGCTGATGTCCGGGCTGTTCGTGGCGATGTTCGCCGCCCGGCGGGGCGTACGCGGCCAGACGATGACCATCGCCGTCGCGAAGTGGATCGGCACGCTCGCGCCGACGATCGTCTTCGGCGCCTATGAGCATTCCGCGTTCATCCTGACGCTGGGCATTCTGTGCAGCGCGTTCGATCTCGTCTACATCGGGCTGTTGTGGTGGGCACGGCGACAGCCGGCCTTCGCGGCCGCCCCCACATCCGTACCCGCTGATCGACTGATCGGCGTCGACTGATGATCAGCATCATCTGAACAGCCTGACCCCGCCCGGCGGGGGTCAGGTGCGGCGCAGCGCCCGCAGCGCGCCGGCGAAGCCGGTCACACCGTCGCCGAGCGCGCCGAAGAACTCGCGGTCGCACGCCTCCACTGCGACGATGGCTCGGTTGACCAGGACCCGGCCTTGGTCGGTCGCCGCGATGGCCCGCGCCCGGCGATCCTGCGGATGCGGCGGGCGGTGCACGAGGGCTCGCGCCTCCAACGCCCGCAACACCTGCGAGGTCATCATCGGATCGGTGACCGCCATGTCGGCCAGCGCCCGCTGGGTGACCGGGCCCGAGTCCTGCAACCAGGTCAGCGTCGCGAGCAGGACGAACTGCACGTGCGTCAGACCGAACGGCTTGAGCGCGGCGCGGATGGCGGCCTGCCACTGGTTGGTCACCTGCCAGAGCAGGAGCCCGGGACTCTCGTCGGCACTGTGGAACTCGGTGTCCAGACCGCTCACGAGTGATCCGCCATGGCGGACCGGATCTGCGTGAAGTCCGCCTCGGTCAGCTCCACCAAGCCACGGCGCAGCTGGTTTCCCCAGGCCCGCTCCCGCGTCAGGGCCAGGTCGAGATCCATGATCCGGGTCTCGCGAGCATCCTCCACGTAGGACACTCTACGACGCCACGGCTGGAAGTCTCCCTCGTCGGCCTGCCAGATCTCGTCCTCGGCGACCTCGCCGATAGCGGTGAACGCTTGAAGCGGCGTACCGCCTCGGAGGCTCGTTCTGGGCGAGTAGTAGACCAGCCAGTCCCCCGGCGACAACCGGGCCAGGCCATCGCGCCGGCCGTGCCCGAGCTGAGCGATGCCCAGTCCGGTGCCACGGCGTACGTGGTCGCGGCAGACGACGCCGAGCCAGAACCTCATGCCGTCACCTCCGTCCGGGATGTGCAGACGGCTTCGAGCCGGTCGAGATCGGCCAGGTGGCCATGTCGGCCCAGCGGGCGAAGAACTCCGCTGCGGGCGCGGACGACGTGATGCGAGCAGTGGCTATCGTCTTCACAAGCAATAGTATGCGCGCTTATTATTTTACGGTCAAGCGCGCCCTGTCAGGTGCCCGCGGTCAGATGCCCCCTCGGCCGGTCAGGCTCGTCCGGTCACGCCGTCGCTGGTGAGCCGCCAGGCGCTCCCGGCCGTGGCCCCGTCCCCCGCGCACAGCAGCCAGTCCGCGACGACGCGGCAGGCGCGGGCGCTGCCGAGGTCGGCCACGGCCCGAACGTGGTCACCGTCCACCACGCCGAGCCAGGCCCGGCCCGTGCGTCTGGGTTCGTAGAGGGCGTACACGCGGTCGCCGACCGTGCCGGCGGCCCGCCACACGCCCAGCTCCACCCGAGTCTTACCGGTTTCGGCGTCCACGAGCACCGCGGCGGTCGAGCGTGCGGGGATCAACGCCAGGAGAACGCCGTCGCCGGCCGGAAGCTGAGCACCGATCCACTCGCCGTCCCGCCGCCAGACGGTTCGCCCCGTGACCGGGTCGGCCGCGGTCACCTCCCCGCCGAGATTCAGGCACATCAACCGGCCGCACCGCGGGTCCCCGACAGCGTCCGGCGAAGCGTTCGACGCCACCGTGGTCACCGCCATCACCGCGGTCGGGTCGGCTCCTGCGGTGGCGAGCCCGTAGGTCAGGACACCGCCGTCCGCGCGCAGCACCAGCACGCCCGACGATCCGGCCGCGAGGATCGGCATGGTGCCCAGCGTCAGCGAGCCGAGCGGTGTGGTTCGCCCGGTCGCCGCGTCGAGCAGGCCGAGTCGCACGTGACCGTCCGGGCCGCCGGTCCCGTCGGCGCCCGTACCGTCGGCGACGTAGGTCCCGACCAGCACCTGACCCGATTCGGTGTACGCCGGATAGGGCTGGCCGTCCGGGTCGTGCCAGATCGTGCCGCCATCGCCGAGCCTCAGCCCGACGAGTCCGGTGGCGTCCTGTACCACCAGCACACCCGGCGTGAAGCTACCCGGGATGGCCAAGCCGAAGTGCTCCCAGCGCTTGGCCCCGCTGACACCGTCGAGGGCGACGATCAGACCCGGCGTGGTCACCGGCGATTGGCCGGTGCCGACCCGGGTGGCCTGCGGGGTCATCACGAGCACCAGGCCACCGGCGTCGCGTAGGTCCACGATCGGCCGCCCGGACTGGTACGCCCACAGCTGCCGCCCGGTGACCAGCGAGTACGCCCGCAGCTCGAAGTCCCGACCGGTCACGATGTACGCCCGGCCGCCGGAGACCAGCACCGTGCCGTCCACCGCGACCGCGGGCAGCCGGATCGGCGCGACCGCCGGTACGCCCGGAGCAGCGGCCGCCTGCGTCGCGAGCACCAGCGTCAGCAGTGCTCCCCCGAGAACCGCCGTACGCCGCCGGCGCAGCGCCGCGCGTACGGCTGACAGCCGGGCGGGTCGCTCCTCGGCCGGCGGGGGCGGCGACGCATCCAGATCGATCAGGGTCATGCCGATACAACGCGCTGGCCCGTCGACCGCGTTGCCCGCCGCGCGTGGTGGGTTGAACGGGTGCGTCTGGGCGGCCGCCCCACCCCTGTGACGGGTGGAGTGGTGGGTTGAACGGGTGCGTCTGGGCGGCCGCCCCACCTGGGGGGTGGGTGCGGCAGGGCGGCCGCCCAGACGGCGGGAGAACCAAGACCCGCGTCGAGCCGGGCGCGCCAGGGGGATGTACGCCCTGCTCGATCATGGACACTAGAGCGCCACGCGGTCGGTGGGACTCGGCCGGGTGGCCATCGCGATCATCATCACCGCGTCACGGTCCACCCGCGCGGTGTCAGCCCGTCGAGCCGGGCTTCGGCTCGCCCTGCCCCCGATACCAGGCGATCTTCTCCTGCAGATGCTCGTACTGCCGGCGCAGCAGATCCATCCGCTCCTCCACCTCCCGCGAGTGCTCTTCCAGCAGCGACAGCCGCTCGACGAGGGTGCCGTCGCCGACCCGCGCGAGGTCGCAGTAGCGCCGCAGCTGGCTGATCGGCATCCCTGTGTCCCGTAGGCACCGCAGCACGTCGAGCCAGCCGAGGTCGTCGTCGCTGAAGACGCGCCGTCCGCCGGAAGTGCGGCTGACGTCGCCGAGCAGGCCGATGCGCTCGTAGTACCGGAGGGTGTGGATGCTGAATCCGGTCAGCTCGACGGCTTCCGCGGGGGTGTATGCGCTCACCCGACCGAGCATAGGATCTTCGGCGGGCGCATCAGGACCGGCTGCTGTTCAACATCATGACGGTGATCAGCACGGCGAGCGCCAGGATCGCGATCGCCCATTCGATGCCGAGGAAAAGCCCCACGAAGATCGTCAGCGCGGCGGCCCCCACATGGGCCAGTCCTCGCCGCCAGGTGCGCTTATGGCGCATCCCGCCCAGGCGGGCCGACAGTGCCGGATCGTCGGCGACGAGGTGCCGCTCGATCTCCGCCAGCTGGATCTCCTCGCGCGGGCTGAGCATCGCGCCTCCCAGAGGGCTAGTGGACCTATCGTCCGCCTTGCCGCCCCACCCGCGCAAGACGCGTTTGTGCCCGCAGAAGGCCGGGTATGCGCTCGCCGGAAGGTGATCGCGTGGATGCCAAACCCCCGGTGGTGGTCGGCGTGGACGGGTCACCCACAGCGATGGATGCCGCCCGCTGGGCGGCGGCGTACGCGGTTCGCCACGGCGCCTCGCTGTGTTGCGTCTACGGGTACCACTTGCCGATGTATGGATTCTCCCCGATCGGAACGCTCGGGGAGATGGAGAACTTCGACGCGCGGGCGCGCCGGCAGGCCGAGGACATGCTCGGCACTGCCGCGGGGCGGCTGCGGGAGGCGTACGCCGGGCTGGAGATCGACACCCGGATGGAGACCGGCGGCGGGACGGCGGTCCTGGTCGACGCGTCCAAGTCGGCGATCGCGACGGTCGTGGGCGCCCGGGGCGGTGGCGGCTTCACCCATCTGCTGCTCGGGTCGGTCGCCGATCAGGTGACCGTGCACGGGCTCGGCCCGGTGATCGTGGTACGCGGTCCCGCGCCCGACCGTGGCCCGGTCCTGGTCGGAGTCGACGCGTCCGAGCACGCCGCCCGAGCCCTCCGGTACGCCGCCGCCGAGGCCGCCCTGCGCGGCACCGACCTGGTCGTGCTGCACGCGTACACCGAGACGCTGCACCCGCGCTCGGGCGATCCGGCGGCCGAGGGGAAGGCCGAAGCCGAGCGGCTGCTCGACACCATGACCGCCGACCTGCACGAGTTGCATCCGCGGCTGCGGGTCCAGACGCGTCCGGTGTACACCGGGCGAGTCGATCAGGCCATGATCGAGGCGTCCGCGGAAGCCGTCCTCACCGTCGTCGGCTGCCGTGGCCTGGGTGGGCTGCGCAGCATCCTGCTCGGTTCGACCTCGCGGGCGCTGGTCCATCACGCGGCGAGCCCGGTCGCGGTGGTCCACCGCCAAGGCTGATCCGTGCGGTCAGCGAGCCTCGGACTCCCGGAGCAAGGGGATCTGGCCTCCGGCGAGGACCATCGCGATCTGGCGCGGCGACAGCCGGTGTCGCAGCCGCAGCTCGCGACCGTCCTGCGTGGACGCCGTCAGCTCAGGGCCGGCCTGCACGGCGGTACGCACGTCGTCGATCGTCAGCACGTCACCGGCGGCGAGCCGGTCGTAGTCGGCGGGGTCGGCGAACTCCAGCGCGAGGATGCCGAAGTTGGCCAGGTTCTGCCAGTGGATACGGGCGTACGACCGGGCGACGACCAGGCGCAGTCCCAGATAGCGCGGCGCGATGGCGGCGTGCTCACGGGAGGAGCCTTGCCCGTAGTTGTTCCCGGCGATGATCGCGTGCGGGCCCAGCGCGCGCACCCGGTCGGCGTACCCGTGCTCGACCTGTTCGAAGACGAAGTCCGCGAGTCGCGTGATGTCGCTGCGGTGCGGGAGGGCTCGCGCTCCGGCGGGCATGATCTCGTCGGTGGAGATGTCGTCGCCGAGGCGGAGCGCGATCGGCAGGTCGAGCCGGTCCGGGAGCGGGTCGAGGTCGGGCAGGCGGCCGATGCTCGGGGCCTTGTCCAGTTCCACGGTGGCCGCTTCCGCGGGCGGCAGGGGCGGCTCGAGGACGGCGATGCCCGGCATGGGCTCGGGCAGGCGCACCCGCGGCTGGTCGACGCCGAGCAGGGCGGGCAGATCGCGGGGGTCGGTGATCTGGCCGGTCAGCGCGGCCGCCGCGGCCGTCTCCGGCGAGCACAGCCACACCTGGTCGTCGTGGGTGCCGGAGCGGCCGGGGAAGTTGCGCGGGAAGGTACGCAGGCTGTTGCGCCCGATCGCGGGGGCCTGCCCCATGCCGATGCAGCCGAGGCAGCCGGTCTGGTGCAGGCGCGCCCCGGCGCGGACGAGGTCGAGGGTCGCGCCCATCGTGGTCAGTTCGGCGAGGGTCTGGCGGCTGGCCGGGTTGACGTCCAGCGACACCTGCGGGTGCGTGCGCCGGCCGGCGAGGATCGCGGCGACGACGGCGGCGTCCCGCAGCCCCGGGTTGGCCGAGGAGCCGACGACGACCTGATGCACCGGCTCGCCGGCGACGTCGCGTACGGGGGTCACGTTGCCGGGCGACTGCGGCGCTGCGATGAGCGGTTCCAGCGTGGACAGATCGATCTCGTCGGTCAGGTCATAACGGGCGTCGGGGTCGGCGAGCAGTTCGGAGAAGTCCGCTTCCCGGCCCTGGCCGCGCAGGAACGCCGCCACCTGGTCGTCGGCCGGGAACACCGTGGCGGTCGCGCCCAGCTCCGCGCCCATGTTGGCGATCACATGCCGATCCATCGCGGTCAGCCCGGCCAGCCCTGGCCCGTGGTACTCGATGATCTTGTCGACTCCCCCGCCGACCCCGTGCCGGCGCAGCATCTCCAGGATCACGTCCTTGGCGCTCACCCACGGCGGCAGCTCGCCGGTCAGGCGTACGCCCCAGATCCGGGGCATCCGGACGAACAGCGGCTGCCCGGCCATGGCCATCGCGACTTCGAGGCCGCCGACCCCGATCGCCAGCATGCCGAGGCAGCCGGCCGCGCAGGTGTGCGAGTCCGAGCCGATCAGCGTCTTCCCCGGTACGCCGAAGTGCTGCATGTGGGTGGGGTGGGAGACGCCGTTGCCGGGCCCCGAGTACCAGATGCCGAACCGCCGGCAGGCCGACCTCAGGAACAGATGGTCGGCCATGTTGAGTTCGTCGGCCTGGACCAGGTTGTGGTCGACGTACTGGGCGGACACCTCGGTACGCACCCGGTCCAGCCCGAGCGCCTCCAGTTCCAGCATCACCATGGTCCCGGTGGCGTCCTGGGTGAGGGTCTGGTCGATGCGGAGCCCGATCTCCGTGCCCGGGGTCGGCTCGCCCGCCACCAGGTGGGCGGCGATCAGCTTCTGCGCCACGTTCGGCATGCGTACCAGTCTGCCCCTTCATCGACGGGTGTGCCCGGTGTTTGCGGCGGGGCCGATGGGGAAACAGACCTTTCATGCCGGAGGGAGACGCCATGACCACCAAGTTCATCGCCATCAGCAGCGTCAGCATCCCCGCCGATCCCACCGCCGTGTGGGACGCGCTCACCGATCCTCGGACGGTCGGCGAGGCCTTCTTCGGAGCTGACGTGACGACCGACTGGGAGCCTGGGTCGCCGATCCGGTTCGACGGGACCTGGCAGGGCCGCGAGTTCCACGACCACGGCGAGATCCTGGACGCCGAACCCGGCCAGTACCTGCGGTTCACCCACTTCAGCCCGCTGTCGGGGCTGCCGGACGAGCCGGACAACTATCACGTCGTGACGTTCGACCTGGTGCCGGTCGGCGACCAGACCGCCGTGACGATCACCCAGACGAACGCCGGCAGCGAGGAAGAGGTACGCCACTCGGAGCACATGTGGGGCGAGGCCCTGCTGGCGCTGCGGGACTCCGCGGCGCGTCAGGGCAGGTGACGCCGTGCAGTCGGGGCGGGTGACGCCGTGCCAGAATGGGGGGCATGCCCCGACACCTCGACAAGATCGCGCTGATCTCCGACGTCCACGGCAATCTCACCGCGCTGGAGGCCGTCCTGGCCGACATCCGGGACCGGGGCATCGAGCGGATCTTCAACCTCGGCGACTACGTCGGCAAGGGGCCCCGTGGGCGCGAGGTGATCGACCGCTGCCAGGAGGTCTGCGAGGTCAACCTGCTGGGCAACTGGGACGACGCGCTGCCTGATCCAGATCGCGGATTCGACAACGAGGCGTTCCGGTGGTGGCTCGCGCAGCTGTCCGACGGGCAGGGCGACTGGCTGCGCAAGCTCCCGTTCACCTTCGACTTCCTGCTCAGCGGGCGGCGGGTGCGGCTGTTCCACGCCTCCTCGACCAGCGTTCATCGACGCGTACGCTTCGATCACACCGAGGCCGAGTTCCTGGAGCTGTTCGCCAACACCCCCGCGACCGGTGACGGGCCGGTGCCGGACGTCGTCGGCTACGGCGACACCCACGACCCGTATTACGAGGTGGACCGGCAGCGGCGCACCCTGTTCAACACCGGCAGCGTCGGCAACAGCATGGACGATCCGACCCCGGTCTACGTGATCCTCGAAGGCGTCTACGGTTCGGCCGACGAGGCGCCGTTCTCGATCCAGTTCGTCCGCGTCCCGTACGACGTCGAGACCGAACTCGCCGTCGCGGCCGAGCTGGGCATGCCTGAGCTGGCGGAGTACACCTCCGAGATCCGCGACGGCGTCTACCGCGGCGAGATGAACGACCTCGACGGGCCGAAATACCACCGCCGCTGACAACAACTCGCACCACCGCATCGGCGGGCATCGGAGGCGGCCGGAGGTCCGGACGCCCCCGATGTCGCCGGGATCTCGGTCCTACGCGGCCTCGCCGGTCGCCCGCGTCAGCACGACGACAGGAATCTCGCGTTCGACCTTCGCCTGGTACTGGGCGTACGTCGGGAACACTCCGGTCATCAGCTCCCAGAGTTCGGCCCGTTCCGCGCCCTCGGCCGTACGCGCCACCGCCGCGTACACGTCGTCCTTGATCTGCACCGTGACGCTCGGATCGGCGGCCAGGTTGCGGTACCAGAACGGATGTCCCACCGAGCCGCCGTTCGAGGCGACCAGCACGACGTCGTCGCCCCGGCCGCCGTAGTAGAGCGCCGTGCGGCGCAGCTTGCCGGACTTCCGCCCCCGGGTCGTCAGGAGTAGGGCGTTCGCCCCGTAGTACTCGTGCCCCTTGCCGCCGTCGGAGTTCACATAAGAGTCGATATGCTTGGCCACCCAGCCGACCGGGCTGTCGACGATCTCTTCTTCCACCGCCCCAACCTACGCGCCCGGCCTACGCGTCGGCTTGGGACTGCGCCCGTTCCTGCCGGATGCGCTGGAGCGCCTCGCCCCATTGGTCGCCGCCGTCCGCCGCGTCGGTCCTACGGTCGCCGAAGAACTGCGGGTGCCAGATCATCGCGTACGCGAGGGTCACCAGCACGGCCAACGCGGCGAGCGCCTGTAGTCCCTGCGCCACGTCTTCGAGCCAGGCGTACCAGGCCGGGTAGACCAGCGCCTGGATCTCGGGGATGCGGTCGCCGGAGGCGAGCGTCCGCAGCTGACCGAGGTAGTCGCCCAGGCGCAGCGGCGCGCTCAGATCGGAGCCGATGCCGAACAACCCGTAGAACAGGGTGACCGCGTTGAGGACGAGCGCCGAGGTGCGGGCGGCTGTCGAACCCCGCCGGACGAACGCCGCCAGCATGGCTCCGGCCAGGCAGATCACGCCGAGGACGATCAGCTCGGTGGCGCCGCGCTGGTCCCGCAGCAACGCCGGGGTCAGCAGTCCGTACTCGGCGTTGATCTGCCGGAAGAGGCCGGCCAGCCGGGCGGCGTCGGCGGATCCCCACCAGTGCAGTTCGAGGAGCCCGTCGAGCACGAGCAGCAGCCCGACCGGGGCGGACAGCCACATCGTCCAGGTGGCCACCCGTACGCCGCGCGGAACTTCTTCGGTCCCCGTCATGGCCGCGACGCTAGTCCACCACCCAGGCGGAGGAAAGCGCATTCGCCCGCGGCGGCGGCTACAGTTCGAGCGTGGAAGCCAAGATCAGCCTGACCCGCCAGGACGGTGCGATCACCGTCCTCGGCGGGCCGACCGCCGTCCTCGACCTCGGCGGACTGCGTATCGTCGCCGACCCGACGTTCGACGACGCCGGACCGCACGGATACCTCACCAAGACCGGCGGGCCCGCCGTCGCCGAAGACGTCGTCGGCCCGGCCGACGTCGTGCTCGTCAGCCACGACCTGCACCCCGACAATCTCGACGACCGCGGCCGGGCGTACGCCCTGGCCTCGCCGCTCGTCATCGCCGGACCGGTGACCGCCGGACGGCTCGGCTCGCCCGCGCTCGGCGTACGCCCCTGGGACAGCCACACGGTGGCGCGGCCGGACGGCGGCGAGCTGACCATCCAGACGGTGCCGGCCGTGCACGGGCCCGAGGACGGCGAACGCGACGCGGACGGCAACGTCAACTGCGAGGTCGTCGGGTTCGTCCTCACCGGACCGGGGCTGCCGACCGTCTACGTCAGCGGGGACAACGCGTCGATCCGCACGGTCGCCGAGATCGCGCGACGCGTACCGGACATCGACGTCGCCGTGCTCAACGTCGGTGCGGCTCGCGTACAGATGCGTTTCGACGGGCGCGCGTTGACCCTCGATGGTGAGCGGGCCGCGGCCGCCGCCGCGGTGCTGGGCGCGGACCTGGTGATTCCCGCGCACTACGACGGCTGGGCGCACTTCTCCGAGGGGCTCGCCGGGATCGAGAGCGCCTTCGACGACGCCGGGCTGTCAGCCCTGCTGCGTACGACCCCGCACGGCACCTGGGTCCCCCTCCCCCGCTGACCGATGTCTGATGCGGATCACGGTTGTGCAGGCAAAAGCGGCTCGCGGCGGCCTGCGCAACCGTGATCTGGCGGGAACAAGGGGCTACCGTGCGGGGATGAGCGCTTCCGACGAACTCGCGGCTCGCGCCCGCGCCGTCATCGACGCCAACCGCTATCTGACGCTGGGGACGAGCGAGCCCGACGGCCGCCCCCGGGTGTCCCCTGTGTACTTCACGCACTCCGGCTATCGGGACTTCTACTGGGTCTCGTCCCCGGACGCGCGGCACTCCAAGAACGTCGCCAACCGGCCCGACGTCGCGATCGTCGTGTTCGACTCGACGGCGGCGGTCGGCCAAGGCCAGGCGGTCTACGTCGGCGCGCGAGCCGAGATGATCGCGGACGACCGGCTGGCCGCGGCATGCGAGGCGGCGTTCGCGAGCGTCGGACCGGGTGCGACCGCGTTCACGCCCGACGAGCTGAGCGGCGACGCCGGCTTCCGGCTGTACGTCGCGCACGCGCTGACCTTCGAGGTCCACGTTCCGGGCCGCGACCCGGTCTACGGCACCGGCATCGACCGGCGCCAAGCGGTGGACTTCGGCTAACGGCCGGTCGAGCCGTCGATCAGCTCGCGGAGGATGTCGGCGTGCCCGGCATGCCGGGCCGTCTCCTCCAGCATGTGGGCGAGAACCCAGCGCAGGTTGGCCGAGGGCTGGTTGCCGGGCCGCCGGCACTCGGCGTCCAGGTCGCCGGTCGCGAGGATCGGCGCGACCTCAGTCCAGGACTGCTGGTACGCAGCCAGCGCCCCCGCGACGGTGTCGTCCGGCCGAACCTCGCTCGGCGGCAGCTCGACGTCCTCGCCGGCGAAGCGTACGCGGAACCAGTCGAGCTCGGCGGTGGTGAGGTGCTTGACGAGCCACAACAGAGTGGTGCCACTGCCGACCGGGGACTGCCGCGCCGCCTCTTCCGAGACGCCGGTGACCTTGCGGACGAGCGACTCCCGCTGGAACTGGAGCAGCTCGACAAGGGTCTCCCGGTCGCCGGTGAGCAGGCGCGGCGGTCGTTGATCAGCCATATCCGCAGCCTAGGCCACCGGAGTGATGGTCTTGCGCTCGCCGTCGACCGCGATGGTGATCGTCAGGCTGGACGCCTCGAAGGCCGCCCGGTCGCCGACGCCGAAGTGGACCGCGCCCGAGTTCGTGATGCGGATCTGCTGCAGGTCGCCGGGCGGGGCCTCGGCGGCCGGGATCGCGGAGTCGCCGAAGAAGTCGCGGAAGACGCCCGCTCCGACGACGGCCGTGTAGAGGATGTCCTCCGGGACGTCGATCAGCGCGACCTCCGGATAGAGCCGCTGGATGCGTTCGGCCGCGGTGGGTCCGTCGTGCTCGCGGGGCGTCGGGTCCTCGAAGTCGAGGTGGTACCAGCGCTTGGCCGGCTCGTCGCGCAGCGTGATCCCGTACAGCTGCGGGGTGTCGGCGATCGGGGCTCCCTTGAGCAGCCGGAACGTGCCGACGTCGGCGCGCGCGATGACGTGCCGGTGGTCGCGGATGAACCGGTAGGTCTCGTCGGCCTCCTCGACGGTCTCCGACGGGAAGTCGCTGAACACGCCCGCCTCGACGGCGATGCCGGCCGCGTGGCACTGGGCGAGGATGGTCGCCATCCGCTTCTGGTCGGTGCCCTTCACCATGGCCTTCAGCACCCGGTCGTTGCCGCTCTCCAAGCCCATGTAGAGGCGTACGCAGCCGGCTTCGCGCATGGTCGTGAAGATCTCGTCGGAGAACCCCTTCTCGAACCGGGCGACCGCGTGCCAGCGTACGTCCAGCTCGGCGGCCAGGATCGCCTCGGAGATCTGCCGCAGGTGGCCGGGCAGGATGACGTCGGACTCGAAGCAGAAGACGTCCTCGCCGGTCGACGCCTGGATCTCGGCGACGTCGGCGGCGATCCGCTCCGGCGAGCGCATCCGATACGGGGCCATCTTGATGAAGGCGTAGTTGCAGAACGCGCACTTGTTGAAGTAGCAGCCCCGGGTGGGCACGAGGCAGATCAGCCGCTTCGGGGCGAAGTAGCGGTCCATCGGCATCATCGAGAAGTCCGGCGCGGGCGGCCAGTCCAGGTTGAGCTGGTAGGCGTGGTCCAGCTGGCTGATCACCTGGCCTTCGGCGTACCGGATGATGTTCTTGACCTCGCTGATCTCGCGGCGACCGGCGAGGGCCTCGATGAAGTGGAGGAACGTCTCGTCGGCCTCGCCGACGAAGAACGAGTCGAGCCAGCGGCCGAACCGCGGGTCCGCGGTGAGCACGTCCTTGCCCCACGTGATGACCGGGCCGCCCCACGTGATGTGGACCCCGGGGTCCTGGTCGCGGATCGCCTGCGCGAGCAGGAACGCCGGGATGAGCTGGGAGAAGTACGGCACGGACAGGCCGATGACGTCGGGCCGGTCGGCGAGCAGCGAGGGGACGGCGACGTCGCGGAAGTACTCGCCGAGCGGCCCCGCGTCCCGGCTGACCGCGGCGTCGACCTCCTCGTACGAGTCGTAGGTGGACGCCGAGTACGAGTACTTGCCGAAGGTGAGCCCGGGGTGCCCGGCTGTGATCACCTCGCCCGCGAGGTGGAAGATGCGCTTGGCGTACAACAGTTTCGCGGGGTCGAAGAAGTCCACCGGATCACGCAGCACGCGCCGGGCGTCGTCGATGCCGGCGATCACCTCGTCCACGACGGCTCGCGGGAGTCCACTGTCGCCGCGGTCGGCCGCCGTCTTCAGGTACTCCGGCCGAAGCAACGCGTCGAACGCCTCCAGGTTCACGTCGCGCAGGACGACGTTCTCGAAGCCGCCCCGGCGCAGGACGGCGCCGAGCAACGGGAGCGCCCCATAGGGCAGCGACGGATCGGCTGAAGGCGGGAAGACGATCGACACCCTTGTCGTGACCATGCGGGGGACCTTAAGGCACGACACGGTCCTGGACATAGTGGATGATCGTCTGAAGCGGGTCTTGCCGCGAGCTTGATCACGTGACAGCATTCGCGGCGTGGTGACGGGGGGTGTGACGACCCGGTGGCTCGCCCGGCCGGTGCCGAGGCCCGCTGCCCGGTTACGGCTGTACTGCCTGCCGTACGCCGGAGCCGGCGCGAACGCCTTCCGGTTGTGGCCCACCGCTTTCGGCGAGGACGTCGAGATCGTCGGAGTGCAGCTGCCCGGCCGTGAGACGCGGCTGGGTGAGCCGCCGGAATTCGCCGTCGAGGACGTCGCCGCCGCGATCGCCGCGGACGCCGACCGCCCGTTCGCCCTTTATGGACATTCCATGGGCGCGCGACTGGCGTACGAGGTGACGCAGGCGCTGCCGGTCCCGCCGGTCCGGTTGTTCGTCGCGGCGTGCCGCGCTCCGCAGTTGCCGCCGGACGGTCCGCTGCACGGGCTCTCGGAGTTGCCGGACGCGCAGCTCGTCGCCCGGCTCGCCCCGGCGGGCGGTTTCGCCGAAGAGGTGCTGGCCGAACCGGAACTGCTGGCGTTGCTCGTGCCCGCCTTGCGCGCCGATCTGGCGTGGGTGGACGGCTATCGCCACGTGACCCGGCCGCCGCTGACCGTCCCGATCGTCGCGTTCGCCGGCGAGTCCGACGACCGCGTACGCCTCTCGACGGTCGCCCAATGGGGCCGGCTGGCCGGGGCGGGCTTCACCTTGCACACCGTCGCCGGTGGGCACTTCTTCCTGCACGAGCGGCTGCCCGAGCTGGCCGCGCTCATCATTGACGACCTGGCACTCAACGAGGAGTGACGATGCCCGCGGAGTACGACGAGGTCGACGGCGCTGACGACGGGGTGGAGCCGATCGCCGTGATCGGCTTGGCCGCCCGCGTCCCGGGCGCGTCCGATGTCGAGGAGTTCTGGCGCAACTTGCTGGACGGCGTCGAGTCGGTCTCCCGGTTCGACCGTGACGAGCAGTTGGCCCGGGGCGTCTCGGCGGCCGATCTGGACGATCCGAGCTGGGTGTCGGCCGCGCCGGTGCTGGAGAAGTTCGACCACTTCGACGCCGAGCTGTTCGGGATGACCGAGCAGGAGGCGCGGCTGGCCGATCCGCAGCACCGGCTGCTGCTGGAGACGGTGCACGCCGCACTG
The DNA here is from genome assembly GCF_024172085.1 of Hamadaea flava. NCBI lineage: Bacteria > Bacillati > Actinomycetota > Actinomycetes > Micromonosporales > Micromonosporaceae > Hamadaea > Hamadaea flava. The sequence goes on along the minus strand of NZ_JAMZDZ010000001.1, from coordinate 39,689 downwards.
GAGAACGCGGGCTACGACCCCGCCCGGTACGCCGGTGACATCGGCCTGTTCTGCGGCGCGGGCGGCAATCAGTACCACTGGGAGTACCTCGCCGAGGACGCTCCCCTGTGGGCGGCGCACCGGGGCAGCCTGGCTGTCGCGATCGGCAATTCGCCCAGCTACCTGGCGACGATGGCGTCGTACAAGCTGAACCTGCGCGGTCCGAGTCTGGCCGTGCACACCGCTTGCTCCACCTCGCTGGTGGCCATCCATCTGGCGTGTGAGTCGCTGCGCAACGGCGAGTGCGACGCGGCGCTGGCGGGTGGCGTGTCGGTGGAGCTGCCGCACGCCGTCGGCTATCGGGGCAGCGACGGGTTCCTGTCGGACGACGGGCACTGCCGCCCGTTCGACGCCGAGGCCGGCGGCACGCTGTGGGGCAGCGGCGTCGGCGTCGTGATGCTCAAGCGGCTGGCCGACGCGATCGCCGACGGCGACACGATCCGGGCGGTCGTGCGCGGCAGCGCGGTCAACAACGACGGCGCGGCGAAGGTCGGCTTCTCCGCCCCGAGCGTCTCCGGCCAGCAGCAGGTCGTCGAGCACGCGCTGGACGCGGCCGGGGTCGACCCGCGCACGATCGGCTACGTCGAGGCGCACGGGACCGGGACTGCGCTCGGTGACCCGATCGAGGTACGCGCGTTGACTCGGGCGTATGGCCGGGACACGGCCGACGTCGGCTGGTGCGGGTTGGGCACGGTGAAGGCGAACATCGGCCACCTGAGCCAGGCCGCCGGCGTCGTCGGCTTCATCAAGGCCGCGTTGACCGTCGAACGTGGGCTCGTGCCGCCGACGATCAACATCGAGCAGCCGACCCCGGCGATCGACTTCGGCAAGACCCCGTTCCGCCTGGTCACCTCGGTGGCGGGGTGGCCCGCCGAGGAATGGCCCCGGCGCGCGGCCGTCAGCTCGTTCGGCATCGGCGGGACGAACGCGCACGCCATCCTCGAACAGCCGCCCGCCCACGTTCCTGCCACGCGCAACGTCCAGCCACGGCTGCTGCGGCTGTCGGCCATGTCGCCGGAGGCGCTGCGGGAGTCCGCCCAGCGGCTGTCCGCGAATCTGACCGACCAGAACCTGGACGACGTCGCGTACACCCTCGGAATGGGACGGGCGGAGCATCCGCACCGGGCGTTCGTCGTCGCCGAGAACCTCGGCGCGGCGGCCGCAGCGCTCGCTGACCGCAAAAGCCTCAAGCCGTCGGTCGCGAGTGGACACCGGACGGTCGCGTTCCTGCTGTCCGGGCAGGGCGCCCAGTACGCCGGGATGGCCGCCGAGCTGTACGAGCACGAGCCGGTGTTCCGGGAGGCGATCCAGTCCCTCGGCGCGGCTGAGCTGCTGAGCCTGGACGAGGACAAGCTCCGCCAGACCCAGTACGCCCAACCGGCGCTGTTCGCCGTCGAGTACGCGCTGGCGCGTACCTGGGAGAGCTGGGGCGTGACGCCGTCGGCGCTGCTGGGCCACTCGATCGGCGAGTATGTCGCCGCGACCCTGGCCGGGGTGTTCGCACCGGCGGACGCGATGCGCCTGGTCACCGAGCGCGGCCGGTTGATGCAGCAGTTGCCGCCGGGCGCGATGCTCGCGGTGCAGCTGGACGAAGCCGACGTCGTCGGGCAGTTGCCCGAGGCGCTGAGCGTGGCCGCGATCAACGGGCCGGGGACGTGTGTGGTCGCTGGGCCGGCCGACGCGGTGGAGACGTTCGCGGAGAAGCTGAAGGCCGACGGGATCGGCTCCCGGGCGCTGCGTACGTCGCACGCGTTCCACTCGGCGATGACCGAGCCCATCCTCGACGAGTTCGCCCGGGTGGTGGCGGCGGTGCCACGGCGTACGCCGGTGATTCCGTTCGTCTCGAACGTCACCGGGGAGTGGATCACCGCCGAGGACGCGGTGGACCCGATGTACTGGGCGCGGCACATCCGGCGGCCGGTGCGGTTCGGCGACGGGCTGCGTACGCTGCTCGCCGGGGATCCGGTGCTGCTGGAGTGCGGACCGGGACGGCAGCTCGCCGGGCTCGCCTGGTTGCAGCTCGGCCGCGACGCCGTCCCACCGCAACGCAGCCTGCCCGGAGTCGGAGAGAAGGCCGGGGATCTGGCCACCCTCGCCCAGGCCGCCGGGGCGCTGTGGGCCGCCGGTGTCCCCGTCGCCGGGGACGCGTTCACCGGGGACGGCCACCGCGTTCCGCTGCCCGGGTACGCGTACCAGCGCAAGCGCTACTGGGTGACGCCGAGCGCCGCGCCCAAGGCGGCGGCCAAACCCGCCTCGGGCGGCCGGCTGCCGCTGGAGCGCTGGTTCGCCGAACCGGTGTGGCGTCAGCACACCACATCGCCGTCCGCGCTCACCGGCGACGCGTACGTTCTGTCCGGCGGTCCGCGCGGCGACGCCCTCGCCGATGCCTTGGGCGCGACCGTGCTCCGTGCGGTCGCCGTCCCCACCGGACAGTGCACCGTGGTGCATGCGCTCGCGCTGGACGCCGACGACGACTGCTACCTCAACGCACTGGCGCTGGTGCAGGCGATCGCCGCCGAGGACGCGTCCGATCGAGTCCGGGTGGTGCTGGTCAGCCGGTCGGCTGAGGACGTGCTCGGCGGCGATCTGACGATGCCGCAGCATGCGACGCTCGCCGGGATCAGCCGGGTCGTGCCGCTCGAACTGCCCGCCCTGGCCGTGCGGCGGATCGACGTCGACGACAGCGTCGCGCCGGGATCGCTGGCCGCCGAGGTCGGCCGGGACGACCTGCCGGAGGTGGCGCTGCGCGGCAGGCGGCGGTGGTCGCTCGCGTACGAGCAGGTCACGCTGCCCGAGGGCGACGGGCCGCTGCGCGACGGCGGTCGCTATCTGATCACCGGCGGTCTCGGCGGCATCGGCCTCACTCTCGCCGAGGATCTCGCGGCGCGGTTCCACGCCCGGCTCGTCCTGATCGGACGGTCCGCGCCCACGCCGGCCGCCGCCGCGGCGATCGCCCGCATGGAGGCCACCGGCGGCCAGGTCGTCACGGTCGCCGCCGACGTCACCGATCCACAAGCCTTGCAACTGGTACGCCAAGAGGCGCAGGCGGCCTTCGGCGGGCTCGACGGCATCGTGCACGCCGCCGGGGTGGCCGGTGGAGCGATGGTGGAGGTCGCCGACCCGGCCGGCAGCCGAGCCGTCCTGGGGCCGAAGGTCGACGGGACCCGGGCGCTGCACGAGGTGTTCGGCGATCTGGAGCTGGACTTCGTCGCCCTGTGCTCCTCGGTGACCGCCGTCGCCGGTGCACTCGGCCAGGCCGACTACTGCGCGGCCAACGCCTTCCTCGACGCGTACGCGCGCAGCACGCACGGCTGGCGTACCCGGGTGGTGTCGTTGAACTGGGGCGGCTGGAGCGAGGTCGGCATGGCCGCGCAGACTCCGGCCCCGGCGGCGTTGTCGGCGTTGCGCGAGGCGGGCCAGCCGATGGCGCACCCGATGCTGACCACGCTGGGCGAGGGCGAATGCTCCGGCGTCCTGTCGCCGCAGTCGCACTGGCTGCTCGACGAGCACCGGATCGGCGGCGTGCCGGTGGTGCCCGGGACGGCGCACCTGGAGGCGGCCCGCGCCGCTGCCGCGGCGCTCCTGCCGCCACCGGCGGACGGGCACGTGCTGGAGCTGCGGGACGTCACGTTCCTGCGGCCGGTCCGGGTCGACGGCGCGTCGATCCGCTACTCGGTACGCGTCGACGCCGACGGCGAGTTCAGCGTCCACGACGGCGGTCCGGGGGCGGCGGTCACAGGTTCGGCCCGCTGGGTTCCCGCCGTCGTAGCGGCGTTCGACACGGGCGCGGCCGACCGGTGTCCTTCCGAGGAGGCGGTGGCGCACAGCCACAGCGGCGTGGTCGAGTTCGGTCCCCGCTGGGCGGCGCTGGCCGAGCATCGGGTCGGCTCGAACGAGGAGCTGGCGTTGCTGCGCGCGCCCGAGGCGGCCCTGGCCGATCTGCGCCGGTGGACGCTGCACCCCGCACTGCTGGACGTGGCGACCGCGTACGGCCGTCATCGTGGTCAGGGCAGCTATCTGCCGCTGGGCTACGGCCGGGTCGTCGCGTACGCGCCGCTGCCCGCCGAGTTCCGCAGTCACCTGCGGCATCGCGTGGACGGCTCGGGCGGTGAGGTGATCGCCGCCGACCTGACGCTGGCCGACCTCGACGGGCGGGTGCTGGTCGAGATCGAGGACTTCGTGCTGCGGCGGGTCGATCCGGCCACGCTCACGACGCCGCCCGCCTCCGCAGCGGCGACCGGGATGACCGGCACAGGGGATGCGCCGAAGAACGACGGCGCGATCTCGCCCGCCGAAGGCGCGGACGCGTTCCGCCGGGCGCTCGCGGCCGGCGCGACGCAGCTGGTCATCCATCCGCGTACCGTTGAGGATCTGCTGGAACACCGGATCGTCGTCGCCGACGAGGAGACCCCGGCGACGGTAGCGGCGGACGCGTCCGGGTCGATGACCGACCTGGAGGCGGCGATCGCGGCGGTGTGGCGGCACGTCCTCGGGGTCGAGGTGATCGACGTCGACGACGACTTCTTCGCCCTCGGCGGGAACTCGCTGGTCGCGGTCCAGCTGATCGCGCAGACCCGGACGGCGACCGGCGTACGCGTGCCGATGCGCAGCCTGTTCGACGCGCCGACGGTGGCGGGGCAGGCGGCGGTCGCGGCCAAGCTCCGGTCCGCCGCTACGGAGACACCGTCGCCGACCGCAACTGCGTCGGCGACGGGCGAGACGGCTGTGCCAACCTCGACTGCTGAGCCGGTGAGCACGACGACCATCCCCCGTCTCGCGCGATGACCGAGTGGGTCTTCGCCGCTTCGCTGGACCAGGAACGGATCTGGGTCGCCGACCGGCTCAGTGACGGCCGCCCGGTCTACAACGTCCCGGCGGCGGTACGCCTGACCGGCCCGGGCGTCGACGGCGACGTGGTCGAGGCGGCGGTGCGGCTGCTCGTCGAACGGCACGAGACGCTGCGTACGGCGCTGCGGGAGAACCCTGACGGCGGCGTCGACCAGGTGATCCACCGGTCGGCGCCGATCGACGTCGGCCGGCTCGACTTCAGCGGTCTGCCCCGAGCCGAGGCCGACCGCCGGGTCGGCGACCTCATCGCCGAGTACGCCGCCCGCCCCATCCCGCTGGAGCAGGCTCCCCTGTGGCGGGCCGTGCTGGCGCAGGTCGCGCCGGCGGACTACTGGCTGGTCTTCGTCGCGCATCATGCGATCTTCGACGCAGCGTCCTATGTGGTCTTCCGGACCGACTTGACCGCGCTCGTCGAGGCGGTCGCGGGCGGCGAGCCGCCGAAGCTGCCCGACCTGCCGATCCAGTACGCCGATTACGCCGCCTGGCAACGTGGCCGCCTCGACGACCCCACGCTCGCCGAGGATCTGGCGTACTGGCGGGCCCAGCTCGACGAGCTGCCGCCGGTGCACGCCCTGCCGACCGACCGGCCACGGCGACCCGGACCGGCGGCCGACGGCGGTCAGGTCCGGCTGCCGTTGCCGCCCGATCTGGCCGAGGCGGTACGCCGTCAGGCGGCCGGGGCCCGCACCACCCCGTTCACCGTCTACCTGGCCGGATTCGTGGCACTGCTGCGCCGGCTGACCGGCCGGGCGGACGTCGTCGTGGGCGTACCCGTGTCCGGGCGCGACCTGCCGGAGCTGGCCGGGCTGATCGGGATGTTCGTCAACACCCTGGTGCTGCGGGTGCCCGTGCCCCGCCATCCGGCGTACGCCGAGATCCTGCGCGCGACCCGCGACGCGATGGCCGAAGCCCTCGACCATCGGCAGGTGCCGTTCCAGACCCTGGTGGAGGCGCTGGCGCCGGACCGGGACCCGGGCGTGGCGCCACTCTGCCAGCTCGCCTTCAACTACCTGCCCGAGTCGGGCAACGAGCCGGTCCACAACGGCACGGCCAAGGACGATCTCGCGATCGAGGTCTCCGCCGACGATCTGCGCCTGGTGTACCGATCGGACCTGTTCGACGAGACGAGCGCCGACCTCCTCGCACAGCGGTATCTGCGCCTGCTCAGCGCCGCGCTTCGAGACCCCACGACCGGGATCGGCGAGCTGTCACTGGAGACCGCGGACGAGCAGGCCGAACGCGTGCGCCTGTCGCAAGGGCCGCCGCTGACGCCGCGCAGCATTCTTGAGGCGACCGACGCGACCGTGGTGGCCCCGGACGGCACGCTCACCGGACCGGAGCTGACCGAGCGCGCCGACCGGCTCGCGGCCCGGCTGCGGACGTACGGGGCGGGGCCGGAGCGCGTCGTCGCCGTGTGTGTGCCGCGCTCGGCGGCGGCCGTGGTCGCGTTCCTCGCCGTGCTCAAGTCCGGGGCGGCGTACCTGCCGATCGACCCGCAGCTGCCCGACGCGCGCATCGACCTGCTGCTCGCCGACGCGCAGCCGGTGGTGTGGCTGTCTACAGCCGACCGTCCGGGTCTGCCATGGGTCGACGTGGACGCCGATCACCCCGCTGCGGATCCTCCGCGGTGGACGGCGCATCGCGACCAGCTTGCTTACGTCCTCTACACCTCGGGTTCGACCGGCACTCCGAAAGCCGCGATGATCACCCGCGACGGACTGGACAACACGCTCACCGGGCAGGTCGGCCTGTTCGGGGTGACGGCGCAGTCGCGGGTGGCGCAGCTCGCCCCGCTGTCGTTCGACGTGTCGATCTCGGAGATGGGCACCGCGTTGCTCGCCGGAGCCACCCTCGTGGTCCCGCCGGCCGACCTCGTCCCCATCGGCGAACCGCTGGCGGCGTGGCTTACCGAACAGCGGGTCAGCCACGTCCAGCTGTCCCCCGCCGTCCTCGGCAGCCTGCCGACGTCCGGGTCGACGCCCGGGTTGCCGACGGTGTCGGCGCTGGTCGTCGGCTCCGAGTCCTGCCCGCCGGAACTGGCCGAACGCTGGTCGCCCGGGCGGCGGATGCTCAACGCGTACGGGCCGACCGAGACCGCCGACACCGTCACGACCTGGCCGATCGACCTCGATCGGATCGGCGGCTCGGTCCCGATCGGCCGCCCCGTTCCACAGACCACTGTCCACGTTCTCGACGAACGGCTTCGCCCGGTGCCCGCCGGTGTCGTCGGCGAACTCTACGTTCAGGGGCCGGGCGTCGGCCGCGGCTACCTCAATCGGCCCGGGCTGACCGCCACCCGGTTCGTCCCCAGCCCGTTCGGCCCGCCCGGCGACCGCATGTACCGCACCGGCGACGTCGTCCGCTGGCGCGACGGGGTCCTGGAATTCCTCGGGCGCGCCGACGGCCAGGTCCAGCTGCGCGGCATCCGCGTCGAGCCCGGCGAGGTCGAGGCCGCGCTCGCCGCGCTGCCCGGCGTCGGCTCCGCGGTGGTCGTCGTCCGCGAAGATCGGCTCATCGGGTACGCCGTGGGCAGCGACCTGGATCCGTCGGCTTTGGAGCGGCAGCTGGCCGAGACCCTGCCGCGTCACCTGGTTCCGGCCGCCGTCGTGGTACTCGGCGAACTCCCGTTGACCCGCAACGGAAAGGTCGATCGCCGGGCACTGCCGGAGCCTGTCGCGCTCGACCAGCCGGCGGCGATCCGGCCGCCGGAAGACGCGCGCGTCGCGCTGCTGTGTGAGCTGTTCGCCGGGGTGCTGGGCCGGGACACGGTCGGCCCCGACGACGGCTTCTTCCGGCTCGGCGGCGACAGCATCACCGCGTTGCAGCTGGTGAGCCGGGCTCGCGCAGCGGGGCTGGGACTGGCGTTGGACGCCGTCTTCCGGCACAAGACGCCGTCCGCGCTCGCCGCCGCCGCGACGGCCGCCGACGTGGCGCCCGCGGGAGTGCCCGACGCCGGCCCGGTACCGATGACGCCGATCGTCGAGTGGCTTCGGGACTCGGGCGGCGACATCACCGACTACGCCCAGTCCACAGTGGTCGCCACCCCCTCCGGTCTGACCGAGGAACGGTTGATCGCCGGGCTCCAGCAGGTGCTCGATCGGCACGGCGCGCTGCGGATGAGGCTGATCCGCGACGGCGACGACTGGCGGCTGGAGATCCCGCCACCGGGCACGGTAGCGGCCGAACTGGGCGGCACGATCGATCCCGAGAGCAGCCGCATGATCGCCGCCGAATGGGACGGCGACCGGCTCCGGCTCACCGCCCACCACCTCGCGGTCGACGCCGTGTCCTGGCGAATCCTGCTGGACGATCTGGCCGCCGCCGTGGCGGGTCAGTCGCTCACCCCGCCGCCGGTGGCGTACCGGCACTGGGCGACGACGCTGACCTCTGCCGCTGCGACGGCCGAAGCCGACAGGGAGTCGGCGTACTGGCACTCGGTCACCGACACCGTCCCGGCGGTGCTGCCCGGCGCGCTCCTCGATCCCCGCCGCGACACGTACGCGTCCGCCCGCCGCCAGGTGCTGACGGTCGACGCCGCCCGGCTGCTCGACGAGGTGCCCGCCGCCTTCCACGCCAAACCTGACGAGGTTCTCCTGGCGGCGCTCGCGTCGGCGGTGGCCGACTGGCGGCGTACGCCCGGGGCCGTGCTGGTGGACCGCGAGACGCACGGCCGAGAAGATCCGGCGCTCGACCTGTCCGCCACGGTCGGCTGGCTCACCTGCGTCCACCCGGTACGCCTCGACGCCGGTGACACCGGACCGGCGACCGCCGTGAAACGGATCAAGGAAGAGGTGCGTTCGGTGCCCGGCAGCGGCCGGGGATTCGGGCTGCTCCGCCAGCACGGCCACGTCCTGCCGGACGCCCAGATCGGCTTCAACTACCTCGGCCGGTACGCCCTGGCTGATTCCCCCGAGGATAGCGGCGATGTTGGCCCGAAGCCGTGGACGCCTGTGTCGGCGGCGGACGCACTCGGGCTGGACGCCGGGGACCTGCCGCTCCCGCATCCGATCGAGATCGACGCGCTCGCGACCGACGGGCCGCACGGCGTACGCCTGAGCATCACCCTTACGACCGCACCCGCGCTGGTCAGCACGGAGGACGCCGACCGGTTCGCCGACTGCCTCGCAACCGCGCTGCGCCGCCTGTCCACTCTGGAGCGCGGCGGGCACAGCCCGGCCGACTTCCCGCTCGTCGAACTGACCCAGGACGACGTACACCGGCTGGAGACGGCGTACCCGGGGCTGGCCGACGTGCTGCCACTGTCGCCGTTGCAGCACGGACTGGCGTTCCACGCCGGCCTGAGCGACACCGGGCCGAGCGACACCGGGCCGAGCGACACCGGCCTGAGCGACACCGGGCCGACCGAGTCCGGCCTGAGCGACACCGGGCCGACGGACGACGCTGAGCCTGCCAGGGAGGCCGAGTCAACCAGGGACGTCGACGACGTGTACGCCGTCCAACTTGTCGCGACCCTGCCCGGCGACGTCGACGAGCAGCGACTGCGGGACGCCTTCGCGAGCCTGCTGCGGCGGCACGAGAACCTGCGGGCTGCGATCGTGACCGAGGGCCTGCGGGAGCCGGTCCAGGTGATCACGGATGTGACGCAGGTTCCGTTCCGGACGGTCGCCGGGGACTCGTCGGCGGCGGCCACGCAGGATCTCGCCGAGCGCTTCGATCTCACTTGCCCGCCGTTGCTGCGCGCGACCCTGGTCCGCGTTCCCGATGGCGGGCACCGGCTGGTGCTCACCAACCACCATGTGCTGCTGGACGGCTGGTCGACCCCGATCCTGCTGCGCGAACTGATGGCGCTCTACCGAGGCGACGAGCTGCCGCCTGCGCGGCCTTATCGGGAGTATCTGGCCTGGCTCGCGACCCAGGACGGCGACGCGGCACTGGGCGCCTGGCGTGACGCGCTCGCCGACCTCGCTGGTCCGCTGCACATCGCCCCGGACGAGCAGGCTCGGCGACGTGCCCCCAGGCCCGCGACGCTCACGACGACGTTGTCCGAGGCGCGCACGGCAGCCCTCACGGAACGGCTACGCGACCTCGGTGTCACTCTCAACACGGCGGTTCAGGCGGCCTGGGCGGCCGCGGTCGGCGGGCTCGCCGGACGGGACGACGTCGTCTTCGGCACGACGGTCGCCGGGCGCCCGCCGGAGCTGCCCGAGGTCGAGGACATGGTCGGGCTGTTCATCAACACGCTGCCGACCCGGGTACGCCTGCGCCCGGCCGAGCCGCTCGGCGAGCTGCTGCGCCGGATCCAGTCCGAGCAGGCGGCGCTACTGCCCCACCAGTACGCCGGCCTGGCCGACGTGCAGCGCACGGCTGGGCACGGCGACCTGTTCGACACCGCGATCGTCATCGAGAACTACCCCGACATCGACGTCCTACGAGCCGGCCCGGCAGCGGAACCGACGGCCGCCGCCGAGTCGATCAGGGCGGCCGGGGAACGATCAGGGTCTCCGGGACACGACACACCGGCCGACAACGACCATAAGTTCATGATCAACGGCGTAGACGACGTCACGCATTACACGTTGGATCTGACCGTCGTGCCCGGGCGTCGGCTGCATCTGCGTCTGGCGTACCGCTTGGATCTGCTGGACCGCGAGGTGGCGGTGGCGACCGCGGACCGGTTCGAACGCTTCCTGGCGATGATCGCCGCGGACCCGGGGCAACCGGTCGCGCGGTTCGAGCCGGAGCCTGACCGGGCGACGATCCTGGCGGCCGGGCGTGGCCCCGACCTGGCCGTGGAGCAGGCGTCGCTGGCACAGGTGGTGGCGCGACACGCCGCCCGAACGCCGGGCCGGATCGCGGTGATCGCGGGCGGGACGCGTCTGACCTACGCGGAGCTGGTCGCGGCCGCTAGTACGGGGGCCGCTGCGCTGCGCGAACGAGGCGCGGGACCGGGCACATCGGTGGGGCTGGCGTTGCCGCGCGGCGCGGAACTGGCCGTGGCGGCGCTGGCGATCGCGCAGACCGGCGCGGCCTGCCTGCCGATCGACGTCGAGTATCCGCCCGAGCGGATCGCGTTCATGCTGGCCGACGCGCAGCCGGTTACCATTGTGGACACACCACTCCCCCGCGCTGATGAGCCCGGTGCCGGTGAGCCTCGGGCCGATCACGAGCCGCATCCGGGCGAGACCGCGTTCCTGCTCTACACGTCCGGTTCCACCGGGACGCCCAAGGCCGTCGTCGTCGCCCATACCGGACTGTCCAACATGGCGGCAGTCCAAGTCGGACGATTCGCCGTGACCGCCGACGCCCGGGTCTCGCAGTTGGCGGCATTCGGGTTCGACGCGGCGATCTCGGAGCTGTGCACCGCCTGGTACGCCGGCGCGGCGCTGGTCCTGCCGGCACCGGGCGAGGTCCTCGTGGGCGAGGCGCTGGCCGAGTGGCTGACCGTGCACGAAGTCACCCATGCGCAGCTGACCCCGACGGTGCTCGGGTCGATCCCGGCCGACCGCGGACTGCCGACGGTGACCACCTTGGTCGTCGGCGGGGAGGCGTGCCCGCAGGAGCTGGTGGATCGGTGGGCGCCGGGCCGGTTGATGGTCAACACCTACGGGCCGACCGAGGCGGGCGACAGCGTCAGCCTGTGGGACTGCGTACCGGGGCGGCCGGTGGCGCTGATCGGCGACGCGATCCCGAACACGACGGTGTTTCTGCTGGACAGCGCGTTGCGGCCGGTGCCGGACGGGGTGGTCGGCGAGGTGTACGTCGCCGGGGACAGCCTCGCGTCCGGGTATCAGCGCCGGGCCGGGCTGACCGCGTCGCGGTTCGTGGCCTGCCCGTTCGGGCCGCCCGGCGGGCGCATGTATCGGACCGGCGACCTGGCTCGGCGTACGTCGGCCGGGATGGAGTTCGCCGGGCGCGGCGACGGCCAGGTCAAGCTGGGCGGCGTACGCGTCGAGCTGGGCGAGGTGGAGGCGGCGCTCGCGGCTCAGCCGGGCGTGCTGGCCGCCGTCGCGACGGTGATCGCAGATCGGCTGATCGGCTTCGTCACCGGGTCCGATCTGGACGGCGGCGCGCTGCGAACCGCCGTGGCGCGGCAACTGCCCCGCGCGATGATCCCCGCCGCCGTGGTGGTGCTCGACGCGTTTCCCCTGTCCCCCAACGGAAAGCTCGACCATCGCGCGTTGGCACAGTCGGCCCCGGCAACGGCTGCGGCGTCGGGACGAGCTGCCCGCAACCCGCGCGAGGAGTTGCTGGCCCGATTCATCGCCGAGGTGCTCGATCGGCCCGGCACCGGCCCGGACGATCACTTCTTCCTGCTCGGGGGCGACTCGCTCGCGGCGGCGCGCCTGGTCGCCCGCGCTCGGTCGGCCTTCCCCGGCATCACCGTCCGCGACGTCTTCGACCATCCGACCGCAGCCGACCTCGACCGGGGACTGGCCGGACGCGGGGCCGCACCGGTGCGTCCGCCGATCACGCCCGCCGCACGCGCCTCCAGCGTCCCCTTGTCGTACGCGCAACGCCGGTTCTGGTTCCTCGACGAGCTGCACGGGCCGGCCGGCGCGGCGAAGCTGACCCTGCCGATGCGGCTGACCGCCGACGAGGCGGCCGTGCTGGCCGAGGCGCTCGGCGACGTAGTGGCGCGGCACGAGATCCTGCGGACCGTGTACGCACCGGCCGACGGCGTGCCGTCGCAGCGGATTCTGCCGTCCTGGCAGCCGCCGGTCGCCCGGGTCTCGGCGACCGAGCCGCTGGCCCTGGTGCTCACGGCGTTGGCGGCCGAGCCGATGGATCTGGCCGCGCCCCCACTACGGGCACATCTGGTCGACACCCCGGACGGCGCGGTCGCGCTGCTCGTCGTCCACCACATCGCGGCCGACGGCTGGTCGATGGACGTGCTCGAAACCGACCTGCGTACGGCGTTGGCCGCCCGGGTCGCCGGGCGCCCGCCGAGGTGGACTCCCCTGCCCGTACAGTACGCCGACTACACGCACTGGCAGCGCTCCGCCTCCCCCGGCTCGTTGGCGTACTGGCAGACCGCGTTGGCCGGGCTGCCGCCGGAGATCGCCCTCCCGGGCGACCGATCCCGGCCGGCTGAGCCGTCGGCGGCGGGCGGGACCGCGACCGGATTCGTGGACGCGGGTCTGCATGGGCGGCTGCTCGACGCGGCGCGGGCGACCGGCACGACGCTGTTCATGGTGCTCCAGGCGGGGCTGGCGGCGCTGCTGTCGCGGCTCGGCGGCGGCGCGGACATCCCGCTCGGCACTCCGGTCGCCGGGCGTACGGACGCCGCCTTGGACCAGCTCGTCGGCTGTTTCGTCAACTTCCTCGTACTGCGGACCGACCTCAGCGGCGACCCGAGCCTGCGGGTGCTGCTCGATCGCGTACGCACCGCTGACGTGGCCGCCTTCGACCACGCGGAGACGCCGTTCGAGGCGGTCGTCGAGGCGGTCAACCCACCGCGCGGTGCGGCCCGGCATCCGCTGTTCCAGGTGGTGATCTCCACGCTGACCCGCGTCGGCGACGGCGTGGGCGACCTGCCGCCGGTGGACCCGGGGACGGCCCAGTTCGACCTGTTCCTCGAATGCGTCGAACACCGCCGGAGCGACGGGTCGGCGGCCGGGATCACCTGCCATCTCGGGTACGCCGCCGACCTGTTCGACCCGGCGACGGCCGACCTGCTGCTGGCGCGGCTGATCCGGTTGCTGGACGGCGCTGTGGCGGACCTGGACCGGCCGCTGGGTCGGCTGCCGCTGGCGACACCGGGAGCGCCCGTGTCGGCGCTGGCCGGACCGGTGGTGACTGTTCCGGCGGGGTCCATCGTGGACTGGTTCCGCGAGTGGGCCGCCCGTACCCCGGAGGCTCCCGCTATCGTCACCGCTGACGAGACCTGGAGTTACGACCGGCTGCTGGATCGGGTCGGCGCGGTGACCGGTGAGCTGCGGGCGGCCGGAGCCGGACCAGGCCGCCTGATCGCCGTCGACCAGCCCCGTGCCCCCGAGTTGATCGCGACGCTGCTGGCCGTCCTGGCGACGGGGGCGGCGTACGTGCCGATCGATCCGAGCCATCCCGAGGGACGGCGACGGCACATCCTCGACGACTCCGGCGCCGCCTTCTCGTTCGCCGAACCGGCTCCCACACACCGTCCGGAGTTCCGGCCCGACGAGGCGGCGTACGCGATCTACACGTCCGCCTCGACCGGCCCGGCCAAGGGCGTACTGGTGCCGCACGGCGCGCTGGCGAACCTGGTCGCGGGGATGGCCGACCGGCTCGGGCTGGCTCCCGGCGAGCGGCTGCTGGCGGTCAGCTCGGCCGCGTTCGACATGTCGGTGCCCGAGTTGTTCGCCCCGCTGGTCCAGGGTGCGACGGTCGTGCTGAGCGGCGACCGGGATCCGGTCGCGGTCGCGGCGCTGGCCGAGGCCGCCGCGGTGACCGTGGTCCACGCGACTCCGGCGTTGTGGTCGGCGCTCCTCGACGTGGCTCCCGACCTGTGCCGGCGCGTACGCCGGTTCGCTGGAGCCGAGGCGCTGCCCGCCGGGCTGGCCGACCGGCTCGCCCCGATCACGAATCTCTACGGTCCGACCGAGACGACGGTGTGGTCCACCTCGGACGAGGTCACCGGCGGCGAGGCGAACCCGCCGATCGGCACCCCGCTGCCGAACACGCAGGCGTACGTGCTCGACTCGGCGTTGCAGCCGGTCCCGGTGGGCGTCGCCGGCGAGCTGTATCTGGCCGGAGCAGGGTTGGCGCGCGGCTATCTGGGCAAGCCGGACCTGACCGCCGTTCGCTTCGTCGTCTGCCCGTTCGGCCCACCCGGACAGCGCATGTACCGGACCGGCGATCTGGCGCGGCTCCGTCCGGACGGGCGGCTGGAGTACCTCGGCCGGGCCGACGAGCAGCTGAAACTGCGCGGCTATCGGATCGAGCCCGGCGAGGTCGAGTACGCGCTGACCGCGCTGCCGGGGGTGACGAGGGCGGTCGTGATCGTCCGCGACGAGCACCTGATCGCGTACGCCACCGGGCGTGATCTCGACGGAGCCGAGCTGCGGCAGGCGCTGGCGCGCACGCTGCCGGGGTACCTCGTCCCGTCGGCCGTCGTGGTGCTGGACGAGCTGCCGTTGACCCCGAACGGCAAGGTCGACCGGCGGGCACTGCCGTCGCCGCCGTCGCAGCGCGTCGAGACACAGCCTCGCTCCGCCGCCGAAGCGGCGTTGTGCGCGTTGTTCGCCGAAGTTCTGGGGGTGGACCGGGTCGGGCCGGACGACGACTTCTTCACCCTCGGCGGGCATTCCCTGCTGGCGGCCCGGCTGATCGCGCGGGCGCGGACAGCATTGGGCCGGGAGGTGTCGCTGCGGGATCTGCTGGACCGGCCGACGCCGGCCGGGCTCGCCGATGCGCACCGCAGCGGCGGTGGCAGCAGCAGCGATGGCGGCGGTGGCAGCGACTACGACGTGCTGCTCCCCCTGCGGACGACCGGCGATCGGGCTCCCCTGTTCTGCCTGCCGCCGGTGCTCGGCTTGGGCTGGAGTTTCGCCGGGCTGCTGACGCACCTCGAACCCGACCGGCCGGTGTACGCCATCCAGTCGCCCGGCCTATCCGGCGACCGGCCGCTCGCGGCGAGCCTCGACGACCTGGTCACCACGTACGCCGAGGTCATCCGGCAGGTCGCCCCGGACGGGCCGGTGCACCTGCTCGGCTGGTCGTTCGGCGGGCTCGTGGCGCACGCGGTCGCCGCCCGGCGGCAGCAGGACGGGGCCGAGCCGGGGATCGTCGCGCTGCTCGACGCGTACCCGCCGGAGCCGGGTGAGCCGATACCGCCCGCGCCCGACGCCGCCTGGAGTCATGTGGTGGCGAACAACCTCCGGCTCGCCGGAACCTGCACCGACCTGCCCGTACGCAAGGGCGACACGATCCTGTTCACCGCCGGGCACGACCATCCAGCCGGCGCGCCGGTCGACGCGTGGGCCGGTCGTCTCGACGGCGACCTGCGCGTGCACCCGGTCGACTGCGACCACGACGGCATGACGTCGCCTTCGGCACTGGCCGTCGTCGGCCCGCTCCTCACCACCGCACTGTCCGGATCAGACCCCGGAGGACTACCGTGACCAATCCGTTCGACGACCCCGAGGGCACGTTCCTGGTGCTCGTGAACGACGAAGGCCAGCACTCGCTGTGGCCCGCGTTCGCCGACGTGCCCGCCGGGTGGACCACCGTGCTGTCCGCCTCGCCGCGCGACGCCGCCCTCGCGTACGTGGAGGAGCACTGGACTGACCTGCGCCCCCGCTCACTCGCCGCACACCTCGACGCCGCACACCTCGACGCTGCGCACTTCGATGGCGCGCACGTCGATGTCACAGTGGACGGTGCGCGATGATCGAGGCCACCGGGCTGCGCAAGAGCTTCCGCTCCGGCGGTGACGTCGTGGAGGCGGTCCAGGGCCTCGACCTGAAGGTGGCCGGCGGCGAGATCTTCGGTCTGCTCGGGCCGAACGGCGCGGGCAAGACCACGACGCTGCGGATGCTGACGACGCTGACCAAACCCGACGGTGGACAAGCGACCGTCGCGGGCGCGGACCTGATCGCCCGCCCGCGCGAGGTGCGACGCCGGATCGGCTTCGTCGCGCAGGGCCAGTGGACCTGGAGCACACTGACCGCCCGCGAAGAGCTCATCATGCAGGCCCGCCTCTACGGCCTGCGGAAATCCGAAGCCGCGGTGCGCGCCGAGCAGGCCATCGCCGACTTCGGCATGACCGCGTTCGCCGACCGGATCTGCCGCACCTACTCGGGCGGGCAACGCCGCCGGGTCGACATCGCCCTCGGCATCGTCCACTCGCCACAGGTGCTGTTCCTCGACGAGCCCACCAGTGGGCTCGACCCGCAGAGCCGCGCGCATCTGTGGGACGAGGTCCGCCGCCTGCGCGACGCCGGGACCACCATCGTGCTCACCACGCACTATCTGGAGGAGGCCGACGCGCTGTGCGACCGGGTCGCGATCGTCGACCACGGCCGCGTGGTCGACCTCGGCTCGCCCCGGGCGCTCAAGGACGGCATCTCCGGCGACGTGGTCACCCTGGGCGTCTCCGACCCCGCCTCCGCGCTGGACCTGCTCTCCTCAGACGAAGGGGTACGCACCGCGGAGATCCACGGCGACGTCATCCGGCTCGTGGTCGGACAGGGCGCGCAGACCGCGCCCCTGCTGCTGAAGCGGCTGTACGACGCCGGCGTCACGCTGACCAGCATCGAGGTGCACCAGCCGAGCCTCGACGACGTCTTCCTCGCCCGCACCGGGCGTTCCCTGCGCGACCGCGCCGAATAGACGGGAGCCTGCCGTGAAGCTCGCCCGGGACACCTGGATCATCATGGTGCAGTCGTTGACGATCAGCCTGCGCCAGCGGCTGTGGGGCGTCATCGGCCTGGCCCAGCCGCTGTACTTCGTGATCCTCTTCGGGCCGTTGTGGGAACGCTCGCTGCGTATGTCCGAACAGGACTCGTACGCGACGTTCCTGCCGGGCATCTTCATCGAGGTGGCCGTGTTCGGGACGTTGTTCGCCGGAATCGGCCTGGTCGGCGAGGCCCGTGCCGGGCTCATCGAGCGCATGCGGGTGACCCCGATCAGCCGGTCGGCGCTGCTGCTCGGCCGGTGCGCCCGCGACATCCTGATGCTGCTGGTCCAGGCGGTGATCCTGGTGTTGGTGGCGATCCCGTTCGGGCTGCCGGTCAAGGTCGTCCCGCTCGCGTTGACGTTCCTGCTGATGTCCACGGTCGCGTTCGTGGCCACCTCGCTGTCGTACGCGCTCGCGCTGGCGGTCGAGTCGGAGACCACCCTCGCCTCGCTGGCGAACCTGATCAACGTTCCGCTGATGCTGCTGTCGGGCATCCTGATCCCGATCGCCTTCGCCCCGGACTGGCTGCAGACCCTGGCCAAGGTGAACCCGGTGTACTACGCGGTCGAGGCTTCACGCGGGCTGTTCTCCGGCGACGTCACCACCGGCGCGCTGGTGCGGGCGCTGGCGGTGGTGGGCGGCGTCGGCTTGCTGGGCGGATTCTGGGCGGTACGCCGCTTCTCCCGCGCGGTCAGCTGAGGCGGTGCTTCCGGTCCTCAGCTAGCCGAGGCTGTGACTCCGGTCCTCAGCCTAGCCGAGGAGCTTATCGAAGATCGGTTTCACGACGGGCGCGATCCGGCCTGCGAGCTGCTGATATCCGGCGATGTTCGGATGGACCGTGTCGTAGGTCGAGATCCCGTCGTAGGACACGAACGAGATGCGCTTGCCCGCCTTCGCCTGGCTCTTGACGTAGGTGGGGATCCAGTTCTTGTAGCCGTCGTGGTAGTCGGTCATGCCGATGACCACGATGTACACGCCCGGCTTGGTCTTGAAGACGAGGTTGATCCAGTCGGTCATCGCCTGGATCACCACCGAGTCGGGCTGGTCGTTGCGCCCGCAGCAATAGTCGTTGCCACCGCCCTGCATGATCACGACCTCCGGCTGGGCGGCGTTGATCCACCCTGCCGTCTGTTCATACATGCTGGTGCTGTTGCAGGGCGTCGCGTGGATGCAGGCGCCGCCTTCGGCTTGCATGTCCTTGTCGGCCAGCCGGCTGTCCCCGCGCTCATACGAGCCCACATAGTCGATCGCGTACGCCGGGAGCTTCTTCAGCAGGTCGAGGCGGTACCCGTTCATCACCTCGTCCTTGGCCCCGGCCGAGATCGAGTCGCCGAGCACCATGACCTTGATCTTCCGCCCGGACCGGGTCACCGTCGCCTTCGGCGTCGGGCTCTTCGGCGAGGCGGCTGTCGGCGCGGCGGTGGCCGAGATCCCCACCGTCTGCTCGGCGGAAGGCGTACCGGTCGCCGCGCTCGTGTCACCAGGCGCGGCGGTGCCGGAAGGCGTCCCGCCGCACCCCGCAACCAGCACGCCCGCGACCAGGACGCCCACGACCATCAGCACCGCCGCCGCTGCTCTCACCGTCACCTGAAGAAGTGTGGCGGCACCGGGCTCACCGGAGCGTCGTACGACGATGCCGGATATCCGACTCAGGTCTCTTTCGGGTCCGTGATCTGGATGCGCAGCTCGGTGAAGTAGCGGCGGCCCTGGGCGTCGGGCAACCAGGCGTCGGCGGTGCCCGGGAGGGCTTCACTGATGGTGACGCGGACGTCGGGGCCGTGTTGTTGCGCGGCCGAACGCATCATCGACGCCAGTGCCGCGACGGAGTGTGGCGAGGTCAGGTCCGCGAAGCAGGGCTTGACCTCAGTGCCGATCTTGATGAAAACCCGGTCGGGGAGGTCGAGCTGCCGACGCAGTCGCCGGGCGGCGAGGAACCTGTCTACATCCTTCACCGGGTCGACCAGTCCCGTGGTTGCGGCCGTCGTCCGCCAGGTCTCCCGAGCCACCACCAACCGGTCGACGGTGATCCGCGGCTGGTGGGCAGCCCCGGCGGGCAGTTTGAACGCGTCGACCGAGTGGACGGCGAGCCATTCGGAGAAGACCTCGACGATCGGCCACCGCCGCCCGTCCGGCTCGACGGCCTCCAGTACGCCGTCCCGCCGGTCCAGGCGGACGGCCATCGCGGGCAGCACGTCGCCGGTGGCGGGCCGGGGCGCCGGCGAGAACCCGAGCCGGCGTCCGTACGGGCCGGGCGACATCGACACGCGCCCGGTGTGGCGCGGCCAGCCCGTCGGGTAGAGCGGGCGCAGCCGGTCGGCGCCGCCGTCGGCCGCGATCTGGTTCCACACCCGACTAGGTTCGGCGTGCCATGGGACGAACGACTCCAGCGTCGATCGGGCGGCGTGCAGCTCGCCCAGCACCGCCAGGTACTCCCCGCGGTTGATGGCCTCCGGGGATTCGGCGCAGATCTGCAGGTCGGGGCTGTGCGTACGCCCGGCGCTCCACCCGGGACGCTCGGCCGCGAACAGCTCGGCCGCCCGGCTGGCCAGCTCGGCGGCGTCGCGGTCGACGCGGCGGTCGCCGTCGGCGTACTCGAACAGCGCTGCCCAGCGCCGAGCGAACTCGGTGGCCACGGCGTCGACAGGGCGATCGTCGCCGGTCCAGAACAGGCCCTGGGCGAGGTACATCAGGTCGCCCAGCCGCATCCCGGGATCGTCGGCGATCTCCGTCAACGCGGCCCGGTAGGCGTCGGCGAGCGCGCCGGTGACCCAGCGGGCGGCTTGCAGGACGATGCCGAGCGCCGGGGCGAGGTCGGCCAGCATCTGCGGCCCGAAGACGACGTCGACGTCGCGGATGGTCTCCTCGTGGCACGGCGTACGTCCGGCGTACGTGTCGCCGCCGTGCTGCCGAGCCGGTCCGCCGATCTCGGCGGCGACCACCTCGTCCAAAGCAGACAGTGCGACGTCCAGCTCATCGGGATCTCCAGCGGCTTCGGCCACTCGGTCGCGAGCCGACCGCAGCCGGTCCAGTCCGGCCAGCGCTTCGGGGATTCCGGCGAACCTTGGTCTGATCAGTTCCTCGACCCCCATCTCGACCGGGGCCCGGCCACCGTCGTCGAGAAGGTCGCGTTCGGTGAGCCGGTCGAGCAGCAGGTACGCGTCCTCCCCGGTACGCACGAGGCCCAGCGAGGCCAGCTCCTCCGCGATCTTCGTGGCGGTACGCGTACCGTCGGCCAGCCCGAGCGCTGCCGCCTCCGCCGCCGTCAACGCGACCGCGGTCCGGGCGGGCAGGAGCGCCTGCCGACCGTCAAGGTGCACGTGCGGCGCGATAGTGGGGCTCAACCGGCGACGGATGGCCGGATCGCCGGCCAGCCGCCGGGCGTACGCGTCGACACACCACCGTTCGAGCCACACCTCTCGGTGCCGGACCAGCTCCGGGCCGGGGATGACGTGGACGCGTTCGGACTGGTCGGAGTCGAACCGCACCCAGCAGACCGGGCCGAAGAACCCGACGGTCTCGTTCTTGCCGCAGTAGCGCTGCCAGTAGCGGATCAAGATGCGTTCCCGATGCCGGCGGCGTCGGCCGCGGTCCGCCGGATCGCCGTCGCGCACTGTGTCCAACCAGCCGATGAAATCACGGTTCTGCCAGGTGATCGCCTCGCGAAGCAGCGAGTCGGCGGCGACACGGGCCAGCTCGGCCGATCCAGTCAGGTCGGCTGCGGCGTAGCTCTCGGCGTACGCAGCCTCTGCCTTCGCCACGGCGTCGGCGGAACCGCCCCGCCAGCGCTTGTCCGCGATCGCGTCCAGGAGATCGTCCGCGACCGCCGCACAGGACGGCGCGGACAGCCGGTCGAGCCCGTCGGCAGGGAACCCGGTCGATCGCAGTACGCCATCGGCCCACACCTGCCAGCCGGTGTCGCCCAGCGGAAGGCGGTCGGTCATGACATCCTCCCGGCGTGCGGCGGCGTCAGCGGGTCGAGCAGTTGCAGCCGCAGCTCGGAGGCGTACCGCCGACCGTGGGCGTCGGGCAGCCAGGCCTGTTCGCCCGTCGGGAGCATCTCGGTGATCGTCAACTCGACGTCATCGCCGCCGGTGGCCCGCGCGCCCCGGATCGCCGAGCACAGCTGGCGGATGGAGATCAGGCCGGCGAGGTCGGCGTAGAACGGCTTGGTCTCCGTGCCGATCTTGACGAAGATCCGTTCGGGCAGCCCGAGGTCGCGCCGCCATCGGCGGACGGCCAGGACGCGGTCACGATCTCCGGTCGCGTCGGCCAGGCCGCTCGCTTCGACGGTGGTTCGCCAGGTCTCCCGCAGCAGGACGAGGTCGTCGACCACCACCCGTGGGGTGTGCGCGGCCGAGCCGGCCAGCTTCCAGGTGTCGAACGTCTGGATGGTCAGTAGTTCAGCGAACACCTCTAGCAGCGGCCACGAGGAGCTATCGGCGGCCCGGGCGACCAGGCCATCCGGTTCGGCCACCACGACCAGTTCGGTCACCGGGCGCAGCCGGGCCCGGTCCGCCCCCGCCGACGGGGCGAACGCGAGCTGCACGTCCGCCCGGCCCTTGATCCAGTTCGCGTTGCGGGCCGAGTGGCGCGGCCATTCGTCCGGCAGCAGCAGGTCGACGCAGGGCTCGGGAAGGTCGCTGCGGAGGTCCTCGGCGAGCCGATCCGAGTCGGGATGGCCGAGCCGGAAGAAGTCTGTGTTGAACGCCGGCGCCGCCACGTGCAGTTCGCCCAGGACGAGCCGGTAGTCGCCCCGCACGAGCGCCTCCTCGTCGACCGCGATCAGATGCAGGTCGGGGCTGTGGATGCGGGCGGTCCACCAGCCCGGTGCGCTGTCCTCGAACGCCGCCTCCACTTGCTTGGCCAGCTCGTCGGCGGCGAAGACGAGTTCGCGCGCAGCCGAGTCGGCGGCGCTGAGCCCGAGCAGGTCACGCCAGCGGCGCAGGAACTCGTCCACCACCGGGGCGGACGGCCGCTGAGCGCCGAACACCACGCCGTGGGCGAGGAACCACAGGTCGTGCAGTGGGACGTCGGGCGTACCGAGGTCAGCGGCCAACTCGGCGTGCAAGGCGGCCAGCGCGTCGTGATGGACGTCGGCCACCCGGGCGGTCAGCCAGCGTACCGACCGCAGCAGCGGCTCCAGCGCGGCGAGCTTCTGGGTCAGCGGCGGCCCGAAATCGACGTCGAGATCCCGGCTGGTGTCCACATGGCACAGCGTGCGGCCGGCGTACGTCTGACCGGGACGGCGGCGCGCGGGCAGGCCGGTGGCCTCGGTGAACGCCTCGTCGAGGTCGGCCAGGGCGGCGGCCAGCGTCTCGGCCGTCGGCGCGGCTGCGGCCCGGTCGCGCAACGTCCACAGCGGACTCAGACGCTCCCCCGCCCAGGCCCGGTCCGCGGGATCGGCGATGCCCTCCGCGTACGCCCGCAGGACGCGTTCGGCCGAGAGGTCGATCGGCAGATCGAGCCCGAGGCGGACGAGTCCCCCCTGGGCCAGTTCGCCGAGTTGTGCGTACACGTCGTCGAGGCGGTGAAAGACCCCCGCGGCGACCAGTTCGTCCGCGATGACCCGGGCCGGCCGGCTGGACTGACCGGCGGTGATCAGCGCGGCCGCCGCGGCGGTGACCGGCCGCGGCGGCAGGCCCGGCGCGATGATCTCGCGGTCGCGCAGTGTCAGATGGGGCAGCAGCCGGACCGGGAACCACCAGCGCAGCCGGGGGTCGGCCGCGAGGGCGTCGGCGAGCGCGGTCAGCGCCCACCATTCGAAGTGGACGGCCCGCGCCCGTTCGGCGGCGGGACCCGGCCGGAGTGCGACGGCCGGGCCGTCCTCGGCGAGCGTGCTCCAGCACATCGGGCCGAAGAAGCCGATGCTGTCGTTCTTGCCGCAGTATCGCTGCCAGTACTTGGCCACGATCTCGTCGCGGCGGCGTTCCCGATAGTTGCGGCGGGCGGTGCGGCCGGGGCGCAGCGAGCCCTCGATGGTCGTGGCGACGTCGGGGTTCTGCCAGCGGACCGCCTGCCGGAACCGGTCGCCGGACGCGATCGCCGTGGACGCCTCGGCTGCCGCCAGATCAGCCGCGGCCAGCTCTTCGGCGAAGTCCGCTCCACCGTCGAGAAAGGAGTCCGCCGCCTGTGCGAGGCCCGGCGAGGAGAGCTGGTCGAGGCCGTCGACCGGGAATCCGGCCGAGCGGACGAGGGCGTCGCGATAGACGCTCCAGCCCGTGCCGGGCAGGGGAATCACATGATCGTTCGGCGGCCGCATCGGGACACCCTAACCGCGCCGGGCGCTCGCCGCGAGAGGCTGCCGTAACCGGTGCCGCTCCTCTACGATTCCCGGCGTGGGTACCCAAGATCCTCCGCAGCTCGCGATCCTGCGTGGCCGGACGGTCGCCCGCGAACTGCCGCACGGGCTGCCCGGTCTGATCCGCGCTCAGGCGCGGCGTACGCCCGACGCGACCGCCTTGGTCGATCAGGACGGCCGGCTCACTTATCAGCAGTTGGACGCCGAGTCCGATGTGATCGCCGACGACCTGGCCAAGGTGGCGCGGCCCGGTGACGTCGTGGCGCTGGACGTGCCACGCAGCCGGGCGATGGTGGTGGCGATGCTCGGCGCGCTCAAGGCCGGTACGCCGTTCCTGCCGCTGTCGCCGGACGACCCGCCGGCGCGGATCGCGACCGTGCTGGCCGACGCGCGGCCGGTCGCGACGCTCGTCGACTCCGCGTCGGCGGGGCCGGCCGTCCGGCCAGGGATCCCGCATCCCGTCGCGGTGACGCTGACCGGAGCAGATCGACCCGAGCGGCCGCTGATCCCGGTCGACGGCTCGCATCCTGCGTACGTGCTCTACACGTCGGGATCGACCGGCAGCCCGAAGGGTGTCGTCGTGCCCATCGGGTCGCTGGCCAACCGGCTGCTCTGGATGTGCGGCCAATACGCGCTCAGCCCGGCCGACCGCTGCCTCCAGAAGGGCCCGCTCAGCTTCGACGCGTCGCAGTTCGAGCTGTGGTGTCCACTGCTGTCGGGCGGCCAGGTCGTGCTGCCGCCGCCGGGCGCACAACGCGATCCGGCGCTACTGCTCGACTGGATCACCCGGTACGCGATCACATGGTGCCACTTCGTCCCGTCGATGCTGGCCGAGTTCCTGCGCTGGCCCGGCGTCGAGACGGCGACGAGCCTGCGTCTGCTGTTCGCCGGTGGCGAAGCGTTGCCACCGGACACCGTCCGCCTGGCGCGGAAGGTGTTGCCCGCGCGCATGGTCAACCAGTACGGCCCGACCGAGACCACCATCGACGTCGCGCACTGGGACTGCCCCGACGATCCGGGACGCGTGCTGATCGGGTATCCGATCGACAACTGCGTCCTGATGGTGCTCGACGAGGACGGTCGGATCGCCTCCGGCGACACTCCCGGCGAGCTGGCCGTCGGCGGTACGCCGCTCGCCACGGGCTATCTCGGGCGGCCCGAACTGACCGACTCGGTCTTCCAACCCGGTCCCGAGGGCAGCGGAGTCGACCGCGTCTACCGAACCGGCGACCGCGTACGCCTCACCAGCGGCGGGCTGGAGTATCTCGGTCGCGGCGACGAGCAGCTGAAACTCCGCGGCCAGCGGATTGAGCCGGGTGAGGTCGAGGCCGCCCTGCGCGGAGTCGCCGGGGTGCTGGACGCCGCCGTGATCGCCGTCGAGGGCACACTGTGGGCGTACGTGACCACCGGTGGCGAGCCGCTCGACGAGGACACCGTCAAGAAACAGCTGCGCCGGCGGCTGCCCGAGGCGTTCGTCCCATCACGGTTCGCCGTCCTGCCCGAGCTGCCAGTGACCGGCAACGGCAAACGCGACCGTCGCCGGTTGCGCGAACTGGCCGTCGCCCGGTCTTCCGCCGCCGACGATCCGGCCGCCGCCCGGGATTCTGCGACCCACCCGGTCGCTACCCGGGCCGCCGGTGCCGAGGCGGATGCGCTGAGCCGGGCGTGGTCGGACGCGCTCGGCACGCATCCGGCGGACGAGGGCGCGAGGTTCCTGGCCTCCGGCGGGCACAGCTTGGCCGCCGTGCGGCTGTCGGGCGCGATCCTGGCCCGGTGGGGCGTGCATGTGCCGGTCACCGCGTTCCTGACCGACGACCTGAGCCTGGCCGGACTGCGCGAACTGCTGGCGCACAGCCCGTCCGCTCCACTCGCGACGCCGATGGCCGACACCGATGAGATCGACCCCGAGCAGCGGCGTCTGTGGTTGCATCACCAGCTGTTCCCGGGTGTTCCGGCGTACAACGTGATCGGGGTGCTGGGCGTCGGCGGGCGGCTGGACCCTGGTCGGCTGCAGGCTGCCTGGGACGACGTCGTGGCCGCGCACGAGGCGCTACGGACGACGATCGCCGACGTGGACGGGCGGCTGCGGCGTACCGTCCACCCCGGCGGCTCCTCGGTGATCACGGTGTCCGATGGGGATCGGGACGAGTTCGTAGCGAACCTCTCCGACACGCCGTTCTGGCCGGAAACGCTGCCGCTGGCCGTACTCGGCCTGCACCAGGGCGCCGACGGGGACACGCTCGTGCTGGTGCTCGACCATCTCGTGGCCGATCAGCAGACGCTCGACATCCTGCAGGCCGACCTCGTCGCGGCGTACCAGGACCCGGCGTCGATCGCCGCACGGCCGAACCGCCGCACACCGATCCGGCCCGAGCTCGCCGAACGGGATCGTGCGTACTGGCGCGAACACCTCGCGGGTGCTCCGACCACTCTGGACCTTCCGTTCACCGCGACCAGGCCCGAGCGCCCGACCTTCCGTGGCGCGCATGTGGACGCCGATCTCGGCCCGGCGTTCACCGCCTGGCTCGGCCGCCACGCGCCCACCCCGGCGGCCGTCGTGGTCGCGGCATACGCCCGCGTGCTCGCGGACTGGGCCGGCGTCGAAGATCTCTGCGTCGGCGTACCCGCCTCGGGCCGGCTCACACCGGAGTCGCAGCGCGCTGCCGGATTCTTCATGCGGACGCTGCCGCTGCGGTTGCGCGTACCGGCGGACGCGGACACGCAGTCGCTCATCGCGCCAGTCGCGGCCGCGCTGCACCGCGGCATCGAGCACGGATCGGTGCCGTTCGACGAGATCGTGACGCTCGCCGGTGCGCCCCGTGACCCGTCGCGCAATCCGCTGTTCCAGGTGTGGTTCAACGATCTCACCCACGGTCGCCCGCCGTCGCATCTCGACGGTCACGCGCTGACGGAGATAACGCCGGGCGTCCACTGGGCACTGTTCGACGTCAACCTCTATCTGCTGCGTCGCCCGGGTGGCTTCCGGCTCCGGCTCGTCTACGCGACCGATCTCTGGGACCGCCGGACCGCGGCCGAGTTCCTGAGCCAGTGCCGTTCCACGTTGGAGTCCCTGGGCGCGCCGACCGAGTCGGCTTCGCCGCCCATTGTGGAGCCCATCGCCGGGACGCCGCGCGATCTCGTGGACGCCGTGCTCGCTCAGCCCACCGACCGACCGGCCTTGGTCACCGCGCTGGGCGTACAAACATATGGCGAACTGGCCGATCACCTGCGGCAAGCCGCGGATCTCGCCGCGCGCGAGCCTGAGGGTCTGGTCACGGTCGCGGCCACCCGCGACCCGTCCCTGGCCGCGGCGATCCTGGGCTGCTGGCACGCGGGCCGCGCACCGCTCATTGTGGACCCCGCTGTGCCCGAACAGTGGCGGCCCGCGGGTCCCACGCCCACCGGCGGCGCCGGGCACGCGCTGCTCACCAGCGGCACGAGCGGGCGCGCGGCCGTGGTCCTCCTCCCGCCCGAGGCCCTGCCGGTCTCCTTCCACTGGTACGCCGAGAGCCTCGGCCTGAGCCCGTCGGACGTCTTCTGTTTCACCGCCCCGGCGGCGCACGATCCGATGTTCCGCGACCTGGTGCTGCCGTTGTGGCTCGGCGCGACCGTGCACGTCCCGTCGCCGGAGGTCGCCGGGCAGCCGCCCCTGCTGGCCGCGTTCCTGCGTGACACCGAAGCCACGATCGTCCACATGACACCGTCGCAGGTTCGGCTGCTGGCACTGACCGAGGTGGCGCTGCCCCGGGTGCGGCACGTGGTCCTGCACGGCGAGGGTTCCCGCCCGGCCGACGTCCACGCGGCGAATCGGCTCGCCCCGAACGCGACCGTCTACGACCTGTACGGGGCGACGGAGACGCCGCAGGCCGCCCATCTGGCCCGCTGGGACGGGGATCGGCGGATCGCGCTGCCGATCCCCCACCGCCGCACCGAGGTGATCGTCCGGGACGCGGCCGCCCGGCCTGGCGCCGTCGGCGAGATCGTCGTCGGCGGGCAGGGACTGGCGATCGGCTACGCCGGTGACCCGGACCGTCGCCCGCCCACGAATCCATATCGCACCGGCGACCGTGGACGGTACACACTCGACGGCGACCTGACGATCCTCGGCCGCGCCGATCGACAGATCTCCTGGCAGGGCTATCGAATCGAACTCGACGGCGTGGAACGGGCGTTCGCGCGGGTCCCCGGCGTCACCGCGGTCGCCGTCGACCTGCGGGCCAACGCCCTGATCGCCTGGTACGCCGGCAGTCCCGACCCGACCGGCCTGCGCGACGCCGTCCGCACCCACCTGCCCGTCTGGGCGACCCCGGCCATCCTGATGAAGCTGAAGGAGCTGCCCGTGACCGCCAACGGCAAGCTGGACCGGGCGGCGCTGCCCGACCCGGCGCCCGTCCACATTCCCACCCAGCGAACGGCGTCCGACCTCGCGACCCGCATCGCCGTACGCGCCACCGGCCTGCTCGCCGAGCACCTGCCCGGCTCGGTCATCGGCCCGCGTACGCGATTCTTCGAAGCCGGGATGACGTCGCTGGACCTCGTCCGGCTGCACCAGGTGCTGGTCGCCGAGGAGGGCCTGGAGGTCGACGTCGTGGACCTGTTCGACCGGCCGAGCCCGCAAGACCTCGCCGACCACCTCACGGCGTCGGCCACCCCCTCGGCCCGCCGCGTACGCCGACCCCGCCGCTGACTGCCGGCCCCCTCGGTCAGGCGATTGTGTCATCGGTCGGGCTGCCGCCTGCGCGGTTTCGGCCGTGGGCCGTTGTGCTGTCGCCGGGCACGCTCTGCCAGACTGGCTCGGTGCCGCTGTCGCCTGATCTGTTACTGAACAAGGCGCTGCGCCTGCTCGACGCGGGCGAGTCACTGCGCGGTGAACAGACGCTGCGCGCGGCCGCCGCCGCCAGCGACCCTGCTACGGCGGTCACCGCGTGGTGCGCCCTCGGCGAGCTACACCTCCAGCAGGGTCGGCACGCCGACGCGGCTATCGCGTTGGCGGCGTGTCTGGCCGTCCCCGTGCCGCCTGGACTGGACGACGTGTGCGAAGCCGACCACGTCCGGGCCGAAGCGCTGCTGGCGTCGGTGGCGCCGCCGATCGTCGTGGAGGCTGAGGTCGGCGTACCCCCGGAGCAGCTCTGGGACGTCCTCCGGGACGTCGGCGCAGTTCACCACCGGCTGCTGCCGGGCCGGGTCGCCGGTACGCGGATCGACGACGGGCACCGGTTCCTGACGTTCCCCGACGGCCACGTGATCCGCGAGGTCATCCGGGCGATCGACGACGACGCCCGGCGCTTGGCGTACGCCGTCGTCGAGGGCGCGCGACCGCCACTGGCCCACCATGAGGCGGAGTTCCAGGTGTACGCCACGAACGACGGGCACAGCCGTCTGGTGTGGACCGCCCGAGTGCTGCCCGTCGAGCGCGCCGCCGAGGTCCTTACGCGAATGGCGTACGGGATCGCTGAAATGTGCCGGACCGTCGAATCCCCGGATGTCGTACCCGGCGCATAGCGTGACGTCCATGCCGATCGACTATTCGACTCCCGGCGTCATCACCGCGCTCACGCCGGACCAGCGGCAGTTGGCCGCCGAACTGCCCGCCGACCCGGTCGCGATATGCCGAGCCGTGGCCGGGCTCATCGTCCATCCGGCCCAGACCGGCTCGCTGGGGCTGCCCGAGCCGAGGATGGGCGCGCAGGCGATCCGGCCGGTCACCCGCATCCTCGACGAGTTGCTCGCGATCGACCCCGCGCCGCTGACCAAGGTGCGTGAGCCTCGGCAGCGCGTGGTCGGCACCTGCCGGCACTTCGCGACCGTCTCGGTGGCGCTTTTGCAAGCCCACGGCATCCCGGCGCGGGCCCGGTGCGGTTTCGCGTCCTACTTCCGGCCGGACCGGCACGTGGACCACTGGGTAGTCGAGCACTGGGTCACGGGACGGGCCGACACCCGGGAATCCAGCGACGGGGAATCCAGCGCCGGCCGGTGGGTCCGGATCGACCCGGAGATCCTCGACGGCACGAACGTGCCCCACCCCGACGACCTCGCCCCGGGCGAGTTCCTCACGGGTGGGGAGGCCTGGCAGCTCGTCCGGTCGGGTGACGCCGACCCGGCGACGTTCGGCGTCAACGGCACCGACCACGCCTGGGGCCCGGCCGAGATCCGGGGCAACGCCATCCGGGACCTTGCCGCGCTGGTGCAGGTCGAGACGCTGCCGTGGGACGAGTGGGGCCGCATGGAGGCGTCCTACCGGGGCGAGACCGGCCCCGACTACGACCATCTCGTCGATCTCGTCGCGCAGGTGTGCGCCGAGGACGACGCCGAGCGGGTCCGCGTCCTCTACAACTCGGAGGATCTTGCCGTCCCAGCCGAACTGAGGAACTGACCGGCAGCGGCCCCCGGCAGACAGCGAGTTTGGCCGGACCTCCAACAAAGTCTATGCTGGCGACCGTGTCGGAATTGATCTTCACACGTCCCGCCGCCGTCTGGGAAGAGGCGACGCCGGTGGGCAACGGCCGTCTGGGCGCGATGGTGCATGGCGGCTTCCCCGTCGAGCGGATCAGCCTCAACGAGGACACCTTCTGGTCCGGCCCAGCCGACACCACCGTGCCCGAGGTGCCTGCGGGCTTGCTTCACGAGGTACGCCGCCTCGTCCGAGCGGGCGAACACGTCGCGGCGGGCGACCTCCTCCGGCGTACGCAGGGCGCCGACGCCGAGGCGTACCAGCCGGTCGGAGATCTGGAGATCACCCACGTCGAACTGGACAGCGACGGAACCTTCCGGCGGAGCCTCGATCTGCGCGACGGCGTCTCGATCGTCGAGCGCGGCCGGTTCCGGCAGGAAGTGCTCGCGAGCGCCGACCACCAGGTCGTCGCGATCCACCTGAGCGGCCGGTCGGATGGCTGGGTGAACGCCGACCTGCGGTGGACCACGCCGCAGCAGCGCGCCGACATCCGGCCGGACGGCGACGGCCTTGCTTTGACCGTGTCCGCGCCCCGGCACGTCATCCCCTGGCCACGCCGGGACGGCGAGGTCGCCGCGGACGACGATTCGATGCGGGCGTTCGCCGTCTTCGACGTGGTGGCCGACGGTGGCCGGGTCGAAACCACTGTGGACACCGTACGCGTTCGCGGAGCGAGCGCGGCGACCGTCTACGTCGCGATCCGCACCAGCTTCGACGGCTGGGACCGGCCGCCGGCGCGGGCCGGTTTCGAGGAGCAGGCCCGGATGGACGTCGACCGGGCGCGCGCGGCGGGCTGGGCCGCGATCAGGGCGGCGCACGTCGCCGAGCACCAGGCGCTGATGGACCGGGTCACGCTGACCGTCGGCACCGCCGAGGACCGGTCCGGCCAGCCGACCGACGAGCGCCTGGTACGCCGGGCCGCCGGAGAGCCGGACGAGCAGCTGCCGGTGCTCGCCTTCGAGTTCGGCCGCTACCTGCTGGCCGCCTCCTCCCGCCCAGGTACGCAGGCCGCCAACCTGCAGGGCGTCTGGAACCCGCACGTGGTGCCGCCGTGGAACTGCGAGTACACGGTGAACATCAACGCCGAGATGAACTACTGGCCGGCGGAGACGACGGCGTTGGCTGAATGCCATGAGCCGCTGCTGCGGATGATCGGCGAACTGGCCCAAGCCGGCCGGGCGACCGCCCGCGGACTCTACGGCGCTCGCGGCTGGACCTGTCACCACAACACCGACCTGTGGCGGATCACTGTGCCGGTCGGGATGGGCCAGGGCGACCCGATGTGGGCGCAGTGGCCGATGGCCGGGGCGTGGCTGGCCACGCATCTGGCCGAGCACTGGCGATTCGGCCGCGACCTGGACTTCCTGCGGCGGGCACTGCCGATCGCCGCCGACGCCGCCCGTTTCGTGCTCGACCTGCTCGTCGAGAACGCCGACGGCCACCTGATCACCTCGCCGTCGACCAGCCCGGAGAACCAGTTCGCGACGTCCGCCGGTCCGGCCAGCGTCGAGGACGGCACGGCGATGGACCTGGTCCTGGCGCGGGAGCTGTTCGAGTTCCTGATCGAGGCCGAAGCCGCGCTGGGTACGGTCGAACCCGACGACCACGCCGCGATCGAGGAGGCTCGGCAGGCACTGCCTCGCCTCGCCCCGCTGCGAATCGGCAGCCAGGGCCAGATCCTTGAGTGGTCCGCCGAGCGTACCGAGGTCGAGCCGCATCACCGGCACGTGTCGCACCTCGTCGGCTTCTACCCCGGGCGTACGTCCACTGGGGACGCTACGCTCGCGGCGGCCGCCCGACGGTCGCTGGAACTGCGGCGCGACGCCGGAACCGGTTGGTCCATCGCGTGGAAGATCGGACTCTGGGCCCGGCTGCGCGACGGCGACGCCGCTCACCGGCTGATCGGCGAATATCTCACCCCGGTCCGATCCGACGCGCAGTTCCAAGGCGGCGGGGTCTACCCGGCGTTGCTCTGCGCCCATCCCCCGTTCCAGATCGACGGCAACTTCGGCGTCACCGCGGCCGTCGCCGAGCTGCTGGTGCAGAGCCATGGGCTGACGGACGGCGTACCGGTGATCGAGTTGCTGCCCGCGTTGCCGTCGGCGTGGCCGGCCGGCCGTGTCACCGGGCTGCGGGCCCGGGGCGCGATCACGATCGAGGAGCTGACCTGGGCCGACGGTACGCTGACCGGTGCCCGCCTGACCGCCGCCGCGCCGACCACTGTGGATGTAGTCGCAAGTGGACGCCGGGAACGGATCACCCTCGCAGCAGGAGACCACCACACGGTACGCTGATGATCATGCGTTACCGCCTGTTCGGCAACACCGGCCTTCGCGTCTCGGAAGCCTTCCTCGGCGCGATGACCTTCGGCGAGCAGGGCGGCGTCGGCGCACCGCTGGACGAGTGCCGCCGGATCCTCGACCATTACGCCGAGGCCGGCGGCAACGTCGTCGACACGGCGGTCAACTATCGCGGCGGCGCGAGCGAAGAGTTCCTGGGCGAACTGCTCGACGGCCGACGGGACGACTTCGTGCTGGCGACCAAATACACCGTCTCCCGCAACAGCGCCGATCCCAACGCGGCCGGCAACCATCGCAAGAACCTGGTCCGGTCCCTGGAGACCAGCCTGCGGCGACTGCGCACCGACTATGTGGACGTCTACTGGGTGCACCTCTGGGATCGCCACACGCCGGTCGAGGAGACCATGCGGGCCCTCGACGACGTCATCCGCGCCGGAAAAGTGCTCTACATCGGCATCTCCGACGCACCGGCCTGGGTCGTCGCCCGCGCCAACGTGCTGGCCCAGTGGCGAGGCTGGACGCCGTTCGCCGGTTTGCAAGTCCCCTACAGCCTGCTCAACCGCGACATCGAACGCGAACTGTTGCCGATGGCCGAGGCCACCGGAATGACCGTCGCCGCGTGGAGCCCGCTCGCCGGCGGCATCCTGTCCGGTAAGTACACGACCGGGACCGCCGCCGCCTCCAGCCGCCTCAACTCGGCCAACCTGTCCGAGCGCGACCACACCGTCGCCCGCGCGGTCCAGCAGGCCGCCGACGACCTCGGCGCCACCCCGTCACAGGTCGCGCTGGCCTGGGTCCGTGCCCGCTCCCAGGCCGTGCACCCCATCATCGGCGCGCGGTCCGTCACCCAGCTCGCCGACAATCTCGGCGCGCTCGACCTCACTCTCCCCGACGAAGTCGTACGCCGTCTGACCGAAGCCGCCGACTTCTCCGTTGGCTTCCCCACCGAGTTCATCGCCCAGACCAGCGACTGGGTCTTCGGCGAAGCCGGCCGCCGGGTCGACGGCCGCTGACCCAGGGCGCGCGTCTGGCGCAGCGAGGTGTAGCACGGAGGGTGAGTGTGCCGCTGGCGCCTGTGCCTCGCTTGCCCGCGTGACGACCTACTACTGGGACCCGGTTTCGCTCGACACGTCGGAGTTGGAGGCCGCCCGCGCGGAATTGGTGAAGCCCTCCAGCGGCGCCGCGTTCGTCGGCGCCTTCCTCAAGCTTTTGCGAAGCGAGCAGCGGGTGCCCGTGAGCGTCGCCCTCGCGCGGCTCCAGTATGGGGAAGCTGAAAGCAGGTGGGGCGATGGCAATCCATGCGAGACGTACGAGGTGGAGGTCCTGGATCGGGCCCGCTGGGTCCTGCGGCCGCCAAGCCCGCTTCAGCGTGGTTTGCATTACTGACCCACGCTACTAGCGGCTCAGCATCTCCGGTGGAGGGTGTTGCGGACTGGTCTTCGTTGTGGGTCGACGAAGGTCGGTGGGAGGAATTCGGGGAATCCGTCGGGTCTCATGCGGACTTCCCAGTGCCCGTGGTGAATCTCGCGGTGGTGGAATCCGCAGAGCAGCACGGAGTTGGCCAGGCAGGTACTTCCGCCATCTGCCCATGATCGGATGTGGTGGCCGTGGGACCACTGGGGTGGCCGGTCGCAGCCCGGAAACGCACATCCCTTGTCCCGCAACACAAGCGCACGACGCAGCGGCCCGTCGATAAGCCTGCGGGCGCGGCCGACGTCAAGCACCTGCCCGTCACCGCCTAGCACGGCTGGGATGATCATCGCGTCGCACGCTAGCCGTCGCACGGTCTCCGGGGTGAGCAGGTCGCCGGTGTCCAGCAGCCCGGCGCCGACCTTGGCTTGGAGCGCGTCCCACGGCAGGGTGATCGTCAGGTGCGGCTTCTCGCCACCGTTGTCGGGCAGCTCACCGGCGTTCATGATCCGCTGGCATATCTCGACGAGGGCGTCAGCCCGCCGGGCCCCGGCCGAGCGTAGATCCGGCTCGCCCGGCAGCACCCGAGCTGGGGCGCGGTCTCCGTCTACGGCGTCCGCGCGGTATTCGCCGCCGCCTGCGCCGCCTCCGTCAGCGCCTCCCGCTGCCGACCCGCCACCGAGGGCGGCCGCAGCCGTGGGCGCTGGCTTGCGCGGCCCGGATAGCGGATCGAGTGCTGTGCGGATGGTCGCGGCTGCTTCGGCGTCGAGGACGCCGCGGATCCGGTATTCGCCTTCGCCGTAGGGGATGAGGGTGAAGTCACGTCGCTCGTAGGCGGATCGTTCGGCGCGTTCCAGGTCTTTGCGGAGGCGTTCTTCGGCGATCTCCGGTGCGACCAGTTCCAGGATCTGCGACCGGTGGTTCTCCAACGCCTCCGGCCGCAGCCGATCGTCGGCAGCCAGCTTCGTCAAAACCTCAGCGGCTTTCGCCTTGCCCATCTCACCCACCGCCGACGGCAGGTCGTGCACCGTCTTGGCGATCACCCGCGCCTGCTCGACATTGACCCGCCCAGCGGCGAGCGCTTCCTCGGCCACGGGCGTCTCGGGTAAGAGCTGGGCGAGTTTGGTCCACGCGACGGCGTCCCGATGGCGCATGGCCAGCAGAAATGTCAGCCAGTTCGCCGTGCCGGTCGCACCGGCGTTATAGGGGATCTCGCGACTGTCCGCCGTGCCGATCAACGTCAGCAGTCGGCCGGACAGCTGCTGGATCACGGCATGAACGCGCCGTACTTCGTCGGTGATCTCGGCGTCCGAAAGTGTCCACAGGGGACCAGCCGCCAGCTCGGCGACATCCGCCTCCACCTGCACCAACACCCCGCCCATGGATCAACATTAGAACGAAGGTACGACACCTTCCAGGGGGTCAAGGTCACGAGAATGTGCCACGATCCAACCACCCAAAAGTCCACAAGCGACACGCGCCGCAATGCGCCCTACAGATGCGATTTCGGGTCCGATTCCGTGAGCATGCGCCCGCCGTATGCGCGAAACGGCCGCTGAGCGCAGACCTTCGGCGCATGATCTTGCGAAACGGCCAGAAATCGCACACCACGGGCGCGCAACAGGCAGCGGTCATCGGGCTAAGACCGTGTTCGAGAAGGGCTGGTTCATCGAACGCCGAGCCCTTTGGCTGATGGCTCGGCCTTCATCGGACCGGCCGCCTCGCCGGTATAGTCACGCGATGAACCCCGACCGGGCCATCCCCGACGACATGTACCAGCTTGGCGAGCGCGAACTGCTCACCACGATGCTGGACAACCATCGCGCCACGCTGATGTGGAAGTGCGCCGGGCTGACCGACGACCAGCTTCGCCTCCGCGCGGTGGAGCCCGCGACGCTGTCGCTGATCGGCCTGGTACGCCACCTGACGGGCGTCGAGGAGGGTTGGCTGGCCGAGTGGGACGGTCGGGAGCCGACGGTCATCTATGAAGGCTACGACGCTTCCTTCAATGACGTCGACTCGGCTGACGTGGCGGCCGGGCTGGCGGCCTGGCGGGCCAAGGTCGACGAATCGCGGCGCATCGTCGCGGCCCGGACGCTCGCTGACGTGTTGCGCTACTCCGACGGCTCTGAGGTGACCATGCGCTACGTGCTTGCGCACCTGATCGAGGAATACGCCCGCCACAACGGCCACGCCGACCTGCTTCGGCAGCGCATCGATGGTGCAACCGGCGAATAGCTCGGGGTGGAGCAGCTCGGGGAACACACCGGACTTCGCAAGGCTGGTGTCAGGGTTGCGGCGTCAGGCTGATCGTCCATAGTGGTCCAATGTCGCGTGAGCGCCGCTACCCCTCGGACCTGACCGACGCCAGTCCGCCTACCTCGCCCGCCATTTCGCTTCGATCTCGGCGGGCCGCTGATGACCGCATTCGACGAGGCGGCCTTCATCGTCGACGACCCCCTGGTAGAAGCCCTCGTCGACAACCACGGTGACGTTCTCGATACCGGCAGCACGATCGTCGGCGTTCACCCAATACTGAATGGAAAAGGGCGGCTCGTCGCCGGAGTAGTCGGTGCGTACGACGAACGTCTCCCTCGGCCGGAGCCAGCGATCCTCACCGTAGGGCTCGATCCACAGTACGAGCCATCCTGCCGAGTCATTGGTGACGGCGATTGCGGCCATGTCACACCGTAGCCCGCCATGATCGGCCAGGTCGCATGGTGTCAGGGGATGGCGCCCCAGGGGGCGAGGACGGCCCGGCCGCGATCGGTCACCGCGAGCGCGCGGCTGGTGCCGATCGGGACGACCCAGCCGTCGGATTTGGCGTACGCGCAGATCGCGGCGCCGATCGCGCCGCCGAGGTGCTCGACGCGCTCTGTCCAATCCAGACAGCCGCGCAGTGGTGGTCGCCGGGAGGGGGCGGGGAGGACGACGCCGAGGTCGGTGAGCCAGGCGGTGCCCGGTTCGGTGAGCTGGGGGCCGTCGGTCCAGGTGACGAAGCCGTGTTCGGTCATGGCCTGGGCGATGGTGACGCCGAGCGTACCGGCGAGGTGGTCGTAGCAGGTGCGCGCGTACGCCAGGGCTTTGCCGCGCCGGTCGTCGGCCAGCCCCCGGACCGGTACGCGGATCTTCGGGGCGGCTTGCGCCATCGCTTCGATCAGGGCGGCGGTCTGTTCGTCGCGGATCCGGACGTAGCGGTGCCGCCCCTGGCGCTGCTCGACGAGGATGCCGCCATCGACGAGCCGGTGCACGTGTTCGGTGGCGGTCGACGCGGCCACCCCGGTGTGGCGGGCCAATTCGGAGACGGTCCAGGCCCGGCCGTCCAGCAGCGCCAGACAGAAGCCGGCCCGCGTACGGTCGGCCAGCAGGGCGGCGAATCCGGCCAGGTCAGGCGTGGTCATAGGGCAATGATGCCGCGGCGACGGTTCGGCCGGCGCCGAAGCGTACCGGGGTTAGCGTCGCCGGCATGATCATCGCCCCGAAGATTCTGTATTTCGGCACTCCGGTCGTGCTGCTGTCCAGCGAGAACGGCGACGGCAGCGCCAATCTCGCCCCGAACTCGTCGGCCTGGGCACTCGGGCACACCCTCGTCCTGGGCCTGGGACCGGCCGGGCATACGGCGTACAACTTGGCGAAACGGCCGGAAGTGGTGATCAACGTCCCTGGGCCGCGGCAATGGGCCGCCGTGGAGCGGCTCGCGGACCTGACCGGCGCGTGGCCGGTGCCGGACCACAAGCAGGCCGCCTACCGG
The DNA here is from genome assembly GCF_024172085.1 of Hamadaea flava. NCBI lineage: Bacteria > Bacillati > Actinomycetota > Actinomycetes > Micromonosporales > Micromonosporaceae > Hamadaea > Hamadaea flava. Next base: position 2,255 of record NZ_JAMZDZ010000001.1, on the reverse strand, counting down.
CACGAGCGCGACAAGTTCGGCGCGGCCGGGTTGACCGCGGTCCCGTCGGTCAAGGTACGCCCGCCGCGAGTGGCGGAGTGCCCGCTGCAGTTGGAGGCGCTGGTCGAGGCGACCAGCTACAACGCCACCGACGACTTCCTCATCGCGCAGGCGAGCGTGGTGGCCGTGCACGCCGATCCGGATATCGTCGTGCCCGGCACCGACCACGTCGATCCGCGGAAGTGGAGTCCGCTGATCTACAACTTCCGGCATTATTTCGGGCTGGGTGACCGACTAGGGCACAACTTCCGCGCTGAAACGGCTTAGCGGAAGAACGTGCGCAGCACCTCGGCCACCACTTCGGGCTTTCCGTCCTCGTCAGGCCCGGAGTGGCCGAGGCCCGGCAGCATCCGCTGCTCGGCGCCGGGGATGGTCGCCGCCAGCGCGTCGAGCGCGGTCGCGAGGTACTGCGGGCTGCGGGTGCCGCCCAGCAGCAGCACGCGGGCATCGAGCTGGGCGAGTTCGTGCACGGTGTCGGCAGTCTCGTTGATCAGGCTGATGTCGTAGTGCATGGTCGGGATCAGGGTCATGATCGGCACGTCGCCGTCGGGGACGTCGCGCTGCATGCGGACCGCCAACGGCATGACCAGGTCCAGCATCGGGCGAGGCAGCCGCGTGAACAGCGGGTCGACGCCCAGCGACTTGAGCGCGGTGATCATCGCCTTGGCGGGTTCGGCGGCGGCGATCTCCCGGTCGAAACGGTCGAGCCACGCGGTGGGCGCGGAACCGTTCACCGACAGCGGCGGCTCGTAGACGGCCACCCGGTCCAGCTGCGGGAGGCTACGCGCGGCATACAGGGTGACCAGGCCACCAGAACTCAGGCCGAAGATCCGGGTCGCGCCGGTCGCCTCGGCGACGGCTGCGACGTCCTCGATCTCGCGGGCCAACTGGTACGCGTTGCCGTGCGGTCCGCTGTCGCCGCGTCCGCGCCGGTCGACGACGTCCACCGTGAAGTCGTCGGCGAGCGCGTACGCCAGCCGCATCATGTGCTGTGCCGCTTGCATGCTGCCGTGCAGCACCAGAACGGGCGGTCCGGAGCCGAGACGGCGGTATCCGATGACGGTGCCGTCGGCGGAGGTGGTCGACTCGCGAGAAACTGAGAACGCTGTTCGCATAATGCCGAGGCTAGCTTACCGCGTACAGTGATCGCAATAATGAGGTGATGAGCGTGACCGAACCGATCTGGCTGCGTCCCGAGCGGGGCGCCCGGGGCCCTCGGCCCACCCACCGGCGTACGGACATCGCCGCGACGGCGGTCCGGCTGGCCGACGCGGAGGGCCTGGACGGCGTGTCGCTGCGCCGCGTCGCCGCCGAGCTGGGCACGGGCCCGGCCACGCTCTATCGATACATCACGAACAAGGACGAGCTGTTCGACCTGATGGTGGACGCGGTACTCGGCGAAGCCCAGCCACCCGAGCCGAGCGGCGACTGGCGGGCGGACGTGTCGGCGGTGGCGGTCGCCCAACGCGAACTGGCGTTGCGGCACCCCTGGCTGGCCGGGCTGCCGGCCACCCGGCCGTCCCTCGGCCCGAACGGTCTGGCCTGGCAGGAGGCCACGTACGCCACCCTGACCGGGCTCGGGCTGTCCGCCGACGAGACGCTGCTGCGCGTACAGACCGTGCTGACCTTCGTCCGGGGCCAGGTCATCGAGGAACTCGCCGAACGGGAGGCCGCCCGGCGCTCCGGCCAGGACCTGCGCGGCTGGCTGGACACCCAGAGCGCGTACGGCGAGTCCATCATCGGCAGTGGACGGTATCCGCAGCTCAGCCGGATCATGCTGGAGGCGGCCACGCCGCACGCGGACGACCGCTTCGACCGCCTCTTCCAGTACGGCCTGGAACGGGTCCTGACGGGGATCGGCGGTTAGTTCCGCACGGCGGTGAACCCGACGGTCGCGTATCGCATCGTGAAGGCGCCGCCCTGTTCGTCGATCGCCGCCCCGACCGCGGCCAGCACCTCGGCCAGCTGCTCGGGGGCGAGCCGGGTCAGGCCGCCGGAGGTCGGCAGCTGCTCCAGCCATTCGTCGCGGGCGTACTGCCGCTCCCAGTCGACGCGGAACGGCTGGGGTTCGGCGAATCGGCCGGTCTCCAGCGCGGCCGCGGCGAACTTCGCGTACATCCCCTGGTATCCGTCGAGGACGGAGACTCCCGGCGGTGGCACCGGCGCCTGCGGGAACACCCGGCGGAGCACGTCCACGCCCGCTTGCCCGATCTCGG